>NZ_SMBN01000021.1:0-1428 GCF_004342995.1 Curtobacterium sp. PhB146 | reverse complement strand
TGAACAACCGAAGCTGCCCAGGCACGAGGTCAATCAATAAATTGGCATTGACAATGTGCACGCTGTTGAGTTCTCAAGGACCAGACGCACTCCCCACTCCGCCCGTCGGGCTTCGTCAGAGAGGCATTCGTCTCTCGGCACCGTCGAGCACCACGATCGAGACCGTGGAACCTTGGGTGTCGGTTGCCTGAGCGGGACCCCGTCCGGACTGCATCTCCAGGTGTTTCCACCTGGTGACCGTCTCGGCCGTTCCGTTCTTCGCCTCAGCGGCAACGAGTGACAACATTACGGGGAGGTGAACGGGAGCGCCAGCCGGGTCACTTCCCGGGCGTGTCGCAGGCGGGGACCCACGTGCGTCGACGAGCAAGCCCGAACGGTTCGACGTCGTTACCTGCACCGGGACACCGGGACACCGGGACACCGGGACACCGGGACACCGGGACACCGGGACACCGGGACACCGGGACACCGGGACACCGGGACACCGGGACACCGGGACACCGGGACACCGGGACACCGGGACACCGGGACACCGGGACACCGGGACACCGGGACACCGGGACACCGGGACACCGGGACACCGGGACACCGGGACCAGCATCCTCCCACGGCAGTCGGAAGGCGAACGTCGACGTCGTGCCCATCCCTCCCGTGCAGGCCGAACACCACGACGCGCCCAGCTCAGGTGATCGCTCGCGCGGCATTGGGCAGCCACTCATCACATGAACAACGCCCCTTGGCCCAGCGAGCGGCGTCCGTGAGCAGGATCCACATCGCGGTAGGCATCGCCGGCTCGACAGGCTCCCTCGAGCCCGGAGACCGGCTCGAGGCGCGGCCGCAAGCGAGTGGACCACTTCGTGCCGAGCCGAGTCGCACACTCGAAGGCGCTCACAGCCGCCGCACCATGGGCAGTATCCCGCCTGGGCCCGTGCCACCTTCAACGCAAGGTTCGACACTGAGCGCCGCTGGCCCAGAGGCCTGTCCGACCCGACCGCCCAGCGACGCACGCACACTGCTTCGTGAGCAGAAACGGTCGGGTGCGCTCGGCATCACTCGACCGTTTCTGCTCACGAAGGGTCAGCGCCACTCGCGGAGGAACGTCGAGCTCGTCATCGCGGGAGGCCGGCGCCAGACCGCGACTGACCGAGGAAGCGAGGAGTGGCAGGACCACGGAACCGAACGGGACACTTCGTGAGCAGAAATGGTCGGGTCGCACACGTGTACTCGACCATTTCTGCTCACGAACCGGCACCGCGAACGGACACCCGCCGCGAAGAACCCTCGGAAACGCAGAAAACCCCTGACCGAATCGGTCAGGGGTTCCCTGGTGTTGCAACGTTAAGTCCGGCGGCGTCCTACTCTCCCACAAGGTCCCCCTTGCAGTACCATCGGCGCTGAGAGGCTTAGCTTCCGGGTTCGGAATGTGAC
>NZ_SMBN01000020.1:0-1573 GCF_004342995.1 Curtobacterium sp. PhB146 | reverse complement strand
CACGTCGGTCCTATGCTGTGTGGAGCGCTCCGCGGCAGTGATGCTTGCGTGACACTCGTTTCCCGTTCGAGAGACTTGCCTTTCCTGCCTTGAGGTTGGTGGGGGAGTGCGCTATCCCGGGGTGGCGGGATGACCCGAACATTGCGTCGCTCCCGGGAACCACCAACGTCCCGCGGACCGCACTGAGCGGGGTCACTTCAGCAGCGCTGCGACGACCAGCGTGGCGGTACCGGTAGTGAGGGCACCGATGAGCGCCCACTGCCACCAACGCATGCGCAGGCTCCCGGGCGGGCTTCTGGCGGCGCGGTGAGGGCTTCGTCATCGACTGCACGGTACGAGGGCATGGTTGAGGCAGACTGTGGACAGCAGCTGGGTGGTTCCCGCTCTCAGCGGGGTGGGCTGCTACCTGATCCGGTGTCTCGCCCCGCGCTTCTCACAGACAAGGGACGCCCCAATGCGCCATGAGCATCCTGCCGGCGTGAGCGCGGTAGGGAGGTTCCGGGTGGTGCTGTCGTCTGATCGTCGGTCGGGGTGGTCGTTGCAGGAACGAGTGGAGCAGCTCGTCCGGGACGCCATCGCTGATGGCGTCCTTTTGGAGGGTGATCAGTTGCCGCCGTACCGAGTCGCGGCAGCAACGTCCGGGTTGAGCATCCACACGATCCTGAACGCGTACCGGGCACTGATCGCCGACGGTGTGGTGCGGTCGGTGCCCGGTGACGGCTACTTCATCGCCGGCGCCGTCCGCTACCGCGACTTCTTCACCGCACCTGACGACCGACCATCGCTGCCGTCAGTGACGGCACGGGTGCCCACGGCGTAGGCAAGTGGGGTGGGATGCCGTCCGGTAGAGCTTGCTCGCCAACGGCACACTGGCCCCCTTCCGGCAATGCGGGACGCCCGACCGGGTGTTTCCGGGACGACACCCCGGCACCTACTCCTCTCCAGCGGGCGATTTCGGTACCGAGACGTCGACGGGAGCGGTGACGGACGCGGATCGGGGTGTCGTGTCGATGCGCGCTTTCGGCCGTAGCTGGTCACCGCCGAAATGATCTGACCGCCGACGTTCAGGCGGCTTCCGGTGCGTTCTGCTGCGGGGCAGAGGTGGGTGCGCTGTCGGGGAGCCCGCTGCTTTTCCGCGGTCCTGGGGTAGAGGTTCCAACCAAGCTCGACGTCATTGTCCGTTCATGCCGAGCTTCAGGCGGCGGTGGAGTGCTTGCCGTCGGGGTGTCGTTCAGTTGACGCTGTCCTCACGGAATGCTAGCGAGATGCGTTCGGTGAAGTGGATGAAGACGTTGACGTTCTCGACAGGAAGCGATTTCTCGAGCGCTTGCCGGTAGGCCGAGCGAAGTGCGCCGACCACCGCGAAGCCGTCGGCACTCAGCTCGATCCGCACGCTCCGGCGATCGTCCGGGTTGCGGACCCGATCGAGTAGACCTCGTTTGGTCAGACGGTCGAGCAACGCGGTGACGGCTCCCGTTCCCATCTCCAGGTACCCGCCGAGTTCCTTCGGCGTGCGGTCGTCGTCGACCGCTCCGAGGAACTTCAGCGCGCGGAGGTCGACCGGGTTCAGGTC
>NZ_SMBN01000019.1:0-1850 GCF_004342995.1 Curtobacterium sp. PhB146 | reverse complement strand
GTGACGGCGAGGTGCTGCATCAGGTGCGCGTGCTCGACCTGAGCGCTGTAGAACGCGGCGACCGCCTCGTCCAGCAGTCGATCCTGGTCGGCGTCACTCATCGGAGGAGGGCTTGCGCTCATGATCCCATCTTAGACGAGATCCGTTTGGGACAAAAATTGACTTGAACGAATCTGTAGGTGTAAGGTCTACCTAGCTCGAAATTCGAGTCATGCCTCAACCTGAACGGATCTCCTCTCATGCGTCGCCCGAACCGCACCATCGCCCGTGTCGCCACCCTCGCCGTCATCCCGGCTGCCCTGCTCGCCGCCGGTGTCGCCGTGTCCACCGCGTCGTACTCGGCGTTCTCGGCCACCTCGTCGGACGACGCCAACAACTGGTCGATGGGATCGGTGGCGCTGAGCAACGACGCATCGAACGGTGCGCTCTTCGCTGCGTCGAACCTCAAGCCCGGTTCCACCGGGACGAACTGCATCGCCGTCACCTCGACCGGCTCGCTCCCCAGCGCAGTGAAGCTCTACGCCACGAACGTGCAGCAGACCAAGGCGCTGGCCTCGTACGTCACCCTGCAGGTCAAGCAGGGCAGCGGTGGAGGCTACGGCACGTGCAACGGCTTCACCGCGGCGGCCGGGTCCGACGGTCTCCTGTACAACGACTCCCTCGCGTCGTTCGCGTCCACCCGAACGAGCTACGCCACCGGCGTCGGGACGTGGAAGCCCACCGGCGACAAGTCGGAGACCAAGACCTACCAGATCACCTACACCGTCTCGTCGGATGCCCCGGCCTCCCTGATGGGTGCCACCGCGAGCCTCGGGTTCACCTGGGAAGCACAGAACTCCTGAGCGGCCGGGAGGACACGAGAGGAGGTCGGTCATGCGTCCGTCCGTGTGGGGTCGGTTCGCCGTGGTGCTCGGCGCCCGGGGGATCCTGGCTGCCGTCCTCGGTCTCGTGTTCTGGGCTGTCGCTCCGATGGTCCTCGGCTGGCACACCACCACGGTGATGACCGGCTCCATGGAGCCGTCCCTGCACCCGGGCGACGTCGTGGTGAGCAAGACGGTCACCGCGGGAGAGCTCCGGAAGGGACAGGTGTTGCTCTTCGCCGACCCCGACCACGTCGGCACCCTCCGGCTGCACCGGTTCGACTCCCTCAACAGCGACGGGACCCTCACCACGAAGGGCGACGCGAACCCCTCCGCCGACTCCACACACATCTCCCGGTCCGCGGTCACGGGCGTCGGGTACCTCCGTGTCCCACTCATCGGCACACCCGTCCTCTGGGCTGCGGACCATCGAACGGGCCCGCTCGTCGCCCTCGGTTCGGCCCTCGTCCTCGTCGCTGGACTCGCCGTCCTGCCCGCCGTCGCAGATCCGAGCAGGACGACAGGGGCGTCCCGACGTGGGCCCCGGCATCGTCAGCAGGACCACCGGCCGTGGGCGGTGGGGGCACTCCTCGTCACTTCTGTCTGCACCGTCGCGGCGCTGGCGGTACCTGCTCCGGCGGCCGCCGCGGCCTTCGCCGCCACCGCCACCGCACCCAGCACGATGGCGACCGTGGCCGCGACCCCGGCCACTGCGCTGACGTGCACGTCGAACACGAACGGGTCGGTCACCATCGGGTGGACCTACGACGGGGTGGCACCCGAGCGGTTCACCACGGTCATCGACGGCGTCGCGAGCAGCGACACCAGCGCCGGCACCGCCCGATCCACCACGATCAGCTCCTGGGATCTCTTCTCCTTCCGCACCTCCAGCGTCACCGTCCGCGCCGACGTCACCTCGACGTGGACGACGACCTCCGCCAGCAGCGTCCGCATCAGCACCGTCCGCTTCCTCGGACTCGGCCGCACCAG
>NZ_SMBN01000018.1:0-4366 GCF_004342995.1 Curtobacterium sp. PhB146 | reverse complement strand
CAACGCGAACTGGGTATCCGAGAGCAGCTGGAATCGAGACACGGGACCAGCATCCCGGAACCACCCCGCCCCCAATTACAAGACACGCCCTAGGCGTCTCTGCTGCGTGAGCGTCATCGGCACGGTTCCCCTGTTCTGGTCCGGAGTGCTGGTGGTGGCCGTCGACGGGCCACCCTAAATCGGCCCTACGCGCGGCGTTCGAAGCAAAGTCCGTAGGCAACGGGACCGAGCAGCATCTGAGGACCGTGCGGCGAGGGATCGGCTATCGGACACGTCAGCGACGACGCCGGAGGATGCCAACCGTTCCGACGATGATGATGACAACAACGGCCGCAACGATGAGCCATACCGGCACGGACATGCCGTGCTGAGAACCAGCGCCGCCGGCAGGGCCGGCGAGCAAAAGCAGGATTGAGTTCACGACGTAGGCCTCCAAGCAGTTCAAGTCAGCTTGCCACTGGTAGGTGTGCCGGAGGCCGATCGGCTACCGGGCCATGCCGGCGGCTGGTGGGTGAGGGCGGCGTCGCGTATCCGGTTAGCCCGCTCGGGCGATGCCCGGTTCGTCTGTGGGTCTGGTTGCGGGCTACGTTCCCGTTGCGACTGGGAGGTTCCCGGTGTTGGTCGGTGGGGGAGTGGGAGATGTTGACGGCGGTCGCGTGGGAGGTGCAGTGCGCCCGGTATGAGTGCCGGTTGCCGGGGGTGGTGGCGGTGTCGTTCCGTCCGCATGCGGTGGGGCCTGCGGGGTGGGCGCTGACGGTGTGTGAGCATCATGCTGTTCCGGTTCCCGAGCGCGCGGCCGGGCAGGGATGGGGTGTTGGTGTGAACGCGTTGCGGTTACGGAGTCGGTCGGAGACCGAGTGGGACATCATCGAGGGTCAGACGGACCGGCTCGTTGGCCGGGTGATGCTCGAGAGCGGAGCGTTTTTTCTCACCGACGTCGACGGTGCCGCCGAGGTCGGCGCGTTCTACCGTCTCGAGCAGACCGTGCCGGCGGCGGCAGCCGTCCTCGGGGGTGGTCTCCTCAATTCGTGACCGTGGTTCGGAGGTTGGGTCTACGGTCAACCCATGTCGGCGTCGACGGGCGAGCTCGCAGCGGTGGGGATTGATGTTGGCGCGCAGAAACCCGCGGTGGCTCGAGCGCTGGTCTGTATCGAAGCGCGGTATCGGGGCCGGTTGACGGAGCCGGAGATCGCGGCGGCGAGCGGGTACAGCAAGCGTGGCTTGCAGGAAGCGTTCCAGCGGGACCTGGGCATACCGCCATCGGCCGTGGTCCGGCTGCTGCGGTTGCACCGGGCACGAACGATGATCCTCGCGAACCCCTACCAGCCGGTCGGAACGGCAGCAGCGGCGAGTGGGATCCCGCACTTCGGCCGGTTCTCCGGCTACTACCGGGCCCAGTACGGGGAGACACCGTCCGACACCGCCCACGCTGCACGTGCTCGGTTGCCAGTCTGACGGCTCCGGCGACTGCTCGGTAGCTGCGTCTGGCGGATATCCCGGCGGCCGTGAAACCCCGCCAACACTGGGAAGCCGAGCGTTTCCCCCCATTGTGGGGCTCACCGGTCGACCCCGTACGTGTTTGAGTCGGTCTCACGGTCGCGGACAGGGAAACCGCGGCCGGATCCGACACCGCGACATCGTCGCGCAGGGGGAAGTCTGGCTGTCTTCGGGTGGCAGCCAGACATGCCCCGTCCGGCCCGTCATCGATGCTCAGTCCTCTGTAGTGCCGACTTGTCAGCACATACGTGTGCGCGCAGGCTTGGGGGTGCGCCCCCTGTTCGGGTCAGGATGTGGCGCGTGCGGGATGTCGGTGGCGTGTGGTGCGTGGCCGACATCCCGAACCTCGTTCCGGGGAACCGGATAGAGGGTTCCACCGGTGAACAGTCGGTTCTATCCTGACTGGAGCGCTCCGCGGCGGTGATGCTGCGTGACACTCGTTTCCCGTTCGAGAGACTTGCCGTTCCTGCATTGAGGCTGGTGGGGGAGTGCGCTATCCCGGGGTGGCGGGATGACCCGAACGTTCCGTCGCCCCCGGGAACCAACACCGTCCCGCGGACCGCGCTGAGCGGGGTCACTTCAGCAGTGCGGCGACGACGAGCGAGATCGTGCCGACAGTGAGGGCACCGATGAGCGCCACTGGCACCAACGCATACGCAGGCTCCCGGGGGTCCGGCGAACTGGGGCGGGCTTCCGGCGTCGCGGTGCGGGCTTCGTCATCGACTGCTCGGTACGAGGGGCTGGTTGGGGCAGACTGTGGGCAGCAGTTGGGTGGTACCCGCTGTTAGCGGGGTGGGCTGCTACTGATCCGGTGTCCCGCCCCGCCCCGCGCCACAACCGAACGAGGGGCGCCGGCGTATGAGGGACGAGGACGAGACGTCGGCACTGCCGGGTGCGTTCCGCGTCGTGTTGCCATCGCGGCACCGGTCGAGCGGGCTTCTGCAGCATCGGGTCGAGCAGCTCGTCCGCGACGCGATCGCCGACGGCACGCTTCGGATCGGGGATCAGTTGCCGCCGTACCGGGTTGCGGCAGCAACCTCCGGGCTGAGGATCAACACGATCCTGAACGCCTACCGGGCGCTCATCCGCGACGACCTTCTGCGCTCCGTTCCCGGCCGCGGGTACTTCATCGGCGGACCCGTCCGGTACCGAGACTTCTTCGTCGGGTGCGTGGGTGACTGTTCGTGCGGGGCCAGGTAATCATCTGGCGGTAGCCTGCCCCTGTCGTTCGGGAGAGCGTGCTCTCAAACGACACCCGGGCGTTGGGAGTGGTGTGACCGAAGTGTCGGGTGGTGGGCCGGGAGGAAGACGACGGGTGAGCGGGGTGTCCGTTGGTCTCGCGATCGCGGCGCTGGTGGCCTTGTTGGTGGCGTTCGTGCCGTACTTCCTCGGCGGTCTCCTGGCCGGCTACGGGCAGGACGGCGGCGACGGTGGTGACGGCGGCGGTCCCGGTGGGTTCGCTGGCTACGGAATCGTCGCGATCGTGCTCGGTGTCGGGATCCCCGGGTGGGCGCTCGTTTGGGGCATCGTCGACGTCCGGCGCACTCGTGGGACACCGGGTGCAGCGCTCCTGGTCGGAGCTGTGGCGCTGGGTATCGCTCTCTGCACGATCGTCCCCGGGTCGGTGACGATCATCCGGACCTCGGTGCGGCTGCAGGCGGCGTACGAGCGGGAGAACCCGCGGTCAGAGGTGCTGGCGACGGCGAGAGCCGAGGCCCGAGCATCGGAGACCGCGGCCTCGCCGGCGGGTCGGGCTGCGGAACGCAACGCTCCCGCACGCCGGGCCGCGACGAAGCAGCGACTCGACGCGGTGAGCCAAGCCGTACTGGATGCGCTGGCGATCACACCGGACGACATCGTGCCCGCCGGGCGGCCATTGCCGACGGGTTCGGCTGCGGCGCGGTCTGTCCGCGTCACCCCGTCCACGGGGCACTGCGATGCGGGATACGGTCCGAAGGCGGGCGTGTTCTACCGGTGGGACCTGTTCCTCGATGATTCCGTCGACCCGGTCCGCGCCGCCGCGGCGGTCCGGGCAGCGGTCGAGGCGACCGTGCCGGGTGCTGATCTGCAGCAGCAGAAGGTCGATGCCAGCTCGAGCCGGCTGGAGTTCACGGACGACGTGTCCGGGTCTCCGGACTTGCACGGAATCTTCACGTGGGGGGACGGTATCGGCTCGACCAGCCGGATCGTTGCCCTTGACACGGCCTGTCACTGAGCGTGTTGCAGTGCGGCACCCGGACCGCGGTCAGCGCAGGTTCGGCGGTCCCTGGTGCTTCGCGATGATGACGAGCCCGTAGATGCGTGACCACACGTACGCGATGATCGCCACGCCCAGTCCCACGAGGCCGATGGCCCCGAGCGCGGCACTGTTCAGGTGAGCGGCGCCGTTGATGGCGAACGCTGCTCCGCCGACGACCGCTGCGATGAACGCGACCATCTGGATGCGGAGCTTGAACTGCACCCGTTTCTTGTGTTCCCCGACCGCGATGATGTCCGACACTGTGTCCCCCTTGATGGCAGACCATCCGCCCCAGGGCGATGCTAACCCGCGGAGCAGCTCAGCACCGAGTGCGCTTCGCCCTCCACCGTCGGCTCGGGGCGCTCGCGCTGGCGCTGCTGATCCTCGCTGCCGCACCTACCCACGTGTCGCAGAGGCCAGTCACGGCGAAAGGAGGCGCGGACTGGGGGGCTGCCCAGCGGCGCGCGTTCGGGCGCAGCTGGTCACCGCGAAAGTGACGTTTGGGCTTCGGATGTTGCGTGGGGTCTCGACGCATGAGCAACGCCCCGTCGCGAGCGACGGGGCGTTGGCCGTTCCGGTCTGCCATGCACAGCCGGAGTACGTGGGGTGTTACTTGATCTGTGCGGTGAT
>NZ_SMBN01000017.1:3387-4491 GCF_004342995.1 Curtobacterium sp. PhB146 | reverse complement strand
AGTGACGGTACCTGCAGAAAAAGCACCGGCTAACTACGTGCCAGCAGCCGCGGTAATACGTAGGGTGCAAGCGTTGTCCGGAATTATTGGGCGTAAAGAGCTCGTAGGCGGTTTGTCGCGTCTGCTGTGAAATCCCGAGGCTCAACCTCGGGCTTGCAGTGGGTACGGGCAGACTAGAGTGCGGTAGGGGAGATTGGAATTCCTGGTGTAGCGGTGGAATGCGCAGATATCAGGAGGAACACCGATGGCGAAGGCAGATCTCTGGGCCGTAACTGACGCTGAGGAGCGAAAGCATGGGGAGCGAACAGGATTAGATACCCTGGTAGTCCATGCCGTAAACGTTGGGCGCTAGATGTAGGGACCTTTCCACGGTTTCTGTGTCGTAGCTAACGCATTAAGCGCCCCGCCTGGGGAGTACGGCCGCAAGGCTAAAACTCAAAGGAATTGACGGGGGCCCGCACAAGCGGCGGAGCATGCGGATTAATTCGATGCAACGCGAAGAACCTTACCAAGGCTTGACATACACCGGAAACGGCCAGAGATGGTCGCCCCCTTGTGGTCGGTGTACAGGTGGTGCATGGTTGTCGTCAGCTCGTGTCGTGAGATGTTGGGTTAAGTCCCGCAACGAGCGCAACCCTCGTTCTATGTTGCCAGCGGGTTATGCCGGGGACTCATAGGAGACTGCCGGGGTCAACTCGGAGGAAGGTGGGGATGACGTCAAATCATCATGCCCCTTATGTCTTGGGCTTCACGCATGCTACAATGGCCGGTACAAAGGGCTGCGATACCGTAAGGTGGAGCGAATCCCAAAAAGCCGGTCTCAGTTCGGATTGAGGTCTGCAACTCGACCTCATGAAGTCGGAGTCGCTAGTAATCGCAGATCAGCAACGCTGCGGTGAATACGTTCCCGGGCCTTGTACACACCGCCCGTCAAGTCATGAAAGTCGGTAACACCCGAAGCCGGTGGCCTAACCCTTGTGGAAGGAGCCGTCGAAGGTGGGATCGGTGATTAGGACTAAGTCGTAACAAGGTAGCCGTACCGGAAGGTGCGGCTGGATCACCTCCTTTCTAAGGAGCATCTGGCCTCGTGTGCCCTTCGGGGTT
>NZ_SMBN01000017.1:0-3294 GCF_004342995.1 Curtobacterium sp. PhB146 | reverse complement strand
AGGATTTCCGAATGGGGAAACCCCGCTGGGCGCTTTTGTGACCTGGTGACTCCCGCCTGAATATATAGGGCGGGTAGAGGGAACGTGGGGAAGTGAAACATCTCAGTACCCACAGGAAGAGAAAACAACATGTGATTCCGTGAGTAGTGGCGAGCGAAAGCGGATGAGGCTAAACCGATCATGTGTGATAGCCGGCGGGCGTTGCATGGTCGGGGTTGTGGGACACGTCACTCAGTTCTGCCGGACTGGGGCGGTTACAGCGCATCATAGTCGAACCGGTTTGAAAGCCGGGCCGTAGTGGGTGCCAGCCCCGTAGACGAAATGGTGTTATGGCCGGATGTGTATCCCAAGTAGCACGGGGCCCGAGAAATCCCGTGTGAATCTGTCAGGACCACCTGATAAGCCTAAATACTCCCAGATGACCGATAGCGGACAAGTACCGTGAGGGAAAGGTGAAAAGTACCCCGGGAGGGGAGTGAAATAGTACCTGAAACCGTTTGCTTACAAACCGTCGGAGCCTCCTTAGTAGGGGTGACGGCGTGCCTTTTGAAGAATGAGCCTGCGAGTTAGTGATATGTGGCGAGGTTAACCCGTGTGGGGCAGCCGTAGCGAAAGCGAGTCTGAATAGGGCGTTTGAGTCGCATGTTCTAGACCCGAAGCGAAGTGATCTATCCATGGCCAGGTTGAAGCGACGGTAAGACGTCGTGGAGGACCGAACCCACTTCAGTTGAAAATGGAGGGGATGAGCTGTGGATAGGGGTGAAAGGCCAATCAAACTTCGTGATAGCTGGTTCTCTCCGAAATGCATTTAGGTGCAGCGTTGCGTGTTTCTCGCCGGAGGTAGAGCTACTGGATGGCCGATGGGCCTCAACAGGTTACTGACGTCAGCCAAACTCCGAATGCCGGTGAGTGAGAGCGCAGCAGTGAGACGGTGGGGGATAAGCTTCATCGTCGAGAGGGAAACAACCCAGACTACCAACTAAGGTCCCTAAGCGTGTGCTAAGTGGGAAAGGATGTGGAGTTGCATAGACAACCAGGAGGTTGGCTTAGAAGCAGCCACCCTTGAAAGAGTGCGTAATAGCTCACTGGTCAAGTGATTCCGCGCCGACAATGTAACGGGGCTCAAGCACACCACCGAAGTTGTAGATTTCGCACACTAGACAAGCCTTCGTGGTTCAGTCGTGCGGAGTGGTAGGAGAGCGTCGTGTGGCGAGTGAAGCGGCGGAGTGATCCAGCCGTGGACGCTACACGAGTGAGAATGCAGGCATGAGTAGCGAAAGACGGGTGAGAAACCCGTCCTCCGAAAGACCAAGGGTTCCAGGGCCAGGTTAATCCGCCCTGGGTAAGTCGGGACCTAAGGCGAGGCCGACAGGCGTAGTCGATGGACAACGGGTTGATATTCCCGTACCGGCGAACAACCGCCCAAGCTAATCCAGTGGTGCTAAGAGTCCTAACCCGGATCAACCGGATCCCTTCGGGGTGATGGTGGCCGGTCTAACGCTCGACCCCATGCTGGTGCGGTTAGCGTATGAACAGGTGTGACGCAGGAAGGTAGCTGAGCCAGGCGATGGTATCCGTAAGGTGAACCTGGTGTAAGGATGTAGGGCTGACGATAGGCAAATCCGTCGTCTGTACGCCTGAGATCCGACGCGTACCCGTAAGGGGAAATCAGTGATCCTATGCTGCCGAGAAAAGCATCGACGCGAGGTTGCAGCCGCCCGTACCCGAAACCGACTCAGGTGGTCAGGTAGAGAATACCAAGGAGATCGAGAGAATCGTGGTTAAGGAACTCGGCAAAATGCCCCCGTAACTTCGGGAGAAGGGGGGCCGGACACGTGACCGGATTTACTCCGTGAGCGTTGAAGGCCGCAGAGACCAGTGGGAAGCGACTGTTTACTAAAAACACAGGTCCGTGCGAAGTCGCAAGACGATGTATACGGACTGACGCCTGCCCGGTGCTGGAAGGTTAAGAGGAAGGGTTAGCCTTTGGGCGAAGCTCTGAATTTAAGCCCCAGTAAACGGCGGTGGTAACTATAACCATCCTAAGGTAGCGAAATTCCTTGTCGGGTAAGTTCCGACCTGCACGAATGGCGTAACGACTTCCCAGCTGTCTCAACCGCGAACTCGGCGAAATTGCACTACGAGTAAAGATGCTCGTTACGCGCAGCAGGACGGAAAGACCCCGTGACCTTTACTACAGTTTGGTATTGGTGTTCGGTGTGGCTTGTGTAGGATAGGTGGGAGACTGTGAAGCGGGCACGCTAGTGTTCGTGGAGTCATTGTTGAAATACCACTCTGGTCACTCTGGATGTCTAACGTAGGACCCTGATCGGGTTCATGGACAGTGCCTGATGGGTAGTTTAACTGGGGCGGTTGCCTCCCAAAGAGTAACGGAGGCGCCCAAAGGTTCCCTCAACCTGGTTGGCAATCAGGTGGCGAGTGTAAGTGCACAAGGGAGCTTGACTGTGAGACTGACAGGTCGAGCAGGGACGAAAGTCGGGACTAGTGATCCGGCAGTGGCTTGTGGAAGCGCTGTCGCTCAACGGATAAAAGGTACCTCGGGGATAACAGGCTGATCTTGCCCAAGAGTCCATATCGACGGCATGGTTTGGCACCTCGATGTCGGCTCGTCGCATCCTGGGGCTGGAGTAGGTCCCAAGGGTTGGGCTGTTCGCCCATTAAAGCGGTACGCGAGCTGGGTTTAGAACGTCGTGAGACAGTTCGGTCCCTATCCGCTGCGCGCGTTGGAAATTTGAGAAGATCTATCCCTAGTACGAGAGGACCGGGATGGACGAACCTCTGGTGTGTCAGTTGTTCTGCCAAGGGCACCGCTGATTAGCTACGTTCGGACCGGATAACCGCTGAAAGCATCTAAGCGGGAAGCCGTCTTCGAGATGAGATTTCCATGCACCTTGAGTGTGAGAGGCTCCCAGCAGACTACTGGGTTGATAGGCCGGATGTGGAAGCGGGGACTAACGACCCGTGGAGCTGACCGGTACTAATAAGCCGAAGACTTGATAACACACTGATTTCCGTGCACTTGTTGCACGGGCTCGCGTCCACTTTGTGGTTCCCGACAGACGATCGGGAATCAAACTGAATACACCGCTCTGCCCATCCGTGGGCAGCAGCCGGAACATGTTTGAGACCAGATTGATGGTCGAAAGTGTTCCGGTGGTCATAGCGAGAGGGAAACGCCCGGTCACATTCCGAACCCGGAAGCTAAGCCTCTCAGCGCCGATGGTACTGCAAGGGGGACCTTGTGGGAGAGTAGGACGCCGCCGGACTTAACGT
>NZ_SMBN01000016.1:0-4795 GCF_004342995.1 Curtobacterium sp. PhB146 | reverse complement strand
TAGGCGGAGAACCGGCCGAAGTGCGCAATCCCACTCGCCGCCGCGGCCGTTCCGACTGGCTGATACGGGTTCGCGAGGATCATCTGTCGTGCCCGGTGCAACCGCAAGGGCCTCTGCTCACAGCAGGCGGCAAGCGAGCCCGTCGTGGACGACGGCTGTCGTGTAGCGGTGGACCACCGGCTATCGAGACTCCTGGAACGCAGCTCGGTAGGCGGTGGGAGAGGTGCCGATGATGCTGCCGAAGTGGCGACGGAGGTTCGCGTCGGATCGCAGTCCTGTCGCTTCGGCGATCTGCGTCATCGTCAAGTCGGTGCGTTCGAGAAGTTCCCGGGCGCGGTCGATCCTGGCGCGCAAGACCCACTGCATCGGGGTGATGCCGGTGTCGGCAGCAAACCGGCGTGAGAACGTCCGCGCGGACACATTCGACTGACGGGCAAGCGCCGCGAGGGACAGGTCGTCGTCGAGGTGGTCGAGCGCCCAGGCGCGGGTGGCGGCGAAGACGTCGCCGAGGGGTTCTGGGATGGTGCGGAGCACGTACTGGGCTTGGCCGCCGCTTCGGTAGGGGGCGCTGACGAGGCGTCGGGCGACGTGGTTGGCGAGCGCGACTCCGTGGTCGCGGCGGATGAGGTGGAGGCAGAGGTCGATGCCGCTGGCGGCGCCGGCGCTGGTGAGCACGTTCCCGGCGTCGACGAACAGCACGTGCTCGTCGACGTCGACCTCCGGGTACCGGTCGCGGAGGATGTCCGTGTAGTGCCAGTGCGTCGTCGCGCGCCGCCCATTGAGGAGCCCGGCGGCGGCGAGGGTGAACGCGCCTGTCGAGATCGCTGCGATCCGGGCACCGCGTTCGTGCGCTGCGCGGAGCGCTGCGATGACCGCTGGCGGTGTGGTGACCTCGGCGGGGTTCCGGTAGCCGGGGACGAGGATGGTGTCGGCCCAGGTAAGAGTGTCGAGGTCGTGGCTGACGGCGTAGGCGAGGCCGTCCCACCCTTCCACGGTGCCGACCTGTTCGGCGCAGACGCGGGCCTCGTAGGGCATGCTCGGCCGCTTCGCGAACACGTGCGCAGCGATCCCGACGTCGAGCGCTTTCGCGCCGTCGAGAACGAGCACCGCCACTCGGTGGTCGCGGTCTGTGCTCACGCCCTCGAACCTAGCGCGCTGCGTCACGTGCACGGGTGGTGACCGCAGCGGCGGTGGCAAGCACGGTGAGCGCGATGATTGCCGCGGCGATGTACACGGCCCGGTACGGGGCGGGAAACGAGCCGAGTGCGGCGATGAGCAGGCCGGCGAGAACGGCTCCGGCGCGGCGGGTGTTGGTGAAGAGCCCCGATGCGAGTCCGGGGCTCGGGAACACGTCCTGGAACACGGTCAGACCGAGGCCGGCGACGGTCGCGAAGAACCAGGCGTTCAGCGGCTGCAGAACGAGGAGCTGCCACGGCTCATGGGCCAGCGCGACGAAGCCGTAGTACGCGACACCGCATACCCACCCGCCAGCGAGGAGGAGCCGGACGGAGCGGTGTTCCTGGAGCCGACCGATGAGCAGCAGTGCGGGGATCTCGAGGAGGGCGGCAGCGCCGAGCGTGATGCCAGCCCAGATGATCGGAGCCTGGAGGTCGCGGGTGACGAACAGGGTCGCGATAGTGACGGTGGCGATGTTCGTCGCCTGCAGGAGCGTGAACGCTCCGACGACACCCCACCGGTTCCACCCGCGGAGCTGCACCAGCAGCCGTGGCCGAGGTGTGGCGTCATCGGTGCGAATTGTCCCGCGTCGGCGGAGGAGCAGGAGCGCGGTGACGACGTTGACCAGGCCGATGCCGGCAAGGAGCGGCAGCGCTGCCGGGGAGCCTGCCGTTCCAGTGACGAGGGTGGCCACGGGAGGGCCGATGACCCAGGCGAAAGACACGATCGCACGGGTCCGGATGACCTGCGCCGGTGGTGCGCCTTCATGGCGGAGCTGCGCGAACAGCAGCGTCGATCCGACGCCGGGCGGGCCGCCGAGGATGACCAGGGCGAGCACGACCACCGGGAGCGACGTCGTGACTGCGAGGACCGCCACGAGAGCAACTCCGCCGAGCGCACAGAACACCAGCGGCCGCAGGTAGTTCCGGCTCCGGTCCGCGAGAGTCGGGATGAGCAGGGACGCGGCGAACCCGCCAACGTTGTAGAGCCCCAGGACCCAACCGACCTCGGCCGGCGTCGCGTCGTAGAGGGTCACGAGGAGCACTGCGAGCAGCGGGTTCAGCACCGCGAACTGCAACGCCCAGAACCACGCAGCGACCAGCCACAGCGCCTTCCCCTGCCGCTGTACCGTTTCTGTCTTCACGGGTGGCCCACCACGAGGCGCAGCGACCCGTCGAACGTCGGCTGGGCGCGCAGGTGTCCGTGCTGGGCGTCCCACGCGACCGTGTCGAGGTCGGCCCGCAGCGCGCGCTCGAAGCGTGCCTCGACGTCCGGACCGACGAAGCTCCAGGCGGAGTTCGCGCGCCTGGCGCCGGGGTCGAGGAGCGCTTCGGGGCGGCCGTAGTACGCCTCGCTGAATCCGTCGACGCATTCGAGTGGGATCGGTACGGACGCCACGGTGACGGTTCCGCCGAGTCCTGCTCGGAGGTTGTCGATCGACGGGTATCGGCTGGCTTCCGTGGCGATGACCTCGAGTGCGTAGTCGTTGATCCACGACCGGGTGAGCGCGGACGGGTCGCAGGTGAGGATCACGACAGGCCCGCGGGTCACCCGGCGAACCTCGTGGAGCCCAGCCGGCAGGTCCCGCCACTGATGGACGGTGAACGACGCCAGGGCCGCGTCGAAGCTGTCGTCACCGAACGGAAGGTCCTCCGCGGTCGCATCGACCGCGGGCACCGACCCTGCGGGGCGTTGCGCACGCATCGTGGCGCTCGGCTCTACAGCGGTCACGTCGAGGTCGGTCGGTTCGTAGGAGCCCGCACCAGCACCGACGTTCACGAGCGTTCGAGCATTGCCGAGCGCAGCCTGGATCGCCGCGGTGAACGCGGGCTCCGGACGCCGGTACTGCCCGTACCCGGCCCCGATCACGCCGTAGTTCGCATCGCCGGCACTGCCATCGGACCCGCTCGTCACTGAACGCTCATCTGTCATGACATCAGCCAACCGCCGAGCCCAAGGACGCCGCCAGCGGTAATCAGGACGACGGCCGTACAGATCACGCCAACCCATGACCACCGGGGCAACCGCATCTTCGTGTTGAATGGCAAAACATCGCCGCATTTGCGGCGCAACCTGTCGAACGGAACCCCGTCATGCCGCACCGCGCCACCCGCCTGCCGACCCTCCTGACCGCGGTCGCCGCGGCGTCGCTGCTGCTTACGGCGTGTTCCGCCGGCAGCACGACAGCCAGCTCGTCGTCGCCGTCGCCGTCCTCGTCCTCGTCCTCGTCCTCTGCGATGGGTTCGATCACAGTGTTTGCGGCAGCGTCGTTGCAGAAGACGTTTACCGAGCTGGGGAAGCAGTACGAGGCCGCACACCCGGGTACGACGATTGAGTTCTCCTTCGCCGGTTCCAGTGACCTCGTGACGCAGATCCAGAACGGCGCACCGGCCGACGTATTCGCGTCGGCTGACGAGAAGAACATGGACAAGCTCGCCACGAACGACCTCCAGGGCTCACCGGCGGACTTTGCGAAGAACACGCTTGAGATCGCGGTCGCGCCCGGCAACCCGAAGAAGATCACCGACTTCAAGGACCTCACCAACGCCGGCGTGCAGGTCGTCACGTGCGCCAGCCCGGTCCCGTGCGGTGCCGCTACCGAGAAGGTCGAGCAGGCGACCGGGGTCACGTTGAAGCCCGTCAGCGAGGAGCAGTCCGTCACCGACGTGCTCGGTAAGGTCAGCTCCGGGCAAGCAGACGCAGGCCTGGTGTACGTCACCGACGTCAAGGGCGCGGCTGGCAAGATCGACGGGGTGACATTCAAGGACGCATCAAGCGCCGTCAACACTTACCCGATCGCGGTGCTCAAGGAGAGCAAGAACCCCGACCTCGCCGCCTCGTTCAGCGACTACGTCCGCTCCGACGCCGGACAGAAGGTGCTCCAGGAAGCCGGCTTCCAAGCCCCCTGAAAACCGAGGCAGGCCGTCCGGTGACCCATCGCCGAGCGGGACAGGCATCCTGCGAGATGTTCGGCTATCGGGGTGCCGGTTCCCATGACGCTGATTACCAGCGATCAGGTCGCTCGTCATGGCCGGTCGCCGCCACAAAGTCGTACGCTCAGGGCGTGGATGCTCGACTCAGCTCCGGGTGCACGGACCACCCTGGCTATGGGCTTGTGCGCTGGACGGCCCGAGAACTGACGCTCCCGGACGGCAGTGTGTTCGCAACCGTCCTTGACACCGCGACGGACAGTGAGGGCATACCCCTCAGCGAAGCGGGCCGCAGCGAACTCATCTTCTGGGAGAGCATGACCGCGTAGCGATCCTCCCAGGGACCCTCACTGCTCCGCGGAAAGGACGACACTGCGGGCTCGCCAACAGCTCCCCCAAGCCCTCTGCCACGCGCTGCGTCCCACAAACCGTCAAGACCACTCGACGAACCGCCAGCCAGGCCCAGACGACATTCCGAGACAAGCGGCACCCGCTTGGATGCTGATGTCACCGACATGGCAATGTGTCTCACGGCTGCATCTCGGAAAACTAAAGCTTTTTAGGACGACAGCCCAGTATTGCCATCAGGCGCAGCTGGTGCGGCCGAGTCCGAGGAAGCGGACGGTGCTGATGCGGACGCTGCTGGCGGAGGTCGTCGTCCACGTCGAGGTGACGTCGGCGCGGACGGT
>NZ_SMBN01000015.1:0-5680 GCF_004342995.1 Curtobacterium sp. PhB146 | reverse complement strand
TCGACTACCGCAGCCCTGCAGAAGCATTCGAACAGCTACTCTCGGACCCGAAACAACCACCCGTTGCAACGACCCCTTGAAACCGCCGATCGGCTACCGGACTGCCGGCAGAGCCGTGATGTGTTCGATTAGACCGGCCGCGTCAGCAGGCATCGCTTCGAAGATCCGATACAGAGTCTCGGATCGGTCAACAGGACCCACGGCCCAGCACCGCTTGCCGAGGCCGAAGGCAATCCCTGCTTCGATGTGCGCCGCTGCGCCAGCCGGAAGCACGAGAACGAAGTGCTCAGATGCTCGAAGCTCGGCGAGGTCTTGCTCGAAGAGCTTCCGCACCCCCATCGAGTCCAACGCAGCGTTATCTGCTCCCCCTGGAGCTGCCAGTGCTGCCGCGTCCTCGTCGTACTCAGTCCGAACGAAGGAGTAGGACGACACCCCGATGCTGTCTAACGCTTCCACGACGGTCAGGACCGCTGCTTGATTCCGCCAGCTGCCCGCGACGAAGAACTCGCTCATGATGCGACGCTAGACCACACCGCGCTCCTGCAACGTCCGGTGACCGATCGGCCAGCGGGACAGCCATGTGCCGCCGACGAGGATGCGTCAGTAGCCGCGGCGGTAGAGCGTTCGAAACACGAACACCCAGGCGACGAGGGCGGCCAACCCGACCCCACCGATCCACTTCTCGGTCGCGTCACCGGTGAACAGCAGCCAGAAGCACAGCGCGGTCAAGAAGCCGGTTCCGATCCCCATCGGGATCCGATACCTCGTCGTCCATGTTTTTGATGCGGGGTCGTCAGGCTCATCAATATCGCTCACGACGCGAGCGTAGTTCCGGCGTCGACAGGAAAGACGGCATCGGCTAACTCGTGCGGCTTCACGCCTCGACGAGTCCGTTGACCGATCGGCTTGCGGGCGCCGCCCTCGCCCGCATGACACGATGCCTGCTCCGCGAGAATGGAGTCATGCCCGTTTCCCTCCGCCCGTGGTCACGCAGCGATGCACCGGCGCTCCTCGCGGCCCGTTGGTCGAGCCCCGACCTGGACACGCAGTTCGCGGGAGCACACCTTTCAGACGAAGCGCAGGCCGCCGACTACGTCGGCGAAATCATGCCGTACAGCGACTCAGCAAAGAACTGGGCCATCGTCGAGGACGGCATCGCGGTCGGGAACGTCGGACTGTCCGCAATCGAAAGGCGGCATCAGACAGCTTGGGCGTACTACTGGCTGGCAGGAGGAGCTCGGGGACGTGGCTACGCATCGCAAGCGTTGCGAGCTGTCGCTGACTGGGGTTTCCACTCGGGGCTGTTTCGACTCGAACTCGGGCACCGCGTGCACAATCCCGCTTCGTGCCGAGTGGCCTCAGCAGCCGGCTTCCTGGCAGAAGGTATCGAACGCCAGAAGCTGCGCTACGGTGCTGAGCGCTTCGACGTCGAGACCCACGCGCGCCTCGCAAGCGACCCCTACCCGGCCGGAAGCGCTTTCGAGTTCCAGACCGCCGAATGAAGGCTCGACTATCGGGACGCGCTGGAGCGAGTTCCGTCGCAAGATGTGCGTGTGCGTGTGTTGACGATTCAGACAGCGACGATGGGTGTCTCCGCGGAGCAGGAGGCGAACTGGCCTCAGCTCGCAGCCGCTGCGGTGCTGGCATTGGAGGAGGGCCTCGAACCCGTGCCCGCGGTGTGGTTCAGGACCGATCAGGGTGCGAGTGGGTCGATTCCAGTTTCCAAGCTCACTCCCGTGACCTTCACTGATGACGAGGACCCTGCCCAATTCATCGGGACAGTGACGGCCTTCGGTGCCGACGCCGCTTCGGCGATCTGAACGCCGTCGGGCCGACCATCGGTTGTCGGACGATTGTGGCGGATAGCATCTCGCCGTGGGATCGATCAGACCTTTGCCTCGTGCCCTCGCCTAGCTCGTCACTATCGCTGCCGCACCGATGCTCGCCCTGGGGCTTCTGGACTTGGTCATCAACACGGGTCGAATCGGCTCATGGCTGCCGCTGATCGTGCTCATGCCCTGGTCTCTGTGCCTCGGCGTGTGGAGTCTCCGCAATCAGAGCAAGCGCTGATCGCTCGAACGAGTGCTAGTCCGTAAGTCGATGGCCTGTCGGACGCTCTCGGTTGCCTACGAGGGCAGCCTCCGAAGTGCGCCCGTCCTCATCACCTACAAAACGGCGTCCGCGGGGTGTACGTGTTCCTCGGCGAGCGTGATGACCCAGCCGGTGAAGCTTTTGGCGCCCTCCTCGAACATCGGATATCCCGCTCGATACGTGTGACCGTGCTGATCCGGCGCGGATGCGGCCTCCCACACGATCCGGGGCTCCGGTCGACGAGTGCGGGCGGTGCTGTAGAGCGCTTCCAGCGTCGCTGTTCCCGCAGCCGGTGCCCATCCCTGCAGCGTGTGCGTCAGGCTGACGTAGACCGCGTCGATGGAAACGACAAGCCCCGAGATCGCGGCGGTCCTGCGTTCACTACCGACCTGCGCATAGCGATCGAAGACCCACTCGATGTCGTCCAGCTCGGTGCCGTAGAAACCCAGAGCCGGCCGGCTCGCGAGTCGCTCCGGCCGATCCCCGACCGCAAGCACGTCGCCCTCTTCCGCCAACTCGGAGTCGGTGCACAACACGCGAAGCATCTGCCCACCATGCACCACGAGGGGATCGGCCAGCGGACTCAGGCCAAATAGCTCTCCAGAACACGCACTGCGGCGGCGGGTGTCCGCTCCGGGACGAGCGGGCGCATATGCCGCCCGTGGATGAACTGGAGGCCAGCAACGATCGTCCATGCGCGTAAGAGCTCGTCATCGAGGGACAGCGACGCCGCCTGTTCGGTGTAGCCGCGGATTAGCGCGGCGGCGAGCTGGTTGGGGATGCCGGTGTGTCCGAGATCCATGAGGCCAATGAAGACGGCTCGACCTGCGTCGAGCCCGACAGGCGCGATGGAGGCGCTCTCCCAGTCCAAGACGACCCCCGGACGATCATCGTCCTCGGAGTCGAGGTAGTTGCCGCTCCCGGGATCACCATGCGTGATCACCAGCCGCTCAACGCCGCTGATTGTGTCGATCGCGCGTTCTATTTCGTTCGCCAGCGAGGGATCAAGAAGTGATCCGACGACATTCAGGCGGGCACTGTGGTCTGCCGCGAAGTCGTCCGATCCGATGCGTGGAAACGGGCACGAATCTGCGCTGACATCCAGCAGGCACGCCAGGTCTCGGCCCAACCGCCCCCACCCCGCGGGGGTGACGGCGCGCACGCCCTTCTCCCGAGTCATGACAAGGAAGGGGCGTCCAGCTCCAGTCACGCCAGACGCCACAACTCGCGGAACACGCACCTTCGTCCCGGCGAGGAAGTCGAGGGCGACACGCTCGTCCTCGAGCTGGCCGTGCGTGTCCTCCACCTTCACGACGACGTCTTGACTACCGACCACACCGAAGCGGGTGTCATTTTTTGTCCCGCCGTGTGCGCGCTCTCCGAGCTGAACCACTCGACCATCACCCAGCGTCAGAGAGTTCATCGACCCAGGCTAAACGCGACCGAAGGTGCGACACGGTCGCTGTCCCAGAAGGTGATCGACTAACGGGCAGGGCCGCCAGGTGCGGAGCGGAGAGCTGTGAGGTCGCGCATCCACGCCACTTCCCGCTCGAGCTGACCGGTTTCGGCAAAGAGGCGTACTTGCTGCGTGCCGGACAGCACGGCAGCGAGTTCGCCCCGGTCTGCCGGACCGAATCCGAGTTTCTGCCAGAAGGGCCCCGATCGGCGTGAGAAGAGCCACGCCCGCGTCGCGCCCGAGCTAGCTGCTTCTTCGAGGGCGAATCTCGCGAGACGGGTGCCGGCACCAGCGGCGCGCAGTGTGCTCGAGACTGCGACGCTCCGGATCAAGACGTCTGCACCATCAGTGCTGGCTTCGTACCCGGTGCTGCCGACGATTTTGCCATCGTGGTCGCGCTCGACCCACACTCGGACGGCGGTCGAGTCGAGCCCAGCGATAGTGAGGTCAGCTTCGCTGAGGAACGCGCGGAGCTCCTGGACATCGTCGTTCGTCACCGGCGAGTAGGTCATACCTCATGCTCTCGCACCACGCCGCCCGGTCAAGGATCGGCTGGCGGACAAGCGGACACATCAGGCTGCGAACCGCAGTATCCAAGACCGTGGTTGGTGGGGGTCTCAGATGTTAACGCGGCATATCCAGATTGAAGAGCGATGTACACGAGACTTTTCGCCAATCACCGTGTGACCGGCGGCGCGGCTGGCGGTGAGTCGACGTTCTCGCCGCCGTCGCTATCGTCGATGACACTCAGGCAACGAAGGAGGACTCGTGATGAGCACGCACTCCGCGCTGCGGCGCGCACGACAGGTGGTCGCGGCCACGATGAACCCGGAGATCCCGGCGGACCGGTTTGACTGGGTCGGGCCCGACGGAGTTGTCGACCGCGAGATGCTGTCGGGGACCACGAAGGCGATCGAGCTGCTCCTCACCGACCAGGCTGTCCTCCACGTCGGACGGATCAGCAATCTGCAGATCGAAGCGAACAAACGCCAAGAACTATCGAACGCGATCGTGCGCACTGCGTTCGAGCGGTTGTCGGCCCGGCGCAGCATCAGCGAGGAGACGTTGAACGCTGCGCTCGCGATGTTCGTCGAGGATGTCGCGCTTGTCCGCCGCGACGCGGTCGACGCCGGTGTGCTCGTCCGCTCGCCGGACGGTGCGGTCTACGCCCTCGCGGCGATGTGAGACATAGTTCGTTCGGGCCCGGCGACGTACGACATGGGGCGACACGAAACGAACCGACACATGAGGTGGTGCTGAGTATCGACGTTCCGTCTCGGTAGCCGATCTTGCTCCCGAGACATCCTTCCTAAAATGGTGTTCGAGAGGCAAATTGGTCTCAGGACATCGCGCGATGCTCGTTGACCCGCGAGACGTGCGGTGAGAGGCTCGCCCGATGCGAGGGAGTGAGCGTGCGCTGATCCTCCGACCGACCACGCCCGACGACTTCCCCGAGGTGCAAGCCCTGTTCCGTGATCCGGCGTTCGAGGGATGGGGTGGCCCTGGGTTCCGGTCCGACTCGCAGCTCCGAGAGAAGTACCTGGGCACTCGTCTCCCGGACGTCGAGTGCTTCCTGATCGAAGTCGACGACCGAGTGGCCGGCTTCACTCAATTGTACGCCGACGGGTCGGGCGTCGGCATGGACCTCATTCTGCTCCCCGCGGAGCGCGGCAAGGGCCTCGGTCGACAGGTGGTCGAGGTCGTGCTCGAGCGGGTCCGGGCGCGCGGCAGGACCCACTTCGTGGTCGACCCGTCGCCCGAGGACAGCGATGCGGTGGCGTTCTGGCACGCTGTTGGCTTCCGCGGCCAAGGCCTACTCGTGCACCACCTCGATGACACGGGCGAGTCCTCGGCGGATTGAGTGTTTCGAGGGATGCCCGCGAGCAACGGAGCCACGCCGTCGGACCACAGCAGGGCGTCGCTAGCGTGCGCAGAACAAAAGACGAAGACCCGTCTCGATAGCCGATGGCGGTTTCAAGGGGTCGTTGCAACGGGCGGTTGTTTCGGGTCCGAGAGTAGCTGTTCGAATGCTTCTGCCGGGCTGCGGTAGTCGAGGGTCTTGCGGGGGCGGCCGTTGAGTTCAGCAGCGACTTCGAGGAGCCGTTCCGGGCTGTGGACGCTGAGGTCGGTGGA
>NZ_SMBN01000014.1:0-5855 GCF_004342995.1 Curtobacterium sp. PhB146 | reverse complement strand
TCACATCTCCACCTATCGAAGGTGCTCGGGCAGATCGTCGACATCGTGCAGCAGCATAGACACCACCACCGGCGCCCTCGTCTCACTGAACGATCGTCTATCGGACGCAACCCGTCACGTGTGCGTAGCCGGAGCGGATCGGGCCCAGTCTGAGTGAGCTTGCTGGAAATCGCTGTTCGTTCCGATACCGTCGACGGGGACGGCAGAGAGGCCATTGTGCACGGGGACGCGATCGACACGTTGGGGAACGACGGGGTGTTCTTTGACCCGCTGTGGCGGATCGAAGTGAGCCTGACAGAAACGGAGCAGCGTCTCCTCCGCACCTGGCCGGTGCGGCGTCTGGCCTTCATCGCACATGCGGGAGCCGCCTCGATCACAACGGTTCAGACCTACTCTCGCCTCGAGCACTCGCTCGGCGTGCTTGCCCTCGTGGCCCACTTCGCGTCCGAGGATCACCCTTCGCGGATCGCAGCGTTGTTGCACGATGTCGGCCATCTGCCGTTCAGTCACACACTCGAGGGCCTCGCGGGTCTCGACCACCACCGCCTCACCCGACAGCGGATCACTGCGATCTTCGCCGCATATGTGACACTCGATAGCGATGCTGAAACGATCATCGCACTCGATGACGGGAGCCTCCCCTCGGCGCTCACGGCAGTGCACGGTGGACTGAAGCTGGACCACCTCGACTCCTTCTTGCGTAGCGGGCAGGCGCACGGGCGCACGCGGTCCGCACCGCAAGAGCTGCTGCGTCGGCTGCGTTTGCGCGACGGGGCCGTTGATGCTGATCCGGTCGATGCGGTGGAACTCACGGACCTCGCGATCGGCGAAGCCCACGCGCAGAGAAGCGCAGCAAACCTCGTCCCCGTCGCCGTCGTGCGTGGCTTGGTAAGTCGTCTCCTCGGCACGGGAGCCCTCGAACCGACCGTCCTGGCCGGCATGACTGACGACGAACTGTGGTCACTTCTGCTCTCCGCCGATGAGACCCGTGTCGACGCAGCGTCGTTGCGACGTCATCCTCAGCATTGGTACCTCCGTCGTCACCGGGACAACAGTCACGGCGCGCCCTTCTCGCACGTGATTCGGCGGAGCTACCTCGATCTCCCCATGAGTGACGGTCAACCTACTTTCGATCCCCGCGTCGACGCCTTGCAGCAGGACCTTCCGATGCGGGTGAGCGTTCAGAGAACCAAGGGCCAGGCCCCCGTCGCGTAGGCCCGACCGCGACCGGCAACGGATCCTCTACCGCGCGTCGGGTGTGGGCGAAGATGCGGCGTTCTCAGCGGATGCGGGATCGTGGCCGCGGCTGCCTGCCACGAACCCGACGACGCTCAGGAGGGCGCGTGCCTGGAGCATGCGCATCGCGACGGCGTTCACCCGGATACCCCATTGCCGTTTCGGAGCGACCATGGGGACACGGCCCGGAAGCAGTTTCTGCGCTGCGGCGGCCCTGGGTCGCATGGCACCTTCGAACGTCTGCAGCGCCGCGGCCATCCGCGCTCCGGACGCATCTCCGTGCACGCCGTGCTGGCGCAGTGCGTGGGCGAGTTCTGCTGCACCGCGGAGACCGAGTGCGGTCCCGAGGCCGCTGAGTGGGCTGGCGCTCCACGCGGCATCACCGATGAGGACCACGCGTCCGTCGGACCAGGTGTCGGGTAGGAGGATCTGGTCGTACGTGTCGAGTGCGAAGTCCGGCGCGGTTCGTGCTGCTCGGAGGAACTCGGCAGCACGCCACCCGGTGCCGGCGAACACGTTGCCGAGGAGAGTGAGCTGCTCATCCCGATCGCGAGGCACGGTGGACGCCGCGAACGTCATCCCGACCTCTTGTTGACCGTCATGGCCGGGCCGAGCGGTCAGGCCGCGACGACCCGGCTCGTTGTAGGACAGCGCCCAACCATCCAGCAGAGGCGTCTCGGGTTGCTCATCAAGGGTGAACCAGGCGTGCGCCAGACCGAGGGGCTTCCGGTAGCGGGACTCGGGGCCGAAGCGGAGTGCTCGCGTTCGGGAGTGCGTTCCATCCGCGCCGACGACGAGATCGAACGATCCCGAGCGCCCGGAACGAAAGCGCACATCGATCCCCTCGACCGCGTCCGTGAGGGCGTCGACCGTGTCCGCGAACCGGTGCACGACACCGGCCGCGCGCGCCTCGTCATGCAGGAGACGTGCGAGGTCGGCCCGCAAGAGTTCCTCGCGTGAGATGAACCCGCGACCCCCGAACGCCTCGACCGGCATCTCGGCCATCCGACTGCCGTCAGCGCGGATCCAGGCAATGCCGCGCTGCGGGATCAGGTGCTCGATTGCGGCGCCGATGATCCCGAGGTCGACGAGGACCTGCCGGGAGTCGCCGCGCAGGTCGACGGTCTGTCCGCCGGTCCGGAGCGCGGGCGCGATCTCCACCACGGTGACCTCCCATCCGTCGCGGGCGAGACAAAGTGCGAGGGTGTCGCCGGCGATGCCAGCTCCGACGATGAGCGCGGTGGTCATTGTGCTCCGTTCTTGCAACTTACGTTGCGTTAGTAGCTTGGAGCATACCTAACGCAGCTGGCTGTGCAATAGGGTGGAGTTATGCCAGAAGTTGCCGGTTCTCGTCGCCCTGGTGGGCGCACTGCTCGCACGCGCGAAGCCGTACTCGCCGCGGTCCGGGCGACGCTTGCGGATCCTGAAGCAGAACTGACGGTGCCCGCAGTCGCGAACCGCGCCGGGGTGCACGCCACCACGGTGTACCGCCGGTGGCAGACAATCGAGTCACTCTTGCTCGACGTCATGGTCAGCGACGTCCGGCAGGCTTCCCCGGTCCCGGCGACCGGCGACCTCCGCGCCGACCTCACGGGGTACATCGGCCGACTCCTCACAAGCCTCCGCGGGCCGCACGCGCTCGGGTTGCTGCGGGCACTCCTCGCCGCATCGCAGGCAGCGCCGGACCTCGAGGCGGTCAGCGAGCTCGTGAAGCCTCGAATCGACGACTTCCAGGCGATGCTCGACGCCGCTGACGTCACCACGATCGACGGCCTGGGCTGCATCGAACTCGTGATCGCACCGGCGTACCTCTGGGCCCAACTCGGCGCCCCACTCGACCCAGCCAAAGACACGGAACGCCTCGTGAACACCGTGCTCCGAACCGTCTAGGGTCGACTCCGCTGCTACCGGCTACTTCCCCCGGCGGCAAACCGACTTCGAGGACCCCGCACGCTCCATTGAGGTGAGCGCTGCTGTCGTCCGATAGGAATCGAGGCGTGACTCCCTCTCGATAGCGAGCAGAGGAAGGGGCGCCTGTGAAGTTCTGCGGGTCGCCGCGCCCGCTGACCGATCGCCTATCGGTCGCGGTTCGTTCCGCGAAGAGCGGATCGCCACAGTCTGAAGCCGGTGTAGATCAAGAGGGCGCCGAAGATGATGTTCAGAACCGCGAGCAGGACGTCGAGGTCTGGACGACTCAAGCGCACGATGGACGTCACGATGAAGATGAGCCCGAACACGATCGCACCTGTGCCCAGTACCTTCGCGCTTACGGTGTCCATTCGCTGAAGCTACTGCTTCCGAGCGCCCGGCGAGCGATCCTTCTGCGGGAAGGGCGCACGGTAGCTTCGGAGCATGCCGGTCTCTCAGTACGTCCGATCGCTGCGCGAGCGGATCGGGAGCAGCTACCTCCTACTCCCGGGCGTGACTGCGGTCATCCGAGACGACGATCGCTTCCTCCTCGCGCGGCAGCGCGACTCCGGACGATGGAGCCTGATCGGGGGCGGCATCGAGCCCGGCGAGGACCCGCCCGCGGCGTTGCTGCGCGAAGTGCGAGAAGAACTCGGTGTGGGCAGCGACGTCATTCGGATCATCGGGGCTTACGGTGGCACCACCCTCGACAACGTCTCCCCAACGGCGACCAAGTTGGGTACGTGACGGTCGCGTATCTCTGCTCACTGCGCACGTCGTCGTTCCTCCTCGGCGAGGACGAAGTGCTCGAAACCCGGTGGGCGACTCTCGCCGAGCTCACCGAACTCGATCATCACGAGTGGATCGACCAGGTGCTGACCGACGCCGCCCGGTAGCGGATCGTCATCCAGCACACGGCCCTGACCGTGTCCTGGATGACGATCGGCTATCGGGCACGCTCCTAAGCTCGATGACATGACCGTCGTCAGCGTTTCGAACTCCGTGGAGAACTTTCCCGACCGAGAGGAAGTTCGCTTGCTGTACCAGACCGCGGCAGAGCAACCTCCGCTCTGCGAGCCTCCATCGAGCGCTGAACTGTTCGCAACGGTCTATGAAGCCTCGATCAAGAGTGAGCGCGTGATCGCGGGGGTTGCTCGTGACAACGGCCGACTCGTCGCGTTCTGCTACGGGCACCCGTGGCGGTGGGAGGAACAGCAGTATCCCTGGGCGGATGAGCTTCGGGAGACGCTTGCCTCCGAGGCATCAGAACTTGACGACTCGTACTCGCTGAATCTCCTTGCCCGAACGCCGGGTGAGCAGTACCGCGGGCTCGGACGGAGGGTGCTCGGTGAGTGGCTACGAGCGATCGACGACACCGCGTGCTGGTTGCAGACCTCTGATGTCGACAGTCCAGCTCTCCAGCTCTATGTCGCTCTTGGGTTCACAGCGATCGGTCACGGACCCCCCGCTCCAAACGGGGCGCCCGGCCTCGTGCTGCTCAGACCGGCCACCAGGTCTGCGTCGCGGTAGACGATCCCTCCGCGGGACGCAGCCACGCCGTCCGCGCTCGGCGCGCTGACCGGCTCGCTACTCAGAGGCTTGGGCGTTCCGTCGTCACTTGCTGGCTTCGTCGATCAGCGTCGTCAACACACTGCGGTTGATTGGTCCGAGGATGCGGGCGCTCACTCGGCCCTCCTCGTCGAGAACGATGGTCGCCGGCGTCGAGTTGGGTGCGTTCATACCGGAGAACGCGAGCTGCACGGCCGCGTCCTGATCGACGGCGTTGCTGTACGACACGTCGTGCTCCTTCACGAAAGCACGCGCGGTCGCTGCCGAGTCCCGGACATCGACGCCGAGGAAGGTCGCCTGCGCGTGCCGATCATCGCTGACGGCTTGGAGATCCTTCGCTTCGATCCGGCAGGGCGCGCACGACGCGTACCAGAAGTTGAGGACGAGCGCCTTGCCGCGGTACTCGTCGGCGCGGATGACCTTGCCGTCGAGGTCGTGCGTTTCGAAAGTGACCGGAGCACCACGATCGTCTGCGGCGTACTCCGTGACAGCGCCGTCGCCCGAGATGTAGTTGTTCGTGTCACCGTCCCGGTACTGCTCGGCGAGTCCGTCGTTGCCGGTCGTACAGCCCGTGAGCGTCACGGCGACGCCGACCAACAGCGCAACACCCCAGACTCGAAGCACCCTCATGATGCCAGGGTACGCAACCTTGCGGGCAGAAGCGTGCCGCCCTCCCTCACCTCACGACGGGCCAAGGCCATCACGCAGCGAGCAGACGGAGAGGCTGTCGGACACTAGGCACCCGGGGCATGGGCCGTTGTGCGGTCGGGCAGCGTCCTTCGTTATGACCGTGATCTTCAATCTGACCGGAGTGTGTGACTCGGGCGTTCCGTCAACGATCCGGACAGTGGTGACTTCTCCGTGCCCGAGACCAATGGCGGGCAACAGCACAGCGTTTCGACACTGTCCGACCGCCGACCGTCGACCGCACCACGGCAACATCATCGGGTGGATCGTCCGCGTCCAAAGCTGATATGTACCTCGTCCGCGGCAACGCTGCCGTCCGGTAGCCGATGGGTCACCGGGCACCCTTGAGCACGCGCAAGGGCCTAGGGCGTGTCTTGTAATTGGGGGCGGGGTGGTTCCGGGATGCTGGTCCCGTGTCTCGATTCCAGCTGCTCTCGGATACCCAGTTCGCGTTG
>NZ_SMBN01000013.1:0-15079 GCF_004342995.1 Curtobacterium sp. PhB146 | reverse complement strand
GCGACCCGGTACGACAAACTCGCGATCGTCTACCGCGCCGCCGCCGTCCTCAACGCCGTCATCGCATGGCTCCACCAATTAATAGACACGCCCTAGCTGTGCCGATCACCTCGGCGGCGACCAGCTGCGTCCGAACGCCCTCATCAGCACAACACCCCAATCAGCATCCGTTATCGTGCCCGTCGACGTCTCCGTGCTGAACTCGCCACACTCGTAGAGCAGGGGCGCTTGACCCACCAGGTGTGCGCCGAGCTGCTCAGTGACGCGCCACTCCTTCCGCGCCGTCTGCGACGGCACCAGCTCGAGCTGCAACCAATGGCCGTGCACCGACACCGTGGACGGGAGCTGCGGGATACGAGGCGGCATGCGCACAGTCCACGCCTCCCCCTGCTAGATCCCCGCAAACACACTGACGTACCCGAACAACGAACCGTCCGCTGCGCCGTCGTCGACCATGTGGGGCGATGGGGTCAGTGCCGATAATGACGCTTCTCAGACCATTTTGACGTGGGTGGAAGCGTCAAACGGCGCAAAACCCGATTCACTCCGAACACAGAGAGTCCGCCCTGGCTGGCCAGGACGGACTTAGTGTCTTTACGCTGGACACGTCCGGCGGCCACCCTAATCAGTTCACGTTTTTCATCGAACTTACTGCCGTACTTCAACCAACGACCGTCTTTAACGGGGCGCACCCGAGTGCACCCCGTTGATCATCATTCTTTTTGGCGACCTTTAATCCCCAGCGCTTTCATGCCATCGCTCGTTGCCAAGTAGCCACACGCAATGCCTAAGAAAATTCCAAATATCGAGAAGACACCGATTAGGATGAGGTTTTGCCCTGTTGCAAGCAATACAATTTCAAGAAATACCCACAGCGCTACCGCCGTAGCTAGGAAGATTCGCATTGTGGTCCAATCAAGCGTAGTTGGTCAGCTGCAGCAAAGAGTTTGCGATAAACCCGGTCACGACTCCTCCAATCAGCCCAGCCACGCCCGCAGCAGCACAACCTGCGGCAGATGTCACGCCCGTGGGAATTACCGCGCCGGCCACCGCACCGCCGATACAACCACCGATTCCACCGGCGACGCCAGTGACAGCCGACACGACGAGAGCTTGTCCCAGGTCGTATTGACCAGTCGGGTCTGACCCGTTAATGGGATCCCCGCCGACGAAGGCATACCTATTGGCGTTCCCGGGGCTCAGCGGCAGGTCTAGCGTGTCTCGCTCAATCCACTGGCCGGTCGTCGCGGACTGCCACCGGTACCCGAACTTCGTCAGTCCCGCGTCGCTGTTGCTCGAGCGGAGGCCGGTCTTAAACCCGTAGGGGTTCTGCTGCCATTGGGTGCTGGTCTTGCCCGCGGTGACCCTCTCGGCGCCGTAGGCGTCGTAGGAGACCTGGTAGGCGATCTTGCCGGTGTCGGCGATCGACGTGGTCGGGTTCCCGATGCCGTCGAGGACATAGAGGCTGGTGACGCCGTCGCTGGTACGGAGACCCAGTGGCTGCCCGGTGACCGGGTCGGTCGACACTGATGCGGTGCCGGTGCCGATCTGCTCGCGGGTGGCAATCACGGGGACGCCGTTGGAGTCGCTGGTGCCATACGTGTAACCGTATTCCGCTCCCCCGTCGGTGGACTGCCAGAGCAGCTTGTTCATGTCCGCGCCGGCGTACTCGTAGCTGGTCGTCACCCCGTCCTTCGTCGACGAGGTCAACTGCTGCGCTCCGTTGTACGTGTAGGTCTCCCCCGGCGCCTTGGTGAGGTTCCCGGTCCCGTCGTACGTGTACCCGTCCGTGGTGATCTGCGAGACAGCGTTGTACGTCAGCTTCTGGTCACTGATCACGGCGCTGGTGGTCGCGTTGGTGGCCTTGGCTTCGGTGCGGTTGCCTGCGTCGTCGTAGGTGAACGCCCAGTTCGTCGGGTTCGTGCCGCCGGACTGCGTGATCCCGGTGAGGTGCTTGGTCGGGGTCTTCCCGTCCGTATCCGTGTACCCGTACGTGGTGGCCTGCTTGCTGATGTTGTCGTACGACCACTGCAGCTTCGTGCGGTCGTTCGCCTCCGTGGCGGTGCAGGTCGGGGCGGTGGTGGTGGCCACGTAGCAGTAGTCGGTGTCGACGACGAGCTGCGGATCCTCGTTCGCAGCCCACGCCTGCACCTTGGTGACCTTGCCGGACTTGTCGTAGCTCAGCTTCTGGTGCGCGCTCCACGTGGACGGAGTGACACCGGGCGTTGCCGATGCGTTGGCGCCGAGCCACGTGTCGGTGCGGCGGCCCTGCTTGTCGGTGAGGTAGATCTGCTTCGCCGTGCCCGATGCAGTCGGGTACGTCGTCGCGGTGAGCACCTCCGACGCGTCGTACGTGTGGGTGACGGTGCCGGTGGAGTCGGTGACCTGCGTCGTGTTCCCGGCGAGGTCGTATCCGTAGGACACGGTCCCACCGCCGGCGGTGTTCACCGTGGAGATCAGCCGGTTGCGCTGGTCGTAGCTGTTGGTGATGGTGCCGGCTGCGGAGGCCTGGCTGGTCTGGTTCCCGTTGCCGTCGTAGACGTTGGTGACCGTTGCCGTGCCATCACTGAACGCGGTGGTGGTGTTCCGGTCGTCGTTGTCGTACCCGTACGTGGTGGTGTTCCCACGCCCGTCGGTTTCGGTCTTGACCCGGCCGAAGTCGTCGTAGGTGTAGGTCTTCACGCCGAGGGTGGTGCCGGTGGGCGGGGTGATCTTCGACAGCTGCTTGTTGCCGTCGTAGGTGTACGTGGTCGAGTTCGACCCGTTCCCCCGGCGCCGTGGCGCTCTTCACCGTGCCGTCGGAGTTGTACGCCACCTTCGCCTGGACCGAGGTGTCCGACCCGGACTGTGACGAGGTCTGGTTACCGACACCGTCGTACCCGATGGTGTTGTTGTTGCTAGAGCTGTCAGTAACCTTCGACGGCAGGTACGCCGTCGCGGAACCCGACCCGTACTCCGCGGTGCTCGAGGAGCCGGACCCGGTGGTGGACTTCGTCAGCGACTGGCTGCTGTTCTTGCCGTACTCGTTCGATGACGTCCCCGTACCCGCGTCACCGGATGCGCCGACGGTCGACTTCGCGACACCGTTGTTGGCGGGGTTGTACGTCTTCGACCGCTCACGGTTCGCGGGGTCGACGGTCTTCGTGACCAGGTCGTTGCCGTCGAGCGTGTACGTCGTGTGCGCCGCGGCGGCGACCGTCGCCGACTGGTCCGACCGCGGGTCAGCGACCACGGTGGACGTGTCCGAGGCATACGAGAACCGCGTCACAGCAGTACCGGCGGAACCGGCCGTGGTGTTGCGCTGTTCCACCTTCGTGACTCGGTCGGATGAGTCGTAGGTGAAGGCCGTCACGCCACCCTCGGCCGCCGTGATCGAGGTGAGGTCGCCGTTCGTGTACGCGAAGGTGGTCTTCTTGCCGGTCGCGTCCGTGTAGGTGGTGATGTCCCCCGCGGAGCTCTTCGCGAAGGACACGCTCCGCGAGCTCGAGCCGGATGTCTGGGAGAACGTCTGCGTGCTGTTCGCGTACGACGACTTCACCGTCTTCGCACCCGTCGCCCCGGCGGTCGAGACGATCGTGGTCAGCGCGTACCCGTCGGAGGTGTTGAAGCTGGTCTGGTTGCTGTTCCGGTCCACGATCGACGTGGGCTGGCCGGCGAGGTTGAAGTGTGTCGTCGAGTTCGACGTCCACCCCTTCAGCGTGTACTCGTGCGTCGTGGAGTTGTCGACGCGGGTCAGGGTCTGCTGCAGACCAGCCGGGCTGATGAACGCACCCTGCGTGCCCGAGGGCTTGAACTGCCACGCCGTGCCGACAGCGTCCGTGTAGATGACACCGTCGGCATTCGCAGTCAGGTCACCGGCTCCGGCGAGGCTGTACTGCCACCTGTTCGCGTCCATCGTGTTGACGTCCCCGACGGTGGTGCTGCGCGAGTTGTACGCGGCACCGATCGTGGTGTTCTGCGTCACACCCGGCAGGCTCATCGCCGACGTGGTGACCAGCAGGTTCCCGGTCCCGACATCGACGGACGCATTGGTCTGGTCCGTGATCGGGAACGGCAACGTCGTCGCCGACGTCCGCTGACCGGTCCGGTTCGTGTTGCCCGGGCCGCCGGGGAGGGAGTTGTACGCACCCTGCAGGTCGACGAGGTAGTTCATCGCCGCCGTGCCCATGTTCTTGATGCGGATCTTGCCGTTCGCACCGACCGGCGCGACCACGGTGTTCGTCATCTTCGACGTCCGGTCGGAGCTGATCGCGGACGACTCCGGCTCCGCCGCACCATCGGCCCACATCTTCGCGTACGAGTCAGCACCACTGTCGTTCACCGCGGTGAACGTCACCGCGGCAGCCGACAAGCCGCCCTCGACCGTCGGAGCGCCCTGGACACCGCCGACCTGCACCGTGAACGATGCACCCGAAGCGATGCTCCCACCGTTGCGGGTGTCGATGAGTCGACCGTTCAGCGGGGTGAAGCCGCCACCCGGGTTCGACTGCAGGAAGTAGCCCTGGATGTCGACGACGAGGTCGATCTTCCCGCCGCCCTCGGCGGTGTCGATGCTGAACTTCCCATCGGCGTTCAACGCGACCTGCGCGTTCATCGCGGTCGACTGGCCCTCGACCGAGTTGTAGTTCAGGACACCCGTGCTGCGGGTCTCACCGGTCGGGGTGGGACGGACGTAACCGGCCTTGGCTTCGCGGTTGATCACGATGATGTTCACCGCGACCGCCGCAGCACCAGCCGGAATGCCGTTCGAGCCGGTGGCCTGGATGGTGCGCTGCGAACCTGCTGGGATCTGCCCCTGCGCGGCACCGATGCCGCCACGGGAATCGAGGACACGGGACGGCGACATCGCCACGAACCCACCGGCAGACACACCGTTCTTCGTCGACGTGTAGTAACCGGTGATGTCGATGACGACCTTCGACTGCGCCGTCTCGGTCCGCACCTGGATCGTGCCGTCATCCGCGACCGCGAGCAGTCCCGTGTTCGACGTGTTCCCGCCGACACCAGAGTTGTAGATCATCATCAGCGTCGTCGTGTCGTCATCGTCGGCGCGCATCTGCAACTGACCCGACCCCGACGGGTCAGCGATGGTGACCATCATCGTCACCGCGCCGATACCCGACGACGGCAATCCGGCTACGCCGGCGACCTTCACCGTACGGAACGTCCCCGCCCCCGTCGCACCGCCCAGCACGCGAGCGTTGGACGGCATCGGCACGTACTGCCCGCCCGACCCCGTCACCGCCGCCTGCGCCGGTGTCGGCTGCGACACCACCACCAGCAACGAACCCAGCAGCGCGACCAACGTCACCACTGCCAGCATCACTCCACGAACACGACCAGACAACGACGCAGCGAACACGCGTAGAACCCCTCAAGACGTCGCACCAGCGCACAGCCCCCTTGGCTGTACTGTGCAACTCCACACGAAACTACGGAGCTTCTCTCAGCACCGCACCCCCACATAAGGGGGTCGAAACCAAGTCGCCTGCACCGATATGTAGGTGAGCGTCCGCTGCCCGGTCGGCGTCCGCGGCACTTCGGACTGGTCGGCCGCGATCGCCGAAGACGCTTTGCTCTGAGCGAGAATCCGTGTGTGGAACTTTGGGCAGTCATCGTCAGTACGGCCGGCGGCATCCTCGGAGGCGGGGCCCTTGGTGCCTACATCACCTCGCGCACACAACTTGCGCAGGCGCAACGTGCTCGACGATACGCGGCTGCGTCCGCACTATGGGCGTACCAACGAGCACTCATCGGATTTGGGAACGCCATGTGGGACCGCGCAAACGGTGACGTGGACGCAGCATCGATCAGCACAGCCAACTTTGCCGAGCTCCAAGCAGCGCACGCCACGGCGTACCCTTTTGCCGGCTACCTCCCGACCGAGCAGCAACCCCTCGTTCGAAACGCGCACCTTGACTTCGGCGGCGCACCCGGCGGCAGCAGGGACGCGGATGCCAGCGTCTCGGACGCCGCACACTCGATCGGGCAGAGACTCGAATCTGCTCTTGTCGCCCAATTCAGACGCGACGACCGATAGCCGCCATAGAAGGGACTGCTGCAGCCCCTATGCGTCGTTGGTGGAGCCTGACGTGCGTCCGATAGACGATCCGTCAGCGATACTGCTCGACGGGCTCCGCGTCCGTCGAGATCCAGAAACGCTGGAACACTCGCCCGGCGGCGTCGGTCACCTCGTTCTCGAATCGACCCCCGTTGCCCTCGATCACGCGACGGGAGCCGAGGTTCTGCGCGTCGCAGGTGACCAGCACTTCTTCCAGACCACGATGGTGAGCGATGGGGAGGACGCCGCGGAGTGCGCGAGTGGCAAGTCCTCGGCGTCGGGCACTCGGGCGGACGCCGTAGCCGACGTGGCCGCCGTAACGGCGGAGGAAGTCGTTCAACTCGTGACGGAGCGCGATGCTTCCCAGGTACTCGTCGTCCTCGACCATCCAGTAGTAGCTGCAGGTGACGAACCCCTCTCCCGCAGGAACGTCCTCCTCGGCGCGGAGCTGCATCACCCATCGAGCGAATCCGCCTTCGGTCGCCAACAGGGCTGCGTCCAGGATGCCGGCACCGTCCTGGTGCTCGCCCTCCCACTCGAGCATGGACTGCTGGAACGATCTGAAGAGCCGTTCGGACGGCCGCTCGAGCTGCATCCAGTGATCCTAGAGCTGTCTCAGCAGCCGATCCGCTACCTGGCAGAGTGCGGGCCGGGTCGTGTTCGGTGAGCCACCGGCTAACGGGATGCGGAGGGCACGCCTGCTCCCGGCCTTGCTCGGTACCGTAGGAACGGTGCCCCGATCGAAGCTTGCCTCATCTCCGATGACTCAGCGTCAAACACGACTGTCCCGCGCGTGCGCCAAAACGACCGCGAATGTCGCCCAATGACGGTCGCTCTCGGGATCCTGGCGGTGGTGGTTTGTTTCGCGCTCAGCGTCGTCCGCGCCACTCGATGGGGCGATGCCGCTCGTGATCGAGTTGAGGGCAAACCGCGGAAGCCCATCACTCCGGGGACCTGGGTCGTGTTCGGGATCGTCCTCGCTCTCGCGGCGACCTCGTTCGTCGTCCAGCTTTTGAGCAACTAACGCTGTGCCATGGACAGGGCCGCGCCATCGGCAGCGCGGGTCCGACAGAGAGGACCGGCGTCATGGACCCGTGGAACTGGGGCACCGACGTCTCGTTGAACGATCGGCTACTGAGAGCGCCCGTCGACGGGCAACCCCATAGTCACGGTGCTGCAGGAACGGCCGGGCGGTCAGTGTCGTGACAGCCCGGCCGGAGCCCCAGTGACTGAGCTCACCGTGAGCGTGATTAGCGCAGAGCAGGCGTTGCTAGTGCGCGGCGTTGTACGCGTCCTTCACGGCCTGACTGGTCCGGCCCCGCGGCGCGACGTCATGCCCGTTCGCTGCCGCCCACTCGCGGATCTTCGCCAGCTCGTCGGGGTTGCTGCGCTGCGTGGTGCCGGACCCGCGGCCGCTACGCAACGGCGGCTGCCCCACCAAGTGCGCGCCGAGCAGCTCAGCGACATGCCACGTCTTCCGAGCCGTCTGCGACGGAACCAACTCAAGCTGCAGCCGGTGCCCATGCACGGCACCGTGGACGGGAGCGTCGGGACACGAGGCGGCATGCGCACAGTCCACCCCCACCCTGCCCCGAACCCCCGCAGACACGCACGCGGGCTGCGCGCCGACCGCTGCGCCAAATCCGGCCACATGCGACCAGCCAATTAGTTCCGATAATAGTCATTCTCGGAACGTGCTGGCGGTAATGGAAGCGCGTGCCTGCAGGTCCGAGCAGGCGGGGCCACGGACGGCAGCAAAAGGCCCCGCCGGCCCGGTAGGGGCAGGCGGGGCCGGAGAGGGCCTTCCGTCCGTTACAACGGACGGAAGAGATCAGTCCTGTTCGACCATCAACGCTGTGCGCGGCGACGACGCAGGGCGCGGGCGCCGATGAGGCCGGCACCGGCGACGAGCAGGTCGAGGGCCCAGGGCAGGGCGCCGGTGGCGTCCGAACCCGTATAGGCGAGCTGGCCGCCACGGTTCGTCGTGGTGACCGGTGCTGCGACGGCGACCGGGATCGTCGGGGTGACGACGGTGGCCGCGACCGGCTGGACGTCCACCGCGAACGAAGTGGTGAAGTCACCCGCCGAGACGGACAAGTTGTGGATCGACGCATGCGGGAACGTGACGTTCACGAAGCCGAACGCGGAATCCGGCGCGACGACGTCGGTGGCGACGTCCGAGGTAACGGTCGGCAGCACGACCGGGGCGTCCTCATCATCGTCGATCAGGTTGCCCCAACGGTCGACAAAGCCGCTCGCGACAACGAGAGTGCCGCCCTGCTTGATGGTCGGGCGACCGCCCTCGATGTACGCATCGGGCGACAACGTGATGACGCTGCCATCGGGCTCGATGATCCACACCGTTCGGTCGTCGTCCTGGTCATCGAACAGACCTGCGCGGTCGGTCGTGGAAACCATGATCCCAGCCGGTGCGCCCGCCTCAACGCTCAACACCACGTACTGCGTGACCGATTCGGTGCCGCTGGTCGCGGTGACGGCGAACTCCGCACCCCAGGCGTCAGTGGTCGTCCCGCTGAGCTCACCGGTCGCAGCGTCGAACGTGACGCCGTCAGGCAGCTGCTCCTCCGGGGAGTTGTAGATGTCGGCGTCCTCGTCGGAGGAGTACGCGAGCTCGTACGTCGGCTCGGGGAAGCCCTGCGCGCGGAAGGTGTGCGAGAACGCGTCACCGGCGGTGGTGCTCAGCTCGAGCGGGTGGTCGACGTCGGCGCCGGCCTTCGTCGGCTTGCCGTCCTCGCCGAGGAAGGCCGGGGTCTGCGTGACGGGCGCGGTCGCCTCGGAGGTCACCGAGGTCGTCTCGGTCGCGCCGGGCAGCGTGCCGGTCACCGTGACGGTGATCGTCTTGCGCACGTCGGTGGGGTCGATGCGGTAGGTCGCGGTCTTCGACAGGACGTTGCGGTCCTGGTCAGCCCAGACGTACTTGTACGAGGAGTCCTCGTCGAAGCCGGTGACGACGGCGCTCAGGAGGGTGCCGACCTTCGCGGCGCCGTCGATGGTGACGGTGGCGTCGGCGGCCTTGGTGGTGACGTCCGGGGTCGGCTTCGCGGTCGGCGCCGGGGGCTCGGCGGCCGGAGCCGTGGTCTCCGGAACGGCCGGCTCGTCGGCCGGGGCGGTCGCGTCGTCGGTCGGGGTGGGGGCCGGGGTCTCCTCGGCGGGGGCAGGGGCCGGGGTCTCCTCGGCGGGGGCCGACGGGTCGTCGGTCGGTGCGGGCGTCTCCGTCGCGTCGACCGGTGCCGGGGTCTCCTCGGAGACGACGGGCTGCGTCGAGTCGACCGGCTCGACTGCGCTGGCGGCGGTCGCGGACATGATGCCGAGACCGGTGGTCAGACCGACGAGTGCGACGGTGGTGCCGACGGCGCATGCGCGACGAACGGCGGAGGTGCTGCGGTGCACGGGTAACTCCAGGTGTGTGGGGTCGGATGTTCAGATTGAAGGAATTTGCCAGATTTGTTGCAGAACTTCAGGTCTGCTATCCCGGTCAGAAACTTTGAATTACCCCGCAACTACCACGCCGATAAACGTCGCGACGTGAACACAGGGCTCCCATGCGGCCAGGGGGGGGTGAGGCCTGAACCCCACCCCCCCCTATCGTCACAAGCCGCTTACTCAGCGACTGCGTCGGTTGAGCGCAGTAAAGATAGTACTAATCAAGGCAAGCACACCAAATGCAGTACTGGATATAAGCACTGTGACGGATCCTGCCATCCCGTGAGCTGGCGGGTGCAGATCAGCATTGTTGAAAGCATTCACAAATATTGCTATTCCGATGATGAAACCTACACCGCTAGCAACTAGCGCCACCAAACTAACGCGATACGCCGTGTTCACAATTGACCCTTTGATTAGTTGCAGAGGTTAGACGTGTATGCCGAATAGCTGGATCGACGAAGGAATGAATCCAGGTTCCAAGAGGGCTTCCAGTAAGCAACTTGAGCGTGGCACTTGTACTGCCACCACATGTTCTTGGTGTTTGCCGAAGGGGCCTTCTTCACCACTTCCGCCCAACCAGCGAGATCAGCATACTTGAGGCCCGCCATCGACCTCCCCCATACGGTCGGGTAAACGTACAGTGTTTTTCCAAGCTTACTCCTCTTCACCCACTTCACCCTGTCGATGACATTTATGCCGAGGTACGGGTCTGCGACGACTGGGTACGTGGTTGTGGATGAAAGATCGACGATCTGAGTGATAACACTGCCGTTCAACTCATATCGAGTCGAGACTTTGTTACCTGCGGCATCGCGCGCCCACGCAGGCGCAACGCCGCCGATTGGCGTTCCAGATGAGTCCACAATGAGAACGACTCCGTCGTCCTGCAGAGTTGCATGCCCGCCCGTCGGGATATCCAGAGCATACGGATAGGCGGTCGGGGCGCTGCCATTCTCGATAACAGTACTAATCTGCACCGAAGCATCGGTTTTGAGAACAGCAAGTGTCGAGAAGTTTGTGTTGTGGTAGCTGACAATACCGGGCGATTCCACTATTCCCGCGGCCGCACGGCTGCCGTACGGAAGACCCATGTTCACGGAAGCCGCGTCCAGATTGGCATCCTCACCACCATCGGGATCCGACGCACTCTGGTCACCAACCGCAATAGTGATACCTTGACGCGGAGAAACCGCGATAGACGCGGAGTCGGCTTCATTAGCGTCAGACTGCGTAGTGGCGGCAATTGAAGCACTGTCCTGCGAACCCGTCGCGACCCGTTCAAAGCCGGTCGGGTTGGCAGCCTGGACCGCTGCCACCGTAGCGGAGGGCGCGGCGCTATTCAGCCCAAGACCATACGACGTGGTGTCACCCACCCCAGCGGAATAGCTCGAGGTGGCTTCAATCGTGTACCAGCCGGGGGTGGGTGGGATCGGAACAGTCAGGACTGTGCCCGCGGTTTCGGAAAGCGCACTCTCGACCACTGATTCGCCGTTGACATTCACGGTAAGAATGCCCGATGAGTCGCCAGTGTTTGGCATCTTCACCGTACAGTTGACAGCGGAGGACGGCAGCACGTTCGTCCAAGTACCCTCGCCGTACGGTTGCGGGCAATCAATGGTTGGGGCGATGGGATTGATGTACCAGCCCTGCACGTCAATGACGTAGTTGGTGGCGTCAGCGACGTTGTTGAGGCTGACCTTTCCATTCGTACCGAGAGGCACGGTGACGGTGTTGGTGCGGATCTCGTCGGCTTGGAAGTTGATCGACGTCGTGTCCGGCTTGGTCGCACCGTCGGCCCACACAGCGGCGCGTCCGTCGCTGCCACCGTGGGCGACGATGAGGGTCAGCACGACCGCGGTGATCCCCGACCCCATGACCGGGACTCCAGCCTTGCCTGCGATCTGGATGGACCGGGTCTCGTTCTTGGCCAAGATCGTGTTCCCCGTCGCGCGGGAGTCATACGCACGGCCCACGCCAGGGGTGAAGACTGCACCGGTTTTACCGGCGGCGGTGAAGTAGCCCTGCAGGTCGATGACGAGGTTGACCGTCGACGATGCGTTCGCGATCGTCATCTTCCCGTCAGCCGACAAGCCCACCTGCGCCTGAATCGACGTCGTCGCGGAGGGCGTGTAGTGCAGCGAGTTCTGCGGCTTCGTGCTGCCCGTGGCGTACGGGGTGAGGTTGCCGTCGGAGCTGGTGGAGTTGATCGCGATCAGGTTCACCACCGCACCCGAGGCACCGGCCGGGACACCGTTCGCACCGGTCACCTGCACGTCGACGCTCTTCCCGGGAGCGATCGTCGCCTTCGGTGCGCCGAGCCCGGAACGGGTGTCAACGAACCGCTTCCCCGCTACGGGAACGAACCCGCCCGCGGCGGTGCCGTCGGTGTTCGCCGTGTAGTAGCCCTGCACGTCGAGGATCACCCGGGCGGAAGTCTCGGCCATGATCTGGATCGTGCCGTCCGCGCCGACCGCGATGGCTGCGGTGTTGGAGACGTACTCCCCGGTGTTGCCGTTGTAGATCAGCATCGACGTCCGCGACGTGTCCGCATCCGGCCGACCGAACAGGGTGCCATTGCCGGGCGCCGTGCCGACCGTGGCGTTCAGCGACACCGCGCCAACAGAACCGTCGTCCGGGACGCCGGCGAGCCCAGCCACTTTGATGGTGCGGTACTTGCCCGCTTCCATCGGTGTGCTGAATCCGCCGGTGCCCTTCGCGGTATCCAAGATTCGGCCGGTCGCGGGCGTGAACACACCGCCAGTACCGGTGTCATTGAGCGCCTGCGCCGGTGTTGCGACAAGCAGTGATCCGACAAGTGCGAGCGCGCCGAGCGTGGCAGCAGCGATGCTGCGCCTCCTCGAGCGCGGAGCGTGCAGCAATGTGCGCACGAGACCCCCTACGTGATCGACAGCACGGGTTGCTGTCGGCTTGCGCAGCATAAGAGGAAGCTGAGTGCCTGTACCCGACCCCCCAAACGGGGGAAAACGCAAAAGCCCAGGTCGGAACCGGTAGTTCCGGCGTGGGCTTAATGAATACTCAGACAAGAGTTACGCCGACGTGACCTTCGACAGCTGACCGGCGTGAAGCCGATGCGGCACCGCCTGGCCGATGGTCGCTCATCGCGGCGAGGCTAAGTGGATAACGCGTTCCAAAGCGCCTAAGCCGACCCGATAGGCGATCCGCTACCGGGCGGCGTCGGTCAGCACCTGCTCGATCCACTCGTGATGATCGAGTTCGGTGATCTCGGCGAGAGTCACCCACCGGGTTTCGAGCACTTCGTCCTCGTCGAGGAGGAACGACGACGTGCGCAGTGAGCAGAGATACGCGACCGTCACGTACCCAACTTGGTCGCCGTTGGGGTAGACGTTGTCGAGGGAGGTGCCACCGTAAGCCCCGATGATCCGAATGACGTCGCTGCCCACACCGAGTTCTTCTCGCACTTCGCGCAGCAACGCCGCGGGCGGGTCCTCGCCGGGCTCGATGCCGCCCCCGATCAGGCTCCATCGTCCGGAGTCGCGCTGCCGCGCGAGGAGGAAGCGATCGTCGTCTCGGATGACCGCTGTCACGCCCGGGAGTAGGAGGTAGCTGCTCCCGATCCGCTCGCGCAGCGATCGGACGTACTGAGAGACCGGCATGCTCCGAAGCTACCGCGCGCCCTTCCCGCAGAAGGATCCCTGGCCGCACAGGGCGAATGACCCCACCCGCGGTGCGGCCCTTCGCCCTGCGACTGACTCAGGGTTCAATCCGCGACGAGCGCCCCTTCGACAGCGCTCGTCGCGGCGACCGTCCGGCCCGGTAGCGCTCTGCGTAGCCCTGCCACGAGAAATCGTCGCCATAGGCGCGCGTCGTGGGGTCTTTGATCTTCCACTCGAGCACGCCAAGCGCCGGGATCTCGGCCGGAAGCTTCGGCCCAGACCACTTGTCCTCGTGTTGCTTGCTGCCTTCCTGCGGCGTCCAGCTCCAGGAGTTCTCGACGTTGCGCAGCGACACGACGACCGCGCTTTGCTCGTCGGCATCCGTCACGCTGTGGAACAGCCCAACGTCGTAGATCGACAGCGGAACGGACCCTGGGTTCTCTACGATGACCCGCAGTTCGGCCCAGTTTCGAGGCACGTCGTGGCCTTGGGTGCCGTCGAACTCGCCCTCGACGCCGTTGTTGCCTTCGATCGCCACACGGATCCGAGCCCGACCTCGAAGGCGACCGACGCCCTGGAAAACGAGCGACAGCACCGAGAGCCCGAGCGCACCGGGAGCTACCCAGGCGAAGGGATCGCTCACCCCTCGAGGCCCTTGATCGCAGCCTCGAGCTGGTCGCGCCGGCCGAACGGGTCTGCGACCCCGCTCACCATGCCGAAGTCGCCGAAGTAGAACTGCCGCGCTAGCTCGAGGGCTTCTCGGGCGATCCCGTCCGTGTCGGTCGGGGCTACCGTCGGCTCGGTGACGTACCGCGGCTCGATGCGCCCGGTGTCAACAGTGACGACCGAGACGGACCAGCGAACTTCTTTCTGCACGAGAAGGCCGGTGTAGTCGTCGAGCTCGACCATGACGTTGCGCTGGTTCTCGTCGTCGTGCTCGATCCGCACAACCCTCGCCGTGAGGAAGGGCGCGGCCTTCGAGATTGTGCTCGCGACAGCGTGCGCCTCGAACTCGTGCATGGCAGCTTCCCCTAGCCGGCTGATGCCGAGCTCAGCGCGTCAGCTTCTTCGCCGTTGAGCTCACCGACAAGCTCGGCAACCTTCTCCGCGATGGCCGCCAACGAGTCTTCCTTCGTACTCAGCCCACCGCGGGATGCGAGCATCGGGCTCACCTGGTCCAGCTCTTCGAAGGACACACCATGCAGCACAGGCACCAACAGGCTCCGGCGCAGCAGTGCGCTGAGTTCACTGCTTGCCACGCTGCGGTCGGTTCGAAGCTTGTCGAGCATCGCCGGCGTCACGAGCACGATTCCGATGCGCGAGGTCGCAAGCCCCTTGTCGATAGCCACCCGCATGTCGGTGCCGAGCTTCAGTGTGACCTCGCTGAACCAGACCGACAACTCCTCGCCGCGGAGCAAGTCGTAGAGGTCCGTCGCGTCCGCCTGGCGATCTGGCCACGCGTGGCAGAGAAACACGTCGTGCGCCTGCGTGCGCGTCACAACTGCTGCACGGACTGACTCCAGGTCGCGCACTTCCTGTGCCGTGTACGAGACGGAGGACGTGCTCGGCTGCCAAGACGGCCGGGCAGTACGCCGGCTCCCTCCGCCGCCGCCGCCGCCACTGGTACCGGCGCTGCTTCGCCTCTGAGCGGCTGGAGTCGGGGAGGGCGAGTACGGGCGTGGCGGCGAGTAGCTGTACCGTCCGCGACTTCCACAAGACGGGCATGCAGCTGCAGCTGCTGAGGACCGGTGACCCCGAACGGGCGCAGTGCAGTAAGACATGTCGCTGATCGTATCCACAGCAACCGACACTGGGGAGACAATCGGAGCCGTCTCAATAGACGATCTTGGGTTCAGCCGGTCGTTGCAACACCACCGTGATTTGGAGTGTTGCTGATGGGATCGAGGCTGGAACACCGTGCCCGAGAGGCGCGGTT
>NZ_SMBN01000012.1:0-17434 GCF_004342995.1 Curtobacterium sp. PhB146 | reverse complement strand
CAGCGGGTCGAGCAGCTCATCCGAGACGCTATCGCCGATGGTGTCCTTCTGGAGGGTGATCAGTTGCCGCCGTACCGGGTCGCTGCGGTGACGTCCGGGTTGAGCATCCATACGATCCTGAACGCGTATCGGGCACTGATCGTCGACGGTGTGGTGCGGTCGATGCCCGGTGATGGCTACTTCATCGCCGGCCCGGTTCGCTACCGCGACTTCTTCACCGCACCTGACGACCGACCATCGGTGTGGTCAGTGACGGCTGGGTAGCCGACGGCGTAGGCAGTAGGGAGAATCGGTCTTGTGGATGAGGCGATGGTGGAGCGGACCCGGGTAGTTGTGCGGACTCGAGACGTTGCGGTGGCGCGGAAGGCTGTTGCGCGAACGCATCGCACGTTCGGGCTTGAGGTCGCTGCGGACGGTGCGCCGTTCACGTTCGAGGAGACGGTCACCGGGACGGGGCTGCTGTCGCTGGAATCGATGCTGTGCACCGGGACCGTGCGCGGCGAGGTGGAAACTGACGACGCTGTCGTCGTGACGTGGCTGAAAGCGGGCCGCGGTGCGGTCGATGGGGATCGGCTGCTGATCGGCCGTCCGGTGCTGTACCGGGAGGGCCGGCAGTCGTTCCGGTGGGATGGGTTCCAGAAAGACGTCATGCGGATCGATCGAGACACGGTCGAACGGGTTGCTGCGGAGCGTGGTGGCTGGAATCAGGCGCCTCTGGAGTTCAAGCCACACCACGTACCCGAGGGGGCGCCGCTTGCGGCATGGTGGCTGGTCGTGCGCGCGATCGCTCCGGAGATCCTCGGCCGTGTCGGTCCGGTTTCGGCGGAACGAGAACGGGAGCTGACCCAGTTCGCCGCCGCCGGGTTACTGACGGCGGTCCCACATTGGCCGGTCGGGCACGGCCGGGAAGAGCCGGCGCGGACACGGTTGGCGAAAGCAGAAGCGTTCCTCCTTGACCATGTCACGGAGCGGGTCACCGTCGACGACGTCGCTGCGGCCGCGGGGCTCAGCGTCCGCGGGCTGCAGGGTGCGTTCCAGCGTGTTCACGGTGTGTCTCCGCTGTTCTACCTCAAGGGCATTCGGCTGCTCCTGGCGCGGGAACAACTTGAATCGGGGGAAGCGGAGTCCGTGGCCGCGGTTGCCCGATCGGTCGGGTTGCTGCATCTCGGCCGGTTCGCGAGCGCTTACCAGGCCGAGTTCGGCGAGCTCCCGCGCAACGTGCTCCGCGCCGCCGCCGAACGGGTTGCGTAAGTGGCGCAATCGTGCAGCTCTGCGTTCAGCGCGACGCGGCGGTAGAACACCGTCCGCTGGGCGTCGGTGAGTCCATCCGGAATGCTCAGCACGGCGGCTCTGCGTGGCTGTTCTCGGTGTGGGTGTCGAGTGCGGTTTGCGCTGCGGTGAGGGCGTGGTAGTCGCCGAGGTACTCGCCGAAGCCGTTGCGGACGAAGAAGTGCCGTCCGTGCTGGTCGATGGTGCCGGCGAACGCGCCGTCGTTGTCGGCGACCCAGAAGCCCTCATCTGCGGCAGCCCACCGCAGCACGGTCGGGAGATCGGCGACGCTCAAGGCGGGGGAGGTCTTGGGGTGGTGCAGCAGGATGCTCATGCGCGGGGCTTTCTGAGGAAGTCACTGTAGGTCGGCTCGGTCGGGGGAATCAGCTCGTCGCTTGTTGCTGGGGTGGTTGTGACGATGGTGGGGAGGTCGTTGACGCGCGCGACGACGATCGCGTGGATCTCAGCCGGGGTGAGGAGTCCGCGGTGATGCCACTGCTGCGGGTCTGCCCGCGGACCGACTTCGTCTGAGGGCGTCACCGTGGGCTCTTGGAGGAGCGGGCCCATGTCGATCGGCTCGGTGGGTGGCAGTGTCGCGTCGGCGCTCACCAGGCGCTCGCGAGCACGATGGCCACCGTCGCGATGGTCACTGAGATAAGCCCGGTTGTGACTGCGATGACTGCGACGTGGCGGTTCTGGTGTGTGTGCCGCACCCCGGTCATCGGTGATCGTTGTGTGCCGGGGTGTGCGGTGAAGAGAAGGTCCGCGCGGGGCGCGGGAACAGGTGCAGCAGCAGATGAAACGAGGGTGGGCGTCATGCCGAGCGGCCTTTCCCGTGGCGAGACTGGCCATGGCGACTGGTCAGGCGCGACCCCGATCGTGCTGCCGGGCAAGCCGCCGGCGTCGTCGCGACGGGGCGCGAGGGTCCTGACATCAATCAGGCTACGAACCCGCACGCCTGGCGTCTAACTTCCTTAACTAGAAGCGTTATCTGGTCACTCAGTCGGGGTGCTGCTGTTCGTCGCGGTGCGGTCCACGACCTCCTGCACAGCGGTCGCGAGTGCGGCGATGCGTTCCGCTTCTTCGGCGGGGACCGCGTCAAGGAGTTCCTGCACAGCTGCGGGGAGGTCTTCGTATGCTCCAGTGAGGCTGTGCTGTCCCGCTGTGGTGAGGCGCACGATGCGGGAGCGACGATCGTCGGGGTCGGGTTCACGGACCGCGAAGCCTCGTCCAACGAGCCGGTCGATGGTCATGGTTGCCGCGGCGCTGCTGACACCGAGCGTTTCGGCGAGGTCCGCTGCACGTGCAGGGGCGTCGGCGGCTTCCCGGGCGGCGAGGAACTGCACCGTCTGGAAGTCGTTCGCTTTCAGCCCCATTCGCCCGCGTGCCCGGTTCTGCAGCATTGTCTCGGCGACGCGGAGCCGGTTCACCGATGCCAGCAACAGCACCCCACCCGGAACCCGTTCACCGTCCTCAGCCATCACAACCTCCAGCAGCAAACTCACCGATCGCGCCTGCGCGCACTCTGTCTACCGTTCAGTCTGGCAGCCAAGGCGTAGACAGGCATTCGGGTTGAGTCGTACCCCGCCGCGGCGGCCCATTTCCGACCGGCCGTCGATGGCTATCCATGCCGGGAGCATCTATGGGCGGCCTCGCCAGGCACCTGATCATGTCTCAGCACTATCCCCTGGGCGCAAGATATCGACATCCGAAAATGACTCTGCCTAGAAGGGGCGTAGACACAATCGGAGAGAGGGCACCTGCCCGGGTTCGGGTCAGGGGGCAGGTGCCCTCGCGCTACGACACTCGTCGGAGTCCTCGTTGACGCGCACGACGACGCCGACTCAGGAACAACGTTCCGCCCGGTCCGCGGCTAGGGTTCCGCGGCGCAGCCTCGTCGACGTTCGCTTCCCAGGAAGCCACGCGACTGCTCGTCACACCGACGATGGTCAACGCAGCTGCAGGATCAGAACCGGAACGGTGCAGCTGCAGATACCGCTCGCGCAGGAACCGGTACCCGGTCTCCTTGCCGATGCCAGCGATTCGGGCGGAGGGTTTGAGACCTCGCCCCACCCGGATCAGGACAAGGAACCGGACAGCTTGCGGAGACGACAGAGACAGGTACACGGGGAACACCTCCGAAGAAGGTTTTGCGTCGATCAAGTGAATCCGGGCCTCCTCACCCAGGGGGAGTAACCGGGGAGGTGGGCCGTGCCGTGCCGGCTGGTCAAATGCCGTCCTGCGGTCGATCCGTCTCCAGGCATCTTGGGTCTCTCTATGCGAGAAGACGCGATCGCTCTGTCCGACCGTGCGGATCGACGGCATCGGCGACTCCGGCGGCGCGAGCCCGCACGTCGCGTGAGCGCGTCAAGTGCACGGTCTGCTCCCTCGACCTCCGACCTCCGAGCCCGGCGTGGTGCCGGCGTCGGCGGGTCATGCGGGTCATGCGGGTCATGCGGGTCGACGAGCCTGGCGGATCCTCCGCGTCGTGATGGCAATGGGCTGTTTGAGATGGTGGCGGTGGGGTGGTCAGAGCAGGACGAGCGCGGCCGCGATGCCGAGGAGCGCGGCACCCTGCAGGGCCGCGCGGAGCACGATGATCCGGTCCCAGCCGGCCTGCAGCGCCCGCGCGTCGGCGGGCGTCTCGCCTCGGTCGGCGGCGGCGGTCAGCCGGCGGTTGATTGGCGCGCTGATCCGCGCGTAGAGCACGAGCCACACGACCAGCAGAACGAGGGCGATCCCCGCAAGCACGGCGGCGCTGCCACGGTCGGCGAGAGCGGCGAGCACGGCGACGACGGCGGATCCGACGAGGCCAGCGACCCCGGGCGCGGGCATCCGCACGTCGCCGTAGCGGTGCACGTTCCCCATCACCGACGTGAGGGACGCTTCGTCCACGCGGGCGAGCGCGGGCCGCATCACGAGCGCGCAGAAGGCGTCGGTACCGAAGACGACCCCGATCCCGAGGAGGGTCACGAGACCGGTGGCCCACGCGGCACCGGTCACGAGCGGGCCGCCCCGCCGTCGAGGCGCGGCAGCACGCCGACCTGCTGGAAAACCTCCATCAAATTGAGCTCGTCCCAGTGCTCTGCGAGCAGGCCGTCCTCGACGCGCCAGATGTCGATGCTCCGCATCTCGACCGTCGCGCCGGTGGCCGGGATCCCCATCAGCTCACCCTGGTGCGTGCCCCGGTAGACGAAGCGGCCGACGACGCGGTCTCCCGCCACGATGATGTCCTCCATCGTCGCGGTGACGTCCGGCAACCCGGCGAAGAACATGGCCCAGAAAGCGCGGTTGGCCTCGCGGCCGTCGGCGACGACGACGTTGTGGTTGACGTAATCCTCCGCGAGGAAGCGGTCGACAAGGTCGGGGTCGTGCGCGTTCAGCATCTCGAGGTAGGTCTCGACGAGTGCGCGGTGCTCCATGATGCGATCCTCTCCTGATGGCTAGCGATGCTAACCACTAGCAACGCTAACGCTTCAGCGCCGACAAATCAAGAGTGGCGCTCGCGTCACTAGCGGCGCTAACATTCGGTATGACCATCGCCGAACGGCGCGAGCGCGAGCGCGCCGACCGCCGCCGCCTCATCACCTCCTCCGCTCGTGCCATCGCCGAGAAAGAGGGGTGGGAAGCGGTGACGACCCGGCGTCTCTCGACCGAGATCGAGTACAGCCAACCCGTCATCTACAAACACTTCGCCTCGCTCGACGAGATCACCAAATCCGTAGCACTCGAGGGGTTCACCGAGCTGGCCGATGCCCTGCGCGTGGCGCGGGAGTCGGCCGCCTCGGGGGATGCGGTGCGCGCCGTCGCCCACCGCTATTGCGCATTTGCGACCGCCGCACCCGCGCTCTACGACGCGATGTTCAGCCGCACCACACGGCTGTCCTTCGGCTCCGACTCCGTGCCGGAACTGTCCGCCGCGTTCGCCGAACTGCGGGGTGCCCTCGCGCCGAGCTCCGATGACGACGCGTCCGAACTCCTCACCGAGACCCTGTGGTCGGCTCTGCACGGCCTGGTCGTCCTCGACCGCGGCGGGCGGCTGCGCGCGGGGCGTCGCGCGGACCGCATCGATCTCGTCGTCGATGGGCTCTCCTCCGCCGCAGTCTGACGCCGACGGGAAAACACCGTCCGATCAAGCCTCCAATCCGGGGGCAGCAGGCGCTACACGCTGGCGACGTCTCCTGCGGCTGCGTCGGTGGCAGCAGGTGTGCTGGGCGTGGCGAGCATCCGGTAGAGGGTGGTGCGATCGATGTTGAGGCCGCGCGCGACGGTGGTCTTCGGGACACCGGTCCCGATGAGCCGGCGAGCTTCGGTGATCTGGTCGTCAGTGAGCTTCCGGGAACGGCCCTTGTACTTCCCGGCGGCCTTGGCGATGCGGATTCCCTCGCGTTGGCGTTCGCGGATGAGGGTGCGTTCGAACTCGGCGAACGCGCCGAGGAGATTGAGCATGAGCCGGCCGATGGCGTCGTCGGTGTCGCGGCTGTAGGTCTGCTGCTCCTTCACAAACTCCACTGATGCGCCCTTAGCGGTGATCTCGTCAACGATGTCCCGCAAGTCGCCGAGCGAGCGCGCGAGCCGGTCCATCGACGCAACCCGGACGACATCGCCGTCCCGGACGTAACCGATGCAGTCGGCCAAGGCCAAGCGATCGGCGCGTGCACCGCCGGAGATCTTCTCCTCGAACACACGGTCGACCTCGCCGATGGTCTCGAGTTGCCGGTCGAGGTTCTGATCGATCGAGCTCACCCGAACATAAGCGACGGTCTGCGTCTTGTGTTGCACCACCCCTAGACCCTCGCACACTCCCGTAGCAAAATAACCAAAAGGCACCCTAGAACCACGTGAATCGACCACCCGATCCAGTGTGGCACTGGGGTATACCCCAGCGCTGCACTACGTTCCGCGTGAGGGTCAGCCGTGTGCATCCCCGACCTGCGCCGTTCGGATGTCGCTCTGGAGCTGTTGAAGGATCGGCTTCACGGTGTCCCAGGCGCGGTGCACGTCCGGGCCGAACACGACGATGCCGGGCTCGTGGGTAGCTGCGTTGAAGCCGCCGAGCGATCCGACGAACTGATCCTGAGACATCTGACCCGTCTTATTCACCCGGCTCAGCAATGCCGTCATCCGCCGATCGGACGCGAAGTGAGTCTGCAGCGCTGACAGTGCGGGCCCGAGCGTATCCCCGCCCCGTTGCTGTGCAGCGTTCGGGACGGTGCGGAGGAAGTGTTTAATGGTGCACTCAAGGACGGACCGCACCAACAGCATGCCCGCATGCGGGAACTCGACAACGTTCAGCATGCGCAACTCCATAAGCCTGCGATGCAGACCCGGCACCTCCGGCGACCAGTCGATGGGCTCCATGGCTAACCGGATACGCGTCTCCGACCGATTCGGGCCGCGAGGCGTCGTCTCGGGACTACTCCCGGGCTTGTCCGACGACGCGGGAACTGTCGGTGGTTCCGCGGGCGCGGAATCCCCTGGATCCGGTGCGGCAATTCTATCGGCGCCGAAGGAAGAGTCGGGTTCGGGCGGGATCTGCGGTTCAGTTCGCGATGCCCTCGTGCCAGAGACAATGTCGCCGAGCTGAGCGGCGAAAGCCGCGTTGTCGTCGTACTTGGACATCAGCTCTGGAGAGCGAGTGTTCAACGTCTTGTTCCGGAACCGGTCGACGATGAGGGCCAGGGCCTGTTGCTGGCCGGCGGTGAGACGCTTGTTCAATAGTTTGCCATCACGACCGAACTCAAGCCCAAGGGCTTTTTGGATGCGTGGGTTGTTATATGCGTACTCCAGTGAGGACATCGGCAGCTGCTGCCCGTGGACGTAGTCCCGGAGTGCGCCTTGTAGCGGCAACGCGATCACGGCGCGGCGCATCTCGCCCATCTTGATGAAGCGGACGATTCCCCGAGCCTCGGACGGATACTGCTCCTGCAGAGCCTCCAAAGAGCGGCCGCTGGCCCACTGCGCGTGGAAGAATTCAGCCTGCTGCTCACGGATCCACCGCTTCTTCGTGGCCCGTGTGTGCAGGCGAGCCAGCAACGGCTGTGCAGCATCCCATGACGGGGCCAGCATGACCCTGATCCGACTCAGCGGTTCTTCATCACTCCCGAATCGAGACAGCAGTCGCTCCACTTTTGCGGCGACGTTCGGAAGTAATTCGGGGTCGGCGAGCAGCTTCAGCGCTGAAACCCGGCGATTGCCCTCCAGGACAACGAAGCCGCCCTGATGCTCAACGACGACCGGAATCTCGTTGTCGATGTAACCGTTCTGAAGGATGGACTGCATCAGGTCCGGCAGGTCTTCGTTGTCGTACATGTGCACCAGCAGATCGCGCTGAGTAAGCGCGCCACGCACCGGGATGCGAACGTTATCGACGTCTAGCGAGACATCTTTCAGCGGCACTTCGACGATCGGCCACGCCACCATGAGCTCCTCCACCACACTGTGCTGACAAAACCACCCGCGTACTCGTGAGCACACGTCGAGTTCTCACCGTATCGGTACCGCAGCATCGATCCGTCCGACGCGCTGTGCCTGTCAATACGGAGCTTCGGTGTTAGCACGGGCATCATTGCTTCCATGACTCTCAGTGCGCCACATGGGCCGCACCTGCTGACGCTGCGACGTCAGGTAACGGTGCCGAAGGCTCTGCTCGACCGGCTCGGGCTGGGTGCCGGCGATGCCGTGCACTTCCTGTTCGACGACGACCGACAGCAGATCCTCCTTGTCCCGTCAGACCGGCTTGCGGCGCTCGTGGGCGACCTGGCCGGCGGCAACCCGACGAAGGAGCGCGCATGACAGAGCAGTTGGAATCACACGTACCGCTTGAGATCACCACCGTCAAGCGGTATCTAAGGCCGAGCCCGCTGCGATATCCGGGCGGGAAGGCTGCCCTCGCGGGATTCTTTGAAGACGTCATCCGACGGCTCAAGCTGACGAACGCCACCTATGTCGAACCGTACGCGGGTGGCGCCGGCGCCGGATTGGCATTACTCCGCGCTGGCGTGGTGGATAAGCTGGTGATCAACGACATCGACCCGGCCGTGTACTGGTTCTGGGACAGCGCCGTGCACCACTCCAGTCAGTTCGTCGAGCGACTCGAGGCTGCACCGCTGACCGTGGACTTTTGGGACGAGCAACGCGCCATCTACCGAGCGGCCGACGAACGCGATCCGATGGCCCTGGGGTTTGCGTTCTTCTACCTGAATCGCACCAACCGTTCAGGAGTCCTCAACGCTGGCCCTATTGGCGGGAGGGCGCAGCAGGGGGCATACACGATCGGTGCACGGTTCAACCGAGCAGAGCTGATCAAGCGGATCAACGAGCTGGGCTCTGTAGCCGACCGGATCACGATCCACGACCGTGATGGCCGATCTGTCGTGCAGCGCTACGCCGAGGACCCAAATGTTTTCCTCTACATTGACCCCCCGTACGTCGAGAAAGGTAGCTCGCTCTACCTCAATGCATTCGACCACCGCGACCATAAATCGCTTGCCGACGTCGTCTGCGCCGCCACCGCAAGCAATTGGATCGTCACCTACGACGACGCCGACTTCATCAGACACGCTTACGCCGGACAGTACCTTACCCAATACATATTGCCGTACAGCGCGCACAAGAGCGCGCGAGCGACAGAGCTGTTGATTGCATCGCCGACGGTCGCTCCTATGCTGCCGAAACCCGCACTTTGACACGCAGCCATCTGCGATCTGGATGTCCGGACGTCGCGATGCCCATTTCCAGCAGTGCACTCTGGCCCAGTCCACCCGTCGCGCCGCAAGGCGTCGCTGAGCTGAACGAGGTACTTCGCCTTACTTCGCGAATATAAAGCAAGTTCCGTGCGGTGCCGGTCAATTTGTCGATCTGATGTAAATAAGGTCGAGCCGCAACCGGTCAGAGTTGGCAAACGAGGCCGTCAAGTATTTGAGCTGACATAAGAGCGCGGTATCGGCCATGGACGAGAATAGCCGGCCACCCGAGTGGTGGCCGGCTATTCTGTGCCTGGGGGAGTGGCCTCAATGTGTGGCGTCGTACGCGTCACGGACGGCCTGACTGATACGGCCACGCGAGGAGACATCGTGGCCGTTCGCGTTGGCCCACTCGCGGATCTTCGCGAGCTCGCGGTTTGGGCCAACGGCGGCCAGTTCACGCAAGCTGCGGTTGACGAGTTCCTGGACGTGGCTGACTACTACCTGGTCGCCCACGCCGCTGCCCATGGCCATACCGTCGTTACGCACGAGATCTACCAAGCAAACGCCCGCAAACGAATCTTGATCCCGAATGCGTGCGAGGCTCTCGGTGTGCCCTACTGCACGACCTTCGAGATGCTGCGCTCCCGATCCGTTCGGCTGGCGCTCGACGCCGCTTAGCGGCTGACGATGGCTCTCGTTGCACCGGGCGTCGACGACTGACTGGGAAGCGGAGCGCGGAGCCGAACGAAGGCGTCGCCTCCAGGGTGGGATCTAGCGCAGCGCACGGAGAGCTGCGGCGACCCGTGCACGCAGAGACATGCTGCGTTTCCCGTGTTGCAGCGCCTCGAGGTCGTCGATGCGGCGTTGCGTGGTCTTCAGGCCCCGCGTGAGGTCGTCTGCGGCGACGCGTGCGATCGCCCCTGACAAGGAGAGTTCGACCACCCACTGGGGCAGTCGAGCGGGCGGACGGTGGAACAGGGCCGGCAGCAGTAGCTCACCGATGGTGACGGCGAGCAAGCCGTATGTCGCTGCTGGTGCCGCGATCGCGAGCCCGGTGTTCACGAGGAGCACAAGGGCAACGTAACCTGCGAACGAGAGTCCGCGAGTCCAGAGCCGGCTTGCACGGGTCGGGGCTTCGATGGTGCCGGCGTTGATCTGCAGAAGCATCAGCAGTCCGGCTGACGTACCGATCACTCCGACGAGGAACCCAGCCATGAAGCCTCGCCCGACGATGAGTTGCACGACGCACCCGGTCACGATCCCGGCGACGACGCCGTAGCCGATGGTGACCAAGTGGGCGGTCCAGATGTTTTTGCTTGGTCGCGGAAGCGCACCGAGACGCTGAACGGTGATGTCTCTTGCCTGACGTGCGGCGCCGAGTTGAACATGGTGGGCGGGGACGATGAAGCGGCCGACCTCGAGGCCGAGCACCCAGCAGAGGATCACCATCGGAATCACCACGACCAACGCCGGCAGACGGTGTGGATTAACGAAGGTCGCCGCGACTGCGAACGTCCCGAGTGTGAGCGCTGATGCCGCAAGGAGGACGCCGAATGCTCCGACGCTCCGACGGATCCTGCGGCGGTGCTCACTGTCGGTGAACGCGGCTTGCCCGCCGATGGAGATGCCGTAGAGCACCAGCGTGACCGTGGAGTACGTGAGCAACGCATTCACCGTGGTGTCGCCTAGTGCGACGCCCCACTCCGGCATCCACGTAAACGTCGGTGTTGACGATCGGCTCTGGTCGGGGAGGCTGCCCGCGATCATGCCCCCAATCCAAAAGATGCCGACCAGGAAGCTCAAAGTGATGGCGTACACGGCTCGTCGGGGGATCGGGAGGCTCTCGGGTTCATCAACTGAGGTGTCTGCTGAAGGCATGCTTCACCGTCCCGACAACCGCCGACATTCCGTAACCCGGTGCCGGCTGGTCGCTTCCACCCCCGCCAAGACGTTCCGAGAAGAACTATTATCGGAACTGACCCGCCGGCAGTAGGTGATTAGTTTCGAGGCAGCAGACGGTTCACGCTGCGAGGGCGCGGGCGCGCGTGTCTGCGGGGGTTTGGGGCTGGGGGGGGTGGACTGTGCGCATGTCGCCTCGTATCCCGCAGCTTCCGTACACGGTCTCGGTGCACGGCCACCGGCTGCAGCTCGAGTTGGTGCCGTCGCAGACGGCGCGGAAGACGTGGCACGTCACTGAGCAGCTCGGCGCGCACCTGGTGGGGCAGCCGCCACTGCATTACGAGGGCGGCACGTTCAGCACGGACACCTCAACGGGCACAATCACCGATGCTGACTGGGGTGTCGTGCTGATGCGTGCGTTCGGGCGCAGCTGGTCACCGCCGAAGTAATCCGCCCGCAGAACAGCTCACCGTCACGCCAAGGGTGCCTGGCGCAGCGGTGAGCTGTTGTGGGGCCTTGCTGATGTTGTCGGTTCAGTAGCTGTAGGACGGTGCGTTCGCGGCGGCGGCGAAGATGACGATCCCGAAGACGATGGACAGCACGATCGACAGGGCGCTGATGATGATGCCGGCGAGAGCGAGCCCGCGGCCGCGTTCACCGGTGCGCTTGATCTGCGTGAGCGCGATGATCGACACGACCAGCCCGCCAATACTGATCACGAACGCGAGGATGAAGCCGACGATCGCGAGCACGCTGTACCGGTCCGACTGACCTGGCGACTGCTGGTAGGGCTGGGCGTTGCTGTTGTAGGGGTTGGGCTGGGAGGGCGTGGCGTCGCTCATCGCGTCGCGTCCTTTCATGATGGGATATCCACGATCTCCACCGTCTGAGAACGGCGGAATGTCGAGGGCGCAGGGCCTTGCGCGAGTCATAGCATGGCGGTTCTGTGGCTGTCGTGCACATCGTGTTTTCGCACCGGAGTGCTACACAAGAGGGCATGGCACAGAAAGTCACCACTCACCTCGTTGACGACCTCACCGGCGACATCATCGAGCACGGCGGGAAGAACGTGACCTTCTCGTTCGATGGCAGCCATTACGAGATCGATCTGTCCGACGACAACGTGGAGCAACTGCGCGAAGCGTTCTCGGACTACGTCGCCGCCGCTCGGGAAGTCTCCAGCCGCGGTGGCCGCGGTGGCCGCGGATTCGGCACCACGCAGCGCAGCAGTCCGGACGAATTGGCGAAGATCCGGGAATGGGCGGCAGCGAACGGCCACGAGGTGGCGCCGCGGGGCCGGATCAGTCAGGCCGTGAAGGACGCGTACGACGCCGCTCACTAGCAAAGCCTGCTCTGCTCTGGTTACGCCTGACGTCTTCGACTCCGTTGCTCCGCGGAAGCAGTCGTCCAAAAAGCTGCTGGGCAGCCGCGCTTGAGGACATCACCATCTTCACAACTGGCTCTACGACCACGAGCTCTGTGTTTGGCGCGCCGGCCAGGTGCTGTGCACTGGAGGTTGCCCGGGCCCGGTGGTCTTCTCCGACTGCGGTGCGACACTGCTGACATGACGACTTTCAGTGCGGTGACCGTTCTCGGTGCCGGTGTCCTCGGATCCCAGATCGCGTTCCAGACCGCCATGCACGGCGTCCCGGTCACGCTTTACGACATCGACGATGATGCCGTCGCCGCGGGACGACAGCGTTTGGACGCGATCGTTGAGCAGTACGTCGCTGATGTCGGTGAGGACTACCGAGATGCGGCCACAGACGCTGCGGCCGGGATTGCGTTTGCGACGGATCTCGCGGCGGCGGTCGCCCGTGCGGGCCTGGTGATCGAGGCAGTCCCCGAGCGTGTTGACCTCAAACGGGAGGTGTATCAGCAGCTCGCGGCGGTCGCGCCCGAGGAGACTGTGTTCGCGACGAACTCGTCGACGCTGCTGCCGAGCGCGATCGCCGACGCCACTGGGCGACCGGACCGGTTCCTCGCCTTGCACTTCGCCAACCACGTCTGGCGGCAGAACACTGCCGAGGTAATGGGAACTGAGCAGACCGACCCTGCCGTGTATGAGCGGGTCGCGGCCTTCGCCGAGGAGATCGGCATGGTGCCGATCCGAGTCCGGAAGGAACAGCCCGGCTACGTGCTCAACTCCCTTCTCGTTCCGCTCCTCGACGCAGCATCCCAACTTGTTGCACGCGGCGTCGCCGACCCGGAGACCGTGGACACGACCTGGCGGATCGGCACCGGCGCACCGGTCGGCCCTTTCCAGATCTTCGACATTGTGGGCCTGCGGACAGCCCACGCCATCGCTAGCGCCTCGCCAGACGCGGGCGCCCAGGCGTGGGCTGCCTACCTGCAGTCGGAGTACCTCGACAAGGGCAAGTACGGCGTCGAATCCGGTGAGGGGTTCTACCGGTACCGCTGAACGAAGCGCCACTTCCTGAGCCACGCCCCACACGCTGCCCGCTAATCGGTCCGGAGTATAGGGGCACGGAGGAGGCCGACCGCGGCAACTGCGCCGACGGTGAGGACCAGCAGGCCGAAGATCAGCCGCCCCGAGTGCGGGCTGCTGCTCGGGGAGCGTCGACCGAGTGCGGGCTGGAGCATGTGCCAGCGTCGCTTGCGTTCGTGGGTCGGCACAATGGTGAGCGTGAGCGTGGACGTGCTGGTGGTGCGGTGGGAGCGCATGTTCGCGGCGGTGGTGTCGTTCCGTGATGAGTACCGGCACGTCGACATCCCGCGGTCGTTCTGCCGCGGCGCGGGAGCGTCTCTAGGAGCGTGGGTTCATCGGCAGCGGTCGTTGGCGGCCGCGGGCGAATTGCCGGCGGACCGGCGAGAACGACTCGAGGCAGTCGGGATGCGCTGGTCGTTGTCGGAACGCACCACTGGCATCGCGGCGTTCGCGGCATTCCAGTGCACAGAGGGACATGGGTTGGTCCCGCACGTGTTCACGACCGCGGACGGGTTCCCATTAGGGACGTGGGTGCAGTCCCGACGTCGGCAATGGGCGAAGGATCCGGTGAACACGGTTCGGTTGTGGCCGGAGTTGGTGGATCTCGGGTTCGTTTGGCAGGTGCGTGACCGCGACGCCGCTTGGGATGCCGGCGTTGCGGCGTTGACGCAGTACAGCCGTGATCACGGGGACCTGGCGGTGCCGCACTGGTTCACAACCGCGGACGGATTGCAGTTGGGGCGGTGGGTGGACTCCCGCCGCGTCGAGTACCGCACGGGTGCGCTGCTGGCGGCCCGGGTGGAGCAGCTCGAACGACTCGGGATGGTGTGGCGGCTCCGCCTCCCGGCAGATGACCCCGCGCGGCGGCGCCGCGAGGATGTGCACTTCGCCCAGATGCTGCGCCGTGTCCAGGCCTGGTCGACGCAGCACGCGGGAGAGCTGCCCGCTGCGCGCGTCGTCGATAGTGACGGGATTGCGATCGGGCGGTGGCTGATCCGTCAGCGTCAACTTCACCGGGACCACCGGCTCGCTACCGACCGGGTCACGCAGCTCAACGCATGGAACGGCGCTTGGAGCTGCCCGAGGGAGCACATCGACATAACTGCGCCGTAGCGGCATTGAAAATGATGCGGCCGGATCGTCACGTGATGACGATCCGGCCGTGAGTTGTGTTGAGGGGTTACTTCCCGAGGCGGCGGAGGGCGATGCCGAACAGGGAGGTGACGAGGCCGAGGCCGATGGCGAATGCGGCGGTGCCGAACGAAACCACGGAGGTGAACAGAGATGCCCGCAGGAACGATGCGTTCATGATGACGGCCCGGTTCGGGTCGTCTTGGGGGAGTTCGGCGAAGGTTTTCCCGTCGCTGATCGCGGTTGCGTGCGTGTTGATGATCTCGGCTTGCGCGTAGGCGGTGAGGGGGCCGCGAACGGGGCGTTCGGGGAGGAGCTTGCTGTCGGGGGAGACGGTGATCTTCTGCGCGGTGAGCTCGGCGGAGATCAGGCCCCACACGACGGCGCCGGTGGTGCTGAGGATGCCGCCGGCGAGGATACCGATGGTGCCGATGTTCCGAACGGTGCGGACGTGTTGACGGCGAGAGCGAGTCATACGGGGAGTTCCTTCTGCGGTGTCGGACAAGTGCCACCCGTTGCGGGCGCTGAGGGTGTTAGTGGGCGGCGGTGTAGGCGTCGCGGACGGCCTGGCTGATCCGGCCACGGGAGGATACGTCGTGGCCGTTCGCGGCGGCCCATTCGCGGATCTTGGCGAGCTCGTCGGGGTTGCTGCGCGGCTTGCTGCTCGAGCTGCCACGCCCACTGCGCCCCGTCACCTTGCGTGCGGCGGCAACGTAGTCGGAGAGCGCTTCGCGGAGGGCGTCGGCGTTGTCGTCGGTGAGGTCGATCTCGTAGTTGCCACCGTCGAACGAGAACTGCACGGTCTTGCCGGTTCCGTCTTCGATGGTGTCGCCGGTGAGGTCGTCAACGAGGTGCGTGGTGACTTTCTGCGCCATGATGAGGTCGCCTTTCGCTTGGGGTCATCTCCACCCTGGCATAGCTGATCAGTAGAACGCTTTGTTCGTGGTTCTTGCTGCGCTAGGTCGGGCAGACTGGGTGGTGATGTCTGATTCGTTGCCGGTTGTGTCCGGGTATACGGCTGCTCTTACCGAGCTGAAGCAGCAAGTGCGCGATGCCCGCTTCACGGCACAGCTCCGCGTCAACACGGAACTCATTCGCCTCTACTGGGGGATCGGCGCGACCATCCTGCAGCGCCAAGGCGACGAGGGGTGGGGGAGCAATGTCATTGGCCGGCTCGCGACGGATCTGCGGGCGGAGTTCCCGGAGATGAAGGGCTTCTCGCGGGCGAACCTGTTCTACATGCGCCGGTTCGCGGGGGAGTGGCCGGCGGATGCAGTTGTCCAACAGCCTGTTGGACAACTGCCCTGGGGGCACATCACCGTCCTCCTCGACCGACTCGATGACCACGAGCTCCGGAACTGGTACGCCGCCCAGGCTGCAGCGAACGGGTGGTCGCGGAACGTGCTCGAGCACCAGATCCGCTCCGACGCGCACACGCGGCTGCAGGCGGCGCCGACGAACTTCGCCGAGGTCCTCCCGCCGGGGGACTCGGACCTGGCGCAGCAGATCACGAAGGACCCGTACGTGTTGGACTTCCTCGCCCTCGACGGCGACGCGAAGGAACGCCACCTCGAGCAGGCACTAGTCGACCGGATCATCGACACCCTCCGCGAGCTCGGCGAGGGGTTCGCGTTCGTGGGCAGGCAGGTGCACTTCGACGTTGACGGGGACGACTTCTACGTCGACCTGTTGTTCTTCCACGTCGAGCAGCTCCGGTACGTGGTGATTGAGCTCAAGACCGGGAAGTTCAAGCCCGAGTACCTCGGCCAGCTCGGCTTCTACGTCGCACTCGTCGACGACAAGCTCCGCCGACCCCAGCACGCCGACACGGTCGGCTTGCTGCTGGTCGCGGACAAGAACGACGCCGTCGTCCGGTACTCACTCGGCGCGCACCAGACCCCGATCGGTGTCGCCAGCTACGACCTCCTCCCACCCGCGGTCCGGGCTGCTCTGCCTTCGGAAGTCGACCTCGCAGCTGCACTGACGACGGAGACCGACACCCTCGAGCCCTGACCAGGAGCGCGTGCACCAGAAGCCTCCCCGCTGTGTCTCATGGAGGGAACCCCGGATTCTCGCAGGAGCTCGGCTTGGCCGTGGGCTGTGCGGTAGCGGATCGGCTTTCGGGCGGTGTTGCTCGAGGGTGGGGACGGGTGGTGGTGGCGTATCCGGTTCGGTCGGTGTGGTGCTGCCGGGTTGGCTCCGAGTGCTCGCGGCGCGTTACGGTCCGTCAGGGACGTGTGCGATGTCGTACATGACGGGGAGTGGGGGTGGGTCGGTGGTGACGGGAGTGCTCTGGGAGGTGCGGTGTGCTTGGCATGATTGCCCGCTCCGGGGAGTAGTCGCGGTTTCGTTTCGTCCGCACGCGGTGGGGCCGTCGGGGTGGGCGTTGACGGTGTGTGAGCATCATGCTGTTCCGGTTCCCGAGAGCGCGGCTGGGCAGGGATGGGGTGTTGGTGTGAACGCGTTGCGGTTGCGGGGTCGGTCGGAGACGGAGTGGGACATCATCGAGAGCCTGACGGACCGGATCGTCGGCCGGGTGATTCTCGAGAACGGAGCGTTCTTCCTCACCGATGTCGACGGTGAAACCGAGGTCGGCGCGTTCTACCGCCTCGAGCCAACCGTGTCGGCTGCGGCGGCCGTCCTCGGAGGACGCTTCCTCGATCCGTGACCGTGGGTCTACGGTCGGTTCATGTCGACGTCGTCGGACGAGCTTGCAGCGGTGGGGATCGATGTTGGCGCGCAGAAGCCGGCGGTGGCTCGAGCGTTGGAATGTATCGGGTCGCGGTATCGGGGGCGGCTGACAGCGCCGGAGATCGCGGCGGCGAGCGGCTACAGCAAACGGGGCCTGCAGGAAGCGTTCCAGCGGGACCTGGGGATGCCGCCCTCCCTCGTAGTCCGGGTGCTGCGGTTGCACCGGGCACGACAGATGATCCTCGCGAACCCGTATCAGCCAGTCGGAACGGCCGCGGCGGCGAGTGGGATTGCGCACTTCGGCCGG
>NZ_SMBN01000011.1:0-40620 GCF_004342995.1 Curtobacterium sp. PhB146 | reverse complement strand
CCCCGTACCCCGTTACCGCATCGTAATATTTGTTGTGGGAAATGTAACCTGTTCGAGGGTCGTGTATTTTGTCGGAGCCCGTCTCGATTGAGGATAGCTCAGTGATCACGAAGCACCTGCGACGGGAAGGTCCGGAGTCCTCAGACCACGAGAACTCGAGGCGGCTGACTCGGGCTCTACCGGGCGCGACCCCAGTCGACTTCAGTCGAGCCGGATGCGGACGGCCCAGCCGACGATCGTCCCATCGTGCGGGATTCGCGGGGTCAACGTTCGCGCCGCGTGCTGCATCGCAGAGCCTGGGATTGGTTCCTGCCCCGAGCCGTTCGCGGACGGCCCGTACCGGACCGACACCTGGTCGATTCGAGTGACGATGCCGGCGATTGGGCGCTCTGGCCCGGCACCAAGCTGCTCAGCATCGGTGTTGCGTTCCTCGGTCACCGTGCGTCGGCCTCCGAAGTGGCCGAGACGAATCGGGTCCGCGTCGACGACGTCCCACCTAACTTGCTCGCCGACGGCGACGTCGAAAGCATCCTCCGCGACCTGCCATTCGATGAGCCAGACGTCGCGCTCCCCGTCTCCCAGAGGCGGCACGATGCTCTCCGACGGGACGACGCAGGGTTGTCGCCGTTCAGCTGCCGGGTCAACGAAGCTAGGGGCACCGGCGAACAAAGCGTGCGCTGTCGCGGGGAAAACTACGTGTTTCGACGGACGTTGTTCGGGCGGCATGTCCCGAAGGCTATCCGCCTAGAGAGGGCGCCAGCCCTCGACATCTCGGCGGAAGTGACCGCTAACCGATCGGCTAACCGACATTGGCCACGTCAGATGACGACGAGGTTGAACCATTAGGCGGGGCGGGTATCGGCCGTGATTGCACGTGCGCTCCTTTGCGGCCTTGATCGGTGATGTCGGTGTGGACCGCTACGGTAGGCACCGCTTGAGGAGGTCCAAGATGCCCGCACTGATGCCGCCCGTAACGATCCTGGATGCGCTGGATAACGCCGTGGGCCAGCGGGTTCGGGACGGAGCCCTGCACCGGCTGAGTACGAGCGAGCTGGACGAAATTCGCGATACATTGACCGAGTTTTGGAACGCGCAACCGGATCTCGACGGCACACCCAGCGACGATCAGCCGCGCGCCTCGTTCCTCGGCGGGTTCCTCGGTTCATTCTGGAGTGAGCAACTGCTGCGGCAGGAACTCAGCGACGCGTTGCTTTACTACCCGAGACTGCTGGTACTTGATCCGCTCGCGGACTTCTTCTCGGACGGCCGTAGGCTTCCTCCGCTGTGGGCAACGCGGTACCGACGACCAGACGGGCAGGCAGACACAGTCGCTACTGGTCCCGAGATGTGGCTCGACCCGTTCCGCTACGACCGAATACGCGCCGACGCTGCCGCGGCCGCAAAGCGCTTCGCCGCGATCGTGAACAACCTCTACGTGCTCGACAAGCCAATCCGTGCTGGGATCATCGTTCTCAGGAGTCAGTGGCCGACGATCCGGGCAACGACGCAGCAACTCGCAACGGCGGTCCGGATCGACAGTCGAAACGAGACTCTGCAGCGGTTCCTCGACAGCGCCGACGACAGCGAGTTGCACACATGGGACAGCATCCGTGGCATGAAGCTTGAGATGAACCTCCCAGTGGTACGGGCGGACCGGCCAACGCAGTTCGCACCCCCGTTGTATTACCTGGCGAAGACCATCGCGGTCGCTCACGCCGGTGCCGCTCAATACGTTCCCGCGAACGGAGCCTCGTTGGGGCTGCTGCGGGCGAGGTACAACGACTCAGTGAAGGCATTTCCGGCTTCGATGCTTCGAGAAGTCAGCCGTGTCGCGGTTCCAACCGCTGATACTCCGCTCACCGAAGCGGTGGCGATACGAGCGTCATCAGACGACTTTGAAGCGTGGCGACTGAAGCTGCAGGAGCTGCATCGCGCGTCCGAGAACGACGATCTGGACACGCTGCAAGATCGGGTGAGGGAGACGCTCGTCCCTGCCATCCAGGACGTGAAACGCTCGCTTAGTCAGTCACGCTTCGGCGCGTCGTTCCGTAATGCCGGAAGCGACTTCATCGTGGATGGTGCGGTGGGCGTCGGAACCGCAGCTGCCGTGTCAGCACAAGCTGAACTCGCCACAGCCGTAGCGGTAGGTGCCGCAGGTGCCGCCGGCGGTGCGATGTTGCGGTGGCTGCTTCGGCAGTATGGCCCCGCGCGTCCCACAGGCGCGAATGCCGTCCTCGCGACACTGATACGTGCCCCGCGCTGATCCAGGCCGTTCGATCAAGCTCGGCAATGGTGGACCGATAGCGGGTCGCCCACCGGACGAACTGCTGCACACTCCAGGGTGCCGACAAGCCATGTCTCACATAGCCCGTCCGCGCTCCATTTCGTTGACGGGGCGACATACGGACACAAGAACGCCCCGCCAGCCGAAGCCAGCGGGGCGTTCCCCGGTTGAGCGGAACCTAGAAGTCCCAGTCCTCGTCCTCGGTCTTCTCCGCCTTGCCGATGACGTACGACGACCCCGACCCCGAGAAGAAGTCGTGGTTCTCGTCGGCGTTGGGCGACAGCGCCGACAGGATCGCCGGGTTCACGTCCGTCGTCTCCTTGGGGAACATCGGCTCGTAGCCCAGGTTCATCAGCGCCTTGTTGGCGTTGTAGTGCAGGAACTTCTTGACGTCCTCGGTCAGCCCGACCTGGTCGTAGAGGTCCTGCGTGTACTGCACCTCGTTCTCGTAGAGCTCGAACAGCAGGTTGAACGTGTAGTCCTTGATCTCCTGCTTGCGCTCTTCGGAAGCGCCTTCGAGGCCCTTCTGGAACTTGTACCCGATGTAGTACCCGTGGACGGCTTCGTCGCGGATGATCAGGCGGATCAGGTCGGCGGTGTTGGTGAGCTTGGCGCGGGACGACCAGTACATCGGCAGGTAGAAGCCGGAGTAGAACAGGAACGACTCGAGCAGCGTCGAGGCGACCTTGCGCTTCAGGGGGTCGTCACCGGTGTAGTAGTCGAGGACGATCTGGGCCTTCTTCTGCAGGTTCACGTTCTCGGTGGACCAGCGGAAGGCGTCGTCGATCTCGGGCGTCGACGCCAGGGTCGAGAAGATCGACGAGTAGCTCTTCGCGTGCACCGATTCCATGAACGCGATGTTCGTGTAGACGGCTTCTTCGTGCGGGGTGATCGCGTCGGGGATCAGGCTGATCGCGCCGACGGTGCCCTGGATGGTGTCGAGCAGCGTCAGGCCGGTGAAGACTCGCATGGTGAGCTGCTGCTCTGCCGGCGTCAGCGTGTTCCACGACTGCACGTCGTTCGACAGCGGCACCTTCTCGGGGAGCCAGAAGTTGTTGACCAGCCGGTTCCAGACCTCGACGTCCTTGTCGTCCTGGATGCGGTTCCAGTTGATGGCACTGACCGAGCTGATCAGCGGGATGGACTTGCCCGTGGCGTGGACCGGGTCGGTGAGGGTCATGGGATTGTCTTCCGGATTCGAGATGGTGATCTGATGACGGACTGGAGGCGCGGGGCGGGGCCCGCCCCGCGCCTCCAGGAAGAGAGCGGCAGCTCTACAGCATGCAGCTGACGCAGCCCTCGACCTCGGTGCCCTCGAGGGCGAGCTGGCGCAGACGGATGTAGTAGATCGTCTTGATGCCCTTGCGCCATGCGTAGATCTGGGCCTTGTTGATGTCACGCGTGGTGGCGGTGTCCTTGAAGAACAGCGTCAGGGACAGGCCCTGGTCCACGTGCTGCGTCGCCGCGGCGTACGTGTCGATGATCTTCTCGGCACCGATCTCGTACGCGTCCTGGTAGTAGTCCAGGTTGTCGTTCGTCATGAACGGCGCCGGGTAGTAGACGCGGCCGAGCTTGCCTTCCTTGCGGATCTCGATCTTCGACGCGATCGGGTGGATCGACGACGTCGAGTGGTTGATGTACGAGATCGAACCGGTCGGCGGGACGGCCTGCAGGTTCTGGTTGTAGATGCCGTGCTCCTGGACGGACGCCTTCAGCGCCTTCCAGTCGTCCTGCGTCGGGATGGTGATGTTCGCGTTGTCGAACAGCGAGGCGACACGAGCGGTCGCGGGGGTCCACGCCTGGTCGGTGTACTTGTCGAAGAACTCACCCGACGCGTACTTCGAGTCGCGGAACCCGTCGAAGGTCTCGCCGGTCTCGATGGCGATGTTGTTCGAGGCGCGCAAGGCGTGGAACAGCACCGTGTAGAAGTAGATGTTCGTGAAGTCGATGCCCTCTTCGGAGCCGTAGTAGACGCGCTCACGAGCCAGGTAGCCGTGCAGGTTCATCTGGCCGAGGCCGATGGCGTGCGACTTGTCGTTGCCGTCCTCGACGGAACGCACCGAGGCGATGTGCGACATCTGCGAGACCGAGGTCAGGCCGCGGATGGCCGTCTCGATGGTCTTGCCGAAGTCCGGCGAGTCCATCGTCAGCGCGATGTTCAGCGACCCGAGGTTGCAGGAGATGTCCTTGCCGATCTCCTTGTAGGACAGGTCCTCGTTGAAGGTCGTCGGGGTGTTGACCTGCAGGATCTCCGAGCACAGGTTGGACATGTTGATCCGACCCTTGATCGGGTTGGCCTTGTTCACCGTGTCCTCGAACACGATGTACGGGTAGCCGGACTCGAACTGGATCTCGGCGATGGTCGTGAAGAAGTCACGCGCCTTGATCTTCGTCTTCTTGATGCGCGAGTCGTCGACCATCGCACGGTAGTTCTCGGAGATCGGGACGTCGCCGAAGGGGACGCCGTAGACCTTCTCGACGTCGTACGGCGAGAACAGGTACATGTCCTCGTTGTTCTTCGCGAGCTCGAACGTGATGTCCGGCACGACGACGCCGAGGGACAGCGTCTTGATGCGGATCTTCTCGTCGGCGTTCTCACGCTTGGTGTCGAGGAACTTCATGATGTCCGGGTGGTGGGCGCTGAGGTAGACCGCGCCGGCACCCTGACGCGCACCGAGCTGGTTCGCGTAGGAGAAGGAGTCTTCCAGCAGCTTCATCACGGGGATGATGCCCGAGGACTGGTTCTCGATCTGCTTGATCGGGGCACCGGCCTCACGGATGTTGGAGAGCAGCAGGGCCACGCCGCCGCCGCGCTTCGAGAGCTGCAGCGACGAGTTGATCCCGCGCGAGATCGACTCCATGTTGTCTTCGATGCGCAGCAGGAAGCAGGAGACGAGTTCGCCGCGCTGGGCCTTCGCCGTGTTGAGGAACGTCGGGGTGGCGGGCTGGAAGCGGCCGGCGACGATCTCTTCGACGAGGTCGATCGCGAGCTGCTCGTTGCCCTGGGCCAGGCCGAGGGCGGTCATGACGACGCGGTCCTCGAAGCGCTCGAGGTAGCGCTTGCCGTCGAACGTCTTGAGCGTGTAGCTCGTGTAGTACTTGAACGCGCCGAGGAACGTCTGGAACCGGAACTTCTTCGAGTACGCCAGGTCGTTGAGTCGCTGGATGAAGTCCAGCGAGTACATGTCGATCGTCGCTTTTTCGTAGTACTCGTTCTCGACCAGGTAGTCGAGCCGCTCCTTCAGGTTGTGGAAGAAGACGGTGTTCTGGTTGACGTGCTGCAGGAAGAACTGCTTGGCGGCCTCACGATCCTTGTCGAACTGGATGTTCCCGTCCGCGTCGTAGAGGTTGAGCATCGCGTTGAGGGAGTGGTAGTCCATCCCCGTCTGCGGCGACGTCAGATCGACGTCTGCAACTGCTGCGTCCAAAATGCATCCAATCCTGAGTTGACCGCCGACACGTCGTCAGGGGTCCCGAAGAGTTCGAATCTGTAGAGAAGGGGGACGTTGCACTTCCGTGCGATGACGTCCCCTGCCAGGCCGTAGGCCTCGCCGAAGTTCGTGTTGCCGCCGACGACCACACCGCGGATGAGCGAGCGGTTGTGCGCGTCGTTGAGGAACTTGATGACCTGCTTGGGGACCGCACCCTCGCCGTTGCCGCCACCGTAGGTGGGCAGGACCAGGACGTAGGGCTCGTCCACGTGGAGGAAGGGTTCGCTCGGGTAGAGCGGGATCCGGTCCGCGTCGCGGCCGAGCTTCTCGACGAAGCGTGCGGTGTACCCGGACACGCTCGAGAAGTAGACCAATCGGCTCATGGTGCGCTCCTGTGGTGAAGGTGCGGAACAGGCGGACCGGAGGGTGTCCTGCGGGCAGTGATCCGGGCCTCCTGAACGGAACCGGGTGACCGTCCACAGGACGGGAGACGACTACGCCAGTTCGGCGCTGAGCGTCGCGATCTTGTCGGGGCGGAAGCCCGACCAGTGGTCGTCGTCCGTGACGACGACGGGGGCCTGCATGTAGCCCAGGCTCTTGACGTGCTCGAGGGCTGCCTCGTCGGTGGAGACGTCGTGCACTTCGTACTCGATGCCCTTGTTGTCGAGGGCCCGGTACGTCGCTGTGCACTGGACGCAGGACGGCTTGGTGTAGACGGTGACGGCCATGTTCTCCCCTGGTTTCTGGGCCTGATTCCAGGTCCGAAGTTCGTGTGCGGTGCTGAGGACGACGCTACTACATGTTGTGCCCGGCGGACCCGTCGACCACAAGAGAAAGTGTTACACGCCTGTAGTTTCCACAACCCGATCCACAGACTGTGGATTCCCGGAGGCCCGGTTTTCCGCCACTCTCGCACCCACCACCGACACTCTCCACAAGCTGTGGACGGAAGTTCTCGACACCTCCCGTCGGCGTGTCTGAGAACGGTGTCGACGAGGACCTCCTCCACACCTCCCCCGGACGGGTGACACCCCGATCCGTCCGGTCCGTACACTCGTCTCGTGAGCACGTACGGCCCCCTCCTGAAGACCCCCGGCGTGGGTCGTGTCATCGCTGCACAGCTCACCGCGCGCTTCCCGTTCGGGATGCTCTCGCTGGCGTACCTGCTGCACGTCGAGCACGTCTTCCACTCCTACGGCGCCGCCGGCCTGGTGCTCGCGACGACGAGTGTCGGGCAGGCGCTCGCGGGCCCGCTCACCAGCCGCTGGATGGGCAGCTGGGGCATGCGCCCCGTCCTCATCCTGACGAGCATCGTCGCGCTCGTGAGCATGGGGGTCATCGGGTTCGTCCTCATGCCGCTCTGGGGCTACGTGGTGGTCGGGTTCCTCGGCGGCCTCGCGGTCCCGCCCGTGCAGCCGGCGGTGCGCACCATCTACCCCAAGATGGTGACCTCGTCGCAGCTCACCCCCTTGTTCTCGCTCGACGCCAGCGCCCAAGAACTGATCTGGGTCGCCGGCCCGGTCATCACCACCTTCGTCGCGACCCAGGTCGGCACGGTCGAGGCGATCGTCGTCGCCATGGTCTTCCTGGTGGTCGGCGGCATCTGGTTCATCGCCTCACCCGAGCTCGGTCGCGTCCGCATCCCCCGCTCGAAACGCGCGTTCGGCGTGGTGCTGAAGCGGCCGTCGGTCGTCGTCGCCACCCTGACCGGTCTGCTGCTCATCGGGGCGTGCGCAGCGGTCGAGGCCAGCGTCACCAGCGTCTTCGGCGAGGGCAGCCCGAACGCCGGCATCGTCCTGGCCGTCTTCGCGGTCGGGTCCCTGTTCGGCGGCCTGGCCTTCGGCCACCGTCCGATCTCCCCCAACACCCTGTGGACGCGCATGGCGATCGTCTTCGTCGGTCTCGCGCTCGCCCTGGGCGGCACGAACTTCTGGTGGCTCTGCATCGCCCTCGTGATTGCGGGCATCGGCATCGCGCCGGCACTCGCGGTGATGTTCGGCTCGGTCTCCGCCACCGTCAAGTTCTCCGACACCGCCGAGGCCTACGGCTGGATGGGCACCGGTCAGCTCATCGGCGCCGCCGGTGGGTCCGCGGTCGCCGGCTTCCTGATCGACAGCAGTGGCCCGGTGGGCGGCTTCACGGTCGGTGCGGTCATGGCCGGGGTGGGCGTCGTCGTCGCGCTCGGGGCGAAGCGCTGGCTGCCCGACCTGCGCGGCCGTGACGCCAGCCCCATCCCCGACACCGAGCCGGTGGTCCTGCCGACCTGAGCGGGGGGCGCGGGGCTTTCGGTGGGGATTTTCGGCGTACCTGGCCGAAACGGGCGTACCTGGTCGAAAGTTCTGACCAGGTACGCCCGATTGCAATTGCGATCGCGGCCGATGTGGGAAGGAACGTGCGTCCGGCGGGCGGGTCGCGTTCTCCACAGATGGCCGGGAGGCCCGGCGCGCGCCCGCCACGCACCGGCAGGATGGGTGCATGGTCAGTTCACTTCCCCTGCGTGACGGCGCCGCGATCCCCGCGATCGGGTTCGGCGTCTACAAGGTCGACGACACCGAGGCCGAGACGGCGGTCGGTCTCGCGCTCGAAGCCGGCTACCGGCACGTCGACACGGCCGAGATGTACGGCAACGAGACCGGCGTCGGGAACGCGATCCGGGCCTCCGGGCTCGACCGTGACGACGTCTTCGTGACGACCAAGGTGTGGAACGACCACCAGGGGCGCGACGCGACCCTGCGTGCGTTCGACGGCAGCCTCGAGCGGCTGGGGCTCGACGCGGTCGACCTCTACCTGATCCACTGGCCGGCCGCGGCGAACGACCGCTACGTCGACACCTGGCGCGCGCTCGTCGAGCTGCGCGACTCCGGCCGGGCGCGGAGCATCGGGGTCTCGAACTTCCAGGTGCCGCACCTGCAGCGGCTCGTCGACGAAACCGGTGAGGCGCCGGTGCTCAACCAGGTCGAGCGGCACCCGTGGCTCCCGCAGCGCGAGCTCATGGAGTTCCACCAGCAGCACGACATCGTCACCGGAGCCTGGTCGCCGCTCGGTCGCGGTCGGCTGATCGACGAACCGATCCTCACCGGCATCGCTGACGCACACGGGGTGAGCGTCGCGCAGGTCCTCGTCCGGTGGAACGTGCAGCAGGGGGTCGTGGTGCTGCCGAAGTCGGTGACGCCGTCGCGGATCCGGTCGAACCTCGACGTCGACGGCTTCGTGCTCAGCGACGACGAGCTCGCGGCGATCGCCACGCTCGAGTCCGGGCAGCGGACGGGCTCGCACCCCGACTCGGTGTCGTGACGGTAGCGCCGTCGTGACGTGGTGCTCGCGTGACGGCGTAGGTTCTTCGGGGTGAACGATCCTCAGCAGACCGCACGTGAGCACCTCGGGCCCGACGAGCACCTGTACTGGGCCGGCACGAGCGACCCGGCGAAGCTCTTCACGGGGCGGGACGGCTTCCTCATCCCGTTCTCCCTGCTGTGGACCGGCTTCGTCGCGTTCGCGGTCCTCGACGTCGTGCGGAACGGGTACCTCGGCGTGGGAGCGATCATCCCGATCGTGTTCTCGATCGTCGGCGTGCACCTGGTGGTCGGCCGCTTCTTCGTGAAGGCACACCGCAAGCGCACGACCGTGTACGCCGTCACCGACCGCCGCGCACTGATCATCACGCCGAACACCACCCGCGAGGTCCCGGTGGGACGCACCGATCGCACCATCACCTGGACCGGCGGCCGACGACACTGTTCGGTGGAGTGGAACACCGGCGATCCGAGCGGAGTGGCGGCATTCTTCGCCGGCGGAGCGACCGCCAAGATCTACGCGAACACCGGACTCGACGGGCTGTTCGGACCGCAGCTGTTCGCCTTCTGGGACGTCCGCGACGGCGAGGAACTCGTCCGCGAACTCGACCGCGTGGCGCGCTAGCCCCGGCGGTCCTCCTCCGACTGCCACGGCAGGTGCAGATCGCCCGGTGCGGGTTCCACGTCGCCGGCGTCGTCCGCGCCTCCCGTTCCCGGTGCGGCGGTGATCTTGGACGTGTCGATGCCGTCCGCCTCGAGTTCGGCGTCGCTGCGCTGGTCGGTCTGCGACGCCTCGGTCTCCCGCTCGCTCGACGGGCTGTACGCAGTGTCGGTCGAGTCGGGATCCGGCGTCTCCGGGATGCTGTCGCTCATGCTCCCGGACGGTAGTCCGTGTGCCCCGAGTACCAGTTCGGTCACGGCGGTCGATCGGGCCGGACCCCGGCGGTACGCTCCCTGCCGTGGGGGAACGATGACACGGATGCGGACCGCGGCGAGCGCGGTCATCGGCACGGCGATGGTGGGGCTGCTGCTGACGGGCTGCACGGCGTTCGGCGGGGACGAGACCCTGCCGAAGCCCACCCGACAGGCGGCCGAGCGGACGGCGGAACCGATCCCCGATCCGACGCTCACGACCGAGCAAGTCGACGGGGAACCTGACGAGGTCGAGCAGGTCCTGCCCACGGGCACGGTCGCGGCGGAGACCGACGTCACGTCCCCGAGCGGTGACACGAGCATCCACGTGCGCATCGTGGCGAACGACATGGGTACGTTCACCGCGCAGCTGTCCGGCTACCGCACGACCAACCCGCAGCAGATGAGCCTGCAGTTCCGGCACCGGACCGCCAGCCCGCTCGATGGCGGTGACGCCTCGGCGCGGGACACGACCGAGTGGACCGCCGCCTCCGGGCCGCCGAAGACCGTGGTCATGAACGACGCCGGTGCACGACCGGACTACTTGCGCAGCGTCGTCCTCGTCCCCGCCTCAGTGCCGGACGAAGACCCGTCGAAACGCCCGTGGGTCGGATCGGTGCTGGCCGTCGGTGCTCTGGACTGGAAGATCCCGAACCCCTACCCGGACTTGCGCATCACCGTGGGCAAGGACCGACCGGGGGCGTACGGCATCGTCACGGACGCCGACGGACGACCGGCCGACTACCTGGTGGCGCACGGCGACGAGCTGACCACGGTCGCGCAGCGGTTCGGCATCACGCCGGCCGAGGTGCAGTGGCTCAACCCGTACATGGAGACCCGCGCCGACGACTGGTTGCTCGAGGGCAGCACGCTGAACCTCGATCCCGCACGCCGCTGACCTCGGAGCGGACGGAACTCGACCGTCCGTTACGCTCGACGGGCACCAGCCCCGACCAGGAGGTCCCCTCGTGACGATCGTCGCCGCAGCAGACGGCTCAGCCCTCGGCAACCCCGGCCCCGCTGGCTGGGCCTGGTACGTCGACGACGACCGCTGGGCCGCCGGTGGCTGGCCCCGGGCAACGAACAACATCGGCGAGCTCACGGCCGTCCTGCAGTTGCTCCGCGCGACGAAGGACTCCGGCGAGCCGCTGCACATCCTGTGCGACAGCCAGTACGCCATCAAGGCCTGCACCGAGTGGCTCGCCGGGTGGAAGCGGAAGAACTGGCGCAAGGCAGACGGCAAGCCGGTCATGAACGTCGAGATCATCAAGGAGCTCGACGCCGAACTGCAGGGCCGCAAGGTCACGTTCGAGTGGGTCCGCGGGCATGTCGGCCACGAGATGAACGAGGCCGCCGACGTCCGCGCCCGTGGTGCGGCTACCGCCTACCAGAACCACACCGACGTGCCGCACGGTCCGGGCTGGCCCGGCGTCGAGGTCACCGAGCCGTCCGCACTGCCCGAGGCGACCCCGCCGGCCACGCTCTTCTGACCGACGAGCTCGGTCAGCCTGGGTCTCGGAGACCCAGGAACACCGAGGCACTGGTCCGCATCCGACCCCGAGACGATGCTGGGCGCATGGAGAACACCGAACACGTCCTGGTCACCGGCGGCTCCGGCTTCATCGCCGGCCACCTGATCCTGCAGCTGCTCGACGCCGGGCACCGCGTCCGCACCACGATCCGGTCCCTCGACCGTGAACCCGCGGTCCGTGCGGTCCTCGCCGAGGCCGGCCTGACCGCCGACGACCGGCTGGAGTTCGTCGCCGCCGACCTGACGTCCGATGACGGATGGGCTCAGGCGGTCGCGGACATCCACGTCGTGCACCACGTCGCCTCGCCGGTGATGCCCGGCCACGTCGAGGACGAGGACACCGTGGTCCGTCCGGCGGTGGAGGGGACGCTGCGGGTACTGCGCGCCGCACACACGGCCGGAGTCGATCGCGTCGTGCTGACCTCGGCCTTCCACGCGGTCAGCTGGGGCCACCCGCACTCCGACCACGTGTTCACCGAGGCCGACTGGACGGTGCTCGACGGGCCCGGAGTCGACGCCTACGGGAAGAGCAAGACCCTCGCCGAACGGGCCGCGTGGGACTTCGTCGCGTCCGAGCCCGGTGCGCCGGAGCTCGTCACGACGATGCCGGTCGCGGTGATGGGTCCGGCGATGGGGCACGCGGTGTCGGGCGCGAACCACATCCTGCAGTCCATGCTCTCCGGAGCGATGCCCGCGACCCCGCGGCTGTTCATCCCCATCGTCGACGTACGTGACGTCGCCGCGGCGCACGTCACCGCGACGACCGCCCCGGATGCAGCGGGCAAGCGGTTCCTCTTGTCGAACGGCCCGGCGCTCGAGATGGCCGGGATCGCCGCCACCCTGCGCGAGCACCTCGGTGACGACGCCCAGGCGGTCCCGACGCAGACGCTGCCCGACGACGTCGTACGGACCGCGGCCGAGACCCAGCCGCAGTTCCGTGCGATGGTGCCCGACCTCGGCTACGCCAAGCGCACCTCCAACGAGCGAGCCCGCACCGTGCTCGGCTGGACTCCTCGTGATCCGCACGAGGCGATCGTGGCGGCGGCCCGGAGCCTGGTCGCGAAGCGCCTGGTCCGCCCCTGACCAACCCTGCTCCACCACTGACCCACGAGGATCAGACCGCCCGATCCCACAGCGCCACCGTGCTCTCGAGCCCGTCGTACCGGTACGGCTTCCGCTCCCCTGTCGGTGCGTACCCGAGCGCCCGCCAGAACGGCTCGGCACCGACCGCGTTCGTCGCCACGATCCCCAGTCGTAGTCGGTCGGCGCGGGCGTCTGCCGCCAGGGACACGACGGCCTCGTGCAGGACTCGTCCGAGGCCGGAACCCTGCCGATCGCCGCGGACGACGAGCAGTCCGACGTACGCCGTGGTCGGTGCCGGGTACCCGAGCAGCACGTCCGCGAACGCCACGAGCGATTCGCCGTCCCACAGCCCGATCCCGTACTTGCCCGCCGGGTCGAAGCCGTCCGGCACCGACACGAGTGCGCTCAACCCGTCGGACGGCCCCGGCGGGTACCCGGTGATCCGCTCGGCGTAGTCCGGCACGGTCTCGAGCAGCCCCTGCAGCGCGTCGACGTCGTCCGCGCCGAGCGCACGCACGACGAACGAACCAGCGCCGGCCGGCATCAGTCCACGTCCACGTCGGCCCACCCGTCGAACCGACCGATCTCGGTGACCCGGACCACGGCCTCGCCGGCTTCGTCCGAGGCGTCGAGGTCGATCGTCGCCGAGAACCCGAAGTCCTTGTCGCCCGACGGGTCCGCGAAGATCTGCCGGGCACGCCACACACGCGCCGAGCCTGCAGCCCCAGAGCCGGACGCCCCCACACCCGTCGCCCCAGCACCCGTCGCCCCCGCCTGGTCGAGCACCAGGTAGGACATCGAACGCGCCTCGGCATCGGTGCCGATGGTGTCGTGCTCCTCGTAGTACTCCTCGAGCACCGCGTCCCACGCGTCGCCGTCGAACCCGGCTGCTGCGTCGAGCGCCCCGAGTCCGTCGACGTCGTCGCGCGCGGCGAGCAGCACCCGCTGGAACAGTGCGTTCCGCACGAGCACGGTGAAGGCCCGCACGTTGCCGGTGAGCCGTGCCGGCTGCGGCGGCGCGATCTCCTGCTCTTCGGCGAGGGCGAGCAGCACGTCACCGTTGAGCAGCGCCTCCCACTCGTCGACGAGCGAGGAGTCGGTCTGCCGGACGACCTCGCCGAGCCACTCGATCAGGTCGTCGAGCTCCTGGTTCCGCTGTTCCTCGGTGATGGTCTGCCGCATGGTCCGGTAGGCGTCGGACAGGTACCGGAGCACGAGCCCCTCGGACCGGGTGAGCTGGTAGAACCGCACGAAGTCGCCGAAGGTCATCGCGCGCTCGTACATGTCACGGACGACGGCCTTGGGCGAGAGCTGGAAGTCGAGGACCCAGGGCTGTTCCGCCGCGTACGTCTCGTACGCCGCCTCCAACAGCTCGGACAGCGGGCGAGGCCAGGTGACCTCCTCGAGCAGCTCCATCCGCTCCTCGTACTCGATGCCCTCGCGCTTCAGGCGGGCGACCTCTTCGCCGCGCTCCTTGAACTGCTGCTGCGACAGGATCGCCCGCGGGTCGTCCAGTGTCGCCTCGACGATCGAGACCATGTCCAGGGCGTACGTCGGCGAAGCAGGATCGAGCAGCTCGAACGCGGCGAGCGCGAACGGCGACAGGGGCTGGTTGAGGGCGAAGTTCGACTGCAGGTCGACGGTGAGCCGGTAGGAGACCGGAGGCCCCGGCACCCGCTCGATGACCTGCGCGTTGATGAGGGTCCGGGCGATGACGAGCGCACGCCGGGCCATCGCGAGCTGGCGGGCGCGCGGTTCGTGGTTGTCGAACACCAGCGAGCGCACCTCGTCGAACGCCGAACCGCCGCGGGCCACCACCGACAGCACCATCGCGTGCGTGATGCGCATGCGCGACACCATCGGTTCCGGTTCGGCGCCGATGAGCCGGTCGAACGAGGCCTGCCCCCAGGACACGAACCCCTCCGGTGCCTTCTTCCGCTTGATCTTGCTCTTCTTCTTCTGGTCGTCCCCGGCCTTCGCGACGGCGCGGGCGTTCTCGATGTCGTGCTCGGGGGCCTCGGCGACGACGTCACCCTCGGTGTCGTACCCGGCGCGTCCGGCGCGGCCGGCGATCTGGTGGAACTCGCGTGCGGACAGCTGCCGCATCTTCGTGCCGTCGAACTTCGTCAGTCCGGTGAACAGCACGGAGCGGATCGGCACGTTGATGCCGACCCCCAGGGTGTCGGTGCCGCAGATGACGGGCAGCAGCCCGCGCTGTGCGAGCTGCTCGACGAGCCGTCGGTACTTGGGGAGCATGCCGGCGTGGTGCACGCCGATGCCGGCGCGGATCAGGCGGGACAGGGCCTGTCCGAAGCCGGCGCTGAACCGGAACCCCGCGATCGCTTCCGCGATCTGGTCTCGACGCGCCCGATCAGCGACCTTCGCCGACATCAGCGATTGCGCCCGCTCGAGCGCAGCCGCCTGGGCGAAGTGCACGATGTAGATCGGCGCCTTGCCCTCCTCCAGCAGCCGTTCGACGGTCTCCTGCACGGGCGTCATCACGTACTCGTACGCGAGCGGCACCGGTCGGCTGACGCCGGTCACGCGGGCGGTGGGTCGGCCGGTGCGTCGGGACAGGTCGTCGGCGATGGTCGTGACGTCGCCGAGGGTGGCGGACATCAGCAGGAACTGCGCACGTTCGAGCACGAGCAGCGGCACCTGCCAGGCCCAGCCGCGGTCGGGGTCGCCGTAGAAGTGGAACTCGTCCATCACCACGACGTCGACGTCGGCGTCCGGACCTTCGCGCAGGGCCAGGTTCGCCAGGATCTCGGCCGTGCAGCAGACGATGGGGGCGTCGCCGTTCACGCTGGAGTCGCCGGTGACCATGCCGACGTTCTGCGCGCCGAACAGCTCGACGAGCTGGAAGAACTTCTCGGACACGAGCGCCTTGATCGGTGCCGTGTAGTAGCTCCGCTTGCCCTCGGCGAGCGCGGCGAAGTGCGCGCCGGCCGCGACGAGCGACTTGCCGGTGCCGGTCGGGGTGCTCAGCACGACGTTCGCGCCGGAGACGAGCTCGATGACCGCTTCGTCCTGTGCCGGGTACAGCGGCCGGCCGCCTTCCTCGGCCCAGGCCGCGAAGGCCTCGTAGACCTCGTCGGCGTCGACGACGCCGTCCACCGCCGCCGGGATCGCGGCGACGAGCGGGGGCACGGTGGTGACGTCGGTCATGGCCCCATCCTCCCAGGCTGCGGTGACGAGGTGGTCGGCCCGGTCGACCGGGAGGCCCGGCTCCATACGCGCGCATAGACTCGCGTCATGCGCGAACTCGGCTTCCTCACCTTCGTCCCGAACCACGGCGGCACTGCGGGTGCGGCGAGCGCCCTGCAGGACGGTCTGCGGCTGTTCGAGACGGCCGAGACCCTCGGCTACGGCACGGGCTGGGTCCGTGGCCGCCACTTCGAGCCCTTCCTGACGAGCCCGATGACCTTCTTCGCCGCCGCGGCCCAGCGCACGAGCACCATCGCGTTCGGCACCGCGGTGCTCGGCATGCGCTACGAGGACCCGGTGCGCCTCGCCGAGGACGCCAGCACGGTCGACCTGCTGAGCGGCGGGCGTGTGCAGCTCGGCGTCAGTACGGGCATCGCCGGGTACGGGCCGATCCTCGACCCGGTGTTCGGCTCCGTCGACCGCTCGTTCCGCGACGAGGCCGAGGCCCGGGCTGCCCGACTGCTCGAGGTGCTCGACGGCGACGCACTCGGCAGCGCCGGCTCTGGCTACGAGAGCATCCCGGCCGGTGCGGACCTGACCCTGCAGCCGCTCAGCCCCGGCCTACGCGACCGCGTCTGGTGGGGCGGCGGCAGCATGGGCACCGCGGTGCGCACGGCCGAGAAGGGGCTGCTCCTGCACTGCTCGACCCTGAACACCGAGGACACCGGTGCACCCTTCGCCCAGGCGCAGGCCGACCAGATCGCCGCCTACCGCGAGCGGTTCACCGAGCTGCACGGCGGGACCGGCCGCACGTCGAAGGTCGCGGTGGGCCGCATCGTCGTGCCGTTGCTCGACGACCACGACCGCACGGTCCACGACGAGTTCCTGACCGGGTACGCCTCGGGAATGGACGACGAGGGCCGACCGCTCTCCGGTCCGCCGTTCCGGTTCAGCAAGGTGCTGTCCGGCGAGCCGGCCGCCATCGTCGACGCCCTGCTCGCCGACCCCGCCGTCACCGCCACGGACGAGCTCGTGATCACCCTGCCCGCGAACGGCGACGTGGCCGCCCACGAGCGGATCCTGCGCATCGTCGCCGAGGAGATCGCGCCGGCACTGCGGGCCTGAGAACGGATCAGGACACCCGGCGGGGCTCAGATCGAGTCGGTGATGCTCGAGAGCCCTGCCGGATGACCATCTCGTCCCTGATCCGCACGGGATGGTGGGACCATCGTTCCACCTACCGAGCGGTTTGTCACACTCGGTTGCGCCCTCAGGACGAGAAAGTTGATCATCCGTCACCCGTTTTGCCCGGATCGCACGAAGTCCGTCAACCGGTTCGCCGAACCCCTTCCAGGACGGAAACAGTCGGGACGAACGAATGCGCCCCCGCGCGGACGCGGGGACGCATTCTGGACGCACCGGGGAAGCTGGGGCATCGTCAGCCGGATCAGGAGGCTGAGTCGCACAACCAGCGACCCCGTAGTCGGTGCGTGCGCCGACGGTAACCAGCCGACTGGCGCACATCGATGTTACTCAACAGGCGTCGTCGGTGCGCGGAAACCGGACGAACTGGTCAGACCAGTTCGAGGGCCGCGCTCCCGGACTCGTCGGTGACCGAGGCTCCGACGTGCAGCGTGAAGGTGCCGGGCTCGTACTGCCAGGCTCCGTCCCAGTGCGCGAACGCCCGGGCCGGCACCTCGATCGAGACTTCGGTCGACTCCCCCGCGCCGAGGCGGACCGGGGCGAACCCGACGAGCCAGCGCGCCGGACGGTCCACCGCCGAGGACTCGCGCGAGGCGTAGACCTGCACGACGTGCTTGCCGGCGCGCGGTCCGGTGTTGGCGACCGTCGCCGTGACGATGACCGCGTCCCCCTCGGACACGGTCGGCGTCGCGACGACGCCGTCGATGGTCCACGAGGTGTAGCCGAGGCCGTGCCCGAACGGGTACGCCGGCGTGGTGCCGGCACGGAGCCAGGCACGGTACCCGATGTGGACACCCTCGTCGTACGACACCTTGCCGTCGACGGGGGTGACGTCGAGCACGGGCACGTCGGCCATCGCGACCGGCCAGGTGGTGGGCAGTCGACCGCCGGGCTCCTGCGCGCCGGTCAGGACGTCGGCGAGCGCGTTGCCGTACTCCTGGCCACCGAACCAGGTGAGCAGGACCGCGGCGACGTCGTTCCGCCACGGCATCTCCACGGGCGAGCCGGCGTTCACGACGACGACCGTGTTCGGGTTCGCCGCCACGACCGCACGCACCAGGTCGTCCTGGTGCCCGGGCAGCGCGAGCGACGAGCGGTCGTACCCCTCGGACTCGACCTTCGAGTTCGTGCCGACGACCACCACGGCGACGTCAGCCGTGCGGGCAGCCTCGACCGCGGCATCGATGAGCACCGACGGGTCCTCGTCGGAAGGCTCGGTGCCGAACTGGTACGCGAGCACGCCGCCGAGGGTCTCGTCCTGGATGACGTCGTACTCGATGCGGATCGCGACCTGCTGCCCGGAGGTCACCGACACGGGCACCGAGCGGGCCGGCGGGTTGAGGAACGCTGCGCCGAGCTGGTCACCCTCGAACGGCACGTCCTCGTCGAGCACGAGCTCGCCGTCGATCCACATCCGCGACCGGCCGGCCGCGCCGATGCCGATGCGCACGGTGCCGGTGGACGGCGCGGTGTAGGTCGTGGTGATGTCGAGCCGGTCGGCCTCACGCGTGGGGGCGTCGCCGCCGAACCAGAACAGTGCCGTGGCGCGACGGTCCTCGACGTACAGCTCCTCGCCGTCCTTGACGAAGGCGACGCGGGCGCCGGGCTCGCCGGTGCCGGGGTTCGTGATGGTGGACAGCGGGAACTCCGCGATGCCCTCCTGCACGACGGCACCGATCGCGTAGTCGACCGTGGCACCCGGGAACGCCGAGCGGATCCCGTCGAGCGGCGAGACGACCTGCGACGGCACGACCGTGGCCGAGCCACCGCCCTGCGTGCGGGCCTGGTCGGCGTTGTGGCCGATGACGGCGATGCGGGAGACGGCGGGCGCGTCGAGCGGCAGCACGCCGGTGTTGCGGACGAGGACGGCGCCCTCGGCCTCGGCTTCGCGGACGAACGCGACGCCGTCCTCGACGTGCACCGGCTGCGCGGCCACGGGCTCGAAGCCCTCGAGTGCGCCGACGCGGGCGGCCAGGGTCAGGATGCGGCGGACCTTGCGGTCGATCGCTTCGATCGGCACGTCACCGGACTGCACCGCGGCGAGCAGCGGACCCTCGCTCCACCACTGGTTCGGGCCGGGCATCGCGACGTCCTGCGACGCCTTCGCCGAGTCGACCGAGCGCACGCCGGTCCAGTCGGACACGACGATGCCGTCGAAGCCCCACTCCGAGCTCAGCGGCGTCTCGAGCAGGTCGTGCTCCGACGCGGTGACGCCGTTGATGGAGTTGTACGACGACATGATCGCCCACGCGTGCGCCTCGGTCAAGGCCTTCTCGAACGCGAGCAGGTACAGCTCGCGCAGGGCCCGGTCGGAGACCTCGGTCGATGCGGTGAAGCGGTCGGTCTCGTAGTCGTTCGCGATGTAGTGCTTCGGGGTCGCGGCCACGCCGTTCTCCTGCACGCCGTCGACGTACGACGCAGCCAGGTCACCGGTCAGGACCGGGTCCTCGCTGAACGCCTCGAAGTGCCGGCCGCCGAGCGGCGAGCGGTGCAGGTTGATGGTCGGGCCGAGGACGACGTCGACGCCCTTGCGGCGTGCCTCGACGGCTGCTGCGGCGCCGTAGCGCTTCGCGATCGCGCGGTCCCACGACGCCGACAGCGCGGTCGCCGAGGGCAGGTTCAGCGACGGGTCGCGTTCGTCCCAGACCTCACCACGGACGCCCGAGGGGCCGTCCGACATCAGGATCCGGCGCAGCCCGATCTTCTCGATGGGCCAGGTGGTCCAGAAGTCGCGCCCGGTCAGGAGCTGCACCTTCTCGTCGGTGGTCAGCTGGTCGACGAGCGCGTCGATGCGCTCGGCCGTACTGGAGGCAGTGGTCACGTCGTTCACGGTAGTCACGGTGGTCGGTCCTTTCGTTCAGAGCCTGGGGAAGTGTGGTCAGCGCACGCCGCGGATGCGGGACACCGAGACGATGCCGAGCAGTCCGACGACGGCGCCGGTGATGAAGAAGCCGCTGTACCCGCCGGTCAGGGCGATGACGCCCGGGGCCGCCGCGGGCACGATCGACTGGGGCAGGGCCTGCGCGATGTTGACGACGCCGAGGTCCTTCGCGTTGTCCTCGTCGGACGGCAGCACGTCGGTGATGAGCGCCAGGTCGACGGCGTAGAAGACGCCCATGCCGGCACCCATCACGAACTCGCCGACCAGGACCATGCCGAGCGACGGCGCGAGCGCGATGATCACGAGCCCGACCACGCCGACGATGCCCGCGATCGCGACGAACAGCTTGCGGCGGCCGAGCTTGTCCGACAGCCAGCCGGCGATGAGCGAGGTGAGCACGATGCCGACGACGTTCCACAGCGTGCCCTAGAACACCGCGTTCGCGACGTGGTCCGGGTCCACGCCGATGTCGTCCCGCAGGAAGTACGTCAGGTAGCTCACCGCGGTGTACTGCGCGGCGACCATCAGGAACCGGGTGAGCCAGGCCCAGCCGAGGTCCGGGTGCTTCACGGGGTTGAAGACGAACGAGCCGAAGACCTGCCCGATGCCGAGCTTCGACGTGGGCCGGTTGGTGAGCACGCGGTCGCGGAACACGAGCGCGTAGAGCACGACGACGATCGACCCGATCGCGCCGGGGATGATCATCTGCGTCGCCGAGGTCGAGAAGAGCTGCACGAGGAACGTGCCGCCGACGAGCGCGAGGTTCTGGGAGAGCCCGAGCAGCGCCGCGACCCGGCCGCGCTGGGACCGCGTGACGTGGTCCGGCAGGACCGCGGTCATGGCGGCGATCGTGGCGTTGTAGGCGATCTGCGTGACGCCCCACGCGAGGACGAGCACGACGGTCGAGGTGGTCGTCGCGACGACCACGAGGCCCGCGAAGCCGACCACGGTGCCACCGATGATCCACGGACGACGCATGCCGAGCCTCCCGGCAGTCCGATCGCTGAAGCGACCCGCCAGGGGGTTGGCGACCATCGCGGCGAACGCGCCGACACCGAGTGCCAGGCCGAGCACGCCCGCTTGGTTGTCCGGCGCGATCTCGGCGACCTTGAGCGCCATGGCGACCAGCACCGGCGGCAGCAGCGCGATGTACAGGCCGAGCATCGCGATCGGCATGCCGAGCGTGTACATGAGCGGGGCACCTCGGCCGCGCGTGGGTGCGACTGCGGTCGGGGTGTCGTTGACGGTCAGGGCGTCGTTGGCCACTGCAACCTCTTCTCGGGTACGCCACCTGCACCGGTGACTCGCACGCCTTCGTCGGCGGCTCCGCCCACGGTAACACCAAAACCAAGCGCGGCTAGGTTTTCTGTGTGCACTCCGAGCGGTACAGTCCTGCCATGGCACGACGGGGTTCGTACGCGAAGGGCATCGCGAAGCGCGAGGAGATCCTCACGGTCGCGCTCGACCTCGTCGCCTCACAGGGGTTCCGCCGCACCAGCATCAAGGACATCGCCGACGCCGTCGGGCTGACCCAGGCCGGCCTGCTGCACTACTTCGACTCCAAGGACGAGCTCTGGGTCGAGATCCTGCGACGACGCGACGAGCTCGACCTCGCCCACGACTGGCAGGCGCCGGACCCGGCCGCCCTGCTCGCCGCGATCGTCCGGCACAACGCCGAGGTCCCCGGCCTGGTGCAGATGTTCGTCAACCTCTCCGCCGCCGCTGCGACCGACCCCGAGCACCCCGCGCACGCGTACTTCCAAGAGCGCTACGAGCGCAGCCGTCGCGACCTGTCCGCCGACTTCCGCACCATGCAGCAGGACGGACGGCTCCGCGCCGACGTCGATGCCGAGGAACTGACGAGCGTGCTGCTCGCGGTGTCCGACGGCATGCAGATCCAGTGGCTGTTCGACCCGTCGCGGGACATGGCGCAGCACGTCGAGCTCGTGGCCCGGCTCGCGATCGCCCAGGTCGCCCCCACCGCCTGACGCTCCCCCGCCGACGGCCCCGCGCGTTCCCCGCCGACGCTCCCGCGCGCGCCCCGCCGGAACCAGGTTCCGGACACAGCACCGAGCGATTCCGTGGTGTCGTGTCCGGAACCTGGTTCGCGCGGCGGAGCGGGGTACGGACAGGGCCTGGTCGGGTCAGGCGGCGCCGGGCAGGATGGGGCGTGCCCGGAGGGCGACCCGACGACGATGTGGAGTGACGCGATGACGCGTGTAGTGGTGACCGGCGGCAGCGGCAAGCTCGGACGAGCGGTGGTGCGCGACCTCGATGCGCACGGGTACGACGTGGTGCTGCTCGACCGCGTGCCCTCCCCCGACCAGCCCGAGGGCGTGCAGTTCGTCCGGATCGACCTGACCGACTACGGCCAGGTCCTGAACGCCCTGCTCGGCATCGACGACCGGTACGACCACGTGGACGCCGTCGTGCACCTCGCGGCCGTGCCCGCTCCGGGGCAGGTCCCCGACGTGGCGCTCATCACGAACAACGTGACGGCGTCGATCAACGTCTTCCACGCCGCACGCGCCGCGAAGGTCAAGAACCTGGTGTGGGCGTCGAGCGAGACCCTGCTCGGCATCCCGATGGGCGAGCACCACCCGCCCTACCTGCCCGTCGACGAGGAGTTCGCGGTCCGCCCGCAGTCGTCGTACTCGCTCGGCAAGGCGGTCGAAGAGGAGATGGCCCGCCACTTCACCCGCTGGGACCCGGAGCTGAAGATGATCGGCCTGCGGTTCTCGAACGTGATGGACGAGACCGACTACCCGGCGTTCCCGTGGGACGCCACCCCCGAGGCGAAGACCTTCAACCTGTGGTCCTACATCGACTCGCGTGACGGTGCCCAGGCGGTCCGCAAGGCCGTCGAGGCCGAGCTCACCGGGTTCGAGGCGTTCGTCATCGCGAGCCCCGACACCGTGATGGACACCCCGACGATCGAGCTCGTCGAGCGCTACGTGCCCGACATCGAGCGTCGCGCGGACATCGACGGCGTCAGCTCGCTGCTGTCGTCCGAGAAGGCCCGCGAGCTGCTCGGCTACGCCCCCGAGCACAGCTGGCGCGACGGCCGTTAGCAGCGCCCGCGTCCGCCGCTGAGCAGCCCCTTCGCTAGGCCGGCAGCAGCAGCCCGTCGAGCACCAGGTCGCGCGCCGCCGGCAACAGGTCGGCGGCGAGCACCTGCTCGTCGACACCCGTGATCTGAGCCAGTGCGCCGACGATCGCTGCGACGGACAAGTCCCCGTCGCAGGCTCCGACGAACGCAGCGAGCGCCGTGTCCGCGTCCACCCGCCGTCCGAGTCCGCCGCCCTGCACGAGCGTCATCACCGTGGGGTCGTCGTTGCCCGGCCAGTAGTAGCGCTCCTCGGTGACGTCGCCCGCCACCGTCAGGTGTGCCGTGGCGAGCGCGGCGTCGTCGTGCGCGGCGAGCCACGCGGCCGCGTCGAGGACGCGAGCGACCGTGGCGCCGAGCCCGGCGGGGTTGGAGCCGAGCGTCTCGGGGACGCGCTCGAACCGGCGGAGGCTCGCCGTGCCTCCTGGCAGGGCTCGACGCACCACGACGTACCCGAAACCGACGCCGGTGACGCGGCGGTCCGCGAAGTCGTCGAGCCAGGCGCCCATGAGCGTGTCGAACTCGGGCGTCCCGGGCTTCGTGCCGCCGTCGCGGATCCAGGTCTCGGCGTACGACGTGGGGTCCTGGCGCTCGCGCTCGATGACCCACGCGTCGAGGTCGGTGTCCGCGAACCAGCTGCGCACACGGTCGAGCCCGTCGACGCCCCAGTGGTACTCCCAGTTGCCGAGCAGCTGCGCGGTCCCACCGGGCTCGAGGTGCTCGGACAGGCCGCGGAGCACGGTCTCGACGAGCGCATCGCCGACCATGCCGCCGTCGCGGTACTCGTACGAGGGGACACCCGGCCGACGGGGTGTGATGACGAACGGCGGGTTCGACACGATGCGGTCGAACCGCTCCCCCGCGACGGGCTCGAAGAGGGAGCCGTACCGGAAGTCGATGCCGTCGATGCCGTTGAGCTGCGCGTTGAACCGGGCGATGTCGAGGGCGCGGCGCGAGATGTCGGTGGCGACCACGTGCTCGGCGAAGCGTCGGGCGTGCATGGCCTGGATCCCGCAGCCGGTGCCGAGGTCGAGGACCGTGCGGACGGGGACGGGGACCTGCAGGCCGCTCAGCGTGGTGGTGGCGCCGCCGATGCCGAGGACGTGCTCCTCGCTGATCGCGTGGCCGAGGGCGAGTTCGCCGAGGTCCGAGACGATCCACCAGCTGCCGGCGCCGAGGTCGTCGACGAAGGCGTAGGGACGCAGGTCCACCGTCGGCTCCACGACTGCGGCGTCGGTGTCGGTGTCGGTGTCAGTGCCACAGACCCGCAGCAGCCCTGCCGCGACCACGGCGTCGAGCCCGGCGGTCGGGAACGCGGCTGCGGCGTCCGCGCGGGACGTCGGCAGTCCGAGCACGAACAGGGTGGCGAGGGTGCCGAGCGGGGATGTCTCTCGAGCAGCCAGGGCACGGAGGGCCGCCACTCGCGACCCCCGGTGCAGCGATGCGGCCGCTTCGGTCCCCCAGAGTGCGTCGACCCGGTCGACGGTGAAGCCGGCGGCGTCGAGGTCCGCGGCGAGCGCCGTCGTCACGGCCGGGTCAGCACCGATGTCGGGGAGCGTGTGCACGGACTCCCCGGCGCCGGCACCCGCGCCGGGTACCGTGCTCACGACTCGATCCCGTCGCGGAGCAGCGCCGCGGGCACCTGCCAGTCGAGCACCAGGTCGAGCAGCCCCGGAAACCGCTGCTGCACGTCCTCGATCCGGACCCGGCTGATGCGGGTCAGGCCCTCGAGGTGCTGTTCGAGCAGTCCGGCCTCGCGCAGGACCCGGAAGTGGTGGGTGAGCGTGGACTTCGGTCGGTCGATCCCGACCCAGCCGCAGCTCCGTTCGCCACCGGCGGCGTCGACGAGGTAGCGGTGCAGGATCGCCAACCGGATCGGGTCACTCAGGGCGTCCAGGACGACGGGGAGGTCCATCTCGGCCGCGGACGGCTGGGGCAGCCGCTCGGGGGCATCGACGTGCGCGGGCATGGACGGGACGCTACCACCGTTCGGCTTGCTGTACGACTTGCGTCGTACTGCGGACTGCGGTACGAATGCAGTCGTACAACGGACCATCGGAAGGATGCTCATGCAGCAGTCAGCTCGCTCGGTCGCCGGGTTCTGGATCCTCGCGGCGATGCTCCTGGTGTCGGTCGCGTCGTCCGCGGTCCCCTCGCCGATCTACCCGGTCTACGCCGCCGAGTGGCACCTCACGCCGCTCATGCTGACCGGCGTCTTCGCCATCTACGTCGCCGGGTTGCTCGCGAGCCTGCTCATCGCCGGGCGGCTGTCCGACCACGTCGGCCGCAAGCCCGTGCTCGTCGCCGGAGGCCTGGGCGTCGCCCTGTCGCTCGGACTGTTCGCGATCGCGGACGGCGTCGGCGCGCTCATCGTCGACCGCATCGTGCAGGGCGTCTCCGTCGGACTCCTGATCGGTGCGCTCGGGGCGGCCCTCATCGACAACTCGCTCGAGCGGCACCCGACCCTGGCCGGCGTGCTGAACGGTGTCATCCCGCCGATCGCACTCGCCACCGGTGCGATGTCGAGCGGTGCACTCGTGCAGTGGGGTCCGGCGCCGGAGCAGCTCGTCTACCTGGTCTTCGGAGCGCTGCTCGTGCTCCTCGTGCTGGCGCTGTTCGTGGTCCCCGAGCAGGTCCAACGGCGCCCCGGAGCACTCCGTTCGCTGCGTCCGACGATCAGCGTGCCGCGGAGCTCGCGTCGACTGTTCCGCGGGGTCGTCGGTTCCCTCGTCGCCAGCTGGGCCCTCGGCGGCATGTTCCTCTCACTCGTCCCCTCGGCCCTCGGTGCCGTGTTCGGCATCACGAACCACTTCGCGGCCGGCGCACTCATCGCCGTCGTCACGGGCGTCGGTGCACTGACCGGACTCGCGACGCAGCGGATGGACGCTCGCCGCGCGGTGCTCGTCGGGCTCGTCGCCCTGGTGCTCGGCCCGATCGTGACCGTGGCGTTCGTGATGGCCCACTCCCTGCCCGGCCTCGTCGTCGGCAGTGCGATCGCCGGTGTCGGCTTCGGTGCCGGGTTCCAGGCACCGCTGCGGATGCTGCTCGCGACCGCGGCACCGACCCACCGCGCCGGACTGCTCTCGACGATCTACGTCGTCAGCTACCTGGCGTTCGGGGTCCCCGCCGTCATCGGTGGGCTGCTCGAACCGTCGATCGGACTCGTCCCCGTCATCGCCGGGTACGGCGGGTTCATCGTCCTCGCTGCCGTCGTCGCGCTCGTGCTGCAGCTGACGTCGAAGGACGCGGCCGCCGTCGAGGAGCAGGCCGCCGAGGTCATCGAGCGCACCGCCACCGGCTCGATCCGCGTCGCGGCGGAGTAGCGGCCGGCGCCCGGCACCCGCTTGGTGCGAGGTTGGCCACACGGTGCGAGGCCACAGCACCGCACGGAGTGATCAACCTCGCACCAGCTGACGGCTAGTGGCCCGGGTGCGCCGAGTTCGCGCCGCGCGCCCGTCCACGAGCACGAACCCCGACCGTCCGAGCAGCACCCGTGTGGGCGGCGTCGACGTCGGCCTTGCCCCGGTCGGCAGCATCACGCAGGCGCTTCGGTCCGTGCCGCTTGGCCCAGTCCCAGAAGCGGTGCAGCTGCGCCTTGAGCCACACGATGATCTTGTGGAAGAAGTGGAACTCGCTCGCCAGCACCGTGAGTCCGATGAACACCACGAGCCATCCCGGCCCGGGCAGCGGCACCAGGATGAGTCCGATGATGACGACCAACCCGCCGACGATGCCGACGAGCACCTTGTAGAAGAGGTGCAGGTGCGGCCTGGCGTGGATCCAGGTCCGCATGTCGTGGAACCACTGGAAGCGCTGACGCGGCGCACCGTCGGTCCGGCTCTCGCCGGGTCCGTCGTTCGCGTCGCCGTCCATGCCGAAAACGTAGGGCGTGCGGCTGGGAATCCGCGGCGCACGCGGTGGACGCGCGGTGCGCGTGACGGAGGACGTGTGGCGGGGATGCGCCGCGCCTCCCGTCCGTCAGCGAGTGTCCGCCGGGAGGCCCGTCACGCGTGGGCGACGCACGTCGCGGCCCACGGGACGGCGGCCAATCGTGCCGCTGGGATCGGTTCGCCGCCGACCGCGCAGGTTCCGTAGGTGCCGGCGTCGAGCCGCGCGAGCGCGGCGTCCACCTGCTCGATCCGCTGCCGGGCCGCGTCGCGGACGGCACCGAGCGAGCCGCGCTCCCACGCGAGGGTCGCGCCCTCGGGGTCGTGCTCGTCGTCGGAGTTGGCATCCTGGCGGGCGTCACTGACGTCACGCATGCTCCGCTCGACGTCGGCGAGCAGCCGTTCGTTGCGAGCGCGTTCCGTGTCGAGCGCGGTGCGGGGGTCGTCCATGGCGGACACCGTAGTCGTGACGGAATGCCCGACTCTCCGGATGCGTTTGCATCGACATGACGAAGATCGGGTTCCTGTCGTTCGGACACTGGCGCGACGTGCCGGGGTCGAAGGTGCGCAGCGGGCGTGAGTCCCTGGTGCAGGCGATCGACCTCGCGGTCGCTGCCGAAGAGGCCGGCGTCGACGGCGCCTACTTCCGCGTGCACCACTTCGCACCGCAGCAGGCAGCACCGTTCCCCCTGCTGTCCGCGATCGCCGCGAAGACCAGCCGCATCGAGATCGGGACCGGCGTGATCGACATGCGCTACGAGAACCCGCTCTACATGGCCGAGGAGGCCGCGGCGACCGACCTGATCTCCGGCGGACGACTGCAGCTCGGCGTCTCCCGTGGCTCACCCGAGACCGCCCTCGCCGGTTACCAGCAGTTCGGCTACGTGCCGGACGCGTCCGACGAGAACGGCGGCGACATGGCCCGCGCGCACACCAGCGTGTTCCGTCGCGCCATCGCCGGCGAACCGATGGCGAACGCCAACCCGCAGATGACCGGCTCGGTCGGATCGTTGCCGGTCTCCCCGCTCTCCGACTCGCTCGGCGACCGCATCTGGTGGGGCGCCGGCACACGAGCCACCGCCGAGTGGACCGCCGAGCAGGGCATGAACCTGATGTCGTCGACCCTGCTCACCGAGGACACCGGCGTGCCGTTCGACGAACTGCAGGCCGAACAGATCGAGCGCTTCCGTCGAGTGTGGGCGGAGTCGGGCTGGGAGCGGACCCCGCGCGTCTCCGTCTCCCGCAGCATCATCCCGATCATCGACGACGAGTCGCGGCACTACTTCGGCGTCCGCGCACAGGTCGAGGGGCAGGACCAGGTCGGGCACCTCGACGGCGGGCTCGCCCGCTTCGGCCGCTCGTACATCGGCTCGCCCGAGGACCTCGTCGCGGAGCTCGCGGCCGACCAGGCGGTCCGCGCTGCCGACACCGTGCTCGTCACGGTGCCGAACCAGCTCGGCGTCGACTTCAACGCGCGGCTGCTCGCCGCCGTGAAGGACGTGTTCACCGAGGTCGACGCGGCACCCGTCCTGGCCTGATCTGCTCGGTCAGGCGCTGACGGTCGGCGGCTGCGTCTACGGCGTCGGCCAGATCAGCCGGAAGCGCTCGCAGACCACCGGCATGTCCGGTTCGAAGCCGCGCGGGTTCTCGGAGTGCGCGCGCCAGTACGCCTCGTGCACCGTGCGCCAGTGCTCGAGAGTCCGGTCTCCTTCGCCTTCGGCGCGCGCGTGCTCGGCCCCGACGGCGTCGAACGGGACGATCCGGACGTCCGTCGTCTCGATGACGGCCCGGGGAACACCGGCACCGTCGGTCACGATGCTGCACTCACCGGTCGCGGGGAGCGGGTCACCCGTCGCCTCGTAGTCCCAGAGCGCTGACGCTGTGCCGTCCTTGACCCCGCGGAGCACCAGGCCGAGCAGCTCGTCTGCCTGCTCCGGAGCGGCACCGAACGACCACGCCTCCGGCACCTCGGCCGGCAGTTCCGGAGCCTCGTCGCGCCGTTCGTTCCAGAAGTCGTCCAGGCTCGCGGTCACCAGCCGACCGTAGCGCACCGCCGGGTGTCCGCACTTGTGCCGACACCCGCCTTGGGACTGTGGCGGCGGGGCGGCGTCCCCTACCGTCGAGGAGCACCATCCGCCGCACCTCGAGGAGTCCCCGTGACACTGCCGGCCGCAGGCTGGTTCCCGGACCCGCAGGACGCCAGTCGTCTCCGCTGGTGGGACGGTCACGCCTGGGGTGCCGCGACCCGTGTCCTGCCGAGTGCTCCGGAACCGGTCCTGCCGATCGTCGTTGCACCCGTCGGCCCCGCGTTCTCGGTGCACACGGCATCGATCCGGACCCACGCGTGGGCGTCCGGCGGCGGTCGCGACCGCCGGTTGTGCGTGTTCACGGTGCTCGCGGTGCTGCTGGCCCTGACGTCGATCCTCGTCAACCCGCTGGGTGTCAGCAGCGCGCTCGCTCTCGTGTGCGGGCTGGTCGGTGTCGTTCGTCCCGGCGCGACCGGCGGGTGGGCGGTCGCTGCGAGGAGTGCGTCCTCGAGCGCGGTGGTGGTCGCGGTCGCGACGGGCGCGGTGGCGGCGTCGGCCCAGTTTCACCTCTTCTGAGGCATCCGGGGCCGTCACCGTCCGACTTCGTGAGCAGAAATGGTCGGGTGCCGACCAGCGACCCGACCATTTCTGCTCACGAAGTGCACGCCCGGGCCCGCCGAACGACGAGACCTACCGCCGCGACCGCGGATGCGCCGTCTGGTACACGTCCCGCAGCATGTCCGCCGTCACCATCGTGTAGATCTGGGTCGTCGCGACGCTCGCGTGCCCGAGCAATTCCTGCACCACGCGCACGTCAGCCCCGCCCTCGAGCAGGTGCGTCGCGAACGAGTGCCGGAAGGTGTGCGGCGACACGTGCGCCTCCAGGTCGGCGGCAGCAGCGGCGGACTGGATCACGAGCCAGGCGCTCTGCCGCGACAGCCGCGCTCCACGGGCACCGAGGAACAGCGCCGGTGTCGACGGACCTCGTACCGCGAACACCGGCCGCGCACGCACCAGGTAGGCGTCGATCGCCGCCCGGGCGAAACTGCCGAGCGGCACGACCCGCTGCTTGTTCCCCTTGCCGGTGACCTTCACGACGGCGAGACCGTCGGCGTCCGGAGCCGAGTCGTCGGACAGCGTCGTCACGTCGTCCACCGACAGCCCTACCGCCTCGGAGATCCGCGCGCCGGTGGCGTAGAGCAGTTCGAGCAACGCCTTGTCCCGCAGCCGCACGGGGTCGTCCACACCGGAAGCGCCGTCTGCGGAGACGTCCGTCGACACCGCTCCGAGCAGCCGCTCCATGTCCTCCACCGAGATCGCCTTCGGCAGCCGCATCGGGGCCTTCGGCGGCCGGACGGCGGTACCGGGGTCGAGCGGCAGCCAGCCCTCCCCCGCCGCGAAGGCCGTGAACGAGCGCACCGAGCTGAGCATCCGGGCGATCGACCTCGGTGCCAGCGGACCGTCCGGCTTCGTCGCCAGGTAGGTCACGAACTCCGAGACGTCTGCCCGAGCGAGCCGCCCGACGTCGTCGATCGCAGATGCCCCGCCGGCCCGGTCGGCACCGTCGGACTCGACGACCGAAGCCGTCGCCAGCCACGAGGTGAACACCGCCAGGTCACGCCGGTACGCCGACAGCGTGTGCTGCGACAGCCCGCGCTCGATCGCGACGTGCCGCAGGTACGTCTCCGTGGCACGGTCCAGGGGAATCACGACAGCAGGCGCACGGTCAGTGCAGTGCCTCGTCGGGGGCCCCGACCCGGTACCCGGTGAACGTCACGGTCAGGCCGGCTCGCGTCGGAGCTGCACACAACAGTCCGGCCGACACGGCAGCATCGGGATCGAGGTACGCAACCCGCACCAGCCGGGGTTCCTCGTCGTCGGCCCACGCCCGGACGGTCACGGCATCACCGTCGCGGCTGGCCCGGACGGTCACCACACGTCCCACCCACTCCGGCATGGGCGCCACCGACCAGTCCGAGAAGTGACGGGTCACCACGGCGCCGAGCTGCGGCGTCCCGTCGGAGAACTCGACACCGGCCTTGATCCAGTTCCGCTCGTCGACGCGCAGGAAGAGACCGGCCTGGTCGAACTGCTCCGTGTAGTCGAGGACGAACGATGCCTCGACCGAGAACGACCCGTCGAGGGGCTGCACCAGCGCGTGCTCGGAGTCGTGGACGAACCCGTACGACGTGGTCCGCCAGGCGTCGCTGCCCTCGACCGCGGTCACGCGCAGCACGTCGCCGTCGAACTCCACGGCCTCGGGCTCGTGCGTCCACGTCGCCGCGTCGACCAGTTCTCGCAGGCTCATGCGCGGCCTCGCTCGAGCGCATCCACCGCGAGCACGGCCACGACCAGCCCGGAGTTGTGCAGCCGACCATCGAGGATCGCCTCCACCAGCTCGGCCCGCGGCACCCACCGCTTCACGATGTCGGCTTCCTCAGCCTCGCGCTCGAACGCCGTCGTCGTGGGCCGCACGCCCCGGGCGCGGTAGACCTGCAGGAATTCGTTGCTCCCGCCGGACGACGTGTTGTACCGGACCAGCGGCTCCCAGGTGTCCGCTTCGAGGTCGGCCTCTTCAGCGAGTTCGCGGGCGGCAGCGACCTGGAGGTCCTCGCCCTCGACGTCCAACAGCCCGGCCGGCAGCTCCCAGTCGCGCACCCGAACCGGGTGCCGGTACTGCTGGATCACGAGGACACGGCCCTCGTCGTCCTCGGCGTAGACCGCGACGGCACCGGTGTGGTCGATGTACTCCCGCACCATCGTCTCGTCGTGGTACGCGATCGCGTCGCGGCGCACGTCCCAGACGGCGCCCTCGTACGCGACGGTGGACTCGGTGACCTCGAACGAGGCGGCTTCGTCAGCGATGGGTGCGTCAGTCACGGAACCATCCAAGCACGCGCCCCTCGCGGAACCAGGTTCCGGACACAGCACTGCGTCGTTCCGTGGTTCCGTGTCCGGAACCAGGTTCCGTGGGCGCGACCACAGACGGACAGGAGGCGCGGTGCCAGCTGGCACCGCGCCTCCCGTCATCGACAACGCGCGTTACGCGACCTGCTCCTCGTTCTGCGGGTCGAACAGGCTGGACGCCTCGTGGCGCTCGATCGCGGCCGCGACGAGCCCCGCGAACAGCGGGTGCGCGTTCGTCGGACGCGAGCGCAGCTCCGGGTGCGCCTGCGTCGCGATGTAGAACGGGTGCACGTCACGCGGCAGCTCGACGTACTCGACCAGGCTGCCGTCGGGCGACGTGCCCGAGAACACCAGGCCGGCGTCCGCGATCTGCTGCCGGTACGTGTTGTTGACCTCGTAGCGGTGACGGTGGCGCTCGGACGCCTCGGGCGCACCGTAGAGCGACTCGGCCAACGAGCCGGAGCTGAACGTCGCCGGGTACAGGCCGAGGCGCATGGTGCCGCCCAGGTCGCCGCCGGCGATGATGTCCACCTGCTCCGCCATGGTCGCGATGACCGGCGTCGAGGTCTCCGGGTCGAACTCGGTGCTCGACGCGTCGGTCAGGCCGGCCTCGTGGCGGGCGTACTCGATGACCATGCACTGCAGGCCGAGGCACAGGCCGAGCGTCGGGATGCCCTGCTCACGGGCGAAGCGCAGCGCGCCGAGCTTGCCCTCGATGCCGCGCACGCCGAACCCGCCGGGGATGCAGATGCCGTCGACGTCGCCGAGCTGCTTCGCAGCGCCCTCGGGCGTGGTGCAGTCGTCGGAGACGACCCACTTCAGCGTCACCTTCGCGTCGTGCGCGAAGCCGCCGGCACGGAGCGCCTCGGTGACCGACAGGTAGGCGTCCGGCAGGTCGATGTACTTGCCGACGAGGGCGATCGTGACGTCCTTCTTCGGCTCGTGCACGGCACGGAGCACCGGGGTCCACGCGGTCCAGTCGACCGGGCCGGCCTCGAGCTTGAGCGCGTCGACGATGACCTGGTCGAGGCCCTGGTTGTTCAGCAGCGTCGGCAGGTCGTAGATCGACGGGACGTCCACGGCGTTCACCACGGCGTCCTCGTCGACGTCGCACATCAGCGCGATCTTCTTCTTGTTCGAGTCCGACACCGGGCGGTCCGACCGCAGCACGAGGGCGTCGGGCTGGATGCCGATCGAGCGGAGCGCGGCGACCGAGTGCTGCGTCGGCTTCGTCTTCTGCTCACCCGAGGCGTTCATGAACGGCACGAGCGACACGTGCACGAAGAACACGTTGTTGCGGCCGAGCTCGTGGCGCACCTGGCGCGCCGACTCGATGAACGGCTGCGACTCGATGTCGCCGACGGTGCCGCCGACCTCGGTGATGATGACGTCGGGCTGCGGGTCGTTCTCCGCCTGCTCGCGCATCCGACGCTTGATCTCGTCGGTGATGTGCGGGATGACCTGCACGGTGTCACCGAGGTACTCGCCACGACGCTCCTTGGCGATCACCGTCGAGTACACCTGGCCGGTCGTGACGTTCGCCGACTGCGCCAGGTTGATGTCGAGGAAACGCTCGTAGTGTCCGATGTCGAGGTCCGTCTCCGCACCGTCGTCGGTCACGAAGACCTCGCCGTGCTGGAACGGGTTCATGGTGCCCGGGTCCACGTTGAGGTACGGGTCGAGCTTCTGCATGACGACCTTGAGGCCGCGAGCCGTCAGGAGATTGCCGAGGCTGGCTGCCGTCAGGCCCTTGCCGAGAGACGAGACGACCCCGCCGGTCACGAAGATCTGCTTCGTCACCTTCGGGGTCGGGGTGTTTGCCTGGGTACCGCTGCTGAGAGTGTCCGCCACGGGATTCCATCGTACGTCAGAACTGCCGGGAGGCGCGACCTCGGTTCGCCGTGGGCGTTGCGCGGGGTGGGTGGCCGGGTCTTCGGGCCGTGCGCGCGTGGGCGCGCGTGCTTGCTTGCGGCCGTGTGGCAGGTCAGGCCGTCTGGCCGGCCACGTCGAGCAGTTCGCGGGCGTGTTCCACGCCGCTCGCGCTGTCGCCGAGCCCCGAGAGCAACCGCGCCATCTCCTGCAGGCGGTCCTCGCCCTCGAGCCGTCGCACGCTCGACGAGGTCACGGCGCCACTCGCGTCCTTCACCACGTTGAGGTGGTTGTTCGCGAACGCCGCGACCTGCGCCAGGTGGGTGACGACGATGACCTGCGTGCGCTCGGCGAGCTTCGCCAGCCGACGGCCGATCTCGATCGCCGCGGCACCGCCCACGCCGGCGTCGACCTCGTCGAAGACGAACGTCGGCACGGTCGTGCTGCCGGCCATCACGACCTCGATCGCGAGCATCACGCGCGACAGCTCGCCGCCCGATGCCCCCTTGCCGATCGGTCGGGGGTCGGTGCCGGAGTGCGGCTGCAGCAGGATCGACACCTGGTCGCGTCCGTGTCGGCGGTACTCCCCCGCCTCGGTGACCTCGACCACCAGGGTGGCGCCGGCCATCGCGAGCGTCTTCAGCTCGGTCGTGACGCGCTTCGCGAGGTCCGCTGCCGCCTTCGTGCGGGCAGCGGTCAACGCGGCCGCGGCCGCCCCGAGTGCCTGTTCGTCCTGTTCGACGGACTGCTGGAGCGCCGCGATGCGGTCGTCGTCGCCGTCCAGCTCGAGCAGGCGGTCGCTCGCCCGCTGCCCGTAGTCGATGACGTCGTCGACGGTCTCGCCGTACTTGCGGGTGAGGCCGGCGAGCAGGGCGCGCCGTTCGTTGATGAGCTCGAGATCGTGCCCGGCTTCGGGCTCGAGCGAGCCGAGGTAGCTGGAGATGCTCGCCGAGGCCTCGGCCGCCTGGATGCCGAGCTCCGTGATCTGTTCGAGCACGGGCTGCAGGGCGGCGTCGGAGTCGGCGACCCGCTCGACGGCGCGTCGGGCGGACTCGACCAGGCCGACGACGTCGGAGACGCCGTCGAGGGACTCGCTGGACAGGGCCTCGTGCGCCAGGGCAGCGGACAGCCGGAGTTCCTCGAGGTTGCCGAGCCGGTCGGCGCGCTCGGCGAGCTCGACGTCCTCGCCGGGCTGCGGGTCGGCCGCTTCGATCTCGTCCGAGGCAGCGCGGATCCGGTCGGCTTCGGCCACCCGCTCGTCGCGGTCGCGCGTCAGTGTCTCGAGTTCGCCCGTGTGCTGCTGCCACGCGTCGTACGCGGCGACGTACCGGTTCAGGGCCTTCTCGAGCGCCGCCCCGCCGAAGCCGTCGAGCGCCGCACGCTGCGCGGTCGACGAGGTCAGTCGGATCTGGTCGGACTGGCCGTGCACCGTCACGAGCTGGTCCGCGAGTTCACCGAGCACCGCGACGGGAGCGCTGCGGCCCCCGACGGTCGCACGGCTGCGCCCCTCGGCCGAGACCGTGCGCGTGAGGATCAGTTCGCCGTCCTCCACCGCGCCGCCGGCGTCCTCGACGCGTTCGGCGACGGCAGCGTGCTCGGGGACGTTCCACCGGCCCTCGACCACGGCGCTCGAGGCACCACGGCGGACCGAACCGGCGTCCGCCCGAGCACCGAGCAACAGCCCGAGGGCCGTGACGATCATGGTCTTGCCGGCACCGGTCTCGCCCGTGACGACGGTGAACCCCGGACCGAGTTCGAGCGTGGTCTCGCCGATGACCCCGAGGTCACGGATCGCGATCTCCTCGATCATCGGTGGTGCTCCTCGCCTCGGCCGGTCACAGGTGGTCCTCGTCCTCGTCGGTCTGCGGCCCGCGCCACCCGGTGACCGGGAGCCGGAACTTCGCGACCAACCGGTCGGTGAAGGGAGCGTCCTTGAGGCGCGCGACCCGCACGGGGTCCGGCGACCGTCGGACCTCGACGCGAGCGCCCGGCGGCAGGTCGTGCGTCCGGCGACCGTCGCACCACAGCACCCCGACACCGCTCGTGCGCCGCAGGACCTCGATCGCGAGCGTGCAGTCCGGGCCCACCACGATCGGGCGGGCGAACAGGGCGTGCGCGCTGAGCGGCACCATCAGCAGGGCGTCGACGTCGGGCCAGACGATGGGACCGCCGCCGGAGAACGAGTACGCCGTGGACCCGGTGGGGGTCGACACGACGACGCCGTCGCACCCGAACGAGGACAGCGGGCGACCGTCGACCTCGGTCACCACTTCGAGCATGCGCTCGCGCGAGGCCTTCTCGATGGTGGCCTCGTTGAGCGCCCAACTCGAGTAGACGGTCTGGTTGCCGACGACCACGTCGACCTGCAGGGTGACGCGCTCCTCGACGTGGTACTCACCCGACAGGGCGCGCTCGACGGTCTCGGCGAGGGCGTCCCGCTCGCTCTCCGCCAGGAAGCCCACGTGCCCGAGGTTCACGCCGACGATCGGCGCCCGCGTCTCGCGCACGAGTTCGGCCGCGCGCAGGATCGTGCCGTCGCCGCCGAGCACGATGACGATCTCGAGCTGGTCCGCCTGGACGTCGACTCCCAGGATGTCGACCTGCCCCACCGAGGCTTCGGCTCGCCGGATGTCGGCGTACTCGTCGAACGGCATCACCGGGATCAGACCGGCGGCGTGCAGGAGGTCGCAGACCTCGACCGCAGCGTCGATCGAGTCACGGCGACCCGTGTGGGAGACGAGCAGGATGTGCCGGTCGTCGCTCATGCGGTCCCCTCTGTGAGTTCGGTTGCCCGGACTCTCCATTCTGTCGGATTGCCACCGACACCACGCTGGAAGCGCGCGAGGTACTCGTGGTTCCCGTGCGTCCCGATGATGGGCGACGCCGCGAGCCCGGTGGTCCCGAAGCCCAGGTCCCACGCGGCCCACAGGACGTTCATCAGGGCGTCGTCGCGGAGCGCCGGATCGTGCACGATGCCCTCGCGCACCCCACCGCGACCGACCTCGAACTGCGGCTTCACCAACAGGACGAAGTCGTCGGCGGGGACGGCCTCGGCCAGGGCGGGCAGCACGAGCCGGAGCGAGATGAAGGACAGGTCGCCGACCACCAGGGTCGTCTCGGCTGCGGCGCCGTCGAGCGCGAGGTAGTCCGACCGGGTCAGGCTGCGGGCGTTGGTGCCCTCGACCACGGCGACACGTTCGTCGACGGCGATCGTCGGGTGCAGTTGCCCGTGCCCGACGTCGAGCGCGATGACCCGGCGAGCACCACGGGCCAGGAGCACCTGCGTGAAGCCACCCGTGCTCGCACCGACGTCGAGCACCACACGGCCGGACGGGTCGACGCCGAACGCATCGAGCGCTCCGATCAGCTTCTGGGCAGCGCGGGAGACCCACTCGTCGGCCGCGTCGACCACGATGTCGGCAGCCGGCGAGGTCGGGGTGGAGGGCTTCACGACAGGACGACCGTCCACCGTCACCCGGCCGTCCTGGATGAGCTTGGTGGCAGCGGTGCGCGAGCGCGCGAGGCCACGTGTCGCGAGCAGGGCGTCGAGGCGGACCGGGGTCGCGTCGGGCACGGCTCCGTCCGGTTCAGGCACTCGCGGTGCCGCCGCTCTCGAGCCGCGTGCGCAGCTCGTCGTGGAGTGCCGAGAACGCGTCTGCACGTTCGACGAGCGGCAGGGTCTCGGCCGCCGAGGTGCGCGCGGCGAACTCGTCCTGCGGTTCCAGGTCGGCGGACGGCTGCTCGGGGTTCGGCACGTCCGACACGCTACTCGCCGCCGTAGAGCTGCGGGTCCACGTCGAGGCCGTAGATGGCCAGACCGGACTCCCAGATCAGCGCCGCGCCGGCGCGGAGCCGATCGATGTCGCTGCCCGCGTCGAGCACCCGCACCACGTGCCCCCGCATCGCCACGGTGGCGCTGCCGACGGTGACGTACCGGGTGCCGTCATCGTCCTGCCGACGGACGGTCACCGGGTAGGGCTCGGACAGACCACGGAGGTCCTCGAGCACGAACACCGGGCGCGAGCGCTGATCGGCCGCGAGCACCTGCTTCGCCTGGTCGATGCCGGTGAGCACGAGGACGCTCGGGATCCCGACGTCGTTCGCCCCCTTGATGTCGGTGTCGAGACGGTCACCGATGAACAGAGTCTTCCCACCGCCGAACCGCTCGACCGCGGCGTCGAAGATCGGGCGCTCCGGCTTGCCGGCGACCACGGGCATCCGCCCCACGGCCTGGTGGACCGCGGACACGAGCGTGCCGTTGCCGGGGGCGATGCCGCGCTCGACCGGGATCGACCAGTCCATGTTCGTGGCGACCCACGGGATCGCCGGGTCGGCCAACGCGAACGACGCCTCGGCCAGTTCCTTCCACCCGAGGTCCGGGGAGAAGCCCTGGATGACCGCGGCCGGGGAGTCCTCGGCACTGGTCGTCACCGTGAAGCCGGCGGCCTCGACGATGCTCGACAGTCCCAGCCCACCGGTGACGAGCACCGTCGCACCAGCGGGCACCAGCGTCGACAGGAGCTGCACGCCCGCCTGCGACGACGTGACGACGTCGTCCTCGGACACCTCGAGCCCGTAGCGCTCGAGGTGCTCGGCGACGTCGATCGGTCGTCGGGACGCGTTGTTGGTGATGTACCCGACCCGTGCGGTCAGCGAGGCCCGTGTGAGCGCCTCGACCGCGTGCGGGATGGCGTTGCGCCCCCGGTAGACGACGCCGTCGAGGTCCGTGAGCACCACGTCGACGCCGTCCGTCGGCGCGGTCGGGACGTCAGTCGGCTGCGGAGCCGTCGACGTCGCGGGGGTTGTCGTCGTCGAGTTCGCCGGGCTCGTCGGCGTCGCCGGGTTCGCCGACGACGTCGGGCTCGGCGAGGGCTGGCTCGTCGTCGTCGAGGTCGGCGTCGTCGTCGAGCTGGTCGGTGTCGTCGAGCTCGCCGGCGTCTCCGTGTTCTTCGACTTCGAGCGTTTCCTCGACCACATCAACTGTCTCCCAAGCGTTCTCGTCGGCGGCTTCGGCGAGAGCCGTTGCCGCACGGTCGACACGGGCCCACCACTCGTCGGCCTCGTCCTGGCGGCCGAGCTCTTCGAGCGTGGCCGCGTAAGCACTGTAGAGCGCCGGTGACCACGTGTAGGCCGTGGACGGGTCCAGCTGTGGAATCTCCAGCTCGCCCAGGGCAGCTGTGGGGTTCCCGAGGTCGATGCGCGCGCCGGACATCGCGATCGCGAGTTCGACCTGCACGGCGGTGTCGAGCGCGGCACGCTCCACCGAACGGCCGAGTTCGAGCGCGCGCTCCGGGCGGCCGAGGCCTCGTTCGCAGTCCACCATCATCGGGAGCTGGTCGTTGCGGCCGGAGATGCGCCGGTAGGTGCGGAGCTCGCGCAGCGCGGTCGCGAAGTCCCCCAGGCGGTACGCCGTGATCGCAGCGGTCTCGCGGACGACACCGACGCGACCGGCACGGCGGGCGGCGCTCAGAGCGTGCTCGTTCGCCAGAGCAGGGTCCTCGTCGACGAACAGCGCCGCGGCCACGAGGTGCCGGGCGACCCAGTCGGCGTTGTCCTTGCTGAGCGTCTTCAGCTCCATGCGCGCTGCGGGGTCGAGGTCGCGCGCATCGATCTCGTCGGGGATGTCCGGGTCGTCGTGACGCGGTCGGATCGACTTCGTGCCGTACGGGTCGCGGTCTTCCCAGTCGTCGCGGGCTGCCTCGCCGAACCGTGCGCCGGCGTGACGCGTCCCGTCGCCGAAGCGGCGTCGGTCGTCGCCACCGTCCTGACGCGGGCGGTCGCCACCACGGGCCGGACGGTCCGAAGCACCCCGGAAGGACGGACGGTCGCCGTCACGACGCGGACGGTCGGCGTCGCGGGCCGGACGGTCGCCGTCGCGGGCCGGACGGTCGGAACCACCGCGGTACGCGGGACGGTCGGAACCACCGCGGTACGCGGGACGGTCGCCGTCACGACGCGGACGGTCCGATGAACCGCCACGGTACGACGGACGGTCGCCATCACGAGCCGGGCGGTCAGAGCCGCCGCGGTACGGGCGGTCTCCATCGCGAGCAGGACGGTCGGAACCACCGCGGTACGCGGGACGGTCGCCATCACGACGCGGGCGATCCGAGCCGCCCTGGAACGGGCGGTCACCATCACGACGCGGACGATCCGACCCACCACGGTGAGCAGGACGATCGCCATCGCGGGCGGGACGGTCGGAGCCGCCGCGGTACCCGGGACGGTCGCCATCACGGGCGGGACGGTCGGGACGGTCGGGACGGTCCGAGCCACCGCGGTACGCGGGACGGTCGCCATCACGACGCGGACGATCCGAACCACCACGGTAGGCGGGACGGTCGCCGTCACGCGCGGGGCGGTCCGACCGGAACGGACGGTCCCCGTCGCGCGGACGCTCAGCACCGCGGGGGCCGTCGCCGCGCGGCGGACGGCCGGAGTCGCCGCGATCGCTCCGCCACGACGGACGATCGTCACGGTCTCCGGAGCGGAACGGACGGTCGCCACCGCTCCGCGGCGCACTGCCGCGACCTGCAGCGCCGTCGCGGAACGGACGGTCGGAGCGCTCAGGACGGTCACGGCGGTCGCCCTCACGGCGTTCGAAGTCACGCGGACCGGACGACCAACGACCTCCGCCCGCAGCGTCTCCGCGCGGACCTCCGTCGCGTCGAGGGGCTCGGTCGTCCCGTCGGGGTCGGTCTCCCCGGTCGCCGTCGTTCCGCCGCTCGTCGTCGTTCGCCACCGTTGCTCCTCATCGCGTGCCCGAGCCGAAGGCCGGGCGTTCGTCCGCTGTGTCGTTGTGTTGGGTGCCGCGTCGGTCGGACCGACGTTCGAGCTCCAGTCCATCACGAACCGGAGCCGACGTCGAGCGACGAGCGGCAAAACAGAAAGGGCCACCGGCCACCACCGTGAACGAGGGTCTCCCCTGCGAATTCACGATGGAGGGCCGATGGCCACACCTTCTTACGTTAAGTCCGGCGGCGTCCTACTCTCCCACAAGGTCCCCCTTGCAGTACCATCGGCGCTGAGAGGCTTAGCTTCCGGGTTCGGAATGTGACC
>NZ_SMBN01000010.1:0-47863 GCF_004342995.1 Curtobacterium sp. PhB146 | reverse complement strand
GCTGCTGTGTGCGCGCCGAACACACCCTGGTGCAGGGTGGAGAACCAGCAATGTGCGGCTGGTGAGCGCTCCGGGTGTTTCCCGGTCTGTGCAAGCTATTCGGCGCCCTCCGACGAGGAGATTGGAACCCCGTACCCCGTTACCGCATCGTAATATTTGTTGTGGGAAATGTAACCTGTTCGAGGGTCGTGTATTTTGTCGGAGCCCGTCTCGATTGAGGATCGCTCACCGGTCGGGCTGGAACCGCACCTGATCGTGCCGTTCGGCGGCATACCTGTGGGCGGGGTAGCGCAGGCTGTCGAAGAACATGTTCGTGTGCGCGACGATCTGCTCGCCGGTGATGAGGACGCGGTCGTGCTCGGCGTCCGTCGTCGTGTGCGCGTCGGACACCAGCGTGACGTCGAACCCACGCGCGGCCGCTGCTTGCGTGGTCGTTCGGATGCAGTAGTCGCTTTGGGCGCCGGCAACGACGAGGTGTTGAACACCCAAGGAGTGCAAGACGTCGGCGAGGTCGGTGTCTGCGAAGGAGTCGCGGTACTGCTTCCGGACGAGCGGCTCGTTCACCCTTCTTTCGAGCGGTGCCGCAAGTGCCCACTCGTTGGTGCCCTCTGCGAAGCTGCCGTGGTCCTGCACCCACACCACAGGCACGCCTGTCGATCGCGCGCGCTCAATGAGATGCGCGGTGCGATGGAGCACGCCGTCGGCGTCGAAGCAACCCTGGACGACGCCACGCTGAAGGTCGATGACGAGAAGCGCAGCTGTAGCGGGCATACCCAATCCTCTCAACCAACGCGTCGGGCGGCCGATCGGCTGACGAGACGCGACCACGACACGGAACGGTGCATGGTGATGACACCCACCGAAGCTGCTCAGAACGTCCCGCTCTGGAGCGTCGGCTATATCCCGAATCACTTGAAGAGGTTCAGGTGAACGGAAATTCAGGTGTTGCCAGGTGATTGCAAGGAATGGTTTTTGATCACCGATAGCGTCCTTCGCGGCAGCTCGGGGGAGAGGGGCTTCCTCCGCGCCTTCGGGAGGAAACATGCTGAACAAGAACAGATCCAAGCTTCGCCTGCTGGCAAGCGCTGGCGCACTCATCGCGGTGACTGCGGGGATCGTCGTGCCGGTCTCATCGGCGACTGCGGCGACCGCTGGCAGCGTCATCCTGAATTCGTGGGAGGACTACAAGGGCCGCAACGTCTTTGTCCGCGAGGGTGCGTACAGCGCTACGACAGCGAAGGGCTTCGGGATGAAGAAGATCCGCACGAAGCACAACATCAAGCTGATCAACTCGCTGAAGTTCGCCACGAACAACCCCAACGGCGGAACGGCGAAGGGGCAGAAGCGGCAGTACGACGCTTGGGCAAACAAGATCGAGTGTGTCAACGGCAAGAACTGTAAGTACACCGACAGCCGTCCGTTCCACGTCGTTATGGACTACCGCAAGGTCGGCGTGTACTACGGCGTCGACCTGCACCAGACCACTCTCGGGATCGCCACGGCGTACTGCACGAACGAGGACAAGGCGCACGATTGCCCGAGCTGGGTGGACACAGCCTTCCAGACTCCGACGGACCGGATCGGCAGCAAGCGTGCCGCCGTGCAGTCCGACGCCGACGTAAGCGAGGATTCCGTCACGCTCAGCTACGAGCCGCTCGGCCCGGTCACTGAGCCGTCGACCGGTGAGTCCGGACTCGACGCCGACGACTGAGCGTGCTTGCATCATGACCATGGACTACGCGACCGCAGACGACCGGCGCGCATATACGGAAACGTTCATCGCCCAGCTTCAGCACCTTTTCCAGACCGACACGGACTGGAACACGGGCATGGAGTGGGTCGGCGCCCGCGCCCTCACTGATGATGTTGCCGTCGTGCTCTACCGGGATCGGCCGAACGGCCCGGTCCTTGGCCGCCGCTACGACCTAGCGCAAGAACGCGCACTGTTCACCGACAACAGCGCGAAATCGTTGGCAGCTGAGGCATGGACGGGGGACTTCGTAGACCCGTCGGGCCCCGGCGAACTCCGTGCTGTGGATTGGGCTGACGGTCTCTGCGACACCCCGGGCGACGTGCGTTGGGTCGGAGTGGCTTTATAGCGCTGGCTTGCTGGCAGGCGTGGACGCAACGCGAAGCTGCGTTCACGCCTGCTCTGCTTTGAGCGACGGCTGTTGCGATGCGCGAGCTTCGCCAGCTGTACTCCGAGCTGGCTCGCTGTGCCGTCCGGGTTGCAGGAAGAGATGCTCGCACGTCGCCCGTCCCGGTAGACGATCGGCTATCGGTCGGCGGTGAACGGCGACCAGGCGAGCGACGGGAAGGCCGCTCGTAGTTGACTGATCGACGCGTCCGAGTCTGACACATAGGGGAACGGCTCGTAGCTAGCAAACCCTGCGTCGACCATGTCGTGTTGCGACAGCCGCACCGCTGACTCATCGAATGGACCGGCCGTGAAGATCACGTCTTCGCTACCGACCCGCCGAAACAATGCGACGACTCGCTCGAATGTCACGGAGTAGAGCCGCTTGTGCCGGTCGCGGTCTGACACGACCCAGATCATCGCCGGCCCAGCGTCCGACGCGGGGTAGAAGTCGAACACGAATGAATGGATGAAGATCGTGACTAGCTCTCTCACCGCCAACTGAGTTTGCTGCTTCGAGGCCATGTCATAGTGCTCCCAAAAGGACCACCTGTCGTAGATCTTGGGCACCCGTCCAGTGAGCGGGTGCACGCCGCAAGAAACACGCTCCGCGGGCAGGTTCGAGGACGTCTTCGCTGCTTCGATCAGACGCCGGATCGCGAACATCCCGTTCAACAAGTCGCGCTCGACAAGGAACGACGTTCGTTCGATCCATCGGGTCGAGTGCGCACGCTTCTCGAGTTCCGTCGCGGCCTTCCAGAGATGCTCACGCCACGGCACAGAGTCCGAAATCATGCGCGTAGTCTCTCAGACGGCCGGTGCCGTGGAGTCCCTCGAGGCGTATCCAATAGCCGATCGACTACCGGACGTCTTGCAGGACGCCGCTTTCTTCGGCGGCCGACAGACCCGAGCGACGTGGCCGGTCCAACCCCCGAAATCGTTCATCCTCGAGGACGTCAGCCACTGTCGATTCAAGCGGTCGAACACGTCCAGTCATCTGCTGGAAGATCCGCGCAGATCGCTGGGCCATGGCTGCGTCAGATAGCGGCAACCACAGCGGCAGCGATCGGGGTCCCGCCCAGTACCGGACGTCGTGCGCAAGCAGCACCTCGTCCTCGACCTCCTCGAATGCGCCATCGAAGTGGGTGACAGCCGAGACTCGTTCAAAGAACGTACTCATGGGCATGACATCCCCAACGGCATTGGCGACTCCGACGTAACCGTCCCGCGCTGCCCGGCTGAGCCAGGCAGAGAGATCAGCGACGTCGATCACTTGAACGAATCGACCGGCCGTTGTCGGAATGAGCGCTGGACCGCGCCTGCTCAATCGTGCCGGCCAGTACCCGAATCGGTCGCTTGGATCGCCGGGGCCGACGATGAGGCCAGGTCGGGCAATGAGCAGTCGGGCGCCCAGCCGGGCCGTGCTGCTGCGCTCGGCCGCGACGTTCGCGTCCGCGTACTCCGCGAGGTTCGTCGGTTCCACCAGCGTTGCTGACTCGTCCGCTCCTGGCTCATCGTTACGGGCGTACACAGAGACCGTCGACACAAGCGTCCAATGCGCTGCAGTGTCAGCAAGTTCTGCGAGGGCTGGTTCAACGAGCTCCGGCTCGCTGGACAGTTCGATCACCTCATCCCACTCGCCCCGGATCGACTCGTGTGCGTCGGCTGCAAGCCGATCCGCGCGCACGAACCGTGCGCCCTCCGGCACCGCTCCGGACTCGCCTCGCGCAAGACACGTGACCTCGACTCCCGCCGCGACGAGATCGCGCACAATCGCTCGCCCCAGCCACCCTGTCCCACCCAATACCAGTGCTCGCATGCCCTCAGCCAACCGTCCCGACGGCGCCGCCGGACGCACATCCGCTCAGAGCGCACGCGCTTGGTCGCGGTAACAGATCCCCTCGAGCCCTCCCTCTCGGTTACGCGCCTCGGCTTGACCGTCCCTAACCGATCGGCGATCGAGACGCCGTTGAGAGCGACGTGCTGAGCCGGGAGGGCCGCAGTTGGGGTCCTCCCGGCTCGAATCAGAGCGTCCGGGCGTAGTCGACGGTCGGGTACGGAATGAAGCCGAGGGATTCGTAGAGGGCTCGTGCCGGCGCGTGGAACTCGTCGCCACCGGTCCCAATGTGCGCCACGGCGACGCCAAGCGCTTCGAGGCTGGTCAGTGCAGATGAGCAGAGCGCTCGCGCGACTCCGCGCCGTCGAGCGTCAGGGTGAACGGCAACCATCTCCAGCCGTCCAGACGACTTGCCCGTGGTGTTCCAGCCGACGTAGCCGAGCGGCTTGCCGTGTTCTTCCGCCAGTGTGATGAAGCGGCCCTCATCGGGAGCGAGCAGTGACGGGATCTCGCGGCGGTAGTCGTCTTCCCAGTGCCCGTGGTCGTGCGCGGTCACTTCGGGTCGCAGTTGCACGAGCGAGCCGGCAAGGAGTGGCCGGAAGACCTGAATCGTCAAGTCGGTCAGCGCGGGCAGGTCGAGCGGTGTGCAGTCGCGGATGCGCATGGTTGTGCTTCTCTCGTGAGCAGTCTGAAGGCTCCACGCCCGGGGTCGGGGTGGAGGAGAGCGACGGCCAGGGCCGTCCCTTCAGTTACGCGTGCGCCAGCTCGCGAAGCAATCCATGCGACCACGGTATCCAGCGGGACTCAGCCGGGGAAGAGGTGCGTCCTCGTGGGCACGGCTACTCATCCTTTTGCGGTAACAGCACGCGGTAGCTTCTGAGCATGCCTGCCTCTGAGTACGTCCGATCGCTGCGCGCGCGGATCGGGAGCGGTTACCTCCTGCTTCCGGGCGTGACCGCGGTCATCCGAGATGACGATCGGTTGCTCCTGGCGCGGCAGCGCGACTCCGGACGATGGAGCCTGATCGGAGGCGGTATCGAACCCGGCGAAGACCCAAGTACCGCCCTGCTCCGCGAAGTTCGAGAAGAACTCGGTGTGGACATCGACATCATCCGGATCATCGGAGCCTATGGCGGCGCCACCCTCGAGTACGTCTACCCCAACGGCGACCAAGTTGGGTACGTGACAGTGGTGTACCTCTGCTCACTGCGTACGTCGTCGTTCGTGCTCGACGAGCACGAGGTGCTAGAGACCCGGTGGGCGACTCTCGCCGAGCTCACCGAACTCGATCATCACGAGTGGATCGACCAGGTGCTGACCGACGCCGCCCGGTAGCGGATCGGCTACCGGATTTCTCCTTCCGCCCCTGAATTGAAAGTTTGCCCCATCCACTTCTGCGGGCGGGGGCAAGACCTTGCCCCGGGTGGATCCGCGAGTGCCCGGCGCTCCGCAGTTCATGCGGTGCGTGCTGCCCCGGCGGTCGAGCGTCAGCGGAACCGGTTCACGAGCGCGGCGACGATCGGGACACGTGTCAGCAACACGATGATCGCGTAGCCGATGACTCCACCGAGGGTGTTCCAGATGAAGTCGTTGACGTCAGCGACGTGACCACCGGAGAACAGCTTCTGCGCGGCGAGTTGCAGGAGCTCGATCGTCAGGCTGACGGCCGCGGAGGTGAGCAGCGCCTTCCACCACCGCGGACGCCGCATGAGGAGCTGCAGGAGGACGCCCAGTGGCACGAACACCGCCACGTTGGTGAGCGCGTCCGCGAGCTCGTAGTCGTGGAACGGGATCAGCGCCAGTGCCGGTGCCCACGGCTCGTCGCTCGAGGTCGGGTAAAGGAAGATTGGGAAGACCGTGTTCGCGAGGATCCCCGCGGCGTAGACGGCGATCGCGGCGGCGACGGCAACACGCGGCCACGTGAAGCGCCGTCCCCTGAGCAGGAGCGCCAGCTGGACGACGAACACGACGACACCGAAGGGAACGGCAACCGGCAGGACGGGGACTTCGCCGAACGGGTTGGAAGACATCCGGAGAAGCCTAGTGACGCTGAGCTGCTGCGGAGGACCAACGAGCGTCGACCGCCGCAGGTGCTCGCGTTCCGCGATCCGTCAGGACGCACGCGACCGCACGGCGGACGCGTGATCGGGGCTCTGCAGCGCAACCCCTGACGGACGGGAGGCCCGGTGCCAGCTGGCACCGTCCCTCCCGGCACGGCCGTCACCCCGCTGGCGCGGTGCGCCGGTACCGGCGGGTGGGGCCCACCTCCCTCCCTTTCGCTTCTGGTTCCGTCAAGTACTGCACTCGATGAGTTGTTCATGTTGCAGGTGGAATCGACGTCCGCATCTCTGTGCGACGCGCTCACTGTGGGTGACGATCACGAACGTGGTTCCTGCTTGCTGCAGCTGGTCGAAGAGGGCGAGCACGTCGTCTTCGGTCGTCTCGTCCAGTGCGCCGGTGGGCTCATCGGCGAGAACGACGGCTGGGCGCTTCGCGATGGCTCGGGCGATCGCGACGCGCTGCGCTTCTCCTCCTGAGAGTCGTCGTGGGCGCCTGCCGGCGAGGTGACTGATGCCGACCGCCTCCAGGGCGTCACGCGCTCGGCCCGCCGAGTCCGCACGAGCAGGGACTCCGAGCCGGACGTTGTCGAGCACGCTGCGGTCGCCGAGCAGGCTGTGGTCCTGGGTGACGATGCCGATGTGTCGGAGCCGGTAGGCCGCCATCCTGGACGCGGTGCGCTCAAGGATGTGCCCATCATGGACGTAGGTCCCCTCGAAGTCGGTGTCGAGGCCGGCGAGGACCCGGAGCAGCGTGCTCTTGCCCGATCCGCTGCGTCCCGTGATGGCTACGGAGCGATCGTCTTCGCGAAGGTCGAAGTGCAGTCGGTCGAACAGCGTTCTGGTCGATCCGTCGGGCTCGGTGACCGTCTTCGAGACGTCGCGCAGTGTGATCATCGTGGGGCACCTCTTCTGCGTCCGGTGGTCAGTTCGATGCGGACGGCACGTCGGCCGAGTGCCCCGTCCGCCACGCACCAGAGCAGGAGGGCGGTACCGGCGCCGAATCGAGCCGTCGCACTGTCGTTGGGGAGCACCGCGCTCGTCGCGAGGAACAGCCCGAACGCGGCGATGTACTCGGTGAGGCGGCTTGGGCGGAACAGTCGGCTCGTGTGGTCCGGGCTCTTCCCGAGGAGATGGTGCACGTGCGCGACCGGCGCTCGACGGTGGTGCAGGAGTCGGTTGAGGAACACCGTGATGAGGCCCACGCCCGCGGTGAGGACGACGAGCAGCGCGGTGACGAGCAACAGGTTGTCCTGGATGAGCTGGCGGACGAGGGAGAGCTGCACGAGGTAGGTCGGTACTCCGAGCAACGTGTACGACCTGAAGCCGGTCTCGTCTCCGATCCCGTCGAGTCGTGCGACCACTCCACCGAAATCGAGGCTGCGATCGACGGCGAGGTCGGCGTTCAGTACCTGGAACACCAGGCGTCCGAACAGCTCGGGATCCAACCGGTCGAGTGCTGCTCGGTCGAGTCCGGCGAGTGTCGGCGGGTAGGGCACGATCACGGTGTCATCGAGGTAGTGGTTGGCCTCACCGCGGAAGTACATGGCGCTGTCCGGTTCGAGGAAACCGACGACTTCGAGCTCCTGCGCCTGCAGGATGACCGCTCCGGTGAGGTGTTGCCCGAGCTCGTACACGCCGCGGTACTCGTTGCCGAGCAGCACGGGGATCCGGCCGGAAGCCCAGTCGACGGCGTCCCAATCGATCGGCTTGCCGTCCTGCACGGAGAGCCCCGCGAACTCGAACGCGGTCTCGTTGAGCTGGATGGACTTGATGTCCTGAACACTCCGCCCCGATTCGTCCTGGTACTTCCCGTTGAGCGTGTACTCGGTCCCGTAGCCGACGTCGAAGCGATCGTCGCCGCGGAAGTCCTGGACGGTGACGGGTTGGTCGTACGAGGAGATGAACCTGAATCCGGGCTCGTCATCGATGCGGTCGACGAACGAGGCGACTGCGTCGAGTGCGCGCTCGTCTCGCCGAATCGCTTCGAAAGCCTCCGGGTCGAGATCGTCGATCACCGTGTAGAGGTCGGCATCGGCAACAGTGGACAGGCCCTGGGTCACGGCCTGCGACGTGGACTGGGTGAACGACGCCACGTTGTACCAGCAGAGTGCGAGCAGCACGATCAGGACGATCTTGGCGACGATGATCGTCCAGTTGGACCGAAGGTCGTTCAGCAGTTCCATCGACGGCTTCCCTGCCAGAACGAAGCGACGGACACGGCAAACACGACGCTTCCGACCGCGATGACTGCGGTGGTGACGTCGAGGTCGAGGGTGGTGGTTTGCCTGACGACCGCCGCGCCCGCGAGGGCGGTCGTACAGGCGGCGGTGCCGATCAGAGCGACTCTGGCGGCCGCGCTGCGAAGGGTGTTCAGCGGTCGGAACCCGGTGGTGAAGCGGACGGCGGCGGTGCGGAGTTCCCATCGTCCAGCCTGAAGACCTGCGACCACGGCGATGAGCATGATGACGAGCGCGCCGAGCGCGACCAGGACCGGTGACACGGCGTCGACGTTCGTCCTGCGGTTCGTGCCGTCGTCGATGATCTCAACGACTCGTACACACGGATGCTCGCGAGCGACGTCCGGTACCGGTTCGTCCTCGACGCCAGCACGATCTGACGCCCAGTCGGCCGTTCGCACCCGGGTCGGTGATCTGGACGAGTCCCCAGCGGGGAGTCGTTGCGCCAGGCGTGTTCGCATCCCCGGGCCGTAGTGTGGCGGCACGCGGTCTTCGACTGCTGGAGCAGGGCACGACCGGCCACTTCTGATCACAGCATCTGGAGTGACCCCGTGGGCGCCGACCGCGAACGACGACTGTTGCAGACGATCATCGCGCTGGTCGGCAGCGCCACCAGCTCAGAGGACCTCACCGGGCGCCTGCAGCACCTGGTGGACGAGTCGGCGGCGTTGTTCGACGTCCACGCTGCCGGGCTGATGCTGTTCGGCTCGGATCACCGGTTGCAGATCACCGCCTCGGTGGGGCACCACAGCGGACTGCTCGAGCTCCTGCAGCTCGAAGTCGGCGACGGGCCCTGTCTCGAGGCAGCGCGGACGGGGAGCGTGGTCTCGATCCCCGACGTCCGAGTGGCCGAGCCGCGATGGCCGCACTTCTGCCGGGCCGCGGCTGACGCCGGGTACACAGCCGTCCACTCGATCCCGCTGCGGCTCCGGACCACCGTCATCGGATCGCTCAACCTGTTCGGCGAGTCCGCCGGCGCGTTCGACGAGGACGACCTCATCGCTGCGCGGGCACTGGCCGACATCGCAGCGGTCTCGCTCATGCAGCAGCGCACCATCGACGACGCGGTGACGACGCAGGGGCAACTGCAAGCAGCACTCGACAGCCGTACCGTCATCGAGCAGGCGAAGGGGTGGATCGCGAACCGGAACGGGGTGGACACCGCGACCGCGTTCTCCCTGCTGCGCGACCACGCGCGGCGGAACCAGCTCCCGCTCGCCGAGGTCGCCCTCGCCGTCCTCGCCGGACGGGCCACCCTCGGCTAGTCCCCGCCCCCTCGCAACGCTGCGCCGGTACGTGTTCCAGACGGACAGGAGGCCCGATGCCAGCTGACACCGTCCCTCCCGTCACGGCCGTCGCCCCGCTGGCGCGGTGCGCCGCTCAGCCAGACTCAGCCACGCGCCCGGCGTCGCCGCTTTCGCTCGTTTCCGCTTCGGTCACCCGGAGCGCCGTCCTGTGGATCACGACGTGGCTGCGGTCGAAGCGGCCACGGCCACGGACGTTTCCGGCACCGCCCCACCCCAGCCGTTGAATCCGCCGAACACGACCCGCACCGGGACGGCCTGGGCCCGGTCGGTCACGTACCGGTACACGCCGCCGGGGCGTCCGAGCCACAGCACACGCGCCGGCGTCGCGGTCGTCGCCACTGTCCGGAGCTCGACCAAGTACTGCCCGGAGGGAATCTGGAACTGTGCCGTCTGCTCGCTGTCGAGCAGCGTCGAGAACCGGGTCGAGAACGACGCACCGGTCGTCGCGTTCGTCACCGTGACGCGCGCGCCACTGAGCAGCGGCGACGGGGTGCGGGACGCCGTGTCGGCGTAGACGACCAGGTCGTAGTCGCTGTGTGCGTAGTGCCTCGACAACGTCACCTGCGACGCTGGGAGGGTCCCGCGCTGCTGGTACACCCGGGTCTTCCAGACGGCGGGCGACGCCGTGCCGCTGGCGTAGGCCTCGATGCGGTACTTCCCGGTGCTCAACCCGACGAACCGGTACTGGCCCGCGCTGTCCGAGGTCGTCCGGAACACCTGCGAGGTGTCTTCGTTCCAGGCGTACATCAACCGTCCAGCAGCGGGACCCGAGGGGCCGACCACCCCGCCCTCCACGGTGGCGCCGATCACGAGCGGCACGGTGACCGCGACCGTCGTGCCGCCGCGGACCACGATGGCCGAGCGGAGTCCGGGGGCGTAGGTCTGCGTTCCGCGCGGCGGGAGTTGCCGTGTGGTGACCGTCACGGTGTCCGGGGCGGGGATGCCGGTGAACGTCGCGGTGCCGTCGGCATCGGTGGTGGCGGTCCCGACGACGGCGTCGATGCCGATCGCAGCGATTTCGACGTCCGCCAACCTGATCGGGGTGCCGTCCGGCGTCGCGAGCTGCACAGCGATCGTCCCCGACCCGGCCGCGGCCGCTGGCGGCGCCAGGCCGACCATCGCTGCTGCGGCAAGCGCCACGACCAGTGTCGTTCCCGTCATCAGTCGCATCGCGTTCCCCGCCCACCGGTCTTACCTTGCGGGGGACTGTACGCGTCGTGCGAGTGGTGGGGAAGGACGGCGTCCCGGTTGCGCACCAGGAACGTCGGCGTTCAGTACCTCGTTTCCGCGGCTTCTTGCACAGTGCGGTGCGCGCTCCGGAGCGTCGCGTGCACTACTGTCCTCGGCAGAGGGAAAAAATCCCGCGCTGCTCCGGCAGGCGGGACCGCACACGCGTCTCACGGGAGTCGCCACTTCTTCATCGAAGGAGTGTGCCCGTGTCCGACCCCATCGCCCGCCCGCCGTTCGACCCCGAACTCGCGACCTTCCTGACGGCGCTCGAGGCCCGTGGTCCGTTCACCATCACCGCAGAGATGCTGCCCCGTATGCGACAGCTCGACGTGCCCGAGGACGTCCTCGACGAGCGCCTGCGGTCCCGCGGGTACCAGCGGCGGAACGTCACGGTTCCGGGGTACCTCGGTGAGCCCATCGACCTCGCGATCATCGACCGCGTCGAGCGCACCGGTGCGGCCGGTGCGACCGCGGCCGTCTACTCGATTCACGGCGGGGGCATGATGTTCGGCCACCACCTCGGGAACCTCGACTCGTTCGACGACTGGCTGCTCGACCACGACGTGGTCCTCGTCAGCGTCGACTACCGCCTCGCACCCGAGTACCCCGATCCGTACCCGGTGGAGGACTGCTACGCCGGTCTCGTCTGGGTGGCGGCGCACGCCGACGAGCTCGGCATCGACCCGGCGCGGATCGTCATCGCGGGGCAGAGCGCGGGCGGCGGACTCGCGGTGGGGACGGCCCTGCTCGCCCGTGACCGGCAGGGTCCCGACCTGATGGCGCAGATCCTCGTGTCACCCATGCTCGACGACCGTGACGAGACGGTCTCGACCCAGCAGATCGACGGCGTCGGGGTCGCCGACCGCCAGATGAACCGCTTCGCGTGGGACGCGTACCTCGGCCCACGCCGTGCCACCCCTGACGTCTCCGAGTACGCCGCTCCGGCTCGTGCCGCAGACCTGTCGGCGCTGCCGCGCACCTACATCGACTGCGGCAGTGCTGAGGTCTTCCGCGACGAGGACGTCGCCTTCGCGAGCCGCCTCTGGGCAGCGGGGGTCGACGCGGAGCTCCACGTCTGGCCCGGTGCCTTCCACGGGTTCACGAGCATGGTGCCCGACGCCGCGATCTCGAGGACCGCGACCGCGGCCCTGGCGGACTGGACCCGACGGCTGCTCGGCGATCCTTCCCGGGACGACAGAGGCCGACACCTCCGGATGTGCCTCGACCGTGTCAGCGGCTGACGGTGACGCGTTCGACGGAGGTTCCGCCACCACCGTCGGCCTCGATGGACGCGGCATCGCGGAGTGGGAGGCCGTCGTCGGTGATGATCGTCGACAACTCGTCGAGTCCGAGGACCCGGTACCGGCCGAACGTGCCGTACTTCGAGCTCGTCGCGACGAGCACGGTGGAACCGGCCGCGCGCGCCGCCGCCTTCTTCGGCTCGACCTTCGACTCGGACGGGATGGTGATCCCGCGACGGAGGTCCCACGAGCTGGTGCTCAGGAACGCGACGTCGATCGAGAGCTCTGCGAGCACGATCGAGGGGAGCCGTCCGACGGTGGACTGGTTCTGCTTGTCGAGGCGTCCGCCGACGACGATGACCTCGATCGTGGGGTGGTCGAGGTACGACGACGCGATGACGAGGTCGTTCGTCACGACGGTCAGGTCGTGCAGGTGGTCGAGGTAGGGCCGCATCGCCTGGATGGTCGTCCCGGCGTCGAGGTAGACCGTCATGGACTCGTGGACGAGCTGCGCGGCCCTGGCAGCGATCGCGTCCTTCTCGCGGACCTCGGTCGTGGACTTCTCGATCCGTGGCGGCTCGCTCGCGACCCGTGCGACGCTCTTCGCGCCGCCCTGGGTCGCGATCACCCGGCCCTGTTCCTCGAGTTCGGCGATGTCCCGCCGGATGGTCATGTGGCTGACCCCGAGGAGACCGGCGAGCTGGCGGTAGCTCAGGACGGAGTCCTGCCGCAGGTGGCGCACGATCAGGTCGCGCCGCTGCTCGGGGATGAGCGGCGGTTCGGACGTCTGCGGCTCGCTCACACGGTCACTGTAGCGATCGTCGGGTCCACGGCGTGCCGTACCGGTCGGCGAGCTCGATCGCGTCGTCCTCGGACAACAGTCGTCGGTCGTGTCCCGCGGTCAGGACACTGATGCGGCACGCCTCTTCGAGCTCGATGGCGGCTTCGAGGGCGTCGGCCGTGTTCGTCCCGCTGACGACCTGGCCGTGGTTGGCGAGCAGGACGGCCCTGGAGGGTGTCGGCTCGTCGCGGATGAGCGCGCCGATCTCCGGGTGGCCGGGAGTCCGGTAGGGGATGAGTGGCGTCTGCCCCACACGCATGACGAAGTACGGGGTGATCGGTGGGATCGCGCTCGTCGCGGACCACGGCGCGAGGCAGGACGCAGCGACGGAGAACGGCGAGTGCACGTGCACGCATGCGCCGTGCGTCGGGTTCCGGGCGTACATGGCGAGGTGCATGGCGACCTCCTTCGACGGCCGCGGCCCGTGCACGTGGGTGCCGTCGAGGGTGAGCTCGGCGATGCCGTCGGGGCGGAGGTCGCTCAGGTCGGTGCCGGTACCGGTCATCGCGACCCGTCCGTCGCGGAGGACGCTGATGTTGCCGGTGCTGCCGGGGCTCAGGCCGGCCGCCGCGAGGCGCTTGCCGGTGTCGGCCAGGGCAACGGTGACGTCGGCGAGCCAGTGGTCGGTGGTGTTCACGCGAGGGCCTCCCATGCGGTGACGAACATGTCCGGCGACCCGAAGTTCCCGGACTTCAGTGCGATGGCGATGCGGCGTCCCGATGCGGTCACCCCTTCTGCCCAGCACACACCGGGGGCGATCGGTGCACCGATGACGAGCCGCTGGATCCCGAGCCGCGAGACCACCGCGCCGGACGTCTCCCCGCCGGCGACGATGCACTGTGCGAAGCCGTCGGCGATCGCACGGTCGACGATCTCGGAGAGTGTGTGCTCGACCCGGGTCGAGCTGTCGGCGTCCGCGGAGACGTCGGACGGAACGCCGACGCTGTAGACGACGGGTGCGCTGTCCGCGGGTTGCGCTCGGAGCCAGGCCACGGCCTCCTGGACGACCGCTGGTGCATCGACGGCGAGCCGGGCGACGTCGAGCTGGTGCGTGGGGGAGCCGGCCGCGACGGCGGATGCGATCTGCTCGCGGGTGCGCGCAGACGCGCTGCCGCAGACGACGAGGCGGCGGCCGACGGGCGCGGTGAAGGCGGCGGTGGCGTCCGCACTGCCCGGTGCGACGCCGAGGGCGAGCCCGGAGCCGCCGGACCGGAGGACGTCTCCCTCGGTGGCCGCGGCGATCGTGACGAGGTCGTCGTCGTCGACCGCGTCGACGACGACGTACGGATCTGCGGACGCGTCGAGTGCTGTCCGGACTGCCTCCGGCCCGGCCTGCACCGTCGTGAGACGGACCTCGCCGACGGTGTGCCGGGTCTGCGGGCGGAGGATGTCGGCCACGCGTGACTTCGTCATCGGGGTGAGCGGGTGGTGCCGCATCGAGGAGTGCTCGAGCAGGTCGGACCAGACGAAGAGGTGTCCTTGGAAGGTGGTGCGGCCGTTGTCGGGGAACGCGGGGACGACGACGCAGCGTGCAGCACCGGTGCGTTCGACGAGTGCGTCGAGGACCGGTCCGATGTTGCCGCGATCGGTCGAGTCGAACGTGGAACAGTACTTGAGGAAGAACCTCGTGTGGCCGGCTGCCGCGAGACGGTCGTGCGCGGCGAGCGATTGGGCGACGGCGACGTCGATCGGCGCCGTCCGGCTCTTCAGCGCCACGACGGAGACGTCCGTTCCGGGGTCTGCGCGCGCGTCGGGTGCCGTGAGGACCTCGGTCCGGTAGCCCCGGGCGGCGTACGCGGTCGCGATGTCGGTCGCTCCGGTGAAGTCGTCGGCGATGACGCCCATCGTGGCCATGTCGTTCCCTCCTGACGATGCCCGCCGCTCTCCGGCGCGCGTCCTCCAATGAGAATACACGTGAATCCGTGTGAAAGAAGTTGAACAACTGTGACAAGCGGTGTTACGGTGGCGATCGCCCGGTGGTCACCTGACCCGGTCATCGGGCACCTGATCAACGAGGAGACGAGGAACGATGGCGATCCAGCAGCCCAGTAGCACGCAGACCCGAGTCGCGCTGACCGGCGCGCGCGGAGGCTACGGACGGACCCTCCTGGCACAGCTGCGGAACGTGGCCGACATGACGCCGACGGTCCTCGTCGACCCGGACGGGGCAGGGGTCGAGTCGATGCTCGCCGACCTCGGCATCAGCGACGCCACCGTCGTACCGGACCTGGCGGGGATCGACTGGAGCGCGATCGACGTGCTCGTCGAGGCCACCGGCCGGGTCGCCGCCGGCGTCGCGTACGCCGAAGCCGCCATCGCGCACGGCGTGCACGTCGTCATGGTGAGCAAGGAGGTCGAGACCGTCGCCGGCGTCACGCTCGCCGCCACGGCCGCCGCGGCCGGCGTCCGCTACCTGCCCGGCGACGGGGACCAGCCGGCCAACCTCATCCGCCTCGTCACCTGGATCGAACGTGTCGGGCTCGACATCGTCGCGCTCGGCAAGTCGGGGGAGTACGACCTCGTGTTCGACCCGACCGCCGGCACCGTGACCCAGGTCGACGAGACCATCCCCGCGCCGGGCATGGCCGACCTGCTCGCCCTCGGGGACGACCTGCACGCCACACTCGCCGCGCGCGCCGACCTGGTCGCTCCGCTCAAGCGCCGTGCCGCGGCCGACCACTGCGAGATGACCGTCGTCGCCCAGTACACCGGGTACACCGCCGACCGCGAGGACCTGCATTACCCCGTCGTCCGCACCGCCGAGCTCGCCGACGTGTACGCGGCCCGTGCCGACGGCGGGATCATCGACCGTCCGGGCAGTCTCGACGTCTTCTCGATGCTCCGCCTGCCCGACGAGGCGAGCTTCGGCGGAGGTGTCTTCGTCGTCGTCCGCACCGGCGACCCGGAGACCTGGAGACTGCTCGCCGGCAAGGGGCACGTCGTGAGCCGGGACGGCCGCTACGCCTGCGTGTTCTGGCCGTACCACCTGATGGGCGTCGAGACGCCGCTCACCATCGCAGCCGCAGCCTCGGGCACCGCGACCATCCCGGCGCCGCGCCAGAGCTCCGTGCTGGCCGGCCGGACCGCCGAGCCACTGACGGCCGGCGCGGCCTTCCAGGTGGCTGGGCACCACCACGAGGTCGCGGGCATCGACCCCGTCCTGCTGTCCGATGACGACGCGCCCGCGGGGACCGCGCCGTTCTACCTGCTCGGCGGTGCACGGCTCGTCCGCGACGTGCCCGCCGGTCACCTGCTGACGTTCGACGACCTCACCGGGATCGACGAGATCGGGCAGCGCATGTTCGAGGAAGCCCGTGCGGCAGGTTCGCGAGCTGCGCTGTGAGCGCACCGGAACTCCACCTCGTCTTCGCCGCCGTCGCGATCGTCCTGCTCGTCATCGGCATCGCGAAGTTCAAGCTCAACCCGTTCCTCGCGCTCCTCATCGGTGCGCTGCTGCTCGGGTTCGCGAGCGGACTCGGCGTCGAGAACACCGTCGGCACGTTCGAGCAGGGATTCGGCGACACGCTCTCCGACACCGCTCCGGTGATCGGACTCGGGTCGCTCCTCGGCGCGATCCTCACCAGCACGGGTGGGGCGAACCGGATCGCGGACGCCTTCATCGGCAACCGCAAGGTCGCGCTCATCCCGATCTCGATCGCCGTCGCTGCGCTCGTCATCGGCCTGCCGAACATCTTCGACGTCAGCTTCGTCATGCTCGTGCCGCTTGCCTACGCCCTCGCACGCCGTTCCGGCACACACCTGTTGTTCGTCGGGATGCCCCTCGCCGCCGGCCTGTACACCGCACACGGCCTGCTCCCACCGCACCCCTCACCCACCGCCGCGGTCGCCGCCTACGACGCGAGCTTCGGACTGACCCTGGCACTCGGCTTGGTCGTCGCGATACCGACGGTCATCCTCTGCGGGCCAGTGCTCACCCGGGTCGCCTCGCGCTGGTTCGGACCGGCACCCGACCTCGATGCCGGTCCCGCTGCCGGGTCCCGTGAGCTGACGGAACTGCGCCCGCCGCTGTGGCTCGCCCTCGGCGTCGTGCTTCTCCCGCCGCTGCTGCTCGTGATCGGCGCGTTCGGCGTCGACGCCACGGCCGACGGCACCGTCTTGCACACCGTGTTGACGTTCTGCGACGACCCGGTCGTCGCGCTGCTCCTGGCCGTGGTCGTCGCGATGATCGGCCTCGGCCGGACTTCCGGATCGTCGATCGCGACGATGGGGAGCGTCGCCGGTTCGGGACTCAAGACAGTCGGACCGGTGCTGCTCATCATCGGAGCCGGCGGTGGACTCGCAGCGATGCTCGCCGAGACGGGCGTGAGCAAGGTCATCGTCGAGTACGCGCAGGGATGGCACGTGCCGGCACTCATCCTGGCCTGGGTGATCGCTGCCCTGCTGCGCATCGCGCTCGGGTCGGCGACCGTGGCCACCGTGACGGCAGCCGGGATCATCGCTCCGCTCGCTGCGGCCGACCCGTCGATCTCGCCTGAGCTGCTCGTGCTCGCCACGGCGTCGGGCTCGGTGATGCTCTCGCACGTCAACGACTCCGGGTTCTGGCTGTTCAAGGAGTACTTCCAGCTGTCCGTCAAGCAGACGTTCCGCACGTGGACGCTCATGCTCTCCCTCCAGTCGGTGATCGGCCTGGTCGGCGTGCTGCTGCTCTCCCTCGTCGTCTGACCCGACGCAGCCTGCGCTGCACCCGACGCGGCGCTCGCCGCCCCCGACGCGGCGCTCGCCGCACCCACCCCGTGCAAAGGAGCATCATGACCGCGTCCACCCGCCTCGAGCCGGACAGCGATCCCAGCGTCGCCCGCCCGACCAGGATCCGCTGGGCGATCGTCGTCCTGCTGTTCGTCTTCTACACGATCAACAGCGTCGACCGCAGCGCGCTCAGCGTGGCCCTGCCCTTCATCGGGGACGACTTCCACATCTCCGGCACCGTGCAGGGGATCATCCTCAGCTCGTTCTTCTGGTCGTACTGCCTGCTCCAGATCCCCGGCGGTCTGACGGTCGACAAGTTCGGGCCGCGCACCGTGATCGGCATCGCCTCCGTCATCTGGGGTTCGTTCATGGCCCTCGCCGGGTTCGCCGCGAACGCCGTGATGCTCGTGCTCTCCCGCATCGGCCTCGGCGCGTTCGAGGCGCCGTTCATGCCGGCGGCATCGTCGCTCGTGTCGAAGTGGATGCCGCCGCGCAAGCGAGCAAGCGGCGTCACGTTGATCGATTCCGGTGCTCCGCTCGGCGCCGCGGTCGGCGGGTTGGTCGTGGCATGGCTGATCGGTACGACCGGTTCGTGGCGCGTCTCGTTCGTCATCATCGGCGTGTGCACGGTGCTGTTCGGCATCGGCGCGTGGTTGTACCTGCGGAACCGTCCCTCCGAGCACCGGTCGGTGAACGCCGCCGAGGTCGCCCTCATCGAACAGGCCGAAGACGAGCAGTCCGACCGCCCCGGGGTCAGCCGCGCGAACGTCGTCGCGATGGTGGTCGGACGTCTGGCGTGGGCGATGGTGTTCTGGGGCCTGGTCACGTGGGGGCCGAGCTACCTCTCCGCCGCCCGTGGACTCGACCTCTCCGCGCTCGGGTTCGCGACGTTCCTGATCTTCTCCTGCGGCGCGGTGGGCGAGATCCTGAGCGGCTTCCTCGCTGACCGTCTGCAGCGCCGGTTCCGCCGGAACGTGGCGTTCAAGATGCTGTTCGGCGGCTCGGGCGCACTCAGCCTGGTGGCGCTCGTCGCCCTGCCGTTCGTCACCGACACCGCCGTCGCCGTCGCGTTGCTGTGCATCGGCGTGTTCTTCAACCTGTTCGGCGGGCTCTACTGGACCATCCCGTCGATGCTCGCGAAGCCGAGCAACGTCGGCATCGTCGGCGGCGTGATGAACTTCGCCGGTACCGCCGCCGGCATCATCGTCCCGATCGCGGCCGGGGTGCTCCTCGACCTCACCGGCGGGTACACGGCAGTCCTCGTGTTCCTCGCGATGGCGGCAGCCGTCTACCTGGTCGGTTCGCTCTCGATCAACTTCACCGGCACCACGCGGACGGAGCCCGCTCGTGCCTGAGGCCGGGTACCGCGGCCCGGTCATCGACGCGCACCACCACCTGTGGCAGCTCGCCGACGACCGGTACCCGTGGCTGCGGCCCGGCGTCCTCGTCCCGCACCGCTACGGCGACTACTCGGCGATCAAGCACGACTACACCGCCGCCGACCTGCTCCGCGACACCGCTGGTCAGGGGGTCGTCGCGACCGTCTCGATGGAGGCCGAGTGGGACCCGGCCGACCCCGTCGGCGAGACCCGGTCCCTGGAACGGGTCGCCGCGACCACCGGCGTGCCCGGCGCGATGGCCGCGCAGGCGCGGCTGGACGCCGACGACGTCGCCGAGGTGCTCGCCGCACAGGCGTCGCACCCGTCCGTCCGCAGCATCCGGCACAAGCCAGGAGGCCCGGCTCGGCTCGAGCAGGTCGGGTCCGGTCGGACGCGCATGAGCGACCAGACCTGGCGCGCCGGCTACGCGCTGCTCGCCGACCACGGACTCCACTTCGAACTGCAGACTCCGTGGTGGAACCTCCACGAAGCGGCCGAGCTCGCCGTCGACCACCCCGAGACGCTGATCGTCGTGAACCACGCCGGCGTGCTCCTCGACCACGGCGCACGGACCATGCGTGGGTGGCGTGCAGCGCTCGCCGAGCTCGCGGACCTGCCGAACGTCGTCGTGAAGGCATCCGGACTGTGCACCGAGGCCGACGGCTGGGACCAGTTCGTCAACCGCGAAGTCGTCCTGACACTCGTCGGCCTCTACGGCGCCGAGCGGGTGATGTTCGGCAGCAACTTCCCCGTGGACGGCATGTTCACCACCTACGCGGCGATGCTCGACGGTTTCCGGGACATCCTCGCCGACCTCCCGGCGGCCGGGCAGCGCGCCGTGTTCCACGACACCGCTGCCCGTGTCTACCGACCTACCCGCATCCACCAGCCCGCCAGCGCTTCGTAGGGAGCACCGACCATGACCATCGCCAACGGCCACCGTCCGAGGATCCTCGACGCCCACCACCACTTCTGGGACCTGCAGAGCGAGGGGCACTGGCCCTGGATCCAGACGGATGTCAACGCCGACTTCTTCCTCGGCGACTACGCCGCGATGCGCCACACCTTCATGCCCGATGACTACCTCCACGCGACCGCGGGATGGGACGTCATCGGCACGGTGCACTGCGAGGCCGAACGCTCCCGCACCGAGCAGGTCGAGGAATCGGCATGGCTCACCGCGCTCCACGAAACGGACCCGCGGTTCCCGATGGCGGCCGTCGGACACGTGTTCTTCACCCAGCCAGACCTCGACGACGTGCTCGCGGGGCACGCGGAACACCCCCTGGTCCGCGGCGTCCGGTCGAAGCCCGTGACCTCCGCGCACCCGGGTTCGACCGTGCGCGGGGTCCCCGGGTCCATGCAGGACCCAGCCTGGATCGCCGGTCTGCACCGACTGGCGGCGTACGACTTCAGCTGGGACCTCCGCGTGCCGTACCACCACCTCGCGGAAGCGGCCGACGTCGTCCAGGACATCCCGGACACCACCGTCGTGATCAACCACTGCGGCCTGCCCCTGGACCGCAGCGACGACGGACTCGCGATCTGGCGCCACGGCATGGAACGACTCGCCGCCCTGCCGAACACGGTCGTCAAGGTCTCCGAGCTCGGCCTGCCCGGGAACCGCTGGGACCGTCCGAGCAACGAAGCGGTGGTCCGCGAGACCCTCGCGGTCTTCGGTCACGACCGGTCGATGTTCGCCTCGAACCTGCCCGTCGCGACGCTCACGGCGCCCGACTTCGACGAGGTGATGGACACGATCCTCACCGGGGCCGCCGGGTCCACCCCGGACCAGCTCGACGCCCTCTTCCACGGCACCGCCGCTCGCGTCTACCGCATCCCGCTCGCCGACACCGTCGGCTGATCCGACACCGAACGAAGGAACCCGATGACCACCGTCAACGACGACGCACTCTTCCGGAAGGTGTCGACCCGCGTGCTCCCGCTCGCGATGATCGGCTTCTTCCTGTCCTACCTCGACCGCGTGAACATCGGATTCGCGCAGGAACAACTGAGCACCGACCTCGGCTTCTCCTACGCCGTCTACGGACTCGGCGCCGGCCTGTTCTTCGTCGGGTACTTCATCTTCGAGATCCCGTCCAACCTGATCCTCGCCAAGGTCGGTGCGCGGAAGTGGATCGCCCGGATCATGATCACGTGGGGCCTCATCTCCGGGTGCATGTTCCTCGTCGACTCCGAGACCACGTTCTACGTGCTGCGGTTCCTGCTCGGTGTCGCCGAGGCCGGCTTCATCCCCGGCGTGCTCTTCTACATGTCCCAGTGGTTCCCCGCCAGCCGTCGCGGCCGAGCATGGGGCATCTTCTACATCGCCCTCGCCGCCTCGGGGGTCGTCGGCGGGCCGGTGTCCGGCTTCATCCTCGACGGCATGCGCGACGTCGCGGGTCTCGACGGATGGCAGTGGCTCTTCATCATCGAGGCGATCCCGACGATCGTGTTGGGCTTCGTCGTCCTCCGGTACCTGCAGGAGGACCACCGCACCGTGCGCTGGTTGACCGAACCCGAACGCAGCCGGCTGGGCGCGCTCCTCGACGCCGAAGCCCCACCCGCCGGACACACGAAGCTCCGGGAGGTCTTCCGGAGCCCGATGATCTGGATGCTCACCGGCATCTACTTCTCGTACAACTTCGCGCTCTACGGCATCAGCTTCTGGCTGCCGAACCTCATCCGTGACCTCGGGATCGACGGCGACGTCACGGTCGGTCTCGTGTCGGCACTCCCGAGCCTCGCCGCGATCGTGTCCATGGTGATCTTCGGCCGCAGCTCCGACCGACACGGCGAACGGAAGAAGCACATCGCAGCGGCCTTCGCGCTCAGCGCCGTCGGGTTCGTCATCTGCATCCTCGCCGGCGACCAGGCGGTGCTCGGGATCATCGGACTGATGCTCGCCAACGCCGGCGCCCTCTCGATCCCAGCCGTCTTCTGGAGCTTCCAGACGTCGATGCTCAGTGGCACCGCGCTCGCCGGTGGCATCGCGCTCATCAACTCCACGGGGAACCTGGCGGGGTTCGCGGCGCCGTACGCCATCGGCGCGGCGAAGGACGCCACGGACTCGGCGACGATCGCGCTGTGGATCACCGCGGGGTTCATGGTGCTCGGCGGTGTCCTGACGTTGACGGTGCGGACCGCGCGTGCACATGCCGCAGTGCCTGGCCGGGTCGAGACCCCCGACCTCACCTCGTAGCGAGCTGCGTCACGGCGCGAGGAGCCACTGGCTCAGCGGGTGGACCAGGTACCGCAGCGAGGCCGCCTCCCACGCGGCACCGATCACGAGGAGGGCGAGGGCGGGGACGGCGAGGGTGCCGAGCTGCTGGAGTCCACGTCGGTACCCGTCCCGATGACGCTCCACCCCGGCGGCCCCGGGGCGGAGCCAGTACTTGCCCACCAGGAACGAGCCCAGCAGCGGGAGGACGTAGGCCTGCAGCTCGATGAGGAGCGTGACGGAGTGCGGGATCAACGCCACCCAGCCTTCTCCGGTCGACGGCACGAGGGTGATCCCGGTCTGCACCGCCCAAGCGCCGAAGATCGCGAGCCCAGCGAACGGGACGACCAGTGACGGCAGGACGAGCGTGAGCAGGCTCAGCCGGAGGACGTTGACGGCGAGGATCGTCAGTGCGAAGAGCGCCGGCGAGCTCACGAGTCGGGTGACGAGTCCGGCGGTGCCGTCGGCTTCCATCGCGGATATCCGGGCGTCGGTGAGTCCGGGGAACACGAGGCCGAGCGCGAAGCCCAGCACGACCAGCCCGTACGCCGAGAGGTTCAGGACGAGGTACGCGCGGGACTCCCGTCGGACGATCTGGCCCAAGCCTCGCACCACGCTGCGGCCGACCGGCGGCGTCACGAGGCTGCTCCGCCGTCGAGCAGCCAGTGGTAGCGCAGCCGCGTCGCTCGCTCGACCGCTCCCAGGGCTGCCGCGAAGCCGAGCGCGACGTTGGCCCACGGGGTCAGGTGCACAGGCGACTCGAACGTGCCGACCGTGTCTGCGATCGGCGGGATCTCCGAGATCGGCTCGAGCACCTGCAGGACGTTGAGACCGACACCGACGAGCAGCACGACGACCGACACGGCTCCGACGATCCTGCTCGCAGCAGGGTGGCGCTGCGCGAACCGCAGGCGGCGCCCTTCGGCCGAGCGAGGGTCGGGAACGAGCTGCCGCTGGGTGCCGTCTTCGGCGACGAAGTGGCAGCGGCGCAGGCCCGACTCGCTGACACGGACCTCGATGTGCCCGCCGGTGACCGGGAATCGTGCAGGGACCCGCGAGACGAGGGTCAAGGTGCCGTCGACGTAGAGGCGAGCACGTACGACCCCGTCGGTCGCGTCCCCGCCGTGGCGGACGTCGATCGTGTGGTGGACCGGGACGCCGTTGCGCGTCAGGGTGATCGACATCAGTGAGCGCCGCGTCGTCTGCCACCAGCGGAAGGGCTTCAGGCTCGTTCCGTCACCGGGTTTCGCTCGGCTGGCCCACCGTTGTGCTCGCCGGTTCGCATCCATCCGCCCGTCCTCTCTAGTACAGTGTGACAACACGGCGAGACGCTAGCACACTGTGCTAGTCGAATGGAGAGGATGGTGACCTTGGTCGATCCGGCGGCACCGGACACCCGGTCGAAGATCCTGATCGCTGCGGCGACGATGATCGGAGAGGACCCGACGGCTCGCCTGAGCGTGCGTGGGGTGGCTGCCCGCGCCGGCGTCAGCACGGGGTCGCTCCGGCACTTCTTCCCGACGCAGCGGGAGCTCATCGACACCGTCGTTGAGGGACTCCAGAGCCTCGACCTCCCGGAAGACCCGATCGCGGACCACTCCAAGGAGCCCGCCGAGCGACTCGAGGGGTGCCTGCACCTGCTCCTCGCGAGCATCGGGAGCGGTGCGTCCGCTCGGCAGAACTGGGCGGCGCTGCACGATGCCTACGTCGCCGTGCCGGTCGCCGGTGATGCCGAGCACACGTTCCTCGCGATGGAACGGCTCGCCGTCGATCGGGTCGAGCGGTGGCTGTCGGTGCTGCGGCAGGAGGGGGTCCTGCAGGACGGCAGTCCCGAGGAACACGCGCGGTTCCTGCTCACGGTCGTGAACGGCCTCGCACTCGAGCGTGCCCTTCCCGGTGCGCCTGCTCGGGCCGCCTTCGAGCGGGCGTCCATGCGGTTGGCGGTCGCTGCCGTACTGCGCTGAGGGCCAGCCGCTCCTGCCCACCGACCGGGCTCCCGGGCGTCGAGTCGGGGCCACGACAACGGGCTCGTCCTCGGCGATCAGGATCGCGAATGTCGGATCATCATGGCGCCGGCCTCATTCGGCGCTGCGCAGGTCCTGCACGTCGCCGTCCGAGCACTTCGAGACACCGGTGATGCTGTACCGCAGCGGGTACGCGTTGAAGCCGATGGAGGTGACGGGCCCGTCCGCGCCCCGGATGACGGTGAGCGGGTCCGAGCCGCCGCTCTCGAACCGCTCCGTCGTGATCCCCTTGGACTTCCAGAGCTCCTCGACCGTCTGGATGTCGGCAGCCGGATCGGTGCCGTTGGTGCCGCTCCGCTCCAGGATGTACACGAAACGGGCACCATCGCCGCCGCCCGACCGGGTGCAGACCTCGGCGGCCGGGCCGCGGTACACGGTCCACTCGCCGCCGACCGCGTCGGTGGATTCCTTGACGGCGTCGACGATCGACTTCTTCGCTTCGGACGGATCCACTGTCATGCCTCCGGGGGTGTTGCTGCAGCCGGCCACGGTCAGTGCCGCCGTCAGGATGAGGGTGACGCCGACGCTGGTGCGGGCGGCGCCACGGATTCGTTGGTTCACGTTCACAGTGTCCACTGCGGGTTCTCCAGGAGCGACTTCTGGAAGTCGGTCATCCCCTTCGGCTGGGGATCGGGCATGGGCTTGGGGTGCCCGGCGCCCCACGTCGAATCGAGCGACCTACGCGCAGCGCGCACCACGGAACCCAGCCGCCCCTGTTCACCAACCGGACTCCCACGCATGGCAGGGTGGTCCGGGGCACCGTCGCCCGCAGCCCACCCAGCCGCGAGCGGAGCACTGTGCCACCACAGGACCTGATGGTCGTCACGGACCTCGACGGGACGTTCCTCGACCACCACGACTACTCGTTCGACGCTGCCCTTCCGATGCTCGAGCGCCTACGCGCCGACGGCGTGCCGGTGGTGTTCTGCAGCAGCAAGACCCCGGCCGAGATCACCGCCCTGCAGCGGCGGACCGGTCTCGATGGCCAGGCGTTCGTCGCGGAGAACGGCGCGATCGTCGTCGGACCGGACGGCAACGTGACCACCGGCGCCGGTGCCGGCCCCGCGGATGCCGACCTCGCGCGTCTCCGCACGGCCCTCGACCACACCCGATCGGACCTGGACCTCCACTTCGCGACCTTCAGCGGCGAGACCGACGAGGTCGTCGCCGCCTGGACCGGACTCGACCTCGGAGCAGCCGGTGATGCTCGGCGGCGCGAAGCCTCCGAGGTCCTGCTCTGGCACGCCGAGGACGACGACCGCGCCGACGCGTTCCGCGATGCGCTCGCCGCGGCCGGCCTCGACCTCGTGCGCGGCGGCCGCTTCTGGCACGTCCTGCCCGCCGGGCGCGACAAGGGCACCGCGGTCCGCCTGCTCGTCGCCGACCACGAACGTCGCACCGGCACTGCTCCGCGCACCGTCGGGCTCGGCGACGGCCCGAACGACTCGGCGCTGCTCGACGCCGTCGACCTGGCGGTCGTCGTCCGCGGCCACGGCCCGGCACCCGGACCGCTCGCCGACGACCGACCCGAGCGCGTGTACCGCACGACGCACCCCGGCCCGCTCGGCTGGAGCGAAGGCCTCGGACACCACCTCGAACACCAGCTCGGACACCACCTCGAACAGCACCGCGAACAGCACGTCAGGAGCCACCGATGAGCGACTTCCACCAGAACGGCGTCATCACGACGTTCCACGACCTCGGCCGCCGCAGCACCGCGAGCATCGAGGACGACCTGCGGGGCTTCGCCGAGAAGCGGCCGATGAGCCTGATCCTGCCGGCGCTGTACTCGGAGCTCGAACGCCCGGCGCTCTCACGGATCGTCGACGAGCTCGCCGAGGCCGACTGGCTCAGCGAGATCGTCATCGGGCTGGACCGCGCCGACCGCTCGCAGTTCGAGCACGCCCGGGAGTTCTTCGCGCGGCTGCCGCAGCGGCACCGCATCCTGTGGAACGACGGGCCGCGTCTGCGGGAGCTCGACGCCGAGCTCGAGCGCGAGGGGCTGGCTCCCGGCGAGCCGGGCAAGGGCCGGAACGTCTGGTACTGCACGGGCTACGCGCTCGCGTCGGAGCGCGCGGAGTGCATCGCGCTGCACGACTGCGACATCACCACGTACGAGCGGGGCATGCTCGCGCGGCTGTTCTACCCGGTCGCGAATCCGGCGTTCGACTACGAGTTCTCGAAGGGCTTCTACGCCCGCGTCGCCGACGGCCGGATCAACGGTCGCGTGGGACGGCTGCTCGTCGGCCCGCTGCTCCGGTCGCTCCGCCAGGTCTACGGGGAGTCCGAGTACCTCGAGTACCTCAGCAGCTTCCGGTACCCGCTGTCCGGCGAGTTCGCGATGCGCGCGCACGTGCTGAACGGGTTGAAGATCCCGGGGGACTGGGGCCTCGAGATCGGCATGCTGTCCGAGGTCTACCGCGACTACGCGACCCGGCAGGTGTGCCAGGTGGAGATCGCCGACGCGTACGACCACAAGCACCAGCCCCTCGCCGAGGCCGACGGCACCGGCGGACTCGCCCGCATGGGGAACGACATCGTGCAGTCGCTGCTGCGGAAGCTCGCGACGATGGGCGTCCCGCTCACCTCGGACTCGTTCCGGGTGCTCAAGGCGACGTACTACCGGAACGCCCTCGACATCGTCGAGGTCTACCGGCACGAAGCGGAGATGAGCGGCCTCGGCTTCGACCAGCACGCCGAGGAAGCCGCGGTCGAGCTCTTCACCAAGGCGATCCTCGACGCCGGCGGCGCCTTCAGCGCGCGCCCGGACGACAAGCCGTTCATCCCGAGCTGGAGCCGGGTGCGTTCGGCGGTGCCGGACGTGCTCGAGCGGTTGCAGGATGCGGTGGAGGCGGACCAGCAGGACTGACCAGAGCCCGGCGGAGAGCGCTGCCGGTCAGTGCGTCGGGACGAGGATCGACTGCACCACCGGTGCGAGCATCGTGACGATGTCGTCGGGCTCGGCGTCGACGAGGGCGTCGATGCCGACGACCTGCCGTCCGACCACGACACCGATGAGCATCGACGACACCAGCGTCGCGCGCAGCGCAGCATCCGGGACGTCCGGGAAGTGCGGGGCGTACGCCTCGAGGACCCGTCCCCTGACGAACGCGCGCAGGTGGGTCGCTGCCTGTTCGTTCGTCACGGCCGATCGGAACGTGGCGAGCAGGGGGCCGGATGTCGCGGGCGCGGTCCAGAGGCCGAGGAAGGCGCTGACGAAGCGTTCTCCGATGCCGTTGGCGGGGCCGTCCAGGGCGCTGCTCAACACTGCGGCGGCTTCCGACGGCATCGCCATCGATGCGGCGAACAGCTCGTCCTTCGAGCCGTAGGCGCGCATCACCAGCGCGGCATCGACCCCGGCGTCTGCGGCGATCTTGCGGATCGACGCAGCGGCGTAGCCGTCGGTGGCGAACCGCGCCCGCGCTGCGTCCAGTACGGCCTGGCGTGTGTCGTTGACGCCGGGTCGGCGCCCGCGGGGACGACCCGCCGTTGCGTTCGGTTCGGCTTCGACCATGAGACGACCATACCGGGCAGTGGCGAGGGATATCAACGGGCGTTGCTTTTCCCGCTGAGTGAACTTATGCTCACTGACGATCCTCTGCCTTGCCATCGGTGCCAGGGCCAGTCCGACCGCGAATCGAGTAGCCGAATGAGCACCTCTCCAGCAGTTCCCACCGTCACGCCGTGGCGCCGTGCCCTCGCGATCGGGGTGCTCGTCGCGGCCGTCGTCTCCCTCGTGGTGATCGCGTTCACCTGGCCCGCGAGGACGTCGTCCGCGCACGACATCCCGATCGCGATCGCCGCCTCTGCCCAGCAGGCCCAGCAGGCCCAGCAGCTCGGCTCATCGCTGACCAAGGGCAACGACACGTTCGACGTCACCCGCGCCGATGACCGCGCCGAGGCCGTCCGGATGCTCGAGGAGCGTGACGTCTACGGAGCGGTCGTGCTCTCCGCCGGTGCGGCGCCCGAGGTGCTCACCGCTTCCGCCGCGAGTCCCGCCGTCGCGCAGGTGATGAACGGCGTCGCGACGAAGCTGGGCGCACAGGCCGCCGCGCAGACCGCCCAGGGCGCTGGTGGCGGGGCTGCTGCCCCGACCGTCTCCGTGACGGACGTGGTCCCGCTGTCGGACGATGACCCGACGGGTGCCGGCCTGGTGGCGGCGGCGTTCCCGCTCGTGATGGGCGGCATGCTCGGCGGCATCCTCCTCACGTTCCTCGTGCACGGCACCGGTCGTCGTGTGATGGGGCTGGCCGTCTTCGTGGTGGTCGGCGGGTTCGCCGTCGCCGGGATCCTGCAGGGGTGGCTGGGCATCCTCCAGGGGCCCTACGTCCAGAACGTGGCAGCGTTCGTGCTCGCACTCGGATCCGTCGCCGCGACGATCCTCGGCGCTTCGACACTGATCGGTCGACTCGGCGTGAGTGTGGGGCCCGTGCTCTTCCTGCTGTTCGCGAACCCGATCGCGTCCTCCGCGACCCCGTCGTCGTTCCTGCCCGCTCCGTGGGGCACGATCGGCCAGTGGTTCCCACCGGGAGCCGGCTCGCGACTGCTCCGCGACATCTCGTACTTCCCGGATGCGAACGCCGCACCCCAGTGGCTGATCTTGGCCGGTTGGACCGCCTTCGGCCTCGCGCTGATGGGCGTCGGAGCCCTCCTGCACCTGCGCCGTCGTCACGCGCACCACGGTGAGCACGTCGCCGTGCGCGAGCACGCACCGGATCCGCTCACCGTCTGAGCCGGACCCGACTGACCGGCTTCCGAGCCGCGTCTGCCAGGCGCGAACGGCGTTGGACGGTGAACGGACGGACGGGAGGCACGGTGCGAGCTGGCACCGTGCCTCCCGTCTCGCGGTCTGGCGCCGTTCTCAGGACGCCGGTCCCGGCGCCCAGCCGAGTTGCGGACCCAGGTGCTCGGCGATGTCCGTGGTGATCTGCGCGTAGTCGTCCGGTTCGAACGAGAACGGCAGCGCGAAGGCGACCTCGGTGACCGCCTGGTAGCCGGCGTCGGCGCGCAACCGGTCCGCGATCTCCGCCGAGGTCCCCACGAGGTCGGCGGCGAAGAGCATCCCCGCGGGCCCCATCGGCACGCCGACGCGGCCCGAGCGGCTCTCGACGTAGGCGCGGTAGCGGGCCTCCTGCTCGCGGGTCGCCGTGTCGGTCGGGATGACGACCAGGCCCTGTGAGACCCGAGCGGTGCTGGGATCGGGGTGGACGTCGAGGTAGGCGTCGATCTGCGCGCGCTGGTTGGCGGCGAAGTCCGTGCCGACCTCGCTGCGCGTGACGCTCGAGGTGAGCAGGTGGAAGCCGTTCTCGCCGGCCCAGACCGCCGACTTCGTGCTGCCGGTGCCGTACCAGATGCGGTCGGCGAGGCCGGTGCTGTGGGGCTGGACGGTGCTCGCGAACTCCTCGATCCCTCGGCGTTCGACGGTGCCGGTCGCGGTTCCGGTTCCGGTCACCGCTTCTCCGCGCACGAGGGCACGGAAGCGCAGGAGTCGGTCGTTGCCGAGGTCCTCGTGCTCGAGGGTGTCGGGGTAGATCGCGTCGCGGTACAGGTCGAAGTTCATCGGGGTGCCGACCGAGAAACCGGGGTTCAGCCGCCCGCCCAACAGCACGTCGACGGTGCCGAGGTCCTCGGCCAGGCGGAATGGGTTCTCCGCCCCGATCGGCGTGACGGCGGTGCCGAGCTCGATCCGCGAGGTCCGTTGCGACGCGGCGGCCAGCACCGCGACGGGGGACGAGATGCCGTGCTGCAGGTGCCGGTGGCGCAGCCACGCGCTGTCGAAGCCGAGGGCTTCCGCGCGCTCGATCACCCGGAGGGTGTCCTCGTGTCCCTCGGACGGTCGGGCGGGGTCGAACGACCCGATCGTCAGGAAGCCGAGCCGTTCCAGGGGAGTTCCGTCGAGGGGCATGCCTCGATCGTGCCAGACCACCGGGTGGCGCGGGGGTCCGGCTGGCAGGGTGGATCGGTGCACATCACTCTGGACTCCGCGACCGACGTCGTCACCGACATCCGCTTCCCCGAGGGCAACCGCTGGCACGACGGGCGGCTCTGGTACTCGGACATGCACACCGGCGAGGTCTTCTCGATGGACCCGACCTCGACCGCGGCTCCGCGTCTCGAGACCACGGTCGAGGGCCAGTCGTCGGGGCTCGGGTGGCTCGCTGACGGGCGACTGATCGTCAGCTCGATGGAGTCCCGCACGGTCGTCGCCGTCGACGATCGTGGCCAGACGTCGGTGTTCGCCGACCTGTCCGGCGAGGAGTCGTCGCTCCTGAACGACCTGGTCGTCGACGAGGCGACCGGCCGCACCTACATCGGGGCCTTCGGCTACGACCTGTACGGCGGCGAGGAGCTCCGCCCTGGTCCGCTGTACGTGATCGAGCAGGACGGCTCGTTCCGCCTCGCCGCCGAGGGGCTGGTGTTCCCGAACAGCGCGAACGTCCTGCCCGGCACCCGGACCCTCGTGGTGAGCGAGACGTGGGGCGGCCGGCTCACCGCGTTCGACATCGAGCCCGACGGGTCGCTGACCGGCCGACGCGAGTGGGCAGCGCTGCCCGGTGGCGTCACGCCGGACGGCAGCACGGTCGACCGCGACGGCGCCGTCTGGGTCTGCTCCGTCGACACGGGGGAGTTCCTCCGGGTCCTCGAGGGCGGCGAGGTCACGGACCGGATCGATGCGCCGGGGCTGTGCGCGATCGACTGCGCGCTCGGCGGCGAGGACGGCCGCACGCTGTACCTGGCGACGGCGGACAGCTACGACCCGGCGACGACGGCGCAGACGCGTGCGGGGCGGATCAGTGCGGTGCGGGTGGCCGTGCCGGGTTGGTGAGCGCGCCGAGGTTCCCAAATTCGGGCATCTCACGCGCCGCGGAGCCTGCCCGTCGAACCTCGGCGACGTGCACGCGGCATGTCATGGAACCTCGGGGAGGTGCCCCGGGCGTGGCTGGCGCGAACGTTCGGCGCGGCCGGCCGACCACGTCGTCACGAGGGCCGCGATCCCCATCGCGATGCCGACCACGCCGGAGCCGAGGCACAGTGGCATCACGAGCCCGAGGCCGATGTTGGCACCCCCACCCTCCGGTCCGTAGTAGACGTCGGCCATCAGCGCGCCGACCCCGAGGAACCCGACGGCCAGCAGCAGCGTGCTGATCAGGTGGAACGTGCGCGCGGTGGTCATGATCGAGCCCTTCGTCGATGTGGTCGACGAATCCTCGCACGACGCCGCATCGTCGTATTCCTGTCCCGGCATCTGACGGCGGTGGTGGGCGTGCGTAGAGTGCAATGGTGAGCATCAGACAACTCGACTTCATCGGGTGGGCACAGCTCCTCGGCGTCCCCGCCCTCTTCGTGGGGCTGTGGCTCATGCTGGTCGGCCTCCACTTCCCGGAGATGTCCCAGACGGTCGTCCTCGTCGTCGTGGCCGTCCTCGCCGCAGGTGGCTTCGCGCTCATCCTGGGCAGCTGGTCGCGATTCGGCGGCTACGGCTCGTACCGAGCGATGAACCGGTGGCTGCGCGGTGGCGCCGACCCGACCGGTGTCCCGGTCGTGATCCGGAGGCGCTTCCTGCGCCGCCAGACGTCGCAGGGCGCGGTCACCGGGTGGGTCTGGATCAGCCTGGGCATCCTGTGGGCCGCGCTCGCCGTGCCGGAGGTCTTGCAGGGAGACCTGGCGGGCATCGGGCGCGGGGTCGTCGCAGCGCTGTGGGCCGTCATCGGCATCGCCCGCGTGGTCTTCATGCGCAAGTGGGGAGCCCGCGTCGACGAGTTGGTGCGCGAGACCGAAGCGCAGATGGCCGATCCCGGCGCGACACCGCACCTCGACCTGTTCCGGTGACCATGCCCCCCGAGCCCGCACTCGTCCCCGAACTCCTCGTCGCCGACCTGGACCGGAGCCTCGCGTTCTGGCGCGACCTGTGCGGCTTCGAGACCCGCTACTCCCGGCCCGAGGAGCGCTTCGCGTACATAACCCTCGGCAATGCCCACCTGATGCTCGAACAGGCCGGCGTCGGTCGGAACTGGATCACGGGCCCGCTCGATCGCCCGCTCGGCCGAGGCGTGAACTTCCAGATCACCGTGCCCGACAGCCGCGCGCTCGCCGCCACCCTGATCCGTGCCGGCACCGAACTCTTCATGCAGCCCGAGACGAAGTGGTACGACGTCGGGAGTGAGCAGGCCGGCGTGGACCAGTTCCTCGTGCAGGACCCGGACGGGTACCTGGTGCGGTTCCAGTCCTCGGCGGGACGACGTTCACTGGCCGACTGAACTCGTACAATCGGCCGTGCCTTCCATCCAGATCGAGAGCCCTCGCAGCGACGACGTCCTCAACCTGCTCCGCCAGGGGGACGCGTTCGCCCTGGCTCTGTACCCGGCCGAGAACTACTACGGCCTCGACGTCGACGCCCTGGAAGCCGACGGGGTCTCGCTGTTCGTCGCTCGCGAGGGTGACGTGGCCGTCGGTACGGCGGCGCTGGTTGATCGGCGCGATGGATCCGGCGAGGTCAAGCGCATGTTCGTCACCGACGAGGCCCGAGGACTCGGGGTCGGCCGTGCCCTGCTCCAGGCGCTCGAAGCGCATGCGCTGGCCGGGGGCATCTCGACGATGCAACTGGAGACGGGCTTGCCACAGGTCGCGGCGATCGCCCTGTACGAGAAGCTCGGCTACCGCCAGGTCCCGCGGTTCCCGCCGTACACCGACGACCCGACGAGCTACTGCATGGAGAAGCAGCTCTGACTCGGGTTGGATGAAGTCATGCTCGACGTGACGACATCCGCTGCACGCTCGTCAGCCGAGTGGGAGCTCGCGATGCCACTCGAGGAAGCGCACCAACGGGTTCTGCGTGCTGTCGCCGGGATGCCGCGCGTGCGGGTCCGCTCGGTCGCCGAGGACAGGATCGAGCTGTCCGTGCTCGGGAACTTCTCCTCGTGGGGTGAGGTGATCTCGATCGAGTTGACTCCTGCCGCAGGCGGAACTGGCTTGCGCGTCCGGACGCGTCCGATCGTCCCCTTCACGTTGCTCGACTGGGGTGAGGGTGCGCGCGACATCCGCGCGCTCCACGCTGCGGTCGCGTACGACGATGGCGGAGGTGGCGGCGCAGCCGGCCTTGCCGGAGGATCCACCGGCGAACCCTCGCCACAGCTTGGCCGCTTAGCCCCCTGGCCGGAACCGTTCGCGTGGTTCGCGGTGGTCACCGCGTCCGTGCTGCTCTTGCTCGCGTTGGTGAACCTTGTGCTGAACTCCAGCCACATCGGGTCGTCGCTCCCGCTGCTGGTCCTCATGCCGTTCTCGCTCGTCTTCGGCATCCGGAGCCTCCGAGCCAGCCGCCGCACCGACGTCAGCGAGCACGACGGGCGTCGGCGACGCCCTGGTCGCGACCGCTGACGGACGGGAGGCCCGTGGCGGCCCCGCCACGAGCCTCCCGTCCGTCATCCGTCCGTCGGGCGCGGCGCGCTCTCCACAGCCGGCCCGTCGTCCAGGCTCGCGTCGACCGCCGGGTCTGGTGACACCGTCTGCGTCCGGATCGGGAAGTCGTCGAGGGCGGTGGCGGTCGGGTGCGCCGCTGACCCGCCGCGCACGCGCTTCTTCACGGCTGCCCACGGCCGACCGAAGGCCGACCGCGGAGCACGCTCCGACGGCCCCTCGACCTCGAGGCCGTAGTAGGCACCGACGTGCTCGAGCAGGACCTCGCGTTCGGCCTTGTCGTACGCCCGCCGCTCGCGGGTGAAGGCGATGATCGTCGACCAGCAGGTGAGCAGCAGCACGACGCTGAAGGGCAACGCCGTGGTGATCGCCGCCGTCTTGAGAGCGTTCAGCCCGCCGCTCAGCAGCAGGGCAACGGCGAGCAGTGCCGAGACGGTGGCGAAGAAGACGCGGAGCCAGTTCTTCGGCTCGATGTCGCCGCCGGACGCGATCATCGCCATCACGAGCGACCCGGAGTCCGACGAGGTCACGAAGAACACGCCGATGAGCAGGATCGCGCCGAAGGTCAGCACCGCTCCGGCGGGCAGGTCGCCGAGCAGGGCGAACAGCGAGCCTTCGAGGTCGACCGAGCCGTCCGAGCCGACCAGGCCACCGGAGCCGTCGGTCTCGCGGTGGATGGCGGCGCCGCCGAGCACGGCGAACCAGAGGAACGTGAGCGCGGTCGGGACGAGGAGGACGCCGAACACGAACTGGCGGACCGTTCGGCCCTTCGAGATGCGCGCGATGAAGACGCCGACGAACGGCGCCCACGACATCCACCAGCCCCAGTAGAAGGTGGTCCACGCGCCCTGCCAGGCGACGCCCTCGGCGCCCTGCTGTGCGGTGACGTTGAACGACAGGCCGACGATGTTCTGCAGGTACGCGCCGATGGACTGCACGAAGTCGCGGAGCAGGAACTGGGTCGGCCCGACGATGAGCACGAACAGCAGCAGTGCGGCGGCGAGCAGCAGGTTGAAGTTCGACAGGATCTTCATGCCCTTGGTGACACCGGTCACGAGCGACACGATGGTGACCGCGGTGATCACGGCGATGATGGCGATCTGGCTGACGATGCTGCTGTCGGCGATGCCAGCGCTCTCGAGCCCGGCGCCGATCTGGATGACCCCGAGGCCGAGCGAGGTCGCGACACCGAACAGGGTGCCGACGAGCGCGATGACGTCGATGAGGTTGCCCCACCCGCCGCGCACCCGGTTGCCGAGCAGCGGCTCGAGCGCCCACCGGATCGACACCGGACGGCCGCGGCGGTGGATGGCGTAGGCCAGGGCGAGGCCGAGCACGACGTAGATCGCCCACGCGTGGAGTCCCCAGTGCAGGAACGTCTGGGTGAGGGCCTGCTGCGCGAGCTCGTTCTCGGTGCCGGTGACGCCGGGGCGCGGTGAGGCGAAGTGGCTGAGCGGTTCCGAGACGCCGTAGAACACGAGGCCGATGCCCATGCCAGCGGCGAAGAGCAGCGCGAACCACGACCCGGTCGAGAACTCGGGCTCGTCCTGGTCCTTGCCGAGCTTGATGTCGCCGAACTTGCTGAAGCCGACGAACAGCGAGAAGCCGACGAAGAACGCGGCGACGAGGACGTAGTACCAGCTGAAGTTCTTGACGATGCCGTCCTGCAGGCCGACGAACATCGCCTCGGCGCTCGACGGGGAGATCAGGGTGAACGCCACGAAACCGAGCACGAGGACGGCGGCGGGCCAGAACACCCACCGCCGCACCTTCGACGTCGTCTCGACGGGGCCGGGCGGGGGAGCGGAGGTGGTGCTTGCCATGCCCTCCATGGTGCCTGGCGGCGGCTCTGTGCGTTCGCTCAGGTGTGTCGGGGGCGGTACGCTCGGTGCTCTGGAACGTTCCAGAACGTGTTCCGGACCACCTCGAAGGAGAGATCATGGCCCACCCCGACGGCGCCCACTACCGCGACCTCGACCCGACCGCCCTGCGCGATGCCCTCGCGGCCGAGGAGCAGCGCCTGACGTTCCCGTCCTTCGACCTCGACGACTCGTGGCGCCTCGGCTCCTGGCTCCGGCAGGCGGCGATCGACCGCGGCCACGCCATCGGATTCGCCGTCGTGTTCGGCGAGCAGCGGGTCTTCCACGCCGCGACCGAGGGCGCCGCCGCGTTGAACGACGCCTGGCTCGAGCGGAAGTTCCGCGTCGTGCGGCACTTCGGCCAGTCGTCGCTGCGCGTCCGCGCGACCTACCTGGCCGCCGGCGGGAGCTTCGAGCAGGACGGCGCCCTCGACACGAACGAGTACGCGGCGGCCGGCGGTGCGTTCCCGCTCCTGCTGCAGGGCCGCCTGATCGGGGCGGTCGGGGTCAGTGGTCTCGAGATGCACGACGACCACGCGCTCGTGGTCGAGGGGCTCGAAGCGATCCGGGCCGACGCCTCGTGACCGCCGACGTCCGCATCGCGATCATCGGCGCCGGCAAGATGGCGGCCGTGCACGCCGCCAACGTGGCCCGCACCGACGGTGCCGTCCTGTCCGCGGTCGCCGGTGGGTCCGGAGCACCGGCGCTCGCCGCTCGCCACGGAGCCGCCGCCCTCGAGGTCGACGCCGCGTTCGCCGACCCGGCGATCGACGCCGTCGTCATCGCGTCGCCGAACCCGCTGCACGCCGCGCACATCACGCAGGCGGTCGCCGGTGGCAAGGCTGTCCTGGTCGAGAAGCCCGTCGACCTCGACATCGCCCGGGTCGACGCCTGCATCGCGGCCGTCGGTGCTGCCGCAGACCGGGTCGTCGTGGCCTTCAACCGTCGGTTCGACCCGTCGTTCGCGGCCCTGCACGACCGGTTGGTGGCCGGTGAGATCGGCCCCCTCGAGCAGCTCGTCATCGTCAGCCGCGACCCTGCACCGCCGCCCATCGCCTACGTACCGGGGTCCGGTGGACTGTTCCGCGACATGACCATCCACGACCTCGACATGGCCCGGTGGCTCGGCGGCGAGGTCACCTCGGTGCACGCCGTCGGCCAGGTGAGCGACCCCGAGGTCGCCGCACTCGACGACGTCTCCGGTGCGATGGTCACCCTGACCACGGCTGGCGGGGCACTCGTCACGATCGTCGACGCGCGGAGCAACGCCTCCGGGTACGACCAGCGGCTCGAGGCGTCCGGGCCAGCGGGCACGCTCGCGGTCGGCAACCGGACCGCGACCTCGGTCACCGCGTCGACCGCTGCCGGCGTCGGTGCGGGCGACCTCGCCATCAGCCACTACGGCGACCGGTACCGCGAGGCCTACGCGGCCGAGATCGCCCACCTCGTCGCGGTGACGCGCGGCGACGAGCGCCCGCGCGCGACGCTCGAGGACGGCCGGCGGGCCCTCCTGCTCGCCGACGCGGCGACGGAGTCGCACCGCTCCGGAGCGCGGATCGCGACCTGACGGCGCGGGCCACTGCCCTGGTCGGGCGCGTGCGGCGGACGGGAGGCACGGGGCGGGCGCGACCCGCGCCTCCCGTCCGCCCGTGGGGACGCACACCCCCTTCAGGTGCCATCACAACGCCCGCTGGACAGGGCAGGCTGATTGTCAGGTGGAATCGCACCTTCAGGCCCTAGGGTCGCACCAAGCGCAATCGCGTGAACTCTCTCGAACCGGCCGAAGGGCCGGTCCGCACCGGAAGGTCGGTCCATCTTGACCACCACTCCGCTCGCTCCGGGCTACACCCGCACTCGACCTGGAACAGGAAGCCCCAAGGGCACCTCGACCTACTCAGCCCTGCTCGCGCAGGTGAAGGAGAACGGACTCCTCCGCCGCCGCACCGGGTTCTACTGGTCGCTGTTCGGCACACTCATCGTCACCTTCGCCCTCGCGTGGGTCGCGTTCGCATTCCTCGGCGACACCTGGTTCCAGCTCATCGTCGCCGGCGCGCTCGGCGTGATCTTCACGCAGTTCGCGTTCCTGTCGCACGAAGCCGCACACCGCCAGGTCTTCGCCTCGCAGAAGTGGAACGACCACGCCGGCCGCTGGCTCGGCACGTTCCTGGTCGGCCTCAGCTACTCGTGGTGGATGAACAAGCACACCCGCCACCACGGCAACCCGAACACCGTCGGCAAGGACCCCGACATCGCACCCGACGGCATCCGGTTCCTGCCGGAGGACGCCGCCGCGGTCAAGGGTCCGCTCATGACGACGTTCATGCGGTTCCAGGGCTGGCTGTTCTTCCCCCTGCTGACGCTCGAGGGCCTGAACCTGCACCGGTACGCGGTGCAGAGCATCGTCACCGGCAACGGCACCAAGGCCGACGTCAAGCACCGTTGGCTCGAGGCCGCGCTGCTCGTCGCCCGCTTCGGCATCTACCTGACGGTCGTGTTCTGGTTCCTGCCGTTCGGCATGGCCTGCGCGTTCCTCGGTGTGCAGCTCGCCGTGTTCGGCGTGATGATGGGCGCCTCGTTCGCCCCGAACCACAAGGGCATGCCGACCATCGCGCACGACGCCAAGGTCGACTTCTTCTCGCGCCAGGTCCGCACGTCGCGCAACATCCGCGGCGGCTGGTGGGTCTCGTTCCTGATGGGCGGCCTGAACTACCAGGTCGAGCACCACCTGTTCCCGTCGATGCCCCGTCCGGCGCTGAAGCAGGCCCGCCTGCTCGTCCGCGACCACTGCGACACGCTCGAGGTGCCCTACACCGAGACCACCTTGCTGCGCTCCTACGGCATCGTCGTCCGGTACCTGAACCGGGTCGGGCTCGCTGCCCGTGACCCGTTCGCCTGCCCGATGGTCGCGCAACTGCGCATCCACTGACGCCGTGCTGTCGACCATGCCGACCGGCACCGTGAAGTGGTTCGACCACGCCAAGGGGTACGGCTTCATCCACCCCGACGACGGGTCCGAGGACCTGTTCGCCCACTTCTCCAGCATCATCGCGACGACCGGCTACCGGTCGCTCGAGGAGAACGACCACGTGCAGTACGACGTGGGCCCCGGCAAGAAGGGCCCGCAGGCGGACAACATCTCGATCATCCGCTGACGCGGACGACGGACGGGAGGCACGGTGCCAGCTGGCACCGTGCCTCCCGTCGTTTCTTTCCCATGTCCACTGCGCTGGTATGCGGAATCGGGCGTACCTGGTCGAAAGAATCGACCAGGTACGCCCGATTCGGGCAGGTACGCCGCCCGCCCGCCGCCCCGCCGGCGCCGGCGCGAGCCGCCGGGTTACTTGATGCCGGTCGAGGCGATGCCCTGCACGAACTGGCGCTGGAACGCCAGGAACACCACGAGCAGCGGCAGCACGGTCACGGTCGCGATGGCCATCACGGCACCCCACGGCGAACTGAACGCCGGGTTGTTCGTCAGCGTCGACAGGGCCACCGGCACGGTCAGATTCTCGTTGCCCTGCAGCACGACGAGCGGCCAGAGGAAGTCGTTCCACCGCGTCATGAAGCCGAGGATCACGAGCACCCCGACCAGGGGGCCGCACGAGGGCAGCACCACCCGGAAGAACGTCTGGAACTCGCCGGCGCCGTCGAGTCGAGCGGCCTCCATCAGGGCGTCCGGCACCCCGAGCATGAACTGCCGCGCGATGAAGATCCCGACGACGTCGAACACGGTCGGCAGGATCACCGCCCAGGGGGAGTCGACCAGGCCGATCTTCGCGACGACCAGGAAGCTCGGCACCAGGGTGACCTGGATCGGGATCATGATCGTGACGAGGAACGCCGAGTACAGCAGCCCCCGGCCCATGAACCGGAACTTGGCGAGGGCGTACCCGGCCATCAACGACACGACGACGCTCAACGCGGTGCCGACGCTGGTGATGAGCGCCGAGTTGCCGAGCCACCGCCAGACCGGCTGCGTGCTGAACACCTGCGTGTAGTTCTCGAACGTCGGCCGGGTCGGGAACAGCGAGAACGTGCCGCTCTGCGACTGCCCGCCGGGGGTGAGTGCCGAGACGACCATCCAGTACAGCGGGAACACCATCAGGATGGCCAGGGCGGTGAGCCCGGCGACGAGCACCCAGCGACCAGGCCGGCGCCTGGAGCGGGCCCCAGCCGGACGGCGGCGGGGACCGCGGACATCGAGTACGGCCATCAGAGCATCTCCTCCGCCTTGCGGTTGGCGCGCTGCCGGAGCAGCGTGAACACGAGCAGGATCGCGACGAGCACCAGTCCGAGCGCCGCGGCGTAGCCCATCCGGGCATCGATGAACGCGGACCGGAACACGTACTGGATCAGCACGGTCGTCGAGAAGCCGGGGCCACCGCCGGTCATCACGTAGATGACGTCGAAGGCCTGCAACGAGAACACGACGTTCAGGATGAGCAGGATCGACGTCGTCGGGCGGAGCAGCGGCCACGTGATGGTCCGGAACCGCACCCAGCGCGAGGCGCCGTCGATCGCGGCGGCCTCCTTGAGCTCGGCGGGCACGGACTGCAGCGCGCCGAGGTAGATCACCATGCAGAAGCCGATCCGGGTCCAGACCACGACGACCACCAGGGTCGCCATCGCCCACCCCGGAGCGGTCAGCCAGGGCACGCGCCCCATGCCGAGCGCTTCGAGCAGGTTGTTCACGACGCCGTAGTCGCCGTTGAAGATCCACGACATGATGACGCCCACCACGACGCCGGCCGCGACCATCGGCACGAAGAACAGGGCGCGGAACACCGAGCGCCCGGGCAGCGGCCGGTTCAGGGCAACGGCCAGCGCGAGCCCGATCGCCATCGAGGTCGGCACGGTGCCGAGCGTGAACACGAGCGTGTTCCGCAGCGCCGTGCCGATGAGCGGGTCAGAGCCCATGTCGACGAAGTTCTTCCCGGCGACCCAGGTGCCGTCGCCGAGCGAGGTGCTGGAGTCCTGGAAGCTCAGCGCGATCGCCGTGATGATCGGGATGAGCGAGAAGCCGAGGAACAGCAGCGCCGCGGGGCCGATGAACACGTACGGGACGAAGCGGCCCCGGCTTCGGCGGGCACCGCCGCCAGCGGGGACTCCGCCGGTCGGTGGGGCGGTGGACGCCGTCGTGCGGACCGGCGCGGTCTCAGTTCGCAGTGACACTGCGCATCGCCTCCATCATCTGGTTCGAGGCCTCTCTCGGGCTCAGTTGCCCGAGCAGACAGAGGTCGAGGTAGTCGGCGAACACCGCGTTGAGCGAGCTGAAGTACTCGCCGCTCTCGGCCTTCACCATCGAGAGCGGGATCGTCGTCCCCTGGTCGATGAACCGCTGCATCGTGTCGGTGTTCGCGGCGTACCCGATGTCCTTCGCGTCGAGGGACTTCCGGGCGGGCAGCCAGTTGCCGTCGTGGCAGAACTGCTGCATCTTCGACCGTGACGTGATCATCGCCACGAGCTCGGCCGCGAGCTCCGGGTGCTTGCTCGACTTCGTGACGGCCAGGGCGTTGCCGCCCAGGTCGCTCGCCTCGCCGACGTTCCGGATCATCGGGGCAGTACCCCAGTTGTCCGGCATGTCGGTGTCGAGCTGCGTGATCGACTCCGGGTTGTTGAGCATCATGCCGATCTGCCCGGTCAGGAACAGGTTCCGCGAGACGTCACCGCCGCCGCTCTTGCTGAGGTTGCCCGTGGTGGCGAGTCCCTCGGCGTACCACTTCCGGCCGAAGGCCAGGGCGTCGATCGCCTCCGGGGTGTCCATCGACGGGGTGGCACCGTCCTCGCCGAGGAACGCACCGCCGTTCTGGTGGACCAGCGGCAGCCACCGGTACGCCGTCTCGGGCGACGACCACCCGTACCCGAACGCGTACTTGCCGGTGACCTGCTTGACCTCCTGCGCGACGTCGAGGAACTCGTCCCACGTCCACGCGTCGGCCAGCGCCTGCGGTGGCGTGACGCCGATCTGCTCCATGACGTCGCGGTTGTAGTAGGTGATGAAGTTGTCGGTGTGCTGGAAGACGCCGTACACGCCGTCGTCCCGCGCGCCGATCGCCCAGAACGGGTCGCTGTAGTCCTGCCGGTAGTCCGCCGGGACGGACCCCGAGATGTCGACCAGGCTGCCGTTCGCGGCGTACCGGCCGATCTGCTGCGGGGTGATCCGGATGACGTCCGGCGCCAGGTCGGCGGCGAGCCGGGTGATGAACCACTGGTGGAACTGCCCGGTGGTCACCTCGACGGCGACGCTCGTACCGGGGTGCGCTGCGACGAACTCGTCGGCGATCGCCTGGTAGCTCGTGATGTCCGTCGGGATGTTCCAGGTGGACAGGCGGATGTGCTTCGTCCCGCCGCGGCCGGTCGTGCCGCCGCCGGCGCACGCTGCCAGCGCGCCGGTCAGCGAGATGCCGGCGAGGGCGAGGAACCCCCGTCTGGCGAGCTGGGGGGATGGTCGGGTCGGCATGGTCCTCTCCTTTGAGGTCGTGGTGCCGTTCAGGTCGGCCGGGAGGCGCGGGGTGCGCACACGGGGCGCCGCGCGTCCGACGTGGGGTCGCGTCCTGGACCCGACCCCACGTCGGGCGCGACGGTTCAGACGAGCGCGGGGCGGGCCTCCCGGTCGGCCACCGGTGCCGCGGTGACCGCGTCCGCCGGACGCAGCGACTCGGGGAGGAGCGCCGCGTGGGCGTGCAGGAGCTCGTCGGTCATCTCGGCGATGCGGTCGAGCGTCAGGTGCGCCGCCGTCAGCGGGTCCAGAGCCACCGCGTGGTGGACGTGCTCGACGTTGCCCGTGAGTGCAGCGCGCACCGCCAGGGTCTGCACGTTCGTGTTCGTGCGGTTGATCGCGGCGAGCTGCGGCGGGAGCTCACCGAACGACGTCGGCTGCACCCCCTTGCCGTCGACCAGGCACGCGACCTCGACGCAGGCGTCGGACGGCAGGTTCTGGATGACGCCCGTGGCGTTCGGCACGTTGCCGTAGACGACCGCCGGCACACCCGTCACGATCGCGTTCACGATGCTCGCGCCGTACTCGACGCTCGGCGTCAGGTCGGCCTTGAGCTTCTCGAGCTGCGTGTCCACGTCGCCCTGCTCGTCGTGCGCCAGGCAGATCTCGTAGTAGTCCCAGCGCTCCGGGATGTACTCGAGCACCGTCTCCGGGTCTTTGCGGAAGTACGGCACGTACTCACTGGCGTGGTGGCTCGACTCGGTCTCGAAGTACCCGAACGAGCGCATCAGCTGGGTGCGGACCTGCTCGTTGCCGCCCTCGTAGTTGCTCGCCGCGGCAGCCGCTTCGCTGTGGTCGCCGTCGTCGTCGTGCAGGTCGGACGCCGCGACGCCCCGCTGGTGCTTCGCCGTCATCACTTCGCGCAGACGCGGATAGAGGTCCTCGCCGTTGCGACGCGTGAACTCGAGGATCCACGCCTGGTGGTTGATGCCGGCGCTGACGAACTCGACCTCGTCGTACGGCACGCCGAGCGTGCGCGCCAGCATGCGGGTCGTGCCCTGCACGCTGTGGCAGAGCCCCACCGTCCGGAGCCCCTTCGCGTTGAGGAACGCCGTGGCCATCGCCATCGGGTTCGCGTAGTTGATGAACTGGGCGTCCGGGCAGAGCTCGAGGGCATCGCGGGCGATGTCCTCGTACGCGCGGACCGACCGCAGGAAGCGGAAGACGCCGCCCGGGCCGACGGTGTCGCCGACCGCCTGGTCGATGCCGTACTTGCGCGGGATCTCGACGTCCCACTTGTAGGACTCGACGCCGCCGACCTGGAACGTGATGATGACGACGTCCGCACCCGCCAGGGCCGCACGGCGGTCCGTGGTCTCGAGGACCTCGACACCGAGGCCGTGGTGGGCGACGAGCTCGCGGGCTGCGGTCGCGGTGCGGGCGACCCGGCCCGCGTCGAGGTCCATGAGGTGCAACGTCGCGTCCTGCAGGGCGGGGAAGGAGACGAGGTCGCCGATGAGGCGGAAGGGGAAGACGAAGCCGCCGGCGCCGATGATGGTGATCTTGGTCATGTGTCGACGGTAGGAAGCGCGGGGGTGTGCGGTCCTCCGGCTTCGGACGGTGGGGTTCCAGGATCCTCGGATCGGTCCGTGGCCGGTGTGCGAGTGTTGTCCGGTGCGCTACCGACTGATGAACGAGTACAGCGTCGACTGGCCGCTCTGGGACGAGGACGGCCTGTGCCCCGAGGGGAGACCGGCGTTGTCGGAGACGGTCCGCGACGAGGTACTGCGGTGGGCCGCCGAGTTCAACGAGGACTACTCGGTGGAAGCGGGATGGCCGACCGAGGCCGCGGCGCGCTCGTCCGAGCGCCAGGCGCGTCGACTCTTCCGGCTCGTCGAACGCGAACTGCCGCCGGGCGACGAGCTGGTGCTGGGGTACTGGGAGACGAACAGACGGAAGGGGCTCTGACGTGGTCTCGACATCGTGCTCGACGTGGAGCTCGACGTCGGGGCGATGGAAGCGGCGTACTGGAGCCACCGTGGCCCGGCCCCGCTCATGGCGTGGAGCTCGTAGGGTTCGGTGATGCACTGGCAGCAGTCACTCCTGGAGAGGCTCCGCACGGACCCGGCGGTCGGCGCGGTCCGTCCGTACGGCTCCGTCCTCACGCCCGACCAGCTGGACCCGTGGAGCGACCTCGACGTCGAGCTCGATCTCATTGCGGACGTCGACGCGCGGACACTCCTCGGAGGTGAACCGTGGGCGTGGCAGAGCACCCTCGACGACGGGGTGCAGCACGTTCGCATCGTGCTCGCGGACGGTCGCCGCGTGGACCTCGCGACGCGAGGTGCGACTCTGGAGCTTCCGCCGGAGCCTCCGGACAACAGTCAGCGGTTCGATCTCGCGCTGGCTGCCACACGATTCGGGCGCGGAGCTGACGCCATCGGGCTGCACCTCGTGCTCGGGGTGGTCCGCGAGGCGCTCGTGCACAGCATGGTCCTCGCCGACCAGCGGGAGGGGACGGTGCACCACCGGTTCGGCTCCGGCACGGACCTCGCCGCGGCCGATAGCCAGACGGCACTGTCCGGAGCGCTGAGCCCGTCCTTGGCGTTGCGCGTCGCCTCTGTCTACGCGGAGAGCCGTGCGGCCGTCGACGAGGACTACCACCCCGACTGGCGCGGTCTGGTCGCCGTCGTCGCTGCGCGTCCCTAGGTTCCCGAGGTCTCGGCGACCACGAGTCGCGCAGCGGCTCGACTGGCGTCGCGACGGTCGTCGTACGCTGGCGGACGTGGACGAGTGGTGGGACGTGGTCGATGCGGGCGGTGGAGCGACGGGCACGACGTTCCGGCGAGGCGACAGCGGCTGGCCCGCCGGGTCCTTCCACCTCGTGGTCACGGTCTGCGTCCACCGCGCCGACGGGACCGTCCTCGTCACGCAACGAGCGCCGACGAAGGAGTTCGCGTACGGGTGGGAGTTCCCCGGTGGCAGCGCGCTCGCCGGCGAGTCGGGGACAGCGGCGGCCTGTCGTGAACTGCGCGAGGAAACCGCCATCGAGGTCGCGCCCGACGCGCTGCAGTGGGTCGGTCGCTTCACCGAGGACTCTGCGCTGGTGGATCTCTTCACCGTCCGGGAACCTGCCGGCTCGACCGTGCGGCCAGCTCCGGCCGAGGTGATGGCCTGGAAGTGGCTCCCCGCGTCCGAGGTGGTCGAACTCCGTGAGAGCGGCGTGATGGCGGATCCGTGGGGACCGCGGTTGGACGCGCTGTGGCCAGCGGCGATGGCCACGATCCGGTCCGGGGGAGAGCCTCCCGCGGTGCAGCTGGAAGCACACCGCGACTCCTGGGAGACGGACTACCAGCGTGAGGCGTCGCGGCTCGTCGCCGCGCTCGGAGACCGCGTGCTCGCGGTCGAACACATCGGCAGCACGGCCATCCCGGGCCTCGAAGCGAAGCCGGTCATCGACATCGCGGTCCGGGTCGCAGTCGACACGGATCCGTTGGCGCTCGGCCCGTTGCTCGCGGCGACGGGCTACACGCAGCACCGTTCCGGTCCGAAGAGCCACGGGGTGTACACCCGAGAGCGAGACGGGGCAAGGACCCACATCCTCCAGGCCTTCGCCTCGGACCAGTGGGACGAGTGCAACCAACGGCTCTTCCGGGACAAGCTGCTGCGCGACCCCACCGCCGTTGCGCGGTACCGGGAGGTCAAGACCCGAGCAGCGCGATCCTCGGACGGTCGTGCCTACACGGCCGCGAAGAGCCAGGTGGTGCAACAGCTCCTCGATGAGGAACGTGCCGCTCGAGGTCTCGCGTCCGTGACGGCGTGGGACAAGTAGGCGTCGGCGCCTGTGGCAAGTCGTGAGGAGTACGACGTGCTCTGGGAACGTGCCCGTCAGCGGCTGCGTGTCGGTGACCTGCAGCTCGACCGGGAACCGGTGGACGGTGATCCGCGCTGGGGTCTGAGCCTGGGGCTGCTCCCTCCGAGGCCACTCGCTCAGCGGATCGCTGGCGTGGCGGATGAACTGGCCGCCGCGTACGACGGCACGCAACACGTGTACGGAGTCGAGGACGTGCACCTCACGATCACGAGCCTCGAACCGTACCGCGATCGGATCGACCGTGCGACGCTCGAGCACTGCATCGACGTCGTCGAGGATTTGCGCGGCGCGCTCGACCACCGAGTCCGGCTCGACGGCCTTGGAGGATCGGCGGCCGGCGTCTTCGTGCAGGGGTTCGACGACGACACCCTGCGGCCGATCCGTGTCCGGATGCGTGAGGCTGCCTCGGCGCTCCACGGCGGTGCCGCGCCTCCGATGGCCTTCATCAGGAACACGGCCCACCTCTCGATCAGTGTGCACCGCGAGGCCTCACGCGAGGCAGCGGTCGTGCGTCACGTGGACCGATCGCGCCACCAGGAGCTCGGAGAGATGCACGGGGCACGAGTCGCGCTCGTCCGGTACCGACCGTGCGTCGGCTCCATGGGCATCGAAGTACTCCACACCGTCGGGTGAGTACCAGGACAGGCTGCTGCGCCAAGGCCGTAGGGTGGCGCTCGTGACGGCCACAGGGAGACGGAAGCGATCGGTCGTGGTGATGGTCGTGGTGACGCTTGCGCTCGTCACGTTGCTCGCCGGAGTTCGCCTCGTGTCCCTGTTCGCATTCGCGACCGAGGGGGATGTGCCACCCGCTTCCTCGGTCTCGCTGCCCGCGGGCAGCGAGCTGATCGCGGAAGAGAAGGACTGCGCTTCTGGTGGGTGCTGGGCCGTGCTCTCGGTCCGACCGCCCGAGGGAGTACGCCCGCAGGATCTCGCGGCCAGCTTGGGGATGACTCCCCAAGCTCGTCAGCGCGGGACACTGTGGGACCCGCGCACCGTCAACCTGAGTTCGGAAGCGGAGGGGGAACTCCTGGTCATCAGGGCCGACTACTGGTCTCGTCAGGCGACCCCCTGACGGAGGTCCTGTGTGGGGAAAGGCTCACTGACGTAGGCTCAGCAACGTGCTCGACGTGGAGACGATGGAAGCGGCGTACTGGAGCCACCGCGGCCCGGCCCCGCTCATGGCATCGTCCCACCGGCACGACGACCTCGAGATGAACCTGGTGCTCGACGGGCACCTGGACTACCGGTTCGGCGGGGCGCCGGTCAGTGTGCACGCGGGCGAGATCGCACTGTTCTGGGGCTGGACCCCGCACCAGCTCGTGGGTGACGGCACCGGCACGGGCGAGTTCCGCTGGGTGCACATCCCGCTGGCCGAGGTGCTGGCGTGGGGACTGCCCGACCACGACCTCGGAGCGATGCTCCTGAACCGCCCGGTCGTCGTGCCGACCGCAGCTGCCGGGCGTGACGTCGAGTCGATGCTCGGGTCGTGGCAGCAGGACTTCGAGGACGACGGTGCGGAGATCATCGCCAACCTCGAGGCGCAGGCGCTCGTGCGTCGCCTGCTCCGGCACCACCGCGACGCCGTTGACCTGCGGCCCGGCGGCGGGCACGGCACCGCGGATGCCATGCACCGGGTGATCGACATGGTGCGGTTCGTGGTCGACCGGTTCCGCGAACCGATCGAGGTCGCTGACGTCGCTGCGGCCGCACACCTGCACCCGCACTACGCGATGTCGGTGTTCCGACAGGACGTCGGCACGACGATCGTCGAATACCTGACACGGTGCAGGGTGGCCGAGGCGCAGCGGTTGCTCGCGACGACGTCCATGACGACGTCGGAGATCTCGCACGCCGCAGGATTCGGGTCGCAGTCGAGTTTCTACGTGCACTTCACCCGTGCGTGCGGGACTGCGCCGGGAGCGTACCGGGCGCGGGCTCGCTGACCCGGTTTCTCCACGCACGAGCAACGCCCCGTCGCGAGCGACGGGGCGTTGGCCGTTCCGGTCTGCCATGCACAGCCGGAGTACGTGGGGTGTTACTTGATCTGTGCGGTGATG
>NZ_SMBN01000009.1:0-65912 GCF_004342995.1 Curtobacterium sp. PhB146 | reverse complement strand
CTGCTCGCGGCCGCGGTGTCCGGGTGGACCCTCGCCGACGTCGAGCACGCCGCGAAGACCGCACCCGGCATGGAGCACTACCGCACCCGCAACCGTCCTACCGGCGGCCGCGAGCCCCGCACCGCGGCCGAGGCCGCCGCGCGCCTCGAGCGGCAGTGGGCGAAGGCGCAGGAGCGGGCGGTGCTGTACCGGTACGCGCCCGAGGAACGTCAGCAACGCGACCTCACCCAGCTGACCGGCATCATCGACGTCGTCGAGGCCATGCTGCAGGCGTTCACCGCCTCCCCCGGCCGCTGGACCCGCACCGAGTCAGACCTGCACGACAGCACCGTCCTGACCTACCTCGCCTGGGCGTCCCTACGCTCCGGCTCCCTTGACGTCGGCGCCGCACTCCGGTCCGTGGCGATCGCCACCGGGATCCCCTCGAGCACCGTCGACCGCTCACTCCGCCGCCTCCACACCGCTGGATGGATCACCCGCCGGCGCCAGGCAGACGGCCCCAACGCCGCCGTCTGGCGGCTCACAGACCGGTTTTCCACACCCTCCGTACGCGTCGGGCCACTTCACAATGTGACCGCCCGCCCCCCGGCCGAGCTCTTCGACGTGAGAGTCACCCTCCTGGAAGCTTTAGAAGTCCGGCTCGACGCCGGACGGCACGATGTCTTCACTCGCGCAGGACTGGGGCCCACGGCACGCCGTGTCTACGAGAGCCTGACCACCGACGAGCACGCACTCGAGGTCGTCGCTGACCGTGCAGGACTTCCCCACGGCCGCGCACGCGCAGCTCTCGCACGCATGCGACGCTGGACCCTCGCGATCGCCACACCCACCGGCTGGCGCCGGCGGCTGCAGGACTTCCGCACACACGTGGCCAAGCAGCTCGGCGTCGACGGGATCCTCTTGCGACGGGAACAGCAGTACGTCGACGAGCGCGACCTCTGGGCCTGGTGGCAGAACCACCTCATCCGCAAGGCCGGCCGACGAGGCCGCGACCGCACCCCCACCACGCAGGTCGTTATGTTCCGATCCGTCGACGACCACGGCGGTCCCGAGGCATACCCTGCGTACCCATGCTCGAGCGACGGCCGAGCCGACCACCAAGAAGCCATGCGGTTCGTCCGACGTGGTCTGCTCCAGCAACTCCGCGACCTCGAGCTAGCTGCCTAACGCGTGCATGCATGCCTTCTTGCTCGCTTTCTTTCATGCATGAATGCAAGCATGCAAGATTGCTTGACAGAACGCATGCATGCTGACATGCTTTCTTGCATGCAGACAGTCATGGTGTACAGCGAGTCCGGTGGGGTGTCGAAGACGACGACCGCAGTGTCCATCGCGATGATCGCTGCAGAACGAGGTCTCAGGACGCTCCTTGTCGACTTGGATCCCCGGGCAGCTTCAACGAAGTGGCTTAACGTCGAACCATCGGGGGAGGGGCTGCACGTCGGTGCGATCCTCGGCAACGAGGAACCGGAGGGATGGGCTGAAGACCTGGCAGTGTCTACCGCCTGGTCACCGAACCTTCGTGTTCTGCCGAGCGCCCGCAACGTGTCGAACCGCGAGGCCGACCGAGCCGACCACGCCGAGCTTCGCCTCCGCGTGTCACTCGAGGGCGTGCAGGCTGATCTCATCGTGATCGACTGCCCCAACCGCCAGGGCGGCCCCTTGACCCTGGCAGCCCTCAACGCCGCCGACACCGTCATTTACGCCGCTACCGCTACGAACGACGGTGTCGACGGCTTCAGCGGCGCCCGGAAGACTGTGCAGCAGTTCCGACACAGTCGAGAGCGCATCGGCGCTCCCGTGACGTTGACCGAAGCAGGCATCGTCGTCGGGGGAGTCCGGGAGACGATCATGTCCCGACCGGCCGTGGCGAGCATCGACGAACTCCGCGACACAGGCATGCTCTTGGTGCCCCTCGTCCCAGAACGAGCGATCGTGCAGGAAGTACGCCTCACGGGTGAGTGGTACGGCAACTACAGGAAGGGTGCACCAGTGCTCGACGCGTACACCGCCATCGTGGATCAGGTGATCCGATGAGCGATCAAAAGCCAGAGCGCCCTGGTGACCTCAGGACCCGACGCCGGCCACAAGCCGCCGCAGACGAGCGCGTCGACCCGGTTGACTACCGCCAGACCGAGCCTGCTCCGACTCCCATTCCGGCCCCGGCGTCTCCGTTACCGAATGCGACTCCGCCGGCGCCGCGCCGAGGCCGCCCTCGGCGCGAGGTGACGGTCCCGTTCAGCACTCGGCTCGCACTCGACGTGCAGGACCTGATCGATGCAGCGGTTGACGGCGGCGAGGGGACGATTCGCAACGTTGTCGAAGAGGCGATCCGCGAGAAGTACGGACAGCAGTACGGCACCGTGACTGCGGATCGGTAGCAGTCCCGCGTCGACGAGCGTGTAGTTCTGGGGGCGGTACACGAGAACGGGCGGGACAACCGTGTTGTCCCGCCCGTTCTACATCGACCTACGCCAGACCCGCAGCGTTCAACACTGCGAGCACCACCGGAGCCACTTCGTGTACGAGACACGCGTATGCGAGCACCACTACGGCGTTCCCGTACGCGCCGCCGTTACGGCCCATGTTGGACATGTTCGTACAGTCAGCTATACGATTGACATGTCCGGTCAACGTCTCCAGCATCTTTTCCATGTTGCGACTCCTCGTCCGGATGTTTATTTGAAAATTGATTCGGCCTCCCCGACGTGCGCTAACACGTCGATTACGGGAGGTCGTTTCATGCCCCCGGAGGGGACCTTCTCACTCTACCGGCGACCCCCTACATCTGTGAGTACGTATGTCACGGTTCGATCACGGCCGTCGATCGTTACCCGTCCGGAATCACAGCCGATCCGCATGTACAAGCCGATCCGGCGTAGGTGCCGCCAAAGTAGATCGGCCAAAAAAACGCGTGGTAGAACATGGCCCACGCTGATGTCTAAGTGGCTTTCGTGGCCTGCCGCCTCCATTTGTAACGTCAACCGGAGATGATCTTGGCCGGGCAGCGGCAGATCAGAACTCGTTCTACGGCTCCATGAATGATGCGACGAGATCTAGTGGACTAGAAGGGCCCGGACGAGAACTACGCATCGGCGTGGGGATCGTCACGCCACGCCGCTCGTCCTCGATGGTGCGGGTCAGTCGGCCTCGTCGAGCCGTTCGCCGCGGTGGACCGCATCGTCAGCGAGCTCGTGAAGTCCACGCTCGGCGCGCCGAGTCTTCATGTGAAGCAGCTGGAACGCTTCGTCGACCTCGATACCGTGCCGGTGAGTGAGTGGACCCTTGGCTTGTTCCACCGTGACGCGCGCGGCGATCGCGTCACGCACTTGCTCGTCGGAGGTTTGCAGTCGTCCGTGGTCAGGCTGTGTCGGATGAGGGCTGATGCGGCAACGGCTAACGAGACAGGGCCTCGTCGCCTGGGTTCGCTTCGAATGACGCCCCTTCAGAGCGGAACGGCTTCGCGATGACGTAGATGTTCCGTCGGAACGTGCGGCCGCTGAGTTCTCCGGGCAGGGATCGAGAGACGGAGGTGATCTCGAGCACCCCGAGCTCGACAAGTTCGCGGAGACCCTTCTTGCGAGTCGTCTCACCGAGGCCGTACCGCGCGGCGAACAGGCTCTGGTTGATCCAGAACTCTCGTTCCCCCCATCCCGCATGTGAGAGGGCGATGAGGTATAGCGCGAGTGCCCGTCCTGACATCTCGCTGATGACGCCGCTCGTCCACAGAGTCCTCGGCACTCGGAAGTAGGACTCGCCTTCTGCTGGATCGGGGAAGGAGTAGGAGTGCCGGTCGCCCGTTTCGCGGAGCAGCGTGATCCGCATCCGGTTCGTGCCGGTGGTGTCGAGTTGGATGAAGCCGCGTTCGTGAAGATCGTGAAGCGCGTCGAGTACAGCGTGTGCGCCGGCGCCCTCGGGGTCTGACTCTCCGAGTAGCCGAGCCCAGTACGGGCTAACCCGCTTTGAGTCGAACGGGGGCGATGCAATCACCCAGAGGAGGGTGATGAGCACAGCGATGCGAGTCCTCCCGCCACGACCCCCACCGCCTTGTTCAGCGTTGATGCCGCTGAGTAAGCGGCTGAGGGGAGAACGGCCCTCTTCCGGCCGTTCCACGAAGGCTCGTCGGACGGCGGCGGAGCTGCGCTTCACGTCGTCGAAGTCGAAGGTGCCGGTCACTCGAAACTCCAAGTCGCGCGAGAACCCCCAGGGAGCTACGATGAACTGTGAGGGGATGTCCTGGGGCGGGATGCGCTAAGGGTACACCCAGGATGCGCTGGGGCGCAACCTGGGTTGCGATGTCTGGGAAGGGGCTGATATCTGAAAATATTGGCCTCCTGATCCTCACCGATAACGCTCGAACCTCTGCTAGCCTGTAACCAGGTACACGGGACGAAGCCCTCGCTTCGTCGGTTCGGACTCAGGTCTCTTCGGAGCTAGCTTGATCATCCGGCCGGCAAGGTCAGGGCCCTGTGCAACCAGGGACGGCCCATGAAACGCGACGGGTCCAAACCGCGCACCACGAGGTCCATACTCGGGGCGGTTGTCCGACAAGAAGCGGTGACGGTTCGGAGGCGCCTCCAGACCATCACCGCTTCTTCGTGTCCGGGCTGTCAGGCGACTGCGGCCCGCTCTTCCTCGATGCCGTCCACGAGGCTCTGCAGGGTCCGGACCTTCAGCTCCGGTTCGCCGGCGGCACGGTACTTCGTGTTGACGAGCTCGCGAAGCTCGAGCGCGCGCTGCAGTCGATCGGTCTCGATCTTCCCGCGCCACGCCGGGGGAGTGGCAGCCAACCTCTCGGCCTCGGCAGCACGGGAGTGCAGGTAGTGGCTGCGGTAGTCCGTGACGGGCCCCAGCAGAGAGTTCGCGCAGTGGTCGATGCGGCAAAGGAGCTTCGTCCGGACGTCGGTGTGTCCGAGCAAGGTTCGGGCGCGCTTCATGCTCAGTGTCGTCGCAAGATTGGGGATGTAGACGCCCTGCCAGGCGCCGCCGCTCTTGACCTTGTTGCCCTCTTCGTCGAGCTTCGGCGGCTGCTTCTGACGCGTGATGTCGGCGGAGTGGTTGACGTGCTCCATCTGACCGATGCCCATCGAGTACCCGTCGACGTGGCCCAGCGCGTACGCGGTCTGTCCGACATTGCCGGAGCGGCCCAGGACCACCTTGAGGCCAGCCGACCGGAAGAGATCAGCGATGGTGAACGCTGCCCGGATCTTCGGGATCCCGTCGTCCTCGCCGCCGAGCGGTGTGAAGCGTAGTTCGATCTCGTCGAAACCGGCGGCGGCGTACTCTCGGGCGAGCTCGGCGGCGTCGGCAACGGGGAACCGCGCCTTCATCATTAGCACGGGACGCACTCGCTTGTCCGTGCTCAACCGGGTCGCCTCCGCGAGAGCCAGATCGAGGTGACTCGTCCGGGCGTCGCGGGCGAGGAAGTGCGGGGGAGTGACGATCGTCACCACGTCCGGAGTGGCCCCGAGGACGGCGTCGATGAGCTGCTGACGCTGGTCCACATTCGCCGCCAGAGCGTCGAGGTTGTACGGCGTCCCGGTGTAGCCGGGGATGCCCTGCAGGGTGAACCCTTCGTGCTCGAGTCGCTCGGTCCTCGGGTCGTACAGCACCTCCAGACCAGCGTCACGTGCTGTCTCGGCAACACCGTGCTGTGCCGCTGCGACCTTGGGGTGCAGCGAGATTGCGCTGACTCCCGCGGCGGAGCGCGCGATGAAGTCTTCGACCTTCTTGTGGTCCTGGTGGTCCAGCTGGAACTCGAGAGCCATCGTGCGGCACCTTCCTTGGTTTCTGGTGCCATAATAGCGTCAGAATGACCGACAGAACTAGGACACGCTCATGAGCGCAACCATGGACCGCGGCGCCCTCGCGCACAAAGTCACCGACATCATCGATGGTTTGGGGCTGACGCAGGACGAGGTCGGCACTATCGTCGACGCTTCCGCACGCTCGGTCGCGCGATGGTCGGTCGGTGAGGTCGTCCCACAGCGCCTGAATAAGCAGCGTCTACTCGAGTTGGCGTACGTCGCGCAAGCCGTCACGGAGGTCATGCCAGCCGACGATGCGAACGTGTGGATGTTCACCCCGAACCGTCTGCTGCACCATGACAGCCCGGCAGACACCATCCACGCCGGGAACTACCGTGACGTACTCAACCTCATCGAGGCCATCGCGGAAGGCGTCGTGATTTGACGCAGCTCGACGACGAGCTGGTGGAACGGATCGACCAGCTCGGCGCCACTTCCTGGTCCGGTGCCACTTACCGCTACACCACCGCTCGGCGCGACCCGCTCTCCGGCGCCGGCGCGCGCCTGAACGGTGGACGGTGGAACCCGCCAGACATCTTCGCCACCGTCTACCTCGGCACGCCACTCTCGGCGACGGTTGGAGAACTCGATCGCCTCGCCGAGTCTCAGGGATCCACTCCGGAACGGCTGCTGCGCGTCCCGTACCTGCTGCACACCGTCGCGGTGACCGAGCTCCAGGTGCTCGATCTCACCGGCCCGGCCGCCCTCGACAGGCTGGGTCTGACGTTGGACGACATCGCCGACGACGACTGGACGGCCTGCCAGGCGATCGGGCAGGCTGCATGGTTCCTGGGGCTCGGCGGGGTGCTCGCACCTTCCGCCTCGGGCGCCGGTCTTGTCCTGGCAGCGTTCGAGACCCGCGCCGCCGTCGCGCTCACAGTGGAGGACAGCACGCCGTTCACACCAGAACTGCTGGCGACAATCCGAGCAACCGGGCAGCTGCCCACCACGTCGTGAGGGGCCGGTTGAGAACGCCTGCTAGAAACGTGAAGGGAACGAGCCGGTTCGTTCCGTACATCACGGCCGCCGTGCTACCTGAAGCTCGCCCCTACCTCCCGCACGGTCCTGAAGCTGCACTCACAGCAACGGACGTCGACCGCTTTGTGACCGACACCGCTCACTTGCCAGGGACGCGCATGGCGGTCCTCGGCGTGCTCCGCGCGCACGGTGCCAATGGCGCCGAAGTTGGGATCTCGGTTGCGGCGCTTCTTATCTCAGCACTCGGCTTGGCGTTCAACCTGCTCAAGGTTGCTGCAAAGGCCGACGGGTGGCTGCAGGCTATTCCGATCCTCGAAGCCGTCGCGATCGTGCTCGCGGCGTCCTTCGTCATCCATGTTGCGGTAGCTGCTCACATCCGCAAGATGACGGCGGTGACGTGGCTCGGCGCATACCAAGATGCTCTGGCTGCACCCGTTGCCGCCTCCTCGCGGCCCAGGTGGTTACAACCACGCGGCCAGCGGAACCCTCGACAAACGTCAACGACTGACGCTCGACGAGTTAGGGATGAAGGCGCGGCCTGCCGGGGTTCGGGAGACCGGCACCATCCTTGAAGCCCTGGTCGTAGACCGCTTCCAGGACCTCGTAGAGACGTACCCCCTGGTACACGGTCATGTCCATCGTGACTTCATCGAGCGCCTTACCCACTTTGACGCCGGCATATACCTTCACGACCTCACCGTTGCTCGGCCTGGTGAACTGGTGCAGACGGGGTCCCTTGTCGGCGTTCGGCATCGGATGCTCCTTCGTCGGTGAATTATCCTCGGTTAGGCAACCGTATCTGCGACACCCCGTCAAGACTTTGAGCGATGATGCGTGCCGTAAACGACCGTTTGTGGCACATCTCTCGCTCCGGGTTGCGCAGTGTGAGCAGCCTCGCTCTGTGTCGTCGTTTTCGCTGCGATCGGTGTCGGGTCAGGTGGTGCCGATGACGAGGGTGCTGCGGGCGGCCTCGACGACGTCGTTGGTGATGACGTCGAGCTCGTTGATCTTCAGGACGCGTTGGATCTGAGGGAGGAGGCGCTCAAGGAGCCGGAAGTTGCCGCGGGTGATGCGTTCGACGGCGGCGATGGCTTGCGCGTCGGTGAAGTCGTCGGGGTCGAGCGTCTTGCCGAGCTTGCGCCATTGACGTTCGAGGACGAAGAGCAGCTCGTCGTGGCCGAGCGGACGGTACTGGTGGGCGAAACCGAGGCGGCTGTAGAGCTGCGGGTAGTGGCTGAACTGCTTCTCGATGCCGGGCATGCCGATGAGGATCATCGCTATGCCGGTGCGGTCGTACTGGTCGCGGAGCCACTCGATCGCGTTGCCGGTGAGGCGTTCGGACTCGTCGATGATGATCAGCTCGAGCAGGGACGGGTTGGGGCCGTGTGCGTGGTCGAAGTGGCGACCCTGGAGCAGGAGGTGTTCCTCGATGCAGCGTTCGGTGCGGAGCATGTCGTGCCGGAGGTCGTCCTGCAGGGCGCGCATCGTGGCGGAGACCTCGGGCGTGTAGAAGACGGTGCGGGCTCGGTGGGCGGCGGCGTAGATCTTCGTGTCGTCTTCGCTGCGTGCGGCCCATCTGGCGATGAACGGGCCGATGCTGTCCCAGTGGGCGTAGCGGCGTGCGGAGAGGGTCTTGCCGACGCCAGCGGGGCCGAAGCAGACGCCGATGGTGTTCTGCTTCCGGACGGCGTCGGCGAACTCCGCGAACCGACGGTGTTCCTTCGTGATGATGAACTGGCTCGTCATGACCGGTCCTCCTCGTAGGTCATCAGTCGCGGTTGATCCGGTGCCGGTGCGGGTGCTGGTGGGGTGTGATCATCGGGTGTGGGGCGGACGATCGCGATGCGTTCGCGGATCTGCCCGCGCAGGGCTCTTCGTTGCGCGTTCCGGGCGGCCTGGATCTGCTTGAGACTGATGGTCTCGGTCTGATGCGCGGTACTGATCGCGGTGCACAGGAACGCGTCGCGGTGAAAGACACGGATCTCGGTGACGTCGCGGGGGTCGTACCGGACGCTGACGGTGCTGCCCACGAAGGGTGCGAGAGTGGTTGCGGTGTAGCGGAGCCCTTCGAAGTGGATGCCGTCTCGTTGCACGACACGCGTGGTCGGGACGGTGAGCAGGAACCCGTCGAGCTGCTCGAGGGAGTCCGGCATTCGTGGCAGCCACCCGTCTGCGATCCACGCTTCCAGTGGGCTCTTCCGGAGCTCGCGGTGGATGCGGGCGTTGTAGCGGCGGATGAACGTGTTGATGGCACTGTCGACACCGGCGAGATCCAGCGCCGGCGTCGGCGCCGGCGCCGAGGATCCGGGTGCGAGGTGGCCGGGGAGCGTTGGGAGCAGCTCGGTGTTGATGGTGCCGAAGAACCGCTCGATCTTCCCGCGGCCCTGGGGGCGAGCGACCTGCGAGTGGATGATGCGGAGGTGCAGCACGGCGGCGGTGTCGCCGATTCGGTGGCTGGTGAAGTCGGACCCGTGGTCTGTGTAGAGCACGTCTGGGATCCCGCAGACAGGCCAGTCCGGTTCCGGCTTGTGCCAGATCGCTTGCCGGAGCGCGAGCGCGGTGTTCGCGGCGGATGGGGCGCCGAGGAACACCATGTACCCGCAGACCGCGCGGGAGTAGTCGTCGAGGATCACCGTCAACCACGGCCGTTCGGGCTTGCCGTCGGGTCCGACGATGAGCAGATCGAGCATCGTGTGGTCCGCCTGCCAGATCGCGTTGGGGCGATCCGCACGACGTCGGAGCAGCAGTTCGTGCTTGTCCCGATATGACGCGGGCCCCTCAAGCGCGAGCGTCACCATCCCGGGATCAAGCCCGTTCACGATCGACCGCACAACGGAGTACGACGGCGCTGAGAGACCTCGTTTGGTGCAGTAATTGTCGACCTGGCGGTGAATCGTGGCGATCGAAGGTCGTGGCTTGGTGAGTGCGAGCCCCTCAATCAGGCGCACCAGTTCCGGTGCCGTCCGTCGGGCGCCGTGATCGGTGCGGGTGCCGTCGGCGAGAGCCGGGTATCCGCCGGTTCGGTAGCGGGCCAACCAGCGTTGCAGGGTGCGCTCAGCGACGCCCGTGGTGCGGGCCAGGGTGGCGAGCGGGATGGCGTCCTCGACGTGCAGTCGAAGGATGCCCCACCGCTCGCTCGCGTCCATAGCCAGCTACATCGTTGGGGAAGGCTTGGTTCGTCGCGCCGCGACGGGCTCGGCGTGCTTCGCGAGTGCACGGTAGATGGTGGTGCGGCTAACGCCGAGCACGTCGCCGATCTGCGCGACGGTCATGTCCTGCTGTTCGTAGAGCCGGCGTGCGGTGCGCACCTGGTCCGCGGAGAGCCGAGATGGTCGGCCGCCGGTGCGGCCGCGGGCTCGAGCGGCGGCGAGGCCGGCGTTGGTGCGTTCCTTGATGAGGTCCCGTTCGAACTCCGCCAACGCGGCGAAGACGTGGAACACAAGCCGGCCGCCGGGCGAGGTGGTGTCGATGGTCTCCTGCAGGGACCGGAACCCGATGCCGCGCTCGGCGAGAGCGTGCAGCTGATCGATGAGGTGCCGGATGGACCGGCCGAGCCGGTCGAGTCGCCAGACGACGAGAGTGTCGCCGGGGCGGAGCTGGTCGAGGAGCTTGTCGAGCTCGGGCCGGTGTTGGAGCGACCCGGACATGGTGTCGACGAACACGCGGTAGCAGCCAGCGGCGTTGAGCGCGTCGATCTGCAGCGACGCGTCCTGGTCTGTGGTGGACACGCGCGCATACCCGAGAAGGTGACCCATGAAGAGAACGTAGCGAAACTCGACCAGGAGGGGTAGTGGCGGCACGTAGATTCTGGGACTGGGTTCCGCTACAAGACACGGCGCCTCGCACCCGGACTGAGCGCCGGTACGGATAGTTGTAGCGGAATCGTTCGTATTTGTTACGTCTGCCGCGCTCGCGCGGCGAGCCGGAGTGCTTGCACGGAACGGAGGTGTTGTTCCGATCGGTGGCGGCCGTTGGCGGGAGACGGATGTGGTGCTGCGATGACCGGAAGGAGTCGGGGGTGCTCGTCCAGGGTGAAGTGTCGCATGACGCCGTCGAGGGCAACGGCCCCGTACGTGACGATCGCAGTGAGAGCGGGGAGGGCCGCGAGCAGTGTGGCGAGGGCATGCCGCCCCTCGTCGATGTCCTCGAGTCGCACGCGGTCGGGCAGTTCCCATGGGACAAGGTTCCAGCGGACGTACTCGCCGCGTGCGAGTCCGGACTCGATACGGGCTGCTCGGAACGCGGCCGCGGTCGGGCCCGGGTTGTCCTCGCTGCAGATCGCTGCGTGCGCTGCGGCGATGGTCTGGGGGCCAGGCGACTGCATCAGGACCAGGACACGGCTGAATCTGCCGCCGGATCGTGGGTCGAAGCTCGGGACGAACCGTCGGCTGCCGTCGGGCGCGGTCCGCCACGTCTCCGCGAGACCGTTCAGCGATCGAACGTCAGCGAGTTCCTCGGGGGTACTCATGCCGGCTGTGGCGGTGCCAGCAGGGTGCCACGGATGACGGATCCGTGAAAGGTGCGAAGGGCAACGGTGATCCATGCGGCGACGAGGCCGGCGTAGTAGATGACGGCGAGGACGGCAACGACGGTCAGGCCTGAGTGCAGGGCGAGCCCGTTCAGGCCGGTGACGCAGGTCCCGACGGGGAACGTGAAGGACCACCAAGTCAGGCTGAACGGCAAGTGTTCGCGGGCAGTGCGGATGGTGATCGCGAGGGCGATGACGGTCCACAGCAGCGCGAAGCCGAGCATCGCGAACCCGTACACCAGCGCCACGACCAGCAGGGCATGCGCGGTACTCGCATCGACAACGGTGGGGGCGTTCGATGCGAGGAGGTTCACCGCGGTGATCGACTGTCCGACCGGCCCGAGGACGATCCACAGAGTCGGGACCATGCCGGCGGCCCCGACCTTGTGCTGCGCGAGACGGTTCCAGATCAGCGTGATCACGACCAGCGACGTGATGAGGCTGAGGCCGAAGAAGCCGTAGCAGGACCACAGCAGCGTCTCCCGCGCCTGCCCGGCGGGGGCGTACGGCAGCAGGAGCGCACCGGTGGAGGCGGACACCATCGGCGGGACGATCGGCATCAGCCAGCCGCCGAACGCGGAGTCGGGCTTGTTCTCGTGGCGGGTGAACGCCAGGTACGGCACGAGCACTGCCGTGAGCAGTCCTCCGATGGTGCCGATGGTCCACAGGACCCAGTCGATGGTGACGGCGGCGGGCAGGCCGACCCAGTCCTTGCCGAGCAGGAGTGTCCCGGCGCCGACGGTGAGGAACGCCATCGGTGGTGCGCCGTAGAAGTGCGAGATCACCGGGTTGAGCTGGTGCCCGGCTGCAGTGCTCCGGTAGCGGATCCAGTGCAGCACCGTCGCGGTCGTGAGGGCGACGAGGAGCACCGCGGCGATCGCCCACACGACCGTCGCCGCGAGGCGCAGCCCGGGGAACTGCAGCGGCAGTGACGCAGCTGCGACAGCGACGATCCCCGTGCCCATGATCGACGCGAACCAGTTCGGTGTGAGATTCGACACGATCAGGCCTGGCCGCTCCAGGTCACGGAACAACGCCGTCTGCGGCCGTTGGGGCAGCTGGCTACCGTTCGCGGGTGCAGGGTCCGTGCGGAGCGTTGTCATGGGCCAAGCCTGCGCGAATCCTGCCTCTGGCGGTACCCGGAACCTCTTGGCAGGGCACAATCAATGATTGTGGCACTACGGCGACTCACGGACCGAACCCTCGACCTCGACACACTCGACGTGCTCGCACGCGTCGCCGAGACCGGCTCCCTCTCCGCTGCCGCTGGAGCGCTCGGCGTCACGCAACAGGCAGTGTCTGCTCGGATCCGGGTCGCCGAGCGTATGGTCGGTCACTTGTTGGTGCACCGCTCGACCACGGGGTCGGTGCTGACCGAGACCGGCAGGCTCGTCGTCGGGCTGGCCGGACCGGTCCTCGACGCGTCTCGCCACCTCGAAGCAGGAGTGGCTGCGCTGCGGACTCCCACGGGTTCGCTCGTCGTCGCAGCGTCACAGACGATCGCGGAGCTGCTGCTGCCGGGCTGGCTGCTCGAATTCCGCCGCCGCGAACCCGACGTGCGGGTGCGCCTGATCGCGGGCAACTCCGCCGCGGTGACGGACCTCGTGCAGTCGGGTGGCGCGAACCTCGGGTTCACGGAGACCCCGGTGACGGCGGCAGGTGTGTCCGCGCAGGTGATCGCGGACGATGAGCTCGCGGTCGTCGTTGCGCCGAAACATCCCTGGGCTCGGTCGACCGGGATCACTGCGGAGGTCCTGGCGGCGACGGCTCTGCTCCTGCGGGAAGAAGGTTCCGGAACTCGCGCGACCCTCGCCGCATGGCTCAGGGAGGCCGGTTTGAGCATGTCGGTTCCGGCCGCGGTGCTGGAGACCACGAGCATCATCCGGGCGAACGCGCAGGCTGGAATTGCACCGGCGGTGATGAGCCTTCGCACGGTCGCCGCCGACATCAACGACGGGTCGCTGGTGCGGGTCCCGCTCGCTGGGCCGCCACTTGCCCGGCCGTTGCGGGCGATCTGGTCGGGAGAGCCTCAGCCAGCTGGTTCTGCTTTCCTGCGCGTCGCCCACGAGGTGACCGGTCGGGGTCAGCGCAGCCCGTAGGGCAGCTCCGGATTGTTCTCCGCGATCTCGGTGAGCCGGTTGTACTTGGCGACGCGTTCTCCGCGGGCGGGTGCGCCGGACTTGATCTGTCCGGTTCCGGTGCCGACGACGAGGTCCGCGATGAACGTGTCGGTGGTCTCGCCGGACCGGTGCGACACCATGCTCCGCATCCCGAGCGAGCGTGCGACGCCGATCGCGTCGAGGGTCTGGGAGACGGTGCCGATCTGGTTCGGCTTGATGAGCGCCGCGTTCGAGAGCCCGTCCTTCCCACCGTCGCGGATGCGCTGCGGATCGGTGACGTAGAGATCATCGCCGACGATCTGGAGCATGTCGCCGAGCGCGAACGACATCGCCTTCCAGCCGCCGTGGTCATCTTCGGAGAAGCCGTCTTCGATGCTCCGGATCGGATACCGGCTGATGAGGTCGCGGTAGTAGTCGACCATGCCTGCGCGGTCGAGCCGGCGGTCCACGACCCGGTAGCTACCGTCACCGAGCGCGAACTCGTTCGCCGCCGGGTCGAGTGCGATCGCGACGGTGTCCACGCCGGGCTCGTAACCGGCGGCACTGATCGCGGCGACGAGGAGGTCGAGGGCCTCCTCGGGCGCGGCGATCGACGGGGCGAAGCCGCCTTCGTCCCCGAGACCGAGACTGCCGAACCGTTCCCGGACCAGTGCCGCCAGCGCGTGGTAGACGTCCGATCCGATCCGAACCGCGTCGGTCATGGTCTCGGCGTTCACCGGGGCGATCATGAACTCCTGGAAGTCGAGCGCGTTCGCTGCGTGCGCTCCGCCGTTGAGCACGTTGAAGTGCGGGACGGGCAGGCGGGGCGTGCTGCCGGTGACGTCTGCGATCCAACGCCAGAGCGGCAGCTCCGCTGCGGCGGCGAGAGCGCGTGCCATCGCGATCGAGGTCGCGACGACACTGTTCGCGCCGAGCCGGCGGTGGTTCGGGGTGCCGTCGAGGGCAGCGAGGGCGGCGTCGGCCTGCCCGATCGAGGTCCACGACTGGCCGGTGATCATCGGTGCGACGTCCGTCGTGATGAGGTGCAGTGCCTGGCTCACGTCGCGGCCGCCGTAGCTGCTGCCGCCGTCGCGAAGCTCGACAGCCTCATGCGCGCCAGTGGATGCGCCTGCGGGGGCGTCACCGGTGACGACGGTGCCGTCCTCGAGCTCGAGACGCACCTGGATCGTCGGGTAGCCGCGGGAGTCGAGGATCCGGGAGCCGTGCAGGCTGCTGATGGTGACGGGGCGGCTGGTGTGGGTCACGTACTCGCCCTGATGGTGGGTGGTGTGGTGGACGTTGCTGATGTAGTCGTTCACGGCGGTTGTCGCCTTTCGGGTTGGTCGTGCGGGTGTGGGCCGCGGGGAGGCGGAGGGACGACCTCCTGGCGATCACTGGGCGCCAGTTGCCTCCCCACGGCGGTTCAGGGCGCGCACTGGATGGTGTCGGGTGCGCGGGTGCCGGTCAGGGGTGCGGGGTGAACCGTTCCTGTGCGGCGCGGATGATGGCTTCGGCGTCGACACGGTTCGCCCACCCGTTGGTGGTGACGTGCTTGCCGTGCTCGATCTCCTTGTAGTGGGCGAAGAAGTGCTCGATCTCCGCCAGGACCGGCTCGGCGACGTCGGAGATGTCCTGGACGTGGTCGAAGCGGACGTCTCCGGCGGGGACGGTGAGGATCTTGTCATCGCCGCCGTTCTCGTCGACCATGCGGAGCATCCCGACCGGGCGGACGTCGATGACGACGCCGGGGAACGTGGGCCGGGGCAGCAGCACGAGCGCGTCGAGGGGGTCGCCGTCATCGCCGAGAGTGTCGTCGATCGAGCCGTAGTCCTGCGGGAACACCATGCTGGTGAACACCGCCCGGTCCAGGCGGATCCGTCCGGTGGCGTGGTCGACCTCGTACTTGTTGCCGCTGCCGCGGGGGATCTCGATCGTGATGTCGAAGTGCATGAGCTGTTCGTCTCCCAGTCGGATGGTCAAGTGAGGGTGCCGAGGGTGACGCCCCCGGCGGCTGCGGCGACGGAGACGACGAGCATCCCGAGCCCGTTCACGGCAGCCGCGGTGGTGCGGCCAGTGCGTGCGAGGCGGACGGTCTCGAAGCTGGCGGTGCTGAACGTGGTGTAGCCACCCATGAGCCCTGTTCCGAGCACCGCGACGGGGGTGGCGCCGAGGTGACCGGCGGCGCCGGTGATCAAGCCCAGCAGGAACGAGCCGGTGATGTTGATCGTCAGCGTCCCGACCGGGAGCCGGAACTGCCGACCCCGGTTGATCGCACCATCCACGAAGAACCGTGCGGCCGCGCCGACACCGCCAGCGACCGCGACGCTGAGGAAGGCCAGGGCGCTCATGATGTGGCCCCGTTCGGTCGGACCAAACCCGCGATCGCGAGGCCGCTACCGGTGGCGATCGCGCCGGCGAGGACCGTCAGGAGCGCGTACCCGGTGCCGGCCAACCCGCGGCCAGCGAGGAACAACACCGCGGTGCTGGTCGCGAGGGTGCTGTAGGTGGTGAACCCGCCGAGGACACCGGTTCCCAGAAGCAGGCGCAGTGTCCGGCGGCGACCCTCGTCAGGTCCGCGATGCGCGAGGTGTTCCAGCAGCACACCCAGTAGGAGCGCGCCGGCGATGTTGATCCAGAAGATCGCCCAGGACACCTCCTGCTGAGCGGGGAAGGCGGTGCTGAGTCCGTCGCGTGCGGCGGTACCGATGGCGCCGCCGAGTGCGACGACACCGAGGTACCGCCACCGCAGATGCACTGGCCGGTCGATACGTTCCGGGTCGTTGGCGTCGATGTCTGGGTCGGGCGGGAGCTGCCCATCGGGCAGGTGCGTGTCCGTTCGGGAGGTCATGTTCCACCTTCCGCAGCGACCGCTGCCGCTGCTGCTCGTGCTGCCGGATGCAGGTACTCCCCACCCCGCGGACAGAACCCACCGTCGCCGTCGAACCGGTAGATCAGGGGTTCGCCCGTGGGGAGGTTCAGGTCCGCGAGCTCACCGTCAGTTAGGCCGTCCATGCAGGCACACAGTGCCCGCAGTGAGTTGCCGTGCGCGACGACGAGCACTGTCTGCCCGTCGCGGAGTGCCGGGGTGATGCTGTGCGACAGGACGGGTTGGACCCGGCGGATGACGTCGGAGAGTGTTTCGGTTCGACGAAGTGCCGCCCACGGCAGTCCACGAAGCGCCGGCGTCCGCCGGAGCGCCAGCCACGCGCGGATCGACATGCGTGGTGGCCGTCCCGTGCGGGTCCGACGAACAGCGAAGAACTGCTCCGCCCCCAACGCCGCTTGCGCATTCTGCTTGGACATGCCGGTGAGGGCGCCGTAGTTCCGCTCGTTCAACCGCCACGTCGACTCGATCGGCGCATCACGTCCGAGGACGTCGGTGACGAGCTCCGCCGTGTGGAGCGCCCGCTCGAGCGTCGACGTGAGCACGAGGTCCGGTCGGATGCCGGCATGCAGAAGTAGCAACCCAGCCCGATTCGCTTCGGCGCTGCCCTGTTCGGTCAGCGCGACGTCTCGCAAGCCGGTGAAGGTACCGGCAGCGTTCGCAGTGCTCTGTCCGTGGCGGAGCAGAACAAGCTGGCCGGTCACGGGGTGTCCAACGGCAGTGGGGCATCGAACCCGACCGGATCAACGGGCACTACGAGCACTGAACGGTGCTGCTGATGGGTCAGCCGTACCGCGACCGACCCCGTGAAGAACTCCGCGATTCGACCCGCTCCCGTCCTGGCCCCGACGACCAGCATCGCCGCGTCGCGGTCTTCGGCCACCTGCGACAGTGCCCGGCTCGGATCCCCGACACCCGGGACGAACGTGACGTCGACGCCGTAGGTCGTTGCGGCAGCACGTACTGCCGCCTTGTCACTGTCCGACAAGCCCTGCGGTGTCGTGTCAGCGGTGTCAGGGTCGATCGGTTCCACCATCACCGACCCGTCCGAGCGCGTACCGGCATCGAAGAGCGATGCATCCACGCTGACGCACACCAGCGTCGTACCGAAGCGCCGCGCGATAGACGACGCAACCTCGATGACCCCCGGAGCGAGGCCGGGCAGGACGCCGACGACGACCGGTCCGGAACCGATTGGTGCTGTCATGACACTCCCTACCTCAGGCGCGCAGAAGCGCGACCAGCTGAGATAGGGACTGTTGTCGACAACTGTCGAGGTTGGGTCCGGCAAGCCCCACTACCGGGTCCGAAGACACCACCATTATGCACCCGAACCCCAAGTCACGCGGGCCGTCTCGCGCACCCGCGACGTCCCGACACCGAAGGAAGCGATTCCGACGACACGGAGCGAAGCCGCCCACAGCGCAGAGCGCGCCGCGCCGGCGTTGCACGTAGCGGAACTCTGTGCCAGTTTCTACGTGCCGTTTCCATCGACGTCCTACGGGTTCCGCTACGTTCTGAGCTATGGGTGAGCTTCTCGGGTACGCGCGGGTGTCGACAACCGATCAGGACGCGGCGCTGCAGCTCGACGCGTTGAACGCTGCCGGCTGCTACCGGGTGTGGGTCGACACAATCTCCGGATCGCTCGAGCACCGTCCGGAGCTCACCAAGCTGCTCGATCAGATTCGACCAGGCGACACTCTCGTCGTGTGGCGGCTCGACCGGCTCGGGCGATCCATCCGGCATCTGATCGACCAGCTGCAGGCGCTGGGGGAGCGAGGGGTCGGATTCCGATCCTTGCAAGAGACGATCGACACAACCTCACCCGGCGGCCGGCTCGTGTTTCACGTCTTCGCCGCCCTGGCCGAGTTCGAACGGGATCTCATCCGAGAACGCACGCACGCCGGCCTCACCGCCGCTCGAGCTCGAGGCCGAAATGGCGGCCGGCCGCCTCGGCTGTCGGCCGATCAGGTACGAACTGCCAGGCGTCTGTACGAGGAACGGGACATGACGGTCGCGCAGATTGGGGACGTTCTCGGAGTCAGTAGGACCACGGTGTATAGGGCACTCCGACGCGAGAGCGAGCCAGTCGCGGGACGACGTCGAAAGACGTCCGGCTAACCATCGGGCACCGCGCGGTCCGTGCGGCCGATGCGCACGGGGAGCTTACGACATGTCTAGAGCCGAAACCGGATCTGTCGCGGAACCCCTTGAACCGACCCCATGTCCGCGGCTCTCAACCGCACAGGAGCCGTGGCGCTGGGGTATACCTCAATCCAGCACTACGGTCCCTGCCCAGGCTTTCTGGCGGCGGAGGGCGCCGATGGGCTGAGCGCGCCAGACCGACTGCGCCAAACCGAATCTGATCTTGTTACGGGAAGGATCTGCGTGGCAGCGTCTCCTGAATGCAGCTTCACTCCGGCAGTCGCGGTCGAACTGGCTGAAGAACGCTCTAGCGTGGTACGCCTAAACCGTTGGCCTCCAGCAAATGCCGGTTGTTGCGTTCGAATAAGCGGACGTAGTGCGGGTCGTGAGACGGGGATGCGCAGCAGCCCGCAGGAAGAGGATATCGTGATCCTGTGAAGGACTCTGACGCTTCGGCTGCTCTACCTATCGAAAACCCCGACATCAAGGAACTGGTGGACAGGGCGACTCATGCTGGCATCACGGCCTCGACGCGAACCTTCGGGGTCGAGGATCCTCGCACGATCCGACATTACGTGATTCTCGATATGCCCAACGGGCGGCAGACGAGGAACGTAATGGTGGCGGAGCGCCATTTTGGCGCCCTAATCGGGACTAAATTCGAGGAGTACGTCGTATTAGGGGACTACGACGCGTTCGTTGATACGGGGAGCGGGGTAATTGAGGCACAATTGACGACGGGCGCGTTCGGAGCTGCGGGGCGTCTTGGGGGGCAACACCAGTTAAAGCGGCTGCCCGGAGTGGAAGTAGGCGTCGCCGATGCGCCCGACGCCAGCCCTGAAACGGAGGAGGACGCGTATTTAGGTCGCGGGGCGGCTGCCGATAAGTGGCGGCTCATTTTGAGCGAGGGCGGTATGTCTCTAGAATTGTCCCCTGCCTCTGACGAGTTCCAAATCCTTTTTGGGGGAGGGGTTACGCTCAAGATTAGCGGCGCTTCAACTTCGACCCATGACGAAGCGCTCGGAGTCTTGGAGCGTTATGGATCGGCAATGCTATTCGAACTAGACGTTGTCTACGGAGTACCTACTCAGTTGGCTAAGCAGCGACGACCGAACCGTCGAACGCGTGGTGAGCAACCCGACCGCCCACCGAAATTCCCGGTCAATGAGTATGCGGCGCAAGCCCTTGAGTTGTATCAGTACGGCCGCGCCGCTTCGGGCTTACCGCTACTCCAATACTTGGCCTATTACCAGGCGGTCGAGTATTTCTTTCCTTTCTTTGCTCGTGAACAGACTCTGAATGCAGTTAGGAGCCAACTGCTACACCCGGCTTTTAATCCACGAGACGACGCAGATTTAAGTCGCTTAATCAACGCCTCAGCGCCAGAGGCTCGACGTGGGATGGGAGAGCGAGACCAACTTCGTGCGACTATCCGAGCGTGCATGATGGAGCCGGATGTCCAAGATTTTATTGAGTCGCTTCCGGAGTATGTTGACCATTTCTCCTCAAAGAAGCAAGTTATCAAGGGCGTGGACTCGATTCAGGCGAAGAACAATCAGACGGATCTCCGCGACCAGATAGCAGACCGCATTTACGCCATTCGTTGTCGTATCGTACACTCGAAACAAGACGGCGGGGGGTCTAGCGACGACGTTCTGCTTCCTTCAAGTCGGGAAGCGAGTTCTTTGCAGGCAGACCTCGAATTGCTTCGCCTCGTCGCACAACGCGTACTTGTAGCGCGAGCTGCACGAACATGAGTGAAATCAACGGTTAGCGGATGGCATCAGGGGAGAGGCGACCTTGGGAGTCCCACGGCCGGCTTTGATCGAGCGTCCAACGTCATGCGTTGGCGATCCCCTTTCGCCTACACCGAGGTGGGAAGACGCGGAATGCGTGGCGGAGAGCGACCCGCGCAAGGAGGCTGACATAAGAGCGCCGTATCGGCGTCAATGAGAAGAGCCGGCTGCCCTCGAGGGCGGCCGGCTCTTTTCGTGGGGGGAGTGGCGTCAGTGTGCGGCGTCGTACGCGTCGCGGACGGCCTGGCTGATACGGCCACGCGAGGAGACCTCGTGGCCGTTCGCGTTGGCCCACTCGCGGATCTTCGCGAGCTCTTCCGAGTTCCCACGCTTCGGCGCGCTGCCGGCACTGGTACGCCCGGCGCGGCCGTTGACCTTTCGCGCGGCAGCGACGTAGTCAGAGAACGCTTCGCGGAGCGCGTCAGCGTTGTCGTCGGTGAGATCGATCTCGTAGTGCCCGCCGTCGAAGGTGAAGGACACGGTGCGGCCCTTGCCTTCCTCGATGGTGTCGCCGGTGAGGTCATCGACCAGGTGAGTGGTGACTTTCTGCGCCATGGAATTTACCTTTCGATTGGGAGCTGCCTCTACTGTGTCAGATATCTCGTTGGGCACACGTCTTTACAGACTCAGGGCGAAGTTTGGTTCGGGTACGCCGCGGACTGGGCCGCTCAGCCAGGCGCCTATTCCATGCGCGTTGTCGCGCTGTCGGCAGTTGGATGAGACCGCTCGATCGTCCAGGATCGGTAGCCGAGACCGCGTCTGATCCCGAGGTCCGCGTCCTTGAACGTGCCGAGGTTCACTCGTCGGAGCTCAGCGCCGATCGACGCTGCAAAGCGCTCGTTCATGCGTCGCGCTGCCAGATTGTCATTCTGGGTGGCAAGGGCGATGTTGCGGTGCGGGGCCTGCTCCACGACGGTGCGCATCAGTGCAAGACCGATGCCGCGGCCACGTGCGGTTCCCACGACCCCCACGGCCTGGATGAACACCGGATCCGATGCCGCTGTGCCGGTCATCGAGACGCTAAACCCGACCTGTGTCGCGCCGATCGTCGCGAAGTACACCAACTGTCCGGCGATCGTTTTGTTGTTTTTGGACTCTGGTTGGGGGGTGATCGGTTCGCAAGCGCCCTGCATGTATCTCATCCAACGAGCGTCCCCGGAACCTGCTGTTGCCTGCCGGATCGTGAACTCGGATGAGGTTAGTTCCTCCAGCGAAGTGAGCCATGCCGCGAGGTCAGGGTCGAAGGCTGGATGCAACGGGTAGCTGTCAGATCGGATCTCGTCCACGGGTTCACGCTACGGCTGGTGTGCTTGAACGTGGGTCGCTGTGGTTCTTGCAGGTTTCGATGATCCCAAGAGCGGCCCCGCGACGCTGTGCGCCTCTCGGTGCCCAGCTCGACGGGGGACTTCCGCTCTGCAACGAAGTCCGGGGTGCCGTTGAGGACGCTGCCGTGCTTTATGACCTGGGCGACCACGCTCGCTGAGTCTCGCGTAGCGCTCCACAGCCGGGCACCTCACCGGGCGGGTCGGCTGCGACACCTGCGTCCGCGGACTTCCGAGGTCACCGACACTGGCGCCGGGCCGTGCGGCAGTCGATCGGCTATCGAGACACCTACTTCTGCCAACATCTAGGCATGACAGTCCCTGATACAGCAGCACTCCGTAGGCTCCTTGGGGCCGTTGTAGGCGCCGTCGACGAGCCCGCTCATCCAGAGCTCTATGGGCAGCTGTGGGCTCTCTATCTAGGCCTGTCTGAGCGCAATGGGGAAGTCTCCGAGGGCGGTCGGCGCGACACAATTGAGGGCGTGCTGCCTTTCCTTCCCCAGGTTTCAAAGCTCGGCTCTGCGGGATACAACGCCGTCAACGAATTCCGGGACGCCGTCGCCTGAGCCTCTGTCATGTTCCCCATGACGGATCGGCTACCGAGACGTGTCAGATCGCCGCACCAAACAGATGCGGCACCTGACCCCTGATGAACCGGTCGATGTCCCCCAGGGGCAGATCGGGATATCGGCGGACGTCGATCGCCATCGAGAGGTGGTCCACCACCGTCGACCATGCAGGACAGCGCAGGCGGAGACGAGAACATTCGGCGTCGAGACCGGCCATGTAGGACACCCCGGAGAACAGGGTTAAGTCAGGGTCGATAGGCCACGCGTAGGCGAGGATCCTGCCCCATCGGTGGCCGGGGTCGAACGGCTCGCCGCCGCTCGGGTTGAAGAGTCGAGCCGCCCGGATGCCTTCGTATTCACTGGCCGTCTCAACGAGGATCCGCAGGCCGTCGCGGGGTGCTGCGTAGTCGGTATTCATGCGGCCACCGTAGTTCGGGGCACCGGCAGAGAGCACACGAGTACGCGCTACGCGCGGCGCCCTGTCTCCGCTTCGCTGCGCAGGCCATCGGAGGGATCATGGTCAGGCGTGTGACGTCGGTACAGCTGCTCGAGGTGCCCGGCTGGTGAAGAGGGCAGTTGATGGACGGGTACGCTCCGCGGCGTGACTGATGAGCTCGAGGCGTTGCAGTGGCTCACCGTCGACGAGCTCGCCGCCGCACGGCGGCGTGCGATCAAGCAGCTGAACCTCCTCAACAGTTCCGCGGCCGACTGCTGGGAGTCCGAGGCTGCGCTGCAGCGCACGCTCGCGCTGATCGGACTGGTGCAGGATGAGCGTCGCCGGCAGTGATCCTCGACGTCAGGCGTCGACCGTGATGCCCAGGCTGATCCACCCATCGGGAACCGACTGCAGGTAGGCGGCCAGGGCGGCGTCATAGTTCGGCCCGGACGCTTCGTGTGGCTGGATCTCGGTCGACCGGGCGACAGCGCGGACGGTGATGTTCCCGGCCGCGGTCGAGCTCAGCGTGTTCGTCTGCACGACGTCGTACCCAGCGAGTTCCAGGCCATCGACGGCGCGGGCCCGCGCGGTGCTCTGGTCGTCTCCGTTGCCGTCAGCGGTGATGGTGTTCGTGGAGCGGATCGTGCCGCGGACGGTGATCATGGATCCATCCTCGCAGCGCGATCCGACACCTGCGGTGTCGGCGGCCGCGGTCATCATCGGTGGCATGCCCGAACACCGGTGGGCGCCACCGATCCACCCCGATCCGCCCGAGGACCAGCCGCTCGGCATCGACGCCCCGCCGGCCCCGGATCGCGTGTCCCGCTACCCGGCGGTGTGGGTGCGGGTCGAGTTCACCCGGTCTGGCCTGCAGACCTGTCCCGGATTCGTGGAGCAGGCGGACGCCGACGTCGTCTACGTGCAGCTCGTGCACATGGGCTTCGTGCACCACCTGTGGTTGCCCCTCGAGCGGATCAAGAAGCGGTCTCTGAAGCCGCAGGGGCGCCGCTGATGGGGCAACGCCGGCGCGGCCGCTGGGTGCCCGAGGAAGCCGTGTCGCTGCCCGCAGACGCCCGTGGAGGCCCCGTGAGCGACGTTAGGCCACCGGCACCCGTGCACGCGTGGATCCGCACCTACCGCGGTGTCGATCGCCGCGTGGAAGCGAAAGCGATCGCCGCGACCAATGACGCCGTGCTGATCGAGTGGGGGAGCGGCCAGGCCGCGACCGCGGCGTGGGTGTGGCGGGCGGCTGTGAAGCACCGCGTGGCGGTCTCAGCGACGTCATAGCCGGCGCCGGTTGCCGGTGTCGGGGGCCGTGCGTACCGTGGTGGTCTGCGTCCGGACCATTCCCCCCAGTGGCTTCGGGCGCCCGCGGCTCGAGCAGCCCCCAAAATCGCTCGAGCTGCAGCCGGCCCCGGTCTGTTCCCCCCAACAGGCCGGGGCCGCTTCACGTTCGTTGGCCTCTGCGCGCCGGCGAGCTCCTCGAGCACGGGGATCTCAGCGGACCGCCTGGCGGCGGCCTGTTCTGGTCTGAGCGGGCCGCCTTCGGCGGGCTGATCTTGTCTGAGAGGAGCCGGCAAGCCGGCCAGTGCTTGTCGAACCCCAAGGGGTTCGTTGTTTGCCCGGGAAGCCTTCGGCGATTGTACGGACGAGGTTCCGGGCCGCAAGCCGTCGCCACCGCCGCACGCGAGAACTTTCGACCGGCGCCGTCGTGCTCATCTCCTCCGTCAATGGACGGCGCCGGTCGAAACTTCTCGGTGCGTCGCCGCTTTGGGCTTGCACCCCGGCTCCTCGTCCTATCGGCACTACGTGCCTTCCCGGGCAAACAACGAAAGGGAGAGGAAGAAGGAAATGAAGTTGATGGGTATTCGAGCGACCGCAGATGGTGCGGTTGAAGGCGTCGTCGTGAACGCGGCGCAGTCCACCCTGCAGGGCACGCGGGAGCAGATCGGGTGCCGCCTGGTGGACGTGGTCCGCCTCGACGGCCGGATCGATGCGTGGATCGATGACGAGGGCATGTACGCGGGGGAGCGCAACGACCTCGCCACCGTCGCAGTGGTTGCTCTCGGGCGTTCCCGGGCGGCGTCGCCGCTGTACGGGACGGTCCTGTTCCTGACCTACGACGAAGCCGGGGACACCCGGTCGCTGTCGCCGGATCAGTACACGGCCGTCATGCGCGCCTTCCAGCAGGCCCGTGCGGCGCTCACCCGGGCGGAAGCACTGTCCGCAGTGTTCCGCCAGCAGTAACACCCAGCAGTCCCACCCATAGGAAAAGACCGGGTGCGGAGTTCCCGACAACCACTAATTGCCAGGACCCGCACCCGGTCACTACCGGAAAGCGTAGCAAACGACATGACCATCACGGAGAACATCACCGTCACCCACCTGACCGACCAGCCCCAGCCCGAAACGCCCACCGTCGAGGCCGCACCGGCCGCGGCCGGTGTTGACCTGGTGCACGTCCCCGCCGCGGATGTGGTGATCGAGAACAACGTCCGCACCGCGTCCGACCTCGACCCCGCGTTCCTGGCCTCCGTGAAGCAGCACGGGGTGCTGCTACCGACGATCGGCTACCGGAACGCGGATGGGGCCGTGGTGGTCCGTGACGGGCAGATGCGCGTCCTCGCCGCCCGCGAGGCGGGCCGAGAGGTGCCGGTGTTCGTCACGGCTCGCGACGACAGCACTGCGAAGCGGATCGCGGAGCAGTTGGTCGCCAACGAGCGTCGCACCGCCTTGACGGACGGTGACCGGCTCGCCGCGTACCGCCAGTTGGAAATCGAGGGCCTGAGCGTGACCGCGATCGCCCGCGAGACAGGTACGAAGCGCGACACCGTGAAGCAGACCCTGACCGTCGCGAAGTCCGACGCGGCGGCCACCGCCGTTGCATCCGGCCAGGCGACGTTCACTCAGGCGCTCATCCTCGCCGAGTTCGACGGCGACGACGAAGCAGTCAAGGAACTGACGGAGTGGATCGCCGAGGGATACGACGACGACGAACTGACCCACGTCGCTGCGCGCCTCCGCCGTGACCGGGAGCGTGCCGCCGCGGTGGACGCGCTCACCGCGGAACTGACCGCAGCGGGCAAGCGGGTTGTGACCGATGACGACGACTACGCGCCGCTGTCACGGTTCACGGGCGTCGGTGACGACGTGATCGCCTACGACGACCGAACCCCGATCACCGAGGACGAGCACGCCGAGTGCCCCGGCGCGGCGTACGAGGTGCGACAGTACGGCGAGGTCGTGGCCGTTCCCGTGTGCGCGACGCCGAACGTCCACACGCTCCGCGTCGGGCGCATCGGCGTCGGAGCGTCGGCGTCGGCCCCGGTCGAGCCGAAGTCCGACGCGGACGCCGAAGCCGAGGCGGAGGAACGGAAGGCCGCACGTCGGCTGCTGGTCGCCAACAACAAGGCGTGGGACGCCGCCGACGACGTGCGCCGTGAGTGGATCGCGGGCCTGTTGCAGCGGAAGAACGCGCCGAAGGACGCCGCCCGGTTCCTGGCGATCGCGCTCACGCGCCACGCCAACACCCGGTACGCCTCCGGCATGGTGAGCGCCCGCAGTCTGCTCGGCATCGAGTCGAGCGGGTGGGACGGCGACACGCTCTCCCAGTGGGTCGAGCAGCACCCCGCGAAGGGGCACCACATGTCCCTCGCGGTGGTGTTCGCCGGGTTCGAGAACACGGCGAACCGTGAGTGGTGGCGCACCCCGAACGCCGACTCCCGCGGCTACCTCAACCAGTTGGCCGCGTGGGGCTACCCGCTCAGCCAGGTCGAGAAGATCGCCGCAGGCATCCAGCCCGACGCAGAACCGGAGGACGGCGAAGCCACGCCCGCCGAGTAGATGAACCGGCGTGGGGGTCGCAACCCGCGGCCCCCACGCCCGCCCGGCACCGGTTCGTGTCCCATCCCCGCCCGCAGATGTCCCATCAGGCCGTCCTGGTGTCCGTGGGCCGCGCGACGGCTCCGCCGCCGCGGCAAGAGGCTTCGCCTCCTCCCGACCTCGGCGCTGCTCGACGGAGCTCGCAGCGCGACGACACCGCAGAGCGGCGCCGCGACCAAGAGCGCTCAGGGGGAGACGAGATACCCGGTCGTCGACGTCGTCTCACGCGGGCGGGTAATCCATGCGAGCTGATGTTCACAGCAGAACCGGCCAGGCAACTCATCGCCCGTGTCGAGGTCGACCGGTTCCCACGCCTCCGGTTCCGCCGAATCGGTGCACCCGGCGACGTCGCAGGGCACCAGATCCGCCGGCTGCACCCAGAACGAGTGCAGCACCTTGATCGACCGACCACGGACGTGGTCGACGTCGGCGGGGGCGGATGCCGGGGGAGTGGTGTCGTCGTGCTCGAGCAGGACGTCGCTCGGGTTGCCCTGGTTCCTGGGCCGGCCCTTCCGGCCGCCGCGTCGAGATCTCATGCCCCGGATGCTGCCAGCAGCACCGGCACCCGCCCTGCCGGACCCGCCGAGACCGGGTGCGTCCAGAGCTTCTAAGAGGAGCCGGCTTCGCCGGCGCTGTTGGGGCCTGCGGCCCGTTTCTTTGCCGTGAAGCCTTCGGCAGCGTACGGACGATCACCCGGAATGCAACCGGCTTTCGCGGCATAAACGGCCCCTCCCCGCAAGCGGGTCCCCTCCATATATTCCACGACCGGTTGCATTCCGGGTGCTCGTCCTAGCGGCGACAAGTCGCCTTCACGGCAAAAAAACGAGAGGGAGAGGAAAAACAAATGCAGTACCAGATCGAGACCATCGTTACCGCGGTCAGTAAGGCAGACGACGCAACGGAAGCGAGGAAGGCGGCCCTGTCAGAGCGGCGCGCGGAACTCAAGGCCGCGGCGTCCATGGGGTGGACGCTCACAAACACCGCTGTCCTGGAGGGCATCGAACTCGCGACGTTCGTCGACACGATCACCTACACGCCGCCCGCGGAGTGATCCAACGCGGGAGGGGACGAACCGTAATCGCCCCCTCCCGCTCCACCCATCATCACCGATCGCACAGACCGAAGGACACCCCATGACCTCCACCATCATCCCGACCAAGGACGTCGCCGCGCTGCTCCGGAAGGAACTGCGAACCACGTTCCCCGGCGTCCGCTTCTCGGTGCGCTGCTCCACCGGCACCGCGGCCACGTGGATCAACGTCCACCACGAGGACGGCCCCACCAGCGCCCAAGTCGACGACATCTGCCGCAAGTACCAGGGCCGCTCGTTCGACGGCATGACCGACACCTACACCGACCACGGCACCACCCTGGTCGCCGGGGAGCCAGGGGAGATGCCGACCGAAGTGCAGTACGGCTGCGACGGCATCAACACCGCACGCGACTTCACCGTCGCCGGGCACCTCGAAGCCCAGCGGATCATCCGCGAGTGCAGCAACATGCCGCACCTGATCCTCTGCGAGGACGCCGGCGAGCTCGTCGAGGGTCGCGACATCACCGGCGGGCAGGGCTGCGAGTTCAACGACGGACAGCACGCCTGGGACCGGCCGCAACTTTCAGCCTGGTCCGCGGTCCGGTTCCTGCTGCAGCACGTCGACCTCACCTCGACACCCGCCCGCCAGTAGTTGAAGCAGCGGCGGGGATGTCCCGTACCCATACGTGCATCCCCGCCGCCCCAACCAGCCTAGAGAGAAGCGCACCCCATGTTCATCACCTACGAACGCCCCACCCACCTCGACGACGAGCAGACCGACCCGCAGGCCCCGGCCGCGGATATGGCTCCCGGCGCGGACGTCGATCCCCGCGTGTCGGTGTGCGGTGCGACGACCTACGACGTCGACGGCACCCAGTGGACCTGCACGCGTCGCCCGGGCCACACCGACGATGAGCACCGGGCGGTGTTCGACCGGTACCACGGCGGACCCGTCGGACAGGTCGCGTTCGCGTGGCAGTACGAGTGGGGCGGCGCCGGCCACGGCCCGTCCTCCGCCGAACCCATGACCACGGTCACCGTCACCGTGTCGTTCCCGTCAACGGCATGGACGAACGAGCAGCTCCCCGAATCGGTTGCCGAGGAGGTGCGGTCCGTGTTTTGGGAGTGTGACCACGACGACGTCACCGTGCAGACCATCGCGACCAGTACCCCGCACCCGGTCGCGGGCTGACCCGCCGGGGCGGTGGCGGTCGGCGAGATGGTGAAAAGCGCCAGGACGACACAGTTTAGGAATGCGCAGCCCACTATCCCTAACGGCTTCCCGTGATTGCATTACCGGTTCAATGCTCCTGGGGATTCTCAGCCCTCCCGCTGTTATCGATGCCCCAGCCGCACGTTCGTAAACGTCATGCGTTGGTGCCAAACAATGCACGTGCATAGGTTGCCAACAGGCGTGTCGCCCGGCAGAAAAATAGTCAAAGAATGTGCGGAAAAGAGTACCCATATAGGCCCGCGCGTTGTAGAATAGAAGCATGCAATGGGGGAGGGGCCCCCACCGCATCACAATCTTTCGGAAGGTGATTTCGATGAGCATCACGGTTTACACCAAGTCTGGTTTCTGCGGCATGTGCCTGGCCACCGAGCGTGCCCTCGACTCCGCCGGCATCGAGTACACCGAGGCGATCCTCGACGACGTCGACCAGGCGCAGATCGAGGAGTGGAAGACCACCCTCGGCATGAACGCCCCCATCGTCGTCACCGACACGGAGACCGGGTCCTGGAGCGGGTTCCGCCCCGACAAGATCGGCGAACTCGCCTCGAGCGCGGCCGCGTGATGACGATGACCCTCGAGCGTTCGACCACCATCCGTCCCGACGTCGTGCAGCAGTCCACCCGCGACGCCGTCGACGAGCTCTACGCCGGCGACACCGTCGCAGCGTTCCGAGCCATCGACGCCGCTACCGCTGACCCGACCGAGCACGTTCGCGAGTGGGAACTCACCGACGAGCAGCGGCAGGTCTGGGAGGCCGGCTACATGGTCGGATTCCAGATGGCCGCCCCGGAGCTCATGGCCGAGGTCCTCGAACTGCGGGCCCGCCTCGAGCAGGCCGAGCACGACGCCGACCGGTACTACGCCGAGATGTGCCGCCGACCCGCCCCCGCCGAGCACACCGCGACCGAGAATTCCTACGCGGAGCTGTCCCGGATCCGCGGCGAGCACGACCGCGCCGCCTGCCACGAAGCGACGATCGACCGCATGTTCCCCCAGTACGCCGGCACCCGCGCCTGACCAGGGAGACTGAAACCATGAACGTAGGGGAGTGGGGCCTGTTGGCCATCACTGTCGTGTGTCTTGGGGGTGGCGGGTTCGCGCTCGGGGTTGTTCGCTCGGCTCGTGTGGATGAGATGACGTCAGCGGGCAGGGCTATCCCCTGGGTGTTGTTGCCAGTTGGCGTGGTGTGTCTACTGGTGCTGACTGTGTTGCGGTTGACGCCATGAGCGCCGGACGTAAGCGGCTGGCCACAGCTGTGTACGTGGTCCGCCGCAACCGGAAGCGGCAGAAGTGAGCACAAGCTACCGCGCCGGGCACGGCACTACTGACCCCCGCCACGACGGCCGCTGACCATGGGCGGGCCGACTCCGGTGAGCGCGGAGGAACGATTCTTCTCGCACGTCGTGCGGGGGCCGGCGCTCAGCGACTGCTGGATCTGGACCGGTGCCATTGGCGACGACGGCTACGGCCGCTTCTGGGTTCGCCAACCCGACGGTGGTCAGCGCGCGATGCGGCCGCAGCGGTGGTTGTACGAACACCTCACTGGCGCGGCGTTGCACCCGACGGTGCTGCTGCTGCATGCGTGCGATATCCCGTTGTGCGTCCACGTCGACGTCGACGACTCGGTGTCGCACCTGGCACCGGGCACGCATCGGGGGAACATGCTCGAGCGTGTGCAGCGCGGCCGTCACCGCAACGGGGCGACCGCGGTTCGGATGGCCGGCCTGCAGCGCAGCGAACGGGTGGCGCTGTCTCGTGAGCTCCGCGATGCGTTCCGGGATCACGGGTGGGACCAGGCAGCGATCCGTGCGTGCCGCACAGGGATCGCGCCGGACACCCCGACGCTCTGGTGACCACCGACACCTAACGGCCAGAGGCCCCAACATGGCCAGCGGTCCGAGCGCCGGCATGGGCGGGACAGGTGTCGGTCCAGCTGGGGGAGCGGTCGGCGGTCGTCCACCCATGGGCGCGGGCGTAGGCGCGTGCTTCGGTGCGGCTGCTGTTGTCGTCGGGTCCGGCTATCGGGACGATGACTTGGTCGCAGCCAGCGACGTCGCAGGTGATGACCATCGCGGCTCGTGCACCCATAGTCACTCTCCTACATCACTGAGCACTGCTGACGGCCAGCAGGCAGTCCTCGCCTTGGTTATTACGCGACCTCGTCGGGCTCGACCCTGACTTCGACCTTCTTGTCGCCGTGCCATCGCTCGATGGTGAAGAGCACCTTGTACTCGCCCCACGACGCCTTCGTAACAACACCCTTCGAGCCCTTCGGGACGTGCTCACGCAGTAGCCCGCCGATGTCCTTGACCGCGACCACTGTGTCGCCGGCGCTCATTTTCGCCATGTGTCCCCCTCGTTTCGTACTTCTATCGGACGCGGTCTGCCCCGCGTCACACGCGTTCGATCTCAGCGCTCGGGATCCACCGGAAGACGGTGCGTCCGGTCATGACTCCGTCGACACGGCCGGGGTGCCCGAACGACGGGAATGGCTCCGCAGTGAGGGCGACGAATGCTCCGCCGGCGGCGTCGATACCGGCGCCGAGCCGCGGGTTGGCATCGGAAGTGAAGGTGTCGACGAGGATCGTCGCAGACACCTCGTCCCGCGCTAGCCGCACGGTCACCGGTAGCGCCTTCTCGTCAGCAGTGTCGGCCCCAGCGATCGCGTCGTCGAATGGGCGGAACCCGCGGGTCTCGTAATACGCGAGTGAGTCACCCCAACCGCCACCGACCCGGCTCAGTGAGAAGACGTCGCAGCTCGGCTTCACGACGATGACCGGTAGGTAGGCGCGTCGGTTGAAGAGCTTGTTCAGGAGGCCCGGTGGGCGGCCGTCGATAACGAACGCGCCCGCCAGCCAGGTCGCCGGCGGGACGATGAGCACGCCCGTGTCGGGGAGCACCCCGCCACCGCATGTCGCGTGGATCGCGGCGACGACCGGATTCAGTTCTGACTCCTGCGCACTCAGTCGAAGGGGCCCAGCGCCGAGCTGCTTGCCGCACATGAGGCAGTCGCCGACCGGTTCGACGGTCCGTTCCAGCGAAGCACGAGTCTCTTCGCCGATCAGTCGTTCGATAGCCGGGTCCTGCACGAACCGTGCGGTACTCATGCTGCCTCCTTGTCACGATCGTCTCGCTCGATGTCGTCAGTCGTGGCGGCCTCGTTCCCGTTGGTCTCCGCGGCTGGTGCCGGTGTCTCGCCCGCTCCGAGCTCGCGCAGCCGGCGCACTTCCGATGCCGGAATGTCGAGCAGCTGCGCGATGCGCGGGTTGGTTTCCTTCAGTTCCACGAGGGACTGGACCGCGAGGGCGCGGTCCACGTCGATCGCGTCGAGCTTGGCGATGAGTTCTTCGCGATCGTCGTTGGCGTCGAAGAACGTCGAGGCGGCTTCTTCGATCGCGGCGTCACGCCGTGCTCGTTCAGCGTCGAGTTCTGCCCGGCGCTGACGTGCTCGTTCTCGGTTGTCTTTTTTCGTGCTGGTTCGAGCCATGGTTGGTTCCCTCTCGCTGGTCCCCTCAACGAGTTCCGACGATCGCAACGACAGCTTTGATAGGTGCTGACGCAGTCTGACCGACCGCCTGACATCACACTACCGAACTTACACACCTCTTGCACTAACAGTGTGTGGCCCTCCAAAACCCGCTACGGTGGGTGTGTGGGAGGAGGTGATCGCTCGTGATGACGGTGCACGTCCTGCACGCAGGTGACGGATATTCATATCTGACGAACCAGGTTGCGGCGGGCGATCAGCAGGTCCGGCGAAGCGAAGACCTCACGGACTACTACACCGCTGAGGGTGCCAAGCCCGGCCAGTGGTGGGGCAACGGCCTGGCCTCCCTGGGGGTGTCCGGGCAGGTGTCCGCAGAGCAGATGCAGGCCCTCTTCGGTGAGGGGCTGCGCCCTGACGCAACCGCCTTCATCCAGGAGCAGATCGCCGCCGGCGCGTCCGCCTCCGAGGCCATCGACGCCGCCCGTCTGGGCCGTCGGTTCATGACCACGAACGACCCCGACACCGAGTGGCAGGTGCACATCCACGCCGCGTCCGTCGCGTTCGAGCGGGACAACCACCGCGCCCCCGCAGACGCAGAACTGTCCGGCATCAAGGCCGACGTCGCGTCCGCCATGCTGCAGAAGTCACTGCGTCGACCCGCCACGTCGGACGAGGTTTCCTGGTTCGTCGCACTCCGTGTTCCCGACTGGAAGCAGCAGGTCTCCCGCGGCTACCAGGGGTTCCGCGACGAGGTCGGCCGAAACCCCGAGACCGGTCCGGAACGCGACCTGGTGAAGCACAACCTCGCCGCCGATCACCTGCGCGGTGCGCTCGGCCGCGAGGCCACAACCGGTGAGGTCGCACGGTTCCTGACCGAGCGTGGCACACCGCCTCGCCAGCCCGTCGCGGGCTACGACCTCGTGTTCAGCCCGGTCAAGTCGGTCTCCCTGTTGTGGGCATTGGCGGACCGGAACGACCCCCGTGAGGCGCACATCGCACGTGAGGTGCACGCCTCCCACGAGGCTGCGTGGCAGGGCGCGATGACGTTCCTGCAGGAGGAAGCAGCGTTCACCCGGACCGGTGCCGGCGGCGTCGCGCAGGTCGAAACGAAGGGCCTCATCGTCGCTGCGTTCGAGCACCGCGACTCCCGCACCGGTGACCCCGACCTGCACACCCACGTCGCCGTCTCGACCAAGGTCGAGGGCGTCGATGGCAAGTGGCGATCGCTCGACGGGCGCATGCTGCACCGCCTCGGTGTCGCCGCATCCGAGCGGTACAACTCGCTCGTCGAGGAAGAGCTCCGGAACCGTCTCGGCGTGCAGTTCGTCGACGAGTCCCGGGGTGCCGGCAAGCGCGACGTGCGCGAGATCATGGGCGTCGATCGCAGCCTCCGCGAGGGCTTCTCTTCCCGCCGCGTCGGGATCGAGCAGGCGTACGCCGAGCTCGTCGACGAGTACGTGGCCTCCCACGGCCACACCCCGCCGAAGAACATCCAGCACAAGCTCTACGAGCAGGCGAACCTCGCCACCCGCGACCACAAAGCACCCCCGTCGTCGGAGCAGGACCAGGTCGCCGAGTGGCGTCGCGCTGCCTCCGAGAAGGTGCATGTCGACGGGTGGGCGGCGGGCATCGTCGCTCAGTCGAAAGCGATGCCGGCGCAGGATTCCCTGGCCGCCGCGTCGCTGCAACAGCTCGGTACGCTCGTCGTCACTCGGGTCGAGCAGGACCGGTCGACGTGGAAGGACTCGCACCTGCAGGCCGAGGCAGAGCGCGTCGCACGTCGCGTCGCGCAGGCCACCCGGCGGGACGTCCAGGCGCTCACTCGCGATATCACTGCCGCCGCGGTGCAGCGGTCGATCTCCCTCACCCCGCCGGAGTTGAACCCCACGCCGGCGCAGCTGCAGCGCAGCAACGGTGAGAGCGTCTTCCGGATCCACCGTGCCGACGAGTTCACGTCCGAGAAGACCCTCCGCACCGAGGAAGCGATCCTCGATGCTGCCCGCACGCGGGGCGGTTTCGCGATGGAGCCGCAGGCGTTCGACGACGCGATGCGTCGCTTCAACGACCGCGCGATCGCCGACGGGCACCACGAACTCAACGCCGGCCAGATCAAGCTGGCGCGGCAGTTCGCGACCGGTGGCCACCGGATCGAGACCGGTATCGGCCCTGCCGGCACCGGGAAGACCACCGCCATGCGCGCCACGATCTACGCCGTTGAGGCGGGCGGTGGTCGTGTCCTCGCGCTCGGCACCACCGGCAAGGCGGCGGAAGTTCTCGGCCGCGAGCTCGGCGCGACGGCGGACACAGCCGACATGCTCCTGCAGGCGCACGCGAACGCGAAGCGCAGCGGACGGCCGGTGGCGGAGCAGCACCGCATCGACGCGAACACGCTCCTCCTCGTCGACGAGGCATCCATGGCCGGCACACCGCTCATGGGACGTCTCCTCGCCCTCGCGGACGAGCACGGCGCCGCGCTCCGTCCCCTCGGCGACCCCGCACAGCACGGCTCCATCGGCGCCGGCGGCGTCCTCCGCCTCCTCGAGCGCGAGACCGACGTCACCCGCCTGGAAGAGGTGCACCGCTTCACCGGCGAGCACGCCACCGCTGAAGCCGCCGCCTCCCTGAAGCTCCGCACCGGCGACACCACCGGTCTCGACTTCTACATCGAGCGCGGCCGGGTGTTCGCCGGTACCCGCGACGAAGTCATGGACCGGATCTACACCGACTGGCACGCCGATACGACCGCCGGGAAGTCGTCGCTGATGATCGCCGGCACCAACGAGGAAGTGTCCGCCCTGAACGCACGGGCCCGCGCCGACCGCGTCGCCCAGGGTCAGGTGCAGGAGGACGGCCGGCTGCTCGCAGACGGGAACACCGTCGGCACTGGAGACGTCATCCTGACCCGCAACACGGACCGGTCGCTGCGGATGAACCAGGGGAAGGACTGGGTCACCAACAACGCCATGTGGACCGTTACCGCGGTCGGCCCGTACGGCGTCATGGCGAAGTCGCACCTGCACGGCGGCACCGTCACGCTCCCGCTCGAGTACGTCGACGAGCACGTGCAGCTCGGCTACGCACGCACCAGCCACGGCACCCAGGGCGACACCGTCTCCACCGGCGGCGCCGTCATCGACCCGGACCGCACCACCCGCGAAGAGCTCTACGTCGACAGCACCCGCGCGAAGGAGGAGAACCGCCTCTACGTCGTCATCGACAAGCCGCTGGACTCCTCCGGCCACACCGATGACGAGCGTGAGAACTCGATCCGCGGCGCCCTCGAGCAGGTCCTCGGCCGCGAGGGCGCGACCAAGAGCGCCACGGAGACCCTGCGGGCCGAGCAGGACACCGCGCACTCCCTCACGACGCTGCTGCCGCAGTACGACCACGGCCGCGTCACCGTCCTCGATCCGAAGGCGATCGAGCGTGCTGAGCAGGCCGTCCGCGACGCACTGCCCGTGGATCTCGCGAGCCGCATCGTCGACGACGAAGCATGGTCGACGTTCGCCGCGCGCCTGGTCGACCACGATCTCGCCGGCACCGCCCTCCAAGACCGCCTGCAGGGCCTCGTTCGCCCGCGCGACCTCGACACCATCGACCCGATCGAGTCCCCGGCCCGCGTGTACTGGTGGCGGCTTGGCCCAGCGACCACGATCGGCACCGACCTCAAGCCGGTCGACGGCCTCCCGAAGTGGGTCACACCGTTCAACGAACAGCTCGGCGACCCCGAGGTCCGGACCTGGCTCCACGGCCAGCAGGAGCTGATGCGCGACCGCATCACCTCCCTCGTCGACCAGGTTGTTGCCGAGCCACCGGCGTGGGCAGAACCGTTCGGCAGGATCCCCACCGACCCCGCGCAGGCGGAGCAGTGGCGGGAGAACATAGGCCGCATCGTCGCCTACAGGGAAGCGTTCGAGGTGCCCGCGAGCGAAGCAGTCCTCAGCGACGAACGCCGAGACTCCCACGCCGTCCAGGCATGGCAGGACGCCCGCGCAGCAGGGCTCGACCTCCGCACCCAGCAGGAGCGCCTGGCGCGTGAGCAGGCGTCCGCGGACGCCCTCGAGCGCATGGGCATCGACCCGCCATCGCGCACCACCGCGACGGCCACGGCAACCCTGCCCGAGATCGCCGTTGACGTGGACCGGCTCCTCGAGCAGAAGCCGGCATGGGTCGCGCAGTACGGCACGCAGCCGGCGGACGGCGACGCACGCGAGACCTGGCGTGAACAGATCGCCACCGTCGCGGCGTACCGCGACGCGCAGGCCGTCCCGGACGACGCCTACCGCCTCACCGACCCGGGCATGGTCGCGCGCGACACCCGCCACGCGTTCGCGGCCGCGGAGCAGGCCCACGAGGACCTCCGCCGCACCGGGTGGATGCGCGATCGCGACGGCGTCGAACGGAACATCACGGCCCCGTCCTTCGAGGCCACTCCGACGGCACCGGATGCCCCGACGAACCGGGCCGCCGAACGCCTCGGCGTCGGGACGGACGATCAGCAGCAGCCCGCGGCCGGTCGAGAGGACCCCCGCTACTACCTCCGGCAGCTCACCGAGGACCCCGACGCGCTGGCGAGGCGCATCGAAGAGATCCAGGCACGCCGGGCCGGGGCCGACGTAGAGGCGCACACCGTCGACAGTGCACCGCCGGCGCAGCCCGCATCCGCGGCCGACGAGGCCGCCCGCCTCGCGGCCGAGCTTCGCGCGGATCGCGCGGCCCCGCAGCCGACGGCAGGGCAGCGAGAGGCCGCTGCCGCCGAGGCGCAGCAGCGTGCCGAGCAGATCCGTCGGCAGCAGGAGGCCGCCGAGCGTCAACGGCAGCAGGAACAGCGTCGCGGACCGCGTCTCTGACCCGAGGTGTCTAGCCGCTGGTCGTGTTCCCCGTCCGGCCCCGAGCGCTGCCGTGCCCGGGGATGGTCCCCCTTGTCATGCTCGCAGGACGGGGCGACACGCCGAAGCTGTGTTACTGCGCCCAGCCCCGCTTTCGACATTTCATACAAGGCGCCTCAGCTGAGGCAAAGGCCCTTCCGCATAAACACGCGGATCGGATGAGATTGCGTCCCCACATTGACTCTGGAGAGTTCCACGCGGGCGTAGCACTTTTTCCAGGACCCGCCTCAAATGTGCTGGGTCGGCTGTATCGTAGAAAGGCACCTAGTGCAGCAGAGCGCCCCAGCACAAGGCCGGGGCGACTGCTTGAACAAGCCCAGTGGCACGCCTTCACTTCCTAGGGCGCGGGCGTGCCGCTGGCAGAACGGCACTGCCATGACTGTTTTGAGTCAACACTGTCCCGATCCGTCCCACCACCGTACTACACGCGTCTTCAGTTTCAAACAATTTTGTGGTATCCGCGTGGCCCACAATTTTGTCGAAACCGTAACGGTCATAACTTCCGTCGTCACTGTCGCGTCTTACGCGTACGCCGCGTGGAACTGGTTGGAAAACATCTATACGGTCTGGTGATCGTAAAAAAACGAGACGCCCCGTGCAACCGCACGGGGCGTCTCGTTTTTTTATCCGACGAACAAATCCTTGAAGTAGTCCACTCCATCGCGTGTCCACGTCACGCGGATGATTTGTTCCCCCTGGCCCATCATCAACACGAACCGCACGGGCCGCGTCTGTCCGGCGGGGAACACCGACGTCCCGCGGTCGATGAGCATCATCGGGCTCTCCTCACCGACGGTCTGGAAGCGGACGTTCTGAGCGTCCTCGGTACCGACGTTGGTGACATCCGCCCAGTGGTTGGTCTTCCACTTCGGCTTCCCGCGATTGGTGACGCCGTTCGGCAGCCGTTCGGATCCGGGCTGAGCGATGAAGTCGACGGGCTTGCTCACCGGAACCGCGGGCCCCGACTCGTCTTCTTCCTCGGCCGCCGGCAGATGGGCTACGTCGTAGTCGAGCGCCCTTCGCACCTGTGATGCCAGGTCGGCAGGGTCCGAGAACTCGCCGTACAGGCCCGCCGTCTCCATCTGCGCCTTGAACTCGTTGAGTGCCGCGAGCTGCTCCGGGTCGGTGCGCGCGGGGATCGAGCCGTTGGAGAAGAACAGGTGCACCGGCTTGCCCGCTTCCTGCGCCCGGGCTACCTCCTCCGCGGTACCCGAGATGGCTTCAGGTGTGGCTTTGCCGAGGCGACCAGCGAACATCGCCACGACGACGTCGCTCTGGTCCACACCCTGAGCGTTGATGAGCGCCTGCGGGTGACCGCCGAGCTGCGGGACGGAGTTCTTCTCCCACCGCCATGGCAGCAGGACGACCTTCCTGTTGCCGGCGTTGCTGACGTTCCACTCGTGGATCGCCTCTTCGACGGCGTCGCGCTCCGCGCCGACGTCGAACGGTGAGGCGATCATCACCGTGATGACGGTGGCGCGATAAGTCATGAGGGGACACTACGACAGGCCGCCGTCACCTACGTGGCTTCGCCCAGGCCAAACCCTGCGGTGGTGGTGGCGATCTCTGCTGATCGCGAGGACACTAGAGACAGAGGAGGGCCTGCCGTGGTGTTCCAAGGTGAGGTGTTGTCCGTCAGCGAACTGATGCGTCGCTCGGGCATGGAACCGAGCGCCGCTCTCGCGGACGCTGGTGTCCGGCACACTGCTGCCGGTAACGCTGCCCACGTCGCCGCTCTTCTGCGCGCCGGCGACGATCTGGCCGTGGCATGGCGGTTCGGGATTCTCCAGACCCTCGACGATTACCAGTCGACCCTGCGACGTGGCGGGCCCGTTACTGCGGCCGCCGTTTTCGCCGATGCTCCCGAAGCGACCGGCGCCCGCGAGCTGGACGCCGCGTTCGCCGCGCTCGCTGACCACCTGGCCACGGCCGACGGATGGGAGGCCCCATACTGGACCGCCGATCCGTCCCGGACGGTTCCCGGGCAGTGGTTCGCAACGACGCCGGCGATGTTCCGCGAAGAGGCGGTCTCTGACAGCCCGCCGGCGTTTCTGAAGCGCGGCATCCTCATCACCCCCCCGAGCCCTCTGGCGCGCGTGAGCGACGAGGGCGAGGAACTCAACGCCGACAGGCTCGGTGGCCTCTTCCAGGAGCTCTCGGAGCGCCTGGCTAACGCCGGCGAGCACGCGCAACTGTTCGTCGTGGGCGGCGCCGCGATCGCGCTCGCCTACGACGGCGGCCGCGTCGCGGCGCGTGCTGCAGCGAACCGCGAGGAAGCCACCGAACCGGTTGGCACTCGGTCGCCGAGCGCCGCTGGCCTGGTGCAGCAGTATGCCGCTGAGGTCCGCCAGATCAGCCGGCGTGATCCGGCCGCGCCAGACGACGCCTCGCACATCGCCGCCGACCTGCGGGCCGGCCGTGCCGCCCGGCCAGACGAATCGACCCAACGCCCTGCGGCGGACGCCGAGGGGCAGGCACGTGCCGAACAGGTTCGCCGCCAGCAGGCGGCTGCGGACGCGCAACGACAGCAGGAGCAGCAGTGCCGCGGCCTCAGCTAGTAAGCCTCTGCGCGAAACACGGTCCAGTCACGCGCCGATAATATAAATTATGTCAGCTTGTGCACGCCTGCCACCGGCTTTCTACTGGCCGCCCGGCCACATAGTGCCCCCCCCCCCCGAACAAGGGGGCAGACGAGCACCTGAGGATCTCCTACATTTTTACCGGGGGTCGTCCGTGAGTCTCCCATGGTCAAATGAGAGAGATCGATGCTTCGTTCCCGGCTTCTTGCCGCGCTCGCCACAGTTGTCCTAGCTGCCCTGCTGAGCCCTGTTGCTTCGGCCTCGGCCGCAACCAACACGGGGATCCTCGCAGGGGCAGTTTCAGGCCCGACTGTGAGCCCCAACGGCGTCCAAACCGCAATTCGCCTATTCAGTAGTGCGAATGGTGGCGAGTACGCGTACCAAACGGTCGATGTCGATTCCAGCGGCGCGTTCAGCTTCCGTGGCCTCGCGCCGGGCAACTACTCGGTACAGTACTGCTTCTACTACCTGACCACAGCCAACTTCTGCTCCAAGCAGTTCTACGGCGGCGGAGCGAGCCCTATTACCGCGACATACGTGCGGGTAGAAAATCAGACCGTAACTCTCGACACCACCGCCCAGCTACCGTTCGGCAGCATCAAAGGCCGCGTAGTGGATCCCGCCGGCAACCCTGTTCAGAATGCAAGCATTGCTGTCTATCAAGGCGGTACCCGGGATCGCCAAAATTCGGTGGTGACGGAGGGGCAATCGGACAAGGCGGGCAACTACGAGATAGACCACCTTAATCCGGGTAGCTATACTCTGGGGTTCAATGGGACAGACGGTATCACCTACGATACTGATCGCGGCGAATGGTCGCTTCACCAAGGAACGCCGTTTCTCAAACAGTGGAACGGTGGCGTGTCTAGCTATGTATCCGCTGCTCCAGTAACAGTATCCGCCAATACCTCAACGAGCGCGCCCACAACTCGGCTTCAGTACTTTGGGTCAGCATCGCGCGAACCGGAATGGGCCGGCGAGACCGTCGGAAGTGGAAACCCATCCGAAACTACGTGCCAGCAATGTCATGGCGATCCCGTCAGCACCGCGACCGGCGAGTTTTACGACTCGAAAGTTGATCTGTCTATGCCAGGTGAGCGAGGCGGAGTGCAACTAACACGCTTTTATTCCACTGCCAACGCTATGAACGACGGGCCGTTTGGCTACGGATCGACGGCAAGTTTCAGCTCGCAGGTGAAAACGGTCGAAGAGTCGCCGTATTACGGCGAAGCTCCACGGTCTATTGCATTGGTGCAGGAAAACGGTTCAATTGCGCGCTACACCTCGGGGTCGCGGAATGGATACGAGACAGCTGAACGCATCCGAACCCAGGCAACACCTACCTACGACACTGGTTCTGGTGCCTGGAGTGGGACGAAGTTCGTCTACCAGGACCAACGCACTGCAACCTATGACACCGATGGTCGTCTCATGGAGACGGGCACCTTGTCGGGTTCAGCGGTCCGGTACGCCTACGACGAGGCCGGCCTGCTCCGCGAAATTGCTGACATTCTATCTGGGCGATCCATCACGCTCACTTGGACAAACGCTCACGTTACAAAAGCGACTGATTCCACCGGCCGGAGCACGACTTACGATTACGACGCCTCTGGCAATTTAATCTCGTTCACGGACCCGGCTGGCGCACAAACCACTATCAATTACGATTCTCAGCATCGCGTAACCTCGGTGACAGCCGCCGGTGGCGGCTCCACCGCAAATACTTACGACACGAAATCCAGGGTAATCAAGCAGGTCGATCCGTTGGGTCGAGTAACCACTTTTGACTACGCCGACGGTCAAACAACGGTCACAGTGCCCAGTGGTACCAAGCGGGTATTGCAATACTTCAACAGCCTTCTAGTTCGCGAAACGGTTGCTGCCGGAAGCCCTGAGGAAGCTACAACACTCTATTCGTTCGATAACGCCAACAATCTGATGAGCCTGACCGACCCGTTAGGGAATCAGACGCGTTACACATACGACGCACAAGGCCATGTACTGTCGATCGCGGAGCCCAACTATCGAACCACAAAATTCGAGTACGACTCCCCCGGTAATGTCAGCAAAGTAACCGACGCCGCCGGCCGGTTCACTATAATGACCTACGATGATCAGTCTCGTTTGCTGTCCCTCACCAGCCCTGGAGGTCGCAAGCAGACCTGGGCATATGGAAGCGACGGCACAACAACATCAATGACAAACCCCGCGGGGGGTGTCACGAAATACAGCTACAACGACACTCACGACCTATCTACAACGACGGACCCCAGCGGCTCGGTAATAACTACTGACCACGATCCAGCCGGGTTTGTCACAGGCACACGAGATGCTCTCGGAGTGATAAGCAGGATCACACTTGATAAGGTCGGGCGAACCCTTTCCAGCACGGATGGTGCCGGGAATGTGACCTCCTATGCATACGACGCGGCTGGCAATCTGACGTCTGTCGTCGACCCTCTCGGTCAGACGCAGTCCAAGGGGTTTAACGCGGCAGGCGAACATGTATCGGACACGGACGTCGCCGGTGGTAAGACCACTTACGCGTACGACCAAGATGGTCTCCTCTCACGTACGACCGACCCCCTGGGACGGTCAATCGCCTACTCTCGCGACAAGCGCGGAAACGTTGTGGCAACAACCGACGGAGTTGGTCGAACCAGCACGTTCACGTACGACCTGCTCAATCGTCGAACCACATCCAAATCTCCGACCGGAGCGACCACTTCACTCGCGTATGACGCAGCGAGCAATGTCACACAGACCACCGATGCGGTTGGAACAACCGAGACCTTTGAATATTCTGCCGACAACAGGCTGATAGTAGCAACGGATGGTGCGAAACGGTCTACGGTATATGGATACGCGCCAGATGGCGAAATTACTCAAGTGAGTTACCCAAATAATACGAGCGAAACATCGACTTACAGCTCGCTGGGTTTGCCAATCTCCTTCACAAATAAGGATGGCAAGACAACTTCCTATAAGTATGACAGCCGAGGGCTACTACAAAACGAGGCCCGACCCGGTGGATTGTCGACAACCTACGCGTATGATGCGCGTGGTAATCTCACGCTGACCACCCGACCAGACGGTACCTCAGATAAGCGCACCGTCAACGGCAACGGGCAGGTGACTCAAATTCAGAATTCGACGAAGAACGCCGTTGATGAGTCATACACCTATGACGCCCTGGGGCGACGTACCAAGATGGTTGATTCGTCAGGAACCACAACGTATTCGTATACAAAAGTAGGTCAGCTTGCGTCCTCGATCAACGGCGCGGGTCAAGCAATGACCTACTCCTACGACGCTGCGGGCCAAACCACAGGTATCACCTACCCTGGTGCTAAAAAAGTTTCCTACGCCTATGACGCCGCCGGTCAGATGACTGCAGCCAGCGATTGGCTTGGCAACAAAACTACGTTCGGGTGGACGGGTAACGGGCGCCTGGCATCGCAGGCCACGCCAAACGGCGTCACACAGACGTTCACCTACGATGCGGCGGACCGAGCCACCAAGATCGTTGCGACCACTAAGTCTGCAACTCTCGGCTCCTACGGAACTACCTATTCCTCGACGGGTAACGTCGCCGCGGACACCAGTACCGACCCCGTTGCGACTTCGCTCGCCCGGTCCTACGCCTACGACGCGATCGACCAGTTGAAGTCCGTCAAGACGGGCTCAGCGACCACAACGTACACATCCTCGGCCGCCGGGCTTTTGACGAAGGCTGCGAACGGTGACACTCAAACCTACAACGCAGCAGAGCAAGTAATTGCCCTCAAGCCAACAAGCGGGCCGTCGACGAGCTATACATACGACGCCAACGGTGCTCGTTCTGCTTCGACCGTTGCTGCATCCGGTAGCACCGCGGCCGCCACCACCAAGTTCACCTACACGCCGCAAGGTGGACTTGCCTCTGTCACACCGTCCACGACATCTGCAAACGTTGTGAAATACACCGAAAACGGCGACGGACTCCGTCAGTCGCGCACCAAGGGCACCTCCTCCACAAGCAAGTACCTGTGGGACCTTCACGGAGACCTGCCGCTACTGGTTGACGACGGCGCAAAGAGCTACGTCTACGGGCCCGAGTCCAACCCGATCTACCAGATCGACACAGCCTCCGGCGCGGTCCAGTACCTCACCGCGGATCTCGTCGGCTCCACACGGCTCATCACCAACGCGAGCGGGGCTGTCGTCAGCGCTAACGCCTACGATGCGTTCGGAAAGCGAACCACGCACACCGGCACAGTAGACAGCGCCATCGGCTTCTCCGGCAACCTGACAGACCCCGACACAGGGCTCGTCTACCTCCGCACCCGCGACTACGACCCCACCACCCGTCAATTTCTCACGGTCGACCCGCTGACACGCGACACAGCGACCCCGTACGCGTACACCTACAACAACCCGCTGAATCACACCGACCCGAGCGGCCTCTGGTCACTGAGCGAGGGATGGGACTGGTACGCCGAGAACTGGCAAGCGGGAGCGGACCAAATCGTGCTCTCCGACGCCGGGCTCGCTCTCGGCGACGCACTAACCACCGGCTGGACAGGAAAGATAACAAGCCTTGTCGTTGGGTTCGGGGACGGGGCAAGCTTGGGACTCACTGCACAGCTCACCGACGCGATTGCGCCCACTGGCGCATGCCAGGTGCGATCAAACACCGGGTGGTACACGACTGGAACAGTCCTCGGGACCGTCGCAACGACGGTCGCAAGCGCCGGTAGCACCGGACCAGCAGTCAGACCCGTCGTGTCGAACCCCAAGCTCGCGAACATCATTGAAAACCAATTCAAGGGAGGCGACAGCTATAAGCGCATCGGTGACGGCACGACGGCGTCAGCAATCCGATGGGAGCGCGCAACCGGAAAGCTGGTCGGTGGGAAAAACCACATGATCAAGGGAAAGCAGGACAGTAACGGTCTGCGAAACCTGCTCAAGGGCAAGTCAGGACCCCTCTCCGAACACGATCGCCAAGTGGCACAGGCGCTCTTGGACGATCTGCAGAACGCGATGGGAGGCTAAGCCTTGACACCGAACAAATGGGGCGAACAGTTCGTGGCCAAGCACCCGGAATACAAGCACCTGCTCGACGACCCGGTCAATTGGGATGACAACCAGGATCTCATGGAGCACTTGTTCCTAGGCGACATTGTCATCCAGATCTCCGCCGCATACCGGCTCGATCCCACGGATGCACGCATTCAAAAGACGCTTGACGATTTAGAAATCGATTATGCCAGCGGTGAGGAATGGTTGCAGAATGCGATAGCTGTTTCATTCGTCGAAAGTCTCGGTCGACGGTCCCCTATTGTCGGGCTCCTCGGCCCGGAACTACGCCAAGTTGCTCGGGAAATGTTGCACGTGAAGTAGGCGTCTAGTAATGCGGTTCCGTCGGTCGGTCGCGTTTCGTACTCATATGCTCCTGACGCCTCACCTAGCAGCGATACTATTCAAGCTGTTCAGTGTGAATGGTTGGATCAAATCCAGTAGTTTGTCGTTTCTAGGAGCAGGTGCGGTAGTGAGTAGCCATCCCCTTCGAAAAAGGCAATTCAATCATTAGGTCCAAGTCACACACGCTGTTGCCACTCCCCTACTCGCGCGAACTTCAATCAAGGCCTCTTGACTGCTGCGAAGACGCGATCGGACCGGTCGAAGGTTCGTGCACACTCACTGCTGCGGAGGTCGGCTCCGACGTACCCGGCTCGGCGAACTTGCCGGTGAGGAACGCTCGCGCCTCATTGTCGACGTCGATTTTCCGGGTGCGTGGCTTGATCTCGCCGTTCGGGAACAGCGCGAGCGCTTTGATGCGGGCGAGGGCGGGCCAGAGGATGTGTTCGTGCCAGTCTGCGAGGTCTCGGCTCGGCTCGGTCTTGTAGTCGGTGTACACCGCCTGGTGGGCGACCATCACGCCGGTGAGGATCTCGACCGCGATCGGGTTCTCGAACCACCGGGCCGCGAACGGGTACGTTTCCGCGCTGAGGAACCGGAGGTACCGGTCCGTCAGGTACGTGACGAACGCGGTGAGTTCGCCCGCGAGTGCCTGCCGTCGCTCATCGTTCACGCGGTCCCAGGCCCAGGGGCCGCCGGCGTCCTCTTCAGCGGTCTCGGCGACGGCGCCCGCGGTCCCGACAGCGGGTCTGTCGTCTTCGCCGGTGTCGCGGCTGGCCCAGTCCTTGAACATGGGCACGATGAGCTGCTCGAGTGCGGTGATCCGCTCTTCCGGCGTCAGCGGCGTCCCGTTCTCTCCGGCGTTCTCGTCCTGCTCCGGTGCTGCGCCGTCGACGTCGCTCATGCTGCGATCCCTTCTTGCTCGAACGCCCAGTTCTGGCCCTCTTCGATAGCGGCCTTGTCGTCCTCTTCCCACCAGCCGGGCAGGTCGACGATCGCGACCGGCAGCTCACGGTAGAAGAGCATCCCCTTGCCGGGCTCGAGCTGACGGATCGCGCCGGCGGTCATCACGCGTTCCTTGATCGTCGACGTCGACGTGGACATGCCGTTGATGCCCTCGGTGGTGCCGACGCGTTCGGCTTCCTTCTCCGCGCACAGCTTCGACAGGCTCTCCAGGTAGTCGTCGTCCTTGATCCCGCCGAGCACCATCAGGATGTTCGAGGACTTCAGGATCTTGTTCCCGCCGGCCTTCCCCCACCGGGTCTCAGCGTCCTTCGGGTCCTGGTGGAACGACCACACGATGATGCCGCGGTCGCCGCCGTCGGTGACGAGCGCCGGCAGGCCCGGGATCGGGGCGATGTTCGCGACCTCGTCGAGGACCAGCGTCAGCGGCTTCGGCAGACGACCGGTGCGGTACTTCGTCGCGTGCGCCTTCGCGCGCCGCTCGATCGTCGACACCAGCGCGGTGATGACGGGCGCTGCGAGCGAGGCGTCGCCAGACTCACTGAGCAGGTAGAGGGTGTCCGTTGAACCGATGAACGCGTCGACGTCGAACACCCGGTCGCCTTCGTTCGGGCAGACGGCGTCGAGGATCTCCTCGAGCGCCAGGGTCTCGAGCGCCAGGCGCAGGGTCATGTCGGTGCTGTCGACCGTGTCGTGAGCCTCGGAGCGGCAGAACCGACGCAGGTCCGACAGCCACCCCGGGTTCGCGTTCGGGTGCTCCCGCAGCACGTCGAAGGGGGTATCGATCGAGAAGTCCTTCGACCACAGCACGACGTCGCGCATGGTGTAGCCGCCGAGCGCCGCGGCGTGGAGGAGACACTGCAGCACGTTCTGCGCGGTGCCGGCGAAGAACTTCGCGTTGCCGGCGTCATTCAACGGACGGGCGGCGATGATCGTCTTCGCCCGTTGCGTTGCCTCCTTCGCCGACTCGCAGCCGACGAGGATGTTCCACTTCACCCGGGTTGGCCAGTTCGTCACGCCCTCCGGGTCGAACACGTGCACGGTGCCGACCTTGGCCCGCAGCCAGGCCGTGAGCCGGACGACGTCGGGCTTCGTAGACGTCGACACGACCGGCCCGAACGCCTTGAGGATCAGCCGGATGACCAAGCGCATCGTCTTGCCCGACCGGGGCGGTGCGACGACGGTGGCCACGTCCTCGGTCGTCGCCCGGATCGGGTGGTCACCCATGTAGGCGTAGGGCGCGGTCGTTTCGACCTTGTAGCCGATCTCGGCGCGGTCCTGGAGCTCCTGCACGCCGGCGAAACCCTCTTCCGCCTTCGGCTTCGACGGCCCGAACACCTTGTGCCAGATCGCCGGGAGGGCGAACCAGAGCACCATGAGGATCACCACGGCGACGATGACCGCTCCGATCGCGAACACGATGCCGCTCTCCGGCATCCGGAAGCGCCCCTTCAACGCGTCCATGGCGACGTCGAGGGGGTTCCACGACAGATCCCGCACCTTCGGGTCCTGGACGGCTGCGATGTGCAGTCCGGTCCAGGCCGCGACGACGACGACCGCCAGCCACACGTACACCGACACCGTGGTCCAGAGTTCCTTGAGCGTGTCCATCAGCGGTTCGCTTTCTTGTCGAAGAAGGACACCCTGTCGGCGGCGGGTGCTGGTTCGGATGATGCGGCTGCACGAGCAGCCGGCGCCCGCGTCTTCGCGATGGCTCCGGGGCCGGGCTCGGCGAGCAGCTCGGGGAGGTCGGAGGCGGCGATCTCCCGGTTGTCGATCCACCACCGCGCGGCCGTCACGCGGCGTGCTGCCGCGAGCACGTCCCGCTGGAACACCGCGGGGTCGACCAGGTTCGTTTCGACGAGCTCGCGGAACGATGCCCGCAGGAACTCCTGGCGGATCCGCACCGCCCACCGAACGGCGCCGTCGTTGCCGACCAACTCGGGCATGCCGTCCCGCTCGGCTTCCGCGCGGAGCTCGGCATCCTCCGCGGCCCGCTGTTCGGCTTCGCACGCGGGGCACTGACGGTTCTTCGCGAACCACCGTGCCGTGCCTGCACGCTGGCCGGCGGGCTTGTCGGAGAGGTTCTTGCGGACGGTGTGACCGCAGGTGTGGGTGATGTCCCACTCCGTGGGGATCGGGGTCATAGGAGGCCCTCCAGCTGCCATTCCCAGTCGATGCGGTTGAACTCGGCGGCGACGAGTGCGTTGCCGGCGATGAGCAGTGCGATGCCGAGCAGCGCCCACACCGCCTGTGCGGTCAGATGCAGCTCGACCGGAACCGTGGTGCCGCCCGGGAGCAGCTGCACGACGGGCAGCCCCACCGCGGTGGCAGCGATCCCGCACACCGCGCCGAGGAGCAGACACAGCCGCGCGATCGCCAGGCGACCACGCCGCACCGCCGCCCGCGGCTCAGGTGCTGTCGGCCGCTTCATGCGATCGCCGCCAGTACGAGGAAGAACACCGCGGTCACCGCGACGCAGGCGCCGGCGATCGACGCGGCGGCCGCGAACGGCTTCGGCGCCGTGGCACTGATCGCCGTTCCGGCGCCGGCGCAGATTGCCGCCACGCCCGCGATCCACCAGGCGGTGGCGGTGTCGTTGGCCGGAACGGCCCGCATCGGAGCGCCCCAGTAGGCCACGTAGGGCTGCCACCCCGCGCGGAAGGACTCGAGCCCGCAGCCGATGCCGGCGAGAACGGGCACCACTGCGAGGATGAGGAACACCACGCGGGTGCGGGACAGGCCGAACCGAGGTGCGCGGGAACGGTCCGTGTCGACGGGCTTGTCGGTCATCGTCATGTCCTTCAGCTGCAGGTGGTCAGGGTGCGTGCGAGCGCGTGCTCGTCGGCGGTGGCGATCGACAGGTGCCACTTCGTGGCCACGGTCACGAACGACGCCGCGTAGCTGCAGGTGTCGCCGGCGTTCGCCGGCATCCACTCCGCGGGCCCGGAGTCGGACTTCTCTTCGTTCGCGGGCCCGTCGACGGCGACGAGGTTCGTCGCCTGGTCGTTGGCGAAGAGCTCCCGCTGCTTCGGCGTCCAGGACGCGGCGCCGTGGCGCCATGCGTAGGCGAGCGGGACGCGGTGGTCGATCTGCACGGCCAGGCTCGACGTGTTCCCACGCTCGAACGTGATCGTCCGGCCCGTGTACGGGTCGTGGAGCGTCCCGGCGAGCACCACGCACCCGTTGGTGCCCGGCTTCACCACGACGGCCGTGAGGTCGCGTCGGAGGACGTCGTTGCGGGTGTCGCAGCCGTTCCGGTCGGTGTCGGCCCACGCCGGCCCGAACGCGTCCCGGTCGTAGCGCGCCGGCACGTACGCGTCGGAGATCTCCAGCGTTCGGAGATCTCGCAGCGCCTCGGCCGCGGACACCGTGCTCGAGGGTGACGGCTGTCCCGTCGACGTCGACCGGACCTCGCCGGTCGCGGTCGTGGGGTGCACGTAGGGTGCGGCGATCGCGCCGACAGCCGCGGCCGCGAACAGGGCGGCCGCCGTGACGAGCTGCTGCTTCGTGCGGCGTCTCACTGGGGGTCCCCTTCCCGGTCACCGTGGTGGCCCTCCGGCGCGGTGACGTCGTGGAGGATTTGCCGCACCCGCGATGGAGAGAGGCCGGCTTCCTGCGCGACTCGGTGGTGGCCGACCGTCAGGGCGGCCTCGGCGATCGCGAGGTCGCGTGCTTCACGGGCGGCCTTGTACGCGGCGACGGTCCGGTGCACCTCGTCAACCCCGCCCGTGACAGCGCCGACGATCTTCCCCACGACGCTCACCAGACCCGCACCGTCATCGGCTGCCCGGCGCCGCGGGAGGAAACCACGAACGAGCTCACGGCCATCGGATAGGGCGAGTCGTACGAGGTGTGCAGCAACTGCTCCGCCCACGTCAGCACGTCGTCGAGGGTGCCAAGCTCCGACGCGTGCTCGTGCACCTGCAGGTCGTCCGCGACGCGTGGCCCGGACCGCAGCACCCACTCCTCGAGCGAGGCCGCCTGCTCGAGGACGAGCTTCTCCCACACCACCAGGCCGGGATGCTCCTCGAGCACGTTGGTGCGGTCGGAGAGACGGCCGCGGAACCGCACACGGCCGCGGAGCTCCGGGCCAGGCCTGGACGCCGGCACGTCGCCGGCGTCGACGACAGGTCCGGTCCATACCGACAGCACGGGCAGGTCGCGGGAGCCGTCCCCGTCGAACGGGTCCATGTCGTGACCGATCATGAACCGGCACACTGGCCCTGCCGCCTGCAGGTGGTCGAGGGCGTCGCCGATGGTGCGGTGCTCCAAGCGGACGACGTCGCGGCCGCGGCCGACGTCGGCCCAGCGGCGCAGGATGAGCACCTGGTCGGTGCTCTCGCGGTCGGGGAACACGGAGTAGTCCGGCCACGCGTCACCCCGCAGCGGCGAATGCAGCTCGCCGGCGGGTGCGGTGAGCTCGCCCCAGCTGACCGGAGCGTGCTCCTGCAGCTGGTCGAGGATCTCGAACGTGACGGTCGCCGCGTCGAGCGGCATGGTCAGGGTGCTCATGAGGCGTCCTTGCCGAGGGTCAAGGGCTCCGTGGTGGAGCCGAGGTCGATGTGCTGGTGCGAGCACGGGTCTTCGAACTGGCGGAAGTTCTCCAGCGGCGTGTTGGGCCGGCACTGGACCTGGCCCGCCTGGGAGCCCTTCGGCATCACGGTGTCGAGCCACTTCAGGAACTCGATGTCCTGCTTCCCGGAGCCGAGGAGCACGTTCCCGCCGACGGCGTTGAAGTCCACGGCCACCGCGGGGTTCTTGCAGTGCAGCGACCCGGACTCGCAGTGCGTGCCGATGCCGACGCAGGGACGGTTCATGTCGCTGATCTGCACGGAGCCGTACTTGTTGAGCGCCGCGACGAGCAGCTGCAGGATCCGGGTGTCGACCTGGCAGCCGTCCTTCGTGGTGCCGTCGACGATGGGGAGGATTTCCTGCTTCACCATCTGCGGGTGGTACGTGTCGGTGAAGGTTCCCTTCTCCCACGCGGCCTTGAGGGTCTTCGCGAGCTCGACCTGGTCGCCGGAGACGTCGCAGCCCGACGTTGTCGCAGCGCCGGTGACGGCGGCAACCATCTGTTGCGCGTCGGTCCAGAACTTCGCGTAGTGGTACGGGTCGGCGTTGACCTGCACCTTGTGCGCGGCGATCGTCGGTTCGAGCGTTTCCCAGTCCGGCACCTTGACCAGCTTCGCCAGGAACGCCTTCGCGGCCTTCTCCGGGTTCAGCCGGTCGGCGCGCTCTCCGTAGCTGTCGTCCTGCTGCAGCACACCGATGGTGGTGTTGTCGACGGCATCGCCGTGGTTCAGGTTCGTCAGCGACGACTCACCCATCGCCGTCATCACGACGATGGTGGTGGCCTGCTCGTTGGCCTTCACCTCGTGCGCGGCTCCGACGAGACGTGCGGCCATCTTCACCTGGTCGGTGTCCCACGTGCCGACCTTCTTCGGGAGGTCCTTCGTGACCGCCGCGGTGTCGCCGGCGCCTGCACCGCACGCCGCGGCCGCGGTCGAGCCGCCACCGGAGGCTCCGAGGAGCATCCCGATGAACAGCACAATGACCGCGACGGCGCCGACAACGAACTTGACCATCTCAGTCGTCCTCGCCGGGGAGGACCGCGCGGAGCACCTTCCAGGAGCCGTTCACCTGGTTGAGCTGCACCGTGTACGTGCCGGCGTCGGTGGGGACGTCGACGATCGCGGCACCGTTGGTGCCACCGCCCTCGAGCTTCACCGTGCCGGAGAGGGTGGTCCCGGGGACCGCCTGCTGACTGGTGCCTTCGTACGCGGCCTGCGCCTGGGTGGTGAGGTACGGCATCCATCCCTTGGCCCATGCGTCGCCGGTGACGCTCTTGTCGACGTACGCGGACACGAACCCGGACGCCGTCCCGGTCGCGGCGCCCTCCTGCGTTGGCGTGATCGGGTCTTCCGCGTTCACCGGTGCCGTCGGCTGCGCGGACGGGGTCACCTGGCCGGGGCCGGTGACCTTCGGCTGCCCGTCGTCGCTCGTGGCCACACTGGTGGGTGCTGCGGGGACGGAAACGGCCGGCTGCGCCGGCGTGCTGGCGCACCCGGTGAGGGCTGCGGCGACCACCACGGCGGTGGCGATCGCGAGGGTGGTTCGGTTCACAGTGCTGCTCCCGTCAGGCCGGCGCTGGTGTCGGTGATCTGCCGTTCGAGCTCGGAGCGGAAGTGCGCGATCCGAACCTCCGCGGCGAGGCCGACCTTCTTGAAGTGCTGCCCCTTCGGCAGGGTCATCAGCTGCTCGGCCGCGCCGGGCTTCAGCCCGGCGATCTGCGCGGCCGCGACAGCGTCGTCGGCCTTCGACTGCCGGAACAGGTGCATCGTTCCGGCTTCCTTGATGAACGCCACCGCGGGGTCGTCGGCGGGGATGTCGGAGATGTGGTGGATGTTCACCACGTTCGACAGGCCCAGCGCGCGGGAGAGCTTCGCGTTGGACTGGATGACCTTCCCCATCGGCCCGCCGACGAGGAACCAGCCCTCGTCGACGCAGAACGTCGTCTTCCATCCCGGCTCAGAGCGGCGGATCGTGCCGAGGGTCCACGCGTTGGCGAGCATCATCGCCAGCGGGACCGCGGGGCCGTCCTCGGGCAGCTGCGAGATGTCGAACACGGTCAGCTTCTCGCCGAGCTTGACGTTCTCCGACGTCTCGCCGTCGAACAGGCCCGGCATCTCCTCCGGGAGACGTTCGAGGATGAACCGCAGCGTGAGGCCGGCTTCGTGCATCCGCTCGAGCGCGGTGGGGCTCATCTGCCTGGTGAGCTCGTCGCTGATGACACCGCAGTGGTCGAGGACGTCGTAGATGTTCACCACCCGGCCCCGGGCCCGCGCCTGGGCGGCGCCGTCACGGAGCGCTGCTCGAAGCGCCTTCCGCTCCCACGTGTCCAGCGGGGTGCCGTCGTTCAGGAGCGCGGCCGCCTGCTGCAGCACCATGAGGGCGCCGGTGTCGCCGGCGATGAACCGGGTCTGCGACAGCGCCGGATCGAGCATGTTGATCCGGGACCCGTCCCGGTCGCCGAGGGCGAGCCGGATCGGGTCGACCCCGGCGGTGTGGGCGACGTTGGTGTACTCGCCCCACGGCTCCGTCGGGGACTGCTGCTTCTTGTCGACGACGACCACCCGGCGACGCAAGAGCGTCAGCGCGCGGAGGACGTAGTCGCACTTCATCAGCGTCGACTTGCCCACGCCGACGTCGCCGGCTTCGACGACGTTCGGGGAGTCGACCAGACCGAGCGCGTACGCCTGGAACTGATCGTTCACGCTCGGCGTCTTCGACAGGGTCTCGACCCCGGACAGCAGGCCCTCGAACTGCATCGGGGATTCCAGGATCCCCTGGTTCAGCACCTCGACCTGCCGCGACGTCGACGGGGCACCCTTGACGGGCCCGCCGTAGTAGCCGGTGCGCTTCAAGATCCGGTTGCGCGGTTCGACGTAGCCGCGGGGTTCGAGGCGGGGGAACTCCCAATCTCCGATGGGGAGCTGCGTCTGCTCGAGCACGGTGGTGTCGGTCATCGGTTCGTTCCTGTTCGTTCGACGGTGGTGTGCTCGCTGGGCGCTCGGAGGCGGCGGCCGCTCACAGGGCTTCCTTCGCTTCCTTGCCCTGTGCGAACTGCTCGACCTTCGAGCCGATCGACACGTTCGCCGGCGCGATTCCCCGGCCGACGGGCCAGGTGAACGCGTTGGCGGTGGCGGAGTCGACCTCCAGCCACTCGAGGGTGCGGATCCCGGCTCGGCTCGCGGCGTCCTCGATGAGCTCGGAGACGTCAGCCAGGCCGCGTTCGGTGCCGTCGGTGACGGTGATGTAGCCGACCCAGTTCGCGCCGACGTGGCCGGTTCCCGGGATGAGGTCCTGGTGGCGGCGCCGGGCTGCGTCGGCTTCGACGTTCAGGGCGACGTCTTCGATCTGCCCGTCCTTGGAGCGCTTGATCTGGTCGGCGATGTCGGAGACCCGGTCCTGCTCGGAGAGGTGGCGGGCTTCGTCCTGCGGGGATCCTTCGATGTGCCAGGCGATCGTCCGGACCACCTGGGACTGCATCCCGCCAAGCAGCGGCGCCATCCACAGCGCGTTCCGCTCGATCACTTCGAGGTTCTTCGCCGTGATGCGTGCGGTGCGCGACAGCGACACCGACACCTGGCCGCCCTTGGGTGCGCCGACGTACGTCGTGTACGACCATGCGTCTTCGGAGGGCAGCCACCCGGTGTTCGGGGTGACGTCGGCGACCTGCTCCATCGGGAAGCCGGGGTGCTGCATGTGCCGGATCACCGCGGCGGTCTGCCGGGCGCTCATCGCCTGCACGTTCTTGTAGCCGGCGCCGACGAGCATGCGCCGCATCCCCTCGATCTCGTTCGCCATGAACAGCCGCCACCCAAGCGCCGCGTCGCCGTGGCGGGCGGCTCGGCGCACGAACCGGTCCGAGACGGGCCAGGAGACGGTGAACATCGGCCGCTGCATGAGCTGCCCAGCGGCGACACCGTCGACGACGTCCTTGTAGGAGTGCAGCAACACCGCGGGGACGCTGCTGTCGCCGTTCTCCGCCATCCACGCCTCGTGCTGCGCGGAGTCGGTGGGCATGTTGCGGCTGATGGTCTGGATGCGCTTGGCGAACCCGAGCGGGTCCCCGAGCGACGCGACGACGGCGGAGAACCCGGCGGAGGCGACGTCGAAGACCTGGTCGGTCTCGATGCCGGTGACCTGCCCGGTCGTGGTGAACGTGACCGCGAGGTACTCCTCCCCTTCCGGGGTCTGGTGCCACTGGATCCCCGGTTCGCCGACACCGTCCTGCAGCCACAGCATCCCGGAGACGCCGTCCGGGGTGTCCCGCATCGCGTGGAGCTCCTGCATGGAATCTCGCTTCTCCTCGCGGGTGCTCGCCTCGGCCCACCGGTCGGTGAGCATGTCCCACCCGTCCTGGTCGAACGGGACAAACTTCGTCGTCCCGCGGCGGAGGCGCTCCTTCCACCGGGCGGCCTTCATCCGGCGCTGCAGGATGGTGTTGTTCGCCGTGTCGATCGTCGCGAACCAGGCGGCCCCGATGAGGACCACGCCAACCAGCAGCGCCCAGAGCCCGATGACGAACACGAGGACGAGCGTCACCGCGACGCTCGATCCGAGCGCCCAGAGCCGAGGCTTGGAGATCCGACCGCCGAACAGCCCACGGTGGGCGCTGTCGCCGCCGATGATCGAGGTACGCATGCTCATGCCTCCTGGTGGGTGCCGTGCTCGACGGCCTGCTCAGCGGCCGTCGACGCGGCCTGGGAGGCCTGCTGCGCGACCTTGAGTGCCGAGTTGGCCAGCAGCATCCCGACGGCTAGGGGCGCGCCGACACCGGTCGATGCGGTGCCCGCCGTGGCCGCCGCTCCCGCTCCCGCTCCACCGACAGCGACAGCGCCAGCGCCGGCACCCGCACCTGCGGCTCCGGCCTTCCCTGCAGCACCGGCTGCACCGGCGGCGTGCTTGCCGGCCGTGCTCGCAGCGGACGCGGTCACGTTGACCGAACCCCCGCCACCGGCAGCCGCAGCGTTCCCGGCAGCACCGACTTGGGACGCCTGGCCGCCGTACCCACCGCCGACCTGCGCGGGGGCGGTCGGCATGTTCCACTGGTAGCCGCCGCCACCGCTCTGTCCGGCCGGCTGTGACGCCGCGGTCTGGTGCGCGGTCTGCGGGGCGTGCGAGGGCGTGTTCGGGATCTGCGGCGCCACCTGTGGCGGGGTGAAGCCGCTCGAGCGGGACGTGCCGGCACCGCCGCCGGGGCGCGGGATGAACTTCAGCATCGACAGCGGCGCGAACACGACGATGAAGGAGATGACCGCCGGCACCGCGAGGTTCACGAACGTCTGGATCGGGTTGACGAGCTTGCCGAGGGTGCCCGGGTCAGCGGTGATCGAGATCCCGTTAATGGCGCGGAACGCCAGGCCGACGAGGAGGATCAACGCGACCTGCGTGAGGCCGATGACGACCCAGATGATCGGGACGGCCTTGCCGATCTTCCGGGTGTCCGGGTTCACGATCCACACGAACCCGAGCGGCAGCACCGCGCCGACGAGGTACTGGGTGGCGAGCTGGATGATGAAGATGAACGCCACCCCGAGCAGACTCAGGAACAGGGTGCCGAGGACGACTATCGAGACGATTGACGAGTTCAGCAGCGCTCCGGCATCGTCGGCGGCGGCGAGTTCGGCGATCTTGGTGAAGAACTCTTGGGTGGTGGAGTTCACCGCCCACGCGGCGATCGAGTCGCCGGCAGCGGTGAACACCTTCGTCAGCGCGATACCGACCACGGGGCCGAACGCGGCGCCGATGAGGAATGCGGGTGCGGCGAGGAAGATCGACTCGAGCATCTCCTTCGCGCCCAGCGAGCCCTTCCTGCGTCGACTGGTGATGATGAGCAGCTGGACGGCGAGGACGAACATCGAGATCGAGAACGACACCGCGTAGGACTTCAGCCACCACTGCGCGTCGTAGTTCGGGTGCAGGGCGCTGAGCAACCACGGGATCAGCACGCCGGCGACGGCGTGCACCGCTTCCTGCATCTGCTGCGTGATGAACCCGAGCGGATCCTGGGCGAACTCGATGCCCTTCTTCACGCCCTCGACCGCGCCCTTGCCCTTGGCGAAGACGCCGGAGATCCATGACAGGCCCGTGGCGATTGCGTCACCGCCGCCGCAGACGATTGCTCCTGCTTGGCATGCCATCAGCAGCCCTCCTTGTACTTGGTGCCGGACGTCAGGCCCTCGTCCCAGCCGGGAGAGGGGTCGGCGTCGGAGATGACCCAGCCCTGCGCGCTGGTGGTGAGGGTGAAGGTGCCGCCCGTGTACTGGTACTTGGAGGCGCTGTCCTCGGCGGGGTCGGGTTTGCCGTTCGTCGTGGTGAGCCCGGCGAACGCGATGGTGACGGTGGTGTCGGTGCTGTCCCGGACGAGGTACGCCGACCCGGACAGGTCAACGCCGTGCGTCTGCCCGTCGTCGTAGCCCGACTTCGACAGATCGGACGCGGCGAGCATCGAGTGCGCGGTCCCGTCCGTGACGTCGTTGACGGTCTCCCGCAGGTTCGGCCGGCGGTCGGGGTCCGCGGCGCTGTAGACCTGCATGAACGCGCCGAGGAACTCCGCCGCCCCGGCCGGGGTGAACTGCTTCTTCTCGCGGAGCTCGAGCAGATCCTTCGACGTGATGTCCAGGCCGGCGACGCAGCCAGAGGCGTAGTCGACGCCCTGGACCGGGGCGGTGCTCCCGGTGCCTGTGGGGGCCCCCGAGGCTGCCCCGGCCGGGGTTCGGGTGGTGTTCGGCGAGGCGAGGTTCGCGATGGTGACGCCGACCGCGACGAGTGCGATCGCCGCGAGGATCCCGACTGGGATCAGCCACCACCGGCGGCGACGCCGGGGCTGGGGTGCGGTCTGCTTGCTCATGTGCGATTCCCCTCGCTGGTGTGAACGGCTCAGCCGTTGACGGCGTTGAGGATGAACCCGAAGATCGCCGGCACGATGATGACTGCCCCGGTCATCACGGACGTGCCGATCACCTCGCCCTTAGCGGCCTCGGCCTTCTGCGGCATCTTCGCGTTCTTGAAGTGACGCAGCTTCGTGACGGCCTTGAGCAGGAAGAACGCCGCCGCCAGGATGCAGACGAACCAGACGCCGCCGAGCGCGGCCTTCCACTGAGTGGTGAAGTTGTCGCCGAGCCACGACGAGTCCGGCTTGACGCCGTCGAACGGGTTGATGTCGGCGTTGCCGGCGACCACGTGCGAGGGGGTGTGTGCTGCGATGACGGCGCTGGTGGTCATGTTGATGACCGGGGCGAGGAGTGCGCTCATGAGCGTTGCCTTTCGGGGTTAGCCGGCGACGACCGGGAGGGTCGTTCCGGGGTCAGTGGTGTGCCGGGGAGTTGTGGCGGTGTTGCTGGTGCCACGGGTCTGTGACGCTCCGGATGAGCGAGGGGCGGCAGCCCGCGCCGGCGAGCTCGCGGCCGAGGACGGCGCTGCCGTCGGAGCCGGAGCAGGCTGCGCGGGTGCCGGGTCGGCGGGCTGCGCGGGTGCCGGCGTGCCGGGGTCGGTGGGCTGCGTGGGATCCGTGCCCGGGTCCGCAGGGGCGGGATTCGGGTCGACCGGCGTCGTCGGGTCCGCAGGGGCAGGCTCCGACGGGTCCGGGATCGGGTCCGTCGGCACCGTCGGGTCTGTGCCCGGGGCGGTCGGGTCCGTCGGGTCGGTCGGAACCGGGATCGGGTCTGTCGGGATCGGGTCGACCGGGACGGTCGGGTCCCCGGGCAGTGTGGGGTCGACCGGCTGGGTGGGGTCGACCGGGACGTCGACGGCGATCGAGGCGTCGGGGGCTGCGGTGTCGGCGTGGCTGACGGCGGCGGGGCCGAGCGTCATCGTGGCGATCGCGGCGGTGGTGAGCGCGATGCGGGTGCGGGGGTGCATGGAGGGTCCTTACTGCTTCGTGGTCTGGTCGGAGGTGGCGTAGGTGCTGATGCGGCCGTCGGTGACGGCGATGAGGGCGCCGGATCCGGTCTCGGCGACCGGGACGACAGTCGGTGCAGGACCGGTGCGGACGTCGTCGCCGGCCACGTACGCGGTCGTGCCGTCCTGGTCAGCGCCGTAGAGGTGGTTGCCCACGAATCCGTCCGCGACGAACCCCTTCGGCATGGCGACGGTCTTCCCGGCGGCCGTGAACGCGGTCCCCTGCACCAGGAGGGTCTTCCCGTCCTGGCTGGCCGTGACCGGCTCATCCGAACTCGTGCCGGTGCTGCTGATGGCCTTGCCGTCGCGGACGTCGTGGGCGGCGAGCACGGAACCCTTCTCGCGGGTCTTCCACCGCACCCACACCGTGCTGTTGGTGGCGACGACCCACGAGGAGATCTCCGTTGCGTTCTTCGGGGCAGCGAGCTTCGCGGTGCGGGTGACGGTGCCGTTCGTTGCCGCGGTGAGGACTTCACCTCGAGCGGAGGCCCACAGCACCTGCCCGTTCGCGGTGCCGCCCATGATGAGCGCCCCCGGCCGCGGGAACGTGACAGGGACGGCGCCGTGTCCGGTGAGCATCGCCGCGGTGGTGTCGGTGGTCACGAACGGCACTCCGGCGCGCACCTGGAACTCGCCGGCAGTCGGGATCCCTGCCTCGAGCTGCAGCTTCCCAGCACCCCAGACGGTCACGGCCGTCTTGGACGCGGCCGCGAGTGCCGGCTTGCCGTCGACGGTCACGGCGGACACGCCACCGACGGCCTTCCCCGGCAGGGTCAGCGTGGCGGCGGTGCGGCCGGACCCGGCGTGCAGGACGGTGACGGTGCGCCCGTGGGCGTAGCCGACGTAGTTCCCGTCGCTGGTCACACCGACCGCGCCGACCGCGCCGCTCTTCACCCACGTAGGCTGCTTCGACCACCCAGGCAGCGTCGTCGCGGGGGCCGAGGCGACTTGCGCCGTCGAGCTCTGCTGATCCTCGTGTCCGCTGCCGGCCACGAACAAGGCCGCTGTACCCACCACGACGACGACGAAAGCCGCAACCCAGACCCACCGGCGGTGACTCTCGTCGAGAAGCGGGGCAGCGTTCACGCCGCCCTGCTCGTCGTTCTCGGCCGAGGGGTCCACCGGTGCGCGGTGGAACCAGCTGGCGAACAAGGTCCGCAGGCTCGGGTTCTCGTCCTCTGCGCCCGAGACGGCCTCCCCCTCAACGGCTGGCGCATCGGCGGCGGCGTCGGTCGGGCGGGTGCCGCGGCCGAACAGGCCACCGAACAGCACGCGAAGCGTCGGGCGGGCATCCGTCTCACCCACGGGCTCTTCGTGCTCCACATCGGGCTCGTCCAACGCAGAGCTGTCGACGTCCCCGGTCCGGGCCAGCGGTGTGCGCTGGTCGACCTCGGCGTATCCGGCGGCCCGTTCGGAGGAGGTGAAGATCTTCGTCAGGTCGAGCTGGCCGATCTGACGGCCGCAGCGCATGCAGAACGTGGCCTGCGGCACCGCTTCCGTGCAGAACGGGCAGGTGACTGCGGGACGCTCGTCGACGTCTGCGGAGTCGTGTGTGGTGTCCGTCATCGTGCTCTCACTTCGTGATCGTGATCGGAGTACCCAGCGGCAGCCGGTTGACTGCCGTGATCGCTTCGGCGGTGAGCCGGATGCATCCATGCGAGACCGCACCAGAGCTGGTGGTGTTGAAGTGCACCCCGATCAGGCCGCCGTCCGAGCCGCCGAACGGCTCGTCCTTCGCAGCGGAGTGCAGCGACGTCAGCTCGATCGGGTGGACGCTCTGCCCCTGCTTCGGGTCGAGGTAGCGGGCCTGCAGGTACCCGGTGACACCGGTCGGCGTCGGGGTTGTCTTCGTGCCGACACCCACCTGGTAGGTGGCGACGTCCTTGCCGGTGATGATGCTGAGGGCCTGCTTGCTCACGGACACGACCACGCGGGACGGCAGGGCCTCCCCCGCGGTGAGGGCGTCCGTGCGGATCCACGCGGAGGTCTGCGCTGCAGCGTCACCGTTCGTGCTCGAGGGGAGCTGCTGGCGGGCCGGTGTCAGGATCAGCGTCCACGCGCCGTCCGTCCGGACCGGGACGACGGTCGTTGGATCGCCGAGGAAGTTCGTTGCAGAAAGGTGCGCCACTGCACTTTTCTGCGCGGCACCATAGAGGGCGACGTCCTTCGTGAGCGTCGCCGATCGGGTCAACGCCGTGGTGTTCGTGCTGTCGTAGCGGATCAGGCCCGGGATCACCGCGTCGTACCGAGCCTCCGGCAGGGAGGACACCTGGCCCGCGGTCAAAGCACGGAACGGGCCGGGACGAACCGGAATCGACACCGCAGTGCTCGGCGCCGCTGTGGGTGCAGAAAGCTGCTCAGCTGGACGAGCCACCACGGCCACCGTGATGCAGGTACCAACCACGACCGCGGCCGCTGCAGCCGCGAGAACGTTCCGCACGATGGTCGCGCGCGGGTTGTGGGCCAGGTGCAGGCGCGAGAGGGGTCGACGCGTCTGCACCTGACCGTCGTCGCCGTTGCCGACGACGGACGCGGAACCAGAGCCGTCAGAAAGCCCGGTCCGCGAGCATGGACGGGAAGCACGAATCGGGCTAGACCCCATATCCATCGTGTCCCTTCTGCTGGGGTAGAAGTACCGTTCCGCTAGTATGCCCTATTTAGGGCAAGCCGTGTTGCGATGCGCTCCAAATGAGGCGTCTAGAGTTCCCGCAGTACGCCAATAGAGTCGGCGCGTGGGTAGACAGGGCAGCGGCGAACCAAACGAGTTCTCGAGGGCGTTCGTCGACGCGGTCGACGACCTCCGCATCCGCCGAGGCATCACGACGCCGGCCCTCATCGCGCAGGCCGGATTCAGCCGCGGCTACTACTACAAGCGCACCCGCGGCGAGACCTCCTTCAATACGAATGACGTGCAGACGATCGCGGAAGCGCTCGGTGTCTCAGTCGGCGAGCTCCTGGAACCGGCGATCACCGAGATGGAGCGGCTGCACGCTCCTCGGGACGAACGCCTCGAACCGGCACTCCTCGGCTACCGGCTCCGGAAGCTTGTCGCCCTGCACGTCGCTCGCACCCCCGCACCCCCGCTCGACCGCGCGATTCGCGCAGCATTGGCGAAGCGCGGACGGCTCCTCGCCGGTGCCGACTGGGAACGCCTCCTCGCTGGCGAACCGACGGACGTCACCAGCGATGACCTCCGCGCGATCGCGGACTTCTTCGATGTGCCGCCGGAGTACCTGCTGCGCATCGCACTCCCTGGTGTCGTCGATCTCGTCGACGCACGGCTGGAAGTGGAAATCGCCTTGGCAGAGACTGGTGTGGGGATCGCAGCTCGCTCGGTCAACGCAGCGTCTCCGGCCGAGCTCCTGGCGATCGCCGAAGCGATCCGCGCAGCGGCGCCGAACGAGCGGGGAGGTACCGAATGAAGAAGATCCGAACGCAACGACTCACCACTCAGCTTGCTGAGGACGCCATCGCCAGGCTGTCCCTGCCCGCCGGCCCGCTCACCTTTGAGGCGCTGCGAACGGCCGTGACCACCTGGCTCGGTAAGCCACTCATCATCGATCCGCTGAACTCGCTTCCTCCGCGTGACCACCCCGCGAGCGTGACGGGCTTGTACCTCGACACTGCAGACGCCGGACGGGTGTACTTCCACCCTGACGACCCCCGCCTCTACCAGCTGTTCGTGATCCTGCACGAGTTCATGCACATCGCCGCGGGACATGGAGGGTGCCACGTGCCCGTCGAGGTGATGGAGCGGGGCTATGCCGGCGTGACCGCAGAGATCACCGCGGCGCGGGCACGCGTTCCGGTGCGGACCTCGCTCGAGGACGCTGACGCTGTTGACGTCGAGGAGCTCGTGGCGGAGCGCGGGGCGATGCTCCTGCTCGAACGCCTCCAGAAGTCCACGCTGTCTGCAAGCGAGGCAGCCTTCGCGTGATCCCAGCTGCGTTCTGGGCTGCCGTTGGACTCCTGCTCCTCCGTGTCAATGCGATCGGTAACGCAGCGCGACGTCCGGCGTTCCTCGCCGCAGCGCTGGCCGTCGTCGGCATCGCCACGGTGGGCGTCGTCTGGCCCGTCGAGCACATCGATGCGCTCTTGGGTGACGTCAACGCGATCGATCTGATTCAGGTACTCGCAGCGACTGCAGCGTTCTGGTTCCTGCGCGACGCCACACGCGCTCACGCTGGCTCGGAAGCCCGATCGCGCCTGCCCATCCTGATCGCCGTGCTCGTCGCGGAGACGGCCACCTTCATCGCGATCCCCGATCACAACGGGGAGCCGACGACCTACATCCACGAGCACCTGCAGTACCCGGCCACGTGGGTGCACATCGTCATCTACATGGTTGCGATGGGCTGGTTCGCCGCCGACTCCATCGGCGTGCTCCTGCCCCAGCCCCGCGGTGCGAACATCCTGTTCATCATCGGCTTTGCGCTCGTGGTACTCGCGATCATCGCCGAGCTCGTCGACGTCACCAGAGTGTTCATCGACGGACAGCAAACCCCCTTCTCGCGGGCGATGCTCGTCGTGTTTAACAGCCTCTTCTACCCCGGCATCGTCGCCATTGGTGTCGCACACGGATGGCGGACCCTGCGCCGTCTCATCACCGTCCTCGGGTGGCGTGTGATCTCGCTCCGCCTGCTCGTCATGTCAGCCCGCGACCAGAGCGCCGGCAGGCTGTCGTTGCGCCTCCGGGGCAGCGCTGAAGTTGTCGCAGCGCAGCGGTACATCGAGCTCCGCGACAAAATCGTCGCCGGTCGCCTCGAGGTCACAGAACAAGAGCAGCGTTACTTGCAGCGAGTAGACGAACGGCTCGCGAAGGGAGTTACGGCATGGGCGTTATCGGTGTAGCAGCAGGGGCGGCGACCCTGACAGTCATCGCGGCGGCGACTGCCGCGGGCGTGGTGGTCGCGAAGAAGGCGATTCACCCGCGGCCGAAACGAACCGTCACCGTCGTCGACGTCGACTCCGCCAGCATCACCATCCCATCGGACGAGCAGACTCGGTGCCCCGGTGAGTACCGCGTGTACTTCCACGACGGCCAGCACAGCATCCTCGTCGGCGACGTGCTCGACGACGACGGCCGTCACGTCCGCCGGACGATCCTGGGTGAACCCGAGATCCTCCCGGCTGCGGACGACAAGCTTGTCTGGAGCGGATACCTCCTCGACACTCCAGCATCTGTGTCGTCCTCCTTCGAAGAGGTTGCGATCACCGCGGACGGCGACACCCGGAAGGCGTGGTACTTCCCCGTCGACGGCGCCACCACCTGGGCCATCCATGTGCACGGGATCCACTCGGGCCGGCAAGCCATCCTCCGCGCCGTACCCGACACCCTCTCTGCCGGAATGAGCTCCCTCGTCATCGGATACCGCGGCGACGTCGAAGACGGCCGCGGCCTGCCCGCGACGTTCGGCACAGACGAGTGGCAGGACCTGGATGCGGCGATGCGTCACGCTGTCGACCACGGAGCAGAGCGCCTGGTGCTCGTCGGGTGGTCGATGGGCGCGACGATTGCTCTTCACGCGGCCGCGCGCTCCACCCTCCGCAAGCGGATCGACGCCATGATCCTGGTCTGTCCAGCACTCGACTGGTTCGCTGCCCTGCGTGCAGGCGCGTCAAAGGCAGGCTTCCCGGGGTTCCTCGGGTCAATGGGTGCCGTCACGCTCACGATCCCGGGTCTCGCTCGCTTCGCCGGCCTCCAGAAAGCCATCCCCATGCGCTGGATGCGCCCCACGCCGCCCGCTGGGCTGCCAATCCTCCTCGTCCACAGCTCTGGCGACCGCGATGTCCCCCTCAGTGTCTCCAAGCGATTCGCGGCCACGCCTGGCGCGGCAGCCACCCTCGTGGAGATCGCGCCCTGCCCGCACGGCATGGAACTTAACCGCGAGCCTCAGCTGTTCCACGGCTCGATCGCACGCTTCCTTTCCCGGAAAGCGGCTCTATCCACGGCATCCACGGAGCACGAATAGGGTACCTTGGTGGCACTTAGCGCTTTGGACAGGCTGCGACATTCGGCACCATGGAGTCGTGCTCGCCAGTCGCTCGAGTCGTCTACCCCGCAAGGAGAAGGAACATCCATGCAGTCTCGCGACACGCCGCCCCAGGCGACCACGCGCATGCATGTTCCCGCCAAGGTGTGACTATGAGCGACTTTGGACGACGCGCCAGCCGAGCGCAGAACGCCCCTACGGTCCTTCTGCAGGGCCGTGTGCTTCCTGAGACCCGCCAGGCGTTCAAGGACGCCGCTGAAGAGAGCGGCGTCTCAGTCGCCTACTACCTTGACGCGCTAGCGCGCTCGCTCGTCGCCGAAAACGGCGCGATGCCGCTCGTCGAGGACCCCCGTCGGCTTAACCGAGTGGAGTTGCCGATCCCAGCCGCTTAACGACAAAACCCCCGCCAGAGGCGGGGGTTCGGGGCTAGGCCCCAAGTCATGTTTCTCACTACCTGCTACGTCGCCAAACAGATCAGGTCGTGAGCTTCCGATAGAAGAAGCCCGGTTGGAGCCGGGAGCCTTCGTCGTACCGCCACCCCGAGAGGAGGAGGTGTCGCCATCGTAACGCACGTTGCTGCGCCCGGTATAGATCAATCTGCCCGCGTGTCCTCTCCGGATACCGCCTGGGCGTTGACGCGCTCGATCGCGCCTCGTCGGTACGTGAACCGCATGATCGCGGAGGCGGACGGGACGATTCGGTCGAACAGTTACCCGTCGAAGTTCCCGACTGCAGGGCCCACTCCCCCGTCGACGCCGTGGACGATCGATCTCACCGATCTTGACGGACGGTTCTGGTTCGCCGCGTTCGACCTCGACGCGAAGACCCCGGAGGACTTCGACCAGGCGGCTGAGGATCTTGGCGTGCTGGTGCGGATCCTCCGCGACGCGCAGGTGCCGCACGTGGTGTGCCGCTCGAGCCCGACAGGTGGGTTCCACGTCTGGGTACCTCTCGCAGGCGTCGACAAGGCCACGATGGTGCAGCTCGCCGGCGCCGCCCGTGCCGTGCTGCCGTCCCTTGACCACGGGCTGCTCTGCAACGACCGCACGGGCGCCGTCCGCCCGCCCCTGACCCCGCACGCACGGGGTGGCGCGTCCGAGGTGATGGCGGGCGCCGACGACGTCGACGTGCTCCGCACCCCGACCGTCACCGCCGGCGATCTCCTCCGCGTCACAGCCGCGTTCCGCGAGCTCCGCCCGACCGTGGATCCCGCAGACTCATCCCCCACCGGTCCCGTCGACGCCCACCACCGGGTGCACCGGTCGCTGCCGGCGTGGGGTGAGGCGCACATGGGAACCGTTGCCGGCGGCCGCGACCCGTCCCGCACCGGCTACCTGTGCCTGCTCGCGGCCGCGGTGTCCGGGTGGACCCTCGCCGACGTCGAGCACGCCGCGAAGACCGCACCCGGCATGGAGCA
>NZ_SMBN01000008.1:0-66798 GCF_004342995.1 Curtobacterium sp. PhB146 | reverse complement strand
GGTGTCGCGCTCGGCGCGGCTGCTGTGTGCGCGCCGAACACACCCTGGTGCAGGGTGGAGAACCAGCAATGTGCGGCTGGTGAGCGCTCCGGGTGGTTCCCGGTCTGTGCAAGCTATTCGGCGCCCTGCCCCAAGTCGATTGGAATCCGTTCGGACGAGTTTCGCCGACGGCTGTCTGTCCTACGCTCGGTCCATGCAGGGGATAACGATCCGACCGACGACCGAAGCTGACTGGGAAGCCCTCCGAGCGCTCCGCCTGGAGATGATCCAGGACACCCCGATGGCTTACGCGGAGCACCTGGCGGACGCCGAGCAGCTCGACGAGACCGAATGGCGTGCGCGGGGTCGCCGAGGTCAGGACGTCCGGGGGACCTCGCTCGTGGCGATCGACGCCGACGGCCGCTGGGTCGGTGCGATGGGGGCGTTCATTCCGGACGCCGCGACCGGACCGTTGCTGGTCGGCGTGTACGTCGCGCCGTCGCACCGTGGCCGTGCGGCTGGCGTGACCGATGCACTGCTCGACGGGATCGAGTCGTGGGCATCCGGCCACGGCGCCACACTCCGACTCCACGTGCATGAGCGCAACCTGCGGGCTCAGGCCTTCTACGCCCGACGCGGGTACGAGCTGACCGGGGCGACCGAGCCGTACGTCCTCGCGCCCGACGAGCGGGAGCTCGAGATGATCCGCCGACTCGACGGGGCCTCGGCATGACCGGCGGTGGGGTGCGGTGGCTGCTGCTCGACGTCGGTGGCGTGCTCGAGATGGTCGACGACGCGGCATGGCCCGGGCAGTTCCGCACGAGGTGGGCGGCTGCGTTCGGCATGACGGACGAGGAGTTCTCGACGCGGTTGTCGGACGCCGACCTGCCCGATGCTGCGCGACGGACCGGGGTCGACGACGAGTACTGGGGGAAGATCGGCGCCGCACTCGGCGCCTCGGCTGAGGAGCTCGCGTCGATGCGAGCCGACTTCTGGGACGCCTACTGCGGCTCCTTGAACAAGCCGCTCTTCGACTTCGTCGCCGGTCTGCGCGGGACGGTCGGGCTCGCGATCCTGTCCAATTCTGGTGACGGCGCCCGTCAGGAAGAGGAGCGACGGTTCGGGTTCGCGGCCGTGTTCGACCCGATCTGCTACAGCCACGAGATCGGTGTCACGAAGCCGGAACCAGAGGCCTTCCGGATCGCACTCGACCAGCTCGCTGCCGCGCCCGCGGATGTCCTCTTCGTTGACGACGTACCGGCGAACATCGAGGCTGCGCGGGCGATGGGGATCCGGGCGCACCTGCACGTCGAGACCGCAGACACGATCGCAGCGATCCGCGCGGCGATGGCGGAGGATCGGGAGCAGTGACGGAGCCGGAGCGCGGCATCGTCTTCTTCGACGTCGACGGGACGCTCGTGTCGACCGGTTCGAGCAGCAGTCATCTCGCGGAACGATTCGGGCACCAGGACGCGCTGGACGAGGCTGAGCGTCGGTACGCCGACGGCTCGCTCACGAATCGACAGGTGAGCGAGATCGATGCCGCGGGCTGGCGCGGCGCATCGACGACGACCGTGGACCGCTGGCTCGACGACCTACCGGTGCTCCCCGGTGTGGAGCTCGTGGTGGCGTGGTGCCGCACGCACCAGGTCGTCCCCGTGCTGGCGTCGCTCGCGTGGCAGCCGGTCACTCGGTCGCTCGCGCGGCGGTTCGGGTTCGTCGCGCACGGCGGACCGCGGGTCGGGGTCACGGGTGGCACCTACGACGGGGCGGTGGCGGAGCACTTCGACGAGTTCGACAAGCGAGACCGTGCGCTCCGGTACGCGCTGGCCCGTGGCGTGCCGATCGAGCGGTGCTGTGCGATCGGGGACAGTCGGTCGGACATCCCACTCTTCGAGGTGGTCCCCGCGGCGCTGGCTCTCAACGCGACCGGAGCGGCCAGGGCGGCAGCATCGACCGCGATCGACACGGCGGACCTGTCGGACGTCGTGCCGTGGCTCGAGACGTGGCTGAACAGTCTGGACTGACCCGGCTCAGCGAGTGGATGCCCCGGCCTCCGTCGTGAGCGACTCCACCCAGCCCTGCGCCGCGCGGAGCAGGTCGTCACGTGACGCGCCTTCGAACGCGCTGAGGCGCAGGAAGTGCTGCGTGATCGTGATGCCGAGGATGCCGCTCACGGTCATCAACGCCCGCAGCCGGGCGTCGTCGCCGTCGAGAGAGCGCGCCAGGTTCCCGACCCGCTCGTCGAGGTAGCCGCGCATGGTGTCCGCCGCCTCGGGCACCGTCAGCATCGACCGGACGAGCGCCGCCGTCTCGGCGGGGAGCGCGTCGAACCGGATGCCCAGGACGTCGAGGAGGTGGTCGGCCGCCGCGCGCTCGCTCCCAGCGTCCGACGTGGCCGGCAGCTGCACGGCGGTCGCGAACAGCGCTGCCTTCGACCCGAAGTGCTGCATGACGAGCGACGGATCGATGCCCGCTGCTGAGGCGATGCTCCGGATCGTCGTGCCCTCGTACCCGTTCGCACCGAACTGCCGCCGAGCGGCTGCGCGGATGCGCTCGGCGGTCTGTGCGCGTTTCGCGTCGCGTGAGGTCTCGGCCATGCGTCCGACTCTACGGCGTTGAGCGAGGTGTACGGTTCACTCAACGCCGATGAGTGAATGCACCGGCGCGAGACCAGACGGAGGAACCCCGATGACCCTGATCGCGATCGAAGAGCACTGGAACCACCCGGCCCTGACGGACGCCGTCAACGCCCTGCCCGACGACCGCCGCGACCCGAGCACGGCGCTGGACGAACTCGGCGACAACGGCGAGCTGCTCCGTGACCTCGGTGACGCCCGGCTCGCAGCGATGGACGAGCAGGGGATCGACGTCCAGGTGCTGTCCCTCGCGCCGCCCGGAGCGCAGCCGCTCGATGCCGCGGACGCGATCCCGCTGAGTCAGCAGGCGAACGACATCGCGATCGCCGCGGTCGCGGACCACCCGGACCGGTTCCGCGCGTTCGCGACCCTGCCGATGGCCGACCCGGACGCTGCCGTCGCCGAACTGGAGCGCACTGCCGGCCTTGGTTGCGTGGGGGTGATGGTCTACGGGCGGACGGGCGAGGTGCCGCTCGACGACCGCCGGTACGACGACCTCTTCGCCGTCGCGGCGTCGCTCGGGCAGCCGGTCTTCATTCACCCGCAGATCCCGTCGAAGCGCCTGCGCGAGGCGGCGTACGAGGGGTTCGACCCGATGGTCGAGCTCGGATTGGCGACCTTCGGGTGGGGGTGGCACCTCGAGGCGGCACGTGCGGCACTGCGCCTGATCGTCGGCGGCACCTTCGACCGGCACCCGGACCTGCAGGTCGTGCTCGGCCACTGGGGCGAGCTGCTGCTGTTCTGGCTCGACCGTGCGGACAGCCTGTCGCGGGTCGCCGGCCTCGAGCGGACGGTGTCCGACACCGTCCGCTCGAACCTCCACATCACCAGCTCGGGGATGCTCAGCCCCACGCTGCTCCGGCACGCGCTGGACGTCACGACGCCCGATCGGCTGCTGTTCTCCACCGACCACCCGTTCCAGCGACCCTCCGCCGCCGAGATCGACACGTTCCTGCAGGAGTTCCCCTCGGACGCGGCCCGCGAGGCGTTCACGTCGGGGAACGCACGTCGGCTGTTCGGGATCGGCGACCAGACGGATGCGGCATGATCGGTCCGTGCCCAACCCGAACGTGACCGCCGCGTACCGCGCTGCCCGTGACCAGTTGCTCTCCGCAGAGTCCGCCGATGCCGCCCGCGCCGCCTTCCGGTGGCCGGACCTCGGCGACACCTTCAACTGGGCGGACGACTGGTTCGACGTCATCGCTGCTGGCAACGACCGCATCGCGCTCTGGATCGTCGACGCGGATGGCTCGGAACAGCGGCTCAGCTACGCGGAGATGGCCGCCCGGTCCGACCGTTTGGCCGTTCGCCTGCACGAGCACGGCGTCCGGAAGGGCGACCACGTGCTCGTCATGCTCGGCAACCAGCTCGAGCTGTGGGAGACGATGCTCGCGGTGATCAAGCTCGGGGCGGTGATCCTGCCGACGTCGACGATGCTCGACACCGCCGACCTGCAGGACCGCGTCGACCGCGGAGGCGTGGCGCACGTCGTCACGAACCGCAGCGAGACCGCGAAGTACGACGACGTCCGCGGGGAATTCTCGCGCGTGGTGATCGGCGGCGCTGCGGAGGGCTGGACGGACTACCCGTCGGATCTCGGCGAACCAGCGCCCGCGGGGGAGTCGCGACCGGTCGTGGTCACCAAGACCGCCGATCCCTGCCTCGTCTACTTCACGTCGGGCACGACCTCGAAGCCGAAGATGGTCGTGCACACCCAGACGTCGTACCCGGTCGGGCACCTCAGCACGATGCACTGGCTCGGCCTGCGGCCCGGGGACGTGCACCTGGCGATCAGCTCGCCCGGCTGGGGGAAGCACGCCTGGAGCTGCTTCTTCGCGCCGTGGATCGCCGAGGCGACCGTCTTCGTCCACGACACCCCGCGGTTCGATCCGGCCGCGCTCCTCGCCCAGCTGGAGTCCGCCGAGGTGAGCACGTTCTGCGCACCGCCCACCGCCTGGCGGATGATGCTCCAGTCCGATCTCGGTGCGCGCCCTCGGGCACTGCGCGAGGTCGTGTCGGCCGGAGAACCGCTCAACCCCGAGGTCATCGACCGGGTCGAACGCGCGTGGGGTCTGACCATCCGCGACGGCTACGGGCAGACCGAGACCACCGCGATCATCGGCAACGCCCCGGGCAGCACCGTCACCCCGGGCGCGATGGGCCGTGCGTTGCCCGGTGTCACCGTGACGCTGCTGGACCCGGTCACCGGGCAGCCCGGCGACGAGGGCGAGGTCTGCTTGGACCTCGACGAGCGGCCGGTCAACCTGATGGCCGAGTACCTCGGCGACCCCGAACGGACCGCGGCATCGATGCGCGACGGCTTCTTCCACACCGGCGACATCGCGGTCCGGGACGCCGACGGAGAGCTGACCTTCATCGGCCGGACCGACGACGTGTTCAAGTCGTCCGACTACAAGGTGTCACCGTTCGAGGTCGAGAGCGCCCTGCTGCAGCACCCCGCCGTGGCCGAGAGCGCCGTCGTTCCCGCCCCGGACGACGCCCGGCTCAACATCGTCAAGGCGTACGTGACCCTCGCCGCAGGGTTCAAGGCGACGGCGGAGACCGCCGAACAGGTGCTCGCCTACGCGCGTACGGCGCTGCCGGCGTACGCACGCGTGCGTCGGGTCGAGTTCGCGGAGCTGCCGAAGACCATTTCTGGCAAGATCCGACGCGTGGAGCTGCGGGAGCGCGAGGAGCGTGCGGCCGCAAGTGGCACGCCGATCGACGGTGAGTGGCGCGACGAGCAGTTCCCCGAGCTGCGCGTTGGCCGTCCAGCCAGGCCGTCGATGGAGGCCTGACTGCCGGGTTGGCCCTGACGGCCGGAGTCGCACGGGATCAGCCTTGACGCTGACACTCCGGAAGGAGTGCATCAAAGGCTCCCGCCTCGGCTTCGCGCTTGATCCGTCCGTGGTAATCGCCGGCAGGGATGGCGCCAGTGGTGATGCTCGAGGTGCGTCCGATGGCCTCAGCGTCCGCGCACACGGCGACGATCACGCCGCCTTCGCCATCCGGTTCGGCCCCTCCGATCAAGTCGCCTTCCCGGTGGAGGATCTGCTCGGTGAGGTCGTACCATGCGTACGACCGACCCGAGGGGACCTGCTCGGTGGCCAGCGCGACGCTCTTGCCGATGAGATCGGTGGTCGCGACGTCAGGAGCGGAAGTGCACCCTGCCAACCCGAGCAGTGTGGTCACGATCGCAACGGAAACGAGAGTGATGCGCATGCGTCCTCCTTTAGCTAGAAGCTCCTGATGTCGCAGGAGACGCGTGCGCTGCCAGGATTGAACGCGTACAGCCACTTCGACGTGCCCGACACGTAGTCCTTGCCAGCGCCGGTGATGTGCTTCTGGATCTTGTACTTGTAGCGAACGCCGACCGGGTACGCGACGAGTTGCTTGCCCTTGGGGACCTTCCGCTTGCTGCAGGTCACCGAGACGCTCTGGGTGGTCGAGGCGCTGATCTTCAACTGGCCAGCAGCCCAGCCGCGAGAGGCGCCCAAGTCGAGTCCGATCGTGCGGTTGGCCGTCCTTCCGCGAGTGAGTGAGCAGTCCATCGCGGCGGTTCGTGATCCACACGATGCGAGTTTCTGGGAGCCTACGTGGCTTCCAGTCGACGTCTTGCTGATGATCTTGTGGTAGCTGCCCCACGCTGCTCGAGCGTCCTGTGCGCCCGGTTTCTCCGCCGCGGTCGCCGGACCAGTGGCGCCCAGCCCTGACACTGTGAGCGCGACGCCGATCACTACCCCGAGGGCAGACTTCGTTTTCAGCCGAACAGACATTGATCTCCTGAAGTTTCAACTATCAAATACTGCGTACGAGTTTGGCGTGCTTCACCCTTGTCCCGCAACTCGAGTCGTCAGTCGACCCACGATCGCGTGGGTGTCTAGGCTCTGCACGTGGAACTGATCACCGACGTCTCCCGCGGCATCTGGCTACTCGCCCGGGCGGGTGTATTCGCCACCGTGGGCGGGACAGTCGGGACCGGCTTCGACGCCTACGCGCGCATCCTCCACCCGGTGTCGGCGGACCGCGAGGACCATTCGATCGTGGACGAACGGGACGACCACCCCGTCCTCGAGTCCGCCCGGTGGCGGTGGTCCGACGTCGCGTCGCGAACGGGCGGCATCGCGCACCCACTCGTCCAGTGGCGGAGCCTGACCGGCCGGACCGACGAATCCGACCCGGTGTTCGAGGACGGATGGCGCGTCCAGCCGCCCGAGGAAGGCTGGTTCGAGCCGATCCTGCTTGCTGCGCTCACCGAGCACCTGGCCAAGGCCACGTCGACGCCGGACGACCTGGTCGCAGCGGTCTGGGACGGGTGGGGCGAACTGAGCGGCGGTTCGACGCTCGCCGTCGGTTGGCAGGGTCCGGACGAGCCGACTGCGGAGGAGATCGAGTCGATGCAGCGGTACGTCGTCGAGCAGCAAGCAGTGCACGACGGAGAACAGGCGGCGATCCGCGCCGCCCTCGCCGTCGAGCTCTTCCCGTGGCCGCACCGCGAGTGCTTCCTCCTCTCGATGACGCTGCCGCAGCTCGCCGACCCGACGTGGCTGGACCGCGCTCGGATCGGGACAATCGTCGACCTCGCCCACACCCCGCAGATGCTCTGGCCGGAAGACCACTCCTGGGTGCTCGCGTCGGAGATCGACTGGGACTCGACGATCGTCGCCGGATCACGTGCTCTGGTCGACGCTGTCCTGGCCGACGACCGGTTCGAGGCCTTCCCGGTCGACGAGGACAGCGACCTGACGTGGGGCGGCGACCTCGTCAACGGTTGAGCCGTGGCGGTGTCGGCGGCCTCGTCCGCCGGCCGTCGCCTAGAGCCGCGCGGGGAACGCCGATCGCCGGCCGACCAGCGTGAGCAGCGCCGCGATCGCCCCGAACACGATCATCACCACGGCCAGGACCAGTCCGTCGAACACGGTCAACAGCGCGGCTCCGAAGATCCCGGCGACGAAGATCGCGATGTTGAACGCGACGGGCAGGAAGGCGCTGGCGACGTCGGCGTTCTCCCCACCTGCCGTGGTGAGCGCCGCCTGCAGCTGCGTCGAGGCACCTCCGAAGCTGACACCCCACAGGACGGCGGCGACCAGGACGGCGACCGGCGACGCGTGACCCACGAGCAGGACGACGCCGGTGACGACGAACAGTCCGACGCTCAGGTGCAGCAGGGGCCGGGGATGCCGGTCGAGGAGCGCGCCCGTGATCACGACGCCGAGGATCGCCGCGATGCCGTAGACGAGGAGGACGAGCCCGGCGCTGAGGTCGGTGCCGGTCACCCGCAGGTACGGGGAGATGTAGGTGTAGATCGTGTTGTGCGCGACCATCCACGTGGCGATGACGGCGAGGATGATCGCGATCCCACGGATGCGGAACACCTTGACCACGGAGAGCTTCGCAGTGCCGGTCTGGCCGGGGGCGTCCGGCACGAACACGGCGATCAACCCGAGGATGACGACCCCGACGAGGCTGAGGCCGATGAACGACCAGCGCCAGTCCAGCGCGGTGCCGATGAACGACCCGAGCGGTGTGCCGAGCGCGAAGCCGACGGGGGCGCCCGTGGAGACGATGGCGAGGGAGACGCCTGCGAACCGCGCGGGGCTGATGCGCCGCGCGTAGGTGGCGAACATGCCCCAGATGATCCCGGACGCCGCGCCGGCGACGAACCGCGTGACGAGCGCGATCGTCACGTTCGGGGCGAACGCGGTGAGGGTGTTCGCGATGATCAACACGGCGATGGCCGTCATGAGCAACGGCTTGCGGCGCAGGCCCCGCGTGAGTGCGATCGCCGGCACCGTGGCGATGACGGTGCCGATCGCGTAGGCGCTGACGAACAGTCCGACCGTGCCCTCGGACGTCCCCATGCCGTCCGCGATGACCGGCAGGAGGCCCGCGGGCATGGTCTCCATGGCGACGAGCACGAACCCGATCGCCGCGAGCAGTGCGAGCGGGAACCACGGCAGCCGGTCGTCGGCAACCGGAGTGGTCGACGGAGCCGACGGGGTCGTGGTCACGAGGGGGTCCATGTCCCTGACGGTAGGGCGGCTCGAGCGGCGGAAGGGAGGTTCTGCTCGACCCCGTTTCGGCAGAGCCTCACTCGTCGCGCGGAAGTGGTCTTCGCTGGGGGCATGACCGAACCCCAGACCTTCTTCATCACCGGGACCAGCCGCGGCATGGGCACCGAGTTCGCGCGCGCCGCCCTGCACGCCGGACACCACGTCGTCGCGACCGGGCGGGACCCGGAACGCGTCGTCGCAGCGGTCGGCCAGCACGACGAGCTGCTCGCCGTCGCGTTGGACGTCACGGACGAGCGCACCGTCCGGAGCGCGGTCGACGCAGCGATCGAACGGTTCGGCCGCATCGACGTCCTGGTGAACAACGCCGGGAGCTTCCAGGGCGGGTTCTTCGAAGAGGTCTCCCCGGAGCAGTTCCGAGCGCAGATGGAGACGAACTTCTTCGGAGCGATGAACGTCACCCGCGCGGTGCTCCCCGTCATGCGGGCACAGGGCTCCGGTCGGGTCATCAGCATCAGCTCGACCGCCGGCATCGTCGCCGGTGCCGGTGGGAGCGCGTACGCCGCGTCGAAGTTCGCGCTCGAGGGGTGGATGGAAGCGCTGCACGACGAGGTCCTGCCGTTCGGCATCCACACCACGGTCGTCGAGCCCGGCTTCTTCCGGACCGACCTGCTCGCGGAGGGCAGCTCCACGTTCTGGGGCGACGTCCACCTCGACGACTACCGGTCCTCGTCGGACCAGACCAAGGAGTTCTTCCGCGGCATGGAGGGCAAGCAGAGCGGCGATCCGGCGAAGCTCGCCCGGACGCTCCTCGCCCTGACCGAGATGTCCGCACCACCGGTGCGCCTCGTCGCCGGTGCGGACAGCGTCGAGGGGGTCGTGCGGAAGGCGCAGCAGCTCATCGAGCAGGCGCGGGCGTTCCCGGAACTGACCACTTCGCTCGACCTGGACGACCAGTCGAGCTGAGGCGGCCGACCGGGTAGCACCCGGGACACAGCGCGCCGATCCGGCTCCGGCGTGCAGCACGCGGCAGCGAGACTGGGTCGGTGCGCTCTCGTCTCGTCATCGGACTCCTCGTCGCCCTCGCCTGCACCGTGCCGCTCACGGCGTGCTCGGCAGCCGAGGGACTGGCACGCGACGCCTTGCGGCCCGGTGGATCGGGCGGCTCCGAGACGGCGGCGTGTCCGAGTGATGAAGCGCCGGCACCGGCGGCAGCGAACCCGAACCCGACACCGGACCCGACCCCGGCGCCGACGCTCGACCCCGCCGTCGCGAGCCAGGTGCGCACCGCCCTCCGACAGGTCCGTGCGCTCCCGGCCGTCGCCGAGGCGACGCAGACGACCACGAACACCCCCAGTTCCGCCCCGGACCCGACCTGCTCGACCCGGTGGGTCACGTCGAACCACTTCGCATCGCGGTTCACGGTCACGATGGACCCCGACGCGACCCCGGCTCAGGCCGGAGCCGTCCCGACGACGATGGCCACCGAACTGGCGTGGACCGGCGTCTCCCTGACGCTGACCGTGCCGGCGGACGAGGGGCACATCGCCAGCACCGTCCACTACGACGGCACGTTCGACCAGCAGATCCCGCTCTCGACGTCCACTGCGGTGGCGCAGGGACTGGCGACCCTCGCCACGACCCCGCACGTGACCGGGCTCGAGGCCTCGATCCCGTACACGATGCGCGTCGACTACGGCTCGCTCGTCATCGGCGTGGACTCGGAGGACCAGGGCATCCTCGACCGCGTCCGCGCCGTGATCCACACGACGGCCTTCGCGGACACGACGCTGCACGGCGCGTTCGGTAACGGCGCGAAACCGTGACCCGCGGCGGCGGAGCGCGCCGGTAGCGTCGAACGGTGATCTCCACACCTCGCCCCGGTGTCCGCCCGTCCGTGTCCGACGACGGGCCACAGCGTCAGCTCACTGACCGCGCGACCCCGGAGCGGTGGGGACGACTCGTCGCGGACGCACTGGCACTACCGGACGTGGTCGAGGGGCACAGTCAGGTCTCGCCGGCGTCGTCGCGCGCACTGTTCCTCCGCGACCGTGCCGACCACGTCGTGCCGTGGACGTCGCTCGCTCCCGATGGGCGCCTCGAACCCGTGCACCTGCACGGTGTCGATGACACCTCGGTGCACCTGTGCCTGCCGGCGGCGCGCGGCGTCGAGCTCACCGCTCTCGGGTGGGCGACCCCGCACCAGTACGAGGACCACGGCACCGAGTTCCTCGTCTACGGGCCGCGCGACGACCACGAGGTGGACATCGTGCTCTCGATCATCGCGGAGAGCCTCGCCTTCGCCCGCGATCCCGGCGACGAACAGCCCGGACACGGCCCGGCCTGAAGCCCGCCGCCCGCCATACTGAACCGATGACCCGCGCGCTGCTCCTCGTCGACATCCAGCTGGACTACTTCCCGGGCGGGGCCTTCCCCCTCGTCGAACCCGAGGCCGCTGCCACCGCGGCCCGCACCGTGCTCGACTCCTTCCGCGCCGCCGGCGACCTCGTGGTGCACGTCTTCCACGTGTCCACCGACCCCGACGCCACGTTCTTCGTGCCGGGCACGCCGGGCCTCGACTTCCACCCGTCGGTCGCGCCCCTCGACGGCGAGCCGGTCCTCGAGAAGCACGAGCCGAACAGCTTCATCGGCACCGGACTCCAGGAACTGCTGACCGACGCCGGAGTCGACGAGGTCACCATCGTCGGGATGATGAGCAGCATGTGCATCGACTCGACGACTCGAGCCGCGCACGAACTCGGCTTCACCGCGACGGTCGTCGCCGACGCGTGCGCGGCGCCGGACCTGACCTCCGGGGGAGTCACCGTCCCGGGTGCGAGCGTCCACGCCGCCTTCATGGCGGCGCTCGACGGCAGCTTCGCGACCGTCACGACGAGCGACGCGCTGAGCCGCTGACGTCCGCAGGGCGCGTTCGGGGCACTGAGACCAGGGCGAAGCGGACGGGAGGCCCGTGGCGGCCCCGCCCCGCGCCTCCCGTCCGCCAGCCGGCTCAGTTGATGATCTCGCCGCGCTCGTCCGCGCGCAGTGCGGCCAGGCGGTCGTGCCAGAGGCGCAGCGCGTCGGGCGTGAGTCGGGGCCAGTCGGTGACCTCGCGGACGATCCGCACCGGTTCGGTGCTGCGGTAGGACCGGGTCGGGTTGCCGGGGAACTTCTTGTCGGTGACGTTGGGGTCGTCCTCGTACGGACCGGTCGGCGCGACCTCGTAGACCCGCGGTTCGGCGTCACCGGCGGCGAGCTCGGCCGCGAGCCCGGCGCCGTCGGAGACCGCCGTGAAGTAGACGTGGTTCATGACCACCTCGGGGCGGTAGTTCGACCGGAAGCCTGCGGTGAGCACGTCGCCCGGCTCGAGGTCGGCCTTGGTGCCGTGGAAGAACGGTCCGTCGTCCTGTGCCTGCTTCACGGCGACAGGCTACGCCGAGCGGGTCCGCCCCCAGGCACCTGACACATCCCCCTTCCGACGGACGCGCCGCCGGACACCGCTGCAATAGCGTGGCCGCCGTGATCGAAGTCAGCCACCTCACCAAACAGTACGGTCCGAAGACCGCCGTGGACGACGTCTCGTTCGTCGTCCGACCCGGCAGTGTGACCGGCTTCCTGGGGCCGAACGGCGCCGGGAAGTCCACCACGATGCGCATGATCATGGGCCTCGACCGGCCCACCGCGGGGAGCGCGACGGTGAACGGCCAGCCGTACACGACGTTCCGCGACCCGCTCCGACAGGTCGGTGCGTTGCTCGAGGCGAAGGCGGTCCACTCGGGCCGCAGCGCCTACAACCACCTGCTCTCGCTCGCGGCGACCCACGGCATCCCGAAGGCCCGTGTGCACGAGGTCATCGACATGACCGGCCTCGAGTCGGTCGCGAAGAAGCGCGTCGGTGGGTTCTCGCTCGGCATGGGGCAGCGCCTGGGAATCGCTGCCGCACTGCTCGGCGACCCGAAGACCCTGATCCTCGACGAGCCCGTCAACGGTCTCGACCCCGACGGCGTCCTGTGGGTCAGGCAGCTCGCCCGACGCATGGCCGCCGACGGTCGCACCGTGTTCCTGTCCAGCCACCTGATGAGCGAGATGGCGCAGACCGCCGACCGCGTGGTCGTGCTCGGCCGCGGCAAGGTCCTGGCCGACGCCCCGATCGCCGAGTTCGTCGCCGGTGGGGGAGTCGCACCGGGCGCCGCCGGTGGTGGCAGCCGGGTCATCGTCCGGACGCCGTCGCCCGACCAGCTGTTCCAGGCCATCGGCCCGAACGCGACCGTCACCCCGCGCGAGGACGGCACCTTCCTGGTCGTCGGTCCCGACGCACCGACGGTCGGCAACATCGCCGCCCAGGCCGGGGTCGCACTGCACGAACTCACCCCGACCGGCGCGAGCCTGGAGGAGGCCTACATGGCCCTCACCCGCGACGACGTCGAGTACCGATCGGAGGGCACCCGATGAGCGCCACCACCCCGCCCACCACGCCGTCGACCCGCATGCACGGCGCGACCCGTCTGTCGTTCCCGCACCTGGTGCGGAGCGAGTGGATCAAGCTGCGCAGCATCCGGTCCACGTTCTGGTGCTACGCGATCCTGGTGCTCGTGACGATCGGCATGGCCGCACTCGTCGGTGCGAACACCAACAGTGGTGGCGACCAGATGCCGACGGACATCGCCAACGGCACGCTCGTGAACGTCAACACCGTGGGCGTCCTGCTCTCGTCGCTCGTCGTGGGCGTGCTCGGCGTGCTCATCATCACCGGCGAGTACGGCACCGGTCAGGTCCGCTCGACGTTCACGGCCGACCCCCGGCGCACCGGTGTGATCCTCGCGAAGGCCGTTGTGCTGGCGGTCACGACGTTCGTCGTCAGTGCCGTCGCGACCTGGATCGGTGTGCTCATCTCGCTGCCGTTGCTGGCCGGCAACGGGGTGGAGCCGGAGATCGGCAACCCGTCGGTGTTCCTGCCGATCCTCGGGTCGTCCGTCTACCTGACGCTGCTCGCGCTGCTCGCGTACGGGATCGGCCTGCTGGTCCGGTCGAGCGCCGGCGGCATCGCGATCACGCTCGGGATCCTGCTGGTGCTGCCGGTGGTCCTGTCGCTGATGGCGGGGCTGATGAACCTCGAGTGGCCGGTCAACATCATGAAGTTCCTGCCCGACCAGGCCGGCAGCCAGCTCTTCGCGTACTCCTACGACGGACAGGACGCCAGCCAGGACGACATCGTCCTGAACGGCTGGGGCGGCTTCGGTGTCCTGTTGGGCGAGGTGCTCGTCGTGGGTGCACTCGCGCTGACGGTCGCACGTCGACGCGACGTCTGACCCGACGCACTTCGCACGCGTTCTGCGACGTCCCACCTGTCGATCGACGGGTGGGACGTCGCTCGTTGCACACGCATCGACTGACCCAGGCGTAGCTAAGCTCGCACCGTGCGACACCTCCCCGCCCTGGTCCTGCCGGCGCTCGCCGTCGTGGCCCTGCTCGCCGGCTGCACCTCGGCGCCGCCCGTCGACGAGCAAGCGCTCGCCAAGTGGAAGACGCAGCAGGAGGCGAGGACCGAGACCGAGGACGCGGTCCTCGGCGTGCTGAGCGCCGACACGACCCCCGGCGACGAGGACCCCGCCCATCTCGAGCCCGGCGTCCGCGTGCAGTTCCCGGACTCCCGGACGATCGACCACCTCGAGTTCTCCTGCTACGGCAACGGGCACATGCGTGGCATCGTGCGGACGGTGCTGCCGGGCGGATCGCAGAGCATCGAACTCGATCCGATGGACTGCCGCGACAGCCCGCACCAGATCGAACTGTCATCGAGCAAGGACGTCGACAGCGTCGCGTTCAACGACTTCGACAGTGACCGGCCGAGTGCCTGGCGGCTCGTCATCTTCGGTCCGGGCCCCTCGGGGGAGTGACTACCGCAGCACCTGGTAGCGGTGCAGCGTGACACCGTTGTGGTACTCCCGCTGCTCGAGCAGGTCCAGCAGCACCGGCGGTCGCACGCCCGTCGCCGGCGGGTCGAACAGCGGCCGACCGGCGCCGAGCACCGCGGGGTGCGTGTAGAGCAACAGCTCGTCGAGCAGCCCCGCGTCGAGCAACTGCGTCGCGAGGTTCGGGCCGCCGACACCGATGTCGCCCTCGGACTCCTCGCGCAGCACGGCGAGCTGCGCGATCGCGTCGTCGCCCCCGATGACCCGGGTGTTGTGGTCGGCGCTGGTCCGGGTGCGCGAGACCAGGACCTTCGGCTGGTCGGTCCAGACCTCGCCGTACTCGCGCATGAACGCCGGCATCGACTCGTCGGTGCGGGCGTCCGGCCAGAACGGGTCCATCATGTCGCGGACGACCCGCCCCTCGACGGACAGGGTCATCGCCGCGGCGCGGGCGTTGAACTCACGGTGCAGCGGCTCGTCGATCCGCATCCACTCGGGCCCCTCGACGTCGCCGAGTTCGCCCTCGTCACGCTCGACGAAGCCGTCGATCGACACGTTCATCCAGTACACGAACCTCGCGGGCATCGCTGACTCCTTCGTCGCGCGGAACCGGACGGAACCGGTCCGGTCCGCTGCCCGCGAGCGTACGCTCGCGCACGCAGCCCTTCCTCGACGATGAGAGCAGGACCCCGTGCGCCGAACAGTCGCAACCATCCTCGCCGTCGCGACGCTCACGGCGGTCGCGGCCACGGGCCTCCCGGTCGGCCCCGCCGCGGCGTCCACGCCCGTGGCGGACCGGACCACCGGACACAGCGGCTCGGGACACGCAGCGGCGGCGCCGACCCACCGGAACCCGGTCGCGCTCAGCCTGCCCGACGGCGAGACGGCGGCGAGCTGCGCCGACCCGACCGCGATCCGCGGCGTCGGGCGCGACCGCAACTGGTACCTGTACTGCACGACCGACGCGTTGACGGCGACGGAGCAGAACGCCGACGGGTCGCTCGTGCAGCACGGTGTGCCGACCTACCGGTCGACCGACCTGACGCACTGGACGTACGTGAACGACGCGTTCCCGACGCGACCGGCCTGGGTGGGGTCCGCCAACGGGATCTGGGCGCCGGACGTCGTGTACCGGGCCGGCGACCGCGGTCGTGCGGGCACCTGGTACCTGTACTACGCCGCGTCGGACACGCCCTCGGCATCGGCACCGACCGGCGGGGGATCCGCGGTCGGCGTCGCGACGAGCTCGAGCCCGACCGGTCCGTGGAAGGACTCCGGCGGCCCGGTCGTGGCACCGCAGACCGCCGCGAACGGCACCGGGGCGCGCTGGGCGTTCGACCCCGAGGTCATCACCGACAAGGGCACCACGTACCTGTACTTCGGCAGCTACTTCGGCGGCGTCAACGTCCGCACGCTCAGCGCCGACGGACTCCGCTCCGACCCCGCGAGCGAGCGGCAGATCGCGATCGACAACCGGTACGAGGGCGCGTACCTGATGCGCCACGACGGCTGGTGGTACTTCACGGGCTCCGCCACGAACTGCTGCAACGGCGCCCTGACCGGGTACAGCGTCTTCGTCGCCCGGTCGCGCAGCCCCCTCGGGCCCTTCACCGACAAGGACGGGGTGGCGATCACGAGCACCCGGGTCGGCGGGACACCCCTCCTCGCGCAGAACGGCAACCGCTGGGTCGGCACCGGGCACAACACCGTGGTCACCGACCTCGCCGGCCAGGACTGGATCATCTACCACGCGGTCGACCGCGGCGACCCGTACTACGCAGGGCAGCCGACGTACACGAAGCGGCCGGCGCTCATCGACCCGCTCGACTGGCGGCACGGCTGGCCCGTCGTGCGGGGCGGGGCGGGACCGTCCGACACGGTGCAGCCGGGGCCGGTCGCACAGCCGGGACAGCGTGCGACCTACCGGGCGACCACCGCACCCGTCGACGTGCCCGGACGCACCATCCGCGCGCTGTCGACGTCGTTCGACGGGACCACGCTCCCCACGGCGCTCCGCTGGACCCGCGAACCCGACCGCTCGACCTGGACCGTCGGCGGCGGCACGTTCCGCTGGCAGACGCAGGACGCCGACATCCACCCACCGGCGACGCCGCTCGCCTCGGTCCTGTCCGAACCGGCGCCGCGAGGCGACTACGTGCTGCAGACCACCGTCGCCGTGGACACCCCCGCCACCGGCGACGGGGTGAACTACGTGCAGGGAGGACTGATCGTGTGGGGCGACGACGGGAACTACGTCCGGCTGACGTCGAACTCGATCTTCAACACCCGGCAGACGGAGTTCGGCAAGCAGGTGTCCGGGCAACCGGCTGGGGCGCCGAGCTACGGCAACACGGTCGTCGGACCGGTCGGGGACACCACCACGCTCCGGATCGTGCACCGGGTGGTCGGCGGAGAGCACCGGTACACGGCGTCCACGAGCGTCGACGGGCGGCACTTCGTCCGAGGTGGGACCTGGACGGCGGACCTCGGGAGCGCGCCGAGGATCGGGCTCATCTCGCTCGGCGGTGCCGGGTTCACGAGCACGTTCGAGGACCTGCGGGTGAGCACGGTGGCGACGCACCGGCGGTGACGGTCTGACGTGCCGCGCACGCCGGCGCCGTCCATCCGGAGAACGCCGCGGGCCCCCACGATCCCCGTCGGGATGGGAGGATGCACCGACGCCTGCCCGCACCGAGAACGAGGTTCGATGAGTCCGACCGAGGACCCCCAGTCCGCGGCCCCACTGCTCGACGGGCGCTACCGACTCGAACACGCCATCGGCCAGGGCGGCATGTCCGTCGTGTACCGCGGCATCGACGAGGGCCTGCACCGCCCCGTCGCCGTCAAGGTGTTCCACGCCGGCACGGTCGACATCGCCCGGCAGGAGGCCGAACTCGGCGTGCTCGCCTCGCTCGAACACCACAACCTGGTCAGCCTGCTCGACACCGGCGTCGTCACCGGCCACGACGGCACCCACCAGCGGTACCTCGTGATGGCGCTGGTCGTCGGCCAGGACCTCGAGGAACGCCTCGCCGTCGGCCCGCTCGCCTCCCGCCACATCGCCGAGATCGGCTACGACATGGCCGAGGCGCTGCACTACATCCACAGCCACGGCGTCGTGCACCGCGACATCAAGCCGTCGAACATCCTGCTCGTCGACTACGGCCACGACTCCGACCGTGCCCGCGCGCGGCTCACCGACTTCGGCATCGCGCTCGCCGCGGGGGTCGAACGCATGACCGCCGACGGCGTCACCACCGGCACGGCCGCCTACCTGAGCCCCGAGCAGGCCCGCGGCGGCGACGTCGGGAGCCCGAGTGACGTCTACTCGCTCGGCCTCGTGCTGCTGCAGTGCTTCACCCGCCGCCGCGAGTTCCCCGGCTCGCTCGTCGAGTCGGCGGTCGCCCGGCTGTCCCGCGACCCGGTCGTGCCCGAGCCACTGCCCGAGCACTGGAAGCAGCTGCTCCGTGCGATGACCGCGCAGGACCCGGCCGCGCGCCCCGCCGGCGCCGAGCTGGTCACGATGCTGCGCGACGTCGTCATGACCGAGACCGTCGGCACCGACCACGTCGTGGACACCACGGCCGCGGCTCCGACCGCCGCTGCCGGTGCGCCGCGAGCCGACGCCGACACGGCCCGTCCGGCGACGCTCGACACCCTGCCCGACGAGGCCCTGCACCGCACCACCGCGATGGCCGCCCGGCTGTTCGACGCGCCCATCGCCCTGGTCGAGGTGCTCGACGAGGACCGCGCCTGGTCGCAGTCGTACATCGCCGAGGGCGTCGACGAAGCAGCGCGCAACATCAACTTCGGCAACGGCTTCGCGCCCGTCGCGGTCCCCGTCGTCATCCCGGACGGGTCGATCCACCCCGACATGCAGCACAGCCCGCTCGTCACCGGCGCGCTCGGCATCCGGTTCTACGTGAGCGTGCCGCTGGTGCGGCACGACGGTGTTCCGATCGGGACCCTCGCGGTGCTCGACACGAAGCCGCGGCAGGCGACCGAGGCCGACCTCGCCAACCTGCACGACCTGGCCGCGCTCGCCGTGACGCAGCTCGAGATCCGGCAGGAGTCGCTCCGCACGACGAGCGACTCGCTGCCGGTCGCGCAGGCGGTCCCGCAGGAGGGCGCGCGGCCCTAGACGGTCGCCGCTGACGGACGGGAGGCCCGATGCGGGCCCGCCCCGCGCCTCCCGTCCGCCCGGCGGTCACGCCTCGTGCGTCGGTCCCGCCCGCGGGCGGCTGCCTGCCCGCCCGCTCGCGCTGGCCTGCTCGCTCGCCCGGTCGGCGCGCGCTGGACGCCGAGCGGGCGAAATACCAGGGTTGCGCGCCCCGCGACCCGGGCATTTCGCCCGCTCGCGGTCGCATGCCGCAACTCGCATGCATCCGGTGGAATACGAGTGCCCGTTCGCGCGAGCGGGCGAAATGCCGGGGTGAGGAGCCCGCCGGCCGGGGTATTTCGCCCGTTCGCGGGTTCGGGGGCATTGCGGGTGCGGGAACGGTGGCGCGGTGACACCTGGACGGGAGGTGGCGTGGGCGGCGGCGTCGGCCCTACTGTCGGTTCGTTGCGCGGCAGCGGCCGCCACGGAGGGATCGCACTGTGTTCATGGACCTGTCCGAGTCGCACGTGTTCGTGCTCCTGCTGATGCTGGCCTTCGAGGTCCTCGCGCTCGTGCAGGTCTGGCGTGACCGTCGGCGCACGCTCGTGGTCAAGGTCCTCTGGACGCTCGTGATCCTCGCACTGCCGGTCATCGGCGTGCTGGGCTGGGCCGTCAACTGGCTGCTCGGCAAGGCTGCAGAAGCGCTGCAGCGACGGAACGCCTGACCGCCGATCCCGGCTGATCGGGCACTGCCCCTATCGGTCCAGGCCGCGCAGGCGCATGCTGTGCGAGGTAACGGAACCCGAATCCGCAAGTGGTCGAAGCACGATCGGCCCGTGGGGAGGGAGCGCCTCTCTGGGCCTCAGTCGAGCGTCGACGCTTCCGTCCTGTCCTGCCCCGCAGCTCGTCCCGCCGCGATTCGGGTGTCGCGACCGGACGGGAGGGACGTTCGCGTCCCCGCGAGCCGGGCAATCACCGTCGCCCGGCTCGTGCAGTTCACTCAGTGAGGGCAGCGGCGTAGGCGCGGACCGAGCGGTGGTAGCGGGGGAGTGTCGGTTCGACGGCCTCGATCGCGACACGGAGCGCCTCGTCGTGACGGCCCGCGCTGTGCAGGGCGAGCGCGAGGAACACCTTCGGCGCGGCACCGGTGGACGGGTGTTCCGGGGCGTCGCGGAGCATCGCGATGGCCTCGTCGACACGGTCGAGGTTCCGCAGGGTCGAGGCGTGCTGCACGACCATCTGCGCTGCACGGGCGGGATCGACGTCGGCGAGTCCCGCGGCGGTGGCGGCTGCGTAGTGGACGTCGGCCTCGGCCTCGTGGCCGCCGGAGTCGTTCGCGCCGCCGAGTTCGAACGCGCCGAGGGCCGGGTGCGGCGCAGCGTCGGCGAGTTCGCGCATGCGGTCGATGCGCTGCTGGTCGTCGATCGTGTCGTCGGCCCAAAGTGCGGCGATGCGGGCTTCCCAGTCTGCGGTGCTCATCCGTCCAGCGTATTGCCGCCCGGCGTCGCACCGTCGGTGATGGTCGCGCGGAAGGACCGGACGAGCGGGACGCCGGGGTGCACGAGCGCCGGCGCACGCCAGGCGAGGGCCGAACCGATCGCCGGGTACTCGGCGGCCCGGACGAACCAGGGATCGCGGTGGTCGAGCGCTTCGAGCCGGATCGTCGCAGGCGCTCCCTCGAACACCGCGGACCACTCCACCCAGGGCGCGACCGAGCCGTGCACCGCCGCCTCGCCCTGCGCGTCAGCGGTTCGGACGACCACGTCGGTGCAGTCGGCGAAGCGCCAGAAGAACCCGCCGTACCCGGCACCGACCCGGCCGTTGCTGCCCGGACCGCCGAGGTGCACGACGGCATCGCCGGGGGTTCGGAACGACGACGACCAGGTCAGTTCCCACCCGGAGTCGACGGCGCGCCAGGCGAGGGTGCGGTCCTCGTGCAGGACGACCGTGTGGTCGGGGCCGCGCCAGACGAGTTCCTGGACCGTGCCGCCGCCGTGCGGGGCTGGGTGCTGCTCGGCACGCACGACGTCGACGCGGCCGTGGTCGTCGCGCCACACGTAGCCCGGACCGTGCACGTAGGTGCGGCCGCCCCAGCAGTTCACGCCGTCGACGTCGGGGATCGCGACCCCGACGCCGCAGTGCCAGTCGTGGTCGGCCGGGTGGTCGGCGCTCAGGACGGTGCCGCCGAGGGTCCGCACCGGGTGCAGGTACGGACGCGGCGACGAGGTCGCGATGGTCCCGGAGCCGTCGAGTTCCGTGGCCACCGGGGCCCCGTCGACGCGCAGGACCTGCAGCACCTCGTCGCGGGCGGTGTGGGCCCAGGGCGCGCCGACCTCGGAGAACAACGCTCGTGCGTCGGCGGCGCGGTCGACGATCGCCTCGACGTCGGCGACGAGCGGACGACGGGCAGGCCCCTCGCCCTCCCACATCACCCAGGGGTGGTCGATGCGGACGGGCTCGGCGGCACGGACGGCCTCGAGCACCTCGACGAACGCACCCGTGGAGACCAGGGGGACGAGCAGATCGTCCCCGTGGGACCGGTGGGCGAGCAGGTTCTCGAGCAGGTTCGTCCGGCCGACGGTCCGAGTGGCGTCGCCGACGGTGACCTCGTCGGCCGTGTAGTGCAGCACGGCGCTCCCGGCGGTGCCGCGGACCCGAACGGTCGGCAGGACCTCGGACGGAGCGCAGAGGGTCAGAGCGGCGGTGGCTTCGAGCCCGGCGCTGGTCGTGACCCGGACGGCCGAGGTGTCGTCGCCCTCGATGTCGTTCGCCCGGAACAGCTCGACCTCGACGCGCCTGACGTCGGACGCCCGACGGCAGCCGACGAGCGCCAGAGCCGTCGCGACCGCGTGGGCGAGCGGGTTCGTCACCACGCCGTCGAGGACGTCGACGCCCTGGACCCGACGCCGTCCGGCCCACGCGGAGCGGACCCAGTACGCCTGGTTCCTCGTCCACGTGCCGACGGCCGCGGCGGAGCGGACCGGACCGACGAGCGACCCGTCACGGAACGCCGGCAGCGCCTCGGACCCGAGGCTCTGGAACCCGACCTGCACGACGCGGCCGGTGCGCTGCTCGGCGTCGAGCAGGGTTTCGAGCGCGTCGCGGGTGGTCACCGGGGGCTTCTCGAGCAGGACGTCAGCACCGGCCTCGAGGGCAGCGAGCGCCAGCGGCAGGTGCGCGGCGATCGGGGCAGCGATGACGACGACGTCGACCGGGCCGTGGTCGCGCGCTGCCACGACGTCGGCCACGACGACCGCGCCGTCGTCGGTGGTGGTGCCCAGCGTGGGGTCGACGACGGCGGTCAGCGTGCAGACCCCCGCGGCGACGAGCCGGTCGATGTTCGCCCGGTGGTGCAGGCCGTACCCACGCGCACCGACGAGCACCACGCCGGGGAGGGTCATCGAGCGGTGCCGATCGTGATGCGCGTCGTGCCGGGGGAGCGCCCGGTCACGTGGACGTGCTCGCCGTCCGGTCGGTCGGTGCCGCCGAGGAACGCGTAGTCCTGTCCGGGCGTGTAGAACGCTGGCTGGGTCGGGCCGCCGCCGTTGCCGGCCCCGAAGGACACGGCTTCGTCGCCGACACGGTAGGTGCCGGTCCCCTCGGTGAGGACGGTCTCCCCGGTCGCGGCGTCGGTGCTCACACCCGTGAACGTACCCCCGCCGCGGAACGTCAGCTGGAGCGACCACGGCACGTCGGCGCCCTCGGTCGTCACGTCGAGCGAGACCGCGTCCGGCGTGGTGGTGACGTCGACCGTCGTGGTGAGGGAGACGGTGTCGGCCGCGCGCGCGCCGAAGGACATCGACGCCGAGAACCGGCCCTCGTCACCGAGCGCGTAGGCGCCGTCGGTCCGTCGAGCCGCGGCGGGCAGGGGCTGGTGGTAGCCGGCGGACACGGTCTCGACGAGTCGGTACCGCCCGTCGCCGAGGGACTCCAGCGAGGTCGGACGGAACGGTCCGAGCCCGAAGAACTCCCGCGACAGCCGGACGTCGGACAGCACGACCGAGCCGGCGAACACCCGCAGGAACGTGGGGCTGTTCGCCAGGCCTGATCGGACGTGGCCCTGGGACGGCACGTCCGACCCGGCGAACAGCACGACGCTGCGGTCCTGTTCGCGGACGTGCACGAGCCGGGCGTCGGCGAAGGAGTGCACGGCCGGTTCGAGCGGCGCACCGACGGGCAACGGGCGGGCGAGCAGCGGATCCGTCATCGCGCGGGCCGCGACCGCACCGGGCTGCCACATGTCCGCGGCGGCGGCCCGGGCAGCGACGGCGGCGAGGTCGGCGCGGTCGTCGAGCACGGCCAGGTGCCAGAGCAGGGGAGCGAACGCGCCGATGCCGAACGCCTGCGACTGGTCCTGACGGCGGGACTGGACGGTCTCGACGGTGTCGTCGGGCAGCAGCAGCGCGAGGGTGGCGTCGAGGGACCGGCGGACGGGGTCGAGCAGTTCCGGCCGGTCGAGCACCGAGGCGAGGACGAGGAACGACGGGCACGAGACGGCCGCCGCGTAGTTCGGGCTGCGCTCCGACCACAGCCCGTCGGCGTCGATGTCCGCGCCCTCGGCGAGCCACTCCTCGATCCGCGCGACCAGCGCTGGTGCCGGGTGCAGTCGGTGGATCCGGGCGAGCGCGGCCGAGACCTCCCACCGGTGGTTCGGCGTGTGCACGCCACCCGTGAGCAGCGCCGGCGTCGCACGGTGCACGATCCGGTCGAGGTCGTCGGCGAGCACCGCGGCCGCCGGGACCGACGCCCGGTACGGCGCGAGCAGCTCGAGGGCGTCGCAGACGTCGTTCACCGTGAACGCCGAGTCCGGCGGCGACAGCACGTTGTCGCCGCCGACGAACGTGCCGCCGGGGGACTGCCGGGCCGCGAGGTGCCGGACCCAGCCGTGCGCGGTGGCGAGGTCGTCGTCGGGAAGGCAAACCGGGCCTCCCGTCCGCTCGTTCCGGACCCACGCCCCGACCAGGGTGAGGGCACGCGCCATCAGTTCCCGGTGCTGCAGCGCAGCCGGATCGTCGTCGGCGAGCCGGAGGCGCGCGACGGCGGCGTCCGCGGCCGGGCCGACCGCGTCGAGGAACCCCATCAGTCCTTGAGTCCCGCGTTGAGGTCTGCGCCGTTCACGTACTTCTGGAACACCAGGTAGATGAGCACGAGCGGGATGATCGAGATCACCGAGGCACCGAGCAGGACGGTCCAGTTGACGTTCTCGGCCCCGACGATGCTCTGCAGCGCGATCTGGATCGTGAACTGGTGCGGGTCGTTGAGCACCAGGAGCGGCCAGATGTAGTCGTTCCACCGCCACTGGAACGAGAAGATCGCGAGCGTCAGCATGATCGGCCGGGAGATCGGCAGCATGATCCGCCAGAAGATCCCGAACTCGCTCGCACCGTCGATGCGCGCGGCCTCGACCAGGTCGTCGGGCACCGTGATGAAGAACTGCCGGAACATGAAGATGCCGGTCGCGGTGATGACCGACGGCACGATGATGCCGGCCAACGAGTCGTACATGCCGAGGTCGCGGATGACGATGAACGTCGGCGCGAGGATGACCTCGGTCGGCAGCATCGTCGTCGCCAGGATGCAGACGAAGAAGACCTTGAGCCACTTGTTGTCGTACTTCGCCAGGGCGTAGCCGGTGGCGGCGCTCGCGAGCACGGTGAGCACGGTGGTGACCAGCGCGACGATGACGGTGTTGCCGAAGTAGCGGGCGAAGTCGTAACTCGCCCACGCCTCGGTGAAGCCGCTGACCGACCAGTTCTTCGGCAGCAGGGTCAGCGGGTACGAGAACAGCTCGCCGCCGGGCTTGAAGGCGCTCAGCACGAACCAGAGGACCGGGAAGCCGAAGGCGATGATGAAGACCCAGAGCAGGGCGGTGGCGGCGATGGCCTTGGGACGAGGCGGGCCGTCCAGGCGCTTGGCCTTGGTCGTGCGCGTGCTCTTGCTCTTGGTCGTGTTGTCGGTTGCGGGTGCGCCGGGGGCGCTGGGCAGGGTGGCGGTCATCGACGGGCCTCCGTCCGACGGTTCACGGCCAGCTGGATGAGCGCGATGGCCATGAGGATGAGCATGAGGACCATCGACGCCGCGCTCGCGTAGCCGATGTGGGCGTTCTGGAACCCGTTCGTGTAGATGTACTGCACGAGCAGGTTGTTGTCGGTGCCGGGTCCGCCGCCGTTGAGCGCCTGGATGGTGGCGAACTCCTTGAACGCCCCGAGCGACGACAACAGGATCACGATGAACGACGTCGGCGCGATGCTCGGCAGCGTGATGTACCGGAACTGGTGCCAGGCGCCGGCCCCGTCGAGGGACGCTGCCTCGTAGTAGGACTGCGGCACGTTCCGGATCGCGGCGACGAACAGCAGCATGTTGAAGGCGGCGCCGGCCCACGCGGTGGCGAACACCACCACGAGCAGCGACAGGTCGGCGTTCGACTGCCACGGCACGGCCTTGCCACCGAGGGACTCGATGACGAAGTTCGCCAGGCCGAAGTTCTCGCCGAACATCCACCGCCAGATCACACCGGTGACGATCGGGGAGATGAGCCACGGCACGAAGAACACGATGCGTGCGACGCTCCGGCCCTTCGCCGCCGGGCTCGTCAGCATCAGCGCCATCGACAGTGCGAGGACGAAGCCGAGCGGGACGGCGACGATCGCGTAGAGGAAGGTGCGCCCGAGGGCTGCGTAGAAGGTGTCGTCGGCGAACAGCTCGAAGTAGTTCGCCAACCCGATGAACTTCGGGTCGACGACGCCGTTGTAGTCGGTGAACGAGTAGCCGAGGCCGATGACGGCGGGCCACACGAAGAACACGACGAACAGGACGGCGTTGACGCTCACGAACAGGATCGGGGCGAGGACGGGCTTGCTGACGCCGGAGCGGCGGCGCTTCGTCGTCTTCGCGGCTCCGGGCCGGCGGGGCGGCACCGGGGTGGGGACGGCGGTCTGCACGTCACCGGCTGCGGTGGGGATGCTCACGATGATCCTCTTCGTTCGACGTGGTGCTGCTGTGGAAGGAGAGACAACGGGGCCGGACGCGTGCGCCCGACCCCGTTCCGTCAGCCGACGTGCTCCTCGTAGTACTTCGTGATCGTCTCGAGGGTCTTCTCGGCCGACTGCTGCCCGTTGATGAGCTTGCCGACCTCGGCGGTGGTGGGATCGGTGCCGAGTTCCTTGCCCTCGACCGCCCACTTCGCGCTCTCCTTGGCGTAGGAGCTCGAGATCGGGTCGGCTGCGTCGATCTCCTTCTGGTACAGCGCGAAGGAGTCCTTGGCCGCCTGCGACTCGAACGGGTACTGGATGTCCAGCCCGGTCTCGACCGGCAGGAAGCCGTTCGTCGTCACGAGCTTCGCGTAGTTCGTCGGGTCGTACATGTAGTCGATGAACTTCTTGGCCGCGGCACCGCGGGCGTCCGAGTTCTCGAAGCCGACGATGTTGCCGCCGTAGTTGATCTCGGTGGCGTGGGTCGGGTCGGCCGGGGTGGCGGCGCTCGCCCAGTCGAAGTCGGTGATGTTCGACGCGAAGTCCGACGACTGCCAGACACCCGAGAAGTACGCGACGACCTGACCGCTCTTGAACAGGGCGTTCGGGTCCTGACCGCTCGTCCACACCGACTTCGGCATGACCGAGTCGTCGTTCATGTCGGCGAAGTCCTGCAGTGCGTCGACGGTCTTCGCGTCGGTCGGGAAGGAGCCGTCCTTCTCCTGCTGCATGAAGTCAGTGCCCTTGGTGAACATGTAGGCACGCAGACGCGACGGCGACGAGTCGAACACCATGTCGTACTTCGCGCCGGTCTTCGCCTTCACCTTGTCGGCGGCCGTGAGGAACTCGTCCCAGGTCCACGCCTTCGCGGGGTCGGTCGGGTAGTCGACGCCGGCCTTCTCGAACAGCGACTTGTTCACGAACAGGCCGGCAGCGGTGACGTCGGACGGGATCGAGGTGACCTTGCCGTCGTCGTCCTTCGCGATGATGTCCTGGTCGATCTTGTTCGCGTCGTCGTCGACGATCGAGGCCAGGTCGACGGTCTTGCCGGTCCAGATCGGGTCGATGCCGGCGGCGCGCACGACGTCGGGCAGCGAGTTCGCCTGGGCGGACTCGCGGAGCTTGGTCTGCAGTCCGTCGTACGGCAGGTTCACGATCTTGACCGTGACGCCGGTCTTCTCCTCGTACGCGGTGGCGAGGTCCTGGTAGCCCTTCTCCTGCGCGGTGGAGGTGGAGAGCCAGAAGGTCAGCTGATCGACCTTGCCGCCGTCGCCGGAGCTGCCGGAGGCACAGCCGCTCAACAGGGCCAGTGCGGCGATGCCGCCGGCGAGCGCGAGCATTCTCTTGGATGACTTCATCGTCACTGCTTTCGTTCGGGACCACTGGCGTCTGCCGTGGGCGAGCGTTCGGGGTGTCTCGGCCGAGGACCCCAGGTCTACACGACGTGAGCGCTCATGGCAAGCGCTTTCCTGCGCGATGTTCTGACAATGTGACCAGCCGTCTCGGAAGGCCGCGCCGGCGGCGCGGACGCTGGTCGGGCCTCCCGGGAAATCGCTATCCTCACCACAGACCGCGCACGGCGCGGACCGGACTGGAGGCACGACATGCCCGAGCGAGGCACCGTCACCCTGGCCGACGTGGCCGAGCTCGCAGGCGTGTCGCTCGCGACCGCCTCGCGGGCGCTGAACGGCAGCACGCGGAAGGTCCGACCGGAGTCGGTGGACCGTGTGCAGGCCGCCGCCCACGAGCTCCGGTACACCGCCAACGTGCAGGCGCAGGCGGTCGCTCGCGGGACCACCACGACCCTGGCGCTCGTCGTCGGCGACATCGCCGACCCCTACTTCGCCGCGATCGCCGCCGGGGCGATCCGGGCTGCCGACGACGCCGGGCTCGTGGTGACGATCACCTCGACCGGCGGGGACCCCTCGCGCGAGGCCGCGGTGCTCGGGGTGGTCGCCGGACTCCGACCGCGGGCCGTGGTGCTCGCCGTGAGTCGTCGACTCGGTGCCGGGCAGACGTCGGGAGCGTCGGACTCCGCAGCTGCCGTCGGCGCACTCGTCGCCGCCGGTGCCGGGGTGTCCGCGCTCGTGTCCGACCTCGACGGTGCCGCCGCCGGGGTGCCCGGCGTGCACGGGGTCGTCATCCGGAACCTCAGCGGTGCCGCGGCCCTGGCGGGAGCACTCGTCGAACAGGGGCACGACTCCTTCGCCGTCCTGTCCGGCGACCCGGACCTGGCCACGGCGCACGCGCGAGTCGAGGGCTTCGTCGCCGGACTCGCCGCGCACGGCATCCGGGTGCCGGACGACTCGGTGGTGCCGTCGGCGTTCACGCGCGACGGCGGGTACCAGGCGATGGTGACCCTGCTCGACCGGGCGGCGGGCGGTGCGTGGGCGTTGCCGCGGTGCGTGTTCGCGGTCACCGACCTGATGGCGGTGGGGGCGGTCGCGGCGATCCGGGAGCGTGGGCTCGTCCCCGGGGTGGACGTCGGCGTCGCGGGGTTCGACGACGTGCAGATGCTCGCCGACGTCGTGCCGGCGCTCAGCACGGTGCGGCTCCCGCTCGAGGAGATCGGGGAGCGGGCGGTGCGGCGGGCGCTGGGTCTCGAGGCCGACGGTGCCATCGACGGCGAGGTCGTGCTGCGTGCGAGCACGGCGCGGTAGCGCGGCGGGGGCGGGGCGCTCGCGCTTGGTGAGCAGAAAAGGTCGGGTCCGGCGCCGCCACTCGACCTTTTCTGCTCACTGAGTGCGGCGCCGGCGGCCGGTCGGGCTCGAGGGCGCGCGACACGCCGACGCCCGGACGTCGAGGTTCCACAACACGCCGCGGGTTCGGCGCCGAGGTTCCACGGAGTGCCGCCTGGCGCTCCGAGGTTCCGAGATCTCGGAACCTCGGCTGGCGCGGTCGGGAGGGTCCCAGGCGGTCCCCATCGGCCAGCGGCGCATGCGGAGCGTCGCACGACACGCCGACGCCCGGGGCGCCGAGGTTCCACAACATGCCGCGGGTTCGGCGTCGAGGTTCCACGGAATGCCGCTCAGCGCCCCGAGACTCCAAGATTTCGGAACCTCGGGCGCGGGCCGCCGCAGCCGGAGCCCACGCCGGGCCCGGGCCGCGCGTGTGCGTTCGTGTTCGGGTACTACTGCAGCGCGCCGGGCGTGGTGTACGGTTCCGGGCAAGCGCTTTCCACCACGCGGAGAGCAGGCCACAGCGAGCAAGGGAGCACGCGTTGACCACCACGCGCACCATCGGCATCATCATGAACGGCGTCACCGGACGCATGGGCTACCGCCAGCACCTCGTCCGGTCGATCCTGGCCATCCGCGAGGACGGCGGACTCCGGCTGCCGGACGGCTCCCGCGTGCAGCTCGAACCGCTCTTGGTCGGCCGCAACGCCGCGAAGCTCGAGGAGATCGCCACCCGCCACGGCCTCGAGCACTGGACGACCGACCTCGACGCCGCCCTCGCCGACCCGCGCTGGGACGTCTTCGCCGACTTCGCCGTCACGAGCGCCCGTGCCGACGCCCTGCGCAAGGCGATCGCTGCCGGCAAGGCGGTCTACACCGAGAAGCCGACCGCCGAGACCTCCTCGGAAGCGCTCGAGCTCGCCCGCCTGGCCGCCGAGGCCGGGGTGCCGAATGGCGTCGTGCACGACAAGCTCTACCTGCCGGGCATCCGGAAACTGCGCCGCCTGATCGACTCCGGGTTCTTCGGGAAGGTCCTCAGCGTCCGCGGCGAGTTCGGCTACTGGGTGTTCGAGGGGGACTGGCAGACCGCACAGCGCCCGAGCTGGAACTACCGGCAGCAGGACGGCGGCGGGATCGTCGTCGACATGTTCCCGCACTGGAACTACGTGCTCGAGCAGCTGTTCGGCCGCGTCGAGTCCGTGTACGCCCGCGCCGTCACCCACATCGAGCAGCGCACCGACGAGCAGGGCCACGAGTACCCGGCGACCGCGGACGACGCCGCCTACGGGGTCTTCGACCTTGCCGGCGGCATCACGGCGCAGATCAACTCGAGCTGGGCGGTCCGGGTCGACCGCGACGAGCTCGTCGAGTTCCAGGTCGACGGCACCGACGGCAGCGCCGTCGCGGGACTGTTCGGCTGCCGCATCCAGCCCCGGACGGCGACGCCGAAGCCGGTGTGGAACCCCGACCTGAAGGACGACCGCGACTACAAGGCGCAGTGGCTCGAGGTCCCCGACAACGAGGTGTTCGGCAACGGGTTCCGCGCCCAGTGGGAGGACTTCCTGCAGGACCTGGTCGCCGGCCGCCCACACCCCTACGACCTGCTCTCCGGTGCCCGCGGCGTGGCGCTGGCGGAGGCCGGCCTGCGGTCCAGCGCCGAGGGTCGACGCGTGGACCTGCCGGAGCTGCACCTGCCCACGGGGGCCGAGCCGCGCCTCCAGGTCGAGACACCGGAGGTCGCCCAGCACACCGAAACGGTCGGCGCACGCGCATGACCGACCTCACCCTCCTCGCCGCCGACGGCTCGACCAGCCGGGCGACCCTGAACCCGCCGGCAGTCACGGCCGCCGCCAAGCCGACCGCGCCCCTGACCGAGCGCCTCGTCTACGCGGCCGCCCACGTCGTCCCGCGCGCCGCCGCCGACAACACCCCCGGCGCCCCGGCCGACCTCGACTGGGACGCCACCCTCGCGTTCCGCCACCACCTGTGGTCGTGGGGACTCGGCGTCGCCGACGCGATGGACACCGCGCAGCGGAACATGGGCCTCGACCCGGCCGCGACGCGCGAACTCATCACCCGCAGCGCCCGCGAGGCGCAGTCCGTCGGCGGCCGCATCGTCGTCGGCGTGAACACCGACGACCTGCCTGACGACGGGGACGACCTGCCCACCGAGCAGCAGGTCGTCGACGCCTACGCCGCCCAGCTCCACCACGCCGAGGACGCCGGCGCCGGCGTCGTCCTGATGGCCAGCCGCCACCTGGCCCGACTCGCGCAGCGCGCAGACCGCGACAGCCCCAGCAGCAACGCCGCCGCCAGCACCTACCGCCGCGTCTACGGCCGGGTCATCGAGCGGGCGAGCGCCCCCGTCGTCCTGCACTGGCTGGGGGAGGCCTTCGACCCCGCCCTCGCCGGCTACTTCGGCGGGCAGCAGGGGCCCGACACCGTGCTCGACATCATGCGCGACGCCGGGCCGAAGGTGTCCGGCATCAAGATGAGCCTGCTGAACGCCCGCGCCGAGGTCGCCCTCCGCTCCCAGCTCCCCGCGACCGCCCGGATGTTCACCGGCGACGACTTCCACTACGTGGACCTCGTAGCAGGTGACGGCCGTGCCCACTCCGACGCCCTCCTCGGCGCCTTCGCCGCCATCGCCCCCATCGCCTCCGCCGCCGTCCAGGCCCTGCCCAACGAGACCGCCTACCGCGCCCTCCTCGCCCCCACCGAGGCGCTCTCCCGCCACGTCTTCAGCGCCCCGACCTGGCACTACAAGACCGGCATCGCGTTCCTCGCCTGGCTGAACGGCCACCAGCCCGCCTTCCAGATGGTCGGCGGCCAGCACGCCGGCCGCTCCCTGCCGCACCTGTCCGAGACCATCCGGCTCGCGAACGCCTGCGGCGTCCTCGAACACCCGGACCTCGCCGCCTCGCGCTGGCACGCACTGCTCACGGTGGCCGGCGTGGAGACACGGCCGACCGGGAGGCCCGGATCACCCACCGTCGACCGCACCGTCGCCGAGGTGGTCGCGTGACGACCGCGGCGGACGCCGTCACGCCGGTCCGGTCCGCCGGTGCTGCGCCGCATCCGCGGCTGTCGGTCAACCAGGCGACGATCAAGTACGCGCCGCTCCGGCAGGCGCTCGACACCGTGGCGGGGGCCGGCGTCGGTGCGATCGGCACCTGGCGGGAGCCCGTGGCCGAGGTCGGTCTCGCCGAGGCCGTCCGGATGGTCGCGGACTCCGGGCTCCGGGTGTCGTCGCACTGCCGCGGAGGCTTCTTCACCCTCCCGCCAGGCACCGCGCGGCAGCGGGCGCTCGACGACAACCGCCGCGCGATCGACGAGGCAGCCGCCCTCGCCGCGGCCGGAGCACCCGGTTCGGCGCCCGTGCTCGTGCTCGTCGCCGGTGGACTGCCCGAGGGGTCGCGCGACCTGGTCGACGCCCGGGGCCGGGTGGCCGATGCGCTCGCCGACCTGGTGCCGCACGCCCTCGATGCCGGCGTCCAGCTCGCGGTCGAGCCGCTGCACCCGATGTACGCCGCGGACCGTGCCGTGGTTTCCACGCTCGCGCAGGCGATCGACCTGGCGGCGCCGTTCCCGGCCGCTGCCGTGGGGGTCGTGGTCGACACGTTCCACGTGTGGTGGGACCCAGCGCTCGCGGCGTCGATCGCCCGCGCCGGGGCTGCCGGGCGGATCGCGTCGTACCAGGTGTGCGACTGGACCACCCCGATCGCGGCGGACTCGCTGCTGTCCCGGGGCTACCCGGGCGACGGCCACGTCGACTTCGGGCCGGTGACGGACGCGGTGGTCGCTGCCGGGTACATCGGTGACGTCGAGGTCGAGCTCTTCAACCAGGCGATCTGGGACACTCCGCCCGCCCAGGTGGTGGCCCGCGTCGTGCAGGCGTTCGACGCCGCGGTCCCGCTCCCGCGCTGACTGCCGGGCGCTGCACCGTCCGGCGCTGCAGTCGTCGTCAGCGCGCGCGGCGGACCAGCACCACGCTGTCGAGGACCTCGTGCGGGTCGCCGTCGGGAGTCGTCGCGGTGCGCGGCCGGAGTTCGGCGGCGACGACGTCCCACGAGCCGTCGAGCTGCAGGGCCGTCAGGTCTTCGTCGGGCGTCGGGAACCGGTACTCCCGCATCTCGGCCGGCAGGTCGTCGTGCGGTGGGGCGGCATGCGCGGTGACGAGCAGGTGCCCACCGCCCGCGACGAACCCGGTCGCCCGGCGCAGGATCTCCGCGCGGGGGATCTCCACCGGCCACGACTGCAGGAACGACGCCGTCACCAGGCCGAAGCGCGCAGCCGTCTCCCACGTGGCGAGGTCGGCAGCGACGAACGCCGTCCGTTCCTCGACCCCGGCCGACACGGACGCCCGCGAACCGCGCTCGATCGCCGTCACCGACAGGTCGACCCCGAGTGCGTCCCAACCCTGCTCGGCGAGCCAGACGACGTCGCCGCCCTCACCGCAGCCGAGGTCGAGCGCGCGGCGCGCACCGCCGCCCGGCGCCGTCGGCAGCGCCCCGGCGACGTCGGCCAGCACCGCGTTCACCCGACCCGACCAGATCCCGTCGCGCTCGGCGTACCGCTGCTCCCACCAGTCGCGGGCCGAGCCGACGCCATCGGTCGTGGTCTCGTGTGCATGCATCCGCCCACTCCAGCGCACCCGCCGGGCCCGACCCAAGCCCTGTTGCCGCCCCGGCAACGTCGCACGGTGCGAGCCGGACCCGCACCGCGCCTCCCGGCCGCCCGATCGTGAGCAGAAGATGTCGGGTCGGCGCCACGGACCCGACCATTTCTGCTCACGAAGCGCACGCGCCCCGCTACTCGGCGGGAGGGATGGGCTCCGCGTTCTCGATGCGGGCGCTCGCCGTGGCCATGTGCTCGTCCATCGCACGCTGCACGGCGGGCACGTCGCCGGCCCGGAGCGCCTCGTAGATCGCGCGGTGTTCGTCGTAGGCGGCCTCCGTGGCCTGGCGGGTCTGCACGCGGCGGCCGACCCACACGCTGAGCATCGAGCGCAGGCTCTGCAGCAGGTCGCCGAGCACGTCGTTCCCCGCGGCCCGGGCGAGCAGGACGTGGAAGCGGACGTCGGCGTCGATGAAGGCCTCGGGGTCGTCGAGCGTGGCCTCTTGCCGGACGAGGTACTCGCCGAGCTCCGCGACCTGCTCGGGCGTGGCGCGCTGCGCGGCGAGGATCGCGACCGTGCGCTCGAGCGACGACCGGACCTCGAGCAGCTCGCGGGTGCGGTTCGACGCGAGCATGAGGCCCCACGACAGCGTCGTCGGCAGCAGGTCCGAGGTGCCGCCCTGCAGGTACGTGCCCGAGCCGGGCCGGATCTGCACGATCCCCAGGATCTCGAGGGCCGCCAGGGCCTCGCGCACGGCGGAGCGGCCGACACCGAGCCGCTCGGCCAGGATCCGCTCGGACGGCAGTCGCGAACCGGGGGCCAGCTCGCCCGCGGTGAGCAGGGACACGAGCTGTCGGGCGACCTCGGAGGCGGGCGACCCCGCGGGCACGGACTCGAGTTCGAGTCGGATGTTGAGGGGGTCGTCCGGGCTGAACGCGGGCATGCAGTGAGCGTACCGTTCGGTCAACCGGTTGGGCTTCGAGGCACTGGGAATGGTTTGGTCAACCGGTTGACAAGTCGGATTTGAATCCGCACACTGGACCAGGCGCACCGATGCGCCCGCTCCGTCCGGGCGCAGCAGCACGGGTCGGAGTCGTACCACCCCCACCGAGCAGGAGTCATCGTGGACATCCCCGCCACGCGAGGCATCCCCACCTCGGTCGTCGAGAAGACGGCCATCCGCAAGATCGCGATCCGCATCGTGCCGTTCGTGGCACTGATGTTCTTCATCAACTTCCTCGACCGCACCGCGATCTCCTTCGCGGCCCCGAACGGCATGGAGGCGGACCTCGGTCTGACCGCCGCCCAGTTCGGGTTCGCCTCCGGCGTGTTCTTCATCGGCTACCTCGTGCTCGAGGTGCCCTCCAACCTGGCGCTGCACAAGTTCGGCGCGCGCATCTGGCTCGCGCGCATCATGATCACGTGGGGCATCGTCTCGCTGCTCTTCACGTGGGTGCAGAACTACCCGCAGCTCGTCGGGCTGCGCTTCCTGCTCGGCATCGCCGAGGCCGGCTTCTTCCCCGGCGCGATCCTGTTCCTGTCGACGTGGGTGCCCGCCCGGCACCGCGGCAAGATGCTCGCGCTGTTCTACTTGGCCCAGCCCCTGACGAGCGTCATCGGCTCCCCGCTCGCCGGCTGGCTGATGACCCACGAGGGCATGCTCGGCGGCCTGGCCGGCTGGCGCTTCATGTTCCTGTGCGTCTCGATCCCGGCGATCATCGTCGGCGTCCTGTGCCTCTTCGTGCTCAAGGACAAGCCGTCGCAGGCGAAGTGGCTCGATGAGGACGAGAAGCTGTGGCTCGAGGGTGCCCTCGCAGCCGAGAACAAGGCCAAGGGCGGGGGAGGCGGGCACGCCAAGGGCGGTCTCCGTGCAGCCTTCGGTTCCGGCCGCGTCTGGATGCTCGCCGCGGTCTACTTCGGCTTCATCTACGGCCTCTACGCACTGAGCTTCTTCCTGCCGACGATCATCGACGGCTTCCAGGAGCAGTTCGGCACCACGTTCGACCTGTTCCAGAAGGGCATGATCACGGCGATCCCGTACGTCCCCGCCGCGGTCGTCCTCTACTTCTGGTCGCGTGACGCCTTCCGCCGTGGCGTCCGGGTCTGGCACATCGCAGTCCCCGCGCTCGTCGGTGGCCTGAGCATCCCGGTCGCGCTCTACATGAACAGCCCGGCCGCCACGATCGCCGTCATCGCGGTCACCGCGTGTGCGATCTTCGCCGCGCTGCCGAACTTCTGGACCGTGCCGACGCAGTTCCTGACCGGTGCCGCCGCTGCCGCGGGAGTCGCGCTCATCAACACGATCGGCAACCTCGGTGGGTTCGCCGCCCCGTACATCACGGGCGTCGTCAGCGGGTGGACCGGCGGCTACCAGGTCCCGATGTTCATCGTCGGCTTCTTCATGGTGCTGTCGAGCGTGCTGATGTTCGTGCTCGGTCGGAACACCAAGCGGAACGAACGACGGGACGCCGACGCTGCGGCGCAGGCCACGACGACCACGACCCAGGAGAGCCACGCATGACCCGCCTGTTCAACGACCCGGCCGACTTCGCCGACGAGATGGTCGACGGCTTCGTGGCCGCGAACCAGGCCCGGGTCCGCAAGGTCCACGGCGGCGTCGCCCGCTCGACCACCAGCCCCGAGGGGACCGTCGCGCTCGTCGTCGGCGGTGGCTCCGGCCACTACCCGGCCTTCGGCGGACTCGTCGGGCACGGTCTGGCAGCCGGTGCGGCGATGGGGAACCTCTTCGCCAGCCCGAGCGCCCAGCAGGTCACGGCGGTGGCGAAGGCGTCCGAGCACGGCGGCGGCGTGCTGCTGAGCTACGGCAACTACGCCGGCGACGTGCTCAACTTCGACGCCGCGGCGCGGGCACTGGCCGACAGCGGGATCGACGTCCGCACCGTGCGGGTGACCGACGACGTCGCCTCCGCCCCGAGCGCCGAAGCCCACAAGCGTCGTGGCATCGCCGGTGACCTCTGCGTCTTCAAGGTCGCCGGTGCCGCAGCGGAACGCGGGGACGACCTCGACGCGGTCACCGCGATCGCGACCCGCGCCAACGACCGCACCCGCAGCTTCGGCGTCGCCTTCTCCGGCTGCTCCCTGCCCGGTGCCGACGAACCACTCTTCACCGTCCCCGAGGGCCGGATGGCCATCGGCATGGGCATCCACGGCGAACGCGGCATCGCCGAGGCCGACGTCCCCACCGCGTCCGGACTGGCCGACCTGCTCGTCGACAAGCTGCTCACCGAGCTGCCATCCGGTGTCGTCGTCGACGGGGCACGCGTCGTCCCGATCCTCAACGGCCTGGGCAGCGTCAAGTACGAGGAGCTCTTCGTCGTCTTCGGCGCCGTGCAGCGCGGGCTCGCGGCGGCCGGTGCCGTCGTCGTCGAGCCCGAGGTCGGCGAACTGGTCACGAGCTTCGACATGGCCGGCGTCTCGCTGACGCTCTTCTGGCTCGACGACGAACTCGAGCAGCTCTGGGGCGCCCCAGCCGACAGCCCCGCGTTCCGCAAGGGCGGTGCCGTCCCGCAACAGCCGGTCGCACCCGAGGCCCTCGCCGCGGACGAGCAGGCACCGGTCACGCCCGGCACCGAGGCGTCGCAGGCGTCCGCCGCCCGGGTCGCCGAGGCGATCACGGCCATCCGCACCACCATCGACGACCACGCCGACGAGCTCGGTCGGATCGACGCCGTCGCCGGCGACGGCGACCACGGCATCGGCATGCAGCGCGGCTCCACCGCCGCGGACCGCGCCGCTTCGGACGCGCTGACGCGCGGCGCCGGCGCCGGGAGCGTCCTGGCGATCGCCGGAGACGCCTGGTCGGACAAGGCCGGTGGCACGTCCGGCGCGATCTGGGGAGCCGCCCTGGAGGCACTGGGTCGCGTCCTCGGCGACGCGTCACGTCCGACCGCCGCCACGGTCCAGAGCGCGGTGCACGCCGCCACCGAGGCGGTCCTCGCGTTCGGAGCCGTCCCCGGCGACAAGACCATGGTCGACGCGATCGTCCCGTTCGACCAGGTCCTCACCGACCGCGTCGAGGCCGGCGACGACCTGGTCCGTGCCTGGTCGGCCGCGTCCGTCGCGGCGACGGCCGCCGCCGACGCGACCGCTGACCTGCTGCCGAAGATGGGCCGCGCCCGCACCCACGGCGAGGACGCGGTCGGCACCCCCGACGCCGGCGCGATCTCGTTCGCCCTGATCACCGCCGCGGTCCTCGCGACGCTGGCCGAGAAGTAAGGAAGCCCCCATGACCGAGCAGCAGTTCCGCATCGTCGTCGGCTCGGACGACGCCGGGTTCGACTACAAGGAGATCATCAAGGCCGACCTCGCGAAGGACCCGCGCGTGGTCAGCGTCACCGACGTGGGCGTCGATGCGGACGGGCACACCGCGTACCCGCACGTGGCGGTCGACGCAGCACGACTGGTCGCGAACGGCGAGGCAGACCGGGCGATCCTGATCTGCGGCACCGGACTCGGCGTGGCGATCGCGGCGAACAAGGTCCCCGGCATCCGCGCCGTCACCGCGCACGACTCGTTCAGCGTCGAGCGTTCGGTCCTGTCGAACGACGCCCAGGTCCTCTGCATGGGCCAGCGGGTCGTCGGCGTCGAGGTCGCCCGCCGGATGGCGAAGGAGTGGTTGGGCTACACGTTCGACCCGTCCTCCGCCAGCGCGTCGAAGGTCGCCGCGATCTGTGCCTACGACGGCTCGGCCCCGGTCGGGACCGACGCCTGATGCCGGCGACCACGGCGGCGGCCCCGATCACGATCGGGGTGTCGCTCAAGATGTACTTCGGGCACGCCCGGACGCTCGAGTGGGCGGCCGCCGTGGCCGACATCGCCCGGACCCACCCGGCGGTGCAGTCCGGCGCCGTCGAACTCTTCGTCATCCCGACGTTCCCGTCGCTCGTGCCGGTGCACGCCGTGCTCGAGCGCACCCCGGTGCTCCTCGGCGCGCAGGACCTGGCGTGGGCCGACGAGGGTGCCTTCACGGGTGAGGTGTCCGGCCGCGAACTCCGCGAGGTCGGTGTTGACCTGGTCGAGATCGCGCACGCCGAGCGGCGCTCCCTGTTCCACGAGTCCGACCAGGACATCGCCGGCAAGGTGGACGCCGCCTTCCGCAACGGCCTGCGTCCCCTCATCTGCATCGGTGAGACCGACCGCGCGGCCGACGGCGACCCGTCCGCTGCCGTCGCCGAGGTCACCGCGCAGCTCGACCGCTTCGTCGCGACGGCGGTAGCCGACGGACTCGCCGGGCCGGTCATCGCCGCCTACGAGCCGGTCTGGGCCATCGGCGCACCGCAGCCCGCTCCCGACGAGCACATCATCGCGGTGCTCGCGGGCATCGAGCAGCACCTGGCGAACCGCCCGGAGCTCACCGGTTCGGTCGTCATCTACGGCGGCAGCGCCGGGCCGGGCCTGCTCACCCGGGGACAGGGCCGTATCGGCGGCCTGTTCCTCGGCCGCTTCGCCCACGACCCCGAGGCGATCCGCACGATCCTCGACGAAGCCGAGGCGCTGGGGGCGACCGCATGACCTCCCTGCTCGGCCTCTCCACCTACGCCTACTTCTGGCGCATGTCCGACCGTGTGCCGGCACCGCTGTCCCTCGACGACGCCCTGCGCGACGCTGCGGCCCACGACGGCGTCGACCTGTTCCAGATCTGCGACCACCTGCCGCTCGACACCGCGTCGGACGACCGGCTGGCCGCGATCCGGACGCTGGCCGACGATCTCGGGCTCACGCTCGAGGTCGGCACCCGCGGCACCGACCCGGCGCACCTCGCTCGGTACCTGCACATCGCGCAGGTGCTCGGCGCGACGCTCGTCCGGTCGATGTGGACGAGCGGCGACGACCAGCCGGACGCCGCCGAGACCGAACGCCGTCTGCGCCAGGCGCTCCCCGCCTACGAGGCGGCCGGGGTGACGCTCGCCCTCGAGACCTACGAGTTCGTGGCCACCGCCGACCTCGTGGCGGTCGTGCAGGCGATCGGCTCCGACCACCTCGGCATCTGCCTGGACCCGGCGAACACCGTCGCACGGCTCGAACACCCCGCCGACGTCGTCGCGATGACCGCCCCGCACGTCGTCAACTGGCACGTCAAGGACTCCGGGTTCACCCGGTCGCCGGGGTGGGTCGGGTTCCAGTACACCGGCGTCCCGATGGGCACCGGGGTCGTCGACCACGACAGCATCCGCGCCGCGATCGACCCCGACACCCGCGGGATCAACCGCGTCATCGAGTTCTGGCTGCCGTGGCAGGACGAGCACGCGGGCGCCGAACCACGACCGGGCGAGACGCCCGCACAGACCACCACCCGCATCGAGGCGGCGTGGACCGAACACACCATCGAGCACATCAGGAGCAAGGAATCATGACCGACACCGTCACCACCCCCCACACCGTCGCTGCCGGATCCGGTACGGCCGACGTCACCGTCGCCGTGATCGGTGCCGGCGGCAAGATGGGCACCCGCGTCTCGAACAACTTCGCGAAGAGCGAGTACACGACGCTCTACAGCGAGGCCTCGCCCGCCGGGCAGGAGCGCATCCATGCCCTCGGCCGGTCACTCACCGACAGCGTCGAGGCCGCCAAGGTCGCCGACGTGGTCATCCTCGCCGTGCCGGACGTCCTGCTCGGCACCATCTCGGAGCAGCTCGTCCCGGTCATGAAGTCGGGTGCCAGCATCCTGACGCTCGACCCGGCCGCCGCCTACGCCGGACTGCTCGCCAAGCGCGAGGACATCCACTACGCCGTGGCGCACCCGTGCCACCCGTCGGTGTTCCTCGAGCGCACCACCAAGGCCGAGTGGGACGACACCTTCGGGGGCATCGCCGCCCCGCAGGAGGTCATCGCGGCCTTCGACGCGTCGGAGTCCTTCGGTGACCAGGACGAGCGCGCCAAGGCGATCGCCGAGGCCGTCATCACCACCATGTACGCGCCCGTCATCCAGGTGCACTGGGTCACCGTGAAGCAGCTCGCCGTGCTCGAGCCGACCCTCGTCGAGACCATCGCCTGCATGATCGGCGACTTCCTCAACGACGCCCTCGAGGAGACCGTCACCGGTGTCGGCGTGCCCCGCGAGGCCGCCCGCGCCATGCTCTACGGCCACACCTGGATCGCGCTGACCAACGGCCTGCGTGGCTCGAACCCGTTCTCGGACGCGTGCCACATCGCCATGGGCTACGGCCGCGAGAAGCTCATCAAGGAGGACTGGAAGCAGGTCTTCGACGACAGCGAGCTCGACAGCGTCATCGCGAAGATGCTCAAGATCGACGCCGTCCGTCGCTGACGTTCGTCTGACCCGCCAGAGCGACAGATTCCCGCCGACCATCGGCGGGAATCTGTCGCTTTCGCGGTACTCACCGCCCGCTATCCCGGCAGCCGCCCGCCGCGGGGCCCCCAGGCCTCGGCGAGGGTGATCGAGGCGACCCCCGGCACCGTCAGCGCCTCCACCGACGCCGCGAACCACGCCCGCGCCGCCGCCGAGTGCTGCGCCGGATCCGTCGCGTCCGCCACGAACTGCGGCCCGTACCCGGCCTCGATCGTCGCGTCGGTCACGACGGGGCGCGCGGACGTCGCCACCGCGTTGAACCGTGGTCGCAGCGTCACCGGTCCGACGTGCAGCGCCCTGCCGGCGGCCAGCCTGGAGGCGCTCATCACCACCCAGCGCTGCATCCGGATCGACTCGGTCACCTGTTCGGGCGACCGGTCGTGCATCTGCGGCGTCACGCTGAAGGTCAGGGGCCCGTCCCAGTCGCGGAACAGGTCGACGGTCCGGTTCAGCTCCGTGAAGTGCGCGCGCGTGCCCGCCACGACCTCGAGGTCGCCGGCAGCAGCCGCGGCGTCGCGCAGGGCCTGCTGCAGCGCCGGGGTCGTCACGTGCGAGGTCGGGTCGAACGCGCCGATCCGCACGACCGCGCCGGAGTCGAGCACGTCGTCGATCGCGGCGCGCAGCCGATCCGGGTCGTCGGTGACGAACCGGACGTCGAGCGGCCCGCCACCCGCATCGCGTCGCGCCGAGGCCAGCACGGCCCCGACGTTCGGATCGCCGAGCACGGGTTCGACCAGGACGGGCACGCCGAGTGGGCGCGCGTCGGCAGGGCGCCCAGCCGCCGGGGCCGAGGCAGCGAGCAGCTGGAGCGTCGGGGGCGGGGCGACCACGGCGGTGGGAGCCGGCCCGTCCAGGAACGCGAGGTCCGGGGCGGGGGAGGCCGTGCCTCCCGGTCGACCGTCCGTCGTCGCGCGCAGCGTGAGCGACTGGTGGACCACGGAACCCGCGTCGAGCGCGACGGGGAACGGCTCGGACAGCGGCGTCGAGTAGGTCTTGAACGAGGCATCGGTCCAGTTGCGTTGGTCCTCCGTCTCGAACACGTCGCCGGCCAGGTCGAGCGACAGCGCGACCCGACCCGTGGACCAGTCCAGTCCCGACAGGTCGGCGGCCGGCTGGTGCGGCGCGATCCAGGTCGGGAACACGGCCTCGGTGACCGTGCCGGACGGGTGCCGCGCGGTGACGGGCACGCCGGCGAGGGTCGGCGGGTGGAGCACGACCAGGCCGATGCGGTTGCGGCGGAACGGCGTCGTGGTGGTGCCGACCGCGTCCACGTGCAGGGTGGGGCCGTCGACGGAGACCTCGAGGACGTACCGGAGCACCTCGGTGCCGTCGTAGCGCGCGCTGGCCTCGATGCGGAGCCGCCCGCTGCTGCCTGGGCCGGAGGACAGCGTCTGGGTGAGCACGGTGTCGTCGGCGGTGCGCCAGTCGTGGTCCCGCGTCACGAAGCGGATCGCCCGCAGCACCGGTTCGCCGTCGTACGCGAGGTCGGCGAGCTCGGCACCGCGCAGCGTGAACCGCCACGCGCCGATCGACACAACAGCGCCCATCGACGTCAGAGTCATGGCTCATGACTACCACCGGTCAACCGGTTGGGCAATGATGGGTCCGTGGAGCGACGACGCTCCCAGGACGGAGCTCCCGCATGACCGCTCGACTCGACCACAGGACCGCACTCGTCACCGGGGCGGGCTCCGGCATCGGCCGTGCGATCGCGGACCGGTTCGTCGCCGAGGGAGCGCGCGTCGTCTACGCCGACCGGGACGCGACGGCGGCGGGCACCGCAGCAGCGGCAGCCGGCGCGCTCGCGCTGCCGCTCACCATGGACATCGCCGACGAGACCAGCGTCGCGGCCGGGTTCGCCGCCCTCGCGGAGCGCGACCTGACGCCGAACGTGGTGGTCGCGAACGCCGGCGTGCAACTGTTCGGCCAGGACGCTGCGGTCGCGGACGTCTCGCTCGACACCTGGAACCGCACGGTCGCGGTGAACCTGACGGGCACGTTCCTGACCGTCAAGCACGCCGTCCGGGCGATGCTCGCGGCCGGCGGCGGCGGGTCGATCATCGCGACGGGCTCACCCACCGGGCTGAACGGCGAGGGTGCGGACTTCGCGGCCTACTCCTCGACCAAGGGCGGCATCCACTCGCTCGTCCGTGCGACCGCGATGGCCTACGCGCGGGACGGCATCCGGGTGAACACCGTCGTGCCGGGCTACACCGAGACCGGCCTCGTCTCGGCGATCTCCGGCGACCCCGAAGCGCGGGCCGCGATCGTCGCCCGCACGCCCCTCGGCCGCCCTGGCACCCCCGACGACGTCACCGGGATCATGGTCTACCTGGCCAGCGCGGAGTCGTCCTACGCGACGGGCGCTGAGTTCCGCGTCGACGGCGGCATGACGAGCCTCTGACCGCGGCGTTCCGCGAAAGCGACAGTGTGCCGCCAACGGTTCGCGGCACACTGTCGCTCTTGCGGACGTGACGGCGCGCGGCCGACGAGATCTGTCGCCTTCGCAGGACGCACCGCCACCCCGACCGGGAGGCCCGGCGCAGCCCCGTCAGGCCGGCGTGCGTGAGCCCGATCGTCGCGCTCTCCGGCCTTTGGCCACGGAACGCAGGCCCCCGTCCGGGGGTACGGCGTCCGGGTACTTTCGGCTCCAGCGAACCACTCGCTACTCAGGGAGAAACCACGATGACGAACTACGAATCCGCCGACGGGGTGGAGCCCGTCCAGGTCACCACCTACCGTCTCGTCCGCAAGGCCGCCCGACGTGGTTGGGCCGTGCCCACCGACGAGGCCGAACCGTCCCTCGCCGACCTCGTGAGCACCCGCGGCTCCGCGCGCCCCGAGGCCCGCTGACCCCGCCACCGACGCCGCACGGGGGCCAGCAGTATCGTCGGCCCATGCCCCCTTCGACCCGAGCGGTCACCCGTGGCGTCGAGGTCGGGACCCGAGGTTCCGACACCGGCGTCCCCGTACTGGTCCTGCACGGCAGCCCCGGCGGGATCGACGTCGCCGAGTTGATGGGGGCGTTCCTGCCGTCCGAGGACTTCCGCGTGGTCACGGTCTCGCGACCGGGCTACCTCGGCACCCGGCTCGACGCCGACCACTCCACGATCGACGACGAGGCCGACCAGCTCGCCGGGGTCCTCGACGACCTCGGCATCGACCGCGTCGGGGTGCTGGCCTGGTCCGGTGGCGCCCCGGCCGCGTACCGGCTGGCGGTCCGCCATCCGGACCGGATCAGCGCGCTCGCCGTCGCCTCCGGGGTGTCCGGTCGCTGGGTCCCCGGGCCGGCGGGACCCGCCGCACGACTCGTGACCGACACCGCGTTCGGCGCCGGTCTGGCGTCGGCCGCTGCGCGCATCGCCCCGGCTGCCGCGGCACGCGCTGCGGTGGCCGGCGTGAGCACCCTGCGTGGCGGTGCCCTGCGGGACCACGTCGCCGACGTCCTGGCCGCCCCGGAGCGGCGGGCGTTCCTGCTCGGCCTCGCCCGGACCGGTAACGCCTCCGGACCCCGACGCGCCGGCTGGGACAACGACGTGCGCCAGCTCGCGGCCGTCGAGTCGCTCGACCTCGGTGCCGTCCGGGCCCCGACGCTCCTGGTGCACGGCGACGCCGACACCGAGGTCCGACCGGACGACAGCACCCGTGCCGCCGCAGCGATCCCCGGCGCCGAGCTCGTCACGCTGCCGGGTGGCACGCACTTCGCACTCTGGGACCACCGCGACGCCGCCTCCGTGCAAGAACAGGTGCGCGCACACCTGCAGCAGCACTGACCACGAGCTCAGGCGGACTCGCGCACTACCAGGGTCGGCGGGAGCGCGACACGTGTTCCGGGTGCCCGCCCGTCGGTCGGGTCGCGGTCGAGCAGCCGCAGCACCTCCTCGGCCATCCGCTCGGTCGGCTGCCGCACGGTGGTGAGCGGCGGCGAGACGTACGGCGCGAACTCCAGGTCGTCGAGTCCGGTGACCGCGACGTCGGACGGGATCCCCACTCCCGCGGCGCGGAGTGCGTGCGACACGCCGATCGCGAGCAGGTCGTCGGCGCACACCACCGCCTCCGGGCGGTGTGCGCCGAGCCCGACGAAGCGGGAACCGGCGGCGATGCCGTCCGCGATCGTGAACGAGCCGGTGACGGTCCACCGGGGATCGGTGCGGATGCCCGCCCGCTCACAGGCGGCCGCGAAGCCCGCCGCGCGTTCCCGTGTGGACGAGTTCGCGACGGACGCCGTGACGAACCCGGCCGATCGCGTGCCACGTTCCGCGAGCCGTCCGACCACCAGGTCCATCGCCGCACGGTCGTCGAGTCCGACCCAGTCCGCGACGGGTTCGGGCACGTGCCGGTCGAGCTGCACGAGCGGCACCCGCGCCGCGGCCTCGACGACGGCCGCCGTGCTCCGGCCGTCGGCGCACGGGCTCACCACGATGCCGTCGACGCCGCGGGCGACGAGGGATCGCAGGTGCCGCGCCTCGACGTCGACGTCGTCGCGCGCGTCGCACAGGTACAGCACGCGGCCGGTCGACTGCAGCGTCCGTTCGACGGCGTCGACGAGCGCGGTGAAGAACGGGTTCCGGATGCTCGGCACGACCATGCCGACGGCGTCGGTCCGCTGGCGTCGGAGCGCCCGCGCGACACCGTTCCCGGCGTAGCCGAGCTCGGACGCCGCGCGCTCCACGGCGGCTTGCACGCCGGGTGAGACCGCTCGGGAACGCGCCAGCACACGGGACGCGGTCGTGATCGAGACGCCCGCGCGCGCAGCGACGTCGGCAAGGGTGACGGCCATGCGGTCTCCGGAGGTCTTCTGGCGAACGTTTGCCGAGCCTCCCGGCCCGGTGTAACGCAACCGTAACCCATGGCGCAACCACTCCGGATAGCGTTTCAGGGCAATCGATTGCCAAGTCCATCCGGACCTCCGACCGCCCCCGAACCACAGGACATTCCCATGGCCCGCATCCTCATCGCCGGCGAGAGCTGGATCACCACCACGACCCACGCGAAGGGCGTCGACGAGTTCACCGTCCACTCCTACGCCGAGGGCGTCACGCAGCTCCGGACCGCACTCACCGACACCGGCCACGACGTCGTCCACCTGCCGGGCCACCTCGTGCCGACCGACTTCCCGGAGACCCCGGAAGCGCTCGCTGAGTACGACGTCGTGGTGCTCTCCGACATCGGCGCGAACTCGCTGCAACTCGCGCCCGGCGTCTTCGAACGGTCGGTCGCCGGAGCCGACCGCATCGCCACGCTCGCTGACTGGGTGACCGGTGGCGGCGCGCTCATGATGATCGGCGGGTACCTGTCGTTCTCCGGGTGGCAGGCCCGCGGCGCCTACGCCGGTACCCGGATCGCCGACGTGCTGCCCGTCGACGTCGCACCCCACGACGACCGTGTCGAGCGTCCGGCCGGCTCGGTCGCGGTCGTGCACGACCCGACGCACGCCGTGCTGTCCGGTGTCACGGGAGAGTGGCCAGCGCTGCTCGGCTACAACCGCCTGGTGGCGAAGGCCGACGCGACAGTTCCCGTCACGATCGACGGAGACCCGCTCGTCGCGGTCCGCACCGAAGGTGCCGGGCGCACCGCCGTCTTCACGAGCGACTGCTCGCCACACTGGGCGCCGCCGGCGTTCTGCGAGGCCTGGGCCGGCTACCCGGCGCTCTTCGACGGGCTCGTGCGGTGGCTGACGGCGCGGTGACCCGCCGGAGCGACCGGGTCCTCGCGGCCTGTGCCGCGGCCCTCGGCCGCTCCGCCGGGGTGCGCTTCGTCCGCGAGGCCACTCACGGGACCATCGACGACGACGCCTTCGCCGCCTACCTCGCGATCGAGGAACGCTTCGTCCGCACAGCGACGCGCGTCACCGGCTACCTCGTGTGGTCGTCGACCGACTGGCCGGAGTCGGCGGCGCACGCCCGCACCGTCGGCGGGCTGGTCGGAGAGCAGTTGGACTGGTTCCGTCGGGTGCGCGTCCGTTGGCCGGGAGGCCCGGACCGACTCGCCGACGCCGTCGCGCGATCCGAAGTGCTCGCGTCCCACGTCCTCCGGCTCACCACCGAGCACGGTGCGCCCGCCGCAGTCACCGCGATGTTCGCCGCCGAGACGCTGTACGCCGGGTGGTGCGGACGGGCTTCCGCGCTGCCCGTCGAGCGGTTCTCGGACCTCCGGGACTGGATCGACCTGCACGCTGCACCACCCTTCACCGAGGGAGTCCGGGCGCTGGCAGCCTCGGTCGACGCCCTCCCAGAGTCGATTGACGACCGCACCGTGATCGGCTGGTTCCGGGACACACTCCTCGCCGAGGACGGTTTCCACGACTCCGTCTACCCGCTGCTGCCCGACCCCGTGACGACCATCCCGTGAGGACCGCATGACCACCGAAGCCCACGCCCTGTCCCAGCTCAAGGCCCTCGTCGCCCACGGACCGCGGTTCCACGGTACTGAGACGATGGCCGCAGCCGCGGCCTGGCTGGAGTCGGAACTCGTCGCGATGGGACACAGCGTCCGTCGCGAGCCGGTGTCGCTGCCCGGATGGCACCCCGGCACCGTCCGTCGTGTCCGAGTGACCGCACCGGTCGACCGCGTACTGCCGGCGTGGCCGATGCTGTGGAGCGCCGGGACCGGCGCCGCGAGCGTCGACGGTGTTGTGCGCGGTCGGCTCGAAGTACTCGGGCCGGAGGGCATCTGGGGAGACTCGATCGTGTGGCAGCGCTTCGGGGTGCGGGACGAGGCCGGTCGGATCGCCGCCGTCGTGCACGCGCGCGACGACGGCCCTGCCGCCCCGCAGCCGCTGCCGGCCGGATCGGACGACCGCATCGCGCACCTGGCGGTCGGCCACCTCGACGGCTTGCAGCTCGCCGAGTGGGTCGCAGACCACGACGACGTGCGGATCGAGGTGGAGCTCGACTCCGAGCCCCGCGAACGGTCGGTGTCGGACAACCTGATCGTCGAGGTCCCGGGCTCGGGTCCGGTGCAGGCCGGCACGGTCGTCGCCTGCGGGCACCTGGACAGCTTCTACAACACCCTCGGCGCGTACGACAACGGCAGCGGGTCGATCGCGCTGCTCGAACTCGCCCGGATCTGGGTGTCCGAACCGCCGACCCGCCCGGTCCGCATCGTGTGGTTCACCGCCGAGGAGTGGCACCTGCTCGGATCCCGACACCACGTCGAGCAGCTCACCGATGCCGACCGCGACGCCATCGACTTCGTGCTGAACATCGACGGCCTCGGTCGGGGCGACCTCCTCGAGACCTTCGTCGGTCCGGAGCGGTTCGGGTTCGCCGTCCGCGACGCGGTGCGGGCGCACGCCGCGGCGACCGCGCGGACGCTCACCACCGTCGACCGTTTCCCGCCGACACGCGGTACCGACGACGCGTCGTTCCACGCCGCCGGCATCCCGTCGGTGTTCCTCACGTTCAACGACCTGCACCGTCTGCACCAGCCGGAGGACCTGCCGGACCCCGGGATCGCCCGGAACATCGCGTGGACGGTGCCGCTCGCCCGCTCGATCGTCGAGACGATGCCCCGCCCCCGACGAACGGCCGCACCCGGGCTGCTCTGACCGTCAAGCGGTCGCGCGTCAGCGGGGGACGGCCGCCCAGTCGCCGTGCACCGTGACGTCCTCGGCCCCGTCGAGTGCTCGCGGCTCGCAGAGGAAGCCGAGGACGCTCGTCCCGTCGGCGAGCTCGACGACACCGATCGCCATCGGCGCGGCCAGCCCGGAGACGAAGTCGGCGAACCCCGCGCGGGGGAACGCCCACCGCTCGCCGACGATCGCGGCGCCGTCGGCGTCCGACCGCCAGACACCGGGCTTCGGCGGAACCGTCGGGAGCCTTGCCATCCGGTAGGCCGGGGCCGTCGACACCGTGCCGAGCAACCGGGCACCGCAGCGAGTGACCTCGTGGTGCAGGGGCTGCCCGGTCCGGTGCGCGCCGAACACGACGAGGTCGACGTGGTCGGCGCCCCAGAACGCGTCCACCGGCCCGGCGTCGGCGGCGAGGCCGGTGCGCACGGCGAGGTCGACGAGCGCGAGGTCGGCGAACGCCGGGCCGATCAGGCTCACGCCGACGGGGACCTCACGCGTGGAGCCCACGGCGGGTACGGCGAGGGCGCTGAGGTCGAGCAGGTTCACGAAGTTCGTGTAGGTCCCGACCCAGGCGTTCACGCCGACGGGGTCGGCTGCGAGCTCGGCGAGGGTGGGGTGGCCCGGCGCGGTGGGCAGGAGCAGGGCATCGACGTCGGACCACAGTGCCTCCGTCGTCGCGCGGACGGCCGCGAGCGTCTGCTGGTCGCGGACCAGGTCGACGGCGGCGAACTCCCGCGCGGGCAGCACGATCCGGGCGACCGTGGGGTCAGCACGATCACCGAGGTCGGCCAGCCGTCCGCCGAACGCCTGGGCGCGCTCGGCGAGCAGGGCGCCGCCGTACAACAGCACGGCGACGTCGACGAGCGGGGAGACGTCGAGTTCGACGAGTTCGGCGCCGGAGGCACGGACGGCGGCGACCGAGGCCTCGTACGCCGCACGCCAGGACGACGACATCGGCGCGAGGTCCGCAGCGCGAGCGACACCGACGCGCGGCACCGTTCCGGTCCGCGCAGCCAGCGGCGCATCGGCGGGCCAGGCCCGCGGCGATCCCGGGCCAGCGAGCACGTCGGCGGCGACGACCGCGGTGGCGAGGTCGGCTGCGAACACCGACACGGTGTCGTAGCTCGGCGATGCGGGGACGACGCCGTCGGCGGGGAACAGCCCGAGCGTCGGCTTGATGCCGACGATGTGGTTGAACGCCGCCGGCACCCGTCCGGACCCGGCGGTGTCGGTGCCGAGCGCGACGTCGACGATGCCGTGCGCGACCGCGAGTCCGGACCCGGCGCTCGACCCGCCGGACACCCGGCTCGCGTCACCGGCCGCGTGCGGGACGCCGTGGGGCGAACGAGCGCCGACGAGCCCGGTGGCGAACTGGTCGAGGTTCGTCTTGCCGACGACGACGGCACCGGCGGCCTCGAGCCGGGCGACCGTGGGCGCGCTGGCCTCGGGGGTGTACAGGACGTCGGGGGACCCGGCGGTGGTCGGGAGCCCGGCGACGTCGATGTTGTCCTTGACGGCGACGGTCCAGCCGGCGAGCGGCAGCTCCGCACCGCCGGCGACCCGGGCGTCGATGCCGGCGGCGAGTTCCCGGAGCGCGTCCGCGGTGCGGAGCACGATCCAGATCTCGGGCTGGTCGACCTCGGCGAGGCGGGCGAGCGCGTGCTCGACGGCAGCGGTCGCGGTTCCCGTGGCGCCGGAGGTCGGAGCAGCAGCAGCAGCGGTGGTGGCGGTCATCGGTGGTCCCATCGGGTGATCAGGTCGGAGTAGTCGGCGACGGCGCGGTGCAGGGCGTCGACCGAGACGGATTCGTCGCGCTTGTGCGCGAGGTCCGTCTGGCCGGGGCCGAGCAGCACCACGCGGTCGCAGCCGAGCGCGCCGGTCAGGACGGCGGCGTCGGTGAAGTAGCCGACGACACGGTCGTCGGGTTCGATGCCGAGCCGGGCGATCTCGGGGTCGTCCGGGTCGAGCAGCACGGCCGGAAGCGAGAGCTCGGACTCGACGGCGGCCAGGTCGGGTTGCTCTCGCCACCACGCAGCGGGGTCTGCGAGCGGGTCGGCGGTGCGGAGATCGACCTGTGCCCACGCCCGGTCCGGTACGACGTTGACGGCGGTACCGCCGCCGATCCTGCCGACGTTGAGCGTGTCCCAACCGGTGCCCTCGGCAGCTGCGCGGTCGAGCACCCTGGTCAGGCCGCCGATCGCGTTGCGTCCCAGGTGCGGTGCGCTGCCGTGCGCGGCGACGCCGTCGGCGACGACGCGCAACCAGGTGACCCCGCGGTGACCCCGCACCACGCGTCCGTCGGTGGGTTCCGCGACGACCAGGAGGCGCGCCTCCAGCCCGTCGAGCAGGGTCGCCGCTTCTGCGGCGCCTCGGCTGCCCGTCTCCTCCTCGACCGTGAACAGTGCGGCCACGGCGCTGCGGGCGGGGGCGACGTCGAGCGCCGCCACGATCGCGGCGACGCCGCCCTTCATGTCGGTGGTGCCGCGTCCCCAGACACGGCCGTCGACGAGGGCGCCGGCGAACGGTGGGTGCGCCCACAGTGACCCGTCGCCGGTCGGGACCACGTCGACGTGGCCGGTGAACACCAGGAGCGGCCCCATGGGGACCGCGGGCACGACGGCGACCGCACGCAGCGACCCGTCCGGTCCCGCCAGTGTCCGTACTGCGTACCGTTCGTCGAACAGGTCGACGAGCAGGTCGAGCACGGCGGACTCGCCGGGCGAACCGGAGACCGAGGGGATGCGGACGAGGCGGCGGGTGAGGTCGACGACGTCAGTCGACACGGTGCGTCTCCACCGCACGGATGACCTGGATGCCCCGGGACTCGAGGGCGTCCGCGGTCTCGTTCGGGCCGACGGCGTCGGTGACCACCGTCGTGACGCCGTCGAGGGGAGCCACGGGCGCGAACGAGACCTGCCCGAGGTGGCGCTCCTCACAGAGCACGATGACGTGATCGGCACTCGCCATCATGGTGGCCTTGAGCCGGGCGTCGGTCTCGTCGAAGTCCGTGACCGAGTCGCTCTCGGCGCTGATGCCGGCAACGCTCACGACGGCCACGTCCCAACGGTGTGCGCGGAAGAACTGCTCGGTCGCCGAACCGTGCAGGCTCAGCTCGCCGGGCTTCAGTTCGCCGCCGGGCACGAGGAGGTGGATGTCCTCTTCCTGCCCGAGCACCTCCATCACCTGCACGCTGGTCGGTGCGACGAGCGCCTGGAGGTGCCGGCCCCGCATCTCCATCGCCACGTGGTACGCCTTGGTCCCGAAGTCCATCGCGACGTTCGCCTTGCGGGGGATGAGGTCGACGACCGCACGGGCCATCGCCTGCTTCTCGGCGACGTTCGTCCGGACCCGCAGGCTGAACGGTGGTTCGAAACTCCGGCCGGCGGCGAGCACCGCTCCGCCGTACACGCGGCGTGCGATGCCCTGGGTGTCGAGGTGGTCGATGTCGCGGCGGATGGTGAGCTCGGTGACGCCGAGTTGCTGGCTGAGCGTGGCCGTCTCGACCTTGCCGCCCTCCTCCAGCATCTCGACGATGCGCAGCAGCCGCTGGTCGCGCTTGTCACCCACGTCGTTCCACCCCTTCGTCGCGGATCACTGTAGCGGCAGCCATCAGCCGAGCTCGGGGTGCACGTCGGACACGCCGAGGATGCGCTCGAGACGGTCGCCGAGCGCCAGCAGCTCATCGTCGGCGCCGTACCGACCGACCACCTGCACCCCCACGGGCAGGCCGGAGTCGGTGCCGAACCCGGCCGCCATCGCGAGCACCGGGTGCGCAGACGGTACGAGTCGGCAGGCGAGGCGCTGCCACAGGAAGTAGCGGTCGAACGACACTCCGTCGACCTCGGTGACCCACTTCTCGTCGGCGTCCGGCGCGACGACGGGAGCACCCGGGACGACGAAGGCGTCGAAGTCCTCGAGCAGAGACGCCATCTCGGTGTACGCACGGTAGCGACGGTCGAGGGCGGCGACGATCTGCCCGGACGGGTAGCCCGAAGCCTCGGTGACGTTCCGGACGAAGTCGGCGCGGTACGCGTCGGGGTGCTCGATCGGGTCGGTGCCGAGCAGTGCGAACCAGCCGAACAGCTCGATGGTCTGCCAGGTCTCGTCGAGGCCGTCGGTGTCGATCTCGACGTCGACGACCTCGACGCCGTCGGCCTCGAGGACTGCACGTGTGGCGGCGTGCGCGGCGCGGACCTCGGCGGAGATCGGCAGCCCGCCCAGGTCGGTGCTCCACGCGAGCCGGATCGGTGCCGATGCCGGAGCACCGAGCTCGGCGGCGACGGACCGACCGGCCGAGAGCGGTGCGAGCTGGTCGCTGCCGGACATGCCGGTCAGCAGGAGCGCGACGTCACGGCAGTTGCGGCCGACCGGCCCGTTCACCGAGTGTGGTTCCCATGACGTTGCGCCCTGGGCCGCCGGGACGAGCCCCGGCGTGGTCCGGAGACCGACGGCGTTGCAGAACGAAACTGGGTACCGCAGGCTCCCGCCGGAGTCCGAGCCGTCGGCGAAGGGCAGCATGCCGGCGGCGACGGCTGCGACACCGCCGGTCGATCCGCCCGCGTGCCGGGACAGGTCGAACGGGTTCCTGGTGATGCCGAACACGTCGTTCCAGGTGACGGTGCCGACGCCGAACTCGGGCGAGTTCGTCTTGCCGATGACGAGCGCTCCCGCAGCGCGGAGCTTCGCGACGTGCGGGGCGTCGGTCGGCATCGGGCCGCGGTCGGCGAACGCACGCGACCCGCGCGAGGTCGGCATGCCGGCGACGTCGACCAGGTCCTTGATGGCGATCGGCAGACCGTGCAGCGGACCGAGGGCGGCCCCCGAGGCGCGGAGGTCGTCGGCCGTGGCGGCGAGGGCGACGGCCTCGTCGCGTGGCAGTCGGTGGACGATCACGTTCACGGCGTCGTTCGTGGCGTCGATGCGGTCGTAGAACGCCGTCATCACCTCGACGGCGGTGAGCGAACCAGCAGCGATCTGGTCACGGAGGTCAGTCGCCGTCCGCCAGTGCAGCGGGGTGGTGGTGGCGGTCTGACCGGTGGCGGGGATGGTGGTCACGGGGTGCTCCTGATCGGTGAGGTGGGACGGAGTCCGGGGGCGGGGCGTCGGAAGGGGAGGTCGAGGACGTCGGCGGCGGCGACGAGGCCGTCCGGGCCGATGACGGTCAGCAGGGCGAGCACGCGGGTCGCGTGGTGGGTCCGGCGGGCCTCGGGACCGAGGTGGAACCGTGCGGCGGTGGTGCCGGACGTGGGGACACCGACCGACATCGACCCGACCTCGATCCACGCGGACGTCAGGCCGTGGCCACCGTCGACCGACGCGTGCACCTCGACCAGGACGCCGCCGTCGTCGGCGACCGTGGCGGTGCCGCGCAGGTGCGCGGTGATCGGACCCTGCACGGTGGTCGGACCGGCACCGGCGGAGCGCACCGCGCCCAGCGCCGCCACGTCGGGCAGGCGCGGGCGTGTGCGGGGGGCGAGCCGGGCCTCCAGGGCATCGGCCACGTCGACCAGGTGGGCGTCCGAGAAGGCCGGACCGCAGATGGTGGCGCCGACCGGCATGCCGGTGTCGGCCATGGTGCCCATCGGGATGGTGACGCTCGGGATCCCGACGCGGCGGAGGACGTGGTTCGTCGTGGAGAACACCGCACCGTCCGCCCACGCGGCGCGGGCCGACTCAGGGTCGACGTCGGCGTCGTGCGGGCCGATGTCCGAGTTCGCGGGGAACGCGACGACGTCGAGGCCCTCGCGGCGGAGCCAGTCCTCGAAGAGTTCGCGGCGTGCGCGGTCGAGGCCGGCGATCGCGGGTCCGGCGACCGCGGAGACCTGCTCGTCGGACAGGGGTGCGTCACGGGTGATCGCGGTGAAGTCGAACACGTCGCGGCCCGGGTGGACCCGGCCGTTCTCGACCGCGTCGAGGGCGTACGGCGGGTCGGGACGGATCGCGCCGGGCGTCAGGTCGGACAGGGAGACGGGTTCGGTGGCGTGGTCGTCGAGGAAGCGCTGCCACGAGACCGTCATGAGTTCGCGGAGCTCGAAGGCGGTCCATTCCGGCGCGAGGTGGCCGGTCTCCTCGAGCGAGGCTGCGGTGCCTCGGCCCTCGTACGACTCGACCAGTGGGAACCGGACCCGGACGACGCGCGCGCCGGCGGTGACGAGTTCGTGCTCGAGGGCGTCCCACCGGTCGCGGATGCTCGGGCGGAGCGGGATCGAGGGCGTGGCGGCGGTCGCGGAGGAGTCGGCGTCCTCGCTCGGCACGTACAGGGTGGGGACGCCGACCACGAGTCCGTCGAGCGGCGTCGGATCGGCACCCGGTCGTTTCGCACGGAACCGCGCGGCGACGGTCTCGGCCGCCGACACGTCCACCGTGTCCTGCTGTTGCCAGACGTCGCGGTCGTCGGCACCGGCGATCACCGCGAGCACCTCGCGCAGGTCGGACACGGTCCGGGTGTGCGGCACCACGACGTCGCGGTACGGGTGGAGCGGCCAGTTCCCGACGCTCGGCACGACGCCCCACGACGGTGTGTAGGCGACGAGCGCGTTGTTCGACGCGGGCGAGCGGCCGGACGAGACGGTCTCCTCGCCGAGTCCGAACGCGCACAGCGACGCGGCGACGGCCACCCCGCTGCCGATCGAGGAGCCGGAGTGCCACGCGGCGGCGAGCCACTCGGGTGAGTACGGGCTGCGGGTCCGGCCGTAGAGTCCTGCCTGGCCGCCGCCGATCGCCATCGGGGGCATGTTCGTCTTGCCGACCAGCAGGGCTCCGGCGGCGAGCAGCCGCTCGACGACGACGGCGTCGCGTCGCGCCACGGTGTTCGCGAAGGCGGGGGAGCCGGCTGCGGCGGTCAGACCCGCGACGGCGAAGCTGTCCTTCACCGTGAACGGGATGCCGTGCAACGGTCCGAGGGGCACGGCCTCGGGGGCGCCGGCCGCAGCAGCTGTGCGCTGTGCGTCGTTCGCGACGGCCCGTTCGAGCAGTCGCGGGTCGAGCACGGGCACCGCGCCGAGTCGTGGCCCGTCTCGGTCGATCCTGGCCACCCGACGGAGCGCGTGCTGGGCCAGCGCGAGGGCCGTGGTCTCGCCGCGCTCGAGCCGCTCACGCAGCGAGGCGATGTCGGAGTCGAGCATCGAGTGTCCTCCAGTGCCGGGGAAGAAAGTGGGGGGTGCGGAGCGGGCGGACCCGCCCCGCACCCCGGTGGGTCAGAGCGCCGAGCAGTCGGACGTGTAGAGGTACTTCTTCACGTCGTCGTCGTCCACGTTGTCCTGCGTGACGAGCTTCCACGGCGAGTACACCGTCTGCTTCTCGACGTCCTCGGCCTTCGTGTCGCCGTTGACGAGCTTCGCCATCAGCTCGGTGGCCTCGTAGCCCTCGGTGTACGGGTCCTGCGCGACGAGGGCGTCGTACTCGCCCTTCTTCAGCGAGGCGACCTGGTTCGACGCGGTGTCGTAGCCGACGTGCACGATGTCGTCGTTGCCCGAGGACGAGATGGCGTTCGCCGCACCGGTGCCGGCGCCGATGTTCGTCGAGAACACGAGCTTCACGTCCGAGTTCGCGGACAGCTGCGACGAGACGGTCTGCGAGGCCTTCGCCGAGTCGCCACCGACGTACTGGATGTCGAGCGCGGAGAGCTTGCTCTCCTTCTGGATGGCGTCCTTGAAGCCCTTCGCACGGTCGGACTGCACCTGGTTGCCGGGGGAGTCGGTGACGATGACGACCTTGCCGGACGTCAGGTCGAAGTCCTTGATCGCCTGTACCGCGGCGTCGTACGACGACTGGTAGTTGTCGGTGCGGATGGACTGCACGTACTCCTTGTTCGACAGGAACGAGTCGGGCATCACGAGCGGCTTGCCGCTGTCGGTGTACGACTTCAGGGTCGAGTTGAAGGCGGTGTTGTCCCACACGGTCAGGAGCAGACCGTCCGGGTTCGTCGCGAGCACCGACTGCAGGACCTGCATCTCGGCGTCGGTGGTCGTCTCCGGGGTGCCCTGGATCTTCAGGGTCACGCCCTCCTTCTTCGCGGCGGCCTTGGCGCCGCAGTACATGGTGCCGTAGAACTCGCCGGTCGACTCTGGGGTCACCATCGCGATGGTCTTCTGCCCGCCGGACGACGACGGGTCGTCTGCGGCGGCGGTGGAGCCGGTGGAGCAGCCGGCGAGGACGACGGCGATGCCGACGGCCGACGCGGCGGCGAGGACGGAGGTGGTGGTCTTGGAACGGAACACGGGGGTCTCCTACAGGGAGGGGATGGACAGGAGGTGGTGCCGTGGAGCGGGTTGGGTTCGGTGTGGGACGGGGTGGAGCGGTGGGTCTTGGACCGGACGACCGCTAGGTCGTCCGCCGGTTGCGGCTGCTGCGGTCCAAGCTGACGGCGACGAGGAGCATGGCTCCGATCGCGATGGTCTGGTAGAAGGGCGAGAGGTTGATGATCACGAGCCCGGACTGCAGGATGATCGCCAGGAACGCGCCGACGATCACGCCGAGGAAGTTGATCCGGCCGCCGGTCAGGGCGGTCCCGCCGATCAGGGCTGCGGCGATCGCGGCCATCGAGTCGTTCGTGTGCCCGGAGATGTTCGTCGTCGAGTAGCGCGCCAGGTCGATGAACCCGGCGAGCCCGGCGAGACCGGCGGACAGGACGAAGATGCCGATGGTGTTCGTGAGGGTCTTGATGCCGACCCGGCGGGACGCCAGGAAGTTGGAACCCATCGCGAGCGTGTGGGTGCCCCAGGCGGTGTACCGGTAGAGCGCCCAGATCACGGCGAGGATCACGAGTCCGAGGATCGTGGGGACGGGGAAGACACCGATCGTGGCCGATCCGAACGAACCGGCCAGCTCGGCCGGGATGCCGACCAGGTTGACGCCCTTCGTGGCGACCTGGGCGATGCCCGTGGCGAGCGAGAGCATGCCGAGCGTGGTCACGAGCGAGTTGATGCCGACCACCCCGACGAACAGGGCATTCACCGTGCCGAGCACCGCACCGGTGAGGATCGCGACGACCAGACCGACCAGGATCACCACGCCGACCGGCGACGAGGTCCCCATCGCGATCATCACCTGTCCGGACACGACCGACGACAGGATGAGGACTGCGCCCTGGGAGATGTCGATCTGGCCGGCGGACATCAGGACCGCCTGGCCCGCCGCCAGCAGGAGCACCTGCGACGCGGTGAGCAGGATGCCGCGGATGTTCGCCTCGCTGAGGAAGGCGCCACTCGGGGACAGCGCCTGGAAGACCGCGATGAGCACCACCTCGACTGCGATGATCTGGACGGCACGGTTGCTGAAGACGCGGGCGACGCCGTGCTTGAGAGCGGGCGCCGAACGCATCGACGTGTCGGGGGCTGCGCCGGCGTTGGGGGCTGCGGTGGTCATGCTGCTACCTCGTCTCCGACCATCACGGTCATGACGTCGGACACGGAGAGTCCTTCGGGCTTCAGGTCGGCGATGATCGTGCCGTGGCGGAGGACCACGATGCGGTCGGCCAGCTTCAGGACGTTGGGGATGTCGTGCGACACGAGGATGACGCCGAGGCCGTGGCTCGCGGCGACGCGGATCGAGTCGAGCACGATGCCGACCTGCTTCGGGCCGAGTGCGGCAGTCGGCTCGTCGAGCAGGATGAGGTCGGATGCCCACTTCATGGCGCGGGCGACGGCGAGGACCTGCCGCTGACCGCCGGAGAGGGAACCGACCGGCAGCCGCACGTCGCGGAGCGTCGAGATGCCGAGCTGCTCGATCGCGGCCCGGGCCGCGGCGTGCATGCGCTTCCGGTCGAGCCACGGCCCGCGACGGAGCTCGTTGCCGAGGAACAGGTTCTCGGTCAGGGACAGGTGCGGAGCGAGCGCGAGGTCCTGGTAGACCACGCCGACACCGAGGCGCTTGGCGTCGGCGAGGCCGGACATCGGCTGCCCGCTGACGCGGATCTCGCCCTCGTCGGGGGTGTTCGACCCGCAGATGATGTTCATCAGGGTCGACTTGCCGGCGCCGTTGTCGCCGAGCAACGCGACGATCTCGCCCGACTGCACGCTGAGGTCGATGTCGCGGAGGGCACGGACGGCGCCGAAGTTCTTGCCGACGCCGGAGATGCCGAGCACCTCGCGGGGTGTGGGTGCATCGCTCATGAGAGGGGTCCTTCCTGCTGGAGCGTGGAGAGCACGGAGTCGTAGACGTCGAGGAACGCGTCGGCGTCCTCGCGGGTGAAGACGAGCGGCGGACGGACCTTGAGGACACGCCCGTCGGAGCCGACCGCCGAGATGAGCACGTTCCGGGAACGGAGCGCGTTGACGACCCGGCCGGCGAGCTCACCGGCACCGGGCCCGGCCATCTCCACGCCGATGAACAGGCCAGCTCCGCGGACGTCCGCGACCAAACCGGTCGATGCCGACCGCTCGGCGATCCCGCGCATCAGGTACGCCCCGACCTCGCGGGCGTGCTCCACGAGGCCGCGATCCTGCACCTCGTCGAGCACAGCGGCGGCCGCCGCGATCGATGCGGGGTTGCCGCCGAACGTGTTGAAGTACCGGTGCTCCTCGGCGTAGCCGTCGCTGAGCGCCGACCCGAGCACCAGGGTGCCGATCGGCAGTCCGCCGGCGAGCGGCTTGCCGCAGGTCACCATGTCGACGTGGCCGTCCGGTCCCGGCCCGGCGGTCGTCCCGGACTGGAGGCTCGGCTCGGCTCCCGCGGGTCGTGGCGGCTCCGTCTGCGTGTGGCGTTGGAACCCCCACATCGCGTCCCCGGTGCGGCCGACGCCCGGCTGCACCTCGTCCGCAATGACGAGCCCACCGGCGGCGTGCGTCGCCCGGTACGCCGGCACGAGCATCCCGGGAGCCCCGGGGAAGATCCCGTCGGTCGACATGATCGAGTCGAGGAGGAGCGCCGCGAGTCCGAAGCCGTGCCGGTCGAGGTCGTCGGCGGCCTCGGTGATCGCCGCCGCGAACAGCTCGCCGGCGCGGTCGCCGTCGCGGTGCGTGTCCGGCGCCGGGACCGTCCGCACCCAGGGGTGCAACGGCATCGTCGCGCCGTTCTCCGGCGAGGCGCCCGCCAGCAGCTGCGTCGTACCGTGGTACGCGTTCTCGGTGACGATGAGGCCCTGGTTCCCGGTCCGCCACTGTGCGATCGTGATCGCGAGGTCGTTCGCCTCGGAACCCGAGTTCGAGAAGATCACTCGGTCCAGGTGCTCCGGGTACGTCTGCAGGAACCGCTCCGCGAACTCGACGATCCCGTCTTGCAGGTACCGCGTGTGCGTGTTCATCCGGATCAGCTGTTGGTACACGGCCGTCGCGATCCGGGGGTTCGCGTGACCGACTGCCGGCACGTTGTTGTACGCGTCGAGGTACTCGGCGCCGTCAGCGTCCCAGAGCCGGGCGCCCTCACCGCGGACCACGTGGATGGGTCGTGCGTAGAAGAGTGGGTAGATGTCACCGAGCACCTCCCGGCGCCGGGCGAGGAGCTGCTGGTCGCCGTCGGGCAGGGACGCGGCGTCGGCGGGGTCGAACCGGTTCACCATCGCGACGGCGGCGTTCGTGGCGCTGCCCGTCCGGACGGCGCTCGCCGCGGGGGCCGGCACCGCGGGGATGTCGATCTGCTGCACGTGGTCACGCGCCTTTCGAGGTCGAGTTGGTGGACGGAGTCGGCAGCGCACCGGTCCGGTCGAGCAGTGCGACGGCCGCGCGGTCGTAGCGCAGCACGTAGTCGGCTCGGGCGGGTTCGTGACGGGCGGTGTCGCGAGCGAGCACGACGGCCTGGACGAGCCGGCAGGCAGCCAGCGGCAGGACGAGTGCTGCCTCGGCGGGGGAGAGCCCGAGTGCAGCGGTGATCCGCGCGGTGTAGCGATCGACGAGCTGGTGCTCGAACGAACCGAGCGCGATCGCGAGGTAACAGGTGGTGACGGCCACGTCGAGCACACGGGGCGCCTCGATCGCGTCGCCGAAGTCGATGACACCGCTGACAGCACCGTCGGCGACGAGCACGTTCGACAGGTTCGCGTCGGCGTGCAGCACCTGCCGTGGCATGGCGGCGAGTGCCGGTGCGAGCTCGGCGCGGAACACCTCGACCACGGCGTGCATGGCCGGACGGTGCCGCTCGTCGGCCACCTGGTCGATGAGGGGTTCGTGGCGGGCGACGGTCTCGATCGACCAGTCGTTCTCCGCGGGGACGTGCGCCGCCGCGGCGTCGGTGTCGTGCAACGCGATCACGAGCGCGGCCTGCACGTCGACGAGGTCGTCGACGAGTGCGGGCCAGACGTCGACGTCCTCGAGCGGGACACCGGGCACGGCGGTCATCACGAACAGGTCGCCGTCGTCGGTCGGGGTGACCGCGACGCCGTGCTCGTCGTGCAGCACGCGGGGCACGGGCAGTGTCGGGGCACTCGCGGCGACGGCCTGGAGGAGTGCCGCCTGCATCCGGGAGCTCTCGGAGAGCTTGAGGACGACGGGTCCGGACCCCGCTGCGACGAGCACGGTGCGGTCGGTCTCGGACCCGGTGTCCCGCAGCGCGGTGACGTCGGAGACGCCGCGCGCGGCGAGGTGCGGCACGAGGTCATGCATGTGCGTCCACCGCGGTGCTCGGGTCGCTCGTCGCGTCGGCCGACGCGACACCGCACAGGTCGAGGATGATCAGCACCATCGCCTCGATGCAGGTACGGAACTCGTCGAGGTCCAGGTACTCGTCGGGCTGGTGCGCGACGCTCAACTGCCCGGGGCCGAAGGTGATCGTTGGGACGCCGGCCTTGATCGGCAGCCCCATGTCGGTGTGGCTGGTGACCCCCTGCACGACGGGCTCCAGGCCGAGGGCCCCGAGGGCGGTCTGCGGTGCGATGACCAGCGGGTGGGTGTCGTCGGTCTCGCCGCAGTCGGCGTCCACGAGCCACGTGACGACCGGCGGGTGCTCGGTGAGCCAGGGGTCGTCGCCAGCGAACGCGCGGAGCATCTCCTCGATCTGCGCACGGACGAGGCCCCCGCCGCCGTGCTGGTCGAGCTCGGCCGGCAGGTACTGGATGTCGAACCGGATGGTGAACGAACCGGCGTACGCGCTCGGGTAGGTGCCGGCGTCGATCTCGGCGACGTTGACCTGGCAGGGGAGCGGCATGTGCCGGTGGTTCTTCTCCGGCAGCTCGCGCCAGCGGGCGTTCAGGGCGTCGATGGCCTCGAGGAGCCGACGTCCGTACGCGATCGCGTCGACGGCTCCGCCGTCCTGCCAGTGCGGCTGCTCGATCTCGATGTGCCCGCTCTTGCCGGGGATCGTGATCTCGCCCCAGATGATGCCACGGCAGAGCGGAGCAACCTGCAGGCTCGTCGGCTCCGGGATGACGATGCCGAGCTCAGGGCGGTGGCCGCGGTGCACCAACGCGAGGGTGCCCATCCCGCCGGTCTCCTCCTCGGTCACGGAGCCGAAGGCCAGGTCTCCGGCGAGCTGCACACCGCTCGAGCGCACCGCGCGGATGGCAGCGAGGGCCGCAGCCATGCCGCCCTTCATGTCGCAGGCGCCGCGACCGATGACCCGTCCGTCCCGGAGGAGACTCGTGAACGGACCCTCGGTCCAACCGGGCCCGCCGGGGACGACGTCGCAGTGGCCGAGGAACATCAGTGCGGGAGAGTCGGACCCGTCGGCGGCCGAGCGGATGCGGCCGACGATGTTCGGACGACCGGTGAAGTCGCGGTCGGCGAAGTAGCCCGGGCCGTCGGCGTGGACGGCGAGCTCGTCGACCGACGGCTCCCACTCGTCGATCTCGGCGCCGAGGCCCTCGAGGTGCTCACGGAGGAAGGCCTGCACGGCGCCCTCGCCGCTGACGGCCGCGTCGTCGCCGAACCACGGACCGACGCTCGGGATGTCGATCAGGTCGCGGACGAGCTGCACCGCATCGTCGAACTGCGTGTCGACGAGGTCGAGGACCTCGCGCTGTTCGGGGGTGGTGGTCACCGTGTCTCCTGTCGCTGCGTCGAACGTTCACGAATCATGTTCGAGAAGTAACAAACAGCGCCAGTGAAATGATCGTTGCGTTACTTTTCTTCACGATCGCGAAACATCGCCGAAACCGAGCACGACAGGGTTTTCAAGTGGTTCAGGCCCGCTCGACCGCCCCGACCGCCCCGACCAGTGCGTCCAGTGCCCGGTCGAGCTCCGGCACCGTCACCGCCCCGTACCCCAGCACGATCCCGGCCGGCGTGCTGCCCGGAGCCATCCCGTACTCCTCGAGCGTCGAGACGAGCACGCCGGCACCGGCCATCCGCGCCGCGACCTCCCGCCCCGTCGCCGGACCCGACCACACGACCACGGCGTGCAGTCCGCCGTTCAGGGCACGGGCCTCCAGTCCGGTGACGCCGTCGAGCCGGGCCGCGATCCGGGCGCGGCGGTGCGTGTAGTCGCGCCGGACCCTGCCGAGGTGCCGGCGGAGCGCGCCGGTCCGGAGCAGGTGCGCGAGCGCGATCTGCACGGGCTCGGCGACGACCGCGCCGCGGGCACGACGGGCGGTGAGCACCGCGTCGGCGACCCCGGCCACGGATCCTGCCCCGACCGGCACTCCACCCGCCGCGGGCAGCACGACGTAGGAGCAGCGCAGCCGCGGGTCGAGCGTCTTCGAGAACCCGCCGACGTGCAGCACCACCCCCTCGGCGTCGAGCGCTGCGAGTGCGGGCACGGGGCTGCCGCGGTGTCGGAACTCCGAGTCGTAGTCGTCCTCGACCAGGAGCGTGCCCGTCGCCGCAGCCCAGGCGAGCAGCCGCTGCCGTCGCGCCACCGGCATCACCGAGCCGAGCGGGTACTGGTGCGTCGGTGTGACGAGCACGACGTCGACCGGCGGTGCGGCGGTCAGGGCGTCGAGGTCCATCCCGTCGTCGTCGAGCGGGATGCCGACGACGGTCCCGCCCGCGCTGAGCACCGCACGCTGACCGGTCCGGTACCCCGGGTCCTCGACCGCGAACACGGGTGCGCGACCGAGGTGCACGCGGAGCGCCTCGGTGACGAGCGACAACGCCTCGGAGGTCCCCGCGGTCAGCAGCACCCGGTCGACCGACGGCGCGAATCCGCGACTCAGGCCGAGCTGCGCCACCACCTGCGCGCGCAGCTCCACCGTGCCGAGGGGGTCCGCGACCGCGTTCCGCAGTGGGGCGTCGGCCGCCGCCCGCCAGGCCGCGCGCCAGTCCCGCTGCGCGATCGCGGTGACGGCGGGGACCCCGGGGCGGCAGTCGATGGTCCGGGCGGCGGCCGCGGCCGCCGCTGAGGCCGACGCTGCCGCGCCCCGGTCGGTCGCCGGCCGCGAGTTCCCGACGGCGGCGCCGCCCACCCCGCCCCGGCTGAACGCCCCGGCCGACGCGACGACCCGCGCCACCGCACCGTGCCGCGTCCGGATCCAGCCCTCGCCGTCGAGCTGGTCGTACGCGGCGACGACCGTTCCGCGTGCGACGCCGAGCTCGGCGGCCAACGCCCGGGTCGAGGGCAGCGGATCGCCCTCGCGCAGCGTGCCGTCGTGGACCATCCGTCGGATGCGGGCGACGACCCCTGCGGTCTTGCCGGACTGGTCCACCACGATCACCTCGATCTGGTCCACGCACTGGACCACTGTCGAACCTAGCGTGGCCAGCATGAGCACCCCCAACCCCGCCGACGGCCCCGACCTGCGGGTCCGCCGCATCCGCGAGCGCCAGTCCGACGACCCCGCCGTCCTCCGGGCGATCCTCGCCGAGGCCCACCTCGCCCACGTCGGGTTCGTCCGCGGCGGCCACCCGATCGTGCTGCCCTTCCTGTGCGGCGTCGGCGACCTCGGCGCCGGCCCGGTCCTGCTGCTGCACGGCTCGACCGGCGGCGGCCTCTTCCTCGAAGCAGGGGCCGCCGGCGTGCAGGTCGCAGCGACGGTCACGCACCTGGACGGGCTCGTGTTCGCCCGTTCGACCTTCGACAGCTCCGCGAACTACCGCAGTGCGATGATCGCGGGCACCGCGACGGTGGTGCCGCCCGAACTCCGCACCGAGGCGCTCTGGCAGGTCTCCGACCATCTCATGCCCGGCCGCCGCGACGAGGTCCGCGAGATGACCCCGAAGGAGGTCCGCGCCACCCAGGTCCTGCAGCTGCCCCTCGACCGCGCGAGCGTGAAGGTCCGGTTCCAGGGCAACGGCGAGGCCGCGGACGACGGTGAGGACCACGCCGTCTGGGCCGGCGTGCTGCCGCTCGCCGTCCGCGCCGGCGTCCCGGTGCCGGGGGACATCTCGGGGGACGCCCCGGTCGACGCGTCCGTCGTGGCGCTGGCGGCTCGCCTCGACCGGCTGTCGTCCGACCGGGAGGCCCGGATCGCCGCCGTCATGCGGGTCGCGTCCGTCTGAGGCCGGGTCTTCAGGCCCCTGGGTGCGGATCCGCCGCATCTGAGCGACCTGCGAGGACCGCCCGTTCCTGTGACGAGCCGCAGGAACACTCCGGGACTGCCCAGCCTCGATCCGCCCCGTGACCAATACGTTACTTTCCGGATCGCCCAGCGGTCCCGACCCGGAAGGACCCATGGGACGCCACGCCCTGCCTGCAGCAGCCGAAGACCGACAGCCCTCGCGAGGGACCCCGCACACCGCGGTGGAACCCGCTCCGGCGTCTCCGCAGCCGCAGCCGCAGCCGTCCCGTCCCCGTGGTCGTCGCTCGGCCCTCGGTCCCGCTGCTGCCCGGGCCACGTTCGTGGAGCACCCGAAGCCGACCCGCACCGTCCGGATGCAGCCGCGTCCGCTCCCAGTCGCTTCGAGCGCCGGTGCGGCCGTCCTGAGCCGGAAGGCCGTCCTGCGTGCCGAGCGGGCCGTCGACCCGCGGCACATCCGCCGCACCGCGAACGCCAAGCGTGCCGCGATCCTGCTCGCACCGGCGATCGCCGTGACCTCGAGCCTGACCCTGGCCGTGCCGGCGAACGCGGCGACCCCGGCCGAGACGCAGCAGGGCACGACGACCTCGCAGGCCGCGCAGACCTTCACCGTGGCGCACGACGTCAAGGTCCCCGTCGTCACGACCGACGGCATGACCACCACGACCACGGTCGTCTCCTACCCGACGCTCGACCTGCGCTTCGGGGTGACGACGGCCCAGGCGCAGTCGGCCCTTTCGGCGGCGCTGTCCGCCGGCGGCGACCGCGCCACCATCGTCGAGACCGCCCTGCAGTACATGGGGGACCCGTACGTCGAGGGTGGCGCGAGCCACGAGGGCATCGACTGCTCCGGCCTGACGATGGTCGCGTACGCGGCGGTCGGCATCCCGCTCGTGCACTACGTCCCGACGCAGGACGCCGCGGCGACGACGATCCCCGAGTCCGAGGCGCTGCCCGGCGACATGGTCGTGTACGACGACGAGGACCACGTCGGGCTGTACCTCGGCCAGGGGCTCGTGCTGCAGGCACCGCACCCGGGCGAGGTCGTCGACATCGTGCCGATGTACTCAGCCGCGCACCACTTCGCGCGCCTGCTGCCCGCCGGCAGCTGACCCGACGCAGGCGGGGCCGTCGACGGTGACCATCCCGGCCACCGGAGGGTCCGGCACCGACGTGTCACGGGCCTCCCGTATCCTGGCCTGATGGCTTCCGACACCCGTACCCCGTTCGAACAGCAGCAGTCTGCTCGTCCGCAGGTGCGCCCGCGCACCGAGGGCTGGAAGCAGGCGACCGACACCGACGGCCGTCCGCTGCTGCAGTTCGCGTCGCCGAAGCGCGGCAAGCCGCCCGTGCACCTGGCCGACCTGACGGCCGAGGAGCGTGAGGCCCGCGTCAAGGAACTCGGGCTGCCGGGCTTCCGCGCGAAGCAGCTCGCGACCCACTACTTCACGCACTACACGTCCGACCCGGACAAGATGACCGACCTGCCTGCCGCCCAGCGCGAGCAGCTCGTCGCCGGGATGCTGCCGCCCCTGCTGACCGAGACCCGGCGGCTGGCGACGGACAACGGCGACACGATCAAGTTCCTGTGGAAGCTGCACGACGGTGCCCTGGTCGAGTCGGTGCTCATGCGGTACCCGGGTCGCATCACGCTCTGCGTCTCGTCGCAGGCCGGGTGCGGCATGAACTGCCCGTTCTGCGCCACCGGCCAGGCGGGGCTGACCCGCAACATGTCCACCGCCGAGATCATCGAGCAGATCGTCCGGGCCAACGCGGCCATCGCCGCGGGGGAGCTTGGGGGCGATCCCCGCAAGGGCGGCAAGGACCGCGTCGACGCCGAGCGCGTGACGAACATCGTGTTCATGGGCATGGGGGAGCCGCTCGCCAACTACAAGCGGGTGATGGACGCCGTGCGGCTGATGGTCGCGCCGCAGCCGAACGGCCTCGGGATGAGTGCCCGTGGCATCACGATCTCGACGGTCGGGCTGGTCCCCGCGATCCTCAAGCTGGCGGACGAGAACATCCCGGTGACCTTCGCGCTGTCGCTGCACGCCCCTGATGACGAGCTCCGCGACGAGCTCATCCCGGTGAACTCGCGCTGGAAGGCCGACGAGGCGATCGACGCCGCGCACAACTACTACGTCAAGACGGGCCGCCGTGTCTCGATCGAGTACGCGCTCATCAAGGACATGAACGACCACGCCTGGCGTGCCGACCTGCTCGCCGAGAAGCTCAACAAGCGCGGCAAGGGCTGGGTGCACGTCAACCCGATCCCGCTCAACCCGACGCCGGGCTCCGTGTGGACCTCGTCCGAGGTGCACGTGCAGGACGAGTTCGTCCGCCGGCTCAACGCCGCGGGCATCCCGACGACCCTGCGCGACACCCGCGGCAAGGAGATCGACGGGGCCTGCGGGCAGCTCGCTGCAGCGGAGTAGCCCCGCCGCCGACGGGCACTCCCAGGCCGACACGCCCGGGAGGAACCACGGTTGGCGAGGCCCCCGGAGCCTGTGTAGTGTTACCTCTCGTTGCCACGGCGGCGGAGAACGGAACGGCTGAGACGGTCACTGGGTTCACCCGGGGATCTTGTCCGCCACGGTTCTTCCCCGGGCAGCGGATTCACCAGCCTCTCTGGCGGAGCATCTTCGGGTGTCGAGCGGGGGAGTGCGT
>NZ_SMBN01000007.1:0-71610 GCF_004342995.1 Curtobacterium sp. PhB146 | reverse complement strand
CACGTCGGTCCTATGCTGTGTGGAGCGCTCCGCGGCAGTGATGCTTGCGTGACACTCGTTTCCCGTTCGAGAGACTTGCCTTTCCTGCCTTGAGGCTGGTGGGGGAGTGCGCTATCCCGGGGGTGGCGGGATGACCCGAACGTTCCACCGCTCCCGGGAACCCACTTTCGCTGGTAGCGGCATGCCGGACCTATTTGAGCGTCAGCGCGGCCACCAGAAGCGTTGCCGTGACGGCGGCAAGGGTGCCGAGGAGCGCCCATTGCCACCAGTGCATGCGCAGGCTCCCGCGTGGCCGGCGAACGGGAGCGGGCTTCCGCCGTCGAGAAGATGGGTGGCTCATCGGTTGCACGGTACGAGGCGTCGGTTCGTGCAGACTGTGTGGCAGCAGCTGGGTGGTTCCCGTTGCTAGCGGGGTGGGCTGCTACCTGATCCGGCAGCCCACCCCGCGGTTCGATCAACGGGGTGAAGGGAGGCCGGCGTATGAGTGGTGGTGACGTGACGCCGGCATTGCCTGGCGTGTTCTGCCTGGTACTACCGGGCCCGCGTCGAGTGGGAGGGTTCCTGCAGCAGCGGGTCGAGCAGCTCATCCGAGACGCTATCGCCGATGGTGTCCTTCTGGAGGGTGATCAGTTGCCGCCGTACCGGGTCGCTGCGGTGACGTCTGGGTTGAGCATTCACACGAGCCGGTCGATCGTCATCGTCGCCGCCGCACTGCTGACACCGAGCGCCTCCGCGAGGTCTGCTGCGCGCGCGGGGAAGCCGCCGGCTTCTCGCGCGGCGAGGAACTGCACCGTCTGGAAATCATTTGCCTTCAGGCCCATCCGAGCGCGTGCACGGTTCTGGAGCATCGTCTCCGCGACGCGAAGCCGGTTCACTGATTCCAGTAGCAGCACCCCGGCCGGAACGTGCGCACCGTCCTCACCCATCAGGCCCTCCAACCCGCAGCTGCCGGCCGCCTAGCGGCGGCCCGTCCGCATGCCAGTGCGCCAGCCGAGGCCCGGACAGACGTCCGGGCTTCCCGCGCCCTGCAGGGAGCACGCGCCACGACGACGTATCCGGACTGCGCAAGAACCGTGACCGTGTGAGGTTTGCTCGGCGTAGGACATGAGGTGTGGGCGCCTGCCCGTGGTTCGGGTCAGGGGGCAGGCGCCCTCGCGCTACGACGTCCGCTGGTGCGCGTGACGATTCCAACCCGAGCAGCAGCTCGGACGGCCAGCGGCTAGGGTTCCGCGGCGCAGCCCCGTAAACGGCACCGAGCACCACCCGGGTTCGGCCAGGTAGTTTGTGAGGTGCGGGATGGCTGTTGTAAGCCATCGCCCGAGCGCCGCGGAACGGCCGAGTTTGTACGGTGGGGGCATGTCGGAGACGCCTGTTGTACCCGTGGCCGCGTTGCTCGATGCGGTCGAGCGATGCCGGTATGCGGCTGCGCGGCTTGAGCGCACTCGGGCGGCCGCAGGACACACGTCGATCACGGAGCGGGAGGCGCTCCGGTACCTCCGGGCTGCGTCGGCGCGGGATGAGCCGTGCACGCCGAAGCAGCTCGGCGAGCACCTCGGCATCACCACGCCGTCGATGACGAGCCTGCTAGACCGGTTGGAGGCGTCCGGATTTCTCACGCGAGTGCCAAACCCCACCGATCGACGCTCCAGCTACGTGCAGCTGACTCTGGCTACACCGGATCGAGACGACACCGACCCACTTGCCGCGCACATCGCCGCCCTCTGTGCCGCCATTCCCCTAGCGGACGCGGAGATCATTACCCGGTTCCTCAACGACCTCGCAGCCCTCCACCCCACCACAACCACCAGCACCGGAACAGTGAAGGAGACACAATGAGCAACATCACCCCACCCTCCGTCCCAAACGATGACGGTGCCCTCGAGGGGCCCGGCGTGGAAGTGCCCACCACCGACTCGGATGGCACGGTGAAGCCCGCTGGTCTCGGTGACGGCAGCACCATCCCGAACCACCCGGACGGGCTCGCCGCCGGTTACTCCGATACCGACTCGCACTTTAACCCCGAAGAAGACACCCCCACGCAGTAACCCGGTTCTGCTGGGTCCGCGATGGTGCGGACTGGTCACAGACCCACAACTGTCGGATAGTGGAAGGTCCGCCGGGCAGTTCGGGTCCGCACGACGCACCGGGGGTACCGCCGAGCTTCAAGAAATCGGCCGTTACCCCGCACCCCTGGAAATTGACCCCGCTCAGGTCCATGCAGACGGTGCGCTCCGCGGCATCGACGCCGCGGATCTCTCATCGTCGTCTCGGTTCGCGTTCTCCGCGGAGGAGAGTTGAGCGGTGTGCACCATCCCGGGGACGTGCGGGATGACCCGAACGGTCCGCACACCTCCGCAAGCACGAGCCGGGGGTGGGTGCAAACTGTGGAGCAGCAGCGGGGTGGTTCCCGTTGCGAGCGGGGCGGCTGCCACCTATCCGGTGGCCGCCCCGCGCCTCCAACGGGAGCGCGAACCTACTGGGAGCCGAACAGGTCGGGGCGTGCAGTGTGTTCGCGGGTGCGGTCGAGTGGGATCTCGAAGAGGTCAGTACGGCGGTAGTCCTCGGACCAGCCTCGGCGCATGCGTGATGCTGCGCGGTCGAAGGCTTCGATGATGTCGAATCCGGGCACGAGGAGCGACTGCACGCGGAGGCCGTCGTAGAGGGCGAGGAGCTGTTCCGTGGCGCGGGCGGGCTCCATCGTGTTCGGTTCTCGACCAGTACGGATGTCGTGCTCGAGGGCGGTGCGGATGGTCTGCCGGAACCGGAGGTACAGGGTGCGGTAGTAGTCCGCACCCTCGTTTGCTGGGTCGGAGCTTGCTGCAAGGGTTGATGCGAGCAGCCGCATCAGTGCGGGTTCTTCCGAGTACGCGACGATGAGCGCGTGCAGGTATGCGACCGCGCCGTACTGCTCGGCGATGGGCAGCAAGGGCCGAGACAGGGTGCTGGACCACCGGTCGACGGTGGCGGTCAGCAGGCTCTGCCGGGTCGGGAAGTGCTGTCGGAGTGCGTCGACGCTGATCCCTGCGGTGTCGGCGATCTGGTCCATGTCGGCCCGTTCCACGCCGACATCGTGCAGCACCATGATCGCGGCGCTGATGATCTGCAGACGCGGCTCGATCGCATCGCCGACGCCCTGGTCGGTCAATGGTGCGAGGGGGTGCTTCCGGAACCACTCCAGGAGTGCTTTCGCCCGCGATGTGTTGCCGCCGCCCGGGACGGGGTCCGGATGGTCGGTGAACAGGTCGAGAAATCCCGGGATGTCCTTGATGAGAGGGTCGGCGGATTGGAACGCCATCGACCATTCTGGGAATGCCCGCGCACTGATGTGATCGACGGCCACTTCACGGACGTTGATGTGGCGTGGGTCCTGCCGGATCCCGGCGAACCGCTCCCGGACGACGTCGTCGTCGCCTTCGATGATCCCGAGACAGTTGCTGCCCTGATGGGCCAGGATCCCGGTGATGCCCAGCTGCAGGTTCTTCTCCCGGGCGATCACGAGGATCTCCGCGAGCTCCTCGTCCGTGACCGGGCGAGCCATCGTGCTCACGTACACCAGTGACAACATCTGGGACCCCTGTTTCCTTCACGCGTGTCTTACTCGCCCAGACTGGGCCACGCTTCCCGGAAACAGCAACCCGCGACTGGTTGCTGCGTCAGATGGATCACGGACAGTACCGGTGCAGGAGCAGACAGTGGTCGGTGAAAATGCCGACATCGCGGTCGCATCAATCGGAGTTAGTGTCTCCGGCAACCCGGTTTGAGCATGCTCCTGGGTCAACAGGGCGCCTGTTGCTGCACGCAACGGCGTCCAGCCGGGATGGTGTCGCAGGGGCACCATCCCGGACCCCTGCGGGCTGTGCGCCGCTCACAGCGGGTCGGGAGTTGCATACCATCGAGCAGGGGGAAGCAGATGAGACGACGCATCGCGTGGGTGAGATGACGACCGCCACGCGCGCCCCACGCGAGGACGGTGACGACGAACTCGACAGCGCTGACTCCTACTGGATCGACGCGGTCCAGCGAGCGATGCGTCCTGCACCCGCCGTGCTCGACGAGTACACGATCGCGACCACGGCACGGTCTGCGCGAGGGATCTCCGGAGACCTGTCTGATGTCACTGTGGACAGCCAGCGCGGGTACGCCACGGTCACGGTGGGGGACGTCATGGGCAAAGGCCTCGCCTCAGGGGTGCTCGCTGCGAACCTCCTCGGCAGCCTTGAGGTGTTCCGCCAGGAACCACCCGGCGAAGCCGTCGACGCTGCGGAGACCGCGACCCGAGACCACTTCGAACGCGCATCCGCGTTCGCGACCTTGTTCCACGCCCGGCTGCGATTCCGGGATGGACGGATCGAGTTCGTCGACGCGGGCCACGGCCTCACCGCGCACGCCCACACAACCGGTGCCGTTGAACGGATCCCATCGGCGGACTTCCCGATCGGCCTGCAACCCGCCGGGATACCTCGCCTGCCCCGTATCCTCCATCTCGCCCCCGGGGAGCTGCTCCTGATCGTCACCGATGGCCTGTTCGAGCTCCCCGACGCGTCCATGCACACACTCACGCAACTCGCCATCGAACTGCGAACAGCGACGCACCTGCAGCTTGCGCTCACCGCCTTCCTCGAAGCCGCGGGCCCAGACCTCGACGACGACACCACCCTCACCGCGATCCGCCGCCACCCCTGACACAGTGTTGTGGCCATGCGGCGCGTGATGCCATCGCCTCGCTGAGAGATCGATCGGTGCAGGGCAGTGCGCGAACGGCAGGTGCCTGAAGAGGCGTCGGGCTCCAGTTCGACCGCGGAGTACCCGGACGACGTGCGACGCGGTCCCCGGACTGGGGGAAACCGGTCGTGATCCGAACGCCTACGGTGAACCCATCACCAGTAGAAAGATCGGTACGCCCCACATGCCCGGCACCCAACCAACAGCTATCGACCCGTTCACGGCCGCCTACCGGCAGCACGCGTCTGGGTTGCGCGGTTTCGTGGGAACGATCATCATCGACCGTCACCTCGCTGAAGACGTCGTCCATGAAGCGTTCCTCGAGTGGTGGCAGCACCCGGCCCGGTACGACCCGACTCGCGCCACGCTCGAGTCATGGCTGCGCACAATCGCCCATCGACGAGCCATCGATCGGATCCGTAGCCGTGAAGCGTCCCGCCGCCGGGACTTTCGCCTCGGGATCCGCGATCACCACAGCACCGACCACAGCCTCGACCAGTTCGACGCTCACTTCTCACGGGCACGACTCCGTGGAGCGCTGGCAGAGCTGACCGAAAAGCAACGTGAGGCCGTCATCCTCCGCTACCTGGGTGAGCGCAGCACCGAGGAAGTTGCCCGCGACCTGCACACCACCGTCGGAACCGCGAAAACCCGAGTCCGAGACGGGTTGACCGCGCTCCGTCATCGGCTACAACCCCAATCGTCAACCACCTGACCACTCACGCGCCACGCCACCAGCACATCGACCGAAAGGCACCTCTCATGTCCAGCAACGCAGCAGCTCCGCGCACCGGCTTCGCCGCCACCCTCACCCAGAAGGGCGCCCTGCTGTTCGGCGTGGTCTTCCTGATCGTCGGCATCGCCGGCTTCATCCCCGGACTCACCATGGACATGGGGTCCATGTCGATGGCCGGTCACGGATCCATGGCCCTGCTCCTGGGCCTGTTCCAGGTATCCGTCTTGCACAACATCGTGCACTTGCTCTTCGGCATCGTCGGCGTTGCCGCAGCCCGTTCTGCCGGCGGCGCACGGCTCTACCTGCTGGTCGGCGGCATCATCTACGCGGTGCTGTTCATCTACGGCCTCTTCACCGCCAGCATGACCGGCGCGGCGAACTTCGTTCCGCTCAACAGCGCCGACAACGTGCTCCACGCCTTCCTCGCCGTCGCGATGATCATCCTCGGCATCGTCCTGCCCCGAGTCAGCGCACGCGAACGAGCTTGACTTACAAGCGATGATGTGAAGGGCACCGATCACACGATCGGTGCCCTTCACGGTCCCTGGCATGAGACACGGCGCATCTGCTCAACCCGTCTCGGTGAACGATCGGCTACTCAGTCGGACTGTCGGAATTGGTGAACTGTCGGATCCATCGTTCTGCGTTGAGTCCGGTTCCTGGGTCGAGCTGCCGTCTGCCGATGCGCTCGAATCCGTGCTTCGCGTAGAAGCGCTGGGCGCGCAGATTGAACGAGAACACGAGCAGGTGCGCGTCGTCTCCGCCGATCGCGGCGTGGAGGAGATTCGACGCCAACCCTGTTCCGTGTGAGCCCTGATCGACGTACAGGGTCGACAATTCGAGTGCGGGAAGGCCGTCCCGTGCTTCGGATGTGTGCGTCGTGCTGGCGACGCCGAGGAGCCGGCCGTTGGCCGACTCGGCCACGAACACGTGCCGACTTCCGGCACGGACGCGGCGGTGGCGGTGGCAAGGGTCGGACAGGCTGAGATCGCACCCTCGACGTCTGGCGCTGGCTAGCGTGGTCGCATGAAGAAGGCAAGGTTCTCCAGGGGCCCGATGCTCAGGTTGCGCGCAGCGTCGGGGCGTCAGCGCTCCGCGAACGCGACCGCCTCGCTCCCCGTCCTCGTGTTCGCCGTGACCGACGGCACCTGCAGCGTGGACGCGACCCCGGTGCCGAGGTGGACGAGGGCGGTGCCGGGCTCGATGCGGCTGGAGATCGAGGACCGCGAGATCCGGACGCCGATGAGGTCGCCGGCAAGCGTGTCCTGCGGGGAGAGCAGGGCACCGCGACGGTTCTTCTTGGCGTCGACCTGCCAGCCGCCGAAGCCGGCTGCGAGGCCGGTGGTATTCCCGCCGAGCAGGAGCCCCTGCCGGTTATCCGCGGCGGCTCGCCCCCACTCGCGGAGCCACTTCGCGGCGGTGCAGTCGATGAGGAGCTCGCCGTCGTCGACGACGAGGACCGTCGGTCTCCCGGACGCCGTGAGGACGGGGGACAGGTCCTCCACGGTGACGTCGTCGCCGGAGAACACTGCGCGGACCCCGGGCAACCCGTCGAGGTCGCGGACCGCACCCTGGCGTGGCGCCAAAACCACGAGTTCCGTCCCGCCCGCGAGCAGCGACCGCGCCATCGACGCGAGCATCGTCGACCGCCCGGACCGCGACGGGCCCGCGACAATGAAGGTCCCGCCACCGGTCGACAGGTCGACGGTCTGCAGCTCCATGTCGTCGCCGCCGATCCCGGTCACCGCGACCATCGGCGACAGCGACGGCGCTGACTCGAGCGCGAGTGCCCCGTCGAGGTCCAAATCCTTCGGCAGGGCGTCGACGCGGAACGGTCGCGGAGACGGCGGCACGGCGGCACCGGCACGCAGTGACGTCGCGAGGTCTCGGACGGCGGCGGTCTGTCCCGCTCCGGACACGTCTGATCCGAGCGAGGCGAACTGCACCTCGATGCCGGAGTCCGCCCGGAAGCCGCGTCCCGCAGGGATCGTCGCCGGGAGCTTGCGGTGGTTGATGCCACCGAGCGAGTAGTCGAGCCGGTCGGTCAGGCGCAGCACGATCTTGTCGTCGGTGAGCGTCGACATCCGGGACGACAGGAGCGTCCGGTCGCCGGAAACGACGACGTGGATGCCGGCCGCGGCGCCGTCACGCAGCAACGCTTGCAGCGCGTCGGTGAGGGCACCGCCGTCGACCTCGCCGAGCGACGTCGTGAAGTTCTCCCACCGGTCGACGAGCACCAGCACGTGCGGCAGGCGTTCGCCCGGATCGGCGAGGAGCCGCTGCTCGGTGATGTCGGACGCGCTCGCGGCGGCGATGACGTCGTGTCGCCGGGCGGTCTCGCGCGTGAGTCGGTCGATGAGCCGGGTCGCGCGCTCGACCTGGGTGCGCTGCACCACCCCGCCGCAGTGCGGCAGCGTCTGCAGCGACGCCATGGCGCCGTTGCCGCAGTCGATCGCGTACAGGTGCAGTTCGGTCGACGGGATGGACGCAGCGGCGGAGGCCGCGATGGTCCGCAGCGCGAGTGAACGGCCGGAGCCGGGTGCGCCGACGACGTAGAGGTGGCTGAAGCGATCGAGGTCGATCTCGGCGGCGCGCTGCTCCTGGGTGTCGGGGAGGTCCTCCGTGCCGTAGGGGAACCGGAGCACTCCGTCGATCGCGGCGCGGGTCCGTTCCGCGCCGACGGCTGCCGTACCGACGGCATCGAGCGGGAGCAGTTCGGGCAGCGGTGGGAGCCACGGACTGTGCAGGGGACCGATTGCGAGCCGGTCGCGCGCGTCAGCCATCGCGCCGACGAGGACCGACAGGTCGGTCGCAGCCGTCGCGCGGTCGCTCCGGACGGGGCGCGCGGGCGGTGCGGTCGCGAAGTCGCGCCAGTCGAGCACGCGGACGAACGGGAGGCTCGTGGCCGGGTCCTCGTCGCCGGCCCACTTCCCGCCCACGCGAGCGGACTGGAAGGGCACCACCGAGGAGTGCCCGAGGCGCGCGAATGCGCGCCCCGGCACACTCTTCGGGATGCGCGCTGCGTCCGCGATGTCGATGACGTCGGTGCTCTCACCCGAGTCGGTCATGCGGAGGGCGACGCGCAGGTTGGTGTTCGCGCGAATGTCCGGTCCGACCACGCCGCCGGGGCGTTGCGTCGCGAGGATGAGGTGCACGCCGAGCGACCGGCCGCGCTGCGCGATGCCGATCAGCCCGGCGACGAAGTCAGGCAGCTCGGTGACCATGGCCGCGAACTCGTCGATCACCAGGACGAGCCGCGGCATCGCCTCGCCGGCACCGCCGCGCTCCAGGTGCGCCTGGTGGTCCTCGATGTCCTTCGCCCCGGACGCCGCCAGGACGTGCTCGCGACGGGTGAGTTCGGCGCGGAGCGACCGGAGCGCGCGCTCGACGAGGTGCTGGTCGAGGTCGGTGACGAGCCCGACGGTGTGCGGCAGGTCGGACGCCACGCTGAAAGCAGCGCCACCCTTGTAGTCGACGAGCACGAAGGTCATCTGGTCCGGATGGTTCGCGAGCGCGAGCGACGCGACGAGGGTCTGCAGGAACTCGGACTTGCCCGAACCGGTCGTTCCTGCGACGAGACCGTGTGGGCCGTCCTTCACGAGGTCGAGCGCGAACGCCCCGTCGATCCCCACGCCCACAACCGCCGAGGTCGTCGCTGGGCCGCGCTGCCACCGCTCCGCGACGATCGCCCCGGACGGCTGCGGCAGGTCGACCACGTCGAGCAGCCGCGCAGCGTCGGGCACCAGGCCGTCCCCGTCCGAGCCGCTCGTGTCCCGCAGCGGGGACACGGCACGGGCGACGTCGTCGAACCAGTCGTCCTCGACGCGGTCGGCGAGCACGAGCTCCACGGGCGCGGAGAGCTGCCGCCGCAGGACCAGCTCGGTCTCGGTCCGGTGCGTGACGGTCGCGACGCATTCCTCGGGGAGCTGCCACTCCTCCTCGTCGATGCACACCAGTCGGATGCCGCACGCCGGCCCGTCGCGGAGCAGTCCCACGACGCCCGGCATCGCACGCAGCCGACGGGCGCCGTCGAGCACGACGACGATCTCCGGCAAGAAGCGCGCGCGCATCGAGCCGTTCTTGGTTCGCTCGGCCCGGCGCTCGGCGAGCACCTGGGTCAACTCGGCCAGTCGACGACCGATGGTCTCGCCGTCCGCGCCGATGAGGGCGAGAGCGTCCTGCCCGCCGGTCGGCCGCAGGTGCGGGAGCCAGAGCGTCCATGCCCACTGCGGAACGTGCTGCTGCGCGGTGAGCACGACGAACTGCACCTCGCGCGGACTCTGCGTCACGGCGAGCTGCCCGAGCACCCACCGGCCGAGTTCGCGCGGCGACGCTCCGGCCCCGGCGATGCCGAGCACGCCGACCTCGGCGAGCGGCACGGTTACTGGGACGCCCCTGGTGATCCGGTCCTCGTGCGCGAGGCCGTCGAGGTCGCGGTCGTCCTGCACGGTGACCGTCGAGGGCAGGTCACCGATGCCGATCCGGACGTGCAGGTGGTCGGCGTCCGAGGGGCGCCGCTCCCAGAGTCGACGCCCCGGGGTCGTCGCGACGACGCGCAGCGACCCGGCGTCGGACGATGACGACCTGCGCTCGTCCCGCTCGGCGAGCACCGCGGCGTCGATCGCACGCTCGAGCGCCGAGACCCGCTCCCGGTGCTCTGCGGTCTGCTTCCGGTGGCTCTTCTTGCCCGTCCGTCTGGCGGTGACGGTCTGCCCGATGACCATGATCGGCGTCATCGCGGCGAACAGCAGGTAGAACGGCGAGTGGAACACCGTCGCCATGACGATGCCGAACATCGCCGGGACGAACACCATGATCCACGGGATCGCGGACCGCTGCGGCGGCACGGGCGGCTTCGGGATCCGGAACTGCGTCGTCAGAAACGGGGGCAGTAACCGGGGAGGCCGGTTGAAGTCCAGCTGTCCCGAGTCCGGCGGCCGGAGCAGCATGCGATCCACGACCTCGACCGGGCGCACCGTGAGGACGGTCGAACCGAGGCGCACGAGCGCGTCGGGGACCCATGCCATCCACTCGTCGCCGATCTCGTCCTGCTCGATCGTGACCGAACCGGCTGAACCGATTACCGGCTCGTCCGTCGGTGCCTGCCGGACCGTCACGCTCCCGTCGAAGGCGATCCGGGCCTCCAGTCCGGGGTGGTCCGCAGCGTCCGCGCCGACCGTCGGCGACCCGTCGTCAGCGGCTGCGATCCGGAACGTGCCCGGCGAGAGCCGACGCGTCCGGCCTGCGTCGACACCACCGACGACCAGCAGGTGGACGACCCCTCGCTCCGTCTCGGGGCGGTCCGTGCCGCCGACGTGCAGCACTGCACCGTCGACCAACCCGCTCCTGGCGAAGGGGACGTCGCCGTCGGGTGCGTCCTGCGGCATCGCTGCGCCGCCGGTGCGGCGAGCGAGCGCGTCGACGACACTGCGCATCGGGGTCTGGCCCGGTGCGTCGACGAGCACGTCGGAAGAATCGCCTGTGACGTCGTCGACGACGGTGACGACGACGCGCATCAGGCGTCCGCCTCCATCGGGAGCACTGTCGGATCGAGCTGCGTTGATGCCGCAAGGGGCATGGACAGGCCGACGTCCATCCACCGGACCGTCCCGAGGACGTCCGAGACGTGTGTGCCGTCGCGGCGGGCCTCGACCGTCCACCGGGCGAGCGGGTGCGGCGCGGCCGCGACACAGGCCCACCGGCCACCCGGCCGCTCGAGGAGCCGGGCGAGCTCGCGACCGTCCTCCCCGGACGGCACCTTCGCCACGACCAGGAGGCCCGGGGTTGCGTCCGCCGCGACGGCCGCGATCGCGTCGTGCACCGACACGGCCACACCGAACGCGGAGCCGGTACCCACGCTGAGCAAAGCGGTCCCCGTGGCCCACGGAGCGGTGCGAACCTGGTCGACCACGCGGCGGAGCACCGCGTCCCGTGCGGCCTGCTCACCCCGGAGCGCGACGATCCCGCGCACACGACGCAGGTCGACGAGGACGTTCTCGTCACCATCGGTGCCTAGGGAGACCACCGTGGCGAATTCGCTCGGGGCCGGCGCGGTGAGCGGCACGGCCTGCAGCGCCCACATCGGGGCCGACCACGAACGGCCGTCCGGGGTCGCGGCCCATGGCTGCGGCGGTGCGATAGTCGGGGAAGCGAGGTCGAGCCGCACGGTCGTGCCGACCAGGATGCGGACCGCGCCGGGGAAGACGACCCCGGCGGCTGCGCACGAGGCGTCCACCGCGCGGAGGACCCGGTCGATGCCCCACGGCGCGGCCGGGTCACGGCGGACCTGATCGGCCCACGCGAGCGCGTCGGTCGCCGTGCGCCGACGGACGGTGATGATCGTCGGGATCACGAAGGCCAGGGTCCCGAGGAACAGCACGACCGACATCGTCAGGAGCAGGTGCGACTCGGGGTGGGCGAAGGACCAGGTCACGCGGCTCCTCCGAGCTCGGCCAGACGGCGTTCGAGGGTGGTCGGTTCGGCTCCGGGGACGTCGGTCCACCGGAACGTGGTCATGATCGCGTCGAAGAGCGAGACGAGCGCATCGGTGAGCCGCTCGTCGGTGCCCGGGAGGCTGATCGCCGAGAAGGACATCACGACCCATCGGCCGGGCCGATGCGGGACCGGGATCGTGTACACGACCTGGCGGTCGTCCACGACGGGCAGGTCCTCGCCGATGCTGGGGAGCTCGGCGCCGGGGTCGGCGCGACGGACCACCGTCTCCGTGCGAGCGGCGATGCCGCCGTCCACCTCGCGGATGCCGGGGTCGTCCTGCTCCCGACGGTCGGGCAGGGCATCGGCGAGGATCTCCGCGATCACCTGCTCCGGGGCCTCGTCGGACTCGTCGTCCACCTCGGTCTCGATGACGGACACCGGGGGCGTGAAGCTGTCGACGGGCTGCACGGGCAGGTACACCGCCGTCGCGCCGTTGTCGCCGGCCTCGACCACGGTCGCGGTCAGGCGCTTCCGCATCTCCTGCCGCAGCGGTTCGGCACGGTCGCGGGGCAGGTCGTCCGGGAGCGCGTTGGCGATCACCTGCCGGACGATCTCACCGAGTTCTTCGCGATGGGGCACGTCTGCGGGGAGCCGAGCCCACCCCGGCGGGACGACCATGAAGAAGGACGCGGTCGGTTCGGTCATGCGGCCACCTCGTTGCGGATCGCAGCGAGCAGGTCGACGACCTCTGGTCCGAACACCGGGACGACGTCGAGGTCCCTGGTGCGCCAGAGGACGCGGGTGTCGACGGCGGGGCCGTCTCTACCGCCTTCCCGCCGGACCGCACACACCGTCGCCCAGATCGCGCCGTCGTCGTCGAGGTCGTACCGGGTGACGACCGGCCCCTCGCCCCCGACGTGCTCGGGGAGCTCGTCGACCGCGGGCTGCTCCACCGGGAGCCCACCATCGGCACCGGCGAGCTCGAGGAGCGCGCGGGTGCCGCGTGCGTCGTCTCCGTCGGTGACCCCGACCGAGACCACGACGGGGAGCGGCCACCGGTTCGGGACACCGAGACCCGCGACGAGCCGGTCGCCGCCGTAGAGCGAAGCGCGGAACTCGAGCAGGGTGTCGAGTGCCGTCTGCGGGTCGACCTCCCGCCCGTCGTCGAAGATCCGCTGCTCGCCCTCGGCCTCGCGGTCCACGTGCACGATCGCCTCGAACAACCGCAGCACCTCGGCACGCCACTCGGGGGTCGCGTCGGCGACGTCCGGGATGACGAGCCACTGCGGGGACTCGACGTCGATGCTCGACGTGACGGCGGGTGCTGCTGTGGTCATTGCGCTGCTCTCAGACGGCGATCGGGTGCTTGATCGCGTTCCAGTCGTCGGTCCACGGACGCTTCTTGTCCGCGCCGTCGCCGATCGGGTTGATGACGAGCCCGGCGATGGAGTAGTTCTTGCCCCACACGGCCATCCCGCCGTTGACGTAGGTGTGCCACTTCGGGGCGTTCCCGACCAGCGTGCCGAGCCCGTTGGCGCCGCCGAATTTGCCGAGGTCGTTCCGCAGTAGCTGGAAGTCGACGCCGCCGATCCGTTCCGCCCAGCTCGTGAAGCCCTGCCTGGTGAACCGGTCGGCACCGAACTGTTTCGAGATCGTGGCCCAGTCGTTCTTGATCGTCGTGCCGACCTTCGGGATGTTCCACCAGTTCGGGTTGTCCTTGAACTTGCCGGCGAAGTCGTCCAGCTTGTTCAACCCGTTCGTCCTGACCTCGTTGCCCAGCTGGTTGGCGTACCGCACCTTGGTTGCCGACCCAGCGCTCGTCCAGTCCTTGATGGCGGCGTCCCGGATCTTCGAGATCTTCCCGAGGTCGACCTTCGTGGCGTTCTGGATCGCAGTCTTGCCGGCGGTGACGCCCTTGCCGACCGCGACGGAGGTCGCCTTCGTGATCCCGGCACCGACCCCGAGCGTGACCACGCCGACGACCGCCATGACCAGGTCGAACACGTTCCCCTCACCGAGCGCGGTCAACCCGATCTGCGCGACGAGACTGACCCCGGCCGCGACGGCGCCCATGATGGCCAGCACACCGACGCCGGGGATCAGGATCGCCAGCGCAGCCAGGGCTATGCCGATGTACGTGAAGATCTTGACGATCAGCTTCAGCAGCTTCGAGAAGAACGCCTTGATCTTGTCGCCCAGGGTGTCGTGCAGGCCGTCGTCCCATGCCGCGCGGATCGTCGACGCCGCCGCCTTGCCCGCACCGTCGAGTGCCGACAACGCGTTCCGCAGCTTGGTCTTCGCCGCGTCCATTGCGTCGTTCGACCTGGTGGTCGCCGCGTGCTTCGCGTCGATCTGCCCCTGCTCGTCGTCGGTGAGCGGGGGAGCGTCGTCGGCGCGGTTCTCGGAGGGGTCCGGCATCGCCGACGCACTCGCACCCGACTGCTGTGCGGTCTCCGCTGCCTGCAGTGCCGCGGCCGACTCGCTGAGCCCGTCCTCGAGTGCCGGCAGGTACCCCGTCAGCGCATCCCGGATGGCGTCGTACCGGCCTGACATCTTCTGCAGGGACTCCGCGACCTCCTTGCTCTTCTTCCGGACGGCGTCAGCGGTCTCGCCCTTGAACTTGCTGTCGTCGCCGTCGCCGATGCTCTTCAGGACCGCCGCCTCGGAGGTGATCTCCGACGCCATGTCCCTGTAGTACGTGATGAGCTCCTGCATCACGCCGGTGTCCGCGATCACCGGGTCGGTGGACTCGCCGAGCAAACCCCAGTTGCCCTCGCGCACCGGCATCAGGCGTTCCCCGCGTCCGTCGTCTCGGTGGTGAGCTTCTCGCTGAGGTCGTGCTCAAGGTCCGTCCAGTTCTGAGTGACCTTCTGCATCTTGTCCCGCAAACCGGCGATGGCGCCCTTCATCTTGTTGCGGTGGATCTTCCAGTCGCCGGAGAAGTCGTTCATGGCCTTGTACACGTCGTGCTGGCCGTAGACCTGGTCGAGCGCGCGGTCGTCGGACTTCTGGTGCTCCAGCTCGTCCGAGATGTGCTGCAGCTTGGTGGTCGAGTCCTCGAGGACTTCCTTCGTGATGATGAGGTCTGCCATGACTGCTCCTGGTCGGTGAACGGGATCGGAACCGGATCGGCCCCGGTGCTCGTCGTCATGACGAGGACCGGGACCGATTCGCGGTCGCTACTTGATGGCGTTCGCGAGTTCCTGGTCGGTCTGCTGGAGCGCCTCGGACGCCTTGTTCAGGTACATCGACATGCCCTCGAGGCCCTCGATCGTCTTCGTCGCACCGTCGTTGAACTCCTGGTACGAGCTGCCGAAGGCAACCGACGACTGGTCCGTGACGTAGCCACCCGAGATGAGGGAGTCCACCAGCGACTTCAGCTCACGCAGCTTCGAGGTGATGTCCTGCTCACCGTTCACGAGTCGGGTCGCGGCGTCCTGCATCTCGCCGTAGGTCACGTTCAAGTTGGGCATTGCCTGCTCCTGTCGTTCGTCTGCACCCCCGATCGAGGGACAGATCAGAGGTTATTTCACGATGGAACCGGTTGCCGGGGTACGTTTCCCGACGTGTTGCGGAGTGCACTTCTTCACACGATTGTGCAGATTCCAGTACATCGCCGCCGGCACACGGTCGATGCCGAGCGGTATTCGTATGTCACCCGTTATGAAATTCTGGGCCATCCGGCGTGTCGGGACGCGCCGAGCGGATGTCCGGTCCCCCGAAAGGAGGACTCAGAAACCGTGCACCAACGCGCCGGACGCCTCCTTGTCGCCGGGGACCCGCTCCTGGTCCGAGCCCCACCCGGTCTGTTTGACGCCCTGGCTGTAGGTGAACGGGTTCGTCCAGCTGGCGACGACACGGCCGCCGGCGACGTACTTGTGCCACGCGGGGAGCGCGGCGATGTCCGCGCCGTAGTCGCGCTTCATGGTGACTTTCATCGCGTCCATCTCGATCTGCCGGTTGACGCTGAAGACCGCGCAAGAGCCCAACAGCGGTTGCGGTCATGGACGATCGGCATCGCCTGCCGTTATATCGAGGGCATCGGTGCGTGGTTGACCACAGTGCGGCACCGGTCACGTACCCGGTTGTCGCGGACCCGAAGATCACCGCGGGGATCACGGGCACGCCCTACAGCCCGGGCGCCTACATCAACCTGACCGGCGCGGAAATGAAGGCGATCGCCACGGCCGCGACCGCGATCGCCGGACTCAGCGCCGTCGCCATCTGCTCAGGAACGACCAAGCTCCCGTCACCAGTGGCAAAAGTCGCGGCGGTCCTGTGCACCGCCGCTGGAGGTGTGACGGTGAAGGCAGTCTTCAAGAGCATCGCCAAGATCTACTCGAACAAGAAGTACGCCAGCAACTCCTGCTACCAGACCAAGGTCGGCTCCGCGAAGCCCTTCGTGAAGACCGCCCGCAAGAACTGCAGCAGTTAGGGTCGATCCGATGTTGCTGAAGTTCATCGCGGTACCGATCGTCGTCCTCGGCCTGATCGGCTTCCTCACCGACACCAGTTGGTGGTTGCTCGCCATCCTTGGAGCTGCCTCGGCGCTTGCACTCATCGCGGGCGACGCCCTGATCGCTCGACACAAACGGCGGACGTCACCACGCCGATAGAGCAATGACGTAACAGAGCCCCAGCACCCAACGGTGCTGGGGCTCTCGCGTTGCGTCTCACGTCACAACCGTGTGAAGGATCGTGCCCAGAATCGGGCAGATCAGCGTGGACCACCACACACCCGGATCCCCAGATCTCCGCGGGCGCCGGATTCACTGCCGAGGCGTGCGGTAGCCGATCGGCTGTCGGACACGTCATCCGCCGGGAAATCGCCCCATCCACTTGTGCACGAGACTCCCTTCCCACCGCATCCCTGCCGACGACGGTCGGGGTCGCTAGGGTCATGGAAGGATCGACCCACACAGAATGGGACTGCTGCAGGTTTGGTTGACTCGTTCGATTAGGCCGGGAGTGCGACCTGTGGGTTGATGATCGTCTCGTACTCGATCGGGGTCAACTTCCCCAGACCACGTTGGCGCCGTTTCCGGTGGTAGGTCGCTTCGATCCAGGTGATGATCGCGAGCCGGAGCTCGTCCCGGGTCGCCCAGCGTCTCCGGTTGAGGACGTTCTTCTGCAGGAGCGCGAAGAATGATTCCATCGCAGCGTTGTCCGCGCACGCGCCGACCCGCCCCATCGATCCGAGCAGCCCGACGTCCGATAGCGCCCGGACGAACTTCTTCGATCGAACCTGGCTGCCCCGATCCGAATGGACCACCGTCCCTGACGGGTTCCGGCGGTGCACCGCCATCTGCAGAGCCGCGACGGCGAGCGAGGACCGCATCCGGTCACTGATCGAGTAGCCGACGATGCGCCGCGAGCACGCGTCCTTGATCGCGCAGAGGTAGAGCTTGCCCTCACCGGTCGGGTGCTCCGTGACGTCCGTCAGCCAGAGCTTGTCGAGGTCTGGTGCCGTGAACGCACGCCGGACCCGGTCGTCGTGCACCGGCGGCCCGGCCTTGCGATTCAGGCCGCGCTTCTTCGCATGCAGCGACCAGAGCCGCTGCTGCGAGCACAGCCGCCACACCCGCCGCTCTGATGCTCGGTGGCCGGCAGCATGAAGGTCATCGGCGATGAACCGGTATCCGAACGTCGGATCGTCGCGGTGCGCATCGATCGTTGCGTTGGTCAGGTGCGCGTCCGCCCAGTCGCGATCGGTCACCGGATCGACACGCCACCGATAGAAGGCCTGCTTCGAGAAGCCCAACACCCGGCAGGCCACCGCGACCGGGATCCGATCGTCGGCGAGTTCGAGGACCAGCGGGTAGATCATTTTGGGAGTTGCGACTGGGCGAAGTACGCGGCCGCCCGGCGGAGGATCTCGTTCTCCTGCTCGAGCAGCCGGATCCGTTTCTGCGCGTCTCGCAGCTCCGCTTGCTCGACAAATTTCGCCGACGGCGACGCTGCAACCCTGATGCCGTCGTCGCGGTCCGCGAGCCGCAACCAGCGGGCCAGGCAGGACTCGGACACGCCGAAGTCCTTCGCGACCTGCCGCACCGACGTCTCGCCCTTCCGGGCGACCGCGATCACGTCGCGGCGGAACTCTTCCGGATACGCCTTCACCATGGCGCACATCCTTCCAGCAGGAGCCAACGCCCCTACCCGTCAGGAGTCAACCAAACCTGCAGCAGTCCCGAGGTACTGATGCCTGCCGCAGATGTGCGAAGACGCGTAACGCGCGGCGGTCGGGCTGACATGGTGCGCCAGGTCATCAGCACGTACGGGGTGAGCACGCTCGCGGCCGCGATCCGCCTACACAGCCTGCAGCTGATCGAGACGGTGGACCTGGAACAGGTTCGGCAGGAGTCCGATGACGTCTGGCAGCGCGAACGCGACCAGCTCAGCGCCGCCGACGGCCACCCGCCGTACGCGACGCTGCGATACCGCGACCTCGGCCCGACCTATGTCGGCCGAGTGATGCGAGCCCTGCACCAGAACCGCGTTGACTACCTCGAGGCCAGCTACATGCTCGGCGCGAAGATCCCCACGGTCGAGAAGCTCGAGCAGGAGTACCAACGACGAGGTAGCCAGTGACCGACTACACACTCGACACGAACATCCTCATCCTGCTCAACCGGCACTACCCGCGCGACATTTTCCCCGGCCCCTGGACCGAACTCGAAGCGCTCATCGACGCCCGGCACGCCTGCATCTGCCGGGAAGTCCTCGACGAACTCGCCCGCGGCGGCGACCAGCTGCACAGCTGGGCGAAGAACGAGACCGGTTTCGTCTGCGAGATCACCGCCGAGGAAATCCCGATCGTCGACGCGATCAGCATCGCGCACCCCGGCTGGGTGCAAGGCACCGCCAATGCCGCGGATCCATGGCTGATCGCACACGCAGCGGCCAGTGGCCGAACGATCGTCACAGAGGAACGCCGCGCTGGCGACAACGTGCAAGACCAAAACCAAAAGATCCCCACCGTCGCCACCGAACAACAGGTCGACACGATCAACTTCTTCGCGCTTGCACGCGCCGAAGGATGGCAGTTCTCCTCCAACGTGTGATCATCCTTGGACCGAATGTGGTCCCGGTTGAGGATCCGCTAACGGGCGCGCGAGGGGGTTCAGGATGCGGCTACGCCGGGCGATCAGCGGTGGGTTCCGAGTTGCGCGATGGTCCGATGATGATGCGACCGACCGTCTTTGGTGGCGCTGCTACGGTCTTCTTGTGCGGATAGCAGCCATTTCCGACGTCCACGGGAACGTCTTCGCCCTCGAAGCAGTGCTCGACGAAATTAGTTCCTTGCAGATCGATCTCATCGTGAACCTCGGCGATCTCCTCTCTGGTGGTGTCCGACCCGCGGAGACTGCCGATCTGCTCATGCGGACCCCTGCGGTCACCGTCCGCGGCAACCATGAACGGCAACTCCTCGAGCTCCCGCGAGACCAGATGAGCCGGTCCGACTCGCTCGCTGCGGACGAAATCACCGCGACGCACCGACAGTGGATCGCGTCACTTCCCGCGCGCGTGGTGCCCGTTCCGGGCGTTCTCGCGTTCCACGGGGCACCCGATGACGACCTGGTGTACCTGCTCGAAACCGTCACTCCCGACGGGGTCCGTGCCGCCACGATGGACGAGGTCGTCGCGCGACTCGGCGGGCTTCCGGACGAACGGCTGCTCCTGTGCGGCCACACACATCTGCAGCGGCAGCTGCGGCTCAGCAACGGTGCGCTCGTCGTGAACCCTGGAAGTGTGGGCTGGCCGGCGTACGACGACGATCGGCCCCACCCGCATGTGATCGAAGCGGGCTCACCAGAGGCGCGTTTCGCGGTTATCGAGGATGTGGCCGGCTCCTGGGAAGCCACCTTTTACAGCGTCGCTTACCCGATCGAGACGGCCGCGGAGGTCGCGCGCGCGAACGAGCGTCCAGATGTCGAGTACGCGCTACGCACGGGCCGCATGCCCAGCAGCGGCAAGTAGCGAACCGTTGCCGGAATACTCAAACGGGGGGCGTTGACATCGTCGTGCCATCCGACCGCTTCGCGGCTGCGCGGTTCAGCCCTATGCGATTCGAGAACAGTCACCGGCCAAACCCGCACGTGGCTGAGGCGGTACTCGACGCTGCGCGACTGGCACCCTCTGCCGGAAACTCGCAGCCGTGGGGTTTCATCGTTGGCCTTCGCGGAGACACCACACACTCGCGGTTCTCACGCCGCCTCGCGCGGAGTTCGGCCCAGTGGGCGCCGGACGCGGACTTCTTGTCGCGAACCTCACCCAAGTGCGCATCATCGACAGCGACATGGAGTACTCCGAGTTCGCACGGTACGACCTCGGGCAGGCAGTAGCGCACATGACCTTCGAAGCGCATCGTCGCGGGCTGTCCGCCCACCAGTTCAGAGCATTCGACAGGGAGGCACTCAGCCACGAGTTCTCCCTCCCAGGGCACCTCGAGCTGACGAGCATGACAGCATTCGGCGTCCCGGCGCACGCAATTGGTGAGGTCGTGGGACCCGGTACGAATCGTCAACGGCTCTCACACGATGAGATCCTTTGGAGCCAAACCGATGGATGAACGACCACGGCACGCTGCTCGCTGAACCCAGCGTCGCCCCCCCCGATCCGCATCGCAGTCACTCACTCACTCAGCGATCCTGATCCGAACGCGCGATGAGGCAGCTCGGGGACTGCAGCAGTCCCATGGCTGCTCCGGGCCGGTGTCCATTGCGGGTCGGAACGGTTGCGCCTTCAGTCAAGATTCGCATCATTTGTAGAACTGGGCGACGCCGCCGTGGTGTGAGCACGCGCCTTGGTGGTGCGCAGCGTACGAGAGAGAACCGTCAACACAGAGAGCGGTGGCGCCGCCCCCGTCGGGCACGGCCGGTGCCGGTGCAGGCGCCGGCGCCGGGGCTGGTGCGACGTATGTGCCGACGCTTGTGACCTGCGCCACTGGTGGTGTGGTGACTTCCTGGAGAACCTGTTGGCGTCTGGTCTCTTTGCCGTCGGTGATCGTGACGCGGTACGTCGTGGTCTGGACGCCGCGGACGCCTTTGGTCGTCACGGTGGTCGTGCCCTGCGCGAGAGTGTCGTTTTCGACGGTCGTGGACTCGAACGGGATTCTGGCGGTCTCGGTGACGAGCTTCGTCGTTACCGTCGGTGTCGGTGTCGGTGTCGGTGTCGCCGCCGCGTGTGGTGTCTTGGTGGGGGCGGGGGAGGCGGCCATCGCCGCCGGCTGATCGGCTGCGGGACTCGACGGGTGCGCGGCGCCGAAGGCTGATCCAGAGCCGAGGAGTACAACGAAAGCGAGCCCTGCCCCGAGCGCCGCTGCGGAGCGTTTCCGGGGGAGCCTGAGCCAGGTGGTGCGCCGGAACAGCAGACCGTAGACGGCAGTGATCAGGACTACGAGGGCGGTCATCAGGAGCATCGACCACACACCGCCCGAAGCGAGAGCGATCAGCGCCAGCACCAAGGTGACGACGATCCCGACCCACGTCGCGGTGGGGAGCTTCCTGCGGTTGGTGCCGATCGGGCGGTGGCTGCTCGGGCGGTGTGAAGGCATTGCGGCTCCCTGGTGATGAGGACCGCACAAGTCTGCGGGGCTGCTCAGCTCAACGCTTTCCCCCAGATCGGGGGTGCGTTGTGCGCCAACGACATCGGCGGAAGACCGCGCCGAAGGACGCCGCCCGGTTCCTCGCGGTCGCGCTGACCCGCCACGCCGCCACCCGGTACGCGTCCGGCATGGTGTCCGCCCGCGGGCTGCTCGGCATCGAGACCACCGGGTGGGAGGGCGACACGCTCTCCCAGTGGGTCGAGGAACACCCCACGAAGGGGCTGCACCTGTCCCTCGCGGTGGTGTTCTCCGGGTTCGAGAACATCGCGAACCGTGAGTGGTGGCGCACCCCGGACGCGGAGTCCCGCGGCTACCTGAACCAGTTGGCCGCGTGGGGGTACCCGCTCAGCCACGTCGAGCAGTTGGCCGCAGGCATCCAGCCCGACCCCGACCAGGCGGACGGCGAGGACGCGGCAGCCGAGTAGGTGACACGGCATGAGGGTCGCAGCCAGCGGCCCTCACGCCCACGCGGCACCGGTTCGTGTCCCATCCGACACCGAAAATGTCCCACGGACTCTCCCGACGTCCGTGGGCTGCGCGTCGGCTTCGCCACCGCATGAGGGGCGTGCCCCTCATCGCTCCCCAGCGCTGCTCGACGGACCTCGCACCGTGACGACACCGCAGAGCGGCGCCGCATCAATCCCGCTCAGACGCCCGCAGGATCCGCCGCCGGCGACGTTGACGAGCGATCCTGGGTGGCCCATGCGATCTGGTGGTCGTCGCAGAACCGTCCCGGCGGTTCCTCGCCCGTGTCGAGGTCCAGTAGCTCCCACGCTTCCGGACCGGCCTGAGCGGTGCAGCCGGCGACGTCGCACGGCTCGAGTACAGCGAACTGCACCCAGAACGCGTTCGACACGACAATCGCGGTCGGCGCGGTCGTCGCTGCCGCATATGGGTCTGCGGCCGCGGACGGCAGGGGCTTGGGTACCAGCTCGAGCAGCGCGTCTGCTGGCTGAATCCGGGTTCGGCTCTGTTTCCTACGGCCGCCGCGACGAGATCCCATACCGGCGATGCTGCCAGCGGCACCATCGACGCTGCTGTACGACATGCCGTCGTTGGGAGGTGAAACCGGGGCGGGAGTACGCACGATCACTCAGAAAGAGTTCCCGCCCCGGCGCCGGCCCCAGGGGAGGGAAACCGGCACCAGCAACCATGCCCGACCGACTCGCTTCACGTCCACTGCTTCTGGCCAAGCTCCCACCGCCACCAGCATGGACTGTGCGGTAGCTGCCTGCAGCGATCAGTTCTGTGTCGGCCCCGACGAGGGGAAGGCGGCCGCGGGATCTCCGCCGCGTGCCGCGACGTCATACCGTGCCCACGACTCCACCTGCAGCGGAGACGGGGTCGCGCCGCCGTGGACGGTGGCCGCGATCTCGTTCGCGTACATGTCACGCATCTCTTCAGCATGCTTCCGCAACAACACCATCGACTCCCCTCAGGCCGGAGCACGCATCGACGATGCGCCCCCATAGCAGCGCTCCACCGCATCGTCGATGCGCTCGCATGATTGTGCCTCACTTCGTGCGATGTTGCACAAAGTCGTGGATCCGAACATGCCGAAGTGCTCGCCGCTGAGCGCACGGATCAGCAGGTTGATGACGAGCGCCAGGCCGGCGAGGACGCCGAGGAAGTCGAGCAAGGGCCCGACCGAGTCGAAGAACCGGCCGATCGCTCGGAACGGGCGCCGGCGTTGCCGCGGGGCGGGGTGTCCGGCGTGCTCGCTCATGGGACGAGTATCCCAAGGCTTCCGGCCAGAGGCCGGGAGTCGCTGCGCTCCGGGTGGAACCGGCTCCGCCGGCACTGTGGGCCCTTCGGGCAGTTGGTTTGCCTGGAAGCCTTCGGCAGCGTACGGACGTCCAGGTTCCGCGCAAGCGGCAAGCGGCAAGCGGCAAGCCGCAAGCCGCAAGCCGCCGGATCCTCCGAGATTTCCGGCACGCGCTTCGCTTATTTCGCGCCGAAATTCTCTCCCCTCCGCCCTTCGGGTTGCACTGCACCCTCCCGTCCTAGCGGCGACAAGTCGCCTTCCAGGCAAAACAACGAGAGGGAGAGAGGAAACCCAATGCAGCACATTAACACCGTCACCACCATCGTCCCGGTCGTGGACGCGGACGACATTCCGCGCCAGTTGGCGAAGATCGCCGAACGAGACGAAGACCTCCGGGTCCGCGCCCGTCAGGGGTACCAGCTGACCCACACCGCCACGGTCGCAGGTCCGCACTTCACCACGTTCGTCGACACCTTCACCCACGACAGCGGCCGGGAGTGAGCAAAGCGGCCGGGACCAACACGAATTTGGTCCCGGCCGCCCGAATCACTCTCCCACAACCGATCCCGAAGGAACCGGCACCACCATGACTACCACCATCCTCCCCACGAAGGCCGTCGCGGCCTTGCTCCGCAAGGAACTGCGCACCCGGTTCCCGGGCATCAAGTTCTCCGTGCGCTGCTCCACCGGCACCGCGGCCGCGTGGATCAACGTCCACCACGAAGACGGCCCCACCAGTGCGCAGGTCGACGAGATCTGCGGCAAGTACGAGGGCCGCTCGTTCGACGGGATGGCCGACACCTACACCGACCACGGCACCACGTTGATCGCTGGGGAGGCGGGGGAGATGCCGACCGAAGTCCAGTACGGCTGCGACGGCATCAACACCGCCCGCGACTTCACCCCAGCCGGACACATCGAAGCCCAGCGGATTGTCCGCGAGTCCAGCAACATGCCGCACCTGGTCCTCTGCGACGACGCCGGCGTCCTCGTCGAGGGCCGCGACATCACGGACGGGCAGAGCTGCGAGTTCAACGACGGCTGGCACGCCTGGGACCGCTCGCACCTCTCCGCCTGGTCTGCGGTGCGGTTCCTGTTGCAGCACGTTGACCTCACACCGGCCCCAGCACGCCAGTAGCCGAGCAGGCCGCGCCGCCGATAGCGACGGCGACGCGGCCCCCTATCTCCCACGGAACGCCCGCCGACCAAGCGGGCACCCCAGCAGCACTGTAAAGGACTACCGCTCATGTTCATCACCTACGAACGCCCCACCCACCTCACCGACGAGCAGACCGACCCGCAGGCCCCGGCCGCCGACCTGGCACCCGGCGCGGACGTCGACCCCCGCGTGCCGGTGTGCGGTGCGTCAACCTACGACGTCGACGGCACCCGCTGGACCTGCACCCGTGGTCCAGGCCACGCCGACGACGAGCACCGGGCCGTGTTCGACCGCTACCACGGGGGTGCCGTCGGCCAGGTCGCGTTCGCGTGGCAGTACGAGTGGGGCGGAGCCGGCCACGGCCCGTCGTCGACCGTCCCCATGACGACTGTCATCGTCACGGTGTCGTTTCCGTCGACGGCGTGGACGAACGAGCAGCTGCCCGAATCGATCGCCGACGAAGTACGGTCCGTGTTCTGGGAGTGCGACCACGACGACGTCACCGTGCAGACCATCGCGACCAGCACCACGCACCCCGTCGCGGGCTGACCCGCCGGGGCGGTGACGGTCGGCGACGTGGTGAAAAGCGCCGGGGTGACACATTTAGAGAATGCGCAGCACGCTATTTCTATCGGGTGACGGTAATAGCAGCACGACGTTAATGCGCCAGGGGATAGCCAGCCCTCCCGCCGTGATCGATGCCCCAGCCGTGCGTTCGTAAACGTCAAGCGTTGGTGCCAGATAATGCATATGCAACAACCTGCCAGCAGTAGTGCCGCCCGGTAAAAAATAGTAGAAGAATGTGCGAAAAAGGCTACCCATATAGGCCCGCGTGTTATAGAATAGAAGCATGCAACGGGGGAGAGTCCCCCGGCATCACAAACTTTACGAAAAGGTGATTTCGATGAGCATCACGGTGTACACCAAGTCCGGGTTCTGCGGCATGTGCAAGGCCACCGAGCGTGCTCTCGCATCCGCCGGCATCGAGTACACCGAAGCCCACCTCGAAGACGTCGACCAGGCGCAGATCGACGAGTGGAAGACCACCCTCGGCATGAACGCCCCCATCGTCATCACCGACACGGAAGTTGGCGCATGGTCTGGGTTCCGCCCCGACAAGATCGGCGAACTCGCCTCGAGCGCGGCCGCGTGATGTCGATGACCCTCGAACGTCCGACCACCGTCCGCCCCGACGTCATCCAGCCGGCGACCCGTGCCGCCGTCGACGAGCTCTACGCCGGCGACACCGTCACCGCGTTCCGCGCCATCGACCAGGCCACCGCCGACCCGACCGAGCACGTCCACGGATGGGAACTGTCCGACGAGCAGCGGCAGGTCTACGAGGCCGGGTTCATGGTCGGGTTTCAGATGGCTGCGCCGGAGCTCATGGCCGAGGTCGCCTCGCTGCGGGCCCGCCTCGAGCAGGCCGAGCACGACGCCGACCGGTACTACGCCGAATTGTGCCGCCGACCCGCACCCGCGGAACCGTTCGCATCGGACCCGACGTTCGCGGAGATCTCTCAGTTCCGCGGCGAGCACGACCGCGCCGCCCGCCACGATGCAGCGATCGACCGGATGTTCCCCCAGTACGCCCGCGCATGAGCAGGGACACTAGAACGATGGTGACAAGCGACGACGACGAGTGGCTGCGTTCCCGGCCGGTGTCGCGGGAGCTGCAGCGTGCGTCTGCTCGTGCGCGGCCACCGCACATCCGGGTGCACGACGCGGAGCAGTTCCGCCGGGACGTGCTGCAGCACATCGACGCCCTCGCGCGCCTCGACGTGACCGCGGCCGAACGCGCCGAGACCGCCGCATGGCGGCACCGCATCGAGGCGGCACCCTCCCACCGGGTGTGGGTCGAGTACCAGCACCCCTCCGCCGACGACCAGGAAGCACCGCGGTGAGTGCCGGACGGAAGCGAGTCCGCGTGCAGGGGTTCGAGATCCCAGCAGGGGAGATCATCGGACTGATCCGCTGGTTCCCCCTCGAGGGGGAGTGGCAGCACGAACTCGTCACCGGCGCCCTCCACGGCCTCACCGCCGACGGCCGAATCGAGCTGATCAACGGCGACGAGCTCCGCGCCTACGACGCCGACGTGTGGGCCGTGTGCTCGGCCGTCCCGGAACCGCTCCACGGTCTCGCGTCCTGATGTCAGCGCAGCCCACGTTCACGTTCGCACGGCAAGCCGAGACACGGGAGCCTCAGCCGTTGGTTCCGGACGTGTTCGCGGCGCCGGCGGATCTCGACGAGTTGGCAGCACCGCCCGCGGATCGCGGTTCGGGTGAGACCCCGATGGGGGAGTTCACCGCGCGGGAGTGGGCGATCTTCCGGCAGGGGCAACGGTGGGGGTATGAGTCACGGCAGGCGGAGGTGGACGCGGCGTGGAACGCGTTCAACGCTGCGGACTTCGACGCCGACCGGTACTACCGGGCCGCGTACGACCACGACAACCATGACTGCGCCATCCATGCGAACAAGGGCCGCTACCAGGGTGCGTCGATGCGGCTACTGCACTGGGTGGATCCCGACGACGCTGAACCGTCCGATTCTGCGGGGCGCGCATGAGTGGTGATCGTGGTGGTGTGTCCGCGGCCGAGGTGGACCGGCGGGTGCAGTTCGCGGACGCGGCGCTCGGCGCTGCAGGCCATCAGGTCACGGACCCGGTACTCCGCGAGTACGTCCGTCGCGTCGCCGCCGAGACGATGACAGTCGACGCCGCACTCGCAGCCGGGCTCGCGCACCTTGACGCCGAACAGGACCGGGGCGGGGCCGACACGTGACCAGGTCGACGTCGGCCGCTCCGGAACGGTTCTGGTCGCACGTGGTCAAAGGGCCGGGAGCGGCGGACTGTTGGATCTGGACGGGCGCGATCGGTGACGACGGGTACGGCCGCTTCTGGGTCCCGCAACCCGACGGTGGCCAGCGGGCGATGCGGCCGCAGCGGTGGCTGTACGAGCATCTGACCGGTGTCGCGCTTCTGCCGGAGGTGTTGCTGCTGCACGCGTGTGACGTGCCGTTGTGTGTGCACGTCGACGTTGACGCGGAGTGGTCGCACCTGGCGACGGGAACGCATCGGGGGAACATGCTCGAGCGGGTGCAGCGCGGACGGCACCGCAACGGGTCGACCGCGATCCGCACGGCGGGCATCGCGCGTGCGGAGCGGGTGCGGTTGTCGCGTGCGCTCCGGGCGGCGTTCCGCGAGCACGGCTGGGATCCCGCCGCGATCGCCGCGCACAAGACCGGGATCGAGTCGGACACACCGACTCTCTGGTGAACGCAGCCCAGCCGCGTGCGTTACCCGACGCGTGGGGTGGCCGCGTGTGTGGGGCAGAGATCGGTGTAGCTGCTGGAGGTGTCCGCGGTCGACCATCCGTGTTCGCGTGCGAACGATCGTGCTTCGGCGCGACTGCTGGTGTCGTCGGCCGTCGCGATCGGAATGATGACGCGATCGCAGCCGAACGCGTCGCAGCTCACGATCATTGCTGAGCGGGCAGCCACCGTGCGCCCCCCCTACCTGAGCGGCCCGGCGAAACCGCACGCGGCGAGAGTCATGATCACGCGGCCGGGTCTTCGCCGCGATCGACGTCGCACTCGTCCGCTCGTGCGCTGTCATCGACCGCCGGCAATTCGTCCGGCCGCTCAGCAGTGGACGTGGCCGTGCCCCGCTTGGGGCGCTTCACCTCGCGCACGGGCAGGCCCAGGCGTTCGGCGACCTCGTCGCGGGTGACCTTGGTGTCGAGCATCTGCCCGACGATGTCGGCTGCGTCCGCGCGGGACGCTTCGACCTGCTGCTCGGTCTCGGCACGGATCGCGGCGATGCGCTCTTCCGCGGCCGCCTCGATGCCCGCGACTGCGTCGACGGCAACGAAGTATTCGACCGCGAGTTCTTCAAGCTGCTCCTGCCGGCGGCGGAACTCCGCGGCGCGCTGCGCTGCCTGTTCCCGCGCCGCCTTACGGGCAGCGGTCTGCTTCGCTGACTTCCGGTTCTCGGCCATGTCGATCTCTCCCAATCATCCGCCCGGCCGCCCTGTCACGACCTAACGGCCACTACACCGACCGTGAGCGGCCGGAAGCGGACCGGCGGTCGCCGGGCCGTGTTCATCCGAGCCAGAACCGGACTGCGGTTCTGGCTCGGATGCTGCCCTCGACGCACTCCCAACCAGCTGCAACGACAGTCTTCGGTCCTCAGCCGTCGAAGCATCTGGTTTCATGGTCTCAACCAGCATCCGCGCTCACTCTAGCTCGCGTGCAAGTTCCCCTCATCCTTCGGTCCACTAGCTGTCACACCATAGGCATTATGAATGAGTGGGGTACCCTTGCCGCATGTTCGCCGCCGCATACCGTCCCGCTCTGGGGGGCTGCTGATGACGATGAGCTTGCACGTTCTGTCCACGGGTGACGGCTACACGTACTACACGTCGGAGGTCGCGACCGGCGACGTGCGGCGTGCGCGGGGCCGGGAGATCGGCGACTACTACACCGTCGAGGGGAACCCTCCGGGGCAGTGGGTCGGTGGCGGGATCGGTCTGCTCGGCATGGCCGGTGAGGTCTCCGAGGCGCAGATGAAGGCCCTCTTCGGTGAAGGTCTGCACCCGGACGCGGAGGCGATGGTCGCGAGCGCTATGGAGGCGGGGAAGAGCTACGAGGACGCGGAGAAGGACGCCCGGCTGGGCCGGGCGCCGCACCGCATGTCGGCGTCGTCGACGAAGCTTGCGGCCGCGATCAAGGAGGCCGAGGACCGGTTCGAGCGCACCCGGCACCGGGAGCCCGACGCGTCGGAACGCGCGCAGTTGCGCACCGCTGTCGGTGCGCAGGCGTTCCGCGAGGCGAACGGCCGACCGCCTGCAGACGGCGAAGAACTCGGGAAGTTCATCACCGCCGCGACCCGCTCCGACCGGAACACCGTCTCGGGGATCGACTTGACGTTCTCGCCGCCGAAGTCGGTGTCGATCGCGTGGGCTGCCGCGATCGCGCAGGACGACCACGCCACCGCACGGCTCATCGAGCAGGCCCAGGAGCGCGCGATCGCTGACTCGATCGCGTGGCTTGAGGAGAACGCGATCGCCACCCGCGCCGGCGTGAACGGCGTCCGCCAGCTCGACGTCGAGGGTGGGCTGATCGCGACGAAGTTCCGCCACCATGACTCCCGCTCCGGGGACCCGCAGCTCCACGACCACGTCGTCGTCGCGAACCGTGTCCTCGGCTCCGACGGGAAGTGGCGGACCCTGGATTCGAAGCTGCTGCACCGGCAGGCGATGGCCGCCGCGGCGATCCACAACCGTGCCGTCATGGACTACGTCTGCGAACTGACCGGCGCCACCACCCGCGCCCGTGTCCTCCGCGCCGGTGACCCCCCGGTAGTGGAGCTCGCGGGCGTCAGCGACGACCTGATCGCCGAATCGTCCACTAGATCGCGTGACTCCCGGAAGGTCGCCGCGGACCTCGAGCGGGACTACCGACGCGACCACGGCCGTTCACCTGACCGTGCCACGAGGCGCAAGATCGCCCAGCAGGCGGTGCTCGCGACGCGGCCGAAGAAGGAGCACAGCCGCCCCGTCGCCGAGGTCGCGAAGACCTGGTTCACCGCCGCCCGGAAGAGCACCCGACGTCAGGACCTCGAGGTCGGTGCGCTCCTCGGCCGCGGTCTCGGCTCTGACCAGGAGACCCCGTTCGACCCGGAGGACGCCGCACGGGCGATCCTCGCGAGGGTGTCCGAGGATCGGTCCATGTGGGGCGTCAACAACGTGCAGATCGCCGCCGAGCAGTGGGTGAACGAACACCGCGGCATGCCGGGCCTGGACGGCAAGACCGGTGCCGCGGTCATCACGAAGACCGTCATCGACGGCCACTCCATCCGCCTGACCCCGCCGCCGGCGCACGGCGCGTTCCAGCCCGTCGCGATGCGCGACGGATCCTCCCCATACGCCTCCAAGGGTGCCGTGGTGTTCTCCTCGCAGGCCGTGTTCGACGCGGAAGCGATCATCCTCGACGCCGCAAAAGATCGCACCATCGGCCCCGTTCGCGCGGAGACGTTCGCCGCCGCACGGGCGGAACACGGAGCGCACCTCGACGACGGGCAGGCCGCTCTCGCCGCGGCGTTCGCATGCGACCCCCTGCGGGTCTTGGTCGGTGTCGGGCCCGCCGGCACCGGCAAGACGACCGCGCTGAAGGTCGCCGCGCGTGCGATCGAAGCCGAAGGCGGCCGCATGATCGGTCTGACCCCGTCCGCCGCGGCGGCCGCGGTCATGTCCGACGCCGTCGGCATCCGCGCCGTCACGCTCGACAAGTTCCTCGTCGGCACCACCCTCGAGCAGCTGCTCGAGGCGAAGTCCATCACGGGCGACATCGACCTGCTTCGTGGGGACGTGATCGTGGTCGACGAAGCCGGCATGGCCGGCACAGTGAACCTCGCCAAAGTCGTCCGCATCGCCGAGCTCACCGGCGCGCACGTGCGGTTCATCGGCGACGACAAGCAGCTCGACGCCGTCGCCTCCGGCGGCATGCTCCGCCTCCTCGAGCACGAAGTCGGCGCCACATACCTCGACGAGCTCCACCGGTTCAGCAACCCCGACGAAGCCGCCGCCACCCTGCTCCTGCGCGACCCGACGGTTAAGGACCCGTGGGCGTGGCATCTCGCCAACGACCGCGTCGTCGGCGGGGACGCGGACCGGATGGCCGACCACGTCTTTGGCGGCTGGCAGCAGGACATCGACCAGGGGCTCGACGCCCTCATGGCCGCCCCGACCCGTGTGCAGATCGCCGAGCTCAACGCCCGCGCCCAGGCGTACCGGTTCACTACCGGCGAGGTGTCCGGCCGCCGTGGGGCGAATCTGATGGACGGATTCCAAGCCCACGCCGGCGACCGGATCGTGACGCGGAAGAACGACTACAAGCAGCGCACCCTCCGGGGACGGGAGTTCGTCAAGAACGGCGACCGCTGGACCGTGAAGCACGTGAACCAGGACGGATCCCTTGACGTCGTCCACGCCGGCCACGGCGGAAAGCTCCGCCTCCCCGCCGACTACGTCAAAGACCACACCCAGCTCGGCTACGCACGCACCACCCACGGCGAGCAGGGCAACACCGGCGACACCATGTGGCAAATCGTCGACGCATCCACCACCCGGAACGCCGCGTACGTCGGCGGGACCCGCGGCCGCCACAGCAACACCTTCGCCGTCATCACCGAACCCGGCCAGGACATGCGCGACGTCCTGACGAAGATCGCCGGGAACGTCGACCCGAACCTCACCGCACGCGAACAGCTGCGGATCACCCACCGCGACGCGGATCGCATCGTGACCCTCGCCGACCAGTACGCCGACCTCACCCAGCAGGCCGACCGGATCCGCTTCACCGCAGCCGCGGAACAAGCGCTCGGCCCCGACGTCACTAACACCCTCGGTGGCGAGGACACCTGGGGTGTCACCGTCACCGCAATGCGCCGCGCGGAGCGGGCCGGGCTCGACCCAGCCGACGTGCTCTACCGGGCATGGACAGAACGTCCCGTCGACGACGTCGACAACGTCCCAGCCGCACTCGGCTCCCGCATCACTGCCCTCACGAAGCAGTGGAAACAGGAACACCCACAGCCCGCCGTCGAACGGGCCGTCCCGACGTGGATCGCCGACACGGCACCCATCCGGTCGCCCCACCTCCCGCAGGCATGGCGGGACGAGCTCCAGGAACGCCACGACCACCTCCGCGCCCGTCTCATGGAGCGCGGTGAAGCGATGGCCGCTGAGCAGCCCGCTTGGGCAGCGCAGCTCGGCTCCGTGCCCGCCGAGCCCGATCGGCGAGCGGCGTGGGTGCGGCTCGCCGCGGAAGTCGACACCTTCCGCGACCGCCACAACGTCCCCCTCGCGGAGACCCAGGCCATCCCCGTCGGTCGACGCGATGAGGGCGTCGGGAAGGACCTGCAGGAACGTGTTGTCGCGTCGCACAAGTCACAGAGCCTTCGTGAGCAGGCAGCGGACCGGAAGGACCGCCTTGCTGCGATCCGTGGCCGCAACGCCGACGACGCTCGGCGACGCCGCGAGGCGTGGGAACAGGCTCACGGCCGGCAGGTGCCGACCGTTCGGCCGGACGACAGCACGACGAGCCGCGACCTCCCGAAGCCGCCGAGCCGCGACAATGAACGAGAACGCTAACGCGGACCGGGCAGTTGGGTTGGCGGGTGGTGCCAGAATGCTCGCGTGGGGGTGTTGTGGTCTGTCCTGGTGGGTGTGGGTCGGCACGTGCTGAGCTGGTGGCGCAGAGCCTTTCCGAGAACCCCTGAGCATGTCCACTCGGATCTGCGGGCGTTCGAGCAGCGCCTCACGGCGTATCGGGCCGCAAGCGACTCCGCGCGAGCTGAAGCCCGCGCGGTCCTCCGAAACAGAGCGGTCGCGGCTGGGAGCGCCCTTCCCGGCACAGTCCTCGGCGCGGGGCTCACCGCGATCGTTGCTCTCACCGGCTTGATCGGCACCTACACGATCTTCCTCATGCAGTCCGGCGTCTCCGCCGCGCGTGACGCGCAGGTCCGATCCGACGCTCTCAACGACGTAGGCAAACTTGATGACGCCAAGACAACCCTCAGCGCAGCGCTCACCGGCATGGACAGCCTGCTGCACAGCGGCGGCGAACTCCTCATCACCATCGGTGCGATCGTCCTCGGTGCGATTTTCCTTGCCTGGGTGATCGCCCGCGATCGAGCCGCGCTCCATGCCATCGCGAGCGCTTGGCTCGAGGCGTATCTCGAAGTGGAAAACCCTGCACCGGCTCCCCTGCAGCGTTCGCGCTGGCTACGCCGATAATCGCCGTTATGTCAGATATGTATGTGGACAGCGCCTGGGTCTCTCCTACGTTGCCCCAGGGCTGGTACCAGCCGTAGCCGGATATCGATGCTCCCGGGTCAGGACTTCGCGCATCGGATGGTGGGAAACCGCCACCAGGTCATGCGGCCACCACCGTCGAGGGTTGCTCGAAGTCGCCCCTACTGTGAAGGCGTGCAGAAAGTGATCGCCCTCTGGAAGTCCGCGGTGGACCTCCTCTTCGACGCGTTGCTCGGGCTGATCTGGGTCGTCCTGTTGGTGACACTGTTCGTCACCGCTGTCGGGACGATCCCGGCAGGCGGGGTCGGTGTGCTCCTGCTGGTAATCGCCAGTGCGGTCGCGCGCGGTGCCGCGCAGTCGGAGCGGCTCCGCGCCGTCGCGCTCCTCGATCTGGCGATCACCCCGCCCACCCGGAAGACCACCCGGGTCACCGGTCTGCGCCGACCGTTCGCGCAGGCGTTCGTTGACATGGCGGATCCAGTGACGTGGCGGGCGCTGACCCATCACCTCGTGTCCGCGGTCCTCGGGTGCGGCTTCCTCGGCATCCTGGCCGCAGTGCCGTTCTTCGTAGCTATCGTTCGCACCGCGAACCTGCCGGGCTTGCCAAGCGGCACCGCAACCTGGGTGGTCGCCGGTGTCGTGGTTCTCGCCCTGGCGCCGCTGTACGTGTTAGGCGCTGGCATGCTCGACCGGTTACTCACCGTCGCGCTCCTCGGCGCGAGCCGAACCGTGGCACTGCAGGAACGGATCGATACCCTCGCTTCCGCTCGACAGGGCGCCGTCGATGCCGCCTCGACCGAACGGCAGCGGATAGAGCGCGATCTGCACGACGGTGTGCAGCCCCGACTTGTCGCGCTGGCGATGACGCTCGGTATGGCTCGGTCACGTTTCGACAGCGACCCCGCGGCCACGCGGGAGCTCCTCGACCAGGCGCACCGCGATGCGAAGGAATCAATCACGGAGCTGCGGCAGCTCGCACGGGGCATTCATCCTGCGATCCTCACTGACCGGGGGCTTGATGCTGCCCTCTCGGCGGTGGCGGCACGAAACGTCATCCCTACCACCGTCGACGTCGCGCTCATCGGCCGGCCACGGCCCGAGATTGAGGCGGTGCTGTACTTCGCGGTAGCCGAGGCGCTCACGAACGTGGCCAAGCACTCCGGTGCGTCGCAGTGCACGGTGACCGTCGCTCAGGTGCGAGACGGCGTCCGGACCGTGGTGTGGGACGACGGACACGGCGGCGCCGGCTCCGAGGGCCACCCTGGTGGCGGGCTGAGCGGCATGCGCGACCGCGTCCGCGCCGCTGGCGGCACCCTGTCCACCGACAGCCCCGTCGGTGGGCCAACCCTCGTGACCGTGGAGGTCCCGTGCGCATTGTGATCGCCGAGGACGCTGTCCTCCTCCGTGCAGGCCTTGTCAGACTCCTCACCGATGCCGGACACGAGGTCGCCGCCGCAATTGACACGGCACCCGCGCTGCTCGACGCCGTCAACGTCACCTCCCCGGACCTTGCGATCGTCGACGTCCGAATGCCTCCCACCTTCACCGACGAGGGGGTGCGCGCGGCGGTCCTCATCCGCGCGCAGCACCCGGGCGTCGCCGTCCTCGTGCTTTCGCAGTACGTCGAGGAGCGCTACGCGGCGGACCTCATCACGAGCAACACCGCGGGACTCGGCTACCTACTCAAGGACCGTGTCGTCGAGGTCGACGAGTTCCTCGGCCACGTCGCAAGAGTCGGCGCCGGCGGAACCGTGTTCGACCCTGAAGTCATCGCACAGATCCTCGCCAGGTCGCGCCGTTCAGACGGCATGGAGACCCTATCTCCGCGGGAACTGCAGGTCTTGCAGCTCATGGCCGAGGGCCGCTCAAACAGCGCTGTCGGCAACGAGCTGCACATCGCCGAGAGCTCGGTCGAGAAGCACGTTTCCGCCGTATTCACCAAGCTCGGCGTCCCCACCGAGGGATCCAGCAATCGGCGTGTCCTTGCAGTGCTCCGCTACCTCTCCGAAGCCACCGGCGCCGGCCGCTGACCTCCACACACATCCGCCTTCACCCCACAGATCGAGGACCCCATGACCACCTCCTCCGCGCCCTCCCCGGCCCCGCGACGCCCGCGCACCCTTCGCATATTCCTGCTCATAGTGGGATCGGTACTCATCGCGTCGCTGCTGGCGCTCATCGCCGTACAGCTACTCGCGTCGTCCGACCAGCAGGGCCAATCCCAGACCAGCTCGATCAAGGGCGACTTTGACCGGGTGACACTGCAGACGGCAGCGACAGACGTTGTCGTGGAGCACGCCGATATCGACCAACCGCAGCTAGTGTTCGTGCCTGGAGACACCAAGCTGCGCGAAACACACGAAGTCACGGATGGTGAGCTGACCGTTGCTATCGACGGACCCGCATGGAGCTTCTCCGAGCTATCCGTCGTCCGACAAGGAGCCCACCTCACTCTGCGCCTCCCGACCGCCGACGCGAAGCCGTCGGTGACGGTTACCGCGACCGCGGCCGACGTTAATCTTCGCGGCAGCTACGCAGACGTGACGGTGACGAGCGCGGAGGGTGATGTCACCATCGTCGGAACCGTCAACACAGTGAAGATGCAGAGCACGCAAGGAGACGCCGCCCTGAATCTGTCTCGCGCACCGTCAGCGATATCGCTCGAAAGCACATCGGGAGATCAGGACGTGCGTCTGCCCACCGGCCGATACGCGATCACGACCGAAACGACCGCCGGCGATGTCACCAGCGACCTCGACAGCTACCCGGACGCAGCAAACCGGTATCGCTTCACCACAACCGTCGGCGACATCGAACTCCGCACCCGCTGACACACCGGTGTAGCACGCTCGGTGTGGGCGCATTTGAACCGGCCCGAGAATGCTGCCCGTGAAGGTTGTCAGATGACGGTGGCCTAACCCGCACGGCGGATCCACTGCTGCTCTTCGAGCCCAGTCCCTGGGTCGATTTGGCGGTGGCCGCTCTGCAAGAAACCGTGCCGGGCGTAGAACCGCTGCGCCCGCTGATTGAACGAGAACACGAGCAGGTGAGCGTCTTCCGCTCCGACTGCGGCATACAAGAGGTCGTCCGCGATGCCGGTCCCGTGCGAGCCCTGATCGACGTATATCGTGCACAACTCCAGCGCGGGAAGAGCGCTGCTCGCTGATAGCGCTCGAGCGGTACTCGCCACCCCAAGCAGTTCCCCACTCCCCGAGCGAGCCATGAACACATTCCGGGACGAGGATCTGATCCGATTCGCCCAACGCCGGATACGCGCTGCAACGGTCGTTGCGTCGAGCGACTCATTTGAGATCACACCTCGGTACGTCTGCTCCCAGCACGTTGTCTGGAACTGGCCAATCGCCTCCGCATCTCCGGAGGTTGCACGAACGATGTGCGTCATCGGCTCGCCCGATCGATGTGATTACGGCGTTCAGCAGGAACACAACCGCTTCCCTGGCCGGTTTTCACCGAACGACCGTGCCGGTCGTCTGTTGCGTCGCCGGACGGTGCATCGCGTATGGGTAGCCGCTTGCGAGGAGCCCCATACTTGCTTGATCGGTGAACCCGAAGCGCTTGTAGAGACGACGGCTTCCCGGCGTTGTCGCTTCCAGATAGGCAGCTGCGTGCTCTTCATCAATTGATCCGAGCCGGTGCTGAAGAAGGTTGGAACCGATCCCCTGTCCGGCGGAGCGTGGATCCACCGCGATGTCCGCCAGGTACCAGTGCGGCGTCTGAGGGCGGTTCTCGCTGTAGACACGGGAAGCGCGCGTCGTCGCTGGCAAGTTCCGCAAACCGATCGCGCGAACGTACGTCGGCAAGTAACGAAGCCGCCTAAACAGCGACGTCGTCGCCCCAGGCGCCTCCCACACTGCTACCCCGATGACGTGCCCGGCGGCGTCCTCAACGACATCGACGAGACCGTTCCTGAAGGCACCCGCGAGAAGGCTGGCCGTGTAGGACAACACCAGACGCTCCTCGCGCCGGCTCCGGCCCGGAATCAGCACACGCACAACTTCGTCAGACTGCAGCGCCCGTGCCAGCAGCCGAGCACACGTCGTCACCTCAGAGCTAACAGCTGTCCGAATCAACACCCGACGATTCTGTCAGCCGGCCAGACACCACACGGAGCGAAGATCACCCGTGACCGTCGAAACGCCTCTGACCAAGCCCGACTGTCGCCACCGTCGTCGACTAGGTGATCAGCATGAGGCAACGCCCGTCGTCGTCAGAGATGCGTGGCTACTGTTCTGGCGGTCTCGCGGGTGTGATCGCGTTGATCTGGCCGCGGTCCTCGTCGTAGAGGTGTCCGCGTTGCATGCTGCAGTCCCGGAAGGGCCCGGTGGCCGCGTCGAATAGCACGGCACGGTGCGGGTCCCAGTGCCGGATCCACCAGTCCGAGAGCGCGGCCATGTTCCCGTTCTCGTCCTCCTGCTCCGCCTCCGCGGCGATGTGTGCGGTCCACAGCGCCTGCAGCCGGTCGACGACCTCGGGATGTTTCCACCACTCCGGGCACCAGGTCGCCCGCTGCGCTGACCCGGTGACTTCCACCCGGGCGAATCGTTCCTGCACCCAGTCGTAGAACATCGACTGGAACGGGTTCCCGCCCTCCGCCGCCGATCCGGTGTCGACGTCGTCCGCCCCGTCCACGTCGACTGCCTCGATCTCAGACATTCAGGGCCTTCTTCCCGCCGTTGATGCGGCGGCGGAGCCGGAGGTTCCGAAACCACGGCTTCGTTCGAATCAGGATCGGGTCGACGCCGCTGGCGAAGACGACGGCCCGCCACTTCCGCAGCGATCCCAGCGCCCCGGCGGTGAGGATCGGACGCAACCGGGTGGCGCCGGTTGCGCTGTCGATGACCTCTTCGTACTCACCGATCAGCGCGGAGAGCTCCTGCAGCCGCGGCTGGTCGACCACGCCCCCGCCGAACACCCGCATTGGGGCGGCGGACCAGATCGCTTCCCACCCTTCCTTCCCGTACGCGGTGATCGCCTGTGCAGGGGACTGGAAGTACGCGTTCAGCACGATCCCGAGGGAGCCGTAGTACGAGTACACCTCCGGCAGTTCCGGCCACTTCACGACGTTCGCGCACTCGTCGAGCTCGACCACAAGGGGCACCCGCAGCCGCCCACCGTTGGCGTGGGCCTGCTCCTCGGCGGCCTTGCACACCGCCCGGACAAGCGCGGTCACGAACGCCGCCGCGGACCCGCCCTTCTTCGACAGCAGCACCAGCGTGTCCTTGCTCTGAGCGAGCGTGGCCGGGTCGAACTGCCGGATTCCCGTCGTGGGCACCGTCCACGCCATCATCGCTTCATTCGACAGGGCGCCGGCCATGCGCTGCGCGGTGGCGTACATGCCGGAACGGGTCTTCTCCGTCCACTCGGCGAACCCGTCGAGGGTCGCGGCAAGCCCGACAACGTCGTGCCTCCGGAGGATGTCGGCGACGGTGGTCACCTTCTCCCGGGTCAACCACCCGTACACGTCTCGCAGTTGCCGCTTCTCGAGCGCGGCGGCGAGGAAGCAGCCGGCGAGCATCTTCCGTCCTGACTCGTCGAACTGCGCGTCCCCGCCGCGGTCTGACGCCTTCCGTGTGGACGCCTCGAAGATCTCCGCGAGCTCGTATGCGTCGTCGTCGGTGCGGATGTCGGTGAGGAGGTTGAACGTGAAGTCGGGCGTCGACGAGCGGCGCACCACCTGGTTCGGGTCGAGGACGTAGGTCTCGCCGGCGCCGTGGCGGGCGGCGAGGATCTCGCGGATCCCGTCCGGCTTGTTCGAGGTCACCATGACCCCGCCGGGCGCGACCGCGCAGTGCGGGACGACCTCGGACGTGGTCTTGCCGCGCCGGGTGCCGTGCAGGTGCACGCCGGCGTCCTCCCACGACTGGAACACCTTGTGGCGGCCGCGGGTCGCAACCGCGCCGATCGGCAGACCCGGGCCGATGTCCGGTTCATCCTCGTGCAGGTCCTCCCGGGCCTGCTCAAGGCGCGTCTTCTCCAGCAGCGCCTTGTACTCGTACGGTGGTGCCATCCGGCGGACGGTCTGCCGCTCCTCGCGGCGGATCCGGCCGAGCCGTCCGACGGCGATCGCGGCCGCCACGACAGCGGCGGCGACGACGGCCAGGATCGGGATGGCCGCACCGGGCACGCGCGCGCCGTCGATGAACTGCCCGATCAGCTCCACGACGTTCCAGGAGTATTCCGTTCCCGTCGGGGTGAACACGGCGCCGATGTGGATGCTGAGGTACGCAGCGGCCACGACGACCGCGAACAGCGCCACCGTTTCCAGCGTTGACCGCACCTCGGTCATCGCTTCAGGCCCCGCTCCCCCAGCGTCGGGCTCATCGCTGCTGTTGCTGGGGTTGTGTCATGCGTGTGGTGGCTCATGCGACGTTCTCCGTCGATGCGCCGGCGTCCATCGTGCCGGGATCCGCGAGCAGCTCGGGAAGGTCCGCGGCGTCGGCGTCCTTGTTGTCGATCCACCACCGGGCCCGGTCCAGCGGCCGCGCCGTCACGAGGACTTGCTCCTCGAAGTCGGCGTCGGTGAGCTCCCCGCCCTCGACGAGCGCCTCGTACGCGCCGCGGATCAGCTCCGCGCGGATCCGCAGTGCCCACGGCACCTGCTTCTCTGTGCCGACGAGATCCAGCGGCAGGCCGTCGCGGTTGGCGTCCTCACGGATCTGCTTCGCTTCCTCCTTGTGGCGGGCGTTGCGGTCGGCGTCGGATTCGCCGGAGCCGTTCTGTTGCTTGAAGCAGCGGCCGCACACCAGGTGCTCACCGAACCACTTCGCGGACGCTGCCCGCTTCCCGGCAGGCTTGTCGGACAGGTCACGGTTCTCGATGTGCCCGCACGTGTATTCCACGGGCCAGATCGTCTTGACAGCCATGATGCGTTCTCCTTCGGTCAGCGGGCCCGCGTCGACGTCGACGCGCCCTGGTTGCGGTTGGTGACGAGCTGCTGGATGCGGGACATCGACAGTCCCGACGCCTCGGCGACGGCTTCGCGGCCGACAGCGATCGCGGCGGCCGCGATCGCGTCATCCCGTGCTTGCCGGGACGCCTGGTACGCGGCGACGGCGCGGCGCACCTGGTCGATCGGGTCCGTGTGCGGCTGGGTGGTCGTCATGAGCGGGACTTCCCCTTCGCAGCGGACAGGGTGAGCTGCTCCGTGGTGCTGCCGAGGTCGACGTGCTGGTGCGAGCACGGGTCGGAGAATTGCCGGAAGTTCGACAGCGGCGTGTTTGGCCGGCACTGCACCTGCCCGACTTGAGAGCCCTTCGGCATGATCGTGTTGAGCCAGGTGAGGAACTCGATGTCCTGCGGGCCCGAGCCGAGGAGCGGCTTCCCGCCGACGGCATTGAAGTCCACGGCCACGGCCGGGTTCTTGCAGTGCAACGACCCGGACGTGCAGTGCGTGCCGATCCCGACGCAGGGCCGGTTCATGTCGGAGATCTGTACGGACCCGTACCGGTTGAGGGCGGCGACGAGGATCTGCAGGATGCGAGTGTCGACCTGGCAGCCGGGCTTGGTGGTGCCGTCGACGATCGGGAGGATCTCCTGCTCCACCATCTGCGGGTGGTACGTGTCGGTGAAGGTGCCCTTCTTCCACGCCGCCGCCAGCACCGACGCGAGCTCCTTCTGATCCCCGGAGACGTCGCAGCCCGACGTCGTGGCCGTCCCGGTGAGCGCCCTCACGACGTCTTGGGCTTGGGAGAAGAACTCGGCGTAGTGGTACGGGTCGGCGTTGCCCTGCACGGCATGCGCGGCGAGAGTCGGCTCCATCGACTCCCACCCGTCGACCTGCAGCAGCTTCGTCAGGAACGCCTTCGCCGCGGTGGGGATGTCGAGGCGCTGGTCGCGGGTGCCGTAGGCGGCGTTCTGCTGCAACACCCCGATCGTGGTGTTGTCGACCGCGTCACCGTGATTCGGGTTCGACAGCGACGACTCCCCCATCGCGGTCATCACCACGATCGTGGTGGCCTGCTGGTTGACCTGCATCTGTTCCGCTGCGGCGATGAGCTGCGCGGCCACCGTCAGCTGGTCATGGCCCCACTGCCCGACCTTGTCCGGCACCTTCTTGGTCACCGTCCCGGTCGTCCCGGACGCGGTGCCGCATGCGGCTGCGGCCGCGGCGGGCGGGTTCGATGACGCGACGACTGCGAAGTAGATCCCCCCGACGATCAGCAGGATCGGGGCGAGGATCAGCGCGATCGCCGCGAGGATCCCGCCCTTCACTGCCCACTCCTGGGCAGTTGCGCGGAGACCACCAGCCACCGGCCGTCCTGCTGCTGCAGGTTGACCGTGTACCGACCGGCGTCGGTCGGGACGGTGACGATCGCGGGCACCGGGTCGGACTCGCCGTCATCGTCCGCACTACCCGGCACGGGAGCGGCGGACACACCAGCAGTGACGACCGCCTTTCCTGTCACCCGGATTCCGGGCACCTGGGTCCGGTCGGTGCCGGCGTAGGCGGTCTTCGCCTGCTCGGTGAGGTAGCCGCTGAACGTCTTCTCCCACGCATCCGCCGGCGCCTGGTGATCCGTGAACGCGGTCACGAAGCCGGCGGCCGCCGACTCCGGCGTGTCCGACGGCGCCGACGGTGGTACGGGTGCCGTCGACGCTGTCGTGGTCGGTGTCACGGCGGCGCGTTCCGGTGCGGGCACCGACGTCTGCCGGGCGATGCCGAGAGCAAGCCCGGCGCCGAGGATGATCACGACGGCGCCGAACACGACGGTGAAGACCACCCATGCGGGAACGTCTCGGTCCTGCCGGGCGCTCATGCCGCCACCAGGCTCGGCAGCTGCGCGTTCTCGTCCTCGAGCATCCCCATCGCGTAGTTCGTCTCGGTGATCTTCTTCTCCAGGCTCGAGCGGATGTGCGCGACGCGGGTTTCGGCGTCGATGCCGACCTTCTTGAAGTGGTGTCCCTGCGGCAGCGTCATCAGGTAGTCCGACGCCCCCGTGCGCAGGCCCGCGATCGCGGCCGCCTGCTGCGCGTCGTCCTGCCGTGCCTGCCGGAACAGGTGCAGGGTGCCGGCTTCCTTGATGAACGAGATCGCCGGGTCATCGGTGGGGATGTCGGCGACGTGGTGAATGTTCACCACGTTCGACAGCCCCAGCGCGCGGGACAGCTTGGAGTTCGACCGGATCACGGCGCCCATGGGACCGCCGACAAGGAACCAGCCTTCGTCGACGCAGAAGTTCGTCTGCTGCTGCTCCGTGGAGGTGCGGATCGCGCCGATGGTCCACGCGTTGGCGAGCATCATCCCGATCGACCGGGCGGGCCCGTCCTCGGGCAGCTGGCTGAAATCGAAGAACGTCGCCTTGTCATCCAGCGCCACCGACGAGGACGTGTCCCCGTCGAACAGGCCGGGCATCTCTTCCGGGATCCGCTCGAGCAGGATCCGGGCGCCGTAGCCGGCGAGCTCCTGGTGATCTTTCACGAACGAACTGAGGCCGGCGTACTCGGGGACGTCCATGTTCCCGAGGTGCTCGAGCACGTCGAGGATGTTCGCCGACCGCCGCTTCTGCTCCGCCGAGCGGAGCGCGTGCAGGACCGCGACGCGGACGGCCTTCTTCTCGAACCGGTTCAGCTCGATGTTGTCGTTCAAGACCGCGGCGGCCTGCTGCACCATCTGCACCATGCCGGTCGGGCCGGGCACGAGCTGCGTCTGCAGCAGCCGCTTGTCGAGCAGGTTCAACGTCACACCCTCACGGGCGGCGGACGTGGACGTGTCAGCGATGATGAACCGGATCGGATCGACCCCGATCGCGGCAGCGACGGGGGTGTACTCGCCGAACCCGGAGTCACCAGTAAACGGCTTGATGTCGATGACCACCACCCGGCGGCCCTTCAACACCAACGGGCGGAGCACGTAGTCGCACTTCATCAGCGTCGACTTCCCCACCCCGACATCGCCGATCGTGCACACGTTCGCACTGGTGACCTTCCCGGCGCGGAACGCCGCGAACTGATCGTTCGTCGCCGGCGTCGACGACAGCGTCTCGATGCCCGACAGCAGCCCCTGGAACTCCATCGGCGACGCGATCGGTGCGGGGTTGAGGATCTCCACCTGCCGCGTCGTCGACGGCGCACCCTTCACCAGCGGGCCGTAGTAGCCGATCCGGGTCAGCAGCTTCCGCCGCTTCGGCTGATATCCGCCGTCCGCGGCCACGGGGAACCCGTGCGCGTCCTTCCCGGGGGCGAGTTCGTCGGTGACGTCGTCGACGACGACCGGCGCGGACCGGATGCTCCGCTTGACCCGCTGCTTCGCGGACAGCAGCCCTGCGCGCCGAGCACGACGAGTCGGCTCGTACGGCTCGTCCGTCTCGTTCGGGCTGTTCGTCGTCGCGCTCATCGAGTTGGTCCTGTCTGTTCGAGGGTGGTGGTGTTGAGCTGCCGGATGCGGCGCCGGAGCAGCCACGCAGCGAGGGCTGTCACGGCAATCAGCAGCACGCCGGCGACCGGACCGAGGGCGTTGCTGATAGCCAGCGCGGCGATGGCGACGACCGCGAGGCCGAACCCTTGGAGCACGCGGACCTGGTTGCCGGTGAAGAACCCAACTGCGAAGAGGGCCGTGCCGGTGAAGATCAGGACGACGGTCCCGGCGAGGAGGATCCAGCCAATGACAATCACAGCGACTCCGCCGCTTCCTGATCATCGGTGTGGCGCTGCAGCCGTCGCGTCGCCCGACGGGACCACCCGTACAGCACCGCCAACGGGAGCAGCACCAACACGCAGATCCCCGCCACCGGCCCCACCAGGGTCGCAGCCGGCATGCTGAGTGCGATTGCGGTGAGGAACGTGATCGCAGCGCCCATGGTCGGTCGCACCGCCGACAGCAGCGCTGTTCCCAACGCGAGGAAGAACACCGCGCCGAACACGGTGAAGAAGATCTGATCGAGGGTCACAGCGATTCCTTCGCTTCCTTGCCGGCGGCGAGCTTCTCCACGCGCGTCCCGATCGACGCGTTCGACGACGCGATGCCACGGCCGACGGGCCACGTGTACGCGGCGACGGTCTGCTGGTGCGGGTCGAGCCAGGTCAGCTTGCTGATCCCGGCGTTCGATGCTGCGGCGGTGATCTCCTCGACAGCGTCGGAGAGCTCCTGACGACTCCCCGCGGTGACGGTGATGTAGCCGACCCAGTTCGCGCCGGCGTACCCGGTGCCCGGGGTGAGGTCGGCGATGCGCCGTTTCGCGGCTTCCTGCTCGACAGTAAGGGTGGTGTCTTCGATGCCGCCGCCGCGGGCCCGCCGGTTCGCGTCCGCCATATCGGACACACGGTCCTTCTCTGCGAGGAACAGGGCGTGATCCTGCGGGGTCAGCTCGAGGTGGAAGCTGATCGTGCGGACGACCTGGTGTTCCATCTCGCCGAGCAGCGGCGCCATCCACAGCGACGTGCGGTGCGAGATCTTCACATCCTTCGCCGTCACCCGGCACGTCCGCGACAGCGACTGCGATAGCCGCCCGTCGGGGGCGCCGACGTAGGTCATGTAGGACCAGTCCTCTTGCGAGGGCAGCCACGCCCGGTCCGGGGTGATGTCTCCGGCCTGGTCCATCGGGAACCCGGGGTGCTGCAGGTGCCGCAGCACCGCGGCGGTCTGCCGCGCTGTCATGGCGTGCACGTTCCGGAACCGGGCCGCCGTGAACGCCGCCGTCACGGACCGGATTTCCCGGTCCATGACCGCCAGCCAGCCGTCGATGCCGTCGCCGGCGCGTTCGGCGCGGGCGACGAACCGGTCCGTGACGGGCCAGCAGACGACGAACATGGGCCGGTTCACCAGTTGCGCGGCGGAGATGTCGTCGACGACTTCCCGGTAGGACTCGTGGATCTCATCCGGGACCCTGTCGTCGCCGTGCTCGGCGAGCCACGCCTCGTGCGGGGCGGGGTCGGAGGGCAGGATCCGGGAGATCGTCTGCACCCGGTTCGGCAGCGTCAGTGCCGCACCGAACTGGGCGAGGACCTGCTCGTAGCCGGCGGCGGAGGCGTCGAAGACGGCGTCGGATTCGATGCCCTCGACCTGCCCGGTGGTGCTGAACACCACGGCGAGGTACTCCTGCCCGAACGACGGACGGTGCCACTGAATGCCGGGCATTCGGTTCCGCTCCCGCAGCCACAGCATCCCCTCGACCCCGTCAGGTGTGAGCCGCATCGCGTGCATCTGCCGCTCCGCCGCACGGCGGGCCCTCCGACCGCGTGCGGACGCCCACGCGTCGGTGAGTGCGTCCCACCCGTCCGTGTCGTATGGGACGAACGTCGTCAGACCACGCTGCACACGGTCGCGGTAGGAGCGTTTGTCGATGTTCCGCTGCAGGACGGTGTTGTTCTCGGTGTCGATCGTGACGAACCACGCCACCAACGGCAGCACCGCCAACGCGATCAGCCCCCACAGCTGCCAGAACGCGGCCGCGGCGAACCCGGCAACCAGTGCGACGGTCAGGGTCCAGAGCCGGGTCTTGGAGATCCGTCCGCCGAAGAGGCCACGGTGGGTGACGTCGCCGCCGATCAGTGAGGTCCGCATCAGCGCACCGCCCCTGCCTGCGGCACCCCACGGGGGTCGTCGACGCTGAACCGCCCCCACCCGACAACGAGCAGCGACACGAACACGGCCATGACGGAACCGGCGATCAGCTGAATGTCGAGGGTGGTCATCTGCTGCCCGGCTCGAGCAGCGGTCCACCCGAACACACCGGCGATGTACCCGACCGACAGCAGGAGCACCAGGTCGGTCACCTTCCGCCGCACTGCACGGAGCGCCGGTGTTTCGAGGAACACGGCAGTCCAGGTGGGGCCGGTGAACCGGCCGGTGCGCTGCCGCCACCCCTGCCCTTCACCCCACAGACCCCAGCCCTCGGACGCGACGACGGTGCCGGCGGTGACGGTGGATGGGTCCGGCAGGTTCGCCGGGTAACGCTTCGCGGTACGCATCAGGAGCACTCCTTCGATGGTCAGAGCGGGTTAGTCGTGGGAGCCGGCGTCGCCGGCCTGCTCAGCGGCCTGGTGGCCGGCACGCACCGCGGATGCGGCAGCTTTGAGGGCAGCGTTGGCGAGGACCGCGCCGACGGCGACGGGCGCCCCGACACCGGTTGCTGCGGTGCCGGCGGTCGCGGCCTTGCCCGCTGCGGTGGTGGCGCCCTTCTGCGCGGCCGCCTGCGCGGTCTTCCGTCCCCCGGACTGCGCTGCCTGATTCGCCGCACCACCAGCCCCAGCGCCGCTACCGCCGATGGCGTTGATCGTCGTAGAACCACCGCCCCCGCTGGCCTGTGCGGGCTGGGTGGACGGTGTCCACCCGCTGCCGCTGCCGCTGCCGTTCTGCGCAGCGTCGTTGGGGCTCTGCGGCCCCGCACCGCCACCGCCACCGCCACGACCCCCACCGTTGGTGGGGATCTGCGGGACGGAGTTCCCGTTCGGGCTGTTCAGCCCGCCGTCGCGGGACTGCCCGCCGCCGCCGACTGCGGCGGTTGCTGGGGAGGCGATCTTCATCAGCGCCATCGGGGCGAAGACCATCATGCAGATCAGTACCGCGGGCAGGGCGAGGTTGACGAACACGGCGAAGTCGCCGGCGTCACCGTTCACTGCCTTCATCTGCAGGCCGCCGACGGCGCGGAACACGATGCCGACGAGGAGGATCAGCAGGGCGTGGGCGAAGTTCAACGCGATCCACACCGTCGGGCCGATCTTTCCCAGGTGCCGGGTGCGGGCGTTGATCAGCCACACCAGGAACAGCGACATCAGCGCGCCGGTGAGGTACATCGTGGCGAGCTGGATCAGCAGCACGAACACCACCACGATCATCCCGAGCAGCAACCCGATGAGGGTGATCTGCGAGATCAGCGCGGTCCCCCACAACGCTTGCGCGTTGTCGGACGCGGCGGCGTCGCCGAGGCCGGTGAAGTAGTCCTTCGTCGACGACGACACCGACCACAACGCGATCGAGTCCTCGAGCTGGACGAACACCTTCCCGACCAGCTGGCCAACCAGCGGCCCGAACGCTGCGGAGATGACGAACCCGGGCAGCGCCACGAACAGGGTCTCGGCGAGCTCCTTGCCGGAGTTCTTGCCCTTCTGGGTCTGCACGAACGAGATCACCAGCAGCACCGCGGCGACGAGGAACGCCATCCCGAACGACACCCGGTACGACGAGATCCACCACTTCGCCGTGTAGTCCGGGTGGAGCGCGTCGATCATCGGCGGGACCAGCTTCGTGGCGACCACGTACACGCCCTGCTGCAGCAGCGACGTGATGTATCCGGCGGGGTCCTTGGTGAACTCGACCGCTTTCACCACGTCGGATGCTGCTTTCGCACCGTGGCCGACGATCCCGGCGACGATGCCCGTCAACCCGCCCGCGAGGTTCGCGCCGGCGTCCTGCCACCAGGCCATCAGCAGCCTCCAGTGAACGTGGTGCCGGTCTGGGTGGCGTTCTGCCGCCAGTCGCCATCACCGGACGCCCCCGACACGACCCAGCCGCCGTCCGTGGCGGTGAGGGTGAACTGCCCGCCCGTGTAGTTGGTCTGCCCGTTCCGCACGTCGGCCTTGCCGTCCGTGGTCGTCGCGGCGGCGATGTCGATCGTCACCGTGTGGGTGGTGAGGTCGACGACCTTGAACGCGCCCTTGGACAGGTCGGCGGTGTGCTGCTGCGCGTCCGCGTACGGGGTGCCCTCGGAGACTTGGTTCTGCAGCAGGTCGTGCGCTGCGCCGGTGGTGGCGATGTTCACGACCTGTTCGATCCCGGACCGCCACTCCGGGTCGGCCGCGGATGTGACCTGTAGGAACCCGCCGAGGAACTCCGCGGCGCCCTCGACGGTGAAGTCCTTCGTCCGTCGCAGCTGCAGCAGGTCCTTCCCGGTGATCTCGACCCCGGCGACGCAGCCCGACACAGTGCGCCGTTCTGAGGTGCCGAGGCTGTCCACCGTCGGCGCCGAACCCGGCGTCGCCGACGACGTCGTCGCCGGCGCAGAGGCGGACGCGGCGGGAGCGCTCGTCGGTCGGGGCAGCAATGCCACGACGATCAGCACCACCAGGGCGGCCGCAACAACTGCGGCGGCGAAGATCAGCGCAGCCTTTCGGACGCTGACCCGCTTCGGATGTCCGGTGTTCGTCTCGTGCTGATCGGGGGTGCTCATCAGGCGCCTCGCTGCGCGGCGGTCGTGATCGCGACGAACAGGGTCGGGGCGAGGATCACGCCCGCGATCGCCAGCCCGGTTCCGAACGCGACGTTCCGGGCGTGCTCGGCCTCGTTCGGCTTCTTCGCATCGAGCGCTTTCCGCAGACCGAGCAGGGCCTTGATGAAGAAGAACGCCAGGATGATCAGCGCGATCCCGAGCGCACCGCCAAGGGCCGGCACCCAGACAGCGTTGAAGCCGTCACCGAGCCAGTCGAAGTTCGGCGTGACACCGCAGAAAGGGTTCGTGTTGTTCCCCGAGCACGCTGCGACGACGCGCGTCGGCACCGGGGCGGTGGGGATGGGCAGAACAGACATGGATGGTCCTTTCGTGGGTTACGCCGACACCCGGCCGGAGCCGGAATCGGAGTCGTCGTCGGAGTCGTCATCGGTGGGGACGGGCGGGAGTGCGCGCAGCTGCTCGGGGAGGTCTTCCGCGGGCTCGGCGTACCCGGAGGCGCGTCGGCCGCGGTTGTAGAAGCGCTGCAGGTTGACGTTGTCGGTCAACTGGTGCTTGCAGAACGAGCAGTACGTGTAGGGCGGGGTCTGCTTGCCGCACTCCGAGCACGTCACCCAGTCCTCACGCGGATCCGACGCCACTGCCGGCACCACCGACGCCCGCGGTGCGGCCGCTGCCGACACCGGCGCCGGCGTAGGCGCCTCGTCAGCGTTCGGCGCGGACTCTGCCCCGTCGGGGTCCTCGTCATCCTGCGGCGACGTTGCCGCAGTGGGTGCTGCTTCGCTCGGCCGTGCAACGGCCGTGCTGGGGGCCTCGCCTCGCACGACGCGGACGATCTCCGCGGCCGCGAACGTGAACGCATCCTGCGTCTGCTGGGACACCTTCGCCCAGGTGATGTCCCGCCGCTCTGCGATGTGCGCATCGAACGGGATGTCGAACTGCCGTGCACCGCCGCGCTCCTCGAGGTAGCGAACGACGTCGTCCCGGTCGACGCTGTTCTCCGGCCGCCCATCCGTCATGCGGAGGATCACGGCGTTCCGAGCGAGCTCGGCAGCGTGCCCGCCAGTCGCGATCAGCCCGTCGAGCATCTCGATCGCTTTCAGGCCGGAGTCGCGGGCCATCATCACCGGCACGACCAGTACGTCCGCGACGTCGATCGCGCCGAGGAACGGCCCCGTCGTGACGACGTTGCCGGAGTCCATGAACCGGAACCGGTAGTACTCGTCAATCACCCGGGACACGTTCACGACGTCGTCCGCGGTCAACGCGGGACGGGACTCCCCCGGCCGGGAGCCGAACACGTCGACGAACGAGGACTGCTGCACGGCGTAGCCGGCGAGCTGCCCGGAGGATCGGATCGACGTGATGTCGCGCACCAGGTCGCCGAGGTCGAGCTGCGGAACACCCTCCGCACGCAGTGCAAGCGTGCCGGAGTCATCCGCGACCTCGAGCGCGCAGATCCCGTTGCCCTTCACCGCCGCGAATGCCGACGCCAGCCCCAGGGTCGCGGGCGTCTTCCCGGACGTGCCCTTCGGGTTCGCGATCAGCACCCCCACCGGGCGGGTAAACGCACTATGCAGGATCACCGCCCGCGCGCTCTCGAGCGCCGCGCGGCGCTCGCGTGCCTGCTGCTCCGCCGCACCTGGCGGCAGCTTGAAGCCGATCCGGTTCAGCCCGCCTCTCAACCCGGTCTTTGCGAGCCCGGCGGCGTCCCCTTCCACCTCCACGGAGCGGAACAGCGTGTGTGCCGGATCGGGGGCGTGATGCACGCTGGTCTGGTGCTGAGTCTCCAAGAGAGCCCTCCAACTTAATAAGTTGTGGGTCCCCCACCCCTGCGGAGGTCGCGAACTGCGGGGGCAGTGGACCCCCATTTAGGGGCAGAATGTGCCGCTAACAGTAAACTACTGTGCCGGCAGCGGCGCAAGCCGTTCGAGGCCTTCTCTGTGCCGCTAGCGGTACGTGCCGCTAGCGGCACACTACATACTTCCCTGGTGGGAGTCCCTATCCTGGGTGGATGCCGGATGTACCCCAAGGCGCCGCGGACGAGTTCTCGCAGGCGATTGCGCGAGCGATCGAGGACGCCAAAGCTGCCGCGGGACTGACCACCCGAGACCTCATCAAGCGCTCTGGTCTGTCGGCGAACTACTACTACCGCCGGGCCCGCGGTGAGCTGCCGTTCACGACGAACGACATGTCAGCCCTGGCAACCGCGTGCGGTGTGACCGTCGGCGACCTGTGGTCTCGCGCGCAGGACTCCCTCACGCCCAAGGTGAAGAGCCCGGAAGAGGTCGTGTCGGAGCGCGTGCACAAGCTGCTCGCAGTGGCGCAGGCTCAGTTCCCGAAGCTGGACGTCCAGGGCGCCCTGCTCGCTAGCGACGTCGCGCAGGAGTCCCACCTGACCCTCCAGCGTTGGCAGGCCGTGCTTGCCGGCGAACACTCGGATATCACCGCTGAACAGCTCGTCGCGATCGCAACGTTCTTCGGCGTTGATGAGTCCTACCTGACGCAGCTCGAGCTCTCCGGCACCATCGACGACATCGACGCGCGCCTAGACGTGCAGCAGGCGTTCGCGCAGACTGAAGCGAGGGGCGCGTCGTCACGTGGGGTCGCCGGCGCCAGCCCCGCATCCCTCCGCGCACTCGCGCGCGCGATCCGGGAGAGCAAGCGGGCAGAGGAGTAGATGTACGTGAGTCAGAGCGACCAGGTCGAAGTCGCCGTCGACGAGCAGCTGCAGGGGATCTTGGATCGCCTCGCACTCCCGGACGATGACCGCAGCTTTGACCGTTTGTTCGGCATCGTCGAGTCCCTGTACGGCAAGCGCCTCAACATCAGTTCGATCAGCAGCCCGGATCAGCACCACACCGGCTACTGGATTGACCATGACGACTACGGCGTGATCATGTACCGCAAGGCCGATACGGCCACGGTGCGGCTCCACACGCTCCTGCACGAGTTCATCCACGTCGTGGGACGCCACAGCGGCTGTTCCGCACGCCCGGAGGCGGCAGACGCGATCCGGAACGCCGGCGGCGGCAGCATCATCTCGATCCGAGGCCGGTCGGTCACCGACGGGCATCTCAGCGACGAGCTGCAACTTGAAGAGGCCGTCGCAGAGCAGGGCGCCTTCGCGCTCGCGAGGTGGCTCCGTGGCGCTGGTAGCGAGGCGGCGGCGGACATCTTCTGATGCCCGTCGTGCTCTCCGCGACCGCGCTCGCGCTCGCGCTCGCGGTCTTCATCGGCCGCACTCCACGAGCACTCCGCCGGCGATTCTCCACTGGTGAGCAGCAACCGCTCCCGCCGGCGTGGGTGGCGTCCGGCTATGCGATTCTTGGCCTCCTAACCCTTGGTCTCCTCTGGCCAGCAACCACCCTGGACCAGGCGCTCCCCTTGGTCGGTGGGCAGAACTTCCTGAACCTCATCGAAGCGCTGACCGCGACCGCCGGCTTCTGGTACCTCCGCGACGCGATCCGTCTCTACAGCGGAGATCGAGAACCAGGGCAAATCCGCTACCTCGTTCTCATCGCCGCGGTCCTCACCGGCTTCTTCATGGCCATCCCGAATCGGGAAGGGCCAACAGAGACGTTCATCGACGAACACCTCGCGTCCCTCGCCTGCTGGGTCTACATCAGCCTGTACATGATCGGGTTGCTGTGGATCTCGCTCAGCTCGCTCTTCTCCGCACTGCCACGTAGGAACGCCGTCGCGGGACGCCTGTTCATCGCCGGGTTCTCTCTCGTCATCGCCGCGGCGATCGCCGACCTGGTGTACACGGCCATCGGGCACTTCGCCGGCGAGCTCACGCCGCTCGGGAGCGCGTTCTTCCTCGCCTTCCAGCTGCTGTTCTACCCCGGAATGATCACGATCATCGTGGGCTACGTGCTCGCCGGCGTCAGCCGCACCCTGTGGCGATACAGCGCCTGGCAGCTCGAACGGATGCTCGGCACACCGAGCTCGCTCAGCCTCATCAAGCGGATGGTTCAGGCCCCCGACCCGCTCGACCATGCCTACGGCCTCACCATCGAGATCCAGAACCGACTCATGAACGAGACCCTGCAGCTCACCGGCGCCGAAAGCCGGCGGTTCCGCAGGACCGAGCGTTGGATCGCCCGCACCACCCTGAACCCCTCCGGAAGGACCTGGAACGAATGACCGGATCAGCAGCACTCACCACGGGTATCGCGATCGGCGCCGGCCTCGTCCTGGGCGCCGCAGCGCTGGGCGTCGTCGGCGGCCGACGGGCCATTCACCCTCGGCCGAAACGACGCCCCGTCGTCCGATCCGTCGACGTGCAGCAGATCCGACTCGAGCGCACCCCCGCCACGAGTGCACCAGGTCAGTACCGCATCCGCTTCGGGGCGCAGGACGCCCTCAGCGCCCTCGTCGGCGACATCGAGGGCCAGGACGAGACAACGGTCACGCGCGCGCTCGTAGACGCCAGTCAGGGCCTCCCGGCCGTTGACGACGCTGTTCTGTGGACCGGGTACGTCTACCCGGATCCTGCTTCGGTGGACGCGCCGTACGAGGAAGTGCAGATCCACGCCCCCAGCGGCCCGCGGAAGGCGTACCTGTTCCAGAGCGGCACGCCGACCACTCGTTGGGCTATCCACGTCCACGGCATCCACTCGTCCCGCACCTCCGCGCTCAGGAGCGTGCCCGGCGCACTGTCGGCCGGGCTCACCTCCTTGGTCGTCTCCTACCGCGGCGACGTCGAGGACGCCGCCGCACCTCCCGCGACGCTCGGCCAGGAGGAGGCGCACGACGTCGAAGCTGCGATCCAGTACGCCGTCGACCACGGCGCGAAGGACGTCGTCCTCGTCGGCTGGTCGATGGGCGCCACCATTAACCTGATCCTCGCCGCCACCTCGAAGCAGCGGTCGCGCATCGCCGGCCTGATCTTCGTCGGACCCGCCCTCGACTGGCGGTCCATCATCGGCGCCGCCGCTCGGCGCTCCGGGATCCCCGGATTCCTCGCACCGCTGTTCACCACCGCGCTGACAGTGCCCGGTCTCGCACAGGCTGCCGGCCTGCGCCGGCCGCTCCGCGCCGCCCACCTTCGCCCGTCCCTTGACGGCACAACCGCGCCAGTGCTGATCCTGCACTCCGAGGGCGACACGGACGCCCCGATCGGGGCATCCGAGGACCTGATGCGGACTTACCCGGCCCAGGTCACCCTCGAGCGGTTCGAGCCCGTCCCGCACGGCATGGAGTGGAACAGCGACCCGGAACGATTCACGACGCGCGTCCGCCAGTTCGTCGAGTCTCTGCCGTAAACGGCACTACGGTGTGCCCGCTGCGGTAACCTATCGAACATGCCAACCGCTCTGTCTACCGCGAGCCCAGCCAGGACTCTTCTGACGAGCGGTATCCGACACACCGTCCCGGCCTCCCCGCATAAGCCACCCGTTAACACCACACTCGTGCGTATGACCGGATCCAACGCAGGTGTGAAGCGCAATCGTCTTCCCCGCGGTGTGAACGCCGCGCGCCCGGATATCGCCCTGCACCCGGACACGGGGCAGGACTACCTCGATGCCGCTCGCGCATCCGGGAATCTGAGCGTCTCGCTCTACCTCGAGCGGCTTCGTGCCCAGCTCGTGGCGGAGTACGGCGCCCTGCCGATCCTTGACGACTCGCTGGAGGTCGCCCACACAGCCGCTTAAACGACAAAACCCCCGCCGAAGCGGGGGTCCGGGGCTAGGCCCCAAGTCATGTGTCTCACTGCCTGTACAGGACGCCAATCAGGTCAGGTTGTGAGGTTCCGAGAGAAGAAGCCCGGTTGGAGCCGGGAGCCTTCGTCGTACCGCCACCCCGAGAGGAGGAGGTGTCGCCATCGTAACGCACGTTGCTGCGCCTGGTACAGATCAATCTGCCCGCGTGTCCTCAACGGATACCGCCTGGGCTCTCACGCGCTCGATCGCGCCTCGTCGGTACGTGAACCGCATGATCGCGGAGGCTGACGGGACGATCCGGTCGAACAGCTACCCGTCGAAGTTCCCGACTGCCGGGCGTACTCCCCCGTCGACGCCGTGGACGATCGATCTCACCGACCTTGACGGACGGTTCTGGTTCGCCGCGTTCGACCTCGACGCGAAGACCCCGGAGGACTTCGACCAGGCGGCCGAGGACCTCGGCGTGCTGGTGCGGATCCTCCGCGACGCGCGGGTGCCGCACGTGGTGTGCCGCTCGAGCCCCACCGGCGGGTTCCACGTGTGGGTGCCCCTCGCAGGCGTCGACAAGGCCACGATGGTGCAGCTCGCCGGCGCCGCGCGCGCTGTCCTGCCGTCCCTTGACCACGGGCTGCTCTGCAACGACCGCACGGGAGCCGTCCGCCCGCCCCTGACTCCACACGCACGCGGTGGCGCGTCGGAGGTGATGGCTGGTGCCGACGACGTCGACGTGCTCCGCACCCCGATCGTCACCGCCGGCGATCTCCTCCGTGTCACGGCCGCGTTCCGTGAGCTCCGGCCCACCGTGGATCCCGCGGACTCCTCCCCCACCGGTCCCGTCGACTCCCACCACCGGGTGCACCGGTCCCTGCCGGCGTGGGGTGAGGCGCACATGGGAACCGTTGCCGGCGGCCGCGACCCGTCGCGCACCGGCTACCTGTGCCTGCTCGCGGCCGCGGTGTCCGGGTGGACCCTCGCCGACGTCGAGCACGCCGCGAAGACCGCACCCGGCATGGAGCACTACCGCACCCGCAACCGCCCCACCGGCGGCCGCGAGCCCCGCACCGCGGCGGAGGCTGCCGCGCGCCTCGAGCGGCAGTGGGCGAAGGCGCAGGAGCGGGCCGTGCTGTACCGGTACGCGCCCGAGGAACGCCAGCAGCGCGACCTGACCCAGCTGACCGGGATCGTCGACATCGTCGATGCCATGCTGCAGGCGTTCACCGCCTCCCCCGGCCGCTGGACCCGCACCGAGGCGGACCTGCACGACAGCACCGTCCTGACCCACCTCGCCTGGCTGTCCCTGCGCTCCGGCTCCCGCGACGTCGGCGCCGCACTCCGGTCCGTGGCGATCGCCACCGGGATCCCCTCGAGCACCGCCGACCGCTCACTCCGCCGCCTCCAGGCGGCCGGATGGATCACCCGCCGACGCCAGGCAGACGGCCCCAACGCCGCCGTCTGGCGACTCACAGACCGGTTTTCCACACCCTCCTTACATGTCGGGCCACTTCACGATGTGACCGCCCGCCCCCCGGCCGACCTCTTCGACACGAGAGTCACCCTCCTGGAAGCTTTGGAAGACCGACTCGACGCTGGACGACACGACGTCTTCACTCGCGCAGGACTCGGACCCACAGCCCGCCGTGTCTACGAGAGCCTGACCACCGACGAGAACGCCCCCGAGGTCGTCGCTGACCGTGCAGGACTCCCCCGCGGCCGCGCACGCGCAGCGCTCGCACGCATGCGCCGTTGGACCCTCGCCATCGTCACACCCACCGGCTGGCGCCGGCGGCTCCAGGACTTTCGCACACACGCGGCCAAGCAGCTCGGCGTCGACGGGATCCTGCAACGCCGGGAACAGCAGTACACCGACGAGCGCGACCTCTGGGCCTGGTGGCAGAACCACCTCATCCGCAAGGCCGGCCGCCGCGGCCGCGACCGCACTCCCACCACGCAGGTCGTCATGTTCCGATCCGTCGATGACTACGGCGGTCCCGAGGCGTACCCGTCATATCCATGCTCGAGCGACGGCCGAGCCGACCACCAAGAAGCCATGCGGTTCGTCCGACGCGGGATCCTGCAGGAGCTACGAGACACGGAGTTGGCAGCTTGAACGTATCAACTCCAAGTTAACAACTCCAAACTAGTAGTTGCTACTTTATAGCTCGGCCTGTAGGATCTACTTGGCAGCTAACAACTGCGAGTTGTTAGTTGACAGTTTTGACCTGTCAAGTACACTCTACTTAGGAGTTGCGAACTCCCAACTACGAACTTGCAGTAGCAAGTTGGAGGATCAGATGCGCATCGTTACTGTGCTCAACCAAAAGGGCGGCGTCGGCAAGAGCACTGTCGTCATGAACCTGGCGGCCATTGCCGCAAAGCACTCTCGTGTGTTGGTTGTCGACCTTGACCCGTCTCAGCGCACGCTCACTGACTGGGCGGAGACCGCCGACGAGCAGGGGATCGCATTGCCGTTCGACTTCACAGACGAGAACGATCCCGCAGTGCTTCGTCAGCTTCGCGCCGCCGACAGCTGGGACACGATCTTCGTAGACACGCCTGGCAACCTTGAACCCTCCGCGGCGGAGCGCATCGGCTTGGTGCTGGACTCGACCGACTTCGCGGTCCTTCCACTTGAGCCTCAGCCGGCGAGCATCCGTCCGTTGCTCCGGACGATCAAATCCCTCGTGGAGCCGCGGGGCATCCCGTATCGCGCTGTCATCAGCCGTGTGGGCCGCAACGAGGCGTCCTACGCGCGGAAGGACGACACTTTCACAGCCCTCGATGGCGCCGGGATCCCGCATCTGAACACCTGGATCCGCGAGTACATCGCCCACTCGGATGCACAAGGAACCGGCGAAGTCGTCACCAATTACGCGTCGACCCGCAACACGAGCCTCGCGGTGGACGACTTCATGTCAGCAGCGCTCGAGCTGACAACAATCTGGGCCAACGAAGGGAAGTAGTGATGGCACGCGCGAACCTCGCCGGCATCATCGGCAAGCAGGTAGAGACCGTTCCGGTGGCGGACACGAAGGCACCGCCGAGGCCTGCGGCGCAGTCGACGCCGGCGCCCTCGACGCCCGACTCGGACGTGCCCAAGTGGCTCACGTTCGAGCCGAAGCCCACGCGCCAGCGCCGCGATCAACTCGACTGGGTCGAGGCAAAGCGCAAGGAGCTGAATGCGCTCCGGGGGCGCGCGGGAGAGCGGCTGACTGACAACACGTTGATCCGTGTCGCCATCGACCTTCTGATCGTGAACGGCGAGCGGCTGCAGGGCACCACCGAGGCTGAGCTGCGGGCGTCCCTGGGCATCACCGACGACGCCCTGCCCAAATGAGTTTGCAGTTTGCAGTTTATAACTTGTGACTAGTAACCTTGAGCGTGGTTAGCTGCTGGTCTTCGCTGCGCTGTGGCTGCCTGGGTTGTGTTCGTTCTTCAACGCGGCCGCCGCAGCTGGAATGCCGAGAGGTCTCGTGCCTCCGGCTTCCAGTCAGCCGGTCGCGACTCGAACTCGGCCAGAGACATGGGGCTGGGGTCGTTGCCTTGCACGAAGGCCATCAACGCTTTCTCCCGCATGAACACCGCTTCACGCGGAGGCGTCGTGGACACCCCGCTGTGCGCGGCGACCGCGACCAGCAGTACCCGTGCCGACGCGAGGACCGCGAACGTTGGCGCACCGAACTGCTCCACTTCGCTCGACAGCTTCTCGTCCGTGAGCCCGTCCAGCACGCTCGGTAGGAACCACGCCTTCGAGTGAGTGCCACCGCTTCCCATGTTCCAGTGGTGTGCGTCGGCTTTGAGGTACCGCTTGGCGGCGTCGGTAGCGTTGAACATGACGTTCTCGCGGTGGCCGTCGTAGGCCAGCGACGGCGTGGACCCCTTGTGGAGCGGAGCGAGCTCGACGCCGTACCTCACGAGCATGGCGCGGAAACCTTCGACGCCCTCGCGAATCTCAGCGGCACGGTCGCCGATGACCGAACGAGGGAATGCCGCGGAGTTGCGCTCCGACCCTTCGAAGGCATCGAGCTGCCGGGCGAGGATTCGGAGCATGGACCGCGCCGGGGCTGCGTCAGCGTCATGGACGTAGCAAAGCGTCAGAACGGCCTCGATCAGCGCACGCTGGAGCGTCACGAGCGACGTTGACGCCGCGCCGGCTTCCATGACGAGCTGCATCGCATGCGCGTGTTCGTCGATCGCGGTCAGGAGGCGGGTGGCGTCCTCCAATGACTCGTCGGCCATGAATCGGAAGAATCCCGCGGTGTCTGGGTCGTCAATGCCGGCGACCCAGTGGATGAGCCGGCCACGGCCGGACGAGTCCTCGCCTTCATCCCGACGCTCCACGGCTTCGACAATGGCCGCGGCGACGTCTTCTCGAGTCCGTTTGAGTAGCCGGGCACAGTAGGCCGCTGGCGTAACTGCACTCATCGACTAAGCCTCGACGCGGGGGAGCGTGGGGTCGGGAGCCTCGGCGACCGGGTTCCGGTCGCCCGCCCGGTACACCGTCGCGCGTCCGATCCCGAACAGCTCCTGATGCGCGCTCGCGCCGACGCCGGCCACGACCCCGTGCCACTGACCCATATCCGTCTCGATCAGCTCGTCGACGTCGCCCTCGACGACTACCCCGACCATCACATCCCCCTCGAGACAACACCGACCGTCGTCCTCGGCAACGGTGAACTTCTCACCCGGAACCTCGTCGACAACGCCCTGAAATAGAGCGGCGACACCCCGTCGGTCCAGGTCCGCGACGCAACGCTCACCGTCACGGATCACGGACCGGGGGTACCCACCGCGCAGCGACGCCTCGTCCGGCAAGCCGGGTACGGCTCCAGCGAGGGCACCGGGACCGGGCTTGCGATCGTGGAGTGGATCGCAACAGTTCATCACACCCACCTCCAGCTCGACACCCCACCCGAAGGCGGCCTCCGCGCCACCCTTCGCTTCGATCCGCCGCAGGACGAAAACACCCGCATCGCGCTCCTAGCGCTGATCCGGTACACGCAGGTTGGGTACGACATAAGCACCGGAACGGTGTTCATCGACCGCACCCATTCCTGGAACGTAGATTTCAGCAGCGTGTTCGCATCACGCAGTGAGGCGCCCCTGCAGCTTGCCCGCGGCGGCCTGGACCTGCGCATCCTGGTCGACGCTTCCTCGATCGAAGTGTTCGGCGCCGACGGCCAGGTCGTTCTCACCGATCAGATCTTCCCGGACTCCACCAGCACCGGGGTCAGCGCGTTCGCCACGGGCGGCACCGCCCGCGTCGATGACCTCCGAGCCTGAACTCTGAAGTCGATCTGGAAGTAACGCGGAAACGAAGTGCGCCTGCCCCGTCGTCCGGGGCAGGCGCACTTCGTCCGTGCCAGCGTTAGCGAGTGCGGACCGTCAGGCGGTCAAGCGTGAACGCGCCGTCCTGCACGAACACGCCGACGCGGCCGGCAGGGCTGTCGTAGAGGCGTGTGCTCAGCGCGACGGCCCCGTCGATGACAGCGACACAGATGTCCCCGTCCAGGTGCACCTCGATGTGGTGCTTGCCGGGGGCGAGCTCTACCGAGCGCTCGAGCTCGACGGCGTGCGGCACATCGCCGAGGATTTGCCACTGCTCGGTGCCAGTCGTGCCACGTGGCCACCGGTCCAACACGAGCCGGTTCCGGTCAGGTTCGAGGCGGAGCGCGTAGCCCTCTTCCCCGTCGTCGCTGGTGCGCAGGAGCAAACCCAGCGAGCGGGTGTCTGCTTCCAGGGTGAGGTCCACAGCCACGAGCGCTTCCTCTGGTAGCTCCGGGCCAACCCAGGATGCGTATCGGGTGGTTGCGCCAGCGCCGACGGTTGCCTCCGCACCGTTGGTCGGTTCAAGCTCCGCGGTGACGTCGACCTCGTTCGGGTACGCAGCCTTCACCCCGTCAGGTAGGTCGAACCGCAACGACCCGTCGGCACGCTGGTGGGCCTGCAACGTCGCCATGGTGCCCGCCCACTGCCACGGGCCGCCATCGCGTTCGTCTTCCTTCGACGCGATCCACCCGACGAAGTACCGCTGATCGCCAAGGGCAACTGTCTTTGCTGCGTAGAAGGCGCGGCCGTCGACTGTGTCATCAGCGGGCGCGAGCCATGGGCCGTCTGGTGACTTCGCGATACGGTATCGGGTGCAAAAGGCGTCGGAGAACTCCGAGTACACCAGGTACCACCAGTCGCCCCACTGGAACACGTCCGGGCACTCTTGCGTGATGAAGCGGTGCGGCTCCCAGATCGGCTCGGCGTCCCGCCAAGTGACGAGGTCATCGGATTCGAGGCGTGCAACGAGGCCGGAGCGCCGGTACGGCTCGCCGAGTCGCCGCGTGGCGAGGAGCATCTGCCAGGGCCGGTCGGCCGCCGGGCGGAAGACGAAGGGGTCTCGCCAGTCTTCGGGGGAGTAGCCAGCGAGCGCCGGGAAGTTCCAGTCGGGGTGCTTGACCCAGTCGGTCAGGTCGCCGGACGACGTCGCGTGCGCGATGACCTGCGCGTCCTTGCCGCCGCCATCGGATCCGGTCTTGATGTGGGGGTTGTGCCCTGTGTAGAACAAATGCAGCGTTCCCTCTTCATCGCGGACGACGCTGCCGGTGTAGCAGTCGAAGTCGCTCGCGTCGGGGCCGCCGGAGGGCAGTATGACGCCCTCGTTGGTGAAGGTGACGAAGTCGGTTGTGGTGACGGCCGCCCAGGGCATCCCCGTTGTTCGTTCGAGCGGCGGAGCGTCCGGTCGTTCGTCGAGGAGGTAGAACAGCCACGCGGTTCCGTCGTGTTCGAACGGGATGACGTCGCCGACGTAGCCATTCGGGGGTTGGAAGTGGGTGCTGGGCGGGGGAGTCACTTAGGTTCCTTCGGGTCGTGGGGCCGCGAGCGAGCTGCGGGAGACGTATTCGCAGGGCACGAGGTGTCGGCCGGGCTGTTCCGCCTCCGCCAGGAGCAGCGTTCCGGCTTCGAAGCCCATCTGCTGGTGCGGGAGTGCGACGGTGGTGAGCGGTGGATGCATCTGGTCGGCGAGGTCGGGCTGGTCGTCGAATCCGACGATGCTGATGTCCTCCGGGCAGCGCATTCCCAGCGCCTGGGCCGCCATCAGCGCACCGACCGCCATTCGGTCGTTGCCGCAGATGATCGCCGTCGGACGGGTGGCAGCGTCGTCGAGGACCTCCACCGCGAGGTCGTAGCCGGATCCCACCTGGAAGGTGCCGAACGTGATGCTGATCTGCGTCGAGGGAATGCCCGAATCGGCGGTGGCACGTTCGAGTCCACGCTTGCGCTCCTGACAGGCGTAGTCGTCCGCAGGGCCGCCGAGGAAGGCGACATTGGTGTGGCCGGCTGCGAAAACGGCGGCGGCGACGTCGTACCCGCCCTGGTATTCGTCAGCGAGTACGGTCACCGCGGGCGTATCCCCGGGCGGGAAGCAGTTAACGAAGACTGTCGGGACCGTGTCCAGTCCGTCGACAGGGGTGACGTACTCGGGCCCAGGCGCTGCGTAGATCAAGCCGGCGACGCCCTGCTGTACGAGGTTCTCAACGGCGGCCTTGCCGCCGTCGGTGGTTTGCGCGGTCTCGACTACGAAGCAGACGTACCCGGCCTCCTGCACGGCCTGCTGCACGCCGAGCACGATGTGACCGGCGTAGGGCTGGGAGACAAGCCGGTCGGCGATCACACCAACTGTGTAGGACCGATTCGATCGCAGCGACTGCGCCGCCCGGTTGGGCTGGAAGTTCAGCTCCTTCGCGGCCTCGAGGACACGAGTGCGCGTCTCAGCAGCGATTGAAACGTCCCGGCGATCGTTAAGGACGAACGACACCGTCGGCTGGGACACGCCAGCGTGGCGCGCGACGTCCTTCATGGTGACGCGCTGTGACTGCGTTGTGCGCTTGCGGTTCGCCATTGAGCCTCCTCCGTTGCCATCATCATGCCAGAAGCAAATACGTATTGCGTCCGCTCTGCATGCTGTGTACGCTCGCCATGCAAATACGTATTGGCCCCGACCTAGCGGGGTCACTATCGCTCAGAGAGGAGCGACCCATGGCGAACGGATTCAGCACCCCGATCGACCGGCGCACGCTGTTCAAGTTCGGTGGCGCAGGCCTCGCGCTGGCCGGTATCGGATCGCTGGCTGCTTGCTCAACCACCGGCGGCGGAGGCAGCACCTCCGGCACGGTGAAGATGCTCTACTTCGGTGAGCAGAGCGCAGCGACGGCCCTGCAGAAAGCCATCGAGCCGAAGATCAAGCAGCTCGACAAGAAGGCGAGCCTGCAGGTCACGGCGATTAACGGGACCGACTGGAACGACTTCCTCGCAAAGGTCCTCACGCAGATCGCCTCGGGTGACGTGCCAGACATCGTCAGCGTGGCAACCGAGGGGCAGCAGCTGCTGGCGTCGAAGAACCTCCTCACCCCGCTCGACGACTACGTCACGAAGAACCTCTCGGACCTGCACACCTACTTCACCGGGGCCCACCCGGCGCTGCTCGAGTCGACGATGTACCAGGGGCACCTCTACACGCTGCCCGACAGCTTCAACGCGGGCAGCATGTTCTACTCCACCGACCTGTTCGACAAGGCCGGCCTGTCCCGCCCGACGAGCAAGTGGTCGATGGACGACTTCCACTCCTCGGCTGAGAGCATCGCAAAGGTCGGCGGCGGCACCTACGCCTTCGACTGGGTCGTTCGCCTCTGGGGCAGCTGGACCTCGTTCCTCTACGCCAACGACGGGAACCTGCTCGAGGAGGGCAAGTACTCCGGCGGCGACTGGCTGTGGAACAGCAAGGCCTTCTCCGACAACCCGATCGGTGTCTCCGGACGCAAGGGCGGCTGGAAGTGGGGCGACCCCACGGCGAACTCGGATGCCGCCATCGAGGCGCTGCAGTACGTCATCGACCTGCAGAAGTCCGGTGCGTCCCCGTCGCCCGACGTTGGCGGTGGCGCCACGCTGCAGGGTCTGATGGCATCCGGACGGATCGGTATGACCATCGGTGGCGGCTTCTGGGCCGGTGGCCTCCACAACGCCGGGATGAAGAACGGCAGCTTCGATGTCGTCGAGTTCCCCACGTGGAAGAGCAACAAGTCGCTCTTCGGCGCCGGCGGCTACGGCATCTTCAACTCTTCCAAGAACAAGGAACTCGCGTTCGAGGTCATCAAGGTCATGGTGCAGCCGGAGAGTTTCGACGCCCTTTGGCCCGGCAACGTCACTACACCGGCACAGAAGTCGCTGATGACCGCCGAGCGGTACAAGACAACCGGGCCGGAGCACTGGTCGGTGTTCTACGACCAGCTCGACAACTCGGTGCCGATCTCCGCACCGCCGTACTACAACGCCCTCGCCACGGCTCTGAACCAGCGCACCACCCAGGCGATTTCCTCTGGGAACGCCAAGAAGGCGCTCGACGGCCTCCAGGCAGACATCGAGAAGGCAGCGTCGCAGGCTTCGTGATGACAGCAGCAACAGAAACACCAATCCGGCGGGCTGCCAAGGTCGCAGCCCGCCGGCCGGCGGCCAAGCGCGCCCGCCGACGTGAGTCCACGTTCGGGTTCCTGATGATCGGGCTCGCGGTGCTCTTTGTCGCCGTGTTCACCCTCATCCCCATCCTCGCCTCCCTCGGGCTCTCGTTCACGTCATGGGACGTCATCAGCAGCCCGAAGTTCGTGGGACTGGACAATTACAAGCGGCTCTTCACCGACGGGCCGGTCCTGGCATCGTTCGGTGTGACCGTCGCCCTCGCGATCGCCATCGTCGTGCTGCAGATCTCGCTCGGCCTGCTCCTGGCGGTGTTGGCGAACAACCGGAAGCGCAACGCCACGCGTGTGTTCTTCCGGACGTCGTTCTACCTGCCCCTGCTGGCGTCGACGGCGGCCGTGTCGATCTTCATGGGCTACATCTTCGACACCAAGTTCGGCCTCATCAACTACTACCTGAACGAGATCGGACTCCCCGGGGCGCACTGGTTGAACGATCCCTTCTGGGCGAAGGTCACGGTCGTGATGGTGGTGGTCTGGCAGCAGGTCGGCTTCACCTTCGTGCTCTTCGTCGCCGCACTGCTCGCGGTGCCCGTCGACGTGCAGGAAGCTGCAGCGATCGACGGTGCCGGCCCCTGGCGGACCCTGTTCCGGATCAAGATCCCGCTCATCAGCCCCACGATCCTGTTCGCGACCGTGATCGCGATGATCAACGCGATGCAGCTGTTCGACCAGCCGTTCATCATGACCAAGGGCGGCCCCGGCACCGCGACGACGACCGCGACGATCTCCATGTACCAGGCCGGCTTCCAGAACCTGCAGTTCGGGTTTGCCTCGGCCATCGCGATCCTGCTGCTGGTCATCATCGGCATCATCACCGGGATCCAGTTCATCGCCGCACGAAAGCTGGTGTTCTACCAATGACGACCACTGACACCCTCAACCCGTTGCACGCCCCGGAAACCGTCGCGCAGCCGGCCGTAAGCCACATCGTTCGGCGCCGCAAGCCCGTCGCCAAGGTGGGAAGCATCCTTGGGATGATCATCCTGATCATCGCCGCCGTGTTCGCCCTTGGGCCACTGCTCTGGACGCTGACCACCTCGCTGCGCACCCCGGCGGAGTCGTTCCAGAACCCGCCGCAGTGGATCCCGCTCTCGTGGGACTTCGGCAACTACGCGGCGGTGTTCAACCAGATCCCGATCGGGCAGTTCTTCGTCAACAGCGTTCTCGTGACGTTGCTCATCGTCGTCGGACAGACCATCACCTGCACCTTGTCCGGGTATGCGTTCGCGATGATCAGCTTCCCCGGGAAGAACACCATCTTCGGCATCTTCCTCGCCACGATGATGGTGCCGATCCAGACGATCATCATCCCCGTGTTCGTCATCCTGAAGGACTTGGGGCTGACCGGTTCCATCGCGTCCCTGATCGTCCCCGCGCTCGGCAGCGCGTTCGGGACGTTCCTCATGCGCCAGTACTTCATGCAGATGCCCAAGGAGCTCGGGGAGGCGGCCCGCATCGACGGCGCGAGCCAGTTCGGGGTGTTCTGGCACGTGTACTCGCGGATGGCCAGCCCGGCGATCGCGACGCTGGCGATTCTCAACTTCTCCGGCTTCTGGGCCGAGTACTACCGGCCGCTGATCTTCCTCAACCAGCAGGACACCTTCACCCTGCCGCTCGGGCTTGTCGGCCTGCAGGGGAACCTCGGCACCGGATCGATCTCAGTCGTCCTCGCAGGCGTCGTGCTGACCATGATTCCGAGCGTGCTGCTGTTCATCTTCGCGCAGCGGTACTTCATCGAAGGCGTCACCGCGGGGTCGTCCCGATGACCGACCTCCACGCCCTGCCACCAGCACCCCAGGAAGCCGCACCCGCCGTGACCGCAACAGACCACCTCCTTCCGCAGTTCCACGTCCGACTCCCTCGTGGGTACGTCAACGATCCGAACGGCCCCATCGACATCGGCGGGCAGGCGCACCTGTACTTCCAGTCCCGGCCGCGGGTGGACCTCGAGATCCCCGTCGAGTGGGGCCACGCCACCAGCGACGACCTCGTGCACTGGACGCTCCACCGGCCGGCGATCGTCCCCGTCCCCGGTGGCGCCGACTCCGGCGGCGCATGGTCTGGTAACACGGTCCTGCACAACGGCACCGTCCGCGCCTACTACTCCGGCAAAGTCGATCACAGTCCGTTCCAGTCGGTCCTCCTCGCGGAATCCACCGACGGTGGGATAACGTTCGGCCCTCCCGTGCAGGTCGTCGCCGACCCGTCTGCTGACGAGGCGATCACCATGTTCCGCGACCCATTCGTCTGGCAAACGGATGACGGATGGTCGATGGCGGTCGGCGCGGCGGCCAGGAATCACACCGCGTCTGTCCGCCACTACCGATCCGTCGACGGCATCAGCTGGAGCCACGCGGGCGATCTGGTGTCGATGGCACGCGACACGGTCAACGGCATCGATACCGGCGAAGGGTGGGAGTGCCCACAGATTCTCACCGTCGACGGCATCGACATCGCGATCGTGGCGTCCTGGTCCCACGCCGCCGGCCCGGGCGAGGTGGTCGCCATCCCGCTGGCCGTGTCTCCTTCGCCGTTCAAAGTCGATGAAGGGCAGCACTTCTACGCAGCTTCCGTGATGCGGACCAGCTCGTGGGGGCCGGTGCTCTTCGGATGGGTCACCGAAGGCCGAACCGAGCAGTGGACCGAGCAAGCAGGCTGGTCCGGCGCGATCTCTCTACCGCGCCGGGCGTGGATCACGAACGGTCGGCTCGGCACCGAACCCCACCCCGCAATCGACGCCCTTCGCGTCGGCAGCTCGCAGGCTGCAAACGGTGCTCGCATCGGCGCGCAAGCCGAAATCGTGCTGCCCGTCGCCATCACTGGCTGCATCCGGCTGCGCTTCTCCGATGCCGAATACCTCGACATCACGGTCGACGTCGATGCAGACACCCTCACCGTCGACCGGGCGCACGCCAGCACGGATTACCGCGCTGACCCGAGCCCCGCGGTGATTCGTGCTCCCTTCGACCGGACCGCGGACCGACCCGCAGTCCGAGTGCTGCTAGACGGTTCGGTTCTCGAACTGTTCACCAGCGCAGGACGTTCCGTCACCACGCGCGTCTACCCGACGCAGGCGCCGCCGTGGAGCGTGGAAGCCCCAAACCAGGCGCTGGCGTGGCATCTCAAGCCGAGCGTCACAACTGTTTCAGCTCCCGCCGCCGACGCCACGGCTGGATCCGCCTCGATCTAGCGGAGCGGCGCCGACAGGTTCGCCGACACCACCTCGTTCCCAATCATCGAAGGAGATGACTGTGCATCGAATCACCGTTGCGGGAGAAGCCCTCGTCGACATCGTCCACGACGACGCCACACGGGAGATCCCCGGCGGGAGCCCCGCGAACGTCGCTCTCGGGCTCGGACGGCTCGGCGCGCCGGTCGAGTTCGCCACGTGGCTCGGGAACGACGCTCGCGGCAACCAGGTCGCAGATCACCTCGAGGCGTCAGGGGTCGAGCTGGTGCCAGGCGTCTTCGGTGCCACGAAAACCTCCGCGGCGACAGTCCTGCTTGCTCCGGACGGTCAGCCTACCTACGAGTTCGGCATCGAATGGGACCTGCCGCACCTGCAGGACACGCCTCGATGGCTGCACATCGGATCGATCGGCGCATTCCTGCAGCCCGGAGCGGGCAAAGTGCGAGAGCTCGTTCGACGCACCGCAACCGCCGGTGGCATTGTCTCGTTCGATCCGAACATCCGACCCGCGCTCCTCGGAGATGCGGTAGCAGAACGGGTTCGGTTCGAGCAGCTCGCTGCGGACACCACTGTGCTGAAACTCTCCGACGAGGACGCCGCCTGGCTCTACCCAGGCGACAGCGCCGACGTCGTCCTCGACCGGCTCCTCGAGCTCGGCGTCACGCTGGCCGCCATCACCACCGGTGCCGCCGGCGCAACGCTCACCACCGCACGAGAGCGGATCGCCGTGCCCAGCGAACGCGTCGACGTCGTCGACACGGTCGGGGCCGGCGACACGTATATGGCCACCCTCATCTGGCAACTCCAGGACACCACCATCACGCTCGACGCCCTGGACTCCAGCACTCTGACAAGACTCGGGCAGGTCAGCGCCACCGCCGCGGCGATCACCGTGAGCCGTCGTGGTGCGGACCTACCAACCGCTGATAACGTGCTCGCAGCGCGGGGAGCGCCCACCAGATGAGCGCCCCGTCCATTTCCGGAGGGACGACGCGGCATGAGCGCCCCGCCGCCGGAACGATGTCACTCGGCCGGCACCTCAACGAGCTCCGAAAGCGGCTCTTCCGCGCGGTGCTCGCCATCGCAGTCTGCGCGGTCATCGGCTGGTTCCTCACACCGTTCGTGCTCGATCAACTCCGCGCACCCGTCACCGAGCTCGCAAACGCCGGCGGCGGTCACACCGCGGAACTGAACTTCCCCGCGATCAGCGGCGCCTTCGACCTGCGCCTCCAAATCACGATCACCATCGCGGTCGTCATCGCCAGCCCCGTCTGGCTGTACCAAGTCTGGGCGTTCGTCGTTCCTGCCCTGGTGCGGAAGGAAAAGCTCTACGCCGTCGGGTTCCTCGGATCCGCGATTCCCCTGTTCCTCGGCGGATGCTGGTTCGGCTGGTACGTCCTGCCGCACATCGTGCAGATCCTCGGCAGCTTCGTCGCCCACCAGGACACCTCGATCGTCGACGCGAAGGCGTACTACGACTTCGCCGTGAAGCTCGTCCTCGCCGTCGGTATCGCGTTCGTCCTGCCGGTGTTCCTGGTCCTGCTCAACTTCGTCGGGGTCCTCACCGCGAAAGCGATCCTCGGCGCATGGCGCATCGCCGTGCTGTGCATCCTCATCTTCACTGCACTCGTCACACCGTCCGCTGACATCGCGTCGATGTTCTTGCTCGCCATCCCGATGGGCGTGCTCTACCTCGCAGCGTGCGCGGTCGCCTGGCTACACGACCGCCGTCTCGCCCGGCGCCTCTCGACGGCTTCCTCAACCACCACCCCGTGACGTAGCGTCCGCTGCGCCGCCTGCACACGAAGGACTCATCATGCTCGGCAACCTCACCGGCATCCACCTGCTCATCATCCTCGGCATCGTCGTACTCCTCTTCGGCGCCACCAAGCTGCCCGCCCTGGCAAAGGGGCTGGGACAGTCGCTCAACATCTTCCGCAGCGAGATCCACGCCGGCGACAACAAGAAGAGCGCAGACCCGGCCAGCACCCCGGTCACACACGACGGCACCGTGCCGTCCCACGAGTGAGTTGCTCCCTGGCGGGCTGACGAAAGGAAAGCACCGTGGACCTCGAGAAGCTGCTCGTCATCGCCGCCATCGCAGGGTTATGTCTGGGACCGGCTCGGCTAGCTGCCCACACCAAGCAGCTCACCGCTCTCTTGCGTCAACTCCGGGGATGGGCTGACACGACTAAAGCGCAGATCGAAGAGCAGACCGGGGTCGACATCGACTGGTCCGAACTCGATCCGCGCCGCTACGACCCGCGCCGCATCATCCGCGACGCTCTCACGCAACCCCAGACACCACACGAACCGGCCGTCCAACCAACGGCGCTCACCCACACCGCAGGACCAACCAACCCTCGAACCGGAGTCAACGATGACCTCTGAAATTCACCGCCGAGCCCTCTTCCAGGGCGCCGGAATCGGCGCCCTGGCGCTGTTCGCCACCGCGGCACCCGCTGAGGCCGCCCAGGCCGCCACCGCCGGATCCGCTTCAACGTCAGCCACCGCAGCGACATCATTCCGCGCGAAGTACCACATGACCCCGCCGGCTGGATGGCTGTCCGACCCGCAGCGCCCGGTGTTCACCCGGGGCGCCTACCAGCTCTACTACCTGCACTCCGATGTCGACAACGGGGACGGTGGGTGGGACCACGTCTCCACCACCGACGGCATCAACTTCACCTTCCAGGGCACCGTCATCCCCCTGCAGACCAACCTGCCCACCTGGACCGGCTGCACCCTGATCGACACGAACAACACCGCCGGCTACGGCGCCGGCGCCGTCATCGCGCTAGCCACCCGCCCCACTGGAGGCGTTCGGAAGTATCAGGAGCAGTACCTCTTCTACTCCACCGACGGCGGCTTCACCTTCACCGCCCGACCGACCCCCGTCATCGTCAACACCGACGGACGCGCCGCAACCACCGACGCGCAGATCTCCAACGCCGAGTGGTTCCGCGACCCCAAGGTGGCCTGGGACGACGCCCGCAACGAATGGGTCTGCGTCATCGGCCGGCAGCGCTACGCCGCGTTCTACACATCGAAGAACCTCATCGACTGGACGCTGCAGCACAACTTCGACTACCCCGACCACAACCTCGGCGGCATCGAATGCCCCGACCTCTTCCAGATCGCAGCAAATGACGGCACCAAACACTGGGTCCTCGCCGGCAGCATGGACGCCTACAACGAGGGGCTGCCCTGCACGTACGCGTACTGGACCGGCTCCTGGAACGGCACCACGTACACGGCGGATAACCTCACCCCGCAATGGCTCGACTGGGGGTGGGACTGGTACGCTGCAGTCACCTGGCCTGCCAACGAAGCGCCGACAACAAAGCGGTACGGCCTCGGCTGGATGAACAACTGGAAGTACGCGAACCGGCAGGTACCCACCGACGCATCCGATGGGTACAACGGCCAGAACTCGATCGTCCGCGAGATCACGCTGCAGAAGCAGACCGATGGTCGCTACACCCTCCTCAGTGCACCGATCGCGGCGCTCAAGGGCACCGCGAAGCGGACCGTGCCGATCGCGAACCAGACCGTGAACGGTTCGGTGGTGTTGCCCTACAACGGCCGCGCGTACGAGATCGAGCTCGACGTCACGTGGACCAATGCCACCAACGTCGGAGTCTCGGTCGGACGTTCGACGGACGGGGCGCGGCACACCAACATCGGTAAGTACGGGAGCGACCTGTACGTCGACCGCGCGCCGTCCGACCGTGCAGGATTCGCGTTGGCGCCCTACACGCGGGCTGCAGCGCCCATCGATCCGGCCGCCCGCGCCGTGCATCTCCGCATCCTCGTCGACACGCAAAGCGTCGAGGTGTTCGTCAACGCCGGCTACACGGTCCTGTCCAACCAGGTGAACTTCGACGCCGGCGACACAGGTATCTCGCTGTACTCCGACGGCGGTCCCGCCACCTTCTCTAACATCACCATCCGCGAATACGGAAGCTAGCACGCGCAGGGCGAAAGGCAGCAGCTGCCTTTCGCCCTGCGGCGGCTTCTGCGCTGCCCGCCAGCCGGTCGCCTTCCGGTGCACGTTCGGCGGCATCAACCGCGACAACTTGCCCCTGTCCTGCTTGACCCGGGGAATCCCGTGTAGGTGTCCCGCGAAACTGCCCGGTGAGGGTGCGACAAACGCAGCACGTCGTCCGCCTCGTAAAACTATAGTTTTCCGAGATGCAGCCGTGAGACACATTGCCATGTCGGTGACATCAGCATCCAAGCGGGTGCCGCTTGTCTCGGAATGTCGTCTCGGCCTGGCTGGTGGCTCGTTGCGTTGTCTTGACGGTTTGTGGGACGCAGCGCGTGGCAGAGGGCTTGGGGGAGCTGTTGGCGAGCCCGTGGTGTCGCCCTTTCCGCGGGAGCAGTGAGGGTCCCTGAGGGGATCGCTACGCGGTCATGCTTTCCCAGAAGATGAGTTCGCTGCGGCCCGCTTCACTAAGGGGGATGCCAGCAAACCGTGCCGGCTGCGGCGGCCGTCCTCGGGGACGCTTTCACGATCCGTGACCGTGGTTGGTGGGCTGGGTCTACGGTCGGTTCATGTCGACGTCGTCGGACGAGCTTGCAGCGGTGGGGATCGATGTTGGCGCGCAGAAGCCGGCGGTGGCTCGGGCGTTGGTCTGTATCGGGTCGCGGTATCGGGGGCGGCTGACAGCGCCGGAGATCGCGGTGGCGAGCGGCTACAGCAAACGGGGCCTGCAGGAAGCGTTCCAGCGGGATTTGGGGATGCCGCCCTCCCTCGTGGTCCGGGTGCTGCGGTTGCATCGGGCACGACAGATGATCCTCGCGAACCCGTATCAGCCAGTCGGAACGGCCGCGGCGGCGAGTGGGATTGCGCACTTCGGCCGGTTCTCCGCCTA
>NZ_SMBN01000006.1:0-106368 GCF_004342995.1 Curtobacterium sp. PhB146 | reverse complement strand
GGCGCTGGGGGCGGGGGGCGGGGGGGGTGCGTGGTGGCCCGGGGGGGGGGGGGGGGGGTGTGGGGGGGGGGGGGGGGGGGGGGGGGGGGGTGGGGGGGGGGGGGGGGGGGGGGGGGGGGGGGGGGGGGGCGGCCCCCCCCCCCCCCGCGGGGGGGGGGGGGGGGGGGGGCCCCCCCCCGCCTCCAGGGCGCTGGTGGCCGCCGCGTCTGCTGCTGACGGTCGCGGCGTGCGGCGTCCTCGACGCCCTGGCGAACGTGTGCATCCAGGCGGGGCTGCACGCGAGCGACGACCCGGGCACCCTGCCCGTCGTGAGCGTGCTCAACGCGCTCTACCCCATCGGCACGGTCGTGCTGGCCGGGGTGGTGCTGCGGGAGCGGTTGACCGCGCCGCAGTGGGTCGGCATCGCGCTGGCGTTCATCGCGTCGGTGGGCCTGGCCCTGGCGTGACCGGACGACTCAGACGTCGGGGATGAGTCGCTTGCCGAGCGACACGGTGCGGTCGTCGGAGTACCCGAGGGACTCGTAGAACCCGAGCACCCGCTCGTTGCCGGCACGGATCTGCAGGTTGAGCTTCGGGCAGCCGAGGTCGGTGAGCAGCCGCTCGAACTCGGCCATCAGCGTCCGGCCGAGACCGGAGCCCTGCAGGTCCGGCTGCACGGCGAGGTAGTTGACCCATCCGCGGTGCCCGTCGAAACCGGCCATCCCCGCGGCGACGACCCCGCCGGCCTCCGACTCCGCCACCAGGAAGAGCTCGGGCTGGACCGTGGCCTTGCGCGCGATGTCGCGGCGGGGGTCGTTCCACGGTCGGACGAGACCGCACGATTCCCAGAGGGCGACGACCGCGTCGGTGTCGTCGGCGCGGAACGGGCGGATCCGGTACTCCATCCCCCCACGTTACGGGGGTGTGGAGAACGTCGTCACCGGGCCGTCGTCGTGATCTGATAGACCTGTCCGACCGACCAGCCGATCAGGAGCCCCGTGACCGCACACGACACCATCCCGTCGCGCCGCAGCGCGCGGGACGACGACGGCGGCAGGCGGTCCGGGCGCCGTTCCCCCCGGCGACGGCAGACGGTCGGTGGCGCGATCGTCTCGCTCATCGCCGAACTGCTCATCATCGCGGGTGCCGGCACCGGGCTGTACGTGGTGTGGACCGCGTGGTGGACGGACGTCGTGGCGGTCAACGAGCAGTCGAAGCTCGTCGAGGGACTCGACCAGTTGAAGACCCCGGACGGGGCCGGCACCGAGCACCGCGGGACCGCACCCGTGCTGGCGGAGCCACCGGATCTCTCCGACGTGTTCGGCACGATGCAGATCCCGCGCTTCGGCAAGGACTACAACCGGCCGATCGGCGAGGGCACCGACCGTGAGAAGGTCCTCAACACCATCGGGCTCGGGCACTACCAGGACACCGCGATGCCCGGGGCTCCCGGCAACTTCGCCGTCGCCGGACACCGTGTGACGTACGGCAAGCCGCTCAACCAGATCGCGGAGCTCAAGAAGGACGACTCCGTCGTCGTGCGGGTCACCGACGCGAAGGCGAAGTTCGACGTCTGGTACGTCTACAAGGTCACCGACAGCCAGATCGTCACGCCGGACCACATCGAGACGATCGCGCCGGTGCCGAACAAGCCCGGAGTCGACCCCTCGCCGTCGGACCGCTGGCTGACCCTGACCGCGTGCCACCCGATGTGGTCGGCAGCCGAACGGTTCGTCACGCACGCGAAGCTCGACTACTGGATGCCCGCTTCCGAGGGCACCCCGAAGGAACTCTCGGAGACGACCAAGTGATCTTCCCCCTCGTCTGGCGGCTGCTGCCCGGCCCCACGTTCCTGAAGGTGCTCGAGCTGCTCGTGCTGCTCGCCGCGATCGTGTTCGTCCTGTTCCAGTGGGTGTTCCCGTGGATCGCGGCGGACATCCTGCCGCCGCCGGACGGCACCGTGGAGTCCACGCCGACCCCGTAGCGGTCGGCACCCGGAACCAGGACCGGCAGCGGACGGCAGGCGGCGTCAGACCGTTGTCGTCACCTGCGAGCCGCCGGCCGCGGTGCGACGCACGGCGATCCGCTCCGGGATCCGCTGCTTGAGTTCCTCGACGTGGCTGACGATGCCGACCTGCCGTCCACCGGCGGTCAGTCGCGACAACTGCCCGATGACGTCGTCGAGGGTCTCCGGGTCGAGCGTGCCGAACCCCTCGTCGACGAAGAGCGTGCCGAGCGAGACGCCACCGGCCTCGGCTTGCACGACGTCGGCCAGCCCGAGCGCCAGGCACAGCGACACGGTGAACGTCTCGCCGCCGGACAGGCTGCGGGGGTCCCGCACGGTGTCGGTGGTGTGGTCGTGCACGGCGAGTGCCAGGCCGGTCCGGCGTGCCCGTGACCCGGACTCCCGCTCGTCCGAGGTCTCGAGCGTGAACCGCCCCGCGAGCATCGCCCGGAGTCGGTCGTTGGCCGCGGCGACGACGTCCTCGAACCGGCGCATGAGCACGTAGGTGCCCAGGGTGATCCCCGTCGGGTTCGCCGCGGTGACCCCGTTCGCGATGTCGGCGAGCCGGACCACGGCGCGGCTGCGTGCCGACGTCTCGTCACGGGCACGGGTCGCCCGGGTGACCTCGGTCGCGCACCGGTCGACCGCGTCGGCACGGTCGGCCGCGGAGACGGTGACCGCGGCGGCCTCGTCGAGTGCGGCGGCAGCGCGCTGGCGTCCGGCCCGGGCGCCGTCGAGGTCGAGGCGTTCCGCGGAGTCGTCCGCCGCGGCGACCACGGCGGGTTCGGCCAGACCGGCCACGACGACGGCCCGCTCGGCCTCGGCCGCACTGATCAGCGCCCGCAGCCGGTCGGTGCTGTCGGGTTCGAGCCGTCCGGCCCGCGCTGCGGCGACGTCGGCGAAGTCCTGGTCGTCGAGGACCCGGTCGACCTCGGTACGGCGGTCGTCGCGGGCACGGGTCGCGGCGGCCACCCGTTCGTCGGCCTGCACGACCGCGCGGTACGCCTCGAGTCGCTCGTCGAGGAGTTCGACGGCCGTCCGGAGCGTCGCGGGGCGGTCGTCGAGGAGTGCTCCGAGCCGCCCGAGCGCCGCGGCCACGGTGCCGAGGTCGGTGTCGAGCCGCTCGGCGTCGGCCAGCGCGGTCGAGACCAGGACGGTCCGCCGTGCGTCGAGGTCGTTCCGCTCGCGCTGGAGCCGACCGGTCGTCGTGTCGTGCTCCGCCCGCTGCCGCTCGTGCTGCAGGACGAGCGCGGCAGCGTCGTGCGCGGCCCGGACCCGTTCGTCGGCGGCCGCGGTCAGGGTGTCGAGCGTGGCGGTGTCAACCGTGCCGACGACGTCGACGAGCCGCTGGTGTTCGGCACGTTCGACCGCCAGGTCCGACGCGGCGTCGGCGAGGTGCTGGTCAGCGCGACGGGTGGCGTCGCCGGCAGCGTCGACGGCCGCGGTCGTCGGGTGGTCGTCCTGCGGGGTCGCCACCGAGGGGTGCGCCGTCGACCCGCAGACCGGGCACGGGTCGCCGGTCGTGAGCGCCGCCCCGAGTTCTCCGGCGAGCCCGGCGATCCGGCGTTCGCGGAGTGCCCGCTCGGCGGCGAGGGCGTCGGTCGCCGACCGGCGCGCGGTGGCGACGGACTGCTCGGCCGTGGCGACCCGTTGCGCTGCGTGGTCGCGCGCCACGAGGTCGGCTCGGAGGGACCGGATCCGGGTGACCTCGTGCGCGGCGGCGTCCGAGTCGGCTGCCGTGCGGGCCGCGGTGCGTGCGGCCTCGACGATGCGGGCCCGCTCGGTGGGACGGGCGTCGAGTGCGGCGTCGCGTTCGAGCAGCTGCTCGGCGATCTGCTCGGCGTCCGCGGTGGCCCCGGCGATGGTGGACCGACGGGCAGCGGCGCCGTCCTCGACCGCGACGAGGTGCCGGACGGCCGACAGGTCGTCGGCCAGGGCGTCGCGTCGCAGCACGACGGCGTCGGCGTCGGCGGTGATCCCGTGGCGGTCACGCAGCGACCGGGCCGCCGCAGTGGTCTCGTCGGCGCGCATGACTGCGGCGTCGAGTCCGTCGGCCACGGCGGTCACCTGGGCGGCGCGTTCGCCGAGTGCGAGGGCCGACCGGGCGGCGTCGACGGCGGGGGCGTCGTCGTCGAGCGCGGCCCGTCGCACGAGCAGTCCCGCGCGTCGTTCGAGGGCGGTCGCACGCGCCGTGACCGCCTGTTCGTGCTCGGCAGCGGTCGTCGCCGCCGCGGCTGCTGCAGCACGGACGGCGGCAGCGGCATCGGCCGCCGCACGGACCGACGCCACCGTCGACGGCACGACGGTCTCGTCGGCGTCGTCGAGACCGGCGGCCTGGGCGAAGCGGTTCAGGGCATCACGCACGCGGTCGTCGGCACCGTCGACCTCGGCCTGCACGGCACGGCGCCGCGCGGCGAGTTCGTCGGCCGTGCGGTCGTAGACCTGCGTGCCGAACAGGGACTGCAGGAGCTTGCGGCGCTCTTCGCCCGGGGACCGCAGGAACCGTGCGAACTCGCCCTGCGGCAGCACCACGGTCTGCAGGAACTGCGCGCGGTCGAGCCCGACGATGCGGCCGATCTCGACGCCGACCTCGGGGATGCGTGACGACATCGGTTCGCCGGCGACGTCGGACGGGTTCGCCAGACGGAAGAGCTGCACGGACGCCTGCTGCTTGACGGTGCCGGTCCCCCGTTGCTTCGGGCGGTCGTACTGCGGGGTGCGGCGGACCCGGTAGGTCCCTGCGCTGGTCTCGAAGACGAGCTCGACGAACGGCTCCACCGCGGGGTCGGCGTGCTGGCTGTGCAGCCGGTCGGAACTGGCGTCGGACCCGGCGAGCCCGCCGTACAGGGCGAACACGACGGCGTCGATGATGGTCGACTTGCCGGAGCCCGTCGGCCCCTCGAGCAGGAACACCCCGGAGGCCGCGAGCGCTGCGAAGTCGATGGACACCAGGTCGGGGTAGGGCCCGATGGCGCGGAGTTCGAGTCGGTGCAGGTACATCAGCGGTCCCCCTCGCGCTGCAGCGCCAGCACAGCGGCCTCGTGCGCCTCGGTCAGGACGGCGTGTTCGTCGTCGTCCGGGGCGGCACCGGTGGCGAAGGCCACGAAGTCGGCTGCGACCTCGACCGGGTCGGACGTCGCCGTGACCGCACGGGCCACCGAGGCCGGACCGCGGTCGGCGGGTTCGTGCGTGATCGCCAGCGCGTGCGGGAAGTGGTCCTTCACCCGGGCGTACATGCGCTCGGGGTGCACCGTGTCGGTCACGGCCACCCGCACCCAGGCGTCGGCGTCGGCCCGGAAGACCCCGGACTCGATGTCGTCGATGCTCCCGCGCACGTCGACCAGGCGGCGCGGCACGGGAGCGGGCACGAGTTCGACCGAGACGCCACCGGCCGCGTCGAGCTCGGCGATCGTCACCGACTTCTGCTGGTGCCGCTCGCCGAACGAGAACGCCAGCGGTGAGCCGGCGTACCGGATCCGTCCACCGTCGCCGACCCGCTGCGGGCCGTGCAGGTGCCCGAGGGCGACGTAGTCGAAGCCGTCGAAGACCGACTCGGCCACCCGGTCGACACCGCCGACGCGGATGTCCTGCTCGCTGTCGCTCGGGTCCGCCCCGCCGACGAAGGCGTGTGCGACGACGACGCTGCGGGTACCGCCGCGCAACGCGAGGTCGGACCGGATCCGCTCGGTGGCGGCGTGCACGACGGCGTGGTGCGACCGCGCGAGGGGCTCGTCCGGCACGTCGGCCAGTGCGTAGCGGGTGAGGTCGGGGTGCAGGTACGGGATGCCGTAGACCGCCACCGGGCCGTCGGCGTCGTTGACGAGCACCGGGTCCGCGATCCGGGCGGGTTCGGCCAGGATGCGGACGCGGCGGTCCATCACACCGGCGCCGAAGCCCAGGCGTGCGGCGGAGTCGTGGTTGCCGGGCGTGAGCACCACGGTCGCCGTCTCGGCCAGGCGTTCGAGCACCCGGGACAGCATCCGGACCGCGTCGATCGGCGGGATCGCCCGGTCGTACACGTCACCGGCGATCACGACCAGGTCGACGGAGCGGTCCCGCACGAGGTCGACGAGCCAGTCGGTGAACGCCGCCTGGTGCTCGAGGAGGTCTGCACCGAGCAGCGTGCGGCCGAGGTGCCAGTCGCCGGTGTGCAGGATGCGCATGCGGACACGGTAACGCCGGCCGGGGACATCGCCGGACGGCCGCGCGCCGCCTGTGGAGAACTCAGGGCACGCAGCTCGCCGACGCCAGGCCGAGGACCGAGACGACCCGCACCTTCACGGTCGGGGTGCTGGTCGCGGTCCAGTTGTTGCCGAGGTTCGTGCGGAGGTTCAGCGTGTAGGTCGTGCCCAGGTCGAGCAGGCCCGCCCCGCCGTAGACGAGCGAACGTTGTCCAGCGGTCGTGGCGGTCGCGAGCTGGGTCGACCCGTTCATGAGGTCGAACGAGTTCGGCACGGTGGGGTCCGTGTAGGTCCAGGTGATCGTCACGGTGCTCGACGACGCGGCCGTGCAGGTCAGCGTGGGGACACCGGTGGCCGTGCCCGCCGTGAAGTTCGAGACGGGGTTCACGGTCGTCCGCGACCACGGCACGGCAACCGCCTGCGCCGGCACGAGCACGCCGATGCTCCCCGCGATGACGAGGACCGCCGCCGCACCGCCGAAGCGGCGCAGCCGCTGCACGCGACGCTCGTGCACCCGGAGCGAGCGACGGGTGACGACGGTGGTCCCGCCGGACGGGAGGCGCGTGGCGGCGTCGTCCCGCGCCTCCCGTCCGGCATCGGTACCGTCCGACGGCCCGTCACCCGACCCGTGGGCGGTGTCGCCCCCGTCCGAGCCGTCGGCGTCGTCGTCGTCGATCGCCGTGAGGCGGCGGAGCGACCCGTCGACCGTGCAGAGCGCCAGCAGCGCGGTCAGGCCGAGTGCGAGCACGACGACCCTGACCCATTCCCCCTGCCGGAGCCACAAGATCGGCGCCCCGACGAACGGGATGCGCAGGAAGGCGACCCCGTGCACGGCCGAGCGTTCGAGCGGTGTGGAGTCCTGCTGCGGGTTCGCGTCGCCCTTGGTGACCAGGGTGCCTCCCGGGCCGTCCTCGACGTAGCGGTGCATGCGGAGGTGACCCGGCTGGTCCGGGTCGTCCGCGAGCAGGATCTTGCCCGTCCGGACCTCACCGGACGCGACCGGGCGCGAGACGACGACGTCCCCGGGCGTGAGGCGCGGCTCCATCGACCCGGTCATCACCGTCGTCGGTTGCCAGCCGATCAGCGCGGGGGCTGCCGCCCACAGGGCGAGGCCGAGGAGGGTCGCGACCACACCGCGTGCAACGGTGCCGACGACGACGCGCCCCCAGTCGACGACGTCACGGAGCACGGCGTGCGGTGTGGGACCACCGTGCACTGCGATGCTGCTCATGACTGCCTTCGACCGGGGGCGCGTTCTCGGGGGTGGTGACCGAGGCGGGCTCGGGCCGAGCCCCGGTCACCGGGTGGGGAGGGCTCCCGGCTCAGCTGTTCTGGGCCTCCCAGGTGAGGCCGAGGGACGCGGTGCCGCCCTGCACCGTGTTCGGCGCGGTGCTCGAGACCGTGTAGGTGAAGCGGTAGACGCGCGACTCGGACGCGGACCCGGTCGGGGCCCAGGTGCCGAGGCCGGTGGCGAAGTTCGTCGAGCCGGTGCCGAACGCGGCGAGGGTGCCGTTGTAGAGCGTTCCGCTGGTCGCGGCCGGGGTGAAGCCGGTGCAGGAGCCGAAGCCACCGCCGGTGCCCTGCTCGACCTGCAGGTTGATGTTGCCCGAGAGGTTGTTCGTGGTGGCCGGGTTCGTGCCGTACAGCTTCACGGTCGAGGCCAGCGAGCCGGTCGACGTGACCGTGATGCAGTTGGCGCCGGTGGAGCCGGGCTTGAGGCCCGTCGCGGTGAAGAGCGCGGTGTTGTTGTCGTCGTCGGTGAGGGCGACGCTGCCGGCGGTCCAGTTGCTGGTCGGGTTGACGGTGGTGGCCGAGAACGCCGAGTAGGACGCGGTCGAGACGACGACACCCGAGGCGACGAGGGCGGCGGGGATGGCGATCCAGGCCGCGAGACGGGCGGCGCGAGGGGTGACACGAGACATTGCGGGAGCTCCTGATCCGGAAACGGTGGCGCCGTGGTCGCGGTGGTTGGTCGCGTCGGTGCCGTGGTGTTTGCTACGACGATCAAGTTACTTTTCCGCCGAGCAACTCACAAGGGAAGGAACCACCCCGTGCTGGGGGTATCTTGACGAGTGAGATACTTGTTGACTGAGTCTTCCCACCCCCTGCCGAGAAGAGCCGCCGATGACGGACACCACCCAGCCCGTCCTGCCCGACACCCTGCCGCCCGCGCCCGTGTCGCCGACCGTCTCCGTGCCGGAGCGCGTGGACTCGGACACCGACCTCGCGAAGCTCCTCACCGCCTTCCGCCTGCTCCAGACGCAGCACGCCCGCGTCCTGCACCACGAGAGCGTCGTGCGCGGGCTGAACGCCACCGACACCCGCTTCGTGTTCTTCCTGGCCGCGGCCGACGGCGAGGGGATCACGCCGAAGCAGGCCGGCGAGTACCTCGAGCTCACCACCGGCGCCATGACCTCGCTCGTCGACCGGCTCGAGCAGCGCGGACACCTCGAGCGCCGCCCGAACCCGCAGGACCGTCGCAGCGTGCTGCTGCACCTCACCGCCTCGGGCGCCGAGGTGGCCCGGCAGATCGGCGCCGTCTACTCGGACGCCTTCCGCGAGGTCGTCGCCCCCGCCGACCGGGTCCGGCTCGCCGCCGCGTTCGCCGGGCTCGGCGACGCCCTCGACCGCCACTCGCGCGCGGAGACCGCAGCCCGCTCAGCGTGACCTCGTGTGTCGGGGCGCGCGCGTAGCGTGGTGCGCATGACACCGTCCGAAGTCCTGATCGAAGCGTTCTCCCGCGTCCCCGAGACCGTCGAGCGTGCCGTCGACGGCCTGTCCGAGGACCAACTCGCAGCGCGTCCGGCCGCCGGGGCGAACACCCTGGCATGGCTCGCGTGGCACACCGCCCGTGGGCAGGACGTCCAGATCGCCGACCTCGCCGGCACCGCGCAGGTGTGGACCGCCGACGGCTGGTACGAGCGGTTCGGCCTGCCGTTCCCGGCCGAGGCCCTCGGCTACGGCATGTCCCGCGACGACGTCGGTCGCGTGCGTGCTTCGGCCGAGCTGCTCACCGGGTACCTGCGTGCCGTCCACGACCGCACCGTCGCGTACCTCGGCACGCTCGGCCCGGACGACCTCGACCCCGTGGTCGACGACGCGTGGGACCCGCCCGTCACCGCCGGTGCCCGGCTCGTGAGCATCCTCGACGACTGCACGCAGCACGCCGGCCAGGCCGGTTTCGTGCGCGGGTTGCTGTTCTTCAACCGCTGACGCGGTCGCGCGCACGCGAGGGCGTGCTCGCTTCGTGAGCAGAAATGGTCGGGTCCGATTTCGGGACCCGACCATTTCTGCTCACCACGTGACGGACGGGAGGCCCGGTACCAGCTGGTACCGGGCCTCCCGTCGTGCGTCTGGTCGCGACTAGCGCGCGGCGAGCTCCGACACGATGCCGTCACCGGGCGCGGCCTGCACGAGGTCCGCCGCGATCTCGGCACGCTCGAGGATGCCCTCGATCTTGCGGATGCGACCACGCGGGACCAGGGTCACGACGGTGCCCTCCTTGCCGGCACGACCCGTCCGGCCGGAGCGGTGCATGTACGCCTTGTAGTCGTCCGGGGCGTCCGCCTGCACGACGAGCGACACGTCGTCGACGTGGATGCCGCGGGCGGCGACGTCGGTGGCGACGAGCACGTTCACCCGGCCGCTCGTCAGGAGCTGCAGGTTCCGGGTCCGGCGCGACTGGTTCAGGTCGCCGTGGAGCGACGTGGCACGGATGCCGGCGTCCTCGAACTGGTCGGCCAGGCGCTCGGCGTAGGCACGGGTCCGGGCGAAGACGATCGTCTTGCCGTCGCCGGCGACGAGCTCCTCGAGGACACGGTCCTTCTCGCGCTGCTCGACCACGAGGACACGGTGGTCGATGGTCGAGGACGCCTGGTCCTCACCCGCGACCTCGTGCACGCTCGGCTCGTGCAGGAACTGCTCGACGAGCGCCGCGACCTGGGTGTCGAGCGTCGCGCTGAACAGCAGCTTCTGTGCACGGTTGCCCTGCGGGGTGACCTCGGCGGTGGCGGAGAGGATCTCCTGCACCGGCTCGAGGAACCCGAGGTCGCACATGTGGTCGGCCTCGTCGAGCACGGAGATGACGACCTCGCTGAGGTCGAGCTTCCCCTTGTTCATGAGGTCCTGCACACGACCAGGGGTGCCGACGATGATGTCGACGCCACGCTCGAGCGCGCCCTCCTGGCGGCCGTACGGCACGCCGCCGTAGATCTGCGTCGTGAAGAGGCCCACCGAGCGGGCGATCGGCTGCACCGTGCGGTCGATCTGCAGGGCCAGCTCGCGGGTCGGCGCGAGGATGAGCGCACGCGGGGCGCGGCCCATCTTGCGCTTCGTGCCGCCGCCGTGCTCCATGAGCTTCTCGACGAGCGGGGCGCCGAACGCGATGGTCTTGCCGGAGCCCGTGCGGCCACGGCCGAGGACGTCCTTGCCGGCGATCACGTCGGGGATCGTCGCGGCCTGGATCGGGAACGGGCTGCTCGCGCCGAGCTCCTGCAGGGCGCGGGAGATGTTGCCGCCGATGCCGAGGTCGCCGAAGGTCACGCCCTCGACGTCCGACGCCACGGTGGACTCGGCCTGGAGCTTCGCGAGCTTGACGTCGTCGGCGGGGACGAACTTGCCGCGCTCCGGCTCGTCGAAGGAGCGGCGGGGAGCGCTGCGGTCGTCGCGGTCGAACTTGCGCGGAGCACTGGGCCCCTGCGAGCCGGTTCCGGCGCGACGCGGAGCTTGCGGAGCGTCGGGACGGCCGTGCGAGTAGGGAGCGTCGCGGTCGAAGCTGCGACGCGGGCGGTCGTCGTTGTCACGACGGGGCGCACGGTCATCGCGGTTGAAGCTGCGGGGAGCGCGGTCGTCGCGGTCGAAGCTGCGACGGGGACGGTCGTCGTTGTCACGACGGGGCGCACGGTCGTCGCGGTTGAAGGTGCGCGGGGCGCGGTCGTCACGGTCGAACGAACGACGGGGACGGTCGTCGTTGTCACGACGCGGAGCGCGGTCATCGCGGTCGAACGAACGACGCGGACGGTCGTCGTTGTCACGACGCGGGGCGCGGTCGTCACGGTCGAACGAGCGACGGGGACGGTCGTCGTTGTCACGACGGGGAGCGCGGTCGTCGCGGTTGAAGCTGCGCGGTGCGCGGTCGTCACGATCGAAGCGACGCGGACGGTCGTCGTTGTCACGACGCGGGGCGCGGTCGTCACGATCGAAGCGACGGGGAGCACGGTCGTCACGGTTGAAGCCGCGACCACCGCGGTCGTCGCGCTCCGGGCGGCGCTGGCCGCCGCTGTCACGGGGCTCCCAGTTCGGGCGCGCGGGGCGCTCGCCCTGCGCCGAGCGGCCGCGACGCTCCTCGGCGTCCCAGCGCTGCTTCTGGCGCGGCGCGGTCGGCTCGGCGGCGCGGAACCCGCGGTGCTTGCTGCTGCGTGCGGCGGGGGTGCCGTTCGGGTGGCGGGGACGATCGGAGGCGCGGTTGTCCGCGCCCTTGTTGTACGGAGCCATGACTGCTTTCTCGGGTGCGCAACGAACCGCAGCGCCCGACAGCGACATCGGCGGGGGATGCTTGCGGAGAGGGGGTTCATCCCGTCGCGATTCGACGTGATTCCAGCCCTCGAGCAACACACACCCAACAAAAAGCCCGTGATCACGATGTCACGGCGTCGAAGGCCGACCGAGCGAGTCTACGCGACCCCGCGCTCTGATGCCAGCCCCGTCGTCGACGGACGGCCGCGAGCCGGACCCGGCCCGTGCCTCCCGGCCGGCCCGTCGGTCAGGACTCGGCGAGCCGCTGTCGTTGCTCGGCCACGTCGAAGTCCGCCTTCGGCCACGAGAGCTGCATGTCCTCGAGGGCCCGGAGCAGGAGCTGCTGCACCGCCAGGCGGGCGTACCACTTGCGGTTCGCCGGCACGACGTACCAGGGCGCCTGCGGGGTCGAGGTCCGGTCGAACACGATCTGGTACGCGTCCTGGTAGCGGTCCCACAGCAGGCGCTCGTCGATGTCGGCCGGGTTGAACTTCCAGTGCTTGTCGGGACGGTCGAGTCGCTCGCCGAGGCGTTCGCGCTGCTCGTCCTTCGAGATGTGCAGCATCACCTTGACGATGGTGGTGCCCTCGGCGGTGAGGCGGTCCTCGAACTCGGTGATCGCGCCGTAGCGTCGTTCGATCTCGTCCGGCGCCGCGAACGCCCGGATGCGCTGGATGAGGACGTCCTCGTAGTGCGAGCGGTCGAAGACGCCGAGCTGCCCGGCACTCGGGAGCTGCCGCTCGATGCGCCAGAGGAAGTCGTGCTCGCGCTCCTCGGCCGTCGGGGCCTTGAAGCCCGCGTACCGCACGCCGTTGGGGTCGACCGCACCGACGACGTGCGAGACGATGCCGCCCTTGCCGGCGGTGTCCATCGCCTGCAGGACGAGCAGCACCCGGCGCTGGTCGCCGGCGGTCGACGCCGCGTACAGCCGCTCCTGCAGGGCGGCGAGGCGGGACGCCCCCGCGGCGAGCGCTTCGAGCCCGTCGATCTTGCGGCCGGGGAAGCCCGGCGTCGCATCCGGGACGACCTGGTCGAGGCGGAAGCCCGGGTCGACGCGGAGCAGTGGTTCGGGATCGGCGTTCCAGGCCTTGCGACGGCTCACGGGTCCTCCTGCGGTCCTGGCGGCGGGTGCCCCCAGCTCTCATCCTGGCACTGTGGCGGTTCCGCCGTCGGGTGCGCGGTCGAGTGCGCGGTCGGGTGCGCGGTCGGTTGCGCGGTCGGGGTTCCTCCGCTGGGGTGACGTGGCCGGCCTCGGGTGCGGCTACCGTGGAACCGATGAAGTCCGGCCGCCGCACAGTGCTCGCGCTCGTCGCCGCGGTCGTGGCGCTCGGCGCGGTCGCGTCCTGCAGTACGGACCCCGTCGGTGACGAGAACGCGACGGTCACCGCAGACAGCGTCATCTACCCGCTGTCCCTGCAGTACCACGGCATCGACGTGGTCGCGGATGTGCCGTACGGCACGGCTCCGCTGCAGCGACTCGACGTCTGCCTGCCGGCCGACAGCGCCCCGGAGACGACCGCGACCCCCACGGCGACGCCGTCCGCCACCCCGACGGCCGACCCCGCCGAGGCCGCAGCCAGCACCGGTCGGCCCGCGGTGCTGATGATCCACGGCGGCAGCTGGTCGCACGGCGACAAGGCCACGGCCGCCTACCGCTCGGTGTGCAAGTACCTGGCGTCCGAGGGCTTCGTCACGTTCAACGTCGACTACCGGCTCGCCCCCACCGACCCGTTCCCGGCCGGTCTCGACGACGTCCGACGGGCACTCGACTACGTGTTCCGCCCCACGACGCTCTCCACGTACGACGTCGACTCCCAGCGGGTCGGGGTGTTCGGCGGGAGCGCGGGCGGCAACCTGGCGGCGATGCTCGCGGTGACCGACCACGAGTCCGCCGCCTACGCCGAGGGCGACCGGATCCGTGCGGTCGTCGACCTGAGCGGCCCCACGAACCTGACGTCACGCTCGACCCGGGCCGACGGGGTGTCCGCGTCCTTCCAGCGGAAGCAGCTGCTGTACCTCGGCTGCCGGACCTACGCGAAGTGTCCGGCGGCGACCCGGGCGTCGCCGGAGTACCACGTCACCTCGGACACGGCGCCGTTCTTCATCGGGCACTCGACGGACGAGTTCATCCCGTTGTGGGAGTCGCAGGAGTTCGCGGCGACGCTCCGGTCCCACGACGTGCCGGTCACGTTCGTGCAGGTCGAGGGGACGGCGCACTCGATCGCGCAGCTCGACGAGGCGATGAGCCGCCGCGTCGCGACGTTCTTCCGGACCCAGCTGGGCTGAGGCGCTGCGGGGGCGCCGTGCGGGTTCGGCCGCGGGCGGGTTGTGTGCCGCCGAAGCGACATTTCTCGCCGACGAGCGGCCGTCCGTGCCGCGAGAGCGACGTTGTGCCGCGAGAGCGACGTTGTGCCGCCGATGTTCGGCGGAGAAGTGTCGCTTTCGCGGAGCCGCACCGCCGCGTGCCCCGGGTGGGTGGCACCCGGAGTCGGGACTACTGCCGGCAGCCACCACGTCGCAGACTTCCGGGGTGACCGACACCTCCACCCGCCCTGCACGCGCCGCCGCGACCCGCTGGGACCGTTCCGCGCTGCAGACCTCCGCGGAATTGCTGCTCGGGCTGTCGTTCGCCGCCACCATGGCCTTCGGCGGGTACGCGGCTGCGACCGGGCACCTCGCTGTGTTCGCGCAGGGCGCCGGGATCGTCTTCCTGGTCACGCTGACCTGCGTGCTCGTGTCGTGGTTCCGCGCCGTCGAGCGCGAGGAGCGGGCCGTCGTTCCGCCCCTCGCCGCGATCGACGCCGAGTACCGCCGCTAAGCCGCGCTGTCGGAACGCGCCGCTCGACGCCGCTGTCGTTCCGCCCGATGCTCCGCGCGTTCCTGGCGTCGCTCAGCGCGCGCCTGCTTCCGGGTCTTGCCCGCGGCGATCCGGTCCGTGTTGCGCTCGCGTGCCCGCTCGACCACGAAGTACAGCGCCGGCAGCACCACGAGCGTCAGCAGTGTCGAGGACACCAGCCCGCCGATCACGACCAGTGCCAGCGGCTGCGAGATGAACCCGGACTTGCCGGTCAGGCCGATCGCCATCGGCAGCAGCGCGAAGATCGTCGCCATCGCCGTCATCAGGATCGGGCGGAGGCGTCGCGTCGCGCCCTCGATCAACGCCTCACGCACCCGCAAGCCCCGCCGTCGGTACTGGTTGACGAGGTCGATGAGCACGATCGCGTTCGTCACGACGATGCCGACGAGCATGAGCAGACCGATGAGCGACGCGACGCCGATCGGGACACCGGAGGCGATCTGCAGCAGGATCGCGCCCGTCGCCGCGAACGGCACCGACACGAGCAGCAGCAGCGGCTGGAGCAGGCTCCGGAACGTCGCGACCATGATCACGTAGACGATCAGCACCGCGACCAGGACCGCGAGGCCGAGCTGCGAGAACGCTGACGACTGGCTGGCGGCGACGCCACCGATGGACGCGGTCGCGCCCTTCGGCAGGTCGAGCTCGTCGACGGCGGTCGTGGCGGACTGCACGGCCGCACCCAGGTTGGTGGCGTCCGGCGACACGGTGATCGTGGCGGTGCGGGCGGCGTTCGTCGTGGTGACCGTGGTGGGACCCTCGGACTCCTCCACCGTGGCGACGTCGGAAAGCGGGACGGTGCCGGTACTCGTCGGGACGTCGAGGGCACGGAGCGCGGCGATCGTGGTCGGCGGCTCGGGGTCGGCGATGTAGACGTCGAGCGTCGCGTCGTCGATCTCGATGCTGCCGGTGTCCCGCGGTGAGACGGCGGCGGCGACGAGGCCACCCACCTGGGTCTCGGTGAGGCCGAGCGACGCGGCCTTCTGCCGGTCGACCCGGACGGCCAGGAACGGCTCCGCAGCCGACAGGTTGCTCGTGGCGCTCGTGGTGTCGGGGACCGACTGCATGGTCTTCAGCACCTGGCGCGACGCGGTCTCGAGCTGCGCCTGGGTCGGCGCGGTCACGTCGACCTCGATGTCGCTGCTGCCGCCGAACCCGCCGCCGGACGACGCGATGGTGACCTCGCCGACGTCGTCGATCCGCGCGATCGACTTCCGGGCGTCGGCTTGGATCGTGGGCTGGTCGGCCTCGGCATCGGTCGTGACGGCGTACTGCACCGACGCGCTGCCGCCACCGCCGAACGCCGCCTGGATCGACTGGCCGCTCGTGCCGATGGTGGTCTGCACGGTCTCGACGCCGTCGACGCCCTGGAGCGCCCGCTCGACCTCGCGCGCGGATTCGGACTGGACGGCGAGGCTGGAGCCGGCCTTCAGGTCCTGCGTGACCGTGAAGGTGTTCTGCCCCGAGTCGCCGAGGTAGTTCGTGGTGACGAACGGCAGCGTGGCGACCGTGCCGCCGAGGACGATCACGGCGAGCAGGATGACGACGACCGGCTTGCGGACGACCCACCGGAGCACCGGCAGGTACACGCGGCGCAGGCGGTCCACCCGGCCGGCGTCGTGCAGGTCCGCTGCGGAGGCGAGCGCTCCCTCTGGGCGATCGCGCTCGGCATCGACCGCCGACCGTACCGCCGCCGCTTCCGCGTCCGTGTCCGCCGCCGCTGCCGCCGCGTCGCCCGGCTTCACCTTCGACGGGCGCAGCCACCAGTACGCCAGCACCGGGACGATGGTGAGCGAGACGAACAGTGACGCGACGAGCGCCAGGGTGACCGTCACGGCGAACGGACGGAACAGTTCCCCTACGAGTTCGGCGACGAAGGCCACCGGCAGGAACACCGCGACGGTGGTCAGGGTCGAGGCGGTGACCGCTCCGGCGACCTCGCGCACGGCCTCCCGCACGGCCTGGCCACGGTCGACTCCGGGGAGCATGTGCCGCTTGATGTTCTCGATGACGACGATCGAGTCGTCGACCACGCGGCCGATCGCGATCGTGAGTGCCGCCAGCGTGATGATGTTGAGCGTGTACCCCGCGGCGCGCATGCCGATCGCGGCGAGGAGCACCGACGTCGGGATCGAGATCGCGGTGACGAGCGTGGAGCGCCACGACAGCAGGAAGACCAGGATGACGATCACCGCGAAGGCGAGCCCGAGCAGCCCTTCTTCGGCCAGGGAGTCGATGGATTGCTGGATGTAGGGCGCCTGGTCGAAGACGACGGTGAAGCGGGGGTCGCCCTCGATCTTGTCCTCGATGCCGGGCAGGGCGTCGCGCACGGTCTTCGAGACGTCGACGGTGTTGGCCTCCTGCGTCTTGGTGATCGAGATCGTCAGGGCCTGCTCACCGTCCACCCGGCTGATCGAGGTGCGCGGTGACTCCGTGATCGCGACCTTCGCGACGTCGCCGAGCGTGGTGTCGGTCGGGGTGGCGGCGGTCGTGGACCCGCCCGTCGCGGCGTCACCCGTGGGCGCGGAACCGGTCGCACCCGTGCCGGTCCCCGTCGTACCCGTCCCCGTCGTACCCGTCCCGGTCGCGCCCACGGCCGTACCGTCACCGGACGCCGTCCCACCGGCGCCAGCGGACCCGGCCCCGTCCGAACCCGACGAACTCGACGAGCTCGACGAACTCGTCAACGGCAGCGCGCGGATGTCCTTGAGCGAGGCGATCCGCTCGCCCGTCTGCACCGACAGCGTCGAGCCGTCCTCGGTGATCGTGCCGCCGGGGATCAGGGTGCCGTTGTCGTCGAGGGCGTCCGAGATCGCCGTCTGGGTGAGGCCACGGGCGGCGAGCTCGTCCTGGTCGGGCGTGATGACGACGCGACGGCCCGGGTTGCCGAAGACGTCCGCCTGCCGCACGCCGTCGAGCTTCTCGAGGTCGGGGATCGCCGAGGCCTGCAGCCGGTCGACGAGCTGCTCCTGGTTGCCGGACGCCGAGACCGCGACCTGCAGCACCGGCAGGTCGTCGAAGGACCCGGTGACGATCTGCGTCTGCACCGAGTCGGGCAGCGACAGCGCGTTCACCGCGGTCTGGATCTTGTCCTCGGCGCTGGCCAGGTTCGATCCGTACTGGAACGACGCCGACACCACGCTCTGTCCGGTGGACGAGGTCGCGCTGGTGGACTCGAGGTCCGGGACGACCTGGATCGCCTGCTCGATCTTCGTCGAGACGTCGTTGGACACCACCTCGGGCGTGGCACCCGGGTACGCGCTGACGATCGCGACCTGCGGGAACTCGACGCTCGGGATCAGCTCCTGCTTGAGGTTTGACAGCGCGATGCCGCCGAAGATCGCGACGACGATGGTGACGAGCGCGATGAGGGCCCGGTTGCGGAGGCTGAAGACCGAGAGGAGGTGCACGTCATCGATCCTCGCAGCCGTAGCCCGTGCGCGTCCGCATCAGGCCTTCGGGTCAGCCGTCGGGTCAGCCACCGAGCAGCAGGTACGCGCCGAGCACGCCGACGGTGCCGAGCACGCCGCTGCCGAGGGCGATCACGCGGCCGACCGACGACCGGGCGGTGGCCACCCCGACGACGAGCACGAGGATGCCGACGACGATCTCGACCACCCAGGTCACCGGGCCGGTCGTGGCCACCACCTGCAGCAGCGCCCGCACCCCCTCGCCGATCAGGATCGCGGCGGTGACCCCGAACGCTCCGGCACGCCAGCGGGCGTCGCGGGAGCGGACGAACACGGCGACCGCACCGGCGAGCAGCCCGGCGGGGACGCCGAGCAGCACCCACAGGTTTGTGACGGACAGGAAGTCCGGGTAGCCGCGCAGGTTCGTCGTGGCCCAGTAGCCGACGTGCATGAGTTCGAGCAGCACGACGCCGAGCAGCATCGCGAGCGGCAGGGCGAACCGGCCGGCACGGGCTCCGGCGCCGATGCACAGCGCGACGGCGACCAGGAACCAGGGGCCGGCCGAGTTGGCGACCGACGACAGTGCGGGCACGGTCTGCCCGAACGAGGTCAGCACACCGGCGAGCAGCGCACCGCTCAGGGCCATCGTGACGCGCACCAGAGCCGGCACCGCGGGGCACGGCTCGGACGGCGACGCGGACGACGGGGACGCAGCAGGCGCCGGAGCACCGGCGGACAGGGTCGCGTTCATGGCATCAGCATCGCGTCGTCCGCCGCCGCGCACATCACCCCACGGAGCGAGAACGACCCCAGCCCATCACCCCAGAGGATGACCCCACGACTCCTCACACCACCGCGGCGAGCGACCCCCGCACCCCGGCGGACTCCCCACCGACCCGCGCCCACGCCCGTTCGAGCACGTCCACCAGACGACCGCGGTCCGCCGGCGCCATCGTGAACGGCACCCGCAGGAACCGTTCGAACCCGCCGTCCGGGCCGAACACCCCGCCGGACGCCAGCACGACGCCCTCGGACCGCGCGGCCAGCACGAGCGCACTCGACACCGGACGGCCGAGGCCCACCCACGTCGTCAGCCCGCCTGCGGGCGACGGGACGTCCCATTCCGGGAGTCGTGCCCTGAGCGCGCCCACGACGTCGTCGCGGCCCTGTCGCAGGTACTCGCGCCGCGCCTCCAGGACGGCCGCCGTGCGTGGGACCAGCTCCCGCGCGACCAGCTGGTCGAGGACGGGGGTGCCGAGGTCGCCCGTCGGGCGGGCGGCGAGCAGCCGCTGCAGGAGCGCCGGCGCGGCCCGGATCCAGCCGATCCGCAGGCCGCCCCAGAAGACCTTGTCGGCTGACCCGATCATCACGACCGACGCCCCCGACGGGTCCGCTGCTGCCAGCGGCAGCGACGGCGCGCCGTCGATCCGCAACTCGCCCATCGTCTCGTCGGCGACCACCGTCGTGCCGACCGACGCCGCGACCGTCAGCAGCAGCTGGCGGGTCGACACGGACATGGTCGCTCCGGTCGGGTTGTGCAGCTCGGGCATGACGTAGGCGACGGCCGGGGCGGTCCGGCGCAGCGTCGTCTCGAGCGCGGCGGCGTCCCACCCGGTCCGCGCGTCGACGGGCACGCCGACGAGTCGTCCGCCGGCCTCGCGGAACGCCTCGTGTGCGTGCGGGTAGGTCGGGGACTCGACGAGCACGGCGTCCCCGCGACGGACGAGCACCCGTGCGAGCAGCGCGATGGCGTGCTGCGCGCCGATCGTCACGATCACCTGGGACGGATCGGTCGGCAGTCCGCGCTCGGTGTACCGGTCGGCGATGGCGGCGCGGAGCCCGGGGTCGCCGACGGTGTCGTACCCGATGCCGGCGAGCGCCGCGGGCACGTGTCGCACCGCCCGCTCGACGGCCTCGGCCATCCCCGGCGCCGAGTGCATCGCGGCCTTCCGCAGGTCGAGGAGCTCGCCGTCGACCACCCCGCCGAGCCGTTCCGGGTCGGGACGGCCGATCAGGGACGCGGGCAGGTGGACCACGCTGCCGGAGCCACGAACCGACACGACGAACCCGTCGGACCGCAGTCGGGCGTACGCGTTCGCCACGGTCGTGCGGGAGATGCCGAGCGCGGTCGCGAGTCCGCGCTCCGCCGGCAGTCGCACGCCCTGTGCGACCCGGCCGTCGATGACGAGGACCCGGATGGCGTCGGACAGGGCCTCGTACGCCGGGGCGTCGGTGCCGTCGCGCCAGTCGGTGAGCAGCAGGGCAGCAGATCGGGCACTCAACAGCACGGGTGTCATGGGTCCACGGTAGCGCGATTGGCTCTCGACCAGCAGTCCAATCCGCATCGACGATGAACCCATGTCCCGCAGCACCGCCCTCACGTTCCGCTTCGTCCAGCTCTTCGTCGGCCTGTTCCTCTACGGCGCCTCCACCGCGCTGCAGGTCCGAGCGGTCGTCGGCGTCTCGTCGTGGACCGTCCTGACGCAGGGCCTCGAGAACGTGGTGCCGTGGTCGTTCGGCGTCATCACCATCGTGTCGAGCGGCGTGATCCTGCTGTTCTGGATCCCCCTGCGCCAGAAGCCGGGCATCGGCACGCTGCTGAACGCGCTGGCGATCGGGCCGAGCGCCGACCTGGTGCTCTGGCTCGTGCCGGAGCCGTCCGGTCTGCTTGCCCGGATCGCCCTGTTCGTCGCCGGACTGGTGTTGCTCGCCGTCGCGACGGCGTTCTACATCGGCGCGGGGTTCGGCACCGGGGCCCGTGACGGCCTGATGGTCGGGCTGCACGAGCGCCTCGGCTGGCCGCTCTGGCTCGCGCGCACCCTGGTCGAGGCGTCCGTCGTCGTCGTCGGCTGGATCCTCGGCGGGAACGTCGGCGCCGGCACCGTCATCGCCGCCTTCGCGATCGGTCCGATGGTGCAGCCGCTCATGCCGTTCTTCCGCCGGTTCCCGTGGAGCCCCGAGCGCCGGGTCGTCCGGGAGGCCCGCCCCACTTCCGTCGCGCACGCTTCGTGAGCAGGAATGGTCGGGTCGCAGGGCCCCACCCGACCATTTCTGCTCACCATCCGCCCGGCATCCTTGCGCCTCGTCGACTCGCGATATAACGTGACTCGCACAGACGCGATACATCGCGAGTTGGAGGAAGCAACATGACGCAGGAGAAGTGGCTCGTCGACGAGCCCAAGGTCATCGACACCGGCATCGTCCGCACACTCCGTGTCGGACTCGTCGGTGGTCAGGTGGACGTCGTGGCACACGACGAACCCACCGCACGGGTCGAGGTCCACAGCGTGTCCGGCAAGCAGCTGAAGATCGAGGTCGACGGCGACACGCTCACCGTCGACCACCCGCAGATCCGGTGGGACGACCCCATCGGGTTCCTCAAGTCGTTCCGCGGCAAGGCCCACGCGGACGTCAGCATCCTGGTCCCCCGCGACGCCTCGGTCACCCTGGGCGTCGTCTCGGCGGGTGCGCTGCTGTCCGGCACGAACCGCGGCGCGATGCTCAACACGGTGTCCGGTGACCTCGTCGTCGACGGTGTCGCAGGCGACGTCACGGTCAACGCCGTCTCGGGTGCGACGACCATCCGCGAGCTCGACGGCGCGCTGACGGTGCACACGGTCTCGGGTGACGTCGTGGCCACGGGCGAGATCCCGCGGTTCCAGGCGGACGGTGTCTCGGCCGACGTCGTGCTCGACCTGCACGGCGTGCCGGAGTCGGCGCGCGTCAACACGGTCTCCGGTGGCGTGAGCGTCCGGCTCGAGGACGGTGTCGCCTACCAGTGCACCGTCAGCACGGCGTCCGGCAAGCTGCAGTTCGACGACTCCGAGATCCGCGGCGTGCGCGGCTCGTACGTCAAGCAGGGTGGCGAGCTGGCCGGCCAGTGGCTGGACCTGCGCGTGAACTCAGTGTCCGGCGACATCGCGGTGCTGCACGCCCCGCCGGTCGCCACCGAGCCGACCGCACCCCCGGCACCCCCGACGGCGCCGGTCCCCCCGACGGCGCCCGTGCCCCCGACGGTCCCGACCAACGACGGCGAGGTGCCCGGCGGGGTTTCCGGTACTGCTCCCGTCACCGACACAACGCCGACCAACGACGGCGAGGTGCCCGCATGAGTCCCGTCTTCGCCCACGGCCACCTCCGCCTGTACCTGCTCGTGCTGCTGGCGGACCACCCGATGCACGGCTACGAGCTCATCCAGGCCCTCGGCGACCGGTTCGGCGGCACCTACGTGCCGAGCGCCGGCACCGTGTACCCGCGGCTCGCGAAGCTCGAAGAAGAGGGCCTCGTCTCGAAGACCGCCGACGGCCGCAAGACCGTCTACGCGATCACCGAGGCCGGCCGCACCGAACTCGCGGCCCGTGCCGACGAGATCGCCGCGGTCGAGTCCGGGGTCGCCGACTCGGTGAAGTCCCTGGCCGACGGCGTCCGCGCCTCGGTCGGCGAGGCGATGCGGTCCCTCCGAGCCGACCTCGCCGCCTCGGCGGAGAGCCCCGGCACCGGTTCCCACGAGGACCCCGTCTCGGTGCCGTCGGAGAGCGCCCGTGCCCTGCGCGAGCTCGAGATGGCGCTGTCGTCGTTCCGGCAGCAGGTCCGCGCGGACCTGCGCCGACGTGCGACCCGCGGCACGCTCCGTGCGGACACCGTGACGCGCCTGCGTGACGGCCTGGAGGCCCTGCGAAAGTCGCTCTGACGGCCCGCGGCCGACAGGCGGTCGCGACCCGTGCCTCCCGGCCGCCCGTCGCACCGCCCCACCCCGCACAGCCCCACCCACGGAACCAGGTTCCGGACACAGCACCACGCCGATCCGTGGTGTCGTGACCGGAACCTGGTTCCGTTCGCGCGCCCCAGCCTGCGGTCGGCGCGCTACAACCCGCGGTCCGCGAACGCGACCATCGCGTCGCGCAGCGCACGTGCCGCACCCGCTCCGGCCCAGTCGTAGGCGTGCGCGAACCGCTCGTCGTGCACGTACATCTCGGCGAGTGTCCGGAACCGCTCCGCAGTGAGGTCCGCCGGCGGCGTCGACTCGGCGAGCCACGCGAACTGCCGCCGCGCCAGTGCCTGCGCGGCCGGTGAGTCCGAGCCGTCGCCCGACGCGGCGAGCGCTGCGGCGTCCTGGGCGATCGCGCGCAGCTCGTCCTGGAACGACTGCTTGCCTGCGGTGTCCTTCGCGTCCCACCAGGCGGTGCCGCGCTGCCAGGCGTCCGCTCCCCAGCGCTCCTCGACCTCGTGCTTGAAGCGGGTCTGGTCGAACCCGTCGAAGGTGTCCGTGGCGTTCATGCTGTCCCCGTTCTCGATCCTGGTGATGGTGGTGCGCACGGCGGCGAGCTGCCGGGCGAGGCGGTCCCGCTCGCGTTCGAGCCAGGCGACGTGCGCAGTGAGCGCGGTGACGTCGTCCTGCTCGCCGTCGAGGACCCGGCGGATGTCGGGCAGCCCGAGCCCGAGGCCGCGCAACAGCAGGATGCGCTGCAGCCGGACGAGCGCTCGGTCGTCGTAGCGGCGGAGTCCGCCGTCGCCGACGGCGGTGGCCGGCAGCAGCCCGATGGCGTCGTAGTGGCGGAGCGTGCGGCTCGACACCCCGGCGGATCGCGCCACGTCGGCGATGCCGTGCGGTGCTTTCGCAGCTGCGGTGGCGATGTCTGACGGATCCCTCATGCAGCCCACCGTAGAGGTTGACGCAACGTCAACCGCAAGAGGTGATCGGGGTGCGACGTCGACGACACGCGACCGAGCGGGAATGACCGCCCGGGCACCCGTGTTGACTCCCGCCCGGAACTGAGTAGGTTTGCCGCTCGTGACGAACGAGGTCCGGTCGCTGAAAGCGCGACTGATCGGGGATCCCCTCCCCTCTGAGAAGCTCGAAGGACAGCTCCTCCCGAAGCACCTGGCACTGCCGATCTTCGCGAGTGACCCGCTGTCCTCCGTCGCGTACGCACCGCAGGAACTGCTGATGATCCTGCTGCTCGGCGGGATGTCGTTCCTGACCTTCGCACCGTGGGTGGCCGCGCTCGTCGTGCTGCTGCTCGTGGTGGTCGTCGCGTCGTACCGGCAGCTCATCAAGGCGTACCCGTCCGGCGGCGGCGACTACGAGGTCGCGCACCGGAACCTCGGCGAGAAGGCCGGGCTGGTCGTCGCGAGCGCGCTGCTCGTCGACTACGTCATGACGGTCGCCGTGTCGGTGGCATCCGGCGTGGACAACATCATCTCGGCCCTGCCGATGCTGAACGACGTCCGCGTCGAACTCGCGCTCGTGTTCGTCGTGCTCCTCGCCGCCACGAACCTGCGCGGCGTGCGGGAGTCGAGCAAGGCGTTCGCCATCCCCACCTACCTGTTCGTGGCGTCGGTGTTCGTCATGGTCGTCACCGGACTGGTCCGCGTCGCCGCCGGGCACGCACCGGTCGCCGAGTCCGCCGGGTACACCGTCGACAACGTCGAGCACACGACGCAGGCGGCGTTCATCCTGCTGCTCCTCCGGGCCTTCGCCTCCGGCTGCTCGGCCCTGACCGGCGTCGAGGCCATCGCGAACGGCGTGCAGGCCTTCCGACGCCCGAAGATCAAGAACGCGCAGGCGACCCTGGTGGCGATGGGCGGCATCGCGATCGTCCTGTTCATCGGGCTCATCACGCTCGCGCTCGTGTCCCGCGTGCACTACGCCGAACGCGCCTGCGACCTGCAGGGGTTCGCGGACTGCGCCACGACGCCGCAGCGCTCCCTCATCGCCCAGATCGCGGCGGCGACGTTCGGTGACAACTCGGTGCTGTTCTTCGTCATCCAGGCGACGACGGCGGCGGTCCTGCTCCTCGCCGCGAACACGGCGTTCAACGGGTTCCCGCTGCTCGGCTCGATCCTGGCCCGCGACTCCTACGCCCCCAAGGCCCTGTCCACCCGCGGCGACCGGCTCATCTACTCGAACGGCGTCATCGTCCTGGCGCTCGTCGCCGCAGCGCTGCTCGTGGTGTACCGGGCGAACGTCACGAGCCTCATCCAGCTCTACATCATCGGCGTCTTCGTGTCGTTCACCCTCGGGCAGACGGGCATGGTCGTGCACTGGACGCGACTGCTGCGCGCGGACCGGGCCGGCACCGCCGATCCGTCCGTCAACCGCGCGCAGGTGGTGCGCTCCCGCACCATCAACGCGATCGGCGCCACGTTCACCCTCGTCGTCCTGGTCATCGTCACGATCACCAAGTTCACGCACGGCGCCTGGCTCGTGTTCCTGATCATGCCGATCCTGTACGTGCTCATGCTCGGCGTGAACCGTTACTACCGCGACGTCTCGCACGAGATCGAGGCCGACGTCGAGACCGAGTTCGGTGCCACCGGCGACCACGCCGTCGTGCTCGTGAACAAGCTGCAGAAGCCCGTGCTGAAGGCCCTCGACTACGCGATCGCCGCCGAGCACGCCAGCTGCGAGGCGGTCCACGTCGCGATCGACGACGCCGACGCCCAGAACCTGCGCGACCAGTGGGCCGAGTACGGCATCCGGATGCCGTTGACCATCGTGCCGAGTCCGTACCGCGACATCTCGATGCCGCTCATCAAGTACATCAAGGCGCACCGGCTCGAGCACGGCTCCGAGGTCGTCACCGTCTACACCCCGATCTTCATCGTCGGTCACTGGTGGGAGGGCCTGCTCCACAACCACCGCGGTCGTCGCATCCGCAAGAAGCTCCTGCTCGTGCACGGCGTCACCGTGGCGCTGGTGCCGTGGCTGCTCGACTCGTCCGAGCTGCTGTACGGCCGCCGGTCGCGTCCGCTCCCCGGCCAGGAGCGTCGCGGCGAGCCCGTGCGGCCGCCGCTCCGCCGGTCCCTCGCCGGCTCGGCCGGAGCGCCGGTCGACGGTGTCGTCGACGATCGCCTGGCCCGGTCCGCGCAGCGGAACAGCCTGCAGCCGCGTCGCGCGACCCGACCGGCCGGTCCCGCCGAAGGCGTCGACCCCGCGCAGTGCACCGGTGAGCTGCACGCGCTCGTGCCGACCTCGCCGCGCCGGGGCGACGAGTCGTAGCATCTGACGTCATGACGATCACCGACCTGCGGACGTTCGCCACGTTCGACGGCCACGGCGGCAAGGTGTCGAAGCGCGTCGAGGTGCTGGACCACGAGCCCGTCGCGGGCAGCCGCCACGAAGGACTCGTCGCCGTGCGCGGCGAACACCCCCTGGGTGCGCTCGACGAGCGCGCCGCCGACGAGTCGGCAGCGCTGTCGCGCGGCGTCCCCAGCGTCGGGTGGGTCGACCCGTCGACGCTCCGCGACTGGTACCGCCCGGACCGCGTGGTCATCACCCGGCTCGAAGCGCGGCAGTCCGGCATCGAGCCCGGTCTCTACGCCGATTCGCGCGGTCGCGGACGGGTCCGGATCGACGGCCTGGAGGCACGGCTCGCCCCCGACGGTCGCCCCGCCTTCCGCGCACTGGCCGGTTCCGAGGCGCCCTGGGTGGTCGACGTCCCCCTGCCGACGGACCAGGCGGTGCGCCTCGTGGCGGTCGCCGAGGTCGACGAGGGCTTCGAGGTCGTGACCGCTCCGGTGTCCCCGTTCCTGCAGCCCGGCGAGTACGCGGCGTACGACGACGACGTCCCCGGTCTGCCCCCGCGGCCGTCCAGCGGCCGGGTCGTGGTGTCCGCGACCGTGCTGCTCGACGGCTCGCTGCACGAGGTCGAGCGGATCGACGAGCAGGCCGCGACGATCTGGGTCCGTCGCGAGGGACGGACCGTGCCGATCGCCACGAGTGCGGTCGGACCGGACCTGGTGCGGTACTCGGCCACGCCGGTCTGACGGGGGACAAGGGCCTGCGGGGTGCGTCGGAGGTGCGGCGTAGCGTCCTCGGCATGAGTGATGCAGAAGAGACCCTCGGCGGCGCCCGTCCGGACCCGTCGACCGACGCGAGCAAGGACCCCGAGCAGTGGGTCACCGGTGACGAGCCGATGACCGGACCCCAGCGGAGCTACCTCGACACCCTGGCCCGCGAAGCCGGCGAGGAGCTCTCCGCTGACCTGACCAAGGCCGAGGCCTCGGAGCACATCGACCGCCTGCAGCAGCAGACCGGACGCGGCACGGACGCCACGGGTTCCTGAGAGCGGGTCCGCCCTTCGGCGGACCCCAGCCTGGGCATGTTCTGGTGATGTCCGGGCAGACCCCCGGACGAGGGGGTTCGATGACGCGTCACCGGTTAGCTTCGTGGCCATGCGAACGACATCGACCTCCATCGGCCTGACCGCGCTCCGCATCGTCCTCGGGGTGGTGTTCATCGCCCACGGCGCGCAGAAGTTCGCCCAGGGCATCCCGAACGTGGCCCAGGGCTTCTCCGGCATGGGCGTCCCGCTCGCCGACGTCGCTGCACCCCTGGTGGCGGGCCTCGAACTCGTCGGCGGTGTGCTGCTCGTGCTCGGCATCGCGACCCGCGTCGTGGGCGTCCTGCTCGCCGTCGACATGGTCGTCGCGGGGTTGCTCGCGCACGCGTCGTCCGGCTTCTACTCGCAGGACGGCGGCTTCGAGTACGTGCTCGTCCTGGCAGTCGGGTCGCTCGTCGTGGCGCTGACCGGCCCGGGGCGGTTCTCGCTCGACGCCGTGTTCCTGGCGTCGTCCCGTCGCCGTCGTGGCGTGCAGGAGCCCCTGCCCGCCTGACCCGCGCTGCGCCGCCCTGCGCCCCCTGGTGCGAGGTTGATCACTCGGTGCGCCGAAAGAACCTCGCACCGGGTGGTCAACCTCGCACCAGGCGGAGCGGCTCACGCGGCGGCGAGCACGTCCATCACCTGGCGGGCGATGAGCCGTCCGGCCCGGTTCGCCCCGATCGTCGACGCCTGCGGCCCGTAGCCCGCCAGGAACAACCGCGGCTCGTCGACCGAGCGCCCGTCCGCCACGACGACCCCGCCGGCCGCGGTCCGCAGGTGCAGCGGCGCGAGGTGCCGCAGGTCGGCCCGGAACCCGGTCGCCCAGAGCACCGCGTCGGCGTGCACGTGCGCGCCGTCGGCCGTCACCACGCCGGTCTCGTCCATCCTGGTGAACATCGGCTGGTCGCGAAGCACCCCGCGGTCGATGCCCGCGCGGATCCGCCGCGAGACCGGCACGCCCGTGCCGCTCACGATGCTCGGCAGCACCTCGCCGGCACGGGCCGCCCGGTCCTGCTCGTCGACCGCTGCGACCGCCGACTCGAGGTCGAGCGACGACGAGTCCGCCCACACCGTCGGCCGTCGGGTGAACCAGTGGGTCGACCGGGCGACGCCGTCGAGTTCGAGCAGGAATCCGATGGCACTCGTCCCGCCGCCGACCACGACGACGTCCTGCCGGGCGAACTCCGCGGCGCTGCGGTACTCGGTCGTGTCGAGCTGTCGTCCGCGGAACGCGCCTCGGCCCGGGTACCACGGCACGAACGGCGTGCCCCACGTGCCCGATGCGTTCACCACGACGTCGGCGCGGATCCGGGTCTCGGTGCCGTCGGCGGAGCGGGTCGTGACGCACAGTCGGCCGTCTGCGGTGCGCGAGACCGACGGCACCGAGACCGGACGCCGGACCCGCAGGTCGTAGTGCTGCTCGAACCGCCGGTAGTACTCCCCCACGACGTCCCGGGCGGGTCGTGACCGATCGGCGTCGTCGAACTGCAGCCCCATCGCCCGCATCCCCGGCAGGTCGTGCACGCGGTGCGCCGCGCCGAGGCGCAGGGCCTCCCACCGGAACTGCCAGGCGCCGCCCGTGCTCGGGGCACGATCGAGCAGCACCAGGTCGGTGCCGGGCACGAGCCCCAGCCGGCGCAGGTGGTATCCCACCGACAGTCCGGCCTGCCCCGCACCGATGACGACGACACGGGCGGACTGGTCGGCTGGGTTCTCGAGGGGTTCGGTCATCACTTCGATTCTCCTGTGCGCGGAGCCGTCGCGGCGACGTCCAGATCGAGGTACATGGTAGAGTGATCGGCAGATTTCAAACCACGAACCGTCTGGTTCCCCGAGTGATCTTCCGTCATTCGCCAGGACCGGACCAGAGCCGAACGAGGGGGTCACGCATGGGGCGCGGCCGTCAAAAGGCGAAGCACACCAAGGTCGCCCGTGAGCTGAAGTACTTCAGCCCGCAGACGAACTACGGTGCACTCGAGCAGGAGCTCTCCGCCGGACAACACTCCGATGACGATCTCGTCGACCGCTGGGCGGACCAGTACGGTCCCGAAGCGGCAGACGAATCCGACGAGTTCGAGACCGAAGCGGACCAGAACAAGTCCGCCTGACCGGCACAGCCGTCACGCCGCGCGCCTCCGGGCAGCGCGGCGTTTCTGCGTGCCCACGCGGATGACGCGGACCGGTCACGACTCCCCACGCGGGGAACGCCGAGTGGTCACGAAGTGCCGCCCGCGGCCGGACCGAGCGGCACTTCGTGACCACTCGGCGGACACCTGACGGCAGGTCGTGCGGCCTGGAGGCACGACGAACGCCCGCCACGCGGCCTGCGTGACGGGCGTGGCCGGCTCGCTCAGGCGGCGTAGCTCCCGACGAGCCGCACGGCACCGCCGTCGACGCCCTTGGCGCCCTGCTCGAAGCCGGTCAGGTCGCGGGCCGACGTGGCGATCGTGCCGACGGGCCACGCGGGCATCCCGGCCACGCCGAGCGACTCGATGACGTCCACCGCGGCGCTGGCGGACACCACGGCGAACATGCCGATGCCCAGGTTCCAGGTGCCCTCGGTGTCCTCGATCGGCGTGCCGGCCATGTCGGCGAGCACGCGGAAGACCGGAAGCGGCTGCCAGGTCGAGCGGTCGACCTCGATCCACGAGCCGACGGGCAGCACGCGCGCCAGGTTCGCCGCGATGCCACCACCGGTCACGTGCGACAGGGAGTGCACGGCGCCCGGGTGCTGCTCGAGCAGCTCCAGCAGCGGCGTCGTGTACAGGCGGGTGGGCTCGAGCAGGGCTTCGCCGACCGAGACGCCGCCGAACTCGGCCAGCTGGTCGGTGTACCCGACCCCGCGCGACGCCAGGATGTGCCGGACGAGCGAGTACCCGTTCGAGTGCAGCCCGGACGACTCGATGGCGAGCACGACGTCGCCGTCCTGCACCAGGTGGGCACCGAGCTGCGAACCGGCCTCGACGACACCGGTCGCGGCGCCGGCCACGTCGTAGTCGTCCGGGCCGAGCAGCCCGGGGTGCTCGGCGGTCTCGCCACCGACCAGCGCGGTGCCCGTCGCCGAGCAGCCGCGGGCGATCCCGGCGACGATGTCGGCGATGCGGTTCGGCACGACGCGCCCGCAGGCGATGTAGTCGGTCATGAACAGCGGCTTCGCACCGACCACCACGATGTCGTCGACGACCATGCCGACCAGGTCCTGCCCGATGGTGTCGTGCTTGTCGATCGCCTGGGCGATGGCGACCTTGGTGCCGACGCCGTCGGTCGAGGTCGCGAGCAACGGGTGTGAGAAGTTCTTCAGGAACGACACGTCGTAGAGTCCGGCGAAGCCGCCCACGCCGCCCAGCACGTGGCTGTTGTGCGTCGCCGCGACTGCGGACTTCATGAGTTCGACGGCCAGGTCACCGGCAGCGGTGTCCACTCCGGCTTCGGCGTACGGGTTGGGCATGCGGAGTCCTTCGCGGTGACATGGCAGACTTGTTCGGTACCCCCCGATTCTACGGTCTGGAGCACACCCGCGAATGTGCGGCATCGTCGGCCTCGTTGCACAGGGCCCCGCCAACCAATCCATCTACGACGCACTGCTCCTCCTGCAGCACCGCGGGCAGGACTCGACGGGCATCGCCACGGTCGAGGGTCACGTGCACCACATGCACAAGACCCGCGGCCACGTGCGGGAGTCGTTCCGAACCCGTGACATGCGCGCCCTCCTCGGCACCATGGGCCTCGGCCACGTGCGCTACGCCACCAAGGGCGCGGCGAGCAACGAGGAAGAAGCGCAGCCGTTCTACGTGAACGCGCCGTACGGCATCGTCCTCGTCCACAACGGCAACCTCACCAACACGCGGGAACTGACGCGTGAACTGTTCGACATCGACCGTCGGCACCTCAACACCACGTCGGACACCGAGCTCCTGGTGAACGTGCTGGCGCACGAGCTGCAGGGACAGGTCCGCGGCACGGACCTCGATCCCGGGCAGGTCTTCGACGCCGTCGAGCGCGTGCACGAGCGGGTCGAGGGCTCGTACGCCACGATCGCCACGATCGCCGGCCACGGGCTCCTGGCCTTCCGCGACCCGTTCGGCATCCGGCCGCTCATCCTCGGCCACAAGTTCGACGAGGCCGGCCAGCCCGAGTGGGTCGTCGCGAGCGAGTCGCTGGTGCTCGAGTCCGGCGGCTACGAGATCGTCCGCGACGTCGCCCCGGGCGAAGCGATCTTCATCGAGATGAACGGGCAGATGCACGCCCGGCAGTGCGCGAAGAACCCGCGGCTCGTGCCGTGCTCGTTCGAGTACGTGTACCTGGCCCGTCCCGACTCGGTCATGAACGGCATCTCGGTCTACGACGCCCGCCTGCGCCTCGGCAACCGGCTGGCGGACACCATCGAGCAGTACGCGCCGACCGGTGACATCGACGTCGTGATGCCGATCCCGGACTCGTCCCGACCGGCCGCCATGCAGGTCGCGCGGAAGCTCGGCATCGAGTACCGCGAGGGCTTCTACAAGAACCGCTACGTCGGCCGGACCTTCATCATGCCGGGCCAGGCGGAGCGCAAGCGGTCCGTCCGGCAGAAGCTCAACGCGATGTCGTCGGAGTTCAAGGGCAAGAACATCCTGATCGTCGACGACTCGATCGTGCGCGGCACGACGAGCAAGGAGATCGTGGAGATGGCCCGCGCCGCCGGTGCGAACGAGGTCACCTTCACGAGCGCCGCTCCCCCGGTCCGGTTCCCGCACGTGTACGGCATCAACATGCCGACGCGCGACGAGCTCATCGCGCACGACCGGAAGATCCCGGAGATCAACCGCGTGCTCGGCAGCGATCACCTGATCTACCAGGAGATCGGCGACATGCGGGACGCCATCATCGAGGGCTCCGACGTGACCGACCTCGAGATGAGCTGCTTCACGGGCGAGTACGTCACGGGCACCGTGAGCCCGGAGTACCTGTCCTGGGTCGAGGCGAACCAGCTCAGCTAGGTCGCGTCCGAAACGGAGCCAGACGGACGGACAGGAGGCCCGTTGCCAGCTGGCAACGGGCCTCCTGTCCGAAGACGGTTGCGGCTACGGCCGCTGGTCGCCGTGCTCGTCGATCTCGCCGTCGACCGTCTCGGGCGGCAACTCGACCTCGACACGCTCCGCCGTCAGGCGGGCCGCGCGCCGGGCGAAGACCCGGTCGAACACGACGGCGACGACCGCGCCGACGAAGGCACCGATCGTGACGCCCCACAGGCTGAAGTAGCCCACCAGGCTGCCGAAGCTCGACTCCTCCTGCTGGCCACCGAGGTTCATGGTGAGCGAGACGACGATCAGGGTCGCGATGAACCCGAGCACCGCACCGCCGACGATGAACACCCCGAACTTCGGGGCACGACGGATCGTGACCTCGTCAGAGGTGGAGACGGCGTTCGGCGCAGGGGCCGGGACCGGCTGGTCGTCGGGTCGATCGGTGTTGCTCACCCACCCATTGTCCCCCACTGTGGGACGTCTCCCGGCCTGTCCGCGCAGTCCGATCCAGGAGAGGATGATCCGTACGCGTTGGTATCCCAAGGGCTGGAGGTGACACGGATGCGAGAACGGACCGTACGGGGGCGAGGTCGCACCCCGAGCACCCCGGCGCGCGTGACCTGGCCCGTGATGCAGCGCCACGAAGAGGACCGTGCCGTGTCCGTCGTCGCGGAGCACCAGTGGAGCGTCGCGCTCGTCGGCGCCCCGGGTCTCGGCAAGAGCACCGTCGCCGCCCGCGTCACCGACCGCGTCGCCGGACGGGACGCCACCGGGCGCACGGTCGTGGTGCCCATCACCGCCGTCGCCTCCGGGCGGTCGATGCCCTTCGGCGCGATCTCGGACCGCTTCGGTGAGCTGCCGGCGACCCTGTCCGAACTGTCCGACGACGCCGGGGCCGAGCAGCGCCTCCGGGCGATCGCCGACCTGGCGGACCGCGACGTCCTGCTGCGCGTCGACGACGCCGACCACCTCGACGCGATCTCCGCCCGGTACGTGGCGTGGCTCGTCCGGCACCAGGGTGCGCGGCTCGTCCTGACCTGCCGTGACTTCACCGCGCTGCCGGAGCCGCTCCGCGCCCTGTGGCAGGACGACCTGCTCGAGCGCATCGACCTCGAGCCGCTCACCCTGCGCGAGACGTCGGCCCTGGTGGCCGAGGCGCTCGGCTCGCAGCTCGAGAACGCCTCGGCCGAGCGGGTGCACCGTGCGACCGCCGGCAACCCGCTCTACCTGCGCGAGGTCGTCCGCGCCGCCCGCTCCTCGGGTGCCCTCGAGCACACGGCGTCCGGGTGGTACTGGCGCGGCCGGGTGACGGCGTCGAACAGCCTCGCCGACATGTACCGGACGGAACTCGGCTCGTTGCCGGAGGACCTGCGCGACGTCGTCGACATCGTGGCACTGGCCGACCCCATCCCGCTCGCGCGGCTGCTCGGCCTGGTCAGCGGCGGCGACGTCGACCGCGTGGTCGCACTCGGGCTGGTCCGGATCGACTCGCTCGACGACGGCGCCGCGGTGGCCCGTCCGCAGCACCCGCTCGTCGGCGACGTGATCCGCGGCCTGGTACCGGTCGCCCGCCGCACGGCACTCTTCGCCCGCGCGAACGCCTTCCGCACCGACAGTCCCGAGGGCGCCCCGCCCGCCGCACGGTTGCGGTCAGCGCTCTGGGCACTCGACTGCGGTGTCGTGCCCCCGGTCGAGCAGCTGCTCGACGCGGCGCAGGTCGCGGTGCGGCTGCAGGAGCACGAGAGCGCGATCGCCCTCGCCTCCGCAGCGCTCCGGCGGACGCTGCACCCGAACGAGCAGGTCGCCGCGCGCTGCCTGCGGTCGCTGGCGTACTCGTACACCGACGGGCGCGAGGCCGGTCGCGCCGACGCCGAGGCTGCCTGGGCCGTCGCCCGCGCGGACCCTGGCACGGTGGACGACGCCCTCGTGGTCGAGGCCTGCGAGATCCTCGCCAACATCCGGCAGTTCCACGACGACGACGTGCTGGCAGCGGTCGCGCTCACCGACGTCGCCAGCCGGCTGGTGTCCGGCGACGCGGTCGAACGGCTCCGCCTGCTGCGACTCGCACACCTCGGGTGGGGCGGACGGTTCGACGAGGTGCGGGCCGAACTCGAGCGCAGCGGCATCGTGCACGCCCCGACCATCCCGTTCGCGTTCCTGTGCGTCGCCCCCTGCGCGATCATGGCGCTCGCCACGGCCGGCCGGCTCGACGACGCCTCGGCCCTCGGTCGCCGGGCACTGGCCACCGCGATCGAGCACCTCGAGGACGCACCGTGGAGCGTCGGCGAGATCTTTTCAGTGCTGCACCAGGTGCAGGTCTGGCGCGGCGACCTCGCCGACCTGCTCACCGAGGTGCCGGTCCGCCGGTCGAACCCGTACCTGAAGTACGACTTCACCCTCGAGCTCATCGGCGACGGCAACCTCGCCATCGGCCAACGGCGCTGGGACGACGCGATCGCGGCGTTCTCGGCTGCCTGCGAGCGGTACGACGTCGCGGACCACGGCGGCTTCGCGGCCTACCCGTGGGCACGACTCGCGATGGCGTACGCCTACGCCGGTCGAACCGAGGACGCGACACGTGCGCTCGACCGGGCGAGGGCCACCCCGCAGCGGGCGATGCGGATCACGGGCGAGCAGGTCGCGGTGACGATCGCCTGGACCGAGGCGGTGCTCGGCAACCCGGCCGGGCTCCGGCACGCCGACGACATCATCGACCGCGGGACGGCGAGCGGTGGGTGGACGCACGTCATGTACGCGCAGACGCTGCACTACGCGATGGACATGCTGAACGGACGCGAGACTGGTACCTCGCTCGGTCGCATGCGCGAGGCAGCGGCTCGGGTCGACGGTCCGCTCGCCGCGGCGATCGTCGAGTACGCCGACGCCCTGACCGCACGCGACCGGACGCGGGTGATCGCGGCGCAGGGGGCGCTCGCGTCGCACGGCATGGCGGTCACGGCCGGCCGGCCGAAACCACCGCTCACGAACCGCGAGTACCAGGTCGCCGAGCTCGCGGCGCAGGGGTTGAGCAACCGCCTGATCGGCGAGGAGCTCGGGCTCTCGACGCGGACCATCGACGCGCACCTGTCGCGCGTGTTCGGCAAGTGGGACCTGCATGCTCGTTCGGAGCTCGCCGGACTCTTCTGAGTCCACTCGTGACGCAAGAACGTTGCGCATTGCAGCACGACGCGCCGCGGCGGTTGACACGTTGTGTGGAACATCGCGTACCTTGGTCCCTGTCGCCGGGTTCGGACCCGTTCGGGTCGGGTCCGAATCCCGGCGACTTCAAGCGTAGGTTCGCAGTGCATGCGCCCGCATCGGTAGGGACTACCTAATTCGGTTCGTCCGCCTAGGTAGTGCTGAACGCGACTAGAGCGCGACCCGCACCGGCAGGAACGCCGTCAGGTCCGCACGCGAGCCGGAAGCGCTGACGCGTGACTGCGCGACGGCTTCGTCCCAGGTCAGCTCAGCGGTCGCGAGCGCGAGCCAGGTCGTGGCGTCCGTCTCGACAACGTTCGGCGGCGTGCCACGGGTGTGGCGCGGGCCGGGGACGGCCTGGACCGCGGCGAACGGCGGCACCCGCACCTCGACGCTGTTGCCCGGCACGTCGTCGGCGAGGCGCTGCAGGGTCCACCGGACGGCCGTCGCGACGGTCGCCCGTGCCGTGTCGCCCTGCTGCACCGCGGTCAGTGCGGCGCGGCCGGCGGCGTCCTCGATCCTCCTGGGTGGCATCTCCACAGGCTAGCCGTCGCCTCGCGGCGGGAGAGTCCTGATCGGTAGGGTGATCGGGTGCGAATCCTCGTCCTCGGTTCCGGTGCCCGCGAGCACGCGATCATCACGGCCCTCCTCGCTGAACAGGCGGGCCACGTCATCACGGCTGCTCCCGGCAACGCCGGCATCGCCGCCGATGTCGAGACCGTCTCCCTCGACCCCACCAACGGCGCGCTCGTCGCCGAGTACGCGATCGAGAACGGCGTCGAACTGGTCGTCGTCGGGCCCGAGGCGCCGCTCATCGCCGGTGTGGCCGACCCCGTCCGCAGCCGGGGCATCCCGGTCTTCGGGCCGGGCAAGGCCGCCGCGCAGCTCGAGGGCTCGAAGGCCTTCGCGAAGCGCATCATGTCCGAGGCGAACGTGCCCACCGGCCGCCCGGTGTACGCCGGCACGGCGGAAGAGGCCATCGCCGCGATCGACGAGCTCGGCGCACCGTACGTCGTGAAGGCCGACGGGCTGGCCGCGGGCAAGGGCGTCCTCGTGACCGAGGACCGTCAGGCCGCGATCGACCACGCCACCTACTGGCTGCAGCACGGGCACGTCGTGGTCGAGGAGTTCCTCGACGGCGAAGAGGTCTCGTTGTTCTTCCTGAGCGACGGCCACGACGTCCGCCCGCTCAGCCCCGCGCAGGACTACAAGCGCCTGGCTGACCGCGATCTCGGACCGAACACCGGCGGCATGGGCGCGTACTCGCCGCTGCCGTGGCTGGCCGATCGTTGGGCGTCCGAGCAGGCCTTCGTCGACGAGGTCACCGAGCTGGTCGCGCTGCCCACCGTCCGTCGCCTCGAGCACGAGGGCACCCCGTTCGTCGGGCTGCTCTACTGCGGGCTCATCGTCACCGAGCAGGGCGTCCGGGTCATCGAGTTCAACGCCCGCTTCGGCGACCCGGAGACCCAGGTCGTCCTCCCCCGCCTGGCGACGCCGCTGAGCGGACTGCTGCTCGCCGCCGCGACGGGCCAGCTCGGGGGGACCCCGGCACCCTCGTTCCGTCCGGATGCAGCCGTCACGGTCGTGCTCGCGAGCGAGGGCTACCCGGAGAACCCGCAGACCGGCCGTCCGATCACCGGCATCGACGCCGCGAACGCCCGCGACGGCGTCTCCGTCGCACACGCCGCCACCGGGGTGCTCGACGACACGCTCGTCGCCACCGGCGGTCGCGTGCTCAGCGTCGTCGCGACCGGAGCCGACTTCGCCCAGGCGCGCGAGCGCGCCTACGCGGGTCTCGGCGACATCACCCTGCAGGGCGCGCAGTACCGCACCGACATCGCCGCGAAGGTCACCCGATGAGCGCCGCGCCCGTGATCGCCGGCTGGGACCACGTCTCGTCGGGCAAGGTCCGCGAGCTCTACGTGCCGACCGGTACCGCCGACCTCCAGAGTGCGTCCGAGCTGCTGCTCGTGGCGTCCGACCGGGTCAGTGCCTACGACTTCGCCCTCGAGCCACCGATCCCCGGCAAGGGCGAACTACTCACCCGCCTGTCGCGCTTCTGGTTCACGCAGCTGAGCGACGTGCCGAACCACATCATCGGCCCGTCGTCCGGTGGCACCCCCGTGCCGGCCGAGGTCGAGTCGCGGTCGATGCACGTCATGCCGCTCGAGATGTTCCCCGTCGAGTGCGTCGTGCGCGGGTACCTGGTCGGCAGCGGCTGGGCCGAGTACCAGGCGTCCGGCAGCGTCTGCGGCGTCGCCCTGCCCCAGGGGCTGTCGAACGGCGACCGGTTGCCCGAGCCGATCTACACCCCCGCCTACAAGGCACCGCAGGGCGAGCACGACGAGAACATCTCGTACGAGCAGACCGTCGACCTGGTCGGCGCCGAGGTCGCGGCGACCCTGCGCGACCTGTCGCTGCACGTGTACACCGAGGCAGCGGCGATCGCCCTCGAGCGCGACGTCGTGATCGCGGACACCAAGTTCGAGTTCGGGCAGGACGCCGACGGCCGGATCCGGATCGCGGACGAGGTCCTGACCAGCGACTCGAGCCGGTACTGGGACGCCCGGGCCGACGGTCGGACGGACTCCTTCGATAAGCAGATCGTGCGCGACTGGCTCAGCGCCAACTGGGACCGCCAGGGCACGCCCCCGGTGCTGCCCGAGGCGATCGTGTCCCGCACCGCCGCGCGCTACGCGGAGCTCATCGAGCGCCTCGGCGCTTAGTCGGTTCCTGCTGCGGGCCTGCTGCGCGGACCCCGAGCGGGCCCCGACCGGTCACGACACCCCGCTCACGTCCGGCGACCGGTCACGAGCCGTCGTTCAGGCCCCCGGTACCCGACCGTTCGTGACCGTCCGGCGGCGCGCCGACGGCACGTCGTGACCAGTCGACGAGCGACCAGTCCTGACCTGCCGACGACCTGCCGACGGCTCGTCGTCAGAGGTCGCGCGCGACCACGACGACGGTCAGGTCGTCGCCCGGGTCGTGGTCGACCGCACGTGACCGCACCCGCTGCAGGAACGTCGCGATGTCCGGCGAGCCGCGGTAGAGCTCCCCGAGCTGCGACAGCGACGCGAGCGTGGAGTCCCACAGCTCGAGCGCGCCGTCGCTGACCACGATGACCACGTCGCCCGGGCGCATGACGAGCGACCCGGAGGCACGTTCGATGCCCGCGGGGTGCAGCCCGATCGGCAGGTCCGACGACCGCAGGATCCGCTCGGCGCCGTCGTCGCGGAGCTGCAGGACGAGTCCGTGTCCGGCGTCGGTGAAGTCGATCCGGCCGGTCGAGGGCGTGAGCCGGCCGTGGAACATCGTCGCGAACGACTCGGCGCGGCTGAGGTCGGGTGCGACCTGCGCCTCGAGCTCGGCGACGGCGACGTCGGGTGCCAGGTCGCCGCGGGCGAGCAGTGCACCGCGGATGTTCGCGGCGAGCAGCCCAGCCGACATGCCCTTGCCCATGACGTCCGCCACGGTCAGGTGCACGGCGTCGTCACCCGAACGGTGCCAGTCGTGGAAGTCGCCGGAGACGACGCCGTGCGGCACCGACAGCCCGGCGATCCGGTAGCCGGGCACGTCGACCGTGCCGGGTTCGAGCCCCGCGAGCACGGACCGCAGGCGGTCCTCGTCGGCGCCGGCTGCCAGTTCCCGCTCGGCCCAGACACCGAGTTCCTGGAGCAGGGCGACCTCGTCGGCGTCGAGGGTCCGCGGTTCCGGGTCGATGAGGCAGAGCGTGCCGACCTTGACGTCGTCGTCGCCGAGCCGCAGCGGGACCCCGGCGTAGAAGCGCACGTTCGGGTCGCCGACGACCATCGGCATGTCGGAGTAGCGGGCGTCGATGCGCGCATCCGGCACGAGCACGGGGCCGCGCTCCCCCAGCGTCCGCCCGCAGAAGGTGTCCTGCAGCGGGATGACCGGTCCGAAGTGGCTGTCGCTCTGCTGGGACTTGATGGTCAGCGAGGTCTCGCCCGCCAGGTTCAGGAAGGAGCCGGAGACACCGAGGGCTTCACGCGCGATGCGCGTGATCCGGTCGAAGCGCTCTTCGGCGCCACCCTCGACCACGTCGAGTGCGGCGAGCAGCGCTGCGCGGCGCACGGCGTCGGTCGCGCCGGTGACTGGGACGGTCGTCGCTGTCTCCGAGTGCATGCACCCACGCTAACGCGCCAACCGGACAGGGCCTGTCCCCACTACGGAGGACGCACCACCCCAGTCCGCGGGGCAGGCTCGCCGAGCGCTCGGCCGTCGACCCTGGATCGGCGCGACCCGGCGCGGCCCGGCGTCGGACTACCCTGGACGCGTGTCCCGCCGTGTCCTGCCCGCTGTCGCCCTCGCTGCGGCGGCTCTGGTGACGCTCGCGGGGTGCGGCGCCCACGACTCGACCGGCCAGGTCTCGGTCACCGTGTCGGACAACGCCGCCGACCACCCGTACGAGGTCAAGGTCTTCGCGTCGACGGGCAAGCTCTCCGAGCACCAGCGGGTGTTCCCCGGAGGCACCGCGGACTTCGCGGGCGTCCCGCTCGGCAAGGTGACGGTCCGCGCGGGCTCGCTGTGCCCGCAGACGACGACGGTGACGAACGACGCCGTCGCGACGGTCACCCTGACGACGACGGGCTGCTGAGCGCGGGTCGGTTCAGACTGCGCCGGGACCCCGCGCGATCGTCTCGTGCGGCTGCTCGCCGAAGCGTGCGCGGTAGTGGGCGGCGAAGCGACCGAGGTGCGTGAACTGCCAGCGCCGGGCGACGTCGCTCACCAGCAGCCCGCCCGAACGCGATCGGCCGAGTTCGAGGTGGACCCGGTCGAGCCGGACCTCGCGCAGGTACTGCATCGGCGTCACCGCGAGCCGCCGGCGGAAGAGGTCCTGCACGCCGCGCTCACTCAGGCCGCACGAGTCCGCGATGTCGGCCACCGAGAGCGGCTGGTCGGCCTGGTCGTGCACGAAGCGGATCGCACGACGCATCCGGTGCTCGACGTCGGACCGTGACGGCGAGAACGTCGACAGCACGACCGTCGCGATGCGTCGGTTCAGGGCGGCTCGCTCGTCGACCGGCAGCGCGGGGTCGAGGACGCGACCGGTGACGTCGCGGAGCAGTGCTCGGAGGGGTTCGATCCGAGGGTCGGCGGCGTCCGGTTGCCGGAACTCGGCCGATGGGCGGTCGCCGCCGCCGTCGCCGTCGCGTCCGCCGAGCAACGCCGGCGACAGGTGCAGCAGGGTCATCGCCGTGGCGTCGGTGTCGAAGCCGTACGCCACCGAGGCGGAGAGCATCATCGGGCGTTCGGCGCCGACGTCCCAGCTCGAGCCGTCGTCCGCGGTCAGGCGGGCACGGCCGTCGGCGAGCCAGAAGACCACGTGGTCCGGTCGGGGGCCGATCGTGCCGGAGCGGTGTCCGTGCGTCCCGATGCGCCGGATCGACAGCTCTGCGTCACCCCCGGTCACGTAATCGAAGGGCACAGCGTCCATCGGAACAGTGCCTCCGCTCACCCCGCTGCGGACGGTCCGGCACGGGAATCGGAACGCTACCGCACCGGACGACCGGGGCGGGCAACGACCGCCCCGAACCGCCCCGGACCGCTCAGGGCCGCTCAGGGCCGCTCAGGACGGGTCCGGCACCTGGTCCCACTCGTCGGCGTACCGCGAGAGCACCGTCCACCGCGACACCGGCCACGTGGTGATGAACGCACGACCGACCACGTCGTCGACCGGCACCGTGCCGTGCACGCGGGAGTCCGCCGAGTTGTACCGGTTGTCGCCCATCACCCAGATGCGCCCCTTCGGCACGGTGATGTCGAAGTCGGTGCCGGAGACCCGGTCCGACCCGATCTCGGGCACCACGTAGGGTTCGTCGACCGGGTGGCCGTTCACCGACAGGTGTCCGCCCGTGCCGCAGCACGAGACGGTGTCGCCGGGCAGGCCGATCACGCGCTTGATCAGGTCGTCGCCCTGCCCGGTGCCGAGCCAGCCGCCCGGGTCCTGGAACACGACGACGTCACCGCGCTGCAACGGCACGGCGCCGGGGACGAGTTCGTTGACGAGCACGCGGTCGCCGATGAGCAGCGTGTTCTCCATCGATGCGGACGGGATGTAGAAGGACCGGACCAGGTAGGTCTTCACCAGGAACGACGCCAGCAGCGCCACGACGACGATGACGACGAGGTCGCGGAGGAACTTCCAGCCGGCCCGCTTAGGCTTCGGCTCGGATTCGGTGGCGCTCAATGCGTCAACACCACCTTCACGAGACCGATCACGAACGCCACGGCGGCCAGCACGATGCCGCCCCAGAGCCCGAGGAACGTGGGCCGCTTGCCGCTGAACCGCTGCATGAAGACGCCGACCATGCCGATGCGCACGACCAGGATGACCAGGGCGGCCGTCTGCGCCCACCCCGTCGGGATCCACCCGATCCACGCCACCGCGTACAGCACCGCGGGGATGAGCCCGGACGTCGCGATCGGGTTCGCGTTCCGCATGATCGTCACGACCGATTCACGCCGGGCGTCGTCCGTCTGGGAGTCGTCGCCGCCGAGGCCGTGCGCCACCAGGTGCGCGAGCACGTGCGCCAGGTAGGTCAGGACCGCGGTCGCCAGGACGGCCCAGATCGCCGACCCGTGGTGGATCGCGGCCGGGTCGACGGCGATCGCGGCGGCGAGCACCGTGATGTTGCCGTAGATGTAGGACGACATCCGGTCGCGGACGTGCTCGATCGGCAGGTCGCGCGGGTCCGGACGACCGCCGCGGGGTCCGCGTCCGCGTCCGAGCGGTGGTCGTGTGCGTGGCATCCGTCCATCTTGGCCCTCGCGTGCCGGTCCTCGCCGACAGGACACCGAGTGCGATGGCCACGCGCGTGGCCGGTTCCGGCAGACTGGGTGGCGATCGGTGCGACGGCGCACCGGACAGGAGGCCCGTATGACGTCCGCACGACCACTCGCCCTGGTGACCGGTTTGGGCCGCAGAGCCGGCATCGGCGCGGCGCTCGCCACCCGTCTGGCGACCGACGGCTGGGACCTGGCCATCTCGTGGTGGGGCCCGTACGACGACCGCGTGAGCGGTGGGGCGGATCCCGACGGGGTCGAATCCGTCGTGCAGGAGTGCGAGTCGGTGGGTGCACGCGTGACGCGCCTCCCGGTCGACCTGGAGGACCCGGACCAGGCGGCCGCCCTGGTCGGCCGCGCCGAGACCGAGGCGGGCGCCCCCGTCACCGCGCTGGTGATGTCGCACTGCGAATCGGTCGACTCGGACGTCCGGAACACGACGGTCGAGTCGTGGGACCGGCACTTCGCGGTCAACGCCCGCGCGCCGTTCCTGCTCGTGCAGGCGTACGCGGCCGCACTCGAACGAGTTGGCGACGCCGCACCGCGGGACCGCCGGCGGATCGTCGCGCTGACGAGCGACCACATCGCGTACAACCTGCCGTACGGGGCGTCGAAGGGGGCGCTCGACCGTCTCGTGTTCGGTGCCGCGAAGGAGCTCGGCAGCCTCGGCGTCAGTGCGAACGTGGTGAACCCCGGCCCGAACGACACCGGGTGGATGTCCGACGACGTCAAGCGCTGGGCGGTCGAGGGCACGCCGCTCGGCCGACTCGGACGACCGTCGGACACCGCTGCACTCGTCGGGTTCCTCTGCTCGGAGCAGGGGCGCTGGGTGAACGGGCAGCTGCTGACGTCGGACGGCGGGATCTCGAACCGCGCGTGATCCGGGCGGCGGACCGGGTCAGCCGCGACCGGGCGCGGTCACCTCGATGCGGTTCGCCCACGGGTCCTCGAACGCGACCGTCCGGCCGTCGTCGGCGGTCTGCACCCCGGTGTCGTGCATGCGTGCGACGAGGGCACCGAGGTCGTCCGACCCGGGCACCTCGATCCGCACGAGCCCCAGCCCGAGCGCGAGCTGACGGCGCCCGGCCCCGCGGGAGTTCCAGGTGTTCATCGCCATGTGGTGGTGGTACCCGCCGGCGCTGACGAACAGGGCCTCGCCCCACCCGGCCGTCGTCGCGAAGCCGAGCTTGTCGACGTAGAAGTCCTTCGCGCTGGCGACGTCGCCGACCGACAGGTGCACGTGGCCGACCCGACCCGGCGCGTTCGGCGCGGACTCCAGCGCGTCAGCCGTCAGGTGCTCCTGGAGGAACGCGTTCGGGTCGACGTACTTCGTGTCCATGTCGACCATGCCGTGCGTCCACGACCACTCCGTGCGGTCGCGGTCCCAGTACAGCTCGACGCCGTTGCCCTCGGGGTCGGTGAAGTAGAACGCGTTGCTCACCAGGTGATCGGCGCTGCCGGTGAAGGTCTGCGGGAACTTCGTCGCGACCGAGTACAGCGCGGCGGCCAGGTCGGCCCTCGTGTCGAACAGGATCGCGGTGTGGAACAGGCCGGCGTCGTGCGGGCCGGCGTGCTGCATCGACGGCGCGTGCTCGAGGATCACGATCGGGACCGCCAGGCCACCGGCGCCCGGTCGCCCCAGCACGGCGACGCCGCCCTCGTTCGAGAGCAGCGAGAGCTGGACGCCGTCGCGGTAGTAGCCGATCATCCGGTCGAGGTTCGCGACGCGGAGGGTGACGGCACCCATCCCGGTGTCGGCGGCGAGGAGGTCCTGCGTGTGCATGGCACCAGTGTGCGCCCATTTGGTTGACGCGTCAACCAAATGGGCGCATCGGTGGTCACGGCGAGTTTCGTGGTGGGCGACACTTCTCGCGGCCCGGCGCCCGAGATGTGTCGCTCAGCGCGAACTGAAGTGGCGCAGCACCCGGCTGCGGTCAGCGGGAACGGAAGTAGCGGTGCAGCGCGCGCTCGCGGATCGCGGCCGCGGCGAGCGCCCCGCCGAGCAGCGCGCCCACGAGCCCGAGGGACGCGATCGCGATCGCCTCGCGCACGATCGGCAGTGCGTCGTCGACGTCGAGGCCGCGCACCGACACCACCGCGACGCTCGTCGCGACCAGGGTCCCGACCGATCCCCAGACCAGGTGCTGCAGGACGATGCCGAGGACCTGCGCGCACCGCGGCACCCCGACGTGCCGGTCGGAGGCCAAGGCGAGCCGGCGCCGTGCGACCGCTGCCGCGCCGATCGTCAGCCCCACGAGGACCGCTGCACCGAACGGGACGAGCACTGGCTGCCGCGCCGCGGGGGTGAAGACCGCGCCCAGGGTCGGGTTGAGCTGCCCGGCGGTGGGTCGGTCTTCGCCCTCGGCCCCGCTCGCCGGCAGGACGGTGCGCCGGAGCATGGAGACCGTGTCGTCGCGCTGCGGCCACACCGTCGCCCAGCAGGCGTCGAACGGCGACCCGTCGTCCACCGTCGGCGCGAGGACCGCGTACTCCAGGTCGGGGTCCCGGCCGTCGTCGGGGTAGTCGTACACACCGGCGACTCCGGTGCCCGCGCCGCCCACCGTCACGAGGCGATCGCCTGCGGCAAGCCCCAGGGTCTCGTGCACCGCGGGCGAGATGATCACTCCCGCGGCCCCGTCGGCAGCCGAGCCACCGAGCAGGCCACGCACCCCGGCGGTCACCTCGTAGGTCGGGATCGCCGAGCCCGGCAGCGCGGCGGGGACGACCCCGGCGTCGAGGCGACGGAACGCGCCAGACGCGATGACCCCTTCGGCATCCGCGAGGGCATCGCACACGCGGCCGTCGATCCGGCCCTCGGCCCGCTGGACGGTCGTCCCCGCACCGCTCGCGACGAACACCGCAGCCGCTCGGACGTCACCGGCGACCGCTGCGGCGCGCAGGCCCACGACACCGCTGAGCAGCACCGCGAGGACGGCAGCGGTCACGGCTGCCCACGAGGCTCCGGAGGCGATGTCGCGCCACGCCTCCCGCCAGACCTCGGTCACCTGCATCCGGCGGGGGCTCATCGGTACCGCCCGAGGTCGAGCACTCCGTCGCAGGCGTCGCGGGTCGCGTCGTCGTGCGTGGCGACGACGACGACCGTCCCCGACGCGGCGAGCGCACCGATCCCACGGTTCACCTCGATCGCGGTCGCCCGGTCGAGTTGCGCCGTCGGCTCGTCGACCAGCATCAGACCCGGCGCGCTGGCGATGGCGCGCGCGAGCATCAGGCGTTGCGCCTCGCCACCGGACAGCTCGGCGAACCGCGCGTGCGCCCGCGAGCCGAGCCCGAAGCGCTCGAGGACCTCGAGCGCCCGGACGTCCGCGGTCCGACGATCCGCGCCCTGGGCGACGAACGGCAGCGCGACGTGGTCGAGCACGCGGCGGCGGGCCACCCCGTACGGGTTCTGGAAGACCCAGAGCGGCCGACAGCCCGGCGGACGGACGGCGGCACCGCGCGTCGGACGGAGCATCCCGGCGAGGATCGCGAGCAGCGTGGACTTGCCGGAGCCACTCGGCCCGACGACCGCGGTCACGCTCCCCTCGGCGAAGGCGCGGTCGACGCGGTCGAACAGCACGGTGCCGTTCGGCCAGACATGTCCGACGCCCTCGAGCGTCACCGACACGAGCTGGACCGGTCCGGCGCGGCACGGATCCGGTCGAGCGTTCGTCCGCCGGGCACCCGGACGAACGACTGCCCGAGTTCCGACCCGAGGACCTGGACCCGGAGCGGCCGCCCCGTCGTCGGTTGCACGCACGCCCGGTCACCCTCGAGGTCCCAGAGAGCCGTCGGCGGCACCACCTGGACGGTCCGCGGGCGACTGAGGGTCCACGTCGCGGCCACCGTCGGTGCACCGTCCGCCGAAGCGACCGTCGCCGCGTACTCCGGCAGGGCGCTGATCGCAGCGAGGTCCGTCGGCGAGGAGACCACCCCGGCGTCGTCGATCGGGATGTCGGCGTTCCCGATCCGCAGCACGCGCTCCCCCGGCGCCGGATCAACCGGGAGCGCCTCGATGCGCGCGCCGCGGAGTTCGGCCGGGAGTTCGACGAGGACACCGTCGGCGCCGACCGCTGCCCCGACGACGGCCACGCACGCCAGGACGGCGTTCTCGGCGGCTGGCACCCATGCGAACGGGTCCCGCGGCACGACGTCGTCGGGCAGGTCGTCGCGGTCGACACCTCGGTCGAGCAGGAACTGGTGCGCAGCTCGGAGCGTGCCCGGGCCGAGGACGCCGTCGATACTCAGTCCGGCACCGAGGCGCGTGAGTTCCCGCTGCAGCCCCGTGACGTCGGCCCCGCGGTCGCCGAGCTCGAGGTCGCGCCACAGCGGCTCGTCACTGGCGAGCGCGATCACCGGCCGCCCGTCGACCCGCGCGAGGACGTCCCCGCTCCGCACGGGCGCCCCGGTCGAGCACGTCGACGTCGTCACCGTGCCGGTCCGCGACGTCACGACCGCCCGTGGGGCACCGGTGGCGAGTGCGAGCTGCACCTGTCGTTCATCGGCATCGGTGCGCTCGGTCACCCGGACGGTGCTCGTGGGGGCCGCCGTCCGGAGTGCAGCCGGGACCTCGGCCGGCACAGCGACCACGATGGCGGCGGCCGTCGCCGCCGCGACCACCATCGCCCCGAGCGCCAGGAGCGCGGCAGACGGGAAGCGCATCACTGCCGCCAGAGTCCGAGGGGGTCCAGCCGACACTGTACGGCTCCGGGGTCCCACTGCGAGAAGGAGAAGTTCCCGTCGTCGTTCTGGGTGCGCCATTCACGTTCGGTGTACGTGTCGTCGACGAGTCTCACGGCACGGAGGCACGCGACGGTGATCTCTGCCTCGTCCTGCTTCTCCGGGTTCCGCCGGACTTCGTTGAACAGGTACGTCACGTCGCTGTCGAAGTCCTTCGCGCACTTCGACTTCGAATCGTTGATGGCCGTTGCGTCTTCAGCCTTCCGCCCTGGGAGCGGCGACGCTTCGGACGTGCCGTCCTCTGCTGTCGTGTAGTCGTAGCCGAGATCCCGCATGCATGCGCTCATGCGGGACTGGGCATCTGCGACCTCCCGCGCCGAGATCGTTCCGTCCGAGAGGATCTGCCGCTGGTACGGGCTGGTGTCGGCGGCTGATTCCGCGAACTCACCCGCCCACGGCCCGGCCACTGAGAAGCCTGACGGATCGACGACCCGGGGCGCAGCATCTGCGGAGGCGCAGCCAGCGAGCCCCGTGGCGGCGATCACCACGACGACCAATGCTCCCCGAGCACGGTTCCGAACCACCGCGTCAGGCCCGGACCATGCCGTACCGGGCGATGTTGGTCCAGCAGGCAGCCTCGTAGGACCACTTGTTGCCACCGACCACGTTCCCCCACTTCATCGTCCCGCTCTTCAGCCGGTTGAAGTGCTGAGCACGGCCACACCCCGACTCGTTGAAGCCCATGCTCTGCGTCACCTTCCGCCAGCACGTCGCAGCACTTGCCTCCGGCGCCGTCACGGTGTCGACCGCGATCCCGCCGCCCACGACACTCCCCAGCACGACCGCACCCAGTACGACGTTCTTGATCGACATCGATCTCCCCTTTCATCGCGACATCGCCCCGATGTCACCGTTAACGTATTACCGGTCAGTACGCGAGCGCAACGACCATCAGCACATCCGTGCAGGATGGACGCGTGACTGATGACATCCAGTGGGAGGTGGTCGAGGAGAGCTCCCTCTCGCTCCCGGACCACGAAGCGATCGCAGCACTGCTCGCGCAGGCGTTCCCGGACTGGTCCCACTGGTACGTGGGCGGCCGCAGCTGGTCCGGCATGCAGCCCGAACGCCGGGTCCTCGCCCGCGACCAGGATGGCGTCGTCCTGGCGCACGTCGGGATCCGCCGCATGTTCATCACGGTCGGCGGGCGCGACGTCCTGGTCGGCGACACCGGCCTCGTCGCCGTGTCGCCCAGGCTCCAGGGATCGGGCAAGGGCCGGGAACTCATGGAGCGCACGCACGCCGTGCTCGACGGGCTCGCGGTGCCGTACGGCTTCCTCGGCGCGGGCGAGAACCGCATCCCCTTCTACGCGAAGCTCGGCTGGCACGAGTTCCCCGAGGTCGTCGGCACCTTCTCGGCGTTCACCGCCGAGGGCGCCGGCATCACGAACACGGAGCAGGGCGGCTGGATGGTGCGGCCGGTGGCCGCAGCCCTGGAGGACTGGCCGGCCGGCCCGATCTGGCTGAACGGGCAAGAGGTCTAGAACGCAACGACAGACGGACGGGAGGCCCGGTGCCAGCTGGCACCGTGCCTCCCGTCCGTCAGGTGGTGGACCGGGGCTCACGCCCCCGCGTCCACCGGACTACGCCTCGACCGCAACCGTCTCCGGGTCCTCGTTCGAACCCGGCGCGCTCGGCACGACCGCGGCGCGCACGCGCGCACCGAGGTCGGCGTCGACGTTCGTCCAGTACGCGAACACGCGCTCGCGCAGGTCGTCGCGCGTCACCTTCGAGACGTGACCGGCGATGTTGCCGACCAGGCGCTCACGGGCGGCGTCGTCGAGGACCTCTCGGACGAGCGTGCCGGCCTGACCGAAGTCGTCGTCCTCCGGGTGCAGGGTCGCGGCGGAACGCTGCAGCGCGCCGTCGGACTCCCAGCCGGGCACGTCGTCGGTCGCGGTCGGGTCGGCGTGTGCGCCACCGAGCGAGTTCGGCGCGTACACGGGCACCTCGGACTTCTGGAAGTCGAAGCGCATCGCGCCGTCCTTCGAGTACGAGTGCACCTCGTTCTTCGGGGCGTTGACCGGCAGCTGCGCGTGGTTGGTGCCGACGCGGTAGCGGTGGGCGTCCGCGTAGCTGAAGATGCGCGCGAGGAGCATCTTGTCCGGGCTGGCAGCGATGCCGGGAACGAAGTTCGAGGGGGCGAAGGTCGCCTGCTCGATCTCGGCGAAGTAGTTCTCCGGGTTGCGGTTGAGCTCCATCGTGCCGACCTCGATGAGCGGGTAGTCCGCGTGCGGCCACACCTTCGTCAGGTCGAACGGGTTGAAGCGGTAGGACTCGGCGTCCCCGTAGGGCATGACCTGCACCTTGAGGGTCCAGCGCGGGAAGTCCCCGCGCTCGATCGCGGCGTGCAGGTCACGGATGTGGAAGTCCGCGTCCTCGCCGGCGATGCGGTCGGCGTCCTCCTGCGTCAGGGTCTTGTGGCCCTGCTCGGTGATGAAGTGGTACTTCACCCAGAAGCGCTCGCCCTCGGCGTTGATCCACTGGTACGTGTGCGAGCCGAAGCCGTCCATCTCACGCCACGACGCGGGCAGGCCGCGGTCGCCCATCAGCCACGTGACCTGGTGCGCCGACTCGGGCGACAGGGTCCAGAAGTCCCACTGCATGTCGTGGTCGCGCAGGTGCGAGCCGGGCAGGCGCTTCTGCGAGCGGATGAAGTCGGGGAACTTGATGCCGTCGCGGATGAAGAAGACGGGGGTGTTGTTGCCGACGAGGTCGTAGTTGCCCTCGGACGTGTAGAACTTCAGCGCGAAACCGCGGGGGTCGCGCCACGTGTCGGGCGAACCCTGCTCACCGGCGACGGACGAGAAGCGCGTGAGCATCTCGGTCTGCTGGCCCGGCTGCAGGAACGCGGCGCGGGTGTACTTGCTGACGTCCTGCGTGACGGTGAAGGTACCGAAGGCGCCGCCGCCCTTCGCGTGGACGACGCGCTCCGGCACGCGCTCGCGGTTGAACTGGGCGAGCTTCTCGACCAGGTAGTGGTCGTGCAGCGCGAGGGGGCCGTCGGCCCCGACGCCCATCGAGTGCTCGTCGCTCGAGACGGGAGCGCCGGAGTTGGTGGTCGTGGTGGGGGTGCCGGCCGGCTGGCCGGGCGTCGTGTTCTGGTCGGACACGGTTCCTCCTTGGGTGGAACGGTTGGTTCGGTCAGGGGTGCTCGGGTGGTTCAGGGGACGCGCGGGGCGTCGGGCGCGGCTGCGTCGGGCTCGTCTGCGCTTGCGCCTGCGTCGCTTGCGCTTGCGCCTGCGTCGATTGCGCTTGCGCCTGCGTCGATTGCGCTTGCGCCTGCGTCGCCGGCTGCGTCATCGCCCGCGTCGTCGCGCTCGGCCGCGGCGCACCGCTCGCAGATGCCCCAGTAGGTGACCTCGGCGGTGGTGACCGCGAAGCCGTGCGCGTCCGACGGGGTCAGGCAAGGCGAGTGCCCGACGGCGCAGTCGACGTCCTCGATCGCGCCGCACAGGGTGCAGACGATGTGGTGGTGGTTGTCACCGGTGCGTCGCTCGTACCGAGCGGGGCTGCCGGCCGGCTCGATGCGTCGGACGAGGCCGACGCCGGTCAGCGCGGCGAGCACGCCGTACACGGCCTGGTGGCTGGTCGTCGGGAGCTCCGCCGTGAGCGCCGTGACGATGTCGTCGGCGGTGGCGTGCGGCATCGATTCGGTGGCCCGCAGCACCGCGAGTCGCGGCGTCGTGACCCGGAGGCCCGAGGTGCGGAGCAGATCGGCGTCGGCGTCCATGCTGAGCCTTTCTTTTGCAGGAATCAAGACAACACGGCCACTGTACACGAGCCGTCGTGGCGCGTACCCGTCGGAACACATTCCGCGACCGGTATGCGACGTGTCACGATCTGGCGGCGATCACCTGGAGGGACCCTGGAACGATCGGTCTGCACGCTAACGTCCCGACATGTCCACGAGCCACGGCCTGTCTGAACAGGCGAACAGCGCACCGGACGTCCGGGGGATCATCGCGAAGCGGGACCTGGTCGTCGACCTCATCCGGACGGCCTGCGTCGTCCTCGTCGTCATCGTGCACGTCACGATGGTCGGCGTCGCGTCCGACGACCACGGAGTGCGGGTGACGAGCCCCCTGCAGGAACTCCCGTGGTACGTCGCCGCCACCTGGGTCGGGCAGGTGATGCCCCTCTTCTTCGTGGTCGGCGGCTTCGCGAGCGCAGTCGGCTGGCGCAGCACCGTCGCGCGCGGTGCGCCGAGCCCTGCTCGAGACTACCTGGCCACCCGCCTCGTGCGCCTGTTCCGGCCCGCGGTCCCGCTGTTCGTGTTCCTCGCGCTCGGGCTCGGTGTGGCCACGGCCGTCGGCACCCCGCCGGACCTCCTCGCCGAGGTCGCGTTCGGCATCGGCTCACCGCTCTGGTTCCTCGCCGCATACGGCATCACGCAGTGCTGCGTGCCGCTGATGATGCGGTTCCACGAGCGCGCACCCTGGGCAACCCTCGGCGTGTTGCTCGTGCTCGCCGCGGTGGTCGATGCGGTCCGCCTGGCCACCGGGGTCGCCGAGGTCGGACTGCTCAACCTCGGGCCGGTGTGGCTCTTCGCGCAGCAGCTCGGGTTCCTCTGGGCCGACGGGTGGTTCGCACGGCGGTCGAAGGCGCTCCTGCTCGCGGTGGCGGTCGTCGCCTACGCCCTGCTCGTCCCGATGACCTCGATCGGGCTGTGGGCACCGGACATGCTGCAGGACCTCAACCCGCCGATGCTCCCGCTGGCGTTCCTCGCGATCGCGCAGGCCTGCCTGGTCCAGCTCGTGCACGCCCCGCTCAGTCGCCTGATGCGCACCAGGGCCGCGCTCGGAGCCGTGTTCGTCCTCGGCCGCGACGGCATGACCATCTACCTGTGGCACCTGCCGCTGTTCATCGCGCTGAACGGGGTCGCCCTGCTGGTCGGGGTGCCGTTCCCGTCGCCGGGCTCGGGTGGGTGGTGGGCGTCCCGGCTGATCGCGCTGGTCGCGGTGCTCGCCGTCGCGCTCGGGGTTGCTCGCGCGCTCCGTTGGTTCGACCGCCCGCTCCCCCGGCTGCTGCCCTCGGCCGACCGCCCGTCCTGGCCGGTCGTCGCTGTCGCTGCGCTCTGCACGATCGGTCCGGCGTTCCTGGTGATGCAGCTGCACCTGTCGTTCGGGATCGCGGTCATCGGCGCCGTGGCCGTGCCGATCGGGGTGTGGTTGCTCTCGCGGACCACGCCGGCCCGGGGCGTCACCCGGATCTGAAACGGTTCTCACCGTTCGGGGCCACTCCGACCTGCACCGCCACACGCGCCGGGCAGAGGATGGCGGCAGGCCGATCCCCTGGAGGCACCCGACGCCGTCGACACCCGAGTTCTGGAGCACCTGGCGGTTCGATCCCCTGTCCGCGGTGATGATCGCCGTCGCCGCGGTCGCCTACGGCTGGTGGGTCGTCGCCGCCGCACGTCGCGGCGCACGCTGGCCCTGGTGGCGCACCCTCGCGTTCGTCGCCGCACTGGTGCTGTTCGGGATCCTGCAGTTCGGCATCGTCGGCGTGTACGACCAGCAGCTGCGGTGGGCGTTCGTGCTGCGGTCCGCCCTGCTCTTCTTCGCGGTCCCCACCTTCGCCGCGCTCGGTGCGCCCGTCTCGTTGCTCCGGACAGGAGGCCCGGATCGCCTCGCGCACGCCGCCGACGCCGCCATGCGGTCGCGTCCAGTGCGCCTGCTCGGCAACGCGATCGTCGCGCCGCTCGTCGCCCTCGTCCTGTTCGGCCTGTTGCTGACACCGTTCGCGGCGACCCTGCGGGAATCGTCCGTCTGGGCCGTCGTGATCACGGTGACGGTCCCGATGCTCGGGTTCGGGTTGCTCGCTCCGCTGTCCGAGCCCGGTGTGCTGCGGTCGTCGACGTTCGTCACCGCGGAGTTCCTGCTCGCCTTCGTGGAGCTGATGATCGACGCGGTGCCGGGCATCGTGCTCCGGATCACGAACCACGTGCTCGACGGGTCGGTGGTGCAGGCCGTGGGGCAGCCGTGGTTCCCGTCGCCGCTGCGCGACCAGCACCTGGCGGGCGACCTGCTGTGGTTCATCGCCGAGGTGGCGGACATCCCCGTGCTCATCTCGCTGTTCATCCGGTGGCAGCGGACCGATCGCCGCGAGGCCCGCGCCGTCGACGCCCTGACCGACGAGCAGATCGACGAGTTGACGCGGGAGCACCTGCAGCGCCGGGGTTGAGCGCGCGGGCGGGGCGCCGACCCGGAACGACGACCTCGATGTCGTACGACGTCGAGGGTGTCGCACCCCCGCGGCCGCAACTGTTGCAGACGCGGGACTGCGACGAACCCGTTGTCGTACGACGTCGACGGTGTCGCACCCCCGCGGCCGCAACGACTGCGCCGGGACCCCGGCTACACGCGGGCCCCGGGCCGCTCGTGGGAGCAGCCCGGGGCCCGGGTGGTCGGCGCGGGTCAGGCGTCGGCGTGCTTGCCGTGGTGGTCGATGGCGGCGAGCTCGGCCTCGGCCGTCGCCGGAGCAGCGGCCGCAGCGTGCACGCCGTGCTCGGCCGGCTTCGCGTCGCCCTCGGCCGGCGCAGTGCCCTCCGCGTCGGGCTGCGCGGTCACGCCACCGGTCTGCTGCCAGGCGACGGTCTGCTTCGGCTTCGCCAGGAACAGCGCCGCCACGATCGCCGCGATGAGCACGATCGCCGGAAGGAACAGCGACTCACCCATGGCCCGCGAGAACGGCTCGAGTAGGAACCCGGGCAGTCCGCCGACCTGCTGCTCGGCACCACCGGCGGAGGTCCCACCGGTCGAGGCCGGGAAGTTCGCGGTGATCCGGGCCTCCATCAGCGCCGCGATGCCGGCCGAACCGAGCACGGCACCGATCTGACGCGTCGTGTTGTAGACGCCCGAGCCGGCACCGGCCAGCTTCGGCGGCAGGTTGCGCGTCGCCGAGACCGACAGCGGACCCCACATGCAGGCGTTGGCGATGCCGAGGAGCGCGCTCGGCAGGAGCACCCATCCCCAGTCGGCACTCGACGACAGCAGGGCACCGAACCAGAACAGCCCGGCCGAGAAGCACGCGAGGCCGAACGCGGCGACCCAGCGCGGGTTCCACCGGTTGAGGTTCTTGCCGACGAGCGGTGCGAGGCCGGCGGACAGCACGGCCTGCGGCACGAGGAGCAGTGCAGCCTGGGTCGGCGAGAACCGCAGGACGTCCTGCGCCCAGAGCATGATCGGCAGCGCGAACGAGGCGATCGCGACACCGACGGCCGTGATGGCGACGTTGGCCAGGGTGAAGTTGCGGTCCTTGAACAGGCCGAGGGGCAGCAGCGGCTCACCCTTCTGCACGCCCTGCCAGACGACGAACCCGGCGAGCACCACGAGCCCGACGATGATGAGCGACCACACCGAGATCGGTCCGGCGATGACGCCCCAGTCGTAGGTCTCGCCTTCCTGGATGCCGAAGACGAGCAGGAACAGGCCGGCCGCCGACAGGAAGATGCCGAGGTAGTCGAAGCGGTGCCCGTGGCGGTCGAACGACGGCACGAAGCGCTGCGCGAGGACGAACGCCACGACACCGACGGGGACGTTCACGAAGAAGATCCACTCCCAGCCGAAGCCGTCGACGAGCAGGCCGCCGACGATCGGGCCGACGAGCGAGGCGACACCGGCGACGGCGCCCCAGAGACCCATCGCGGCACCGCGGTTCTGCGGCGGGAAGATGCGCGTGATGACGGACATCGTCTGCGGGCTCATCATCGCGGCGCCGAGGCCCTGCACGACGCGGGCCACGATGAGCATCTCGATCGAGCCGGCCAGACCGCACCAGAGGCTGGCGAGCGTGAAGACGACGAGGCCGATCTGGTACATGACCTTCGGGCCGAAGCGGTCACCGAGGCGGCCGGTGATGAGCAGCGGCACCGCGTAGGCGAGCAGGTACGCGCTCGTCACCCAGATCACGGAGTTGATGTCCGCGTCGAGCTTCTGGGCGATGGTGGGGGTGGCGACCGACACGATGGTCGAGTCGACGAGGATCATGAAGAAGCCGACGACGAGCGCCCAGAGCGCGGGCCACGGCTTCTTCTCGGTCGTCCGCGGAGGCGTGACGGTGGTCATCGAGTGGTGTCCTTGCTGTTCGTGGGGAAGTCAGTGTCTGTGGGGACGGCCGGGCCGTCCCATGGGAGGTCGCCGCTGGCGATGCGGTCGACGGTGGTGCTGAGCCACTCGATCTGCGCGGCGAGCATCGCACGGACGTACGACACGTCGAGCCAGTACCGCTCGGTCAGCTGCTTGGCCTGCACGCGCTGGAGTGCCTGGTCGTAGTCGTCGCGCTCCTGTTCGAGTGCGACGATCCGGGCCCGGACGGCATCGACCGCCTCGGAGTGCGGCAGGTTCTCGAGCACGGAGAGGGCCAGGTGGAACTCCGGGTACTCGTCCGCGGGCTCCGCCACCATGCGGCGGAGGCCGTCCGCGAGTGCTGCGCGGCCGGCTTCGGTGATCGTGTAGGTGGTGCGTTCCGGCCGGTTGCCGTCGCGGTCGGTGCCCACGACCTCGGCGAACCCGAGCTCGGCGAGGCGGCCGACCTGGTGGTACAGGGTGCCCGGGCGGACCTTGACGTTCCGCTCCTCCTGCCGGTGGACCATCGTCTGGAACATCTCGTACGGGTGCATCGGTGCCTCGTTCAGCAGGTCGAGCGCGGCGAACGCGAGGGGCGTGAGCGACGCCATGCGGGCCTCCTGACGGATCGATGCGGCAGTCTTCCGACTGGACTATTCGACTTCGAATATACGGAGTCGAACACAGGTGAGCAAACGCACAGCACGTTCTCCACAGGAGGCCCGGATCCGTCCCGGCGTGTCGCGCGCGCCCCGTAGACTGGTCGCGTCCCCCACCCCTGAAGCGCTGGAGAGAACACGTGCCAACGATCGTCGTCGAGGTCATGCCCAAGGCTGAGATCCTCGACCCCCAGGGCAAGGCGGTGGGCAACGCCCTCGCCCGTCTGGGCAAGGCCGACCTGACCAACGTCCGCATCGGCAAGCGCTTCGAGGTGACCGTCGACGGCCCCGTCGACGACGCCAAGCTGGCCGAGGTCCGCGACATCGCCGCCGACGTCTTCTCGAACGCGGTCATCGAGGACGTCGTCTCCGTGACCGTCGAAGGCCAGTGACCCGGATGCGCATCGGCGTCATCACCTTCCCCGGCTCCCTCGACGACCGTGACGCCCAGCGCGCGGTCCGTCTCGCCGGTGCCGACCCCGTCGCCCTCTGGCACGGCGACCACGACCTGCAGGGCGTCGACGCCATCGTGCTGCCCGGTGGGTTCTCGTACGGCGACTACCTGCGCGCCGGTGCGATCGCCGCGAAGGCGCCGATCATGGCCGAGGTCATCGACGCCGCCGGCAAGGGCATGCCCGTGCTCGGCATCTGCAACGGCTTCCAGATGCTGGCCGAGGCCCGCCTGGTCCCCGGCGCGCACACCCGCAACGCGCACCAGCAGTTCATCCGCCGCGACCAGAAGCTCCGCGTCGAGACGACCTCCACCGCCTGGACCTCCGGGTTCACCGCGCAGCAGGAGATCACGATCCCGCTCAAGAACGCCGACGGCCGTTTCGTCGCCGACGCCGACGAGATCAAGCGCATCGAGGACAACGGCCAGGTCGTGTTCCGCTACGTCGGGGTGAACCCGAACGGGTCGATCGACGACATCGCCGGCGTCTCGAACGAGCGCGGCAACGTCGTGGGCCTGATGCCGCACCCCGAGCACGCGACCGAGCCCGGCTTCGGCCCGGACACCGCCGCTGCCATGGCCTCCGGCACGGACGGCCTCACCTTCTTCACCTCCGTGATCGAGTCGACGCTCGTCAAGTGACGGCCGCGACTCCAGTGACAGGGAACGACAACACCGTGACGACTTACGTGCGCCCGAAGCCCGACACCGTGCAGGATGCCGCGGCGACTCCCGACAAGGACCAGCCGTACGACGCGCTCGGCCTGAAGCCGGACGAGTACGCCCGCATCAAGGAGATCCTCGGCCGCCGCCCCACCTCGGGCGAGCTGGCGATGTACTCCGTCATGTGGTCCGAGCACTGCTCCTACAAGTCCTCGAAGAACTACCTCCGTCAGTTCGGCAAGAAGGTCACGCCGGAGATGACGAAGAACCTGATGGTCGGCATGGGCGAGAACGCCGGTGTCGTCGACGTCGGCAACGGCTGGGCGGTGACCTTCAAGGTCGAGTCGCACAACCACCCGTCCTACGTCGAGCCGTACCAGGGCGCCGCGACCGGCGTCGGCGGCATCGTCCGCGACATCATCTCGATGGGCGCACGCCCGGTCGCCGTGATGGACCAGCTCCGCTTCGGCGCGATCGACCACGAGGACACCGCACGCGTCGTGCACGGCGTCGTCGGTGGCATCTCGTTCTACGGCAACTGCCTCGGCCTGCCGAACATCGGCGGCGAGACCTACTTCGACCCGGTGTACCAGGGCAACCCGCTGGTCAACGCCCTGGCGGTCGGCGTCCTGCGGCACGAGGACCTGCACCTGGCGAACGCGTCCGGAGCCGGCAACAAGGTCGTGCTGTTCGGTGCCCGCACCGGTGGCGACGGCATCGGCGGCGCATCGATCCTGGCGTCCGACACCTTCACCGAGGGCGGCCCGACCAAGCGTCCCGCCGTCCAGGTCGGCGACCCCTTCGCCGAGAAGGTCCTGATCGAGTGCTGCCTCGAGCTGTTCCAGAAGGAACTGGTCGAGGGCATCCAGGACCTCGGCGCCGCGGGCATCTCCTGCGCCACGTCCGAGCTCGCGAGCAACGGCGACGGCGGCATGCACATCTCGCTCGACGACGTCCTGCTGCGCGACCCCACGCTCACGGCCGAAGAGATCCTGATGTCGGAGAGCCAGGAGCGCATGATGGCGGTCGTCCGCCCCGACAAGCTCGACGAGTTCCTCGCCGTGGTCGGCAAGTGGGAGGTCGAGACCAGCGTCCTGGGCGAGGTCACCGGCACCGGCCGTCTCGTCATCGACTGGCAGGGCCAGGAGATCGTCAACGTCGACCCGCGCACCGTCGCCGTCGACGGCCCGGTCTACGACCGCCCGGTCGCCTACCCGACCTGGATCGACGCGCTGCAGGCCGACACCGCGGCGTCGCTCGACCGTCCGGCCGACGGCCCCGCGCTCAAGGCGCAGTTCCTCAGCCTGCTCGGTTCGCCGAACCTGGCGTCGAAGAACTGGGTCACGAACCAGTACGACACCTACGTGCTCGGCAACACGGCCCTGTCCTTCCCCGACGACGGTGGCATGATCCGCGTCGACGAGGAAACGGGTCTCGGTGTCGCCATCGCCACCGACGCCAACGGCCGCTACTGCCAGCTCGACCCGAAGCAGGGCGCGCGTCTGGCCCTGGCCGAGGCGTACCGGAACGTCGCCGTCACCGGTGCCGTCCCCGCCGCGGTCACCGACTGCCTGAACTTCGGCTCCCCCGAGAACCCCGAGGTCATGTGGCAGTTCTCCGAGGCGGTCGAGGGACTGGCCGACGGCTGCATGGAGCTCGGCATCCCGGTCACCGGCGGCAACGTGTCGTTCTACAACCAGACCGGCTCGACCCCGATCCACCCGACCCCGGTCGTCGGTGTGCTCGGTGTCATCGACGACGTCGCCAAGCGCGTCCCGTCGGGCTGGCAGGACGACGGCCACAACATCTACCTGCTCGGCACCACGAGCCTCGAGCTCGACGGTTCGGCCTGGGCCGGCACGGTGCACGGACACCTCGGCGGTCGTCCGCCGGCGGTGGACCTCGGTCGCGAGAAGGAGCTCGCCGAGCTGCTCTTCGCAGCGAGCGGCGAGCAGCTGCTGACGAGCGCGCACGACCTGGCGGACGGTGGCCTCGGCCAGTCGCTCGCCGAGTCGGTGCTCCGCTTCGGCCTCGGCGCCCGCGTGGTCCTCGACGAGCTCGAGTCCCGCGACGGCGTCGACACGGCGACCGCGCTGTTCTCCGAGTCGACCGGTCGCGTCATCGTGACCGTCCGGCGCGAGGACGACGTCCGCTTCCAGGGCCTGTGCGCCGGTCGGGGCTTCCCGGTCCTGCGCATCGGCGTGACCGACGCCACGTCGAACGCGCTCGAGGTCCAGGGTGCGTTCACGGCGACGCTCGACGAGCTCCGCGGCACGCACAACGCGACGCTGCCGGCCCGCTTCGGCGACGTGATCGTCGAGGACGTCACCGAGGGGTACGTCGGCCGTGGGCCGCTCGACTCCGACGGTGCGTTCTCGCCGCGCACGGACTCCTAGGCCCGGCGGACACCGCGTGCCCATCGTCACCCTGCCCTTCGCGGAGCTCGTCGACCGGTTCGGCCCCGTGCCGGACGGCATCGAGCTGGACGTGTGGGACGTCGAGGCGCCGTACGGTCGCCCGGACGACGTCGCCATCACGTTCCTGCCGTTCTACTTCGGTGGACGGCACCGCTGGCAGTTCGTGCACGACCTGCCGGCGCTCGAGCTCCTGCAGCTGCCGAGCGCCGGCTACGAGCACGCGGTGCCGCACGTGCCCGGGCACGCCCAGCTGGCGAACGGTCGGGGGATCCACGACGACGAGACCGCCGAGCTCGCCGTCGGCCTGGCGCTGACCTCGCTGCGCGAGCTCGGGGCGTTCCAGGCCGATCGCGCCAACGGTGTCTGGGACGCCCGGAAGACCCGTTCCCTGGCCGACCGCCGGGTCACGGTCGTCGGCTACGGCGCGATCGGGTCGGCGATCGCCACCCGGTTCGAGGCGTTCCGCACCGACGTCACCGTGGTGGCCCGTACGGCTCGCGACCAGGACGGTCGCCACGTGCACGCGTTCGGCGAGCTGCCCGAGCTGGCACCGACGACGGACGTCCTCGTGCTCATCGCGCCGCTGACGGACGAGACCGAACGGCTGGTCGACGCCGAGCTGCTGGCCGCGCTGCCCGACGGCGCCCTGGTGGTGAACGTCGCCCGCGGCAAGGTCGTCGACACCGATGCACTGGTGGCGGAGCTGCAGTCCGAGCGGCTGTTCGCGGCGCTCGACGTCACCGACCCCGAGCCCCTGCCCGACGGCCACCCGCTGTGGACGACGCCGAACACGGTCCTCACGCCGCACGTCGGGGGCAACACCGACCTGAGTGTCCCGCGGTCGATCGAGCTGATGCGTCGGCAGGTCGCCGCGCTGGCCGAGGGTCGCCCGTTCGAGAACCTGATCGAGCGCTAGCGACCTGTCGGCGTCAGTCCAGTCGGAGTGCCATGCCGAGACTCGGCGCGACGTCGTCGAACCCGAGCGATCGGTACAGCCGCTGACCGGGCGGATCCCCGACGAGCGTGACGTAGGCCCCGGCGGGTGCTCGGTCGCGGACGTCCTCGAGCAGCCACTCGACCACACGGCGTCCGAGCCCACGGCGCTGGTGGTCGGGATCGGTGGCGATGTCGGCGATGTGGAAGTACCACCCGCCGTCGCCGATCGTCCGGCCCATTGCCACCGGTGTGCCGCCGGCGTCCACGACGTGGCACGCCGACCAACTGCCGGCGATCGCCCCGGCGCCCTGCTCGGCGTTCTTCGGTGAGAGTCCGGAGTCCTGGCGCAGACGCAGGTAGTCCGCCAGCGGCGGCGCCCCGACGACCAGGGTGTACGGGTCGACCTCGGTCACGGTCAGAGCGGGACGATGCACGTCGGGGTCCCGACGGCGATCTGCTCCACGGCCTCGCCCGGCACACTGTCGGCACCGATCGGCAGCACGGCGATGGCGTCCGACCGCTCGTTGGCGACGAGCACGTACCCCGGCACCCGGGCGAAGTGGCGCGGCCAGGCACCCCCGCACGAGGCGGACCCGACGAGCGCGAGCCCGTCGTCGGCAGCGTCGAGCACGACGATCAGGTCGCGGCCACGGACGGCGACGGTGACGAGTCCGGCATCGTCGACCTCGATGTGGCTGAGGAGCGACTCCCCCACGGCACCCTCGAACGTCGGGGTCGAGGCGATCGTCACGAGCGAGCCGGACTCGTCACGGCGGAGTCGGTGGACCGCGCCGTCGAGCTCACCGGCGACGAACAGGTCGCCTGCGTACCAGGCCAGGTGCCGCGGGCCGACGCCGGGCGCCACGTGGTGCACGCGCAGCGCCTCGAGCGTGGGGACGCCGTCGGCCGACACGGTCACGCGGAACTCGTGCAGCGCGTCGCCACCCAGGTCGGCGACGAGCACCGTGCCGTCCGGCGTCGCGACGGACTGGTGCGCGTGCGGCGCATCCTGCCGGTCCTGCACCGGGCCGGTGGCGGCGGGCAGGGTCGCGACTGCGATGGCCGAGGCAGGGACGGCGAGCCGGTCGGTTCGGCCGTGCACGCCGTCTGCGGGCAGGACGACGCCGTCGCTCGCGAGGACCGAGGCGGAGAACGACTCAGCCGCCGCCAGCGAGACGGCGGTGACGGTGCCGGAGACGTAGTTGGTGACGATGAGCGCCCCGGACGGGTCGACCCGCAGGTGGCACGGGGCGTCACCGCCGGCGGAGGCGTCCCACAGGTGTTCGAGCGCGCCGTTCTGCATCCGGAAGGCGGAGACCCCGCCGTCGTTCGTCTCGGACACGGCGTAGACACGGTCGCCCGACACAGCGAGGAACGAGGGATCGTCGAGCACCGCGACGGTACGAGCGCCCGCGCCCGCGCGGGCAGCCCCGCCGTCGACCAGGGAGATGCCGGTCGCGTTCCCGCCGCCGGTGGCGGTGTAGGAACCGACGAGCAGGGTCGGCAGGTCGACGCTCATTCGTCGCGTCCGGCGATGCGCTCGTGGTGGTGGATGACCTCGGCGACGATGAAGTTGAGGAACTTCTCGGCGAACGCGGGGTCGAGGTGCGCCTCGGCGGCGAGGCTGCGGAGCCGTGCGACCTGGATCTGTTCGCGGTCCGGGTCGGCGGCGGGCATGCCCGATTCGGCCTTCAGGTGCCCCACTCGCTGGGTGTACTTGAAGCGCTCGGCGAGCATGTGGATGACGGCGGCGTCGATGTTGTCGATGCTCTGCCGGATGCTCCGGAGTTCGGCGACAGCCGTCGCTTCGGCCGTCGCTTCGGGCTCGGGCGGGGTGACGTCGTCGCTCATGCCCCGAGCCTACTGGCGGACGCGCAGCCGAACCCCGCCGACGCCTGCGAGAATGAGCACATGTCGGTCTTGCTCGTGATCTCGGGCGTGTGTGCGGTCCTCGCTGGCCTCGTCCACGTGTACATCTGGTTCCTCGAATCCATCATCTGGACGAGCCCACGCGCCCGCAAGGTGTTCGGCGTCGCGACCGAGACCGAGGCCGACGCGACCCGCTCCCTCGCGTTCAACCAGGGGTTCTACAACCTGTTCCTGGCGATCGGCGCGATCCTCGGCGTCGTGCTGGTGCTGGCGGGCAACACCGCGACCGGCTGGACCCTCGTCGTGTTCTCGACCGCGAGCATGCTCGGCGCCGCGGTGATCCTGGTCGGCTCCGGCCGCAAGTACGTCAACTCCGCGTTCAAGCAGGGCACGCTCCCGCTGATCGCCCTGCTCTTCGCGTTGCTCGGCTCGAGCTTCCCCGTCTGAGTCGTCCCGACCAGATCGTCAGCCCCGCCACGCAAAAGCGACAGGGTGCCACCGAAGTTCGGCGGCACCCTGTCGCTTTCGCGGGTGAAGACCGGCCAGGTCAGCCGAGCTTGTCCTCGAACTGGGCCGGCAGCTTGTCGAGTGCCCACTCGATCGCAGCGGTGGTGCCCATCGAGAACGCCGACGACACGTCCTTGTCGTCGAAGACGATGTAGTGGCCAGCCTCGACCGACGGCACCTTCTGGAACAGCGGGTCAGCCTCGGCCTTCGACGCGTCGACGTAGATCGGCAGGATCAGCGTCAGGTCGGCGTCGAGCAGGTCGAGGTTCTCGTCGGACAGCGTGACGGAGAACGCCTTGCCGGCTTCCTTGTCGATGGCCGACGGGATCGTGAACCCGAGGTTCTTCATGAACGACGAGCGGCTGTCGGTGGAGGCGTACGCGCCGAAGCCCTCGGAGCTGTACGCACCGACGACGGCGGTCTTGCCCTCGAAGTCCGGGTGCGCCTTGCGCGCCGCGGCGTACGCGTCGTCGAGGCCGGAGAGCAGCTTCTTGCCCTCGGACTCCTTGCCGAGCGCCTTCGCGATCATCGTGGTCTGCTGCTCGGTTGACGCCAGGTAGTTCTCGCCGCCCTTCGGGATCGCGACGGTCGGCGCGATCGCGGACAGCTTGTCGTAGCGGTCCTTGTCACCAGACGACTTCACGTCGAGGATCAGGTCCGGGTTGAGCATGAGGATGTCCTCGTAGCTCGGCTCGAGCGTCTGGATGATCTTCGGCGACTTCGTGTACGCGTCCTTGAGCCACGGGCCGACGCCGTCGCCACCGAAGGCGAGCCAGTCGCTCGCGCCGACCGGCTGCACGCCGAGCTCGAGCGCGGTCTCGGCGTCACCCCAGCCGAGGGCGACGACGCGCTTGGGCTGCGAGTCGATCGTCGTGGTGCCGAGGCCGGTCGTGATGGACACCGGGAAGGCACCGTCGGACGAGCCGGACGAAGCCGTGTCGGTGGACGAGCCGGAGCCCGAGGCACAGCCGGCGAGGACGAGGGAGGCTGCGGCGACGGCACCCGCAGCGGCGAGGACACGTCGGAGACGAAGGGATGAGCGGATCACGAAGGGTAGCCTAACCTAACGGGGCGTACAGGAAATCAGCTGGATAGGCTGGGTGATCGTGGCCGTCCCAGATCCAGACCGCACGCGCCTCGCGGTGCTCGGCTCCCCCATCGCGCATTCACTCTCCCCCACGCTCCACGAAGCGGCCTACGACACGCTCGGGTTGGGGTGGTCGTACGGGAGGCACGAGGTCGCGTCCGGCGGGCTCGACGCGTTCGTCGCGGGGCTGGGTCCCGGATGGCGCGGGCTGAGTCTCACGATGCCACTCAAGCGCGAGGTGCTGCCGCTCCTCGACCGCACGACCCCGTTGGTCGATGAGCTCGGGGTCGCCAACACGGTGGCGTTCCGCCACGAGGGCGACAGCATCGTCCGCGCGGGCGCGAACACCGATGTCCAGGGGCTCGTCCGTCCGGTCGAGGCCCTCGGGCACCTGCCCGGCGAGGCCACGATCCTCGGCGGCGGGGCGACTGCGGCGAGCGCCCTGACCGCAGCCGTGCGGCTCGGGGCTTCGCTCGTGCGGGTGTTCCTGCGCGACACCGCGAAGGCCGGGTCGCTCGTGGAGCTGGCCGTGCGGCTCGGCGTATCGCTCGAGGTCCTGCCGCTCACCGACCTGCCCGGCACCCGCCACGGGTTCGTCCTGTCGACGCTTCCCGGCGGCGCGGCCGACCCGCTCGAGCTGGTGCCGTCGGGGTCGGACGCCGTGCTGTTCGACGTCGCCTACGAACCGTGGCCGACCGCCGTCGCGTCGCGCTGGGCCGGTGCGGGCGGCCGGGTGCTGAACGGTCTCGACATGCTCACCGAGCAGGCCATCGGCCAGATCCGCTTCTTCTTGACCGGTGACGAGGACGAGCTGCTGCCCGACGAGGCCGCCGTCCGTCGTGCGATGCGCTCGGCTGTCGGCCTGCCCGCCGTCATCAGCAGCTAGCCGACGACGACACCGGCGACCCGCGGTCAGCCGCGGGTCCGCGCCTCGGCGTCGAGCAGGGCGACGGACACGTCCCACAGCCGGTCGGCCTGGTCCGGGTCGAGCGCCCAGGGCAGCACGCCGTGCAGGCCGTCCTCGATCCGCTCGACCACCGCTGCTTCGTGGCAGTCCTCGAAGTAGCGGCCGGTGATCCCGTCGAGTTCCGGTGCGGTGGCGAGCAGGACCGAGGTCGCGGCTCCCTGCTCGGGGGTCTTCACGGCGTCGGCGGCGGCGATCTTCGTGGCGGCGAGGACCTCCGGGTCCCAGTGCTTCTGCAGCCCGGTCCAGATCCCGCCCGGCATCAGGGCGTTCGCGGTGATGCCGTCGGCGGCCCACCGCCGGCCGGCAGCGACGGCGAACAGCACGTTCGCGGTCTTCGACTGGCCGTAGGCGAGTCCGGGTTCGTAGGGACGCCGGCGGAAGAACAGGTCGTCGAACACGACGGGCGAACCGCCGTGGCCGCTCGACGACACCGAGACGATGCGGGCCGAACCCGAGGCCGCCAGGGCGTCGTGCAGCCCGACCGCGAGGGCGAAGTGCCCGAGGTGGTTCGTGGCGAACTGCGCCTCCCACCCGGCGGGCGTGTACGACTCGGGCGCGTCCATGATGCCGGCGTTGGCGACGAGCACGTCGAGCGGCCCCGACCACGCTGCGGTGAACGCCTCGACGGAGGCCGGGCGGTCCAGGTGCAGTTCGACGACGGCCGGTGCGTCCGTCCCCGTCGACCGGGCGATGTCCTCCGCGACCCGGCGGCCGGCGTCGACGTCCCGCACGGCGAGCGTCACGCGTGCTCCGGCTCCGGCGAGTGCTCGGGCGGTCTCCACCCCGATGCCGGACGCGGCGCCGGTGACGATCGCCGTGCGTCCTGTCAGGTCGAGGCCGTCGACGACCTCGGCGGCCGTGGTCCGGTCGCCGAAGCGGGTGAGGTCGCGTGCGGGCATGTCGACTCCTGTCGGCTGGCGTGGTGCGGAGCCGTCAGGCGACGACACCGTCCACGTAGAACCATCGTCCCTGCTCGCGGACGAACTCGCTCGTCTCCTCGAGCGTCCCGCGGTCGTCGTCGGAACGCCACCACGCACGGAACGCGACCGTGCCCTGGGAGTCGAACGGGCCTCCCGAGGTCGTCGTCAGGATGTCCAACCGGGTCCAGCGCTGGGACGCGTCCAACTCGAGGGCCGCCGGTCGGGTGCGCGGGTGCCAGGTGAGCAGCAGGTACTCCGGCAGTCCCAGCGCGAACGCGCTGAAGCGTGAGCGCATCAGGCGTTCCGCGGTCGGTGCGGCCGCTCCGCGGTGCAGGGGGCCGCAGCACTCGCCGTAGGGATTGCCGCTCAGGCAGGGGCAGCGCGTCTCGTCGGTGACCACGCCGGAACGCTAGTCGACGATCGACAGCGCGACGGTGATGTTGCCGCGGGTGGCGTTCGAGTACGGGCAGATCTCGTGCGCGCGCTCGGCCAGGCGCTGGCGCTGCTCCTGCGGGGCGGCCGGTGCGTAGACGTCGAGCTCGACCGCCAGGCCGAAGGTGCCGTTGCCGGCGCCGCCGATGCCGACCTCGGCGGAGACCTCGGCGCCGGTGGTGTCGAGGTCGAGTTCCTTGCCCGCGGCGTGCAGTGCACCGAGGAAGCACGCGGCGTACCCGGCGGCGAACAGCTGCTCGGGGTTGGTGCCCTCGCCGCTGCCGCCCATCTCCTTCGGCGGGCGGGTGTCCAGGTCGAGCCGGTCGTCCTCGCTGCGGACGTGCCCGTCGCGGCCGCCTCCGGTGGCGTGGGCGGCTGCGGTGTAGACGATGTCGAGACTCATGGAGCCGAGGTCATCGCGCCCACCTGGACGTGTGCTGCGCGTGCCCGGGGTGCCGGGGCCGGGCGCCAGCGCGTGCCCGCGCCGCCGGGCGTGTCCGCGGGCGTGCCGCGGGGTGCCCGCGGCGCACTTCGTTCGTGAACTTCGTGAGCAGAAATGGTCGGGCCCCACGAGCGCACTCGACCATTTCTGCTCACGAAGTACCGAGCGCCCGGCCCACGACACCCCGCGCCCGGGTAGACATGACACGTGTTCAAGATCGGGTGGCAGGTGTACCGGGAGCGACTGCCCGAGGTCATCGGTGAGCGCATCCGCCGACGCATGGTGGTCGTCGGCGCGATCGTCGCGGCGACCGCGTTCGTCGTGCTGCTGTTCGTCGGCGTGCTCCTGGACCGCCTGGACGACCCCGTTCCCGGTCCCGCCGGTGTCGTCGTCGCGGTCGTGGTGGCCGCCGGCTTCGGGTGCTTCGGCGCATCGCTGACGCCGGTCGGTCCGAAGGGATGGGCCGTCCCACCGATCCCGGGCATCGGCTGGCGCACGCAAGAGGCCATCGCCCGTTACTACGGCAGGAACCCTCCGGCGGTGGACCCGCAGCACCGCGATGCCGTGCTCCACGGTCTGCTGGAGAGCCGCGACCAGATCGTCCGCTTCGCCACCCGTTCGTTCCTGCAGTTCGTCAGCTGGGTGGGTCTCGTCCTCGGCACGGTGGTCTTCGTCCTCACGTTCCCCGTCGACGGCGACCGGATGATCGTGCTCCTCGGTGTGTGGTTCATGTGGCTCGTCATCTCGAGCGGCACCGGCGTCATGGGCATCCGCACCCTCGGCCGTCAGGAGCAGCTGCGCGTCGAGGCCGAGGCGCTCCCGCCCGTCCCGCCGGCACCGCCCGCCCGCGGCCGGCCCGGCACCCCGAAGGGCAGCAAGCTCTCGCTGCCCGGAGACTGATCCGTGTTCGCACTCGGTTGGCGGATCTTCTTCCGGCACGTCGACGACGTGCTGGACCCGCGTCGTGTCCGCCGCGCGGCAGCGTGGTCCGGCGCAGCAGCCGTGGTCGCGTTGGTCGGCATGCTCGTCCTGGAGGCCCGGCTCGGCTGGACCGCACAGCCTCCGCTCCGCAGCGTGGCGGCCATCGTGCTGCTGGCGGCCGGCGTGGGCCTGCTCACGTTCGCGTGCTTCTCGACGCGGCGCCCGCCGGACCCCTCGGCGACGATCAACGGGCGGCAGGTGCGGGCCTCGTGGCAGAACTCGGTGCGGTGGTCGGTGCAGCCGTACCTGCTGCGACGGCCACGCCCCGTCCGTCCAGACGACCGCGAGGCGGTCCGCACCGACACGGTCCTGCTCCGCCGCGGCCTGATCGGCACGCTCGCCCGCGTCACCCCGCTGCTGGGGGCAGGGGTCGCCGCCGTCGGTGCTGGCCCGTTGCTCGACGTCGCGCCCTGGTGGCCCGTGGTGTCCGTCGCGCTCTACGTCCTCGTGCTGCCCGAGTACGTCGTCCGCCTCGGCCGCTCCGAACGCGCGCGGGTCGCCGCCGAGGCCGCCGAGCCGTTCGAGGTCCCCGCCGGCCCGACTTCGTGAGCAGAAATGGTCGGGTGGCGTGACGGGACCCGACCATTTCTGTTCACGAAGCGGAACGGGATACGGGGCAGGGGAACGACCCCAGCCGCGCGACTGTCGGGGGCACGGGGCACACTGGGCGCATGTGTGGAAGGTTCGTCGTCTCCGACACCACGGCTGATCTGTTGCCCGAGCTCCTCGGCGAGCTCGCCGGCCGGACCGAGCACGTCGACCAGGACACCGGCGTCGTGGGGACCGGCCTGGTGCCGAGCTGGAACGTCGCCCCGACCGACCCCGTGTCCGCGGTGCGCCAGCGGCACGGCGAACGCGAGCTGCCGCAGATCAGCTGGGGCTTCGTGCCGAGTTGGGCGAAGGACTTCCAGAAGCAGCGTCCGAAGCCGATCAACGCCCGCATCGAGACGGTCGCGACGAGCGGCATGTTCAAGCGGGCCTTCGCGACGAACCGGTGCATCGTGCCGGCGCAGGGCTACTACGAGTGGGTGGTGCGCGAGGACGGCAAGGAGCCGCACTTCGTGCACGAGCCCGGCGGTGCCCTGGCGATGGCCGGGGTCGTGAGTGCCTGGCCGGACCCGACCAAGCCCGATGGCGACCCGGACAAGTGGCGGCTGACGCTGGCGATCATCACGCGCGACGCCCACGTGGCCCCGGGCGAGGTGCACGACCGGATGCCGGCGTTCCTGACGCCCGACGGCTACGACGACTGGCTCGGGGGCGAGTTGCCGACCGACGACCTGCTGGCCCTGCTCGACCACGAGTCACTGACGGTCGCGGCCGGCCTGGAGCAGTACGAGGTCGCCCGCACCGTGAACAGCGTGAAGAACGACGGCCCGCAGCTCATCGAACCGGTGGCGTAGCCAGCGAGACGCCACCCGGCCCGGCGCCCTACTCGACGCTCGGGCGCACCCACAGTTCGGCGATCTGGGAGTCCCGCGGGGCGTCGATCACGAACCGCACGGCCGAGGCGACGGTCGACGGTTCGCTTCGCACCACGTCGGGGTCGGCCGGACCGTACCGATCGCCGGTGTGCGCGAGCGGGGTGTCGGTCGGTCCCGGCGCGACGGTGCTCACCCGGATCCCGTCGGCGCTGACCTGCTGGCGGAGCCCGTCGGTGACGGCCTGCAGCGCGTGCTTCGACGCGGAGTACACGGTGCTGTTCGGCACGGCCCGTCGCGCGGCACCCGAGCTGATCACGACGACCGACCCGGCGGCCCGGCGCAGGTGTGGCAGGAACACCCGGCTGAGCTCGGCCGGCGCGATGACGTTGGTGGCGAAGGCGCGCTGCCAGTCCTCGGCGCGGGCGTCCTCGACACGCAGGCGTTCGACGATCGCTGCGTTGTGCACCAGGACGTCGAGCTCCGGTACCGAGTCGGCGAAGGCCGGGAACCCGGCGGCGTCGGTCAGGTCGAGCTGCACGGCGGTGACGTGGTCGAGCGCCCCGACCTCGTCGAGCCGCACGCGGTCACGCCCGACGGCGATCACCTCGTGGGTCCGGCGGAGCTCCTCGACGACGGCGCGTCCGATGCCGCTGGTCCCACCGGTCACGATCGCGGTGGGGCGGCCGGGTGCGGTGGGTCGGTCGCTCATCCTCCGAGGCTAGCGAGCGGCGGAGCCGCACCGCCCCGCGTGACGGCGTGCGTCGGACGCGACCACGGCACGACGACGGGAGGCCCGGATCACGTGCGCCTGTCGGCTGACGTGATCCGGGCCTCCCGGTCGACCGCGGTGGTTACGGACGCGCGCTGCGTCGGATCCCCGGGGTGGCTGCGATGCCCGCCGCGATGCGGCGGCGCGTCACGAGCAGCACGCCGGCCAGGAGCAGTGCGATCGCCGCGAGGCCGAGGCCGACGAGGCCGGTCGCACCGGTGAAGGCGAGCTCCGCGGTGTGGACCGCTGCCGCGATGCCGGTCGGGTAGGTGACCGTGATGGTCGCCGTCACCGTCTGGCCGTTGCCGTCCGTCACCACGTACCCGATGAAGGTGGTGCCGGTGTGGCCCTTCGCCGGGGTGAAGACGACCTTGCCGTCGCGGACGGTCCAGGTGCCCTCGTGGCTGACGACGACGCGGTCGGACTGCTTGCCCGTCTCCGGGTCGATCAGGTGCAGGGTGCCCGTCTCGAAGGTGGCGCCGCCCGAGGCGGAGTCGTTGTCGAGCGGGTCGATCGTGACCTGGTGCCCGACGGTCCCGGTGGCGGAGTCGTCCTTCGCGACCGCGGCGGCGACGACCGTCATCGTGGCGGTGGCGGTGGTGGTCTGCCCCGAGGCGTCCGTCACCGTGTAGGTGAAGGTGTCCGTGCCGGTGAAGCCGGCGGCCGGGGTGTAGACGTACGCGCCGGTGGGCTGGACCGTCACCGTGCCGTGGGCCGGCTTGCGGTCCAGCGTTGCGGTGAGGCGGGTGCCCTGGTCGTTGGTGAGCAGACCGTGGGCGGCGTCGCGGGCGATCGGGGTGCCGGCGATGGTGTGGCCGGCGTCCTTCGTCGCGTCGATGCCGACGGTGACGGTGACGGTGGCGTCGACCTGCTGACCCGAGCCGTCCTGTGCCCGGTAGGTCACGGTGTCGGTGCCGGAGAAGCCCTTCGCCGGGGTGTAGACGAACGTGCCGTCCGCGGCGATCGAGACCGTGCCGTGCCCCGCCTTGCCGGAGGTCACGACCGTCAGGTCACTGCCGTGGTCGTTGCCGAGCACGCCGGGGCCGGCGACGGTGATCGACTTGCCGGCCTTCGTGGCTGCCTTGTCGTTCGTCGCCGTCGGGGTGACGGTGATCGTCACGAGGCCGGTCGCGGTGTTGCCGTCGTGGTCGACCGCCGTGTAGGTGAAGGTGTCGATGCCGGACCAGTCGTGCTCCGGCGTGTAGACGTACGAGCCGTCCTTCGCCAGCGCCACGGAGCCGTGTGCCGGCTTGCGGTCGAGCTTCGCCCACAGGTCGGTGCCCTCGTCGTCGGCGAGGACGCCCGTGCCGACGGTCGCGGTCACGGTGCCGTTGGTGGCGGTGCGGCCGGTGTCGGGGGTCGCCATGGTGCCGACCAGGACGGTGACGGTCGCCGTCGTGGTCTGGCCGGAGCCGTCCGTGACGGTGTACGTGAACGTGTCCGTGCCGGAGAAGCCCTTCTTCGGCAGGTAGACGAGCGAGCCGGGCTCGGTGCCCTTGGTCACGGTGCCGTGCGCGGCGTCGCCGTGGCCGGTGACCGTGAGCGTCGTGCCGTGGTCGTTGGCGGTCAGCGTCGTGCCGGCGATGGCCAGCGCGGTGCCGGCGCTGGTGCGCACGGTGTCCGCGACGGCGACGGGCTTGACCGTCACCGTGACGGTCGCCTTCGCAGTGCCGCCGGTCGGGTCGGTCACCGTGTAGGTGAACGTGTCCGTGCCGGAGAAGCCGTCGGCCGGCGTGTACGTGACGGTGCCGGTGTTGCCGGTTCCGGCTCCGCCTCCGCCTCCGCCTCCGGTGATCGCGGCCTCGCCGTGACCGGGCTTGGTGACCGCGGTGACGGCGAGCTTCGTGCCGGAGTCGTTGCCCGTGACCACGACGTCGACCGGGGTCGAGGCGGTGGTGGTCGCGGTGTCGGCGACGGCCTTCGGGGCGACGACGATCGTCACGGTGCCGGTGGTCGTGCCGCCGGAGCCGTCGGAGACGGTGTAGTCGAACGAGTCCGGGCCGGAGTAGCCGGGCTTCGGCGTGTAGGTGTACCCGCCGTCCTCGTCGACGACGACGTCACCGTGCGACGGGTCGGTGTTGTCCGTGACGTGCAGGTCGGTGCCGGTGGCGCCGTCGAGCACACCCTTGTCGGCCGGGACGGTGATGGAACCGTCGGCGTCGGTGGACGTGGAGCCGCCCGCCGTGACGGGGGTGACCCGGACGGAGACGGTGCCGGTGTTCGTGAGGCCGTTGCGGTCGGTGACCGTGTACGTGAACTCGTCGGTGCCGGAGAAGCCCGGCTTCGGCGTGTATGTGACGGTGCCGTCGTCGTTCCGGACCGCGGTGCCGTTCGTGCCGCTCTTGCCGACGGGGATGTCGAGCACGGACAGGCCGGTGCCGTGGTCGTTGCCGGTCAGTTCGGCCGAGGTGACCGTCTTGCTGCCGCCTGCCTTGACCGTGATCTCGTCCGGCTCGGTGCCGGGCTCGACCGTGATGGTCACGACACCCGTGGCCGTCCCGCCGGAGGGGTCCTTCGCCGTGTAGGTGAAGGTGTCCGTGCCCGAGAAGCCGTCCTTCGGGGTGTACGTGTACGACCCGTCCTCCGCCAGCTCGAGGTCGCCGTTCGCGGGCTCGAGGTCGACCCTGGCGGTGAGCTTCGTACCCTCGTCGTTCGCGAGCACGCCCGTGCGGTCGTCGCCGTCCCCGCCCACGGTCAGCGTGGTGCCGGCGGTGGCGGTCGCGGTGTCCGGGGTGGCCATCGGGCCGACGACGACGGTGATCGTGCCGGTCGTGGTCTGGCCGGAGTCGTCCCGCACCGTGTAGGTGACGGTGTCGGTGCCCGAGAAGCCGGGCTTCGGCGTGTACGTGATCACGCCGGTGGTCGGGTCGATCGTGACGTCACCGTGCGTCGTGCCGTCGGCGTCCGGCACGGCAGCCGCGTCGGTGACGGTCAGCTTCGTGCCCTTGTCGTTGCCGGTGAGCGTCGTCGGCGCGATGGTCAGCGTCTCGCCGGACTTCGTCGACACGGTGTCGCCGTTCGCGACCGGCTTGACGGTGACGGTGACCGTCGCCGGGCTGGTGGTGACCTTCGAGCCGTCGGTCACGGTGTAGGTGAACGAGTCGGTGCCGGAGAAGTCACCCGTCGGCGTGTACTCGACGGTGCCGTCCTCGGCCACCACGGCGGTGCCGTTCGCCGGGCCGGTGACGATCGTGGTGACCAGGTCCGAGCCGCGGTCGTTGTGCTGCACGTCGACGTTCACCGGGGTGCCGGCACTCGTCGTCGTGGTGTCGTTCGCGATCGTCGGGTTGACCGTGATGGTCACCGTGGCGGTCGTCGGCGTACCGGCGGTGTCCATCGCGGTGTACCGGAACGAGTCCGTGCCCGAGAAGCCGTCGGCCGGCGTGTAGGTGATCGCACCGGTCGCCTTGTCGAGGGTGAGCTCGCCGTGCGCGGGCTTCGTGTTCGACGAGATCGTCAGGCCGGTGCCGAGGTCGTTGCCCAGGACGCCGGTGGCGCGGGTGTCGACGGTGTAGGTGGTGCCGGCGGCGACGCGGACGGTGTCGTCCTTCGCCAGCGGGGCCACGTTCACGGTCACGGTCACGGTGTCGGTCCCCCCGGTGCCGTCGGTGACGGTGTACGTGAAGGAGTCGGGGCCGGAGTAGCCGGTGGCCGGGGTGTACGTGTAGCTGCCGTCCTTCGCGACGACGACGTCACCGTGGGCGGGCTTGGTGTTGCCGGTGACCGTCAGGTCCGAGCCGAGGTCGTTGGCGAGCAGGCCGGGGGCGGTGCCGGGGGTGGTGGCCCCCGCCGTCGCGGTGATCGTGTCGGCGACCGCGGTCGGCAGCACCGTGATGGTGACCGTGCCGGAGATCTCCGCGCCGTCGCCGTCCTTCGCCGTGTAGGTGAAGGAGTCCGGGCCGGAGTAACCGGCGATCGGGGTGTACGAGTACGAGCCGTCCTTCTCGACGGTCAGGTCACCGTGGGCGGGCTTCGTGTTGCCCGTGACCGTCAGGCCGGTGCCGTGGTCGTTCGCGAGCAGACCCGTCTTGGCGTCGGCAGTGGCGGTCTGGCCGGCGTGCACACTGAACGCGTCGTCGGTGCCCGCCGGGGCGACGGTGATCGTCACGGTGCTGGTCGACGTCTGGCCGGACGAGTCCTTCGCCGTGTACTGGAAGGTGTCCGTGCCCGAGAAGCCGTCGGCCGGCGTGTACGTGTACGAGCCGTTCGGGCTCACGGTCGCGGTGCCGTGGGCGGGCGTGGTGTTCGACACGACGGACAGGCCGGTGCCGCTGTCGTTCGCCAAGACGCCCTTCGCGGGCACGGTTAGCTTCGTGCCGTTCGGCGTGTTGCCGGTGTCCGAGGTCGTGGTGACGTGGACGGCCTTGAGCGTGTTGGTGAACGTCACCATGACGTCGGTGCCGTCGGCGGTCGTGGCTGCGGGGAACGTGAAGGTGCCGGTGTTGCCGTTGCCCTTCGCGATGACCGCATTGGTCCCCTGGTCGACGGCCTTCCACGTGGTGTCGTAGTTCGCGATGTCCGTGGTGCCGTCGGCGGTCTGCGTGACCGTGTAGTCCTTGTTCGGCGTGGTCAGAACCGCGCCCGCCTTCTGTGCCTGGACGCCCGTGGCGCTGCCGCTCGTGGTGCCGGTCGTACCGTCGTTCGGGGTGATGCCGCCGCCGGTGATCGACAGCTTGAACTGGTCACCGCTGTTCCAGCGCTTGTCGACGCTCGACTCACCGGTGACGGTGTCGGCGTAGTTGCAGCTGGCCAGGTCGCTGGCTGCGTAGTCACCGACGATGCGGAAGTTGCGGACTTCCTTGCCAGACGTCGGGTCCAGCTGGAAGATCGTGGTGGTCGGGACCCGGTTGGTCGTCACTGTGTTCGACACGTACAGGAAGCCGTCGGAGGAGAATGCGATGCCGGGGCTGTTGGTGGTGGACGGCAGGGTCGCGATCTCGGTCGTCGTCATCGCCGTGTTGCCCGACGTCGTCGGGACCTCGTTCGTGTTCACGCGGTACACGTGGTTCGCCGCGACGACGAAGAACAGTCCGCGGGAGCTGAACGCGAAGTCACCGTTCGCGTTCGCGGTGTCGGCGGCGTTCCGCGTGGCGAGGCCGTTGATCTGTCCGACCTGACCCAGGTACTTCGCCGGCGTCGTGTCCGTCGCGGGGCGGTACGCCCCGAGCCAACCGGTGCCGTCGCCGTAGTAGTAGATGCCCGTCGCCGGGTTCACGGCACCACGGATCACGGACCGTGTCGTGTCGGTCGCGACCGGGTCGCTGGCGACGCCCGTCTTCGGGTCGTACTGACGAAGGGTCGCGGTCCCGCCGTTCGCCGCGGCGAACATCGAGACACCCTCGCGCGAAATACCGAGACCGTTGTTCGCGCCCGCACCGAGGTTCGTGACGTCCGCGGTCTGACCGACCTTGGACTCGTCCGAACTGACGTCGACGGCGACGACCTTGCCGGTGCTGTCGATCGCGTACAGCGTGTTCTGCGGGTAGCAGACCAGCGCACCGTTCTGGGTCGCATCGACGGCCGAGGCCGGCTCGGCCGCGATGACCGCCGTGGTCGTCGAGAGACCGGCGCCGACGAGCAGCGCGGCGCCGAACACGGCGACGGTTCGGACGCCGAAGCGGCGTCGAGGCACAGCGGTGCCCTGGTTTCCAGGCAGCATGATCACTTTCGGGTCGAGACGATGCGGGCGCTGATCAACAGCCGCCGGTTCAGGGAGAACGGTCGTTGGCGCCGGGTCGATACTGGCAGGTCTCGATACCGAAGTGGGGACGGAACGGGTCCCCAATAGGGGGGACCACTCGTTGTGGGGGTGACCGCACCTCAGACCCGCGTCACCCGCTCGGGGCACACGAAAACCCCACCGGATCCGGTGGGGTTTCGGGGTTCGCGGGGCTCAGCGCGTCAGACAGCCTGCCGGATCACGTCCGGCAGCAGCACGTGCAGCCGCTCGGCCAGACGGCCCTTCGCCTCGTCGAGGGAGCGGAAGTCCCCCACGTACTCGCCGAACGTGTCGGCGACGAAGAAGTGCGTGCCCTGCCGGTCGACGGTGCCGCCGTAGTACCCGCCGTAGTTGGCGACCCAGAGCCCCGTGTCGGGCTGCGCCCAGCTGATGCGGACGCGAGCCGGCGCGGTGTCGGCGACGACCTGCGCCTCGATCTCGGCGATGACCTCGATCGTCCGGGTGTCCAGCGTCACTTCGGTCTGCTGGTGGTGATCGGCGGTCATGCTCATGGTGGTGCTCCTTCGGGCTGTGCTGCGTGCTGGTGCTGCGTGCTGCGTACTGGTGCTGCGGGCGTCGCGGACGCCGATGGTGCGTGGTGGGACGGGCACCGACGGTGCCCGTGGCGCGGTGGCGCCTACTCGACCGGTCGGATGACCGACGGGAGCATGACGTGGAGCTGGTCTTCGAGCTTGGTCTGCGCTTCTTCCAGCGATGCAAACTCTCCGACGACGAGGCCGAAGGTGTCCGAGGCGACGAAACGGCCGTCGCGCTTGTCGACGCTGCCGCCGAAGTACCCGCCGTAGCCGGCGATCCACTCGCCCTGGTCTTCCTGCACCCAGGTGACCTTCGCGCGGGTCGGACGGGTCGAGGTCGCCGCGTCGGCTTCGAGGATCGCGATGGTGTCGACCGTGTCGGTGTCGAGTGTGACCTCGGCCTGCGTCGCGTTGTTGACGGTGATGCTCATGTCGCTCTCCTTCACGATCCGGGGTACATCTGCTGACACCAGAACGCTACGAGAACCACGGCTCGAACCGCCAGCGATGCCCGTTGATTCACGGGTTCTGTCAATGCGGCCCATCGGCGTCCCCCGGGTTTCCGGGGCGGTGTGACGTCTTTCCGGGGTACAGGCTTCAGATCGGGGTACTCGTTTTCCGGACCTCCGAGATGCGTCACGGAATGACGGAGACGCCCATCCGGGAGGCCCGACTCACTACCGTCGGTCGGGTGACCTCCGACAGTCCCCGCGATCCAGGGCGCGCCCCGGCCACCGGCCGCAGCCGTCGGGTCGCGACGTGGCTCGCCGCCGCCTACGGCGTCGCGGTGGTGCTCGTCGGGTTCTGGGGTTCACCCGTCGACGCGGCGGCCGGTCCGACGCTCGACCGGGTGATCGCGATCGCCCATCGGCACGGGGCCCCCGACTGGTTCGGCTACGGCACGGTCGAGTCGCTGTCGAACGTGGTCTTCTTCGTCCCGTTGGGCCTGCTCGTGGTCCTGCTCGCGGGCGCTCGCTGGTGGTGGGCCGGTGGGGCTGTGGGCCTGGTCGTCAGCGTCGGCATCGAGACCGGCCAGGCGCTCTTCCTGCCCGCGCGCACCGCATCAGTGGCCGACGTCCTGGCGAACGGCCTGGGAGCGGTCATCGGAGCCGTCCTGGGCGTCCTCGCGCTCGCGTGGGCGGCACACCGCCGGCGTCACTGACGCGCGGACACGACGAAGCCCCCGGAGCGATGCGCTCCGGGGGCTTCCTTCAGAGGCTCGAGTCTCAGACGGACTCGCGCTGGCGACGGACCGAGCCGCGGACCAGCAGCAGGCCACCACCGAGGACGACTGCGCCACCGGCGACCCAGAGGGCCAGGGCGGACACGGTCGAACCGGTGAAGGCGAGGGTGCCGTCGGTGCCGGAGCCAGCACCCGCAGCCGGGACAGCAGCAGCAGCGTCAGCCGGGGCGACGGTGAAGGCGGCGAAGCCGACGACACCCGAGGTCGCGCCGGTGGCGGTCAGGTTGTAGGTACCCGAAGCGCCCTTCGGGAAGGTGACCTTGACGGCGAGTGAACCGTCGGAGGCAGCCGTGTAGGTCTTCGAGACGGTCGTGGTCGGCAGCGCGCCGAGCGTGACCGCACCGGCACCGGTGACCTGGACGTTGACGGTCTCGTTGTCCTGGAACGCACCCTCGGTGAAGTTCACGGAGGCGGTACCACCGGCAACGGCGGTGCCGGAGACGGAGACGTCGGAGTCGGGCGTGTAGCCGGCGGCGTTGGCGACGGTCGGCGTGGCGAGCAGTGCGGCCCCAGCCAGCACCACCGCAGCGATGAGCTTCTTCATGTGGTTCCCCTAAAGATCTGAAAATCCAGACCCTGACACCCAGAGCCCGCTGATCCGCCCGTGGTTGTCCCCTGCCAAGAAACTGGCGGTTGTGATGGCGAAGTTGTCTCAATCTACCGGAGTTTCACAGCTCGGTACCAGATGGCGTGGATTTCGGTCATTGGTCGTCATGTGTTCATCCTGAACAGGCGGGCGATCGAGCCGACATCACAGGGGCATCCGCCTGCGTCGAACGAGGGAATCCCAGATCAGACGGGCATCCAGCCCCATCCCTCACGGAGCCTGACCGCCGCGTCGGCAACCTGTAGCGGCGGACAGCCGCAACCGACCACCCCCGGAGTGGGGGCGTTCGAGATGCGTTAACGGGACGCCGTGTTCAGTTGGCTGTGAGCGGCCGGTCACACTCGAACGCGATCGGCTTGGTCTCGGACTGTCGGACACCCGGGGTGGAGCTCGCCTGCACGGGGGCTTTCGCGTATTTGCTCTCGCCGAGGAAGGCAACGCGGTAGGTCAGGCTCTGGCCCGGTGCGAGCAGCGTCTGCAACTGCGCCACGGGGTGTCCGCCATCCGTCGCCGTCTGCACAGCAGTCGTCTTGCCGTCCTTCGTGGCGCCGAGGAAGATCGCGTCCTCGGGCGCGTAGGTGGCGATCAAGGTCTTGATCAGACCTGGCTCCACCCCGAAGGCGCCGCCGCCGGTGACGTACTCGGGCAGGCTCGTGGCCGCGTCGGCCGGTGCCGTGTTCTTCAGGGTGACCTCGACGACCGACGTCGGCCGGCCGTCCTTCCGGCACACCGAGCTGCCGACCGACACGCTCTTCTCGAGGTAGTAGTCCATCTTCGAGCCGGTGCCGTCGTTGAGGTACACGGCGAACTCCCGTGACGACGCCGACTCGGTCGGGAGCTCGCCGGCCACGGCGGTACCGCTGATGCGGCGTTGCTCTGCCCGGTCCGCGCTCCACAGGCGCAGCCGGTCCTCACCGGTGCTCTGTGTCAGGGCGGAGACGAACTGCTGGGGGTCGAAGTCGCCACTCGCGACCTTGTCGAACACGGCGCTGGCGGCGGAGGCGAAGAAGGCGTCCTGCACGACCGGATCCGGGTACTTCGCGTAGACGTCGCTCAACAGCAGCTTGACCGCGTTGTCCGACGTCAGCGTGTCCCCGGTCGGCAGCTCCACCGGTCCGGTGGCCTTGAGGATGTAGCTCAGCGTCACCGGGTCCATCGCCAGCACGCCGTCGACCTGTTCGCCGAACTTCTGCTTCCACATGGCCCGAGCGAGCTTCGCCGAGACGTCGAAACGCGGGGTCAGGGTGACGTCCTGCATGTACTTCCCGGTGATGCTGCCGTACAGACCAGTCGTGTCCGGGGTCAGCGGCAGGATCGGCTGCGCGTACGGACCGAACGAGCCCCCGGACGTCTGGTTCTGCAGGTGAATAGCGCCGTCATCCGTCTGGAGGAGCGCCACGGCTCCCGGGATCCCGCCACCCGCGCGCAACTCGGCGTTGTTCTGGAACAACAGCAGGTAGTTCCGTTCACCGTCGTTGCCCAGCATCGCCGGCGCGAGCTGCACGAGCCGGTTCGCGGTGGTCACCTGCGCGGAGGCGGACGACAACGCATTCCGCAGCTCGGCAACCGCGGTCGTCACCGGGGACAGCGTGTCGCTCGTGTCGATCGCGTCCGCATCGCGGTCCGCCCGCGCCAGGGTCGTCGTCGCCTTCGCGACGGCCGGCTGCGCGTCCACGATCGGCTGCAGGTCGACCTTGCCGTTCTTCGGCGCGAACGAGTCGGTTCCGAGACCGCCGATGACGTCGGCGACGGGGCTGACCGCGTTCCGGGCAACATCGTCCACGACGACGGAGACCTGGCGGACTGCACGCAGGTTGTCCCCGAAGAACGGGACGTTCTGCGAAGCCCCCCAGATCGGATCACCCGTCAACGAACGAGCTGCCCCCGCTTCACGCTCCAGGTGCTCCGCGGTCTCCTGCGCGGCGTCGGTGTCGCCACCGGTGAGCTGAGAGCGCAGTGTGTCGACGTCAGCGACCGCTCGTTCGAGGTGTCCCTTCGCGAGCGCACCACGCACTCCCACCCAGGCGACGGCGAGGATGAGCAGCAGGACGAGGGCGAGGACGACCCACAAGACGATCCGGGCCCTGGATCCCCGGTGTGCTGCAGTGCGTCGCGACTCGGGCAGGTCGGACATGACGCGATCCTACGGTCCCCCGTGTCCAGCCCACGTCACTGACGCACGGTGTCCACGTGTTCGCGATACCAATCGATGGTGCTCCGCAGACCGTCCTCGAGGCCGATCTGCGCAGTCCAGCCGGCATCCGCGAGCTTGGATACGTCGAGCAGCTTCTGCGGCGTGCCGTCCGGCTTGGTGGTGTCCCAGACCGTCTCACCGGTGAAGCCGACGATCCTGCCGATCGTCTCGGCGATCTCCTTGATGGTGACGTCGGACCCGGTCCCGACGTTGACCTGGTCCGGACCGTCGTAGTGCTCCATCAGGTGGAAGACCGCCGCCGCCATGTCGTCGACGTGCAGGAACTCCCGACGGGGTGACCCCGTCCCCCAGTTCTCGACGCGCGCCGCACCCGTTCGTGCCGCTTCGTCGTACCGCCGGATGAGGGCCGGCAGGACGTGCGAACCAGTGGGCGAGAAGTTGTCGCCCGGGCCGTAGAGGTTGGTCGGCATGGCCGAGATCCACGGACGGCCGAACTGTCGCCGGACGGCCTGCACCTGCAGGATGCCGGCGATCTTGGCGATCGCGTACGCGTCGTTCGTGGGTTCGAGGTGCCCGGTGAGCAGCGCGTCCTCGTGGATCGGCTGTTCGGCCATCTTCGGGTAGATGCAGGACGACCCGAGGAAGACGAGGCGCTCGACACCGTGCTCCACGGCCGCGTCCATCACGTTGACCTGGATCTGCAGGTTCTCGCTCAGGAAGTCGTGGGGGTAGGTGTTGTTCGCCATGATGCCGCCGACCTTCGCTGCCGCCAGCACCACGTGCTTCGGCTGCTGCTCGGCGAAGAAGGCGAACACGGCGCCGCGGTCCTTCAGGTCGAGCTCGGAGGAACTCCGCCCGATCAGGTCCGTGAAGCCCTCCGACTCGAGCTTGCGCCAGACCGCCGAGCCCACCAGACCTCGGTGTCCCGCGACGTAGACGCGGTCCGCTCGGTCGATCGGACCGGGCGTGAAGTCGGTCGTGGTCATCAGGATCCCCAGCTCTCGAGTCGGACGGTGTCGATCCACGGGCGGCCCTCGTGCTCGAGGGCGGCGATGTCCGCGTCCACCATGATCCTCGCCAGTTCGGCGGTGTCGACCGTCGCTTCCCAGCCGAGCTTCTCCTTGGCCTTCGAGGCGTCACCAACGAGGGCGTCCACCTCGCTCGGTCGCAGGTAGCGCTCGTCGAACCGAACGTGGTCTTCCCAGTTGAGCCCGGCGTGCGAGAACGCGGTGGTGAGGAAGTCCTTCACCGTGAAGTCGCCACCGGTCGCCAGGACGAAGTCGTCCGGCTCGTCGACCTGCAGCATCCGCCACATGCCCTCGACGTACTCGGCGGCGTACCCCCAGTCACGGACGGAGTCGAGGTTGCCGAGGTACAGGTGGTCTTCGACACCGGCCTTGATCCGTGCGACCGCCCGAGTGATCTTCCGGGTGACGAACGTCTCGCCACGTCGCGGCGACTCGTGGTTGAACAGGATGCCGTTCACCGCGAACATGCCGTACGCCTCGCGGTAGTTCCGGGTCACCCAGTAGCTGTAGACCTTCGCCGCTCCGTACGGAGAGCGGGGCCAGAACGGCGTCTCCTCGTTCTGCGGCGGCGGGGTCGCCCCGAACATCTCGGAGGACGACGCCTGGTAGAAGCGCGTGTGGATGCCCGACACCCGGACCGCCTCCAGCATGCGCATCGTGCCGACGCCGGTCACGTCACCCGTGTGTTCCGGCTCGTCGAACGACACCCGCACGTGCGACTGCGCCGCGAGGTTGTAGACCTCGTCCGGCTTCAGTTCGCTGAGGAGGCTGACGAGCCGTGCTCCGTCACCGAGGTCCCCGTAGTGCAGGAACAGCTTCGCTCCCGACTCGTGCGGGTCGACGTAGAGGTGTTCGATCCGCGACGTGTTGAACGTCGAGGCGCGACGGATCAAGCCGTGGACTTCGTACCCCTTGCGGAGCAGCAGCTCTGCGAGGTACGAGCCGTCCTGTCCGGTGATGCCCGTGATGAGCGCGCGCTTGGTCAATCGTTCCCCGATTCACTTGGTGCGTCTGTCCCTTGGCCCACAGTCAGATCGTTGAGCAGCTGAGCAAATCTATCGAAGGAAGCTCGCGGGTCGAGATGACTTGCTCGAAATTGACGACCGCTCTCACCCATCTTCGCCGCGCGAGCAGGGTCCGCCTGAAGTGAAGCAGCCACATCGAGCAGCGCTTGCGGGTCGTCTGGCCGGACGACCGGGCCAGCCGCCGCCATCAAGACCTCGCTTTCCGTGATGCTGCCATGGTCCGTCGCTGCGATCACCGGTAGACCAGTACTGAAATACGAAGTGAGCTTGCTCGGTACGGCCATGCCCTCGACACCGCTTCGCTCGTTCACCAAGAGCGCATCAGCAGCCGAAAGGGCCAGCCGAAATTTATCAGCCGGCAGGGACCCGATCATGGAAAGGGTCGGGACGTCCGATGAGAGCTCCGCGAGGCGCTCTCGCTGGTTGCCGTCGCCTAGAAGGACAAAACGTACGTCGCTGCGTTGAGCGCTCGCAAGACGCGCTGCCTCTACGACGTTCTCCAGCCCCTGCTTCAATCCCATGTTGCCCGCGTGCAGCACGACGAAGTGCTCTCGCTTCCAACCGAACGTCGCCCGTGCCTCTAGCCGGTTCGGCGGCTCAGCGTCGGCCAGGTGAGACCAGTTCCGAACAACCGAAACCGCCTCGGGCTGAAGGCCAAACTCCTGAATGACCGTGTCGCGGAAGCGTTCGTGGATCACGACCACCTTGTCAGAGGAACGCAAAACCCATCTTTCGATGGCCGCGATGGCTCGGCCGGCCAACGCCGATCGTCGACCACCGAGTTCCTTCACACCAAGGGTGTAAAGATCTTGAACCCACACGACGACGGGACGGCGCGTGATCACCTTGGCTTTCACGAGGGCGAGCGCGGACGAGATCAGCGCCGGTGAAACGAGCACAATTGCATCGGGACGCCCAAACGCCGCAGTGAGCGTTGCCAGGCCGAACGACAGCTCGGACAGAGCCCGGGCAACACCGCCAGGCTTCTTCGGTAATCCGTGGCGCCGACGCACCACTCGGACCGCATCTTCGATGCGTACTTCCTGCCGCGGGGGACGTCCCCCCAGGAAAGACCACTGCGGGTAGTGGGGGAAAGAAGAGATTACGCGGACCTGCCAGCCGCGGGCAGCGAGGTCCTTCGCCAACCCAGCCGAGTATGGAGCGATCCCCGTGCTCTCGGGTGAGTAGTTCAGTCCGACCAGCAGGACGGAGGGTGGCAGATTCACGGTGTGAACATAACAGCTGCCTGCCTACTGAGAGCGGCGGCGGTCAGACGCCGACGACACCTTCAGCACGGCCGGCTCGGCGCGCGGGGCCTCCGTGCTCTCGGCAGCGGTAGGAAGAGGTGATGGCACGCCGTGGCGACCCACCCGCTGGTATGGTCGCGCCATGTCGGACCGATCTGAACGTCCCTCGGCCACCGTCGGCCTTCGATGACTCTGCGATCTTTCGTCGGCTCTCGAATCGGGAACCTCGAGATGCTGGCGCTCGCACTCGCAGCCCGCATGCCGCTTCACGTCGCACGGGTGAGTGCGCTACGAGCCTGGGGAGCGGAGATCGACCGTACCGCGACGCTGTACCACGGCTTCCAGGTCAGGTCCGCACGTCGGCTCAGTATTGGGGCGCGGACCAGTGTCGGGGACGGCGCCATCCTTGACGCTCGCGGAGGCCTGACGCTGGGGAGCGACGTCAATCTGTCGACACAAGTGCACATCTGGACTGCGCAGCACGCGTGGGACTCAGCCGACTTTGCCTACGTCTCTGCTCCGGTGACCATCGGCGACCACGCTTGGCTGAGTACCCGAGTCACCGTTCTCCCGGGCGTATCGATCGGGGAAGGCGCTGTCGTAGCCGCGGGGTCTGTCGTGACGAAGGATCTGGCTCCGTACGGCCTTTACGGGGGCGTGCCTGCACGAAAACTTCGACAACGTGAGTCACCGAAGACGTATCGACTAGCGCCGGCGAAGGCCAAGGCTTGGTGGTGGTGAACGCAGACCGAGGCGTGAGCGTCTGCCAGACGTTGCCTCTCGCACACCAGTGATGAGCCGGAGCCGATCAGCCGCTCTGCGCAGGGGGTATCCCTCGGCCAGAGCGACGCTCCCACCTCCGCCCCCACGCGTGCGGCGACCGACCGTGCTCTTGCGTGTCCGCCTACGACGCCCCAATCTTCTGGTCGCTGAAGGCATTCGTACCCTCGTCAAGCTGCCCGTGAACCGGCGGCTACTTCCCCACTGACCGAAGCGTCGAGGACATGGTCCTCTCGCCGGAGGCCCACACGACCTATGCTGACGTGGGGCGCCCGACCCTCGGTACCCGGGACAACCCGAGGAGCGAAAGTGGAACGAGCGTCAGGACCTCTGGATGGTCAGGCTGTCCCCGTGATCTCGCTCCGCCGGGCGCCGGGTGAGAGGGCTTCCTGGGACCGCCCACTGCTCTTCGTTGTTCTTTGGTCAATCGTTGAACTCCTCCTCGTGACCAACCCCTGGCAGATCAGTTCCCGCTTACGCGTCTGGGCCTTGCGCCGGTTTGGGGCCGATATCGAGTCGGGTGTCGTCTATCGACCACGCACCAGAGTGCGTTTCCCCTGGAAGCTCCGCATTGGCGCAGACTCCTGGATCGGCGAGGGTGTTTGGATACACAATCAGGCCCAAGTCAGCATCGGACATGATGTCGTCATCTCGCAAGACACCTTCATCACAACCGGGAGCCACGCCCATCGTCGAGACATGGCTTTGCTGACGAAGCCAGTCGTCATTGATGACGGCGCGTGGGTCACTTCGCGTTCCATGATCACCGGCGGAGTGAGAATTGGTAGGTCTGCTCTTGTTCGCCCAATGAGTCTCATTAGCTCAAGCATCCCCGAAAACGCCATCTACGGAGGAAATCCGGCCGTCCAGGTCGGTTGGCGCTTCTCCCGTCCGGAGAGCAACCGATGAGCCGCGGATTGCGCGTCAAGAGGTTCACTGCCTTGAGGGCCATGGTGGAGGAAGTGCTCATCGCTTCGACCTCCGGTGTGATGCACCATCTCATCAGGCAGCGATCATTCCCTCGACTTTTACGCTCTCGAGCACTGGGGTGCCTGGGGAGTGACATAAGCCGAAGCGCAGTGATCAATGCGCATGTAACAATCGCGGGACGGGCCACTCTCACCGTTGGTGAAAAGACCTTCCTCAACGAGGGAATCTACCTCGACCTCTCCGAACGGATCACGATCGGGAAGGAGTGCGCTATTGGTCACGAGGTCCTCTTCACGACTGCTTCGCATCAGCTCGCGAATTCGACGAGAAGAGCTGGCGCGGCGGCAGTTCAACCGATCCTGGTCGGCGACGGCACCTGGATCGGATCTCGAGCCACGATCCTCCCGGGAGTGCGTATCGGTTCCGGGTGTGTCGTTGGCGCTGGTGCCGTCGTCACAAGCGACGTACCCGACAACTCTGTCTACGCGGGAGTTCCAGCCCGCCTCATACGGGCACTCGATCCCGGCACCGAAGCAGAAACTGAGACTCGAGCATGAACTCCTCCCGACGCTCAAGCGGCCTCCTGCCGATCTCAGTGATCGTTCTCGCGAAGAACGAGGAGGCTCAGATCGGCGAAACGCTCGCCAGCCTCGACAGATTTGCCGAAGTCACAGTTGTCGATTCAAACAGCGAGGACCGAACGGCCGAGATAGCGGTAACTCACGGCGCACGTGTGCTTCAGTTCAGCTGGGACGGTCAGTATCCCAAGAAGAAGCAATGGTCACTCGAACATGTCAAGACAGATCTCCAGTGGATACTGCTCTTAGACGCCGACGAGACGCCTACCGAAGAGCTCTATAGCGACCTCAACCAGGTGCTGCAGGCAGACTCGGGTAGTTACAGCGCCTACGATCTCCCACTCCGATACCGATTCGCCGGGACCGTCCTCCGCCACGGCCACAAGGTGACAAAGAGGTCCCTCTTGCGAGCCGGGAAGTGCCATTTCCCTGACGTCGGCGACGAGCTCGTCCCCGGAATCCGAGAAGTTGAAGGGCACTATCAGCCTGAAGTCGATGGGAACACCGGGCGACTCTCCGGGGCAATTCTCCACAACGACCAGGATCCCGTCAGCAGCTGGTTCGACCGCCACAACCGCTACTCGGATTGGGAAGCCCACCTTCGCCTGAAGCGCGATGTGCGGACCGCCGTCGCGCAACGACGAACCCGACAAGGACAGCTGTTTGACCGGGTACCTTTCAAGCCGGCCGCGTTCTTCCTGTATTCGTACTTGTTCCGCGCCGGATTCCTCGACGGGCGCGCGGGGTTCGACTATGCGTTCGCTCTTTCGGCGTACTACTGGCAGATCGGCGTGAAAACTCGAGAGCTCCAGCGTTCAGGTCTGGACATCCACTGATGCACGTGCTCCAGTTTTGCGACACGCTCGCCACTTCGAACGGCGGGCCTGCCCGGAATGCTTTCGAACTGAACCGCGCTCTCAATGCGAGTACCGGATTGCAGGTCGACCTGGTTTGGATACGTGGCGACCGACAGGCCTCGGTGCTGGAGCTACCGTCCGCACAGCGGCCTCGAAATACCCGTCCGGGCCCGCGCCAACTGAAATGGCGAGCCCGCCCCGGCGACGCCGACCTCGTCTCTTTCGGCTCTGTCGTTCGTGCCCTGCGACAGAACGACGCGGTGATCGTCCACGGCTTCTACCTGCCGTGGGTCCCCTTTGTACTGGCCGCGGCATTCATCCTTCGCAAGCCCGTCGTCCTGATGCCGCATGGCGCGTTGACCTCCTACGAGACATCGAAGAAGAGCGCGAAGAAAGCCTGGTTCCGCAGGGTATTCCGGCCCCTCGTTCGTCGCACAGTTCGAGCCCTGGCAGTCGGATCCAGCAGAGAAGCCGAAGAAGCTGCGGTGGTCCTGCCCGGTGTGGCTGCAGCTGTTTGCGGAGTCGGCACCTCAATGGTCGGCGCTCCGGTTTCACGCGACGTGACGACACATCTTCGCCTTCTCACCCTGTGCAGACTTGCCAAGAAGAAGCGGATCGACGTCGCAATCCTCGCCGTAGGCAAGCTCAGGTCCATGGGAATCGAGGCACGACTTGTCATCGCAGGGGCCGGGGACGAACTCGTTAACCTCAAGCGCTTGACCCGGAACAATTCACTCGAAGACAGCGTGCGTTTTGTCGGCGAAGTGACCGGACAAGCTAAGAGAAAAGTCTTCGAGGGTGCCGACGTTTTCCTGCTTCCCAGCGAGGATGAGAACTTCGGCATCGTCGTAGCTGAAGCCCTCGCCAACGGTGTCCCCGTGGTCGCGAGCGAACACGTACAGGCGGCTTCAATCGCTGCTTACTCACCTGCGGTGAAGTTGGCCACTTCTCCTGACCCGGACATGGTTGCGCGTCTGGTGGAAGAATTCGCTACGGAGGAGCAATCCGCACTCCGAGAAGCTGCACTTGAAGTCGCTGCTGCGGAATTTGGTTGGGAACGGGTCGCTCAGCGATGGGTAGCGGTTCTGCGAGAAGCGACAGGTGATCGAATTGGCTGAGAATAAGACGGCCTGCGCCGAGGTCGACGCTACATCGACCTGGTCCAGAGTTGCGGCACGTGCCCTGGTGTTCCTGCTTCCGATCCACGTCGGCATCCCATTTGCCTCGAGCGTTCTTTCTTGGGGGTTCCTTCTTGCCATCCCCCTTCTCCCAGTCGTACTCCGAACGCTCGTTCGGCACAAAGGCCTCAAGCTTCTGAGCTTGATCGTGTTACTCACGTTAGCTTCAGGATTCGTCTTGACCGCCTTTGCCCAGAGCGACCACTCGATCAACGTCAGCTACTTCTGGGTCACCGTGAGTTCGCTCGCATGTGCCGCGTACGTGTTGATACCGGCCCTGGCCTGGTCTCGCAGATTCCTGAGCATCTCGGGCGTTGCCATCGTATTTGCGGCGGGATCGACTGTAGAGGTACTCGCTTCGCCCGATACTTGGGAGGGCAACATTTGGAAGTTCGGCCTCGCCTTCCCGGTTTCAGTGATCCTTCTCGCTCTGACCTCGCGCTTGAAGTCTCTTGTCCCAACCCTCCTGGCCCTCGCAGTCATCGCTGGCATCGCGATTTCAGCCGGGGACCGAAGCTACTTCGGATTCGTTGCGATCGTGATGATCGTGGTCCTGATGCCACGAGCCCGCCGACGCAGAACGCCCGGACGATCGATACTCGCCGTCGCTGGCCTGCTCGCCGCCGGCGCTGTCGTCTACTCGGCAGGTGTCGCGCTCGCACTGGCCGGTTACCTCGGTGAACGCAACAGAATCGTCACGGCGGCCCAACTCGAGGCGTCCGGCTCCGTGCTCACGTCGGGCCGGAGTGAATCTGGTGCGGCAGCCGCACTGTTCGTCCACCGGCCGCTCGGGTACGGCCCCGGTGTCCTGCCGTCAGCGGCTGATGTAGCGATCGGGCAACAAGGCCTCGCCGGTCGTGGCCTTGACTTGACTGGTCAGTACGTGCGGGATTACCTCTTCGGGACTGGCTTCAAACTTCATTCGATTACGAGCGATCTTTGGGTCAACTTCGGGATACCGGGGATCCTCCTTGCGCTGACCTTGGCAGTCTTCGCAGCTCGCAGCCTCACCGCAAGTGCATCGGGCGTTGTCTCTAACCCGCTGATTGTATTTCTCAGTGTGATAGCACTGTGGAACCTGGCGTTCTCCCCAATCGGCTCCAACCTCTACCAGACAATATTCTGTGTCGCTCTTCTGTCCACCGCAGCGCTCGGCCGCAGCGCGCGGTCCATCAGTCGGTCCGACGAACCTGATACCGCCTTCGGACCATCCCAGCTCGTATCCTCAGCCCGTTGAGCAGACCGATGACGCGGGAAGCTCCACGGTCCGCAGTCCGCGCAAGGCGTCCCAGTTCGAAACGACGGGAACGCGCCTCGTGCAAGCGGTCCGCGATCTCCCTCGCAGGCACTTCCGAGACGCCCCCGCCCAAGTAGTCGATAACTACGTGATTCACGGATGCCGGTCTCCTGTCAGAACCGAACCTAGCGATGAGGTCGTAGTCCGCTACGATTCCCATGTCGAGCTGATGCCCTCCTAACGCCCTGAAACGCTCGGTTGAAAACCAGCATGCTTGGTGGCAGTGAGGCTGTAGACCGAAGAGGTGTCTCAATCGCTTGTAGGGCAGATTCTCGATGACTCGAGCAGGTCCCGCACCGCCTTGGAGGTTCTGCGCCCCAGCAACCGCCCACGTCACTCCGGTTCCTGCGACTCGGTCGATCACCCGTGCCACTCGCAACAAGCTGTCGGTGCGGGAATAGGTGTCTCCTGCATTAAGGAACTGAACCCAGCGTCCTGACGCCATCTCGGCACCGATGTTCATTGCGTCGTATATGCCGTCATCCGGCTCGCTCCGCACAACGACCGGAAGCCCCGATGCACGCACACGATCAACTGTGTCATCGGTGGAAGCGCCGTCAACCAACACCACCTCGACGACGTAGCCTTCGAGTTCCTGACTCGCGACCGACCGCAGAGTTCGGTCGATGAATTGACTCGCGTTGTACGTCGCGATGATGACGCTGATCAATGGCCTCTCAGTGCTCACCATCGAGAACTCCTTCCCACGCTGTCACGGCTCGTTCGGCCTGTAACGAAACGCTCAATTGCCCGCTCGGCAGCGTCGGATCCAAGAGTCGTGCTTCTACGAGTCTTGAGAGCGAATCAATGTCGTTCGCTAGCTGTTCGGCGGGCAGGAGCTCGCGGACGCCGTCGGTGTCGTAGGCGACAACCGGCACTCCCACTGCGGTCGCCAAACGGATGGAGCCACTTTCGGTCACCGCCCTGTACGGCGCAACAACGACCACGGATGCGAGAAGGGCGGACACGATGTCTGCATCGGCAGGCCTCCCGCCGTCGGCCATCTCAGTCACCGCGTGACCGAGTGCTCGTATACGGTTCGCCATGCCGTTCGGTAGTCGCTTTGCGCTCAGGATGCACAAGTCGAATCGAACCGAGACAAGTTCGGCCATCAGTTCAAGATCGGCAATTCCCTTGTCCGGACGGGGCTCTCCTATGAAGCTGATCCGCGGTAGTCCACCGCGCTCGACTGCACGGCTCAGATTCCATGTCGGTGACGATCGAACCAAGCTCGAATAGGGAGGGTGCGGCATGACAGCACGTCGCGGAAAGTCAGCGGCAGCCAACGCGGACAGGCGATCCGAATGCAGGCAGATGACGGAACGGCGAAGCACCAGGCGCTCGAGACGCCACCGCCTTCCGGCCCGTCCCCGAACTTGACGAGGATTGTGCAAAACAATGTACACCTCGTCGCTGAAGAGTGAGCGAGCCCCCAGAATCAACGTATCCCAGGTGTCGACGGTCCACGCGGCCACAACTGGGGAACCGAATGGTGCGAACAGGATGGCACGTACCGGCAAGAGGAGGCGCCGTATTGCTGTTGCGAGCCGGTGACGCGAATCTTCGACCGGTCCGCCAAGACTACTTCGGACTCGAATACCGTCATCGTTTTGGTACGCCCGCGACGCCGGTACCCAATGATCGACAGGCCTCCCGGTGGCCTGAAGGATCAGCGCGAGTTCGTTCCCGTAGGGATTCTGTCCGTTCGGGTCGTAGACAGTGACACGACGGCGTGGACTTCGACTCATGGACGCTCCGTTGATTCGGCTCGTTCGCGCGCATACCGAGCGGAGCGAAGGCCGATCGGTAGAAGCTGTAAGAGCGCAGCAGAGATGACGGAAGCCCAGATTGGTCCTGGCGCCCCCATGACTGAAGCGAGGTAGACCGAGAGGGGCAGATTCAGTAGCAACATCAGCACCACGCACACCGCTTGGAAGCGGAGACCGGCAGGAGTTGTCAGCATCATCGCCGACGGCTGATGTGCCGCCATGACCATGATGAGCACGCCGAATGCGACGGCAAGCGGAAGGTCCACGGGCACTTCGGACTTCGTCACCACCGATGCAATGGGTCGGATGAGGAGTACGTAGAGGGCTCCTGCCGTCGCACCGATACCGACGAGTACAAGCAGTGCGCGGCGCCATTGCCGGAGCGCGTTGGTGGTCTCGCGCGCGAAGATGGGCCATAGCGCGACTGCGGCAGTGGAGATGAGTGAGAACGTCGGGGTGTAGAACTGGGCACCGACCGAGTAGCTGGCCAGCGCGTGCCCATTCGACACCCACGAGAGCACGAGACGGTCGCTCTGCAGCGCGATCGGAACCGCGATGCTGATTACGAGCATGGGGCCCGCCGAATGCCAGACTTCGAGTACAGCCTCCCGCTTGATGCGAGACGGGTTGAGAAGGTCACGAAGAGGACGCTGGTACTTCCGCGCCGCGACGACGAAGCAGAGCGCAGAGACCGCGAGCACGCCAAGCGGAGTGGCGACCGCAAGATAGAGCGACGGCGCATTCGCATGCAGGAGCAGCCATGTCGCGCCGAGCGCGATGATCGGACCGCCGACCGAGATCATGTTCACGTAGTGGTTCTTGCCGAGACCGAGGAGCATTCGTTGCCCGATGCCCAAAGGCAGGGAGACCGCAAACGGCACGAGAGTGATCAGGAGCGACCATTGCGCGTCCTCCACCAGCCCGGTCGGTAGTTGGAGCAGGTGCCCCCATGCGCTGCCCACACCCAGTACGAGCGCCAACAGAACGACCACGCAACCGGACGCTACTAGTAGCCAAAATGCAGCTCGGATCGTCTTGTCTGCACGCTCCTGGTCCTGCGCGCCGCGCCCGCTTAGCGCAACAGTCGTCGTGACGGCAGCCCCCATACCGAGATCTGCGAAAGGGATCAGCTGGAAGAGCAAGCCGACCAGCATGACGTATCCGTACGCAGCGGCACCGCGGGAGTCGACAATCAGGAAGGTCGTCAGAGCGGCCGCCAGCGCCGTCACGGGAAGCCCGAGCGCGCGAGCACCGGATGACAGGAACATCGCGCGGATCAAAGCGGCATCCCTGGAAGCCACAGCCATTTCAATGGAGAGTCATCCCGAAGATCAATATGCCCCATTTTTTGCAAGCACCACCTTCAGCGTCCGCCACAGCACCACGAGGTCCCCGAGGATCGACCAGTTCTCCACGTAGTACAGATCGAGCCGCACGGAATCCTCCCACGACAGGTCGGACCGACCGCTGACCTGCCACAGACCCGTCATGCCCGGCTTCACCAGGAACCGACGGTGGACGTGGGTGTCGTAGCGCGCGACCTCGCGGGCGAGCGGAGGACGTGGACCGACCAGCGACATGCTGCCAGCGAGGACGTTGAACAGCTGCGGCACCTCGTCGAGGCTGTACCGCCGCATGAATCCGCCGACCCGGGTGACGCGGGGATCGTTCCGCATCTTGAACAGGACGTCGTTCCCCTCCGCCCGGTCGAGGGCGCTGAGTTCCTGCAAGCGCTCCTCGGCATCGACGACCATCGACCGGAACTTGATCATCCGGAAAGTGCTGCCGTTCAGGCCGACGCGCTCCTGACGGAAGAAGACCGGACCCGGTGTCGTGGTCTTCACCAGCACGGTCAGCACGAGCAGCAGCGGTGACAGGACGATGACGAGCAGCGTCGCGCCGACGAGGTCGAATGCCCGCTTCGTGTAGAGCTTGCGTCCCGAGTAGGTCGGCGTCTCGACGTGGATGAGCGGCAGTCCTTGCACCGGTCGGGTGTGGATGCGTGGACCGCCGATGTCGGTCAAGCTCGGCGCGACGACCAGGTGCTGCCTGCCGGGTTCGAGCGACCAGCTGAGTTCACGGACCCGCTCCGGCGGCAGGTCGTCGGAGCTCGTGATCACGACGGTGTCCGCACCGGTCTCGCGCAAGGCGGAGCCGACGTCGTCGAATCCGCCGTGGCTCCGGATCGTCGAGCCCGCCAGCATCCCGCGGTGGTTGGAGGACACGACGGCACCCACCACGCGGTACCCGGCTTCGGGTGAACGAGCCAGTTCGCGGCCGATGTGCAGCACGCTGGCCGGCGAACCGACCAGCAGCACCGTCGCCGAGTACGCACCCTGCTGACGCTGGGCGACCAACCACTGCCGCCACATCCAGCGAGACAAGAGCAGCACCAGGATCCCGATGGGGAAGGCGATGAGCACGTACCCCCGGGCGAGGTCGACGTTCAGCAGGAACGCCGCGATCGCCAGCAGCCCGAACACCCGGACGCTGGAGTCTGCGACCAGGCGGTACTCCGTGCTCCCGACACCGATGACTCGCGCCCCGCGGGTGTCGTACAGGGCGAGCGCGCTCATCCACACCACGATCACGACGATCGAGATGGCCGAGTAGCTGAGCCGGAGGTCCGCGGTGTTGGTGGCGAGGTTCGACTCGATCCCCAGCCAGGCGATCTGCACGCCGAAGACCACCCAGATCAGCGCCAGCAGATCCGTGATGAGCACCCGGCGCGAGTACGAGCGGCTCCACTCGTCGCGGGCCCCGACCACGCTCGGTGCGCGGAGCGCGTCCGCCGTCACGGTCGCATCACCACGACGCACCGCCGTCACTCGAGACCCTGACCGTCTCGCCGTCCCACAGCCAGACGTCCTGTCCGGCACGGTCGATCGTGACGGTGCCGTCGGAGTCCGCCCCGTCGGCGCAGCCCACCGGCGAGACCGCGGTGCTGGGGGTCACGTCCGCCGCGGGCATGGTCACGAGTTGCACGCCGGAGCAGGACGCCACGTCCACGCGGGCCAGGGTGTACTCGCCGCCGTCGACCGCGATCGAGCGCACACCGCCCATCGGCACGTCCACCCATGCATCCGTCCCGGCCCGCCACTCGAGCTGGCCGTCGCAGATCACGACCGACGTCCGCTCCCCCTGGAACGCCTCGATCGGGTCCGCGCACGGGGCCTGGATCGTCCCGCTCGCGAGCACCACACCGTCGGTGCTGATCCCGGCGCCTGCGGCGCCGGGCGTCCCCGCGTTCCACGTCACGCCCGCATCGGTGCTGGTCCGCGCCGTCGTGGTGCAGTCGTCACCGACGCCCGCCAGGATCGAGAGCTCCGCACTGGAGGCCCGGATCGCCATGAGCGATCCGACATCCGTCCCGAGTCCCACCGGGACCCACGTCGACCCGCCGTTCACGGTGTGTTCCAGCACCGGCCGGGGGCCGCCGCACGACCCGCCGGACGCACGCCATGCCTCCCGGTCGTCCACGGCTGCCAACAGACGCCGCCCCCGCTGAGCGGTGGATGCGGAGTCTGCGTCAGTAGACGCGCTCGCGCGCGGCGTCTCGGTCGTGTCGGGTGTGCTCGTGAACGTGGGGATCGGGCCCGCAGGTCCGTTCTGCTCCGGCGCGGTGCGCCCCAGGGCGAGGGAGACGAGCACGACGTCGATCGCGACCAGCACCACCACGACGGCCGCCACCACGATGAGTGTGGTTCGGGGCAGTGCGCGGCCGAGGCTTCGGGTCCCCCGGCGCGTCGTCATGGTCGCGGCTCCGCTCAGCGTCCGGCTCGCCGGAGCACGCCGAGCTTCTTGCCGGGTTGCTTCGGCGGCGTCACCGATGCGGTGGCGCCGTCGTCCTGGCCGTAGCCGTAGCCGTACCCGTACCGGCCGTACCCGTAGGCGCCGGGACCCTTGACGGGCATCTTGGTGATGACGAAGCCGGAGATCGGGGCGCCGACGTTCTCGAGCGACGCGATGGCTGCCGCCAGTTGCCCCTTGTGGGTGTGCCCCGACGCGACCGCGATGATCGCGCCCGATGCCTTCTTCGCCAGGATCGCCGCGTCGGTCACCGGGAGCAACGGCGGCGCGTCGAACAGCACGTAGTCGAACTGCTGCTCGAGGCGTTCGATCAGGTCCTGCATCGCGCGCGAGCCGAGGAGTTCCGACGGGTTCGGCGGGATCGGTCCGGCGGGCAGGACGACGAGCTTGCCGCGCCCCCACGGGTGTGCGACGTCCTCGAGGTCGGCACGACCGATGAGCACGTCGGTGAGGCCGGCGTTGCCCTCGACGTCCATGTACTCGGCGACGCGGGGGCGGCGCAGATCGGCGTCGATCAGGATGACCCGGAATCCGGCGCTGTCCAGGGCGATCGCGAGGTTCGCCACGGTCGTGCTCTTGCCTTCGGACTGCATCGACGACGTCATGACGAAGGTCCGAGCGCCCGTGCCGATGTCGAGGAACTGGAGGTTCGTGCGGAGCGTCCGGAAGGACTCGGCGCGGGGGCTGCGGGGGTCGACCTGCACGATGAGCGGACGCTCGGCGGCCTTGGCGTCGTAGGCGATCCCGCCGATGACCGGCTTGTCGCTGATCTTCTCGACGTCGAGCTCGGTCCGGACACGGTTGTCCAGGGTCTCGCGCAGCACGGCGATCCCGATGCCGAGTGCGAGCCCGACGAGCAGGCCGAGTGCGACGTTGACGGGCACGTTCGGACTGACCGGGGTGCTCGGGACGTCCGCCTGCTTGACGCGGGTCAGCTTGACCGTGCTCTTGCCGCTCGCGTCGGTGGCCTCGATGTCCTGCACGACGTTGGTCAGGCTCTGCGAGGTCGCGTTCGCGATGTTCGCGGCCTGCACCGGGTCGGTGCCCTCCACCGAGATGGAGATGAGGGTGGTGCTCGTCGGCGCCGTCGCGGACACCATGGTCGCGAGCTGATCGGCGTTCATGTCGAGCTTGAGCGACGAGATGACCGGCAACAGGACGATGGGCGTCGACACCAGGTTCGAGTACGTCAGCACGCGCTGCTGGGTGAACGTGTTGCCCTGCGCCAGGTCGCTCGCGCTGCCGGACGTCTCCGTGGAGACGAAGACCTGCGCGGATGCTGCGTAGACCGGCTTCTTCACCAGCGAGAAGCCCGCAGCGGCCGCGACCCCGACCAGTGCCAGCACCAGGATGAAGACCCATCCCTTGCGCAAGACCGCTATGTAGTCGCGTAGCTCCACGCGGCACCCTTCCCCGGAAGTCGCCGCGCCCTGCAGAGTCCCTGTCGCAGGTCGACCGGGATCGTCCCAGCGTTCGGCAGGGAAATACTGCCACACCGATGAGACGCGCTCGGGGTCGCGCGACGTCGAGTCTCGTTCTGCGTCCCGTACGGTGGCGACATGCAGCCCGAACCGGACGCGCCGACCGCCGCCCGCCCTTCCTCGGCGGTGCGGGACCTGCAGGTCATCGTGATCGCGCTCCTGGTCGCCGTGCTGCTGTCCCGGGTCGTCGGTGGCGTCGCCCGGACTGGGGGTCTGCCCTCCCCGATCACGCAGGTGCTGGTCGCCGACCTGGCCGTGTGGGTGCCGCTCGTGCTCGGCGTCGGGTGGGTGCTCCGGAGGTCCTCTCCGGCACTGCTGGTGCGCCGGCTCGGGCTCGGGTGGGCCGACGCCGTCGCGGCCATCGGCATCTTCATCGTGTGCCGCGGGCTCGACGCCGTGCTGTCCGTCGCGTTCTTCGGTGTGACCGGGCTGACGCCGCAGCCGACCCTCGGCACGCCGGACGTGCTGCTGCTCGTGGTCTCGGCGATCGGGGTGTGCCTGGTCAGTCCGGTGCTCGAGGAGATCGTGTTCCGTGGTCTCATGCAGCGCCGGCTGTCGGCCGAGCTGACGCCGCGCACGCGGTTCCTGGCCGTGCTGGTGACCGCGTTCGCGTTCGCGCTGATGCACCTGGCGATCAGCACGCCCGCATCGTCGGTCGCGGGGTTCGAGGTCTTCGTGACGACGTTCGTGCTCGGCCTGCTGACGGGGACGCTCGTCGCGATGACCGGACGCATCGGCGGGGCGGTCCTGGCGCACGTCCTGTTCAACACCGTGGCCGTCGTGCTCACCTGGCCGCGCTGACATCGATCGCACCAGCAGACGCACCGACCGGTAACGTCCTCCTCGAATGTCTCGCCCAACCAGCATCCTCGAGAGCCCCCTCGCGCGGCAGGCTCCCCTGAGTGCGCTGTTGGCGCTCAGCGCCGTCCTGAGCATCACGGTGCCGTCGCTCCAGGTGACGGACGGCGGCCTGTTCGTCGCGAGCCTCGCGGTCACCGGTCTCGCGACGGTCGTGGCTGCGGTGGCACTGGCGTTGCCGCACTCCGTCGGGCTCGTGCCGGCGCTGCTGGTGCTCGACTTCGTGGCGATCGCGCTGTTCCGGACGAGCACGGGCGCAGGTGCCTCGGTCTTCACCTCGCTCGCCGTCCTGCCGGTCGTCTGGTGCGGATCGCTCCGTGGCCGCCTGACCGTCGTGTACGCGGCGCTGGGCGTGACGCTCGTGATCATGGCGCCCTACGTCCTGACGCCGACGAACGTGCCCGGAGCGAGCGAGTTGGTCCGCCTTGGCGTCACCGTGATCGTGTTCGGGACGGTCGCGGCAGTCGTGCAGGAGCTCTCACGGCGAGCGCGGCGCAACGTCCGCGCTGCCCGACTGGGCGAGGAACGCGTCCGCGCGGAGATCGACCGTGCCGCCGCCGTTCAGCGCTCGCTGCTCCCCACGCCGACCGACCACCTGGGCGCCGACGTCGCGGTGGCGGGCGCCTGCCTGCCGGCGAAGTCGGTCGGTGGTGACTTCTTCGACTGGTACGAGACGAACAGCGGGATCGCCGTCAGCCTCGGTGACGTGATGGGCAAGGGCGTGGGGGCGGGGCTCATCGCAGCGGCCGTGCGGGCCACGGTCCGCAGTTCCCGTGCCGTCGACGACCCGTCCGAGGCGCTCCTGCGGGCGGCCGACGGGCTCGCCGCCGAGGGCAGCGCGACCGACGTGACGTTCACCACGCTGTTCCACGCGCGCATCTCGACCGACGGCACCTTCCGGTGGGCGGACGCGGGCCACGGATTGAGCCTGGTGCTCCGGTCCGACGGTGCCGTGGACCGGCTCCGGTCGAGCGACCTCCCGCTCGGGATGGGGCTCCGCGACGAGTGGGCGACGACCGAGGGGTTCCTCGACACCGGCGACCTGCTCATCTCGTTCAGTGACGGCGTGCTCGACCTGTTCGGCGGGCGTGAGGACACCGTCGACGCCGTGGCCGATCTCGCACGGGCCTGCGGCTCCGAACCCACGGCGCTGGTGGCCGCACTGTCCGCGCGGGCGGACGAGGTCGCGCACGACGACGACGTGACGGTGATCGCGATCCGACGAGCACCGGTGGCGACCGTGGCCTCCGCGCTGCCCGCGCAACCGGCGCGCCGAGAGCGCACGTGACCTGGCGATCAGCACGACCACATCGTCAGTCGCGGGCTTCGAGCCGATGTTCGTGCTCGGCCTGCTGACGGGGACGCTCGTCACCATGACCGTGCGCATCGGCGGCGCGATCCTGGCGCACGTCCTGTGCAACACCGTGGCCTTCCTGCTCACCCGGCCCCACTGACACCGGTTCGGACACTCGTCGACGTCGACTGCGCAGCGGGACCAGGAACGCGCTGAGCACCAGGACGCCACCGATCACTACGCCGGTCACGCGGTCACCGTTTGCGTCGTCGTCGGGCCAGAGACCGCCGAACAGCAGTCCCGTCCCAACGGTCTCGACGGTGTAGAACACCGCAAGGTTCCGTGCCCAGTGCGGACGCCGTTCCTTCCGCGGGGCATCTCGCCCGGTCTCGAACCACATGGCGGTGCCGAACGCAGCCCACGCCACGAAGACGAGGCTCTCGACCGGGAACCAGCGCTGGAGGATCGTGAGTGTACAGATCCCCATTGCGAAGCCGAGCAGCAACCACCCGAGCGATGCGAGGCGACGCCGACTCACTGACGGTCCTCCGGCGCCGCTGCCTGTTCGCGCCGGAAGCGCTCGATCTCGGCATCGACCTGCCGCCGCGAGGACCGCTTCGCCACGAGCGCGGCCCAGATCGAGCCGACCGCGGTGATCGCGACGCCGAGGACGGTCCCCTCGACGCGGAGTTCACCGTCGTCGCGGTTCGGGATGAGCGCACCGATCAGCAGGCTCAGACCGGTCGCCACCAGTACGAACGCGAAGATCGTCGCGGGACGGTTCCCCGCGCGTGGAGCGGCCTGCGGGTGCGCAGACGTCGAGATCGCCAGCACCAACCACACCCCAGGCACCCCAGCGCTCACCGGGAACCACTGCCCCAGCACGAGCAGCAGCCCGAGCGACAGGACGAACCCGCCGGCGCACCAGAGCCACCACCGGTTCCGCTCCCGCCGCTGCTGTCCGGCCACGTCATCAGTCCCCATGGGTCGAACGTACAGGTCACCGGCGATCGGCCCGGACGAGCCGATCGCCGATGACCTGTCGGTGTCAGGACAGGGCGGAGAAGGACGCGTCGCGGATGAGCACAGTTGCGGCTCCGGCAGCGACCTGCTGCTGCGGGTCGCTGGACAACCCGAGCTGCCAGTCGCCGCCACCCGGCTTCGCGGGCAGCGTGAACTCGACGGTCGTGTCCGAGGCGTTGAGCAGGACCGCGACGGTGTCGTCGCCCTGTTCGAGGACGAGCATCACCGCCCGGTTGCCGCCGTCGGCCCAGTCCGCGTCCTCGAAGCCGGCGTTGTCGGCGCGGAGCACCGAGACGGTCGAGTCGGAGTCACCGGGTGCCGTGCGGTACCACTCCGGACGCAGGGAACGGTGCTGCGCCCGGAACGCGATGGCCGCGGTCGTGAACGCGAGCAGGTCCCGGTCGGCCGCTTCCCAGTCGAACCACGAGATCTCGTCGTCCTGGCAGTAGGCGTTGTTGTTGCCGCCCTGGGACCGAGCGATCTCGTCGCCGCCGAGGATCATCGGCACACCGGCCGACAGCAGCAGGGTGCCGAGGAAGTTCCGGCGCTGTCGATCGCGGTACGCGTTGACGCCGGCGTCGTCCGTAGGCCCCTCGACGCCGCCGTTGAACGAGGCGTTGTCGCTCTCGCCGTCGTTGTTGTCCTCGCCGTTCGCCTCGTTGTGCTTCTCGGCGTACGAGGTCAGGTCCGCCAGGGTGAAGCCGTCGTGTGCCGTGACGAAGTCGACCGAGCACAGCGGCGAGCGGCGGGACCCCTCGTACACGTCCGGGCTGCCGAGGACACGCTGGACGGCGTCACCGAGCGCCCCCTCGTCGCCGCGCCAGAAGGCACGGAGGTCGTCGCGGTACTTGCCGTTCCACTCGGACCAGTCGGCCGGGAACCCGCCGACCTGGTACCCCGCGGTGTCCCACGGCTCGGCGATCATCTTGACCCGACGGAGCACCGGGTCCTGGTGGACGATGTCGAGGAACGCTGAATGCTTCTCGGCCTCGCCGTCCTGTCGCGTCAGCGTCGTCGCCAGGTCGAAGCGGAAGCCGTCGACGTGCATCTCCTCGACCCAGTAGCGCAGCGAGTCCATGATGAGCCCGAGCGCCGCCGGATGGCCGACGTTGAGCGAGTTGCCGGTGCCGGTGGTGTCGAAGTAGTTGGCCTCGTCACCCTCGACGAGGCGGTAGTACGACTCGTTGTCGATGCCCTTGAACGACAACGTCGGGCCCATGTGGTTGCCCTCGGCGGTGTGGTTGTAGACGACGTCCATGATGACCTCGAGCCCCGCGGCGTGCAGGGCCTTGACCATCTCCTTGAACTCGGCGACCTGCTCGCCGGCGGTGCCGCTGGACGAGTACTCGTCGTGCGGTGCGAAGAACCCGATGGAGTTGTAACCCCAGTAGTTGCGGAGCCCCTTGTCGGCAATGGTCGAGTCCTGGACGAACTGGTGCGTGGGGAGCAGCTCGACGGCCGTGACGCCGAGATCGACCAGGTGCTGGATCGCCGCCGGGTGCGCCATGCCGGCGTAGGTGCCGCGGATCGCCTCGGGGACGTCCGGGTGCTGCTTCGTGAAGCCCTTGACGTGGACCTCGTAGAAGACGGTGTCGGCCAGACTGGTCGAGGGACGGACGTCGTCGCCCCAGTCGAACGAGCGGTCGGCGACGACCGACTTCGGCATCGCGGCGGCGGAGTCGGTGTCGTCGCGGGTCTCGGGGTCGTTCATGTCGTGGCCGAACAGAGCCTGGCCCCACTCGTACGAGCCGTCGACCGCCGTGGCGTACGGGTCGAGCAGGAGCTTGGCGCCGTTGTGGCGCAGGCCCTTGGCCGGGTCCCACGCGCCGTGCACGCGGAAGCCGTAGCGGGTGCCGACGGCGACGCCGGGGACGATGTCGTGGAAGATGTAGCCGGTGCGGTGCTGCAGCTCGGTGCGGTGTTCGTTCCCGTCGTCGTCGAACGTGCAGAACTCGACGCGCTCCGCGGTGCTGGAGAAGAGTGCGACGTTGGCGCCGCCGTCGACGAGCGTGACGCCGAGCGGGGTGCGGGCAGAAGTGGTCATCGTGTCGTTGTACCGGGCGGCCGCTGTGGTCCCGGCTCGCGCACGTACCCCGCCAGGCATGGATGCGCAGACCGGACAGCTGCGACCGCCTCGTCGGACACCGGACGGTGACCGAGGGCGTCTGCTCCTCGTTCGGGTCGAGGAGCAGGCGCCCTCGCGCTACGACGACGTCGGGTTCGGCGCGGCGGTCCGCGACGATGCCAGCCCGGAACAGGGATCGGGCCCCCGCAGCTGAGCGGCGCGGGGTAGCTCACGAGACGGTACGGACGTGCCGCTCTCCGGGCGCACAGGTACGCGGAAATCCACGGGAGCGGCCCCGCTGCCATCCAGAGAACGCGCGTTCCCCGTTTGGGGGATACCAACGAGGGGCGTCGCCTGATTGGGTCATCGAGTCAGCAACTCCGTTGCGGACGAGATCCGCGCGGAGCTTTGGCACCAAGCGAAGGTGACCTCCCTCGGGCGGGGCGGTCACGGTGGGTGCCGGCGTGTCGATTCGGGTTCGACGCGGCGGCACCCCCATTCACGAGACGCGCAGGGGTCCTCACTTTAGGGGACTCGCCTGTACCCCGTTCTGGGTGTACCGATTCGTCTGTCCTCCGACTGTGATGGGTGCCTGGGCTCCACTGTCCGCATCCACCCGAAGGAGCGCGCATGACCGTCACCGTCCCGCGTCTGAGCGCCGTCCTGTCGTCGGCCGAGCCGCCGCACCGATCGGCGCTCCGGCCGCTCCCCCGCGCGTGGACGCGGTGGCTCCTCCGGCTCGCGTTCGCCGTGCCCTACGTCGTGGTCGCCGTGCTCTCGATCGAGATCCCGACCACACCGATCCTGGAGCTCACCGGCAACCAGACGACCCTCGACCGGGCGACGGCAGCACTCGACGGCGGCGTCGTGCAGGCCGTCGGTCAGCTCTACCCGCTGCTCTCCGGCGTCCTGCTCCGGTTCCTGCCGTTCGGCGTGCACGGTGCAGCGGTCCTCGGCGGCCTCGCAGCCGGCGTGCTGCTGCAACTCCTGGCGCAGGCCATGCTCCGGCGCGGTCTCCGGATGCGGAAGGTGGTCGTCTTCACGATCGCGCTCGGCGCGAACCCGCTCTACGCCTTCGTCGCCCTCAACGACCTGCAGGCCTTCCTCGGCATCGCGCTGTTCGCGCTCGCGATCGCCGACATGGTGCGGTTCTTCTCGTACGGCGACACCCAGGCGGGGTTCCGTGCCGGCCTGTCGTTGATGGTGTCGACGCTCGTCGACCCGATGGGCCTCGTCTACGTCGTCATCGCAGCTCTGACCGCCCCGCTGCTGGAGCTCGCCCGGCACGGACAGCCGGGCATCCGCCGAGCGAACACGCTCGTCCTCGTGTTCCCGAGCATCGCCGTCATCGGCTCGATGTCCGTGCTCGACCTGCTCGTCCTCCGCGACCCGTTCGCGGCACTGCGGAACACCGTGCACACCGACAGCACCCGGCTGAGCGGCCTCGAGCACCTGGTGGGTTCGTTCGACGGGCTGTTGCTCCTCGCGATGGTCGTCGCGGGGTGCCTTCTGGCCCTGCTCGTGCACCGACCCGGTGCGATCGTCATCGTGGTCGCGCTGTTCGCCGGGATCCTCGCCGGCTACGCGATCGGGCTCATCCCGGTCGCCACCGCCGGCAACACGTTCGTCACGATGCTCGCCGTCGCGATCGCGATCCTCCCGCGTGTCAGCAGCCGGGTCACGAGCGCTCTCGTCATGGTGCTCGCCGCCCTCCAGATCCCGCTCGCGTGGACCGCGGCGTTCGAACGCGAGGTCGTCGCCGAGTGGATGCACGCCCTGGTCTCGGCGGTGGGCGCATGACCGCCGTCGTGTCCGGTGCGTCCGCCGTCTCCAGCGAGACCGACGCCCCGTCGATCGACGAGACGACCGCCCGGCACCGCGGCGGCGAGTCCGACTGGCGCCCGCCGCACCGGTGCTCGGTCCGCCGGCACGTCGACGAGGGCTGGGTCGCCTCCGCACGGATCCGCGAGGGTGTCCTCGTCCTGACCAGCGGCCGGTCGGACCCGGATGTGCTCCGGGCCGCCTTGACCGAGGAGTTCGGCGAGCCGGTCGTGCTCCGGACGGTCGATGAGGCCGAGGTCCGCCAGCGCATCATGTGGGAGCTGGACGACGAGGTCGCCGACCTCGCCGCACACGACCTCGCCCGCACGATCCCGGCCATGTCCGCCCGCACGGTGCTGTCCCGCGGTCAACAGGTCGGCGGCGGCATCGCCCTGCTCGCGTTCGCCGGCTGCCTGGTGATCGCTCCGGGTACGACCGCCGCCATCGTCACCGCGGTGCTCTCGCTCGGGTTCCTGGCCGGCATCGTCTTCAAGTTCTGGGTCTCCATGGTCGGCGCGCGCTTCGACCTCGTCGAGCAGGTCTCAGCGGCCGACGTCGCCGCGCTCGATGACACCACGCTGCCGACGTACACCGTCCTGGTCCCGGTGTTCCGCGAGGCGAACATCGTCGGCGACCTCGTCCGCAACCTCGAGGTCCTCGACTGGCCGAAGGACCGCCTCGAGGTCCTGGTCCTCGTCGAGGCCGAGGACCACGAGACACGCCAGGCCGTCCTCGACGCTGAACCACCGGCCTGGATGCGGATCGTCATCGTCCCTCCCGGGGCGCCGCAGACCAAGCCGCGCGCCTGCAACGTCGGCCTCGCGATCGCCCGCGGCGAGTACGTGGTCATCTACGACGCCGAGGACCGCCCCGACCCCGACCAGCTCAAGAAGGTGTTCACCACGTTCGAGCGGGCCGGCACCGACACGGTGTGCGTCCAGGCCGCCCTGAGCTACTTCAACGCCGACGAGAACGCCCTGACGCGCATGTTCACGCTGGAGTACTCGTACTGGTTCGACTACATGCTCGCCGGCCTCGACGCCCGGAACCTGCCGATCCCGCTGGGCGGGACCTCGAACCACTTCCGCACCGAGCTCCTGCGCGAGCTCGGTGGTTGGGACCCCTACAACGTCACCGAAGACGCCGACCTGGGGATCCGTGCGTCCGCGGTCGGGTACCGCGTCTCCGTCGTCAACTCGACCACGATGGAGGAGGCGAACACCTCGATCCCGAACTTCGTCCGGCAGCGGTCGCGGTGGATCAAGGGGTACATGCAGACCGCCCTCGTCCACGCCCGGCGCCCCCGTGCGCTCGTGCGGGAGATCGGGTTGCGCCGGGCTGCTGCGTTCGCGCTGCTCATCGCCGGGACACCGTTGACGTTCCTCGGCATGCTGCCCGGCATCGCGGTGACGATCGCCACCTTCGTGCTGCCCACGGCGTGGACGGCCCCGGTGTTCCCCGCCCCGGTGCTCTGGCTGTGCGTGCTCGACTTCCTGCTCGGCAACGCCACGATGATCTACCTGACCATGATGGGGCCGTACAAACGCGCTCGGTTCGACCTGATGCTCTGGGCGTTGCTGAACCCCGCGTACTGGGTGCTGCACTCGGTCGCCGCCTACAAGGGCCTGTGGCAGCTCATCACCCGACCCCACTACTGGGAGAAGACGGAGCACGGTCTCACCAAGACGTCATCCGTGTGAGTACTGCGGTCGCCGCGGCGTCTCCCGTTCAGGGGGTTGCCGCGGCGGTCGAGGTGGAGCACGCTGTGGTCGGTCCGGTCATGTCAGCACCTGAGGGGAAACCATCATGCGATCGCTCGTCTACACCAGCACGCAGACCCGACCGATCACGGACTCGGAACTCGCGCAGATCCTCGCCGTCGGCCGGGAGAAGAACACCCGCCTCGGTGTCACCGGGATGCTCGCACACCGCGACGACAACTGCATCGGCATCATCGAGGGCAACGACGACGTCGTCGCTGAACGCTTCGATCAGGTCCGAGCCGATCCCCGCCACACCAACGTCCGAGTGCTCCTCAACGAGCCGATCCGACACCGGTCCTTCCCGGACTGGTCGATGGCGTTCCAGCCGCTCGACCCGTTGCTGCACGACGTGCCGGGGTTCAGCGACCTCTTCACCGCCAACCGCCCCAACGACTCCACCTTCGGTGCGTCCCGCGCGCGTGCTCTGCTCGACTGGTTCCGGAAGCACCCGCTCGCTCCCTTGACGAACCAGGACGCGGCCGACGAGGAGATCCCCCGAACCCGGATCCTGAACGCCGCGATCACCGCTGTCCACGCCGGCGGCGCGTCCCGGTTCACCCTCGAGGACGTCGCAGAACGCGCGGGGATGACCGTCCCCGAGGTCCTGGGGCTCTTCCCGTCGCAGCACGCCGTGCTCGCCGCGACCGTGATGCGGTGGACCCGAGCAGTCTCCGCTCCCCTGCTCCCCCTCGCCGCCGAGAAGGGCACGATCGCGTTCCTGCACGCGCTCCTCGCCGCCCATGCCGAGGAACCCGCCCTGATGCGCCTGATCGCGTCCACACTCGCCACGTCGACCGACCCGTCGACCGACGGAGCGGACTACTACCGGTCCGCCTACCTCCAGTTCCGTGAGACCGTGCGCACCGCCCTCGCCGAAGACGTCCGTGCCGGGCGGGAACCCGCCACGATGGATCCGATCCGCGGTGCACAGCAGCTCCTCGCCCTCTACGACGGCATCCGCCTGCAGGCGCTCCTCACACCGGACACCGACGTCGTCGACGCCTTCGACCGCGCCGCGTCGCGCATGCGACGGGGCTGGACCGAACACTACGAACGACCCGCCTACTGGGACCTGCCCACGATCCCCAGCGCCTGACGACGGGGGCCGGCCCCGCCGACTCCACATGGGCCGATGGCCGAGAGGCACAGCATCGCGCGAGTGGTAGGACCTGTCCATGGTGTTCTACGACGCACGTCCGATCCGCACGGCAGGGCAGGTGCTGCTCGATGTCGTCGTGGTGGCCGGGATGGTCGCCGCGGTTCTGCTCGGGCGAGCGGTCTCCGCATCGATCAGCGCCCTCGCCGACATCGGAACTCGTGTCCACGACCAGGGCACCGCGTTCCAGGAGCAGTTGCGCAGCACCGCAACGGCACTCGAGAAGGTGCCGTTCATCGGCAAGTCGGTCAGCGCACCGCTGCAGGACGCGAGCCAGAGCGCGCAGCGGATCGCGGCTGCCGGAGCAGAACAGCAGCAGGAGACGCTGCACGTGGCGCACCTCCTGGGTACCTCGTCGACCGCGGTGCTGATCATCGTCCTGGTGGTGGTCTGGATCCGGTACCGCGGCGGCTTCATCCGGCTCGCCACGCTCACACAGCGCCTCGGTCAGCAGCCGGACGGAGCCGAGTTGCTCGCCGTCCGCGCGCTGACGACCCGGAACGCCGCCGGCCGGCTCGGCGTCGACGTCGTCGACCGATGGCGGCACCGGGATCCGGAGGTCATCCGCGCGCTGGCCGATCTCGAGCGGCGCTCCACCGGGCTCCGCGTGGCGCCTTCGCGGACGTCGTGACCTCCCGCCCACGAGGGCGGGATCGGGTCAGGCACAACTGGTGCGGCCGAGTCCGAGGAAGCGGACGGTGCTGATGCGGACGCTGCTGGCGGAGGTCGTCGTCCACGTCGAGGTGACGTCGGCGCGGACGGT
>NZ_SMBN01000005.1:0-133753 GCF_004342995.1 Curtobacterium sp. PhB146 | reverse complement strand
CGCGTAGGCAGCGCGGTCGCGGCGCAGTCGACAGATCGCGCCCCGTGGCGGTCGTCGCGCCCCGAAGAGCCGGGGCGCGACGACGACAGCGGGGCGCGGACGAGCCGGACCCGACCCGACCCGACCCCTACGCCAGCACGACGCTCCAACTGAACGCCTGCGGCCAGAGCTGGTGCTCGGGCAGCACGTCGAGGCCGCACGCCCGGCTGCCGAGCCCGTGCTGTGCCGCGTCGAGGTACAGGTACAGGTGGTCCGACGTCGGCAGTTCGTACGGGTGCTCGGCGCGGTCGATCTGCTGCGCGGTCCACGGCGACAGGGTGAAGCCCGCACGGTGCGACCCCACGGTCGACACCGTGAACGGCCCGACGGACAACGAGCGCAGAGCAGGCCGGTGCCCGGTCTCCTGCGGCCGCGAGTACTCGACCCCGAGCGACCGCACCGGAGCGGTGAACCGGCCGACCCGGGCAGCGTGCGACGAGTCGGCGTACGACTCGAGCGGCCCGGTGCCGAACCACGTGGCCGTCTCGTCGGCCAACCCAGCGGGCAGGTCGAACCGCACCCCGATCCGCGGCCAGGTGACGTCCCACGCCCCGAACGGCACCGCGTCGGTCTGCAGCACCAGCCCGTCGGACGTCAGGGTCCAGCGGTGCGTGACGTCGAGGCCCCAGCCGCTGTTCGCCGCCGCCACCCGCACCCGCTGTTCCAGGCCGGAGTCGGTCCGTGCCACTGACACCAGGCGGTGGGTCAGCCGGTCCAGTCCACGGTCCCGCCAGCGCGAGGCCGACGGGGGAGCGTCCGGGTCACCGACACCGTGCGTCAGCACCGGGTCCGCCGTCTCGTAGCCGCCCTGCGACGCCAGCCGGTCGTTGTCGGTCGGGGCGCGCCAGAGCTCCAGGCGGGGTCCTGCGACCTCGTGTCCCTTCCAGGACACCAGGTCGCCGCGGTCCGAGAACGTCCCGTCGCCGAAACGGTCGCCGTCCCACCCCTGCCGGGAGGCCCGTGGTGCGTCCGCCACACGGCTCGCGACGAGCCGCTGGGTGCGTGCGACGACGTGGCCGGTGTCCGCCCACGCGGTCGGGCCCGCCAGTTCGGCGGTCAGGTCGAGCCAGAGTTCGTCGCCGGGTGCGAGTTCGGCGGTGGCCGCGTCGAGCACCTCGGTCGGCACCGGGACGGTCGCCGACTCGCGGGCGGCCACCACGCCGGCGGCGAACCGACCGGAGGCCTCGACGACGCCGTTCCGCGACAGGGTCCAGCAGAACCGCAGCCCGGCGGTCGAGGCCGAGTGGTACCGGTTCTCGACCAGGATCGTGGTGTCCGACACCGCCAGGCGGATCGGGGCGACGACGGCCGCGAACTCGGCGAGCCCGGGCGTCGGGGAGTCGTCGGGCAGCACCAGGCCGTCCATCACGAAGTTGCCGTCGTGCACGACCTCGTGGAAGTCGCCGCCGTAGGCGTAGTAGTCCTGGCCGGACGCCGTCTGCGCCAGGAGCCCGTGGTCGCGCCACTCCCACACGAACCCGCCGTGCAGGCGCGGGTACCGGTCGACCAGGGCCTCGTACTCGGCGATCTGGCCGGGGCCGTTGCCCATCGCGTGGACGTACTCGCAGTGGATGAACGGCTTCGAGCGTTGCCGTGCGGCCTCGGCCGGGCCGCAGCCGAGCAGGGGCGTCGGGGTGCCGCCTCCGATGGACTCGGTCTCCTGCAGCGACGGGTACATCCGCGAGTACACGTCGGTGTACTCGCCCGTGTAGTCGCCCTCGTAGTGCACGGGCCGCTCGGCGTCGCGGTCGTGCACCCACTGCGACATCGCCGCCAGGTTCCGGCCGGTGCCGGACTCGTTGCCGAGCGACCACATCACGATGGACGGGTGGTTCTTGTCCCGCTCGACGGTCCGTGCGACGCGGTCGAGGTAGGCGTCCGCCCAGGCCGGGTCGTCCGACGGGTTGCCGACCCAGCCGGTGAAGATGAACCCGTGGGTCTCGAGGTCGGTCTCCAGGATCACCCAGAAGCCGAGCTCGTCGGCGAGGTCCAGCACGCGGGGGTGCGGCGGGTAGTGCGAGGTGCGGATCGCGTTGACGTTGTTGCGCTTCATGAGCGCCATGTCCGCGCGGGCGTGCTCCTCGTCGAAGACGCGGCCGCGGACGGGGTGGGTCTCGTGCCGGTTCACGCCGTGGAACACCACGCGCTCGCCGTTCACCAGGAACCGGTCGCCCTCGATCGACACGGTGCGGAAGCCGAGCCGCAACGAGACGGTCTCGCCACCGGCGGCACCGCCGGCGTCGGTGCCGGTCGACACCGTCGCGTCGTACAGCTTCGGCAGCTCCGCGCTCCACGGCTCGACGCCCTCGACCTCGATCGGCGTGACCTCGTCGGCCGTCGCCCACGTCACGTCGACGCCCAGGTCGGGCACCGCGAACCGCACCGGGAATCCAGCGTCCAGCGTCGGGAACGTGATGGTCCCGCTGCCGGTCGCCGGGCGTCCGGACGCAGCCGTCCCGGCCGTCGCGGCACTGCCCAACGTGGGCGCCCAGGAAGCCCTGACGAACACGTCGTCGATCGGCGCCGTCGGACGGGCGAGCAGCGTGACGTCGCGGAAGATCCCCGGCAGCCACCACTGGTCCTGGTCCTCCAGGTACGAGGCCGCCGACCACTGGTGCACCCGCACGGCCAGGTCGTTCGACCCTGGACGGAGCAGCTGCGTGACGTCGAACTCGGTCGCCAGGCGGGACCCGGTCGACCAGCCCACGAGCGTGCCGTTCAGCCACACCCGGAAGTGCGACTCGACCCCGTCGAACCGCAGCAGCACCCGACCGGCGGCCGCGAAGGACGCCGGCAGCTCGAACGTCCGCCGGTGGTCACCGGTGGGGTTCTCGTCCGGCGGGTGCGGCGGGTCGATCGGGAACGGGTACTGCAGGTTCGTGTAGCTCGGCGACCCGTGCCCGTGCAGCACCCAGTGCGACGGCACCGGGAGTTCGCCCCACGCGGGGTCGTCCTCCACGGCGGCGTCGGTGGCGAACGCGTCGGACACCGATGCGACCGGCGACCACCGGAAGCGCCAGTCGCCGTTCAGCGAGAGCGACGGTGCGTCGGTGTGGAGCGCGGCCCGCGGGGGGAGCCGTGATGCCGAACCCGGCGAGGTCGAGTGGAGGTCGTCGAGTGCGGAGTTGGTCAACCCTTGACCGATCCTTCCGTGAGGCCCCCGCGCCAGAAGCGCTGCAGGACGATGATGGCGATGACGAGCGGGATGACCGAGACGAGCACCCCGCCGGTGGTGAGCTGGTAGAACTCCGGCAGGCGGTCGACCTGCGAGCGCCAGTTGTTCAACCCCAGTGTGATCGGGTACAGCTTCTGGTCTGCCAGCATGATGAGCGGCAGGAAGAAGTTGTTCCAGATGCCGACGACCTGGAACAGGAACACGGTCACCAGGGCCGGGGTCATCTGCCGGAGCACGACGGTGTGGAAGATCCGGAGCTCGCTGGCACCGTCGATGCGTGCTTGTTCGAGCAGCGTGGTGTCCACCGACGCCGCTGCGTACACCCGGCACAGGAACAGGCCGAACGGGGAGACGAGGCTCGGGATGAGCACGCTCCAGTACGTGTCGGTCAGGCCCAGCGTCGAGAACAGCAGGAACAGCGGCAGCGCCGTCGCGGTCCCGGGCACGAGCACGCCGCCGAGGATCGTGCCGAACACGAACTGCCGACCCTTGAAGTCGTACTTCGCCAGGGCGTACCCGCCGGCCGCGGCGAAGTAGGTCGCCAGGACCGCACCGACGCCGGAGTACAGGATGCTGTTCGCGATCCACCGGACGAAGATGCCGCCGTCGTAGGTGAACACCTGCTGCAGGTTGCTCCACAGTGCGAACTCGCCGCCGAACCAGAACCCGTTCGTCGAGAACAGCGCGCCGGTGGTCTTCGTCGCGGCGATGACGACCCAGTACAGCGGGACGAGGAAGTACAGCGCGACGATGACGAGGATGCCCGTCACGACGATCTGCGAGCGCGGGGACCGGTCGAGCTTGCGGCGCTGGTGCGCCGAGATCGACGTGGTGTCCACGGGGACGGCGGTCTTCGCCGTGGCCGGCGCTTCGATGGCTTCGCTGGTCATGCGTCCGCCCCCTTCGTTCCGTTCTGCAGACCGGACCTGGCCTGGAGGCCCGGTGCGGCTTGGGAAGTACCGGTGCTGCCCGCCGCAGCGCGCGTCTGGAGCGCGGTACGGGCCTCCAGGCCGTCACGCTTGGCGCGCTTGCGCCGGTCGCGTTCGTCCTTCGGCGCGCGGTTCGTCAACGCGAGGAACGCGAACGACAGGATGAACGCGGCCAGCGCGATGATGACCGCCTGCGCACTCGCGACGCCGTACTCGTTGAACGCGAACGCGTTCGTGTACGCGGCGTAGTTCGGCGTGTACTCGGTGTCGATCGCCGGGGCGACCGTGGACAGGATCTGCGGCTCCGCGAAGAGCTGCAGCGTGCCGATGATCGAGAAGACCGTGGTGAGCACCAGGGCCGGCGCGATGAGCGGGATCTGGATCCGCCACGCGACCTGGAACGGGCCGGCGCCGTCCATCTTGGCGGCCTCGTAGACCTCGCCGGGGATCGACTTGAGCTGCGCCACGATGATGAGCATGTTGTAGCCCGTGTAGGTCCACGTGACGATGTTCGCGATCGACCACAGCACGCTGTTGGCGCCGAGGAAGTCCGGCTGCAGCCCCATCGACTGCAGCAGGGACACGATCGGCGACAGGCCGGGCACGTACAGGAACGACCACAGGATCGTCGCGATGACGCCGGGGACGCCGTACGGCATGAAGTAGATCGCCCGGAAGAAGCCCGGCCAGCGGGCGCTCGCCGACTCGAGCAGCAGCGCCAGGATCGTGCAGGCGATGATCATCACCGGGACCTGCACGATGCCGAAGAGCAGCATGCGGCCGATCGAGGCGACGAAACCGGAGTCCTGCAGGGCGATCGCGTAGTTGTCGAAGCCGGCGAACTTGCCGACGACGCCGTCCTCGCCGAACAAGCCCTCGCGGTCGACGGTCGTGAACGACTGGAACAGGGCGCTGATGATCGGGATGATGAACGTCAGCAGGAACAGGGCCAGGAACGGCGCGAGCAGGATCCACGGGGCACGCTTCTGCGCACTCGTGGCCTTCGTGCTCGTGCGGAAGGCGGGTCGCGTGCTGGTCTGCTGGCTCATCGTGCCGTCCTGACGCTGAGGCCCTTGTCCTTGAAGGACTGGACGATCTCCCGCTGCGCGAGTTCCACCGCGTCGGAGAGCTTGAGGCCGGAGGTGAGCTTGCGGCGGAACTGGTTCTGCAGGCTCGTGAACGCCGACTGGGTCACGGGGGACCACGACCAGTCGATGTTCTGCTCCTTCGAGGCCGGCACGAAGACGTCCTCGTTGTAGTTCTGGCCGGAGAACCACTTCGACGGCTGCTCACGCTGCTTGCCGATGTAGTCGACCGCGGGCGACCAGCCGATGCCGCAGTGCTTGATCATCGCGTCGATGCCCTCCTTCGAGGTGGTCATCCACGTGATGAACTCGAGCGCCTCCCTCGGGTGCTTCGCGTTCGCCAGGACCGCCGCCGTCGAACCACCGATGGCGCTCGAGCCGAAGCCGTCGGCGCCCCACTTCTGCATCGGGGCGACCTTCCACTTGCCCTCGCCGCCCTGCACGGACTCGATCAGGGCGTCACCCCAGCTCGCGCTCGTGACCGCGGCGATCTTGCCGCTCGCGGCCGAGGCGTACCAGCCGGGGGAGTACGCACCGGCACTGGTGTCGACGAGCTTGTCGTCGATGACCCCGTCGAAGAAGTCCGCGACCATCAGGGTCTTGTCGTCGGTCATGTCGACGACCCACTCGTCACCGTCGACCTTGAACCAGCGGGCGCCGGCCTGCTGCGCGTACGCGGCGAACGGCGACGCGTCCGAGACCGGGAACACCTCGAGGTAGTTCTGCTTGCCCGTCTTCCGGACCTTCTCGGCCAGGTCGCGCCACTCCTCCCACGTCGTCGGGGGCTCGCCGCCGGCCTGCTCGAGCAGGGCGGTCTGGTAGTAGAACCCCATGGGGCCGGTGTCCTGCGGGATGCCGTAGATGCCGTCGACGAAGGACACCTGCGCCCACGCCGCCTCGTCGTACTTCGACTCGAAGTCCTTCGCGCCGTAGCGGGCGAGGTCGACGAGACCGTTGGCGAGCATGAACTCGGGGATCTGCCGGAGCTCGACCTGACCGATGTCCGGACCGCCGCCGGCCGCCAGCGCGGAGTACATCTTCTGGTACCCGCCGCTGTTGCCACCGGGGATCCAGTTCGCCGACACCTGGATGTTCGGGTGCGTCTTGTTCCAGACGTCGCAGACCTTCTGCAGGTCCTTCAACCAGGCCCAGTAGGTGAGCTGGACGGTCTCGCCCGACGCGGCGGCCGGCACGAGGGCGGCCTTGTTCACGTTGGTGGAACCGGGGACCGCGCAGCCGGCGAGCAGCCCTGCCGCCGCCGTGCCGATGCCGAAGCCCAGGAGTTGTCGTCTGGAGATGGGTCGTGGTCGTGGCGTCATTGCCGCACTCCGGTTCGTCGTCGATTCGGGGTCCAGGTCAGCCAACCACAAAACCGAGCGTCGTTGCAGATTCGCGCCTGGGTGTTCGCTCCCGACTGTGGACGCCCGGTGGCGGCGAGGTGGAGTGTGGTCGCACGTGAGAGCGCCGGAGCTCATCGGCTCCGGCAACCGTCCGAGAGGAGCTGCCATGACGTCGACCAACGCGACGAGCGAACTGCACCGGATCCTGGGAGAGCGACTGGAGGGCGGCGGCACCTGGGCCTGGGCCTACGCCGACGTCTCCGGCAACGTCGAGGATCCCCGACGACAGGCGGCGCTCAAGCTCCGCGGTGTCGAGGAGGGGCTCCGGGCACAGGGTGCGTCCGACGAGGTCGTCGACGCCGTCGCCACCGAGTTCGAGCAGGAGCCCGGCGTCCCCTCGCCCGTCACCCGGTACGTGCTCGTGCACGACGGCGAGGTCGTGCTGAGCGAGGTCCTGCCCGGGCCGCTGCACGGATCGGAGTCCGTCGGCGTCGGAGCCGTGCCGGACCTCGTGCCGCTCGTCGCCCACCGTCCCGTCGACCTGCCGTTCCTGGTGGTCCACGCCGGCAAGGAGGGCGGGGCCTTCCGCGCCTACCGCCTCGGGCACGCCCCGGTCGCGGCCGACGCGTCCGAGCAGCAGGTGGCTGGACGGAACGACACCCTGCACTACGCCAAGGCCGGCACAGGGTGGAAGCAGCCGCACTGGCAGCAGCACACCGAGGAGATCTGGAAGCAGAACTCGTCGGAGATCGCTGCCGCCGTCGACGAGGCCGTTCGGACGATCCGCCCCGGACTCGTCGTCGTCGCCGGTGACGTCACCGCCCGTGAGCTCCTGGTGAAGGCACTCTCGTCCGAGACCCGTGCACTCGTCTCGGTGTTCCCGGGCGACCCGCGCGCCGACGCCGGTTCGAAGCAGGCCTTCGTCGAGCACGTCGAGACCGCACTCGCCCGCGTCGTCGCCACCCGCCGTCACGACCTCGAGGACTCGCTCCGCACGCACGTCGGGCGTGGCGACAACCAGGTCGTCACCGGCCTCGGACCCGTCGTCGAGGCGCTGCAGCAGGCCCAGGGTGCGACCGTCGCCCTCGACGCCGTGGCCATCGGCGACCGGACGCTGCTCGCGCTCGCCGGGGCGCCGTGGGTCGCCACCGCACCGGAGCAGGCCGCGGGGACGCCCGTCATCGGGGCGGTGCCGGCGGTGTGCGCGATGGTGCGGGCCGCGGTGCTGACCGACGCCGAGCTCGTGCTCGTCAACGCCGCGTCGCTGCCCGGTGGCGCTCCCGCCGCCGCGCTGCTCCGCTGGCCTGTGGGCCCGGTCGTCCCCGCCTAGCGAGCCGCGCGCGTACCTTATCGAAACGGGCGTACCTGGTCAGTTCTTTCGACCAGGTACGCCCGTTCCTACAGTGCATCGCGCGGTCAGTCGTGCGACCGGTCCGCGCGCGGGACCAGCGGCAGGGCCAGCAGCGGCAGCACGGCCACGATGCCGAACGACGCCGCGAACCCGAGCGCCGTCACCAGGGCCCCGATTCCCGGGCCGACGGCGCTCGCCGCGATGAACTGCCCGGTGTTCTGCGTGCCGAGGGCGCGACCGGACCAGAACGGCCCGGCCGCCTCGGCGACCGACGTGTAGGCCAGCCCGTTGTCCGCCACGGTGACGCTCGTCGCGATCACCAGGAACACGGCTCCGGCGGCCAGGTGCGTGACGTCGACCAGCGCGAGCAGCCCCATCACGACGGCGGCGCTCACGACGACGATCCGCAGCGGTCCGACGCGTGAGCCGGCCCGGTCGCTCCACACCCCGACCAGGATCCGTCCGATCGCCCCGACGAACTGCGACGCCCCGACGAGCAGCCCTGCCGCGGCCGTCGACCAGCCCAGTCCGACGAGCCACACCAGCCCGTAGGTCGACAGGGTGAACTGCGGCACCACGAGCAGGATCGACACCGCGTGGATCCGCCAGAGGAACCCGCTCGCCCGGTACGGGTTCGCGGTCGCGTCGGCCGGTGCCGTGTGCCGGGCCGGTCGTGGCGGGTTCTGGATGCCGATGGCGCAGAGCACCGCGAGCACGGCGCAGAGGACGATCGGCAGGACGAGGGCCGCGCGGATCCCGGACCCCTCGGCGAGCTGCGGCACGGTGACGGCCGCGAGCGTCACCCCGAGCGGCTGCGACATCTGCCGGATGCCCATCGCGAGCCCGCGCCGCTCCTTCGGGAACCACCCCACGACGACCCGGCCGCTCGCGGCGTTCGTCGACGCGCTCGTCATGCCGCCCAGCAGGAAGGCCAGCCCGAGCAGGACCGGGTCGCCCGCGGCGAGCCATGCCCCGACCACCGCGAGGGTCGTCAGCACGAGTCCGCCGGCGATCACGATCCGCTCGCCGATCCGGTCGGTGATGGCGCCCCAGGCGATGAGCGTCAGGACCATGCCGAACGTCGGTGCGGCGGCGAGCACGCCCGCCACGGTCAGGGACGTGCCGTTCGCGTGCAGGTACGGGATGAGCAGAGCGGGAGCCGTCACCACCAGGGTCCCGGCGGCCTGCGCGGCGACCCCGAGCGCGAGCATCGTCCACGCTCGGCGGCCGATCGTGGTGGGCGTCGGGGGTGGGGCGGTCGCGGTCATCGTGGTGGCTCGCATCGTTTCATGTCGGAAGCAATTGGTATACCACAACGGTATACCATTCCGACGGTGTCCCCGCTAGAGTTGTTGGCCGTGACCGACACGACCGATGCAACCCCGGTGTCGCAGACGGCCCAGCTCTACGACAACCTGCGTGCCGCGATCCTGACGCTCGACATCGCGCCGGGTGAGCGCATCTCGGAGCGCGGACTCGAAGCGCGGTTCCACGCCTCGCGGACCCCCGTCCGTGCCGCACTGTCGCGGCTCGAGCGCGAGGGCCTCATCCTGCACGAGGGGCGCTCGTGGACGGTCACCCCGATCGACCTCGACGAGATCGCCTCGCTCGCCGAACTCCGCGGCGTGCTCGAACCCGCCGCCACCCGACTCGCGGTCGAGCGGGCGAGCGCCGAACAACTCGCCGAGGTCCGCGGGCACCTCGACGCACTGCGCCCGACACCCGACCAGCAGGCCGGCATCCGGATGGGCTCGACGTTCCACCTCGACCTGGCGGCGCTCGGCGGCAACCGGTTCATCACCGACGCGATCGCCGATGCCCTGACCCGTCTCGAGCGCACCCGGTGGATCGAGGTCCGCACGCCCGAGGCACGCGACGCCGCATGGGACGAGCACAGCGCCATCATCGACGCCGTGCGCGACGGCGACGCCGACCGTGCGGCCGGGCTCGTCGCAGCGCACGTCGCCGGGACGAACGACCGGTTGCTCGGCTGGATCGCACAGGAGCGCCGCCGACTGCGCGGCGCGGGCATGACGATCGTCGGGGCGACCGAGCGCTGACGCGAACCGCGTGACCTGACGGAGCACGAACCGCGGGGCCCGGCGGGACGCGCGGCGCGTGACCCGGTCCGCCGTGACGCGAGCAGGGCACTGGACGCGACCGCCCCGGAGACGCGACCCGACAGCAGGTGCCGGTCCGCGCCTCCTAACCGTCGCCCGGTCGACGCCGGACGTGACCCGCTACGGGCGGTCCGCGCGCTCCTCCGTCGCGTCGAGCTGGTCGAACGTCGACCCGCCGCCGTCGGTGCGCTCGAGCAGCGCGTCGCGCACCTCGGCCTCGTCGTGGCTCGCGCGGTTCGCCAGCTTGCTTCCGGATCGTGTCGCCTGTGACATGTCGGTGTCCTTCCCCTGCGTGTGGGCATCGTGGTGTGCGCGGGCATCCTGCCCGCCGGTGCGCTTCCTCACGGGACGTACTGAGGTCGTGACAGTGTCGCGCGGTCGCTCCGGCCGCCGCAAGGGCTTTCGTCACATGTGGAGAAGTGCCGTCACGGACCGTGCCTAGGATGGTGCGGCCGCGCCGCCCCGGTGCGCACCAGCGGACGTCGGACGGGAGGCACGGCTTGGCTGCACCACGTACCGCACCTCCCACGGTCTACGACGTCGCCAGTGCCGCGAACGTCTCGATCGCGACCGTCTCGCGCGTGCTCCGCACGCCGGACGCCGTCCGCGAGGGCACCCGGGACCGCGTCCAAGCGGCGATCCGCAGCCTCGGCTACGTCCCCTCCGGCAACGCCCGAGCCCTCGCCGGCAAGCGCACCGGCGTCGTCGGACTGCTGCTGCCCGGGTTCGACGTGGTGCCCGACGAACGGCCGGACCTGGTCACCGACGGGGGTGTCCGCGTGGTCGACGACCGCCGCCACGTGACCCAGCCGTTCTCCTCGAACCTGTACTTCGACGAGGTCCTGCGCGGCGCCGAGACCGAGGCCTGGCAGCGCGGACTCGCGCTGATGGTCGCCGCCGGTCGGGGGTCCTCGCGCGACGTGATCGTCAACGACGTCGCCGGCCGGGTGGACGGCCTCGCCGTGCTCGCGCAGACCGTGCCGGACGACCTGCTCGAGCACGTCGCCCGTCGGATCCCGGTCGTGGTGCTCGCCGACGACCGGCGGTCGCACGGGTTCGACTCCGTGAGCGTGGACAACAGCGCCGGCATGCGGACGCTCGCATCGCACGTGATCGGGCGGCTCGGCATCCGGTCGCTCGCGTACGTCGCGGGCCCGATCGACTCGCCGGACGACATGGAGCGCTCGACCGGCTTCCGGTCGGCGTTGGCGGACCACGGGGTGCCGGCGTCGTCGGTCCGGGTGGTGCACGGCGACTTCGGCCGGGCGCGAGCGCGGGAGCTGGCGGCGACGCTGCTGGCGGACGAGGTGCCCCGGGCCATCGTGTGCTCGAACGACCAGTCGGCGCTCGGCGTGCTCGACGCCGCCACCGCCCGGGGCCTGCGCGTGCCCGAGGACGTCGTCGTCACCGGGTTCGACGGCATCGACGCCGGGCGCTTCTCGTCGCCGCGGCTCACCACCGTGCACCAGCCGATGGGGGAGCTCGGGCGTGCGGCGGTGCGGGCGATCGTCGACCGGCTGGACCACCGCGAGGGACCGCCGCGCGCCGTCCGCCTGCCGGTCGAGGTGCTGTTGCGCGAGAGCTGCCCGCCGGCGCTGTGACGAGCGGTGCTGCGAGCGGCGCGGCGCATGGCGCGGCGAACGGCGCTGCGAGCGGCGCGGCGGTGCGTCCGCACCGTGCGGCTTTGGTCATCCCGTGCGACGTTGACCGCCCGGTGCGGGCCTGTAACCGCGCACGGAGCGGGCAGCCTCGCACCCGGCGACGGAACGCGCACCGAGCGCAGCGACCCTCGCTCCGACCCTCACTGCCGCCGCCCGCCACTGCGTACCACCCCGGCACGGAACCCCGGTGTTGCGCGACGCGATGTAAGCGCATACATTGACCCAGTACCGATTCGACACGGAGGTCGACCGAGCAATGACGCTTCCCCCACAGCGCACGCGCGGCAAGCGCGACCCCGGGACCCGCGCTCCCGGAACGCGCCCCGGCAGCACCCGACGACGCGGCCGCCTCGTCGCGGCGATCGCCGGGCTCGCAGCCGTGGCCCTCATGGCCACCGGCTGCAGCATCCAGGTCCGGTCCGAACCCGATCCCACGATCGGCAAGGACACGATGCTCATCAACGCGGACCACGGCAACCCGCTGTTCGACCGCAACTTCAACCCGTACATCGCGAACGCCCGCACGGCCTCCAAGTGGATGTACGAGCCGCTCATCGAGATCAACCCGCTCGACGGCAAGGGCACCCCGTGGCTCGCCAGCAAGTGGAGCCAGCCGGACGCCAGCACGATCGACATGACGATCCGCCAGGGCGTCGAGTGGTCCGACGGCTCACCGTTCTCGGCGAAGGACGTCGTCTTCACGTTCGACCTGCTGAAGAAGTTCCCGGCGATGGACGTCAAGGGCGCCTGGCAGCACATCAAGAGCATCGAGGTGGACGGCGACCACGTCGTCTTCCACCTCAAGAGCGACGACGTGCCGAGCCTCAACATCATCGGCGCGACGTACATCCTCGGTGAGCAGCACTGGGGCGGCGTGAAGGACCCCACGACGTTCCGCGACCCGAATCCGGTCGGCACCGGCCCGTTCGTGCTCGGCAACTACACCGACCAGCAGTACTCGATGGACAAGAACCCGACGTACTGGCAGGCCGACAAGATCGCCATCAAGCACCTCATCCTGCCGGCGACGAACACGCAGCTCGACACCGTCACCCGCGGCTACGACTGGGCGTACTCGTTCATCTCGGACGTCAAGGGCACCTGGGGCGCCGCGTCGAAGACCAACCAGTGGTGGTTCCCGGCCGGTGGCGTGATCGGCCTCATCCCGAACCTGACGAAGGCCCCGTACAACGACGTCAACGTCCGCAAGGGCATCTCGCTCGCGCTGAACCGTGACGACATCGCCGAGACCGCGTCCGAGGGCAACCTGGCGGCAGCGGGCCAGACCGGCCTGATCCTGCCGAACCAGGAGAAGTACCTCAACCCGGACATCCCGGACAAGGGCATGATCACGCAGGACGTCGACGCTGCGAAGGCCGCGTTCGCGAAGTCCGGCTGGACCGAGCAGGGCGGGAAGATCATGAAGGACGGCAAGCAGCTGTCCATCACCATCATGACCGCGAACGGCTACTCGGACTGGCTCCGTGCCGCGCAGGAGGTCCGTCGCGACCTGACGGCCATCGGCGTGAAGGTGACGATCCAGGCACCGCAGCCCGCCGGCTACCAGCAGAACATCAACAACGGCACGTTCGACATGGCGATGGGCGGCATGGGCAACGGTGACGTCTACCAGGCGTTCAACTCCCTGCTCAGCAGCGACTTCTACCAGCCGGTCGGCAAGTCGACGGTGAACAACTACGAGCGCTACAAGAACGCCGACACCCAGAAGCTCCTCGACGAGTACAAGGCGACGACGGACACGGCGAAGCAGCAGGAGATCCTCAACCAGCTGCAGGAGATCGTGTACGACGAGCTGCCCGTGATCGGCATGTACTACGGCGGGCTCTGGGGGCTGTTCAACACCGGCAAGTTCGTCGGTTGGCCCAGCGCCGAGGACCCGTACATGGCCCCGCAGAACTACGACTCCGCACCGCTGCTCATCTTCTCGAAGCTCCGGCTCCGGGACAGCGCAGCCGGCCAGGAGATCCTGAAGCAGCAAGAGGACCAGAAGTGAAGTACATCCTCCAGAAACTCGTCCTCTTCGTCCTGACCCTCTGGGCCGCGGTCACGCTGAACTTCGTGCTCCCGCGCCTCATGCCGGGCAGCCCGTCGGACGCCGCGCTGGCGAAGCTCAGCCAGAACGGCCCCGTCACCGAAGCCACCAAGAAGGCCATCGAGGCCCAGCTCGGCGTCCCCACGGGCAACCTGTGGGACCAGTACGTCAACTACCTGCACCAGGTCGTCACGCTCGACTTCGGGGTGAGCTACACGTTCTACCCGCAGCCGGTCGGTGACCTCGTGTCGAAGGCCCTGCCGTACACGCTCATCCTGGTCGGCGTCGTGACGATCCTCGCGTTCGTCCTCGGCACCCTGATCGGCGTCGCGGCGGCGTGGAAGCGCGGGACCTGGCTGGACTCGCTCCCGACGCTGTCGGGGTCGTTCATGTCGACGTTCCCGTACTTCTGGACCGCCCTGCTCCTGCTGTTCTTCCTCGGCTACGTCCTGCACTGGTTCCCGACGACGGGCGCCTACTCGGCGACCACCACCCCGGGGCTCAACGGAGCGTTCGCGGCCGATGCCCTGCAGCACGCGGTGCTGCCCGCGGTGACGATCCTGGTGACGAGCCTCGGCGGCTGGATCATCGGCATGCGCAACGCGATGATCAACACGCTCGGTGACGACTACGTGACCTTCGCCGAGGCGAACGGTCTGCGCGGCCGCACCGTGGCCGTCCGGTACGCGGCGCGGAACGCGATCCTGCCGAACCTGACCGGCTTCGGGCTGGCACTCGGTGGCGTGGTCGGCGGTTCGGTGCTGGTCGAGCAGGTCTTCGGCTACCCCGGCATCGGCTACCTGCTGTTCAACGCCGTCATCGGGCAGGACTACCCGCTGATGCAGGCCCTCTTCCTGATGATCACCGTGTCGGTGCTCATCGCCAACTTCATCGTGGACGTCATGTACGGCGTCCTGGACCCGAGGACGCGCCGATGACCAACAACGCCACTGTCGCTGTCCGGACCCAGGACACCGACGAACAACAGGCTCCTTCCAAGTGGAAGAGCATCGCCCGCCAGTTCGGCGTCGTCTGGTCGAACTCGAAGGCCCGGATCGGCATCATCATCCTCGCGGTGTTCGTGCTGGTCGCGATCTTCGCGCCGCTCCTGGCCCCGTACGGTGCCAGCCAGAACGGCTTCGCCCGGTCCGCCGACGCGACCGCCGACCACTGGATGGGCACCACCGCCGCCGGCGAGGACGTCCTGTCCCAGATCATCTACGGCGCACGGATCTCCGTGATGGTGGGTGCCGTCGCCGGCATCCTGTCGACGCTCGTCGCCGTGGCGATCGGCCTCAGCTGGGGCTACGTCCGCGGCTGGATCGGCGAGGTCATCGGCTTCATCGTGAACCTGTTCCTGGTCATCCCGGGCCTGCCCCTGATGATCGTCATCGCGGCGTACCTGCAGAACGGCGGCATCGCGGTCATCATCGCGGTGATCGTCGTCACCGGCTGGGCCTGGGGCGCTCGCGTGCTGCGCAGCCAGACGCAGTCCCTGCGTGGTCGCGACTTCGTGACGGCCGCGCAGTTCTCCGGTGACGGTGCGACCCGCATCGTGTTCCGCGAGATCCTGCCGAACATGACCTCGCTCATCGTCGGCTCGTTCTTCGGAGCGGCCACGAGCGCGATCCTGGCCGAGGCGGGCCTCGAGTTCCTCGGGCTCGGCGACTCGTCGATCGTCAGCTGGGGCACGATCCTCTACTGGGCGCAGAACTCCAACGCGCTGCTCACCGGCCAGTGGATCCTGCTCTTCGCCCCCGGCCTCTGCATCGCGCTGCTCGCGATGAGCCTCACCCTGATCAACTTCGGCGTCGACGCCGTGTCCAACCCGCGGCTGCGCGAAGGCGCGCGCCCGAAGCGCAAGGAGGCGACCGCATGAGCGGCTCGCGAACGTACGCAGATGACGGCCTGGAGGCACGGGACGGCGCCGCCACGGGCCTCCCGTCCGACGGTGGTGACGCCCAGGGCGTCCTGCTGGACGTCCGCGACCTGTCGGTCGTGTACGAATCGGCCGGCCAGACGGCCGTCCAGGCGGTCGACCACGTGTCGTTCAGCTTGCGGAAGGGCGAGTTCGTCGGCCTCGTCGGCGAGTCCGGTTCGGGCAAGTCGACGCTCGGCTACGCGCTGACGCGTCTGCAGAAGCCGCCGGCGCGGACGAACGGCGGCAGCATCGTCTTCAACGGCCACGACATCCGTGACCTCGACGAGGAAGCGCTCCGGCAGCAGCGCCAGGGCGGCTTCGCGATGGTGCTGCAGTCCGGCATGAACGCGCTCAACCCGGTGCGCACCGTCCGGAACCACTTCATCGACATCTTCAAGGCGCACGGCCACGTGTCGCGCGACCGGTGGGACGCCCGGATGAAGGAGCTCATCGAGAAGGTGAAGCTGCCGACGTCGATGCTCGCCCGGTTCCCGGGGGAGCTCTCCGGCGGCATGCGGCAGCGTGTCTCGATCGCCCTGGCCCTGTCGCTCGAACCGCAGCTCATGGTGTTCGACGAGCCGACCACGGCACTCGACGTGCTCGTGCAGCACGCCGTCATGGACACGATCATCGAGCTGCAGCAGGCCGAGGGCTTCACGGCGATCCTGATCAGCCACGACCTCGGCATCGTGCTCGAGGCCACCGAGCGCGTGCTCGTCATGCACGAGGGCCGCATCGTCGAGGACGGCGGCTCGAAGGAGCTCCTGCGCAACCCGCAGGACGAGTACACGCAGATGCTGCTGTCGCACTACGCCGACCCGCGGGCCGAGATCGTGTCCCTGCCCGGGTTCCCGGACCGGTCGCAGCGTGCGACGTCCGGCGAGAAGCGGCAGGAGGCCACGTCGTCGTTCAGCACCGTCGGGTCGCGTGAGCGCTCGGCGGCGAAGAACCCGATCGTCGTCTCGAACATCGTGAAGACCTACCCGGCGCCGCGCCGCGGCGAGCAGCCCGTGCAGGCGGTGCGCGACGTGTCGTTCACCCTCGAGCCGGGGCAGTCGCTCGCCCTGGTCGGCCAGTCCGGTTCGGGCAAGTCGACCATCGCGAAGCTCCTGACCGGGGTCGAGAAGCCGACGACCGGCACCGTCCGGTTCGGCGACCTCGACGTCGCACGCCTGGGCAAGCGCGGCCTGCGGGACCTCCGCTCCGAGGTGCAGATGGTGTTCCAGGACCCGTACGCGGCGCTCAACCCGCTGCACACCGTGGAGTACACGCTGTCCCGCCCGATCGCGAACTACACGGACCTGACGGGGCAGGACGCCCGGCGCCGCGTGCTCGAGCTCCTCGAGACCGTGGGCCTGACCCCGGTCGAGCAGTTCGCGCAGAAGCTCCCGCACCAGCTCTCCGGTGGGCAGCGGCAGCGCGTCGTCATCGCCCGGGCACTCGCGTCCGACCCGCAGGTGATCATCGCCGACGAGCCGGTCTCGATGCTCGACGTGACGTTGCGCGCCGGCGTGCTCGCCCTGCTCGAGGACCTGCGCGAGCAGTGGGGCGTCTCACTCCTCTACATCACGCACGACCTGCTCAGCGCGCGGCTCATCACCGACGACATCATGGTGCTCCACGAGGGTGCCGTGGTCGAGCGGGGACGGACGGCCGAGGTGCTGCAGAACCCGCAGGACCCGTACACGATCGCCCTGCTCGACGCCGTGCCGAACCCCCGCCGCGCCCTCGCGGAGGGCCGGCTGTGACCACGCTGCACGACTTCCCGGCGGTGCCGGCGTTCGGCCACCTGCCGACGCCGGACGGGGTCGACGTCGTCGGCATCGACCTGCCGATCGGCCGCCTCACGGCGTACCGGATCGTGCCGTCCGGGGTGTCGAAGGGCGTCGTGCTCATCGTCCCGGGCTACACCGGCTCCAAGGAGGACTGGCGCACGTTCCTGCCGCTCCTCCGCGACGCCGGGTGGTCGGCGGTGGCGATCAGCCGCCGTGGACAGGCCGACTCGGTCTCGCCCGACGACCGCACGGCGTACACGCTCGAGCAGGAGGCCGCCGACGTCGTCCGCGTCGCCGGACTGCTCGACGACGGCGCTCCGGTCCACCTCGTCGGCCACTCGCTCGGCGGCGTGATCGTCCGCGCCGCAGCGATCGCCTCGCCGACGTCGTTCCGCGACGTGACGATGTTCTGCTCCGGCCCGCACGGCTGGTCGTACCGCAAGGCCGCCGAGAAGACGATCGTCGCCGACACGTGCTCCAACCGCGCGCTGTTCGACGCGCAGAACCCGCTCTGGGCCGGCCGCCCCGACGCCGAGCTCCCCGACGACGCCCGGATGGTCCGCGAGCGCTTCGACCACACGAGCGTCCTCAGCGTGCTCGGTGGTGCAGCGATCCTCGAGGACCGCACCGACACCACCGAGGAACTCCGCGCGACCGGACTGCCGGTGCTCGTCGCGCACGGCGTCTGGGACGGCGCCTGGCCGATCCCGTGGCAGGCGGACATGGCCTCGCGTCTCGGTTCGTCGTACGAGGTGATCGCCGAGAGCTACCACGGCCCCCAGATCGAGAACCCGCTCGGCACGGTCGCCGTCTTCGATGCGTTCATGAACGCCCACTGAAAGGACCCCGTCATCAGCACGCTCGACTTCCCGAAGGGCTTCCTCTGGGGTGCCGCCACCGCCGCGCACCAGATCGAGGGCAACAACGTCAACTCGAACTGGTGGGTGCACGAGCACGAGCCGGACACCACCATCGTCGAGCCGTCCGGCGACGCCGCGGACAGCTACCACCGCTACCGCGAGGACATCCGGATCGCCGCCGAGCTCGGCCTGAACTCGTACCGGTTCAGCATCGAGTGGGCGCGCATCGAGCCGGAACGCGGGTTCGTCAGCCGCGCCGAGATCGACCACTACCGCCGCATGGTCGACGCCTGCCACGAGTTCGGCATCGAGCCGATCGTCACGCTCATGCACTTCACGGTGCCCCGCTGGTTCGAACGCGACGGCTTCTGGCGCGCACCCGACGCGGCCGACCTGTTCGCCCGCTACACCGAAGCCGCGCTGCCCGTGGTGTCCGATGGTGTCCGGTACGTCTGCACGATCAACGAGCCGAACATCGCCGCGATGCTCGCCGGCGGCGAGGACGCGTCGAACCTGGTGGCGTACGGCCTGCCGAACCCGGACCTGGGCGTCGCCGACGCCCTGCTCGAGTCCCACAAGCGTTCGCGGGAGGTGCTCTCCCAGGTGGATGGCATCCAGAGCGGCTGGACCGTCGCGACGCAGGCGTTCAAGTCCAACGGTGAGCTCGGCGCGGACGCGATGCTCCGCGAGTACGGGTACCCGCGCGACGACTGGTACCTCGAGAACGCCGCCGGCGACGACTTCCTCGGCGTGCAGGCGTACACCCGGACGTTCATCGGCGCTTCCGGTCCGTTGCCCGTGGCGGACGACGTCGAGACGACCCTGACCGGCTGGGAGTTCTACCCGGAGGCCTCGGCCGACGGGCTGCGCAGCGCGTGGGAGCTGTCCGGCGGTGTCCCGCTGATGATCACCGAGAACGGCATCGCCACCGCCGACGACACCCGTCGCCAGGCCTACACGCAGGGCGCGCTCGAGGGCATCCACCGCTGCATCGACGACGGCATCGAGGTCCTCGGCTACCAGCACTGGTCGCTCCTGGACAACTACGAGTGGGCGTCCGGCTTCCGTCCGACCTTCGGCCTGGTGTCGTGGGACCCGGAGACGTTCGAGCGCACGCCGAAGCCGTCCGCGCACTGGTACGGGAAGGTCGCCCAGGCGAACGCCATCGAGACGGCGGAGTAGCCCGCCGGCTCGATCAGCTCCCCGAGTAGTAGTGCGCCAACTGCTCCGCGACCGCTCGGTCGCGGAGCAGTTCTGCGCGAGCGGTGGCGGTCGAGCCCTCGTCGTCCTCGGCGTTCACGTCGACGTCCAGGGCGAGCACGGACCGCACCGTGTCCAGGTCACCGGAGTCGACCGCGGCGATCAGCAGGGACGCGCCCCGTGAGCCGAGCGCCCTGGTGTCCGCACCCGCGGCGGCGAGCGACCGCACGATCGCACCGTGGCCACCCCACGCGGCGCGGACGATCGGGGTGTTGCCGTCGGTGTCCCGGGCCTCCAGGTCGGCGCCCGCAGCCACGAGCACGTCGATCGCCCGACGTGCATCGCGGTCGATCGCCAGCGTCAGCGGCGTCCGCCCCTCGGTGTCGGTGAGCTGCAGCGACGCGCCGCGACGCAGGAGCTCCTCGAGCATCTCGGGCCGGTCGAACCACGCGGCGGCGTGCAGCGGGGCGAAGCCCCAGCGCGGGTCGACGTCGTCGACGTCACTCGCGTCGTCGGCCAGGTGCAGTCCGCCCAGGTCGCCGTACGCGGCGGCACGCACCACCTCGGTGGCGTACTCGACCCAGCCGTCCGGCACCGGACCGTGCCAGCCGCGCGCTGGCCGTGCGTCGAGCTCCGTGTAGACGGACTCGGGCACGCTGCGGATCGCGACCCGGACGCCCCGGAAGCGGATCGCCACCTCGCCGACGGGGGAGACGAGCAGGCGGAGCTCCCACTGGTCGAGCTCGTGCAGGTACTCGAGCTCACCGCGCACGACGTGGGCGTCCCCGGCGAGCAGTGCTGCGGGGTCGGTGTGGGGTGGGTCCACCACGGCGTCGCGGAGTCGGAGCGTGACCCTGGCGTGGTTCCACCGGCGCCACAGGCCGTCGGGGGTGTCGAGCACCTCGTCGTTGCGGACGATGACCTCGGTGTGCACGACGACCGGGTCGGGGACACCGTGCCCGGGCAGGTCGACCGTCGTCGCGGTGTCGTCGTCGTCCTCGTCGTCCGGGTGCGCGAGGTCCGGGTGCTCGACGTCCCATCGTGCGATGCGGGAGTCCGTCCACTTGACGGTCAGGAGTGCGGCGACGGCCGGGGGAGCGTCCTCGAGCACGCGGGCGACGTGTTCCCGCTGCCCGTCGAAGTCCTCGAGGGAGACGTAGCCCACGGACGGCCAGTTCACTCGACTCCATCGCACGGCCCGAGACTAGTTGACGCCACTTCCGAACTCGGCGTCATTCAACATGTTTGGCGTCGGTACCGGCACCGGGCGAGCGTGGTGGGATGCCATCGACCCACGTCCCGTCCGACTCCCGACCTCCCGCGACCCGTCCCCGCAGGAGAGCCTCCGGCGTCGTCGTCCTCGCCGCGGCGACGACCCTGCTGCTGTTCGCCGAAGCGACTGTGCGGCAGCCGGCCCACGCCGCCGGAGCATCGACGGCGACCGCTCGACCGACGATCCAGCCGATGTCGGCCAACGGTCTCTTCGCACCGGATCAACCGGTCACGTTCGCAGTCGGTGCCGCGGGGACACCGGCGCTCGCGGACGTGGGCTGGCGGATCACCGACGCCAGAGGCGTGCTCGTCGAAGCCGGCGACGCCGTCGTCGGTTCCTCCGGACGAGCGGAGATCCGTCCGACTCGACGTCTCAACGCGGGCACGTACCGCGTGACGGCGCACGGCCCCGCTCTGCCCGAGACGTCCTTCCGGTTCGTCCGGACGCCGGGCGTCGAGCACCGTGACGCCTTCTTCAACGTCACGATGAACGGCTCGCCCGGGCCGGTCGCCGCGGCGCTCCCGACACTCGACGGGCTGGGCGCCGCGGGCTTCCGCCAGGACCTGCAGTGGTCCACCGTCGAGAAGGTGCCGGGCGTGTTCGACTTCCGTAGCACTGATGCGCGAGTGGACCCCATCGTGCGCGACCGTGGCGTCGCTCCGCTGTTCGTCCTCGACTACGGTCACATGGCGTACACCGGCGGCGCGATGACCCCGCCGGACGTCTCGGACCCGGCGCAGACAGCAGCCTGGCGCCGGTTCGTGTCCGAGGCGGTGACGCACGTGCGCGACCGGTACCCGGACGCCGACCGCTCGTTCGAGATCTGGAACGAGTGGACGAACACCCACGGCACCCGTTCCGCCGACCCTGCCGCGTACATCGCGCTGTCACGGGTCACGGCCGCGACGATCAGGAGCGTCGACCCGGAAGCACGGATCGTCGGGCCGGCCGAGGACGCCGTGTCGTCGGGCGAACTCCGCTGGCTCGACGAGTGGTTCCGGCTCGGTGGTGCCGACCACATCGATGCGATCAGCGTGCACCCGTACAACCAGCCGTACGCGCCGGAGCACTGTGTCGCGACGAACCCGTGCATCGAGAACGCGCTTCGTTGGCTCCGGGACAAAGCGGCGAAGTACCCCCGTGCGAACGGCGAACCGTTGCCGATCTGGATCACCGAGGTCGGATGGCCGACCCCGAACGGCAGGCCAGGCTGGGTCTCCGAGGACGACCAGGCGGCGTTCCTGGTCCGGACCCACGTGCTCGCCGCGCAGTACGGCGTCGAGCGGGTGTTCTCGTTCGAGATGGCCGCCCCGGACCAACCTGATCCGGACGGCAGTGCCAGGACCTTCGGGCTCGTCGACGCGCCGAGCCGCGCGTACGAGCCGAAGCCCGCTGCCGCTGCGTACGCGACGATGCAGCGCCAGCTCGCCGGCATGCGGTTCGCCGGCCAGTTCGTGACGGGTGCCGTGCGCGAAGCCCGGTTCGTCTCGGCCGACGGCACACGCTCGGTGCGGGTCGTGTGGCAGACCGCTGACCGCTTCGACGAACTGCCCATCAGTGTGGGTCTGCCCGGCGACGGCACCATCGTCGACGCCTACGGGGGCACGAAAGCCGTCCGGGGAACCGGTGGCAAGCTCGCGATGTCGGCGACGTGGAAGCCCCGGTTCGTGGTCTGGAATGGGTGAACCGGCGGACCGCCTCACGCAACTCGACGGGCTCCGCGGCCTCGCGGTCCTGCTCGTCGTCGCGTCGCACACCGCAGAGTCGGTCGTCCCCTACGGCGGGGTCGTCGGGGTGACGACCTTCTTCGTGCTCTCCGGCTTCGTGATCACCCGGGCGCTCCTCGACGAGGCCGAGCGTGCCGGGCGGATCCACCTCGGCCGGTTCTGGCTCCGCCGCGCGGCACGGCTGCTCCCGGCGTGGACGGCCGTCCTGGTGGTGGTGACCGTCGCGGTGATCGTGCTGGCAGACCCGATCCGCGGTGATCTGCCCCGCGTCCTCGCCACCGTCGGGTCCTACACGGGCAACCACGCCCGGGTGCTCGGCGTCGAGCTCGGACCGTTCGAGCACACCTGGTCGCTCGCCGTCGAAGAGCAGTTCTACCTCGTCTGGCCCCTCGTCCTCATCCTGCTCGGCGTCCTCGCCCGCACTCGGCCCCGCACTGCCGCGGTCGCACTCTGTGGACTCGTCGGTGCTGCGGTCACCTGGCGGGTCGTCGGCACGGTCGTGCTGCCGTACGACCGCCTGGCGTACGGGCTCGACACGAGCGCCGCCGCCCTGCTCGTGGGTGCGCTCGCCGCGTTCGCAGTGCGCACGGGCAGTCTCCGCGGTCTCGGTCAGATCGACTTGCGGACCGGACGTCCGAGCGCCGTCGTGCTCGGGGTCGGCGGCGTGGGCGCGACACTGCTCGTGGTGCTGTCGGTGTGCACGCTGCCGATCACGGTCGGGTCCCTGCCCGGTGCGGCTCGCTGGGTCGAGACGGCAGCGGTGGCGGTCGCAGCGCTCGTCGTCGTCGCAGGGGCGCTCGGTGGTGCTCCCGCGCTCGACCTGGCGATCGCTCGCTGGTTCGGGACCATCTCGTACGGGCTCTACTTGTGGCACTACCCGCTGCTCCGTATCGAGCCCGGGGGCGATCCGTCCACCGGTGTGGTGCGCCTGGGGCTCGCGCTGGTGGGCATCGGTGTGGCCTCGGCATCGTGGTACCTGCTCGAGCGGCCGGTGCTCCGCGCGACACGGTCGTGGGGCAGACACCCCACGACCCGTCCCGCGGCCGGCGCACCTCAGCGCGTGCGTGGGGTCACGGGGTGACGGTGCCCGGCGTCATCGCGGCCGAACCACCCCTGCCACCGCCCGGCGAGCTGGGCGTGCTGTTGCTCGACCGCGGCGGCGTCGCGCCGGACGCGAGCGATCACGAGCGCGACCACCGATCGGCTGACCCAGTAGCTCGCCTGCCCCCAGCAACCGTGCTTCCGGAGCACTCGCCCGAACCCACGGTTGTACCGCCTGACCTTTGCGAGGACCGCGGTGGTGGGCCCGTCGTCGCGGAAGTCGCCGTGGTGCACGTACAGGTCCGCGTCGAAGTCGACCCGCACCCCGGCCTCGACCGCGCGCATGACCAGGTCGTTCTCCTCGCCGGAGCCGAAGGGCTCCACACCCGACCCGAGCGTGTCGTCGAAGTCCCCGATGTCGTCGAGGACCTCTCGCCGGAAGAACACCCCGGAGCAGATGACGGTGCGCGGGACGTCCCGCACCCGGATCCGTCGGGATCGCCCGAGCCACCGGAGCATGGTGCCTCGGCCGGTCGCGTCCTTCGTCGGGATGCACAAACCGCCGAGCCGGGGTTCTTCGTCCACCCTGCTGAACCGGGCATCGATCGCGGACAGCACGCCGGTCGGGTACCAGCAGTCGTCGTCCGGGAACCCGACGAGGTCAGCGCGGAGCGTTCGCATCCCGGCGTTCCGGGCGGTACTCACACCGCTGGCGCCGGGCTGGTGGATGTACTCACCGTCGCCGTCCCGGATCATCGCCGCGAGCCGGTCGGGTACTTCGGGGACCGGGCGCTGCGCGACGACCGAGAGGAAGACCCGGTACGGCTCGGCTTGGATCGACCGGATCGCTCGGTCGAGGTACTCGGGCGGCCGGTTCGTGGCGATGATCAAGTGGAATCGATGGTGCATCGGGCCAGTGTCGTGGCGCATCTCGTCAGGATCCTACTTCTCGGTATGTTGTGGACGAAATACCACGGTTCCACAGGCCGGGTACACCCGGCCCTCGTCGTCCCGGCCCCGCCATCCCTGCAACCGAGCGCTCATCTGCGTGTGCTGGAAGCGCGCTCCGTCGCGGTCGCCACGGACGGTCCGGACGACGGTCCCGACCAGGCCGCGACCGATCCAGTACGCGGCCTGCCCGTACAGACCGTGCTTGCGGAGGACCCGACCGAAGCCGCGGTTGTACCGGCGGACCTTCGCGAGGGTCTCGGTCGTCATACCGGCGTCACGGAAGTCCGGGTGCCGCACCGACAGGTCCGGCATGTAGCGCATCCGCGCACCGGAGGCGAGGGCGCGGAGGACCATGTCGGTCTCCTCGCCGGCCCCGAAGGGCGTTCCGGAGCCCGTACCGAGGTCCTCGTCGAAATCGCCGAGGCGTTCGAGGACGTCGCGACGCATGAAGATCCCCGAGCTCACGACGGTCCGCGGCACCCGCCAACTCGTGACGTCACCCGGGCGCCGGCGCCAGCGGAGCATCGTGCCCTGCTCGTCGCTTCCGCGGGAGGGGATCGAGGCCGCGTCGAGCCCCTGCGTCGCGAACCGGTGCGAGATCGTCGCCAGGACGCCGTCGGGGTACCAGCAGTCGTCGTCCGGGAACGCGATCACCTCACCGCGGAGTCGAGTCATCCCGGCGTTCCTGCCCCGGCTGACGCCACGGACGTCCGGCTGGTGCACGTGTTCGGCGTGCCCGGCGTCGATGAGCGGCTGCAGCACGGCCAGTGCATCCGGAGTCGGTCGCTGCTCGACGACGGTGACGAACACCGACACCCCGGCGCGCTCGATCGTCTCGAGGCAGCGGGCGAGGTGGTCCGGCGTCCGGATCGTCGAGACGACGAGGTGGAAGCGGTGGTCGGCGTTCACGCGTGGGCCTTCGTGCGGGCGAAGAGCTCGGCCGTCGGCGAGCCTGCGGTCTGCCAGTCGAGGAGGCGCTGCTGGACGGAGCCCAGCCGCTCCCGGAGCTCGGCCGTCCGGGCGCGGATCCCGTCACGGTGTCGGGTGGCGATCTGCATCTCGTGGACGAGCTCGTCGACGTCGTGGCCCACCGTGAGCGGCGCGGGGCCGTCCGTGACACTGCGCCAGAAGTCGTCACACTTCGACGCGTAGGACAGCGGGACAGTGGGCACGTCGAGCGAAACCGCCGCGATGGCGCCGTGGAGTCGTTCGGACACGACCAGGTCGCATCCCGCGATGGCGGCCATCGTCGTCGGGACGTCGACGTACTCGTGCACGACCGCCGGTGTGCGCAGGCGGGCGGCCAGCCCGTGCGCCGCCATGCGGTCGGCCCCGGAGAGCGCGAACGCGACGACCTCGGTGGTGCCGGTCGCGGCCGCGTGACGGTCGACCGCCTCGGCGATCGTGTCGACGTCGAACCTCGTGGTCGGATCAGATCCGATGCTGACGCCGATCCGGCCGTCGGGCCGGACGGTGCGTTGGACGTGGACGAGCTCGGGGTAGAGCAGCGCCGGATCGCCCACGACGTCGACCGGGCACAGGTTCGTGGTGACCTCGTGTTCGGTGAGCGGCCCACGGACACCGTGCAGCGCGAACCGGTCGAGCGAGCGCCAGGCGTCCCACTGCTGCGGTTGTGTCCCGAGCGAGTAGCTGTCGTCGGCGGCAGCTGCCCCGAGACCGAGTCCGATGGTGCCGGTCGCGCCGAAGTACCGGGTCGCACGGTCGACGTGTCCGGCCCAGGACGCGAACCCGACGGTCGTGCCGCCACCGAGCAGCACGAGCCGCTCGCGGCCGACCAGCCGGGCGCGGTCGCGAACGAAGCGCGGTGAGCGGCGAGCGTAGTCCCGCCGGGTCAGGGGCGCCTCGACGTCCAAGGGGTGACGGAGCGCGGCACGCCAGGTCTCGTGCAGGAGGTCGTCGCCGAAGTTGCCGTACCCCTGCCAGCCGAGGTAGACGAACGATCGGGGCGGTGTGCTGCGGGTCATCGGGTTTCCTTCTGTTCGGTGGTGGCGGTCGAGTCGTTGCGTGCGCGTGACGAGCGGCGAGGGCTCTCGCTCACCGGCGCCGAGGGCTCGTAGTTGTAGTAGGTCTTCATGCGTCGCTGGGCTGGGAGGCGGTTCACCACGAGCCCGAGCAGTCGTGCGCCCACCTGCCGCAGGGTCTGCTCGGCCGCGACGAATTCGGCGCGCCGTGTCTGTCCGTTGACGCTCACGACGAGCAGGACCCCGGAGCAGATGGCGCCGAGGACGGCGGGGTCGGTCACCGGGAGGAGCGGCGGGGCGTCGACGATCACGACGTCGTACCGGGATTCGAGTTCGCGGACGAGGTCCGCCATCCGGCTCGAGCTCAGGAGTTCGCTCGGGTTCGGCGGCACCCGCCCCGCAGCGAGGACGTGCAGGGGGTTGTCCCCACCGACCTCCTGGATGGCATCGTCGAGCGCGACCTGTCGGGTGAGCACGGTGGACAGGCCGACGCGGCTCTCGATCCCCAAGTACGTCCCGGTCGTCGGGCGTCGCAGGTCGGCGTCGACGAGCAGGACCCGCGACCCGTTCTGCGCCAGCATGAGCGCGAGGTTCACGGCGGTCGAGGACTTGCCCTCGCCCGGGGTCGCGCTCGTCACGACGATGCTCTGCGGACCGCCGTCGAGGTTCGTGTACGTCAGGTGCGTCCGCAGCTGCCGGAAGCTCTCGGCCCGGGTGCTGTAGCGGTTGTCGACGGCGACGAGGGGGTGTTTCGCGATGGTGTCGTCCACCCCGAACTCGCCGAGCACACTCGCCGTGGTGAGGCGCCGGAGCGCGTCGAACGACCGCAGCCGGGTGTCGAGGACCTCGCGGAGGACTGCCTGCGCAACACCGAGTGCGAGGCCCGCGAGGACGCCGATCGCGAGGTTGACCGGGATCCGCGGAGCGAACGGCATCGTCGGTGCCTTCGCCTGCTGGAACACGCTCAGGTGGACGAGGTCGCTCTGCTGCGATGAGCGCTCGACCTCGTCCACGACGGCGACGAGCTGCGTGGTGACCGCGTTGGCGGTCGCCGCCGCACGGGCCGGGGACGTGGACGTCGCGCTGAGCGAGATGATCACGGTCTCGTCGGTGGAGGACGCCGTCACGACCTTCGAGAGGTCGGTGCCGGCCGGGAGTCCGAGCTGCTTCGCCGCGGCGCCGAGGACGCGCGGGGTCAGTGCCAGCGCCGTGTACGACTTCACGCGCGCCGCCGAGAAGTTGTTGCCCTGACTGAGGTCGGTGACCGACGAGCCGGCGGCGACCGAGACGAAGACCTCGCTCGAGGCGCGGTACTCCGGCGCCTGCACGAGGGTGACGCCGACGGCAGCCGACGTGGCGAGGAGGACCAGCGCGAGCGCGGAGATCCATCGCCGTCTGATCACTTCGAGGAACTGCGAGAGCGTCACTGGGGGCCTTCCGGGAGGCGATCGGATGTGTGATACTTATCGTAGATGATATGAAATACCACCGCAAGCGACAGTGGAATGGAGGGGGATCATGCCGGTCCTCGGAGCCGTCTTCACGGCTGTGCTCGCCGTTGCGCTGATCGCCCGTCGGACGTGGCTCCCCGCGGTGATCGGCGTCGCCGGCGGCCTGCCGTACACGGCTGCCGTCGTCGCCGGAGGGAACGGCGTGCCCCTGTTCTCGGCTGCGGCGCTCGCGTCGGGCATCGCGCTCCTCGGGACCCGCCCGCTGCGCACCACGCACTGGTCGGCGAACGCGCTCGCAGCCTTCGTCGCGTGGGCGACCATCGCCACCGCCGTCGCCCCCTGGATGTTCGCCGGCGTCCGTGTCCTCGTCCCACGTGGCGGTGTGGACGGTCAGGTGCTGGACCCCGGGTACCTCACCTACTCGATCAGCAACCTCGCGCAGCTCGGGTACCTGTTGCTCGCGGTGTGCGCGTTGCTGTACCTCGTCCGCGTCGGGGCGGCAGAGACCGCGCTCCGGATCGCGCTGGTCGTCGGCACGGTCGTGACCACCGTGCGCGGGGTGCTCGTGCAGGCAGGTGCGGACGTGCTGGCACCCCTGATGGACACGCTGCCGGGGGTCGCCTACGCGTGGGCGCTCCCGGGGGAGCGGTTGCGGGGGGTCTTCAGCGAACCGAGCGAGCTCGCAGCGTTCGCTCTCCCGGCCGCCGCGTACTTCGCCGTCACGGCACTGCGGTCGTCCGGCGGGCAGCGGATGATCTGGGCCGCGGCGAGTGCGTTGTCGTGCGCGAACCTCCTGCAGGCGGCGTCCGGCACCGCTGTCGTCGCCTCCGCCGTCGTGATCGCCGTCGGCCTGCTCGTGGTCGCCGTGCGGTACGTCGTCCGGGGTGGACGCGGCACCGTCTGGTTCGTCCTCGGGGGGCTGACGATCGCGATCGTGCTGCTCGCGGCCGGCCCGCAGCTCGCCGCACCGGTCGAGGCGATCGTGGACGACAAGGTCGGCAGTCAGTCGTACGACTCCCGGACCGGCGCGGACGGCTTCAGCTGGGGGGTCCTCGCCGACACCCTCGGCATCGGCGCCGGGCTCGGCGCGAACCGGCCGTCGTCCTTCGGGATGACGCTGCTGACCTGCGTCGGGATCCCGGGCACGATCGCGTTCGCCGTCTTCGCGCTCGGCGTGCTCGTGCGCGCGGCGCGGTCACCGGCGACCGTCCCGGCCTCGGTCGCGCTCGCCGCGGTGCTCGTCGCGAAGCTCGTCGGCACCCCGGACCTCTCGACGCCGATCCTCTGGCTGCTCCTCGCCGCATGTGCCTCGAGCGTCTGGCGCCCCGTCGCCGAGCCGCCGGAACCGGGACCGGACGCCGCCCGTGCACGACCCGTCACCCTGACAGGAGCCCATCAGTGATCTCGATCCTCATCGTCTGCGAGGGCAACATCTGCCGTTCGCCGTACGTCGAACGTGTCCTCCGGGCGCGCCTCGACGCAGTGCTGCCCGGAGTCTTCCGCGTGGACAGCGCCGGCACCGCTGCGACAGCGGGTACGCCGATGTTCCCGCGTTCCGCCGCCGCTGTCGGACAGGACGGCGGCGACCCGGACGCCTTCGTCTCGACGCCGCTGACCGCCGCGGTGCTGCGCGACAGGGACCTCGTGCTCACGCTCGAGCGCGCGCACCGAGCGCAGGTCCTCGACCTCGCGCCGCACCTCCTGCGGCGGACCTTCACCATTGCGGAGTTCGACCGCCTCGTCCGCCCCCTGCTGGACGCCGATGCCGTCGACGAGCGGTTCTGGGCGGAACTCCCGCGCCTCGTGTCCCGCTTCCGGGTCGCGACGGCCCCGACCGACCCGGCGCTCGACGACGTCGCCGACCCGGCACGCGGCGACGAGCACGACTTCCTGACCATGCGAGAGCGGGCGATCTCCGCCATCGCGACCATCGCGGCGTGCGCGGAACGCGCCGCCACCGACCAGAACGGAGCCGACCGTGCGCGGACTGCTCGTCCATGAGTGGATCGAGGCGGTGGGCGGCGCCGAGCGTGTCGTCGACGCATTCGCCGATGCCTACCCTGCCGCCGACGTGTTCGGGCTGTGGAACGACGCCCCCGGGCGATACGCGGATCGGCGGGTGGTCGAGAGCGTCCTGGCGCGGTCGCCCCTCCGCGGCAGGAAGGCGCTGTCGATGCCGTTCCTCCCGGCCCTGTGGAGTCACGGCCTGCGCACCGTCGGCGAGTACGACTGGGCGATCGTGAGCTCGCACCTGTTCGCCCACCAGGCCCGTGTGACCGGGGTCGCCCCGGACCGGCAGTTCACCTACGTGCACACGCCGGCCCGGTACCTCTGGAACCCGGAACTCGATGCCCGCGGATCGACCATGCTCGCCCGCGCGGGTTCGCCGGTACTCCGCTCCGTCGACCGCCGTCGCGCCCAGGGGCTCCGTCACGTCGCCGCGAACAGTCGCTTCGTGCAGCAGCGCATCCGCGACACCTGGGGCATCGACGCTCAGGTGATCAACCCGCCGGTCGGCGTGGAGCGGCTCGCTGCGGTCGCCGACTGGGCGTCCGTGCTCGACGAGCGCGACCGTGCTGTCCTCGAGGCGCTGCCTGCCGACTTCGTCCTCGGTGCCTCGCGGTTCGTTCCGTACAAGCGCCTCGACGTCGTCATCGATGCCGGTCGGGCGTCCGGGCGTCCGGTGGTGCTCGCCGGCGACGGTCCGGATGCCGAGCGGCTGCGCGCGCTGGCTGCCGAGTCGAGGGTCGAGGTGCACTTCGTCTGCACGCCCTCCGACGCGATGCTCGCGGCGCTCCTGCAGCGTGCCGCGGTCTACGTGTTCCCTCCCGTCGAGGACTTCGGGATCCTGCCCGTCGAGGCGCTGGCCCTCGGCACGCCGGTGGTCGCGAACGCCGAGGGCGGGGCTCGCGACTCGGTGCAGGAAGGAACGAGCGGCACGCTCCTCCACGACCTCGCGGATTCGACCCTGGCCGCAGCGGTCGACGGTGCCGTGCGACTCGACCCAGCGGCCTGTCGTGCGCGCGCCGCCGCGTTCTCGACCGAGCGGTTCCAGCGCGAGATCGCGGAGTGGACCGGCATCCCGGTGGGGGGCCGGACCGGCTGAGGGTCCGCGGGGGTGGACCGGACCGCCTGGAGGCCCGGTGCCGGTCCGTCGGACCTGCACCGGGCCTCCAGTCGGTCGCTACCTGGCTGCGCTCACCAGGACGCGCTCGATCTGCGCCACGATGTGCGGCGTCGCGTAGCGCGCGGCGGAGTGGCGCCCGTTGCGGGCGAGTCGGTTCCGTTCCTGCTCGTCACCGGCCAACCGGAGGATCGCGTGCGCGAGGGCATCGACGTCGCCTGGACGGACGAGGAGCCCGTCCTCGCCGTGCGTGAGCACCTCGGCAGGGCCGCCAGCGTCCGCGGCGATGACCGGTCGACCGAGCGCCATCGCCTCGGTGACCACCTGCCCGAACGGCTCCGGGCGGCGGCTGGCGTGCACGAGCAGATCGCACGCGCTGATCTCGGCATCGACGTCCTGCCGGTGTCCCCGGAACTCGACCACCGCCGTCAGGTCCAGCTCCGTGACCAGGGTGTGCAACTCGGCGGCGTGGTGGTCGTCGGTCCCGAAGTGCGCCGCGCCGATCAGCCGGAGCCTCGCATCGGGGTCGAGACCGAGCGCGCGGGCCGCGGCGAAGGCGCGGACAGCGATGTCCTGCCCCTTCCAACGGGTGAGCCGCCCGACCATGCCGATGGTGAACGGGCCGGGTGCCGACGGGGCGGCCTGGTCCGGGAGGTCCACGGGGCAGCCGATCACCGCGGGTGCCGGACCGGACCGGCCGAGGGAGCGGGCCGTCGTCCGTGAGTTGGCGATTCGGGCTGCGGGGAGCGTCGTCAGCGCCGCGCGGAGTACCAGGGTGTTCGCGCGGGAGGCACCGGCCGCTCCGACGACGTCGTGGACGTACGCCACGACGGGGATGCGTGCGAGCCGGCCGGCCAGTCCGCCGTACACGTGCGCTTTCGCCGAGTGTGTGACGACCACGTCGGCGCCGAGGTCGCGGAGCCGTCGCGCGAGGGCCCGCGTGGAGCGGAGCGTCGACACTCCCTTCGCGAGGAGGCCCCCGGCCGCATCGGCTGCGTGCTCGGTCACGGACGGGTCGAGCGCGACGACCTCGTGCTCGACGCCGAGCCCGGAGAGCAGGGACTCGAGTGGCCCGTGTTCACCGAGGACGACGATCACCTCGGTCTCGACCCGGGCGGCGGCCACCCGCGCCACGAGGAGCTCCGCCCCGGACAGTGCTGCGCTGTGGGTGAGCATGGCGACGAGCGGGAGATTCCGGGTTGTCATGCATCTAGAATACCAGTATTCTATAGAGCGTGACATTGAAACGTCACCGGGGCGACAGTGCCAAGCGTCATCCGCCTCGCCGCGATCCCAGAACGGAACCCGACATGCGTCACACCTCCCGCACCGCCCGCATCGCCGCCACGACCCTGGCTGCGATCGGGATCCTCACCGTCGTCACGGCGTGCTCCGGCACCGGCGGCGACGAGCCCACCAAGAAGCCGACGGCCAGCTCGAGCGCCAAGGCAGACGACCGCTTCTCGACGCCGCCGGCCGACATCCAGAAGGCGACGGCGGAGTGCGCCGACGGCAAGGTCGTCATCGACCAGAGCAACAAGGACGTCACCGTGGGCGACTGCGCCTCGGTCGAGATCACCGCGAGCAACGCGGTCGTCCACCTCGGCAAGGTCGACGCGCTCGTCATGAGCGGCACCATCAACGACGTCGACGCCAAGGAGATCGGCAAGGTCACGGTCAGCGGCAACGGCAACCGGGTCACCACGGACGGCAAGCCGAAGGTCACGGACAAGGGCGCCGAGAACCTGTTCGTCACCCGCTGAGTCCGACCCGACCCGAACGGAGGACTGCCATGACCCGCACGACCCTGCCGGACTGGCAGTCCTCCGCTCCGCTCGCGACTGCGGCAGCCCGTGGCGGCATCGTCACCGCCGCCGGCACCGCGACCCGGTTCCTCGTGCAGCTCGTCACCGTCGTGGTGATCGCCAGGATCCTCGGCCCCGCCGAGTACGGGTTCGCGGTCGTCGTGCTCCTGCTCAGCGGTCTCGCCGAGCTCCTCCGCATCGGTGGCATCGGAGCCCTCGTCACCCGTGCGCCGCGCCTGTCCGCCGGCGTCGCCTCCTCGCTCCACCTCCTCAGCGCCGCAGCCGGACTCGCTGCCGGCGCTGCGCTGGCCCTGTCGGCGCCGGCACTCGCGGTCGTCCTCGGCTTCCCAGCGTCCGGCAGGTCCGTGATGCTGCTCGCAGTTCCCTTCGTGGCGGCCGGGGCCAGCGCGGTCCCCACGGCGCTGCTCGCCCGCAACCTCCGCTTCCGTGCCCTCGCCCTGCTCGAGGTCGCGTCGATGGTCTCCGGCGCCGCCCTGGCGCTCGTGCTCGCGATCGCCGGTGCGGGCTCATCGGCGCTCGTCGCCCAGGCGCTCCTCTTCTCGCTCGTGCTCGGCATCGGTTCGATCGCCGTGTGTCCCTGGCGCCCGACCCGCCCCGCGCGGTGGTCCGCCGTCCGGCCGGAACTCGGCTTCGCAGCGAACGTCACCGCGGTCCAGGTCCTCAACTTCGCGGCCCGCAACCTCGACAAGGTGATCGTCGGGGCGTCGTTCGGCCCGCTCGCCGCCGGCTTGTACGCACAGGCCGGGCAGCTGCTCACGATCCCGCTGGAGCAGGTCAACGGGCCGCTCCAGCGCGTCGCGGTCCCCGTGCTCGCCAAGGTCGCCGACGACCGCGAGCGCTTCCGGCGCTACTACCGGCACCTCACAGCCCTGACCGGGTACGTGCTGTGGCCGACCTTCGCGGTGCTGGCAGTGCTCGCCGACGCCGTCGTCACCGTGCTGTTCGGCCCCGCGTGGGCGGGCTCGGTACCGATCTTCCGCGTGCTGGTGCTCGCTGGCATCGCGCAGACCCTCGGCTACGTCACCGTCTGGGTGTTCGTCGCGACCGGCCAGGGCGCTCGTCAGACCATCTGGGCGCTCGTCAGCCGTCCACTCGTCCTCGCCTCGTTCTTCGTCGGCCTGCCGTGGGGCGTCACCGGGATGGCGTGGGCGTTCTCCGTCAGCTCGCTCGTCCTCGTCGTCCCCGGCTTCGTGGTCGCTGGTCGACGCCCAGGGCTCGGGCTCCGTGACCTCGTCACGCCGATCGTCCGCCCCGGCATCGTGGCCGTGGCGGTGGGTGGTGTCACGCTCCTGACCCGGCTGCTCGACCTCGGCCCCTGGCTCGCGATCACGGTCGGCGGCGCTTCTGCGCTCGTCGTGCTCGCCCTTGCCGTCGTGCTGCCGGGCATCCGCCGCGACGTCATCGCGATGGCGCGCCACGTCGTGCCCGCCCGGTTCGGGCGCACCGCCGCAACCACACCCTGAGAGAGCGAGTCCGCCGTGCCCGTCTCCGCCGTGCCCGTCTCCGTCGTCGTCCCGGTCGGTCGACCCGACACCGCCCTGAGCGCGCAGCTCGGGGCGATCGCCGTGCAACAGCACGAGGGCGACGTCGAAGTCGTCCTCGCTGCCAACGGCGTCAGGCCCAGCGTCCTACGCCCGTTCGTCGACGCCACGGAGTGGCCATCCGGCTGGGCCGTGCGCGTCGTCGACGCGACGGACGTCCGTGGGCCGAGCCACGCTCGCAACGTCGGCTGGCGCGCCGCACGACACGACATCGTGCTGTTCTGCGACGCGGACGACGTGCTCGAACCCGGATGGATCTCGGCGATGGCTGTGGCCGTGCAGCAAGACGGCATCGGCGGCGGCCGACTGGCGTACGACCTGCTCAACGCACCCGCGCTCGCGGCCCGGGTGACCGCGTCGACGACGGAGCTGCCCGTCAAGTTCCGGCACCTGCCCTACACGCCGAGCTGTGCGCTCGGCGTGACCCGCGCGCTGCTCGAGGCCGTCGACGGCTTCGACGAGTCCTTGCACTGCGGCGAGGACATCGACTTCTGCTGGCGGGTGGCTGCGGCTGGTTCGCCCATCGTCTTCGTCCCGCAGGCGGTCGTCCAGTACCGCTTGCGCAGCGCGGCCCGCGGTGCGTTCCACCAGGCGTACCGCTACGGCGTCGACGATGCGCGCCTCCTGCGGGCACACCGCGCCGCCGGTGCACGGTGGCGCGCGGTCGACGGGGTCCGTGAGCTCGCATCGACGGTCAAAGCCGTTCTGCTCGCCGGCACCGGCCAGGAGGCCCGGATCACCGCCGCCTCGCGCGTCGGCGCCGCCTGCGGCCGGTTCGCAGGCTCCGTGCGGCACCGCATCGCCGCCTTCTGATCGCAGTCCGCCGCTGAGCGGCCAGGCCGCCGCACGTCGTCACGACGGGCGGCGGCCTTCGTCGTTGGTGAACGTGGGCTGTGGGCTGTGGGCTGTGGGCTGTGGGCTGTGGGCTGTGGGCTGTGGCAGGGCGGTCGGCGGTCGGCGGTGGGCCGGTGCGGTTGCGGTTGCTGGGTTGTGGTGCCGGTGCCGGTGCCGGTGCGGGTGGCATTGCGCGTTGCGCAGGTGCAGGGAACGCCGAACGGCCCGACCCCTGGGTGGGGTCGGGCCGTCGGGTCCTGCTGGGGTGTTACTGGGTGACGTTGATGGTCGTGACCACCGCGTCGCCGATCAGGTTGCCCTTCGTGATCTGCTTCGTGTAGAGCACGTAGACCTGCGGGGTCAGCGTGCGGCTGATCGTGATGGACCACTCGCCTTCGGAGTTCACCGTGGCCTCGCCGAGTCGGCTCGTGGTGCCGCCGAGGACGACCTTCGAGCCAGCCTGGCCGGTACCGGTGAACGTGATGTCGGTTCCGGGGACCTGTGCGCCCTCGGCCGGGGTGTTCACGACGACCTGGGTCGCCGTGCCGTAGTCGAGCGTCGCCGTCTTGGCGGGGGAGACCTCACCGTCGACCGTCTGGGTGACGGTGAAGGTGCGGACGCCCGCGACGATCGCGCCGGTCTGGGCGTTGCCGCTGATCGTGGACTGCTTCTCGGCGTCAGCCTGGAACGAGCCGGTCGCGGTGAGCTCCGTGACCTACTTGTCCTGCACCGTGACGGTGATCTCGGCCTGCTTCGTCAGCCCGCCCTTGCTCGTCTGGAGCGCGTGCAGCTCGTAGACGTTGGGGGCGAGCTGCCGGGAGACGTCGACCGTCCAGGCGCCGTTGGCGACCTTCGTGTCACCGATCGACGATGTGTTGCCGCGCATGTCGAGCTTGGCGCCGGTGGCACCGGTGCCCGTGAAGCGGATCTGGCCGTTCGTGACGGTGGCGCCGTTCGCCGGGGTGGAGATCACCGGGACGACGGGGTTGCCGTAGTCGAGCGAGCGGTGCAACGGGGCGGACACGGCACCGTTGACGGTCTGGGTGACCGTGAACGTGTTGACACCGAACGCGGCCTTGGCCGGCGGGATCGTGATCGTGTACCGACCCCCGGTCGCCTTCGCGGTGCCGACGACCGAACCGTCGGCAGCCTTCACGGTGACCGTCGCGTCCATCTGGGCCGCGCCGGAGATCGTCGCCGGCAGGTCCTCGTCGGTGGCGTTGAACGCCGCCGTCGCGGTGAGCGGGGTGACCGCCTGCTCGTCCGTGACGGTCACGGTGATCGCCTGCTGGGTGGTCAGACCGCCCTTGGTGGTCTGCACCGCCCACAGGTTGTAGAGGTTGCTCGTCAGCGGGAAGTCGACCTTGGCGGTCCACTCGCCGTTCACGACGTCGCCGCTGGCGATCGCGTTCACGGTGCCGCGGACGGTGACCTTTGCGCCGGTCTGACCGGTGCCGGTGAAGGTCAGGCCGTCCTTGTTGACGGTCGCGCCGTTCGCGGGAGAGGTGATGTTGATCGGCGTCGGGATGCCGTAGTCGAGCGAGACGTTCACGGCTGCGGAGGTCTTGCCGTTCAGCGCCTGGGTGACGCTGAACTCGTTCACGCCGAACTGTGTGCCGTTCGCCGGGATCGGGATCGTGTAGCGGCCGCCGCTTGCGACGACGCGGCCGATCTCGTTGCCGAGGCTGTCCTTGACGACGACGGTCGCGCCGGTGGTCGCCGCGCCCGAGATCGTCGCGGGCTTGGAGGAGTCCTCGTCGAACGCGCCGGTGGCCGTCAGCGCCGTGGAGAACTCCGTGGCGTTGATCGTGAACGAGACGGGCTTCGAGTCGGCGTTGCCGCGGACCGAGGTCTGCGTCGCGGTGAGGTTGTAGACACCGTTGCCGAGGTCGAACGTCGCCGGGGCGGACCAGTTGTCGTTGTCATCGACGACTGCAGTGGCTACGACGCGGCCGGACGTGCCCTTGACCTCGACGCGCGCGCCCTTGTCACCCGTGCCGGAGAACACCGGACGCTTCTGGTTGACCGTGGAACCGTTCGCCGGGGTCTGGACCACGAGCGGGGCCTCGGTGCGGACCGTGAAGTGTACGCGCTTCGTCTCGGCAGAGCCCGTGAGCGGGGTCTGGGTCGCGCGGAGGTCGTAGAACCCCGCGCCGAGGTCGAAGTTCGCCGGAGCGGACCACTTGCCGTCCTTGACCGTCGCCGAGGCGACGACACGGCCGGAAATGCCCTTGACCTCGATGGTCGCGCCTTCGTCACCGGTGCCGGAGAACGTCGGACGCTTGGCTTCCACGACCGAGCCGTTGGCCGGAGCCTGGACGACGAGCGGTGCCGGGTCGGTCGGGATCTCGGCCGCGACGGTGAAGTTGACGCGTGCGTTCGAAGTGTCGCCGCGGACGGGCGACTGGGTGACGGTGAGGTCGTAGGCGCCGTTCGTGAGGTCGATGTCCGAGGGGGCAGACCACTTGCCGTCCTTGACGGTTGCGGTGGCGATGATCACGCCGGCGTTGCTCCTGACCTCGATGCTCGCGCCTTCATCGCCGGTGCCGGAGAACACCGGGCGCTTTGTGGTGACGGTGGATCCGTTGGTCGGGGTCTGGACGATGAGCGGTGCCGGGTCGGCCGGAACCCCTTCGAGGGTCGTCGGCGTCGAACCGTTGACCCGGTAGCTGCCGACGGAGCTCGTGCCCATGAACAGGTAGTTCATCTGGCTCGAGGTCGTCGTGGCGTTCGAGGCGTCGACCTTGAGGCTCCAGCGGAACTGCTGGCCGGCGCTCTGCGAGCCAGTTGTCTTGCCGAAGTTGAACTCCATCTGGCGGTTGTTGTCGAACAGGCGGCCGTTCTTGAGGTTGAGAACCTCGGAGTTCGCCCACGCGCCGCTGGAGCCGTTGCGCCACTGTCCGGTGACCGTGGTCTGGCCGGGCGCGAAGGTGGTGCCGGCTGGAGCGGCAACCGTGACGATCCCCTCCATGCCGGTGCGGGTCGCCTGGTTCTCGACCACGAACGGCACGTTGGTGGGCGTGGTGCGGCTGAGGGTCACGTTCGGCTGGGGCACGCCGATGATGGGGCCGTTCTCGACGATGGTGATCGTGACGCTGGTGCGGTCGACCTCGACGCCGCCGACCTTCTGGATGATGGTGCGGGGGCTCGCTCCGACGGGCAAGTTGCGGATGGTGAGTGACCACTTGCCGGTGCCGTCTGCGGTGGTCGCGAACGAGGTGCCGCTGACGGAGATCGCGGCGCCGGGGGTGGCGGTGCCGGAGACGACGGCGGTCTTCGCGACGTTGTCGACGGTCCCGACCGTGGCGGTCAGTGCCCCGGCAGCCTTCAGCGTCGCCGATCCCTTGGGCGACGAGGAAGTGTACGACGGTGGCGGCGTGAACGAGGCGGTGAGGGTGCCGTCCGCGGTCGGCTTTTCGGTGGCACGGATGCTGAACGAGCGCTCGCCCATGTCGGTGGCTTCGTTCTTCATCGTCTCGCCGGAGACGTTCGTGTTCTTGTAGGTGACGGTTTGCTGGCCGTCGGAGGTGGTGCCCTTCAACCACTCCACGTGCCACCCGTACCAGGTCGACGGATCGGGAAGGTTGACGGCTTCGTAGCCGACCGGCAGGGTGAACGTCCACGAGTAGGACTTGCCGTTCTCGATGTCGATGCCGGTGGGATTCGCCGATACCTGCGGATTCCACCGCACCTTGCCGGTCGTGTCCTTCGTGAACACCTCGCCCGAGTCCGGTGCCGCACCCAGGTTGTGGATGCCGAGCGTGGTGGTCGAGATCGCGGCGATGGTGATCGTGACGCTGGTGCGGGCGACCTCGACCCCGCCGACCTTCTCGACGATGGTGCGGGGGTTCGCTCCGACGGGCAAGTTGCGGATGGTGAGCGACCACTTGCCGGTGCCGTCCGCGGTGGTCGCGAACGAGGTGCCGTTGACCGTGATCGCGGCGCCGGGGGTGGCGGTGCCGGAGACAACGGCGGTCTTCGCGAAGTTGTCGACGGAATCGACCTTCGCCGTGAGTTGTGGCACGCTCCGGAAGGAATTGATAGCGTGAATTGAGTCGCCGTTGGCAGCCTGCCCTTGGCTCAGACTTGACCGACCTGACGATGTGATTTCCTGCACATATCCGAGGTCCTTGGACCAGAGCGCCCACCCCGACGTAAACGACCCTGCAAACGGCGTGAGTTTGAACCGTTGCGCGACCCTTTCTGGATCGCAAGTTTCCCAGGTCATTGCATGCTGACTAGTCCCTGCAGACTGAAGGCAGAGACCGCTGCTCAGTTCTCGCACGGCTCCGAAAGAGTTCCAGCCTGGAATTTCCAATGTTGCCGCCGAGCTCTGCAGCGCAGCGGCAGTCGAGGCTGCGTTCGTGCTCGCCTCCTGACCGGCACGGGTGGGTGGCAAGGCGGCATTGTAGTTTCGCGCAGCCGAAGTCGGATGGCTGAACTGGATGAACTTCCCAACAAGCCGGTCCTCCGCAAGTGGACTGATGGAGGCGGAGGCGGCCGGGCCGAAGGACAAGCCGGAGACGAGCGTGGCTGCGGCGAGTCCTGCTGCGCCGACGGACTTGAGGGCCGTTGCCCTCTTCTTTCGAGACATGTGACGTTCTTTCGGGGAGGGCCGCCGGGGATCCGCGGCACGGTGGAGGATCGCAGCCCAGGACCTCTCGGTTGGCCTGCAAGCCGAGAATATCACATTACACATGGCATACGAGACATTGTATGGCGCGACTGCTGGCTGAGAGTTGAGTGGGATCGACGCAACTTCAGCCTCCCGGAGTTGACGCCGACCGTGTCCTGAGTAGAGTTGAGTCCATCGGACGCAAGTCCAACGACTTACCTCGAGCAAGAAGGAGCACCACACATGGGACGTGCAGTAGGCATCGACCTCGGAACCACCAACTCGGTCGTCAGCGTTCTCGAGGGTGGCGAGCCCACCGTCATCGCGAACGCCGAGGGCCTCCGCACCACGCCGTCGATCGTCGCCTTCACCAAGGACGGCGAGGTCCTGGTCGGCGAGACCGCCAAGCGCCAGGCCGTGACGAACGTCGACCGCACCATCGCGTCGGTCAAGCGTCACGTCGGCACCGACTGGACCACCGAGATCGACGGCAAGAAGTACACGCCGCAGGAGATCTCGGCCCGTACCCTCGGCAAGCTCAAGCGCGACGCCGAGCAGTACCTCGGTGAAGACGTCACCGACGCGGTCATCACCGTGCCGGCGTACTTCAACGACGCCGAGCGCCAGGCCACGAAGGACGCCGGCGAGATCGCCGGCCTGAACGTCCTCCGCATCATCAACGAGCCGACCGCTGCTGCGCTGGCCTACGGCCTCGACAAGGGCAAGGAAGACGAGCTCATCCTGGTCTTCGACCTCGGCGGCGGCACGTTCGACGTCTCCCTGCTCGAGGTGGGCAAGGACGACGACTTCTCGACGATCCAGGTCCGTGCGACCTCCGGTGACAACCGCCTCGGTGGTGACGACTGGGACCAGCGCATCGTCGACTACCTGATCAAGAAGTTCAAGGACGAGCACGGCGTCGACCTGTCCACGGACAAGATCGCCAAGCAGCGCCTGAAGGAAGCCGCTGAGCAGGCCAAGAAGGAGCTGTCGTCGCAGATGTCGGCGAACATCCAGCTGCCGTACCTGACGCTCACGGCCGAGGGCCCGCTCAACCTCGACGAGACCATCTCGCGCGCACAGTTCGAGCAGATGACCTCCGACCTGCTCGACCGCACCAAGAAGCCGTTCAACGACGTCATCAAGGAAGCCGGTGTCTCGGTCAACGACATCGCGCACGTGGTGCTCGTCGGTGGCTCGACCCGCATGCCCGCCGTGGCCGAGGTCGTCAAGCAGCTCACCGGTGGCAAGTCCCCGAACCAGGGCGTCAACCCGGACGAGGTCGTCGCCGTCGGCGCGGCACTGCAGGCCGGTGTGCTGAAGGGTGAGCGCAAGGACGTCCTGCTCATCGACGTCACGCCGCTGTCGCTCGGCATCGAGACCAAGGGCGGCCTGATGACGAAGCTCATCGACCGCAACACCGCGATCCCGACCAAGCGGAGCGAGACCTTCACGACCGCTGACGACAACCAGCCGTCGGTCGCGATCCAGGTCTTCCAGGGCGAGCGCGAGTTCACCCGCGACAACAAGCCGCTCGGCACGTTCGAGCTCACCGGCATCGCGCCGGCTCCCCGTGGCGTCCCACAGGTCGAGGTCACCTTCGACATCGACGCCAACGGCATCGTGCACGTGTCCGCCAAGGACAAGGGCACCGGCAAGGAGCAGTCGATGGTCATCTCCGGCGGCTCGTCGCTGCCGAAGGAGGACATCGAGCGCATGGTCCGCGAAGCCGAGGAGCACGCGGCCGAGGACAAGGCCCGTCGCGAGGCCAACGAGCGTCGCAACCAGGCCGAGCAGCTCGTCTACTCGATCGAGAAGCTCATCAAGGAGAACGACGACAAGCTCCCCGAGGACGTCAAGTCCGAGGTGCAGGCCGACGTCGACGCGCTCAAGTCGGCGCTCGCGGGCGAGGACGAGGACGCCGTGAAGACGGCATTCGACAAGCTCAACGAGTCGCAGGGCAAGCTCGGCCAGGCCATCTACTCCCAGCAGGACGCAGCAGCCGGCGCACCCGGTGGCGAGCAGCCCGCGGGTGAGCAGCCGGCGGACGACGAGGACATCGTCGACGCCGAGGTCGTGGACGACGAGGACGACAAGGACAAGAAGTAACGATGACGGACCCCAAGGGCAACGCGCCCAACGAAGACGAACCCCAGGTCGAGGGCGACGCCACGAACGCGGCCGAGCCCGAGGACCTCATCGAGGCGGAGGGGCCCGACGTCGAAGTACCGACCGACGGCCCCGCCGCCGGCGGTCCGGCAACGGACGCGGCGAACGACCTCTCCCCGGAAGACCAGGCCCTGCTCGACGACGCCGCCCGCGGTATCCAGGAGGACAAGCTGTCCGACACGGACCGCGACCTCGTCGCCGAGATGCGCGCGGACATGCTCCGTGCGCAGGCCGAGCTGGTGAACTTCCGGAAGCGCGTCGAGCGCGACCGCGAGGCCAACCGCGAGGTCGCCATCGCCGAAGTGGTGCGGGCCCTGCTGCCGGCACTCGACGACCTCACCCGGGCCGAGGCCCACGGTGACCTCGCCGAGGGTCCGATGCAGGTCATCGGCCAGAAGATCCGCGGGGGCTTCGACAAGTTCAAGCTCGTGCAGATCGGCGAGAAGGGTGAAGCCTTCGACCCGAACATCCACGAGGCGATCGTCCAGCTCCCGACCCCGGGTGCCACCGGCCAGACCGTGGCGGACGTCGTCGAGCCGGGCTACAAGCTCGGTGAGCGCGTCCTGCGAGCGGCCAAGGTCGCGGTGGCGGTCCCGGCCTGAGCCGGAACGGAAGGTAGGTACCAGTGGCCAGTCAGGACTGGTTCGACAAGGACTTCTACAAGGTCCTCGGAGTGTCGAAGGACGCGTCGGAGGCCGAGCTGAAGAAGACCTACCGGAAGCTCGCGCGGCAGTTCCACCCGGACTCCAACCCGGGTGACGCCGCGGCGGAGAACCGCTTCAAGGAGATCAGCGAGGCCTACTCGGTGCTCTCCGACAAGGAGCAGCGCCAGGAGTACGACCAGGTCCGTGCCATGGGCTCCGGCGCCCGCTTCACGGCGGGCGGCGGAGGCCAGGGCGGTGGCTTCGAGGACGTCTTCGGCGGGATGTTCGGGCAGCAGCAGGGCGGAGGCGGACAGCGCGTCCGTTTCGGCCAGGGTGGCCCGGGCGGTGCCGGCGGCTTCGAGGACATCCTCGGCGGGATGTTCGGCGGCGGTGGTGGCTTCGGCCAGACCTCCGGCGGCTACCGCGGCTTCGGTGGACCGACGAAGGGTCGCGACGTCACGGCGTCGACCACGCTCGACTTCACCACGGCGATCGCCGGCGACACCGTCAAGCTGTCGCAGGGCAACGGTCGCCCGGTGAACGTCCGCATCCCGGCGGGGGTCGCGGACGGCCAGAAGATCCGGCTCCGCGGTCGTGGTGAACCCTCGCCCGACGGCGGCGAGGCCGGCGACCTGGTGGTCGCCGTCACGGTCCGCAAGCACCCCGTCTTCGAGCGCGACGGGCTGAACCTCCGCGTGGACGTCCCCGTGACGTTCGTCGAGGCAGCCCTCGGCGCGACGATCGAGGTCCCGACGCTCGGCGGTTCGCCCGTCAAGCTGAAGGTCGCTCCGGGCACGCCGTCGGGTCGCGTCCTGCGCGTCAAGGGCCGTGGCGTCGCGACGAAGAACGGCACGGGCGACCTGCTCGCGACCGTCCAGGTCGCGGTGCCGTCGCACCTGTCGGACAAGCAGCGCGAGGCCGTCGAGGCACTCGCGGCGACCCTGCCCGACGAGAACCCGCGCGAGGACATCCTCGCCAAGGCGCGTGACTAGCGTCACGCAACCACAGCAGTAGACCCGGCCTGGAGGAACGGCGCGGCTCCGTCAGGAAGCCGCACCGAGCCTCCAGGCTGGTTTTCAATCCACGCGAACGACGGAAGGAACACGCCATGACCGACATGGACGAGAACTCGCCCGTCTTCGCGATCGCGGTCGCCGCGGAGCTCTCCGAGATGCACCCGCAGACGCTGCGGCAGTACGACCGGCTCGGCCTGGTCGTACCCGGCCGTACCCGCGGCGGTTCCCGCCGCTACTCGATGCGCGACGTCGCGCAGCTGCGCGAGATCGCGCGCCTCGGCTCCGAGGGGGTGTCGCTGGAGGGGATCCGGCGCGTGCTCGACCTTGAGAACGAGAACAAGGACCTGCGCGACCGGGTGCGCGAGCTCGAGACCGCGCTGGCGGACCAGCTCATCAACCGGCCCGGCGCGCGCGTGTTCGCGGCGACGACGACGGGTGCCGCGGTGTCGCTGCGGGCCGGTGCGCGGCCGCAGCGGAACACGCAGATCGTGCTGTACCGCGGGCCGCGCTGACCCTTCCCGAATCGCCATACCGCATGTAAAATATCTGCATGCGATTGTTTCCTGCCCTCCCCGCTGTCCTCGTCGTCACGGCACTCGCCATCGGTGGCGGGGTCGCCGCAGCGGCAACCGGCGGAGTCGACGTCCACGAGACGGTGATCGAGCACTCGGCGAACGGCGACGCGACGAGCGTCCTGGTGCACGGCATCGGTGATGCGGCGGCCGCGGCCACAGCAGAGGGACGGCGGTTCCGGCACAGTGATCTGCAGCCTGCCGGACGGTTCGTCGCCGCCGGCGACGTCGTCACCGTGTCGGTACCGACCGGTGCGCCGGCGATGGACGTCGCCATCGGGCTGATCGGCCCGTACGCGGCGCACAACTCGGGCGCCGATGTCGGGTACCAGCAGACGCGACTGACCGCTGGCGTGAACCGTGTCACGGCTCCGCACGACGGGATGGTCTCGATGGTCAGCGCGGCGGACACCGGGGAAGCGACGGTCACGATCGCCGGTGGTGTTGCCGTCCCGACCTACGTCCGGGGCCAGTCGACCGCCGACTCGTTCGCAGCGGACCTCCGGCGGTTCGCCGATGCACCGTTCGTCGAGGTGGTGTCGGACCGGATGTTCGGCGACTTCCAGAAGCCGAAGACCGGCACGGCCATCGCCGGTGCCGACCTCGCGGAGCGCACCGCGAACTGGGACCGGGTGATCGAGCTCACGAACGAGACGTACGGCCTCGACGAGCGTGCCGTCGGGACCTCGCACAAGTACCCGCACCGGATCCACATCGCTTCACCCGACTCCGGTGCCGGGTACGCCAACGCGAGCAACGCGCGCATCATGTTCCAGACCGGCACCGGTGCTGCCGCCGATCTCTTCCGGCTTCCGTTGAGTGGGCTGTGGGGGCTGTGGCACGAGATCGGCCACACCTACGAAGCACCGATCAACATCTTCCCGGGTACCGCGGAGACCATCACCAACCTGTCCGCGCTCGCCGTGCAGGACGGACTCGGGTTCGGGAGCCGGTGGGACGAGAGCATCCCGCTCCTCGAGCGGTACTTCACCACACCGATCGCGGACCGGGACTGGGAAGGCGCCCACGACCGGGTCCGGCTCCTGGCATGGGAACAGCTGCGCCGCGCGTTCGGCGACGGCTACCTGCCGAGGTTCTTCGCGGCGCTGCGTGCCGAGGCGGCGAAGACGAACGTGAACGCCCTGACCATCGACGACAAGCATGCGATCTTCGTCGAGGTCGCCTCGCGGGTGGCCGACCGTGACCTCGCGCCGTTCTACGACCAGCTCGGGTTCCCGATGTCGGACGCGACCCGCGCCGTCATCGGTGCGCTCCCCGACCTGCGGGAGCCCATCTGGGACAACGTCGACTCACGACACCGCATCGTGGAACGACTCGTCCCCGACTACGACCCGCCGGTCGGCGTGGTCACCGGAGCAGTGTCGCCCGTGCCAGTCGGCGAGCACGTGGTCGCCGCGCCGACGGTCACCGGGCTCGGGACCGCGAGCGGCCGAGGGAGCGCGACCGCCGTGGACGCCGCAGCGGTCGCCGATGCCGTCGGTACCGACACCGGACGGCTCCTCGTGCGGCTCCGGAGCGACACCGGCGCCGAGGACACGATCGTCGTCAGGACTGCGGCCGTCGGCGGGGACTCGATCGTGCTGCGCGGGGCGTCGAACCGCGTCGTCGGCGACCTGTGGCTCGATCAGCGGAACGAGGAACTCCGGTGGCGGGCGGTCACGTCCTACGACGCGCACTGGTCCTGGGGATCGAACGCCTACCTGACCGTCACGCACTTCGCGGCGGACGGCACGGTACTCGCCACGGGCACGGTGCAGGGCAACCAGACGGGCAAGGTCCTCGACGAGACCTTCCGGGACCGCCCGTACGCGGACGGCGAGTTCGTGCTCGTCCTGCACGCGCAACCGACGCTCCTCGCCGCGTACCGTTCCGACTCGCTCATCTCGGACTCGAGCGCGCCCCAGGCGTTCCGGATCGCGGACGGCAAACTGCACCTGACCGCGCCCGAGGCGATCCCGGGGTGGCAGTCCCTGTCCGGACTGCAGGGCCCGAAGACCGCCCTGACCCGCGGCGCCGACGTCGAGGTCGAGGCCGGGTTGCAGGTCCACGCCCAGATCTCGACGATCACCGGGGCGATCACGCTGACCAGTCCGGACGGCACGACCTTCGCACCCGGGCAGTCGACGCTCGCCGGCATGTACCGGAAGCCGGGCGAGGACTGGCGGACGAGCGCGAACCTCGTGCTGCGGGGCGGGACGCTCGCCGACGGCGGCACGACGATGCGGTTCACGCTGCAGACGGGTTCGGGGTTCTCGATGCCCCCGGGTTCGACGCTTCGCTGGAAGCCGGTCGTCCGTGTCCCGGCCGACGCGGTCGCGGGCGACTCGTCGCTGGAGCTGCGTGCGGAGGGCACCACCGGCTGAGTCCTCTGCAACGAGGAGCGCCCCCGGACCGACCTGCCGTCGTGGAGCTCGGGCGGCGACGTGCAGTCGCACGCTGGTCCGCGTGAACTGGACGCGGTCGTCCGCGCCGCTGCGAGGTCCGCCGTCGAGGGATGGGTACGCTGACGCGGTGCCAGACTTCGCCGACCTCTTCCGCCGCCGCGACGACACCGCCCCGGACCTCATCGCGATCGACGGCACCGACCGGTTCCTGATCGACGAGGCGCCGCACGTGCACGGGGACGCCCTGCGGCAGCCCGGCGAGGTGGCGGTCGTCGATGACCGTCTTGGAGTCCTGACCCTCGGGCTCATCACGCAGTACGGCGCATCGGACATCCGCGTCGTGCAGGACTCGCTCGTCGGGGAACGCGCGCTCGAGGCCAACGCTGGCACGTTCGGTCTGCGCGGATTCCACCACCCGGACTCGCTCGAAGACGCCTTCCGCGACGTCCGGCTCGTCGTGCTGCGGCTGTCGAAGTCACACGACCGCCTCGACGAGATCGCCCGGGCCGTCGCGCGGTTCGCCGCTCCCGACGTCGTGCTGCTGTGCGGCGGCAACGTCAAGTACATGAACCTGTCGCAGAACGACGTGCTGCGCCGCTCGTTCGGCGAGGTCACGGCTTCGCGGGGGCGGGGGAAGTCGCGCCTGCTCATCGCGCAAGACCCGTTGCGTGCCCAGGCGAACCGTGCGGCCGCGACCAATCCCTGGCCCAGATCGGTGCACGTCGACGACCTCGGCATGACGCTCGTCGCGCACGGCGGGGTGTTCGCCGGTACCTCGCTCGACCAGGGCACCCGGGTGCTGCTCGAGGCGATGGACGCCGCGGTGCCGACCGCGCGGACCGTCGTCGACCTCGGGTCCGGCAACGGTGTCATCGCCGCGGCGATCGCACTGCGGCGGCCGAACGTCAAGGTGATCGCGACCGATGTGTCCCGGATCGCGGTGGCGTCCACACGGGCGACCGCCGAGGCGAACGGCGTCGCTGACCGGGTGACGGCACTGCGCACCGACGCCGGGGACGAGCTCGCCGTCGGGTCCGCCCAGCTCGTGCTCTGCAACCCCCCGTTCCACGCGGACACCACGGTGACCACCGACGCGGCCGAGGCGATGTTCCGGAACGCGGCCACCGTCCTGCAGCCCGGCGGCGAACTGTGGTGCGTGTGGAACGGGCACCTGCGCTACCGGCCGGTACTGGAGCGCCTGGTCGGGCCGACGCGGCAAGTCCTGCGCACCCCGAAGTTCACGGTCACGGCGTCGGTCGCTGCCCCGCACTGAGGCCCGCCATACCGAACGCGGAATATCGTACGGATAATACTTGCGGACCACTCCGCGACCCGTGCACAGTCGTCTCCTGCACCGTCAGAGAGGACTCCCATGCACACTCGCTCCACCCGTGCTCTTCCACCGCCGGCCCGTCCGCCTCGTGCCCGTCCGTCCCGCGCGGCCGTCACCGTCGCGCTGGTCCCGATGGTCGCCCTGGGCGCGCTCGTCGCCGGCGCGGGCGTCGTCGCAGATGCACCACCGGCCCACGCCGTCGACCCGTTCCCGGTCCACGATCCGTTCGTGGACCTGCCCGTCGGCACCACGATGCCGTCGGGTTGGGCTCGCATCGCCTCGAACGACCAGCAGGCCGCGATCGTCGAGAACGGCTCGGCGGGCAAGTGGCTGCGGATGACCGACAACGCCAAGTACATGGCCTCGGCGGTGTACAACGAGGTGCCGTACGACTCGAGCAACGGACTGACCGTCGAGTTCGACCAGCGGATGTGGAGCCCCACCGACACCGGGTACGCCGACGGCATCGGGTTCTTCCTGCAGGACGCCGCGATGCCGCTCGACTCCATCGGCCCCGTGGGCGGCGGACTCGGCTACTTCGACGGCAAGTCCGCCTGCTCGGCAGGACTGGACGGCGGTGTCGTCGGCGTCGGGTTCGACCGGTTCGGCAACTTCGCGCTGCCGGAGTTCATCCAGAACGCCGTCACCGTCCGCGGGGCCGAGGCTGAGTGCTACCCCGTGCTGGCGACGACGGGCAACCGCGGCGACGGGTTCCTCGAGGACCGCGGCGTCGACGCCGAGACGGCGACCTACCGGCACGTGAAGGTCGACGTCGTGCCCCGGGACGCCGGTGGCATCACGGCCATCGTCACGATGTCGGACGCCACCCCCGTCGGCTCGGAGCCGGCGGAGCTGCACCACCTGATCTCGACCGACCTGCCGGCGACGGCGTTGCCTGGCCAGATGCGCTTCGGGTTCAGCGCGTCGACCGGCGGGCGGGCCGAGTTCCACGAGATCCGCAACGTGCGGGCCACACAGCCGACCGACGTCGTGACCACGGCGTCAGTGGACACCGAGGGGCCGGTGACCTCAGGCGACGACGTGTCGTTCCGCGTCCGATCGGTCAACGACGGGCCGGCCACGATCGGTGGGCCCACCGACGCAGTGGCGCGGACGACGGCACTGATCGATGCGCTCCCGCTCGAGGACGTCACCTGGTCGTGCGAGGCCACGGGCGGCGCGTCGTGCGGTGCCGATCAGGGCGCAGGAGTCGTGGCGACCGACTGGACGGCGCCGCCCGGAGGGCAGATCGAGTTGCTGGCCCGCGGGACCGTGCCGGCGACCACGAGGAGCGGGACGTACTCGGCGCCGGTGGAGAGTGTCACCGACTTCACCACCGGCCGGTTCGACGAAGGGCGGGCCGCGGTCGCGCGGGACGGCTCGGTGAGCGACGTCGACCTGACGAACAACACGGACACGATCGCGTTCGACGTCGTGCTGCCGGACGCCGTCGCCTCGGATGACGCTGCGACCGGACAGCAGGGTGAACCAGTGGTCGTGGACGTCGTGGGGAACGACGCGCTCGACGGCAGCGGTGCCGACCTCGGCTCGCTGCGGCTCACCGACGAGGGATTCGACGGTGCGGAGCTGTCCGACGACGGCAAACAGCTGCGCGTTCCGGGCGAGGGCACGTACGTCGTGGACGACGCCGGGCGGGTGACGTTCACGCCCGAGGGCGGCTTCAGCGGGGTCGCGTCGCCGGTGCGGTACGAGATCACGTCGAACGCCGGGCAGGTCGCGTCCGCCGAGCTCCGGGTGGAGATCGAGGCCGGTGCGGTCGACCCGACGCCGGGGCCCACGCCGGAGCCGACGGCGGAACCCACGCCGGATCCGACCACGGCGCCGACCGCGGGGCCGACGGCCGATCCGACCGCGGTACCGGGTGCCGGTTCCGCCGCTGGGCCCGGGGACGGTCCCCAGAACGCGTCGACCGTCGGCGGACCGTCGTCCGGCGGACCGGACCGGCTCGCGTGGACGGGCTCCGACGGGGTGCTCGTCGCAGCGGTCCTCGGCCTGGGGCTCGCGGCCGCCGGTGGCGTGCTCCTGACGCTTCGACGTCGCCGACTCGAGGTGGGCCCGGACGCCGACGCCTGATCCACACCGGTACGACTCCGGACGCGACGGAGACGACGAAGCCGCCCGGGTCTCCCCGGGCGGCTTCGTCGTGTGTTCCGAGCGATCAGGCCGGGACGTAGTCGAACGTGTCCGGGTCCGGACCCGTTCGGTGGCCCTTGTCGAGAGTCGTGATGTCCGTCATGTCCTCGTCGGAGAGCTCGAAGTCGAAGATCGCGAAGTTCTCCTCGACGCGGGCACGCGTGACCGACTTCGGGAACACGATGTCGCCGCGTTGGATGTGCCAGCGGAGCACGACCTGCGCCGGGCTCTTGCCCGTGGCGCCGGCGATGCGGGTGATGGTCTCGTCGTCGAGCACGAGGCCCTGGGCGATCGGGGACCAGGCCTCGGTCGCGATGCCGAGCTCGTTGTTCACGGCGCGGAGCTCGTCCTGGGTCAGGTACGGGTGCACCTCGATCTGGTTCACGGCCGGCGGGACGTCCGTCTCGGCACGCAGGCGGCGCAGGTGGTGGGCCTGGAAGTTGCTGACGCCGATCGAGCGGGAGGTGCCAGCGGCGTAGAGCTCCTCGAGCGCCTTCCACGTCGGCACGAAGTCCGAGACGGTGGGCAGCGGCCAGTGGATGAGGAACAGGTCGGTGTAGCCGCCGAGCAGGTCAGCTGACTTCTTGCCGTTCTCGGCAGCTGCCGAAGGGTCGTGGAAGCCGTTGTTGAGCTTCGAGGTGACGAAGATCTCGTCACGCGGGATGCCGGACGACGCGATGGCCTCGCCGACCTCCTTCTCGTTGCCGTACATCTCGGCGGTGTCGATGTGGCGGTAGCCGACCTCGAGCGCTGTGAGCGTCGCTTCCTTGGTCGACGCGGGGTCGATCTGGAAGACGCCGAAGCCGAGCTGCGGGATGGTCTTGCCGTCGTTCAGGGTGATGTTCGGAACGGTCATGAGTCCAGACAACACCCGACCAGCTCCCAGGCATTCCGCTCGCTCCCAGGACCGTTCAAGTCAAATGCAGAATATTGGTATTCTGGCGTGATGAACCGACACGCTTCACGACGCCCTCGTGCGCGCACCGCGCCGCGCGTCGCCGCCGTGGCGACCGCGGCCGGCCTGGTCGCCGCGCTCGCCACCCCGCTCGCCGCCACGGCAGTCCCGGCCCCCGCGGCCGACGCCGGATCCGCACGGACCGACTCTGCCGCCGACTCCACGATCCTGTTCGTCGAGGACTTCGAGAACGGCGTCACGACGACGCCGGTGCTGTTGAACGCGTACAAGGGCGCGAACGGTGAGACCTACACGGCCGACCCGGCGTGGATCAACGCCGCTGAGTGCAACGGCATCGTCACGAGCGCCAGCAGCTCCGACATGGCATCCTGCGACGCCAACCCCCAGCTCAAGCAGCTCGGGTCGGTCCTCGGGCAGATCACCGGCGAGGACCCGGAGACCAACCACGTCGTGAGTGCTTGGACCGCGTCGCGCAACCTGCCGCGGAACGCCGTTCAGATCGAGTCGCGCGATGACTTCTCGCTCGGGCAGACCGGACGCTTCGTGTCGTTCGGTGTCAGCGCCGCCGCCGGAAGCTGTGTCGGGTTCGACCACCCGCTGCTCGACTTCCTGCTGGTGGACGGATCTGCCGAGCACCCGGTGTCCGAGCGTCCCCTCGACCCTTGCAACGACCCTCGCTCGAGCACCTTCACCGCGGGCGGCAACACGTACAAGGGCGGCGAGTTCGTCTCGAACGGCGGCGTGCTCTTCTCCGGCGACACCCTGCGATGGCGTCTCCGCAACGCCCAGTCGTCCTACAGCGGCAACGACGGCGCGATCGACCGAGTGACGATCGTCGACTCGACCCCGACCCTGGCGAACGAGTTCTCCGGCGCCCCGATCGTCGGGGACACCGCGCGCATGACGGCGCGCGTCGTGAACACGAGCGAGCACGGTTCGAAGCCCGGTTGGTCCTTCGCCGAGGCGCTGCCCGAAGGCCTCAGCGTCGCGTCCGACCCGAAGGTCGCGACCACCTGCGCCGCGGCGGACCTCGACGTCGAGGCAGATGCCACGACCATCGGTGCGTCGGGCGACCTGGACATCGACGCACCGGACTGCACGGTGACGTTCGACGTCAGCGCCTCGGCTCCCGGCACGTACACGATCGGTGCAGACGCCGTGACCGAGCGCACCGGCGTCGACCTGCCGACCGGCTCGGCGAGCATCACCTTCGCCCCCGAGGTGAACGAGCTGCGCGTCACCGACCAGGCCGTCTTGTCCGGCGGCAACGGTGACGCCGTCGCCGACCTCGGCGAGACCGTCTCGTTCCGCACGACCGTCGACAACACCGGCAACGTCCTGGTGCGGGACGTCACGCTGACCAGCCCGAACGGCGACGCGGACTGCGACGTGCGGCAGCTCGCCCCCGGAGCATCCGCCGCGTGCGCGACCGCTCCCCGCCCGGTCACGCAGGACGACCTGGACCACGGCTCGATCGACGACACCGCCACGGTCTCTGCACGATCGCGCGCCGGCCAGGCCGTGACGGCCAGCGCAACCGCCACCGTCCCCACCTCGAGCACCACCTCGCGCGCCTTGCTCGCCATCACGCCCGTCGCGCGGGGCGGTGCCCCCGCGGTCGGTGACGACATCGGGCTCACGGTGACGGTGACCAACGAGGGCAACGTCTCGATCCGCGACCTCGCGGTGACCGTGGCCGACGAGCCCGGCATGACCGTCGCGTGCCCGCCGACCCGCCTCGCGCCCGGCGCGTCCATCGAGTGCGCCGTCGAGGGCTCGCACCCCGTCTCGCAGCACGACGTCGACCGCGGCACCGTCACGTTCGTCGCCACGATGACCGCAGTCGACGCCGCCGGTCAGCCGGTCCGTGGTGACGCCCGGACCGCACAGACCACGGTCGCCCAGGCCCCCGCGCTCGCCACGACCGTCACCCCGGCGCTCGACACCGCCGGCAAGACCCCCGCTCCCGGTGACGAGGTCACGCTGAGCGTCGCCGTACGCAACACCGGGAACGTCACGCTCCGCGACGTCGCCGCCGAGGTCGAGGACCGCGACGGCATGCCCGTCTCCTGCCCGACCTCCCCGCTCGCACCCGGCGCGAGCGTCGACTGCACCGTTCCGGACCACACCCTGAGCCAGCGGGAGATCGACGCCGGCACGGTCGGGTTCGCCCTGACCTCGACCGCCACCGCACCCGACGACCGTCGCGTGACTGCTTCGGACTCTGCGTCGGTGACCGTCGACCGCCAGCACGGCATCGTCGCGACCGCGACCGCCGGCCTGGCCGACGAGTCCCGCGCGCCGAAGGCCGGTGACCACGTCGAGCTGTCCGTCTCGGCGCGCAATTCCGGCAACACCACCCTGCGGGGCCTCGCTGCCGAGGTGGACGGCCTCGACCTGGACGTGGAGTGCGCCGAGGGTGCGCTCGCCCCCGGCGCCGCGGCGACCTGCTCCGTCGGCGACCACGTCCTGACGCAGGACGAGATCGACGCCGGCACCGTCGACTTCGCGCTCACGGTCAACGCGAACGGCCCCGGCGGTTCGCGTGCCCAGGCATCGGACACCGTGGCGGTCGAGCTCGTCAGCGCGCCGGCCATCGCCGTGTCGGCGACGAGCGTCCTCGGTGCGAACGAGCACGAGGTCCCCCTGGCCGGCGACACCGCGACGGTCACGATGACGATCCGGAACACCGGCAACGTCACGGTCACGGGCATCCGCGGCAAGGTCGAAGACCGTGCGGGCCTCGAGGTCGACTGCCCGGACGACGATCTCGCCCCGGGCGCCGCGGTGACGTGCGAGGTGTCCGAGTACACCCTCACCCAGAGCGACGTCGACAGCGGTGCCGTCCGGTTCGTGCTGTCGAGCGCAGCGACCGGTGCCGACCGTCAGCGCGTCGAGGCCCGTGCCGACACGACACTCTCGATCGTGCGAGCGCCGTCGATCACGACGACGGCCACGGCTGCGCTCGACGACACCGACCACGGAGCCCCGACCGCGGGCGACACGGCATCGGTCCGCATGTCGATCACGAACACGGGCAACGTCACGGTGCACGACCTGAGCGGCATCGTCGACGAGCGGGCCGGCACGACGGTCGCCTGCCCCGCCGAGCGGGTCGCTCCCGGTGCTTCGGCGGACTGCGCAGCGGCGGAGTACGCGCTCACCCAGGGCGACGTCGACGCGGGCAAGGTGCAGTTCGCCCTCACCGCAGCGGCCGTCGGCCCGGACGACCAGACCGTGACTGCCGGCGCGAAGGCCGGCACTGCGATCGAGCGCGCCCCGGGCGTGCAGGTCCAGGTCACCGCGCACCTGGCGGAGTCCGAGCACGAGGCGCCGCGCGCCGGTGACCACGTGAGCGTGGGCATCCGCGCCACCAACGCGGGGAACGTCACGCTGACGGGGACCCGCGCCGAGGTCGTCGAACTCGCCGGTCTACCGGTCGAGTGCGTCGGCGAGGGTGTCGCACCGGGTGCGTCGATCGACTGCACGACCCCGCAGTACGTGCTCACCCAGGCGGACGTCGACCACGGCACAGTGACGGTCGCAGCGGTGCTCGACGCGACCGGTCCCGCCGGAGACTCCGTCACCTCGCGCGACGAGGTCCAGGTCGGCCTGACGGCGAAGAGCGCCCTCGACCTGTCCGCCGAGCCGGTGCTGCACGGAACCGACGGCAGCACGAAGGTCGTCGCCGATGACCACGTGCTGCGCCCGGGCGACCGCGTGTCTGTCCGCTACGAGGTGCTCAACACCGGCAACCTCGCGGTGCACGACCTGCAGCAGGCCGAGGGCATGCCCGCGGTGACCTGCGAGGAGTCCACGGTCGAGCCGGGGCAGCGTGCCACGTGCGAGAGCGACGCGCACGTCGTGACCGAGGAAGAAGCAGCGACCGGCGAGGCCGCGATCACCGGTCAGGTGGCCGGCCAGGTCACGCGCGCCGACGGTGCCACGACCGAGGAGCCGGGTGCTGCGAGCACGGGGCAGACCGCGACGCCAGCGACGTTCGGCGTGACCACCGCCGCGGCGTCGACGAAGCCGGTCTGGGTGTTCTCGCTCGAGGTGCACACGAAGCTGCACGCCGAGCCGCAGCCCGTGCCCGCCGCCGAGAAGCCCTCCGCCGCGCCGGTGGAACTCGCGTTCACCGGATCGACCGTCCTCGCGATGGGCGTCCCCGCGACGATCGTGCTCCTGCTCGCCGGAGCGGTCCTGCTGCTCTGGCGCCGCCAGCGCCGCCCGGACGACCGCCAGGTCTGACGCGCAGCGGCGCCGGCACGACACAGCGCAGCCAACACGGACCGCCCCCTGTCCCAGCCCAGGGACAGGGGCGGTCCGTCACTCCAGCGCAGCGGCGATGTACGCCTGCAGCGCCTGGCCGTAGGCGATCGCGGGGACCTCGGACGCGAAGCTGCGGTCAGCACCGCCGATCGTCGCGGTGACCGTGTAGACGATCCGGCCGTTCACCGACACCCGGGTCAACCCGATGAACGACGGACCGAGGAGCTCGCGCAACTGGTCCTCACGCGGCAGCCAGAGCGACTCCGACGCGGTCACGGAGTCGAGCGCCCACTCGGTCGTCCCGTTGAAGCCGAGGATCGTGCCGGTGGGGGAGTCGTGTCGTTCGACGGTCATCTCGGACACGGTGTAGACGTCCTCGTCCACCTCGGGCTTGTCGATGACGAAGCGGTCGCCCGTCTCGGGGTGCCAGCGCAGGCCGGCGTCGCGGAGGGTCCTGGCGAGTGCAACGGTGATCACCTCCCCACCCTGCACGCGCGAGACCGCGCTGTCACCACGAAGTCGCGCTGTCACCACGTAGGTTGCCGAAAGCATCCCGTACTAGCATCGCCGAGCACCCCCACGCGCGAGCGCCACCCGATCGCGCGCGCGACGTGACGACGCCCGGGCAACCGGTGCCGCGCCTCCAGGCCGACCAACCGGCCACGGGGCGGGCCACCGGCCGGCGTCCCGACCGAGGCGACGGACACCCCGTCCGCCGAAGAGAAGGACCTGCATGACCCTCGAACGCGAGGAACTCCGCGACGGCTGGACCGTGACCATGGCCGGAGGAACCGGCGCGCCGGACGGCGTCGCGGGACGCAGCATCCCGGCGACGGTGCCGGGGCAGGTGCACACCGACCTGGAGCGGGAGGGCCTGCTGCCGGACCCGACCTTCCACCTGAACGAGCAGGCGGCGAAGTGGGTCGGCCGGGCCGACTGGGCCTACCGGACCGCGGTCGACGTCGACCCGCGCGGCCACGAGCGTGTCGACCTGGTCTGCGACGGCCTGGACACGGTGTCCGAACTGAGCCTGGACGGCGTCGTCGTGGGCACGACCCGGAACATGCACCGCCGCTACCGCTTCGACGCGCGCGTGCAGACCGGGTCCGGCGCGACGACGAAGGACCTCGAGATCCTGTTCGAGTCGCCGTACCGCGAGGCCGGCCGGGTCGCCGCGAAGGCCGGCAGCATGCCGGGCCCGTACGACGAGCCGTTCCCGTACATCCGCAAGAACGCCTCGAACTTCGGCTGGGACTGGGGGCTCACCGCCGTCACGAGCGGTCCCTGGCGACCGGTCGCGATCGAGCGGTGGTCGACCGCGCGGCTGCGCGAGGTCCGCCCGCTCGTCGACGTCGAGGCCGGCGAGGGCGTGCTCGACGCCCACATCACCGTCGAGCGCTCCGGCCTCAACGACCTGGACCAGGACGGCGAGGACGACGACCTGGTGCTCGTCGTGACCGTGAGCGGCCTGAAGGAGGACGGCACGCCGACGCGGCAGCGGTCGCGGGCGCAGCTGACACCGAAGGACGACGAGACCGTCGTCACCGTGCGCGTGCCCGAGGCGCTGCGCTGGTGGCCCCGCGGCTACGGCGCGCAGGCGCAGTACGACGTGGTCGTCGAGCTGCAGACGGTGGACGGCGAGGTGCTCGACCGCGACACGTTCCGCACCGGCTTCCGGTCGACGCGGATCGACACGCAGGTGGACGACATGGGTCGTCCCTTCGGCATCCACGTCAACGGGACGCTGATCGACGTGCGCGGGGTGAACTGGATCCCCGACGACGTGATCATCTCGCGCGTCGACCGCGCGCGCCTGCAGTCCCGTCTGACCGCGGCGGCCTCGCTCGGCACGAACCTCGTGCGCGTGTGGGGCGGCGGTGTGTACGAGTCGCGCGACTTCTACGAGGTCTGCGACGAGCTCGGCCTGCTCGTCTGGCAGGACTTCCCGTTCGCGTGCTCGGCGTACCCGGAGGTCGAACCGATCCGCAGCGAGGTCATCGCCGAGGCCCGCGACAACGTCGCCCGCCTCGCGCGGCACCCCTCGCTGGTGCTGTGGAACGGCAACAACGAGAACATCTGGCTGCACGACGTGGACGGCTGGGCGGACTCGCTCGGTGACCGCGGCTGGGGCCTCGACTACTACCTCGACCTGCTGCCGACGATCGTCGACGCGGTCGACCCGTCGCGCTTCTACACCGTGGCCTCGCCGTGGTCGGGCGCCGAGTCGCTGCCCGCGAACGACGTCGACCACGAGACGCACCACTCGTGGGACGCCTGGAACCGCCTGCCCGACACCGCCTACCGCGGATCCGTGCCGCGGTTCGTGTCCGAGTTCGGCTGGCAGGCGCCGCCCGCCTGGCGGACGCTGCGGGACGGGGTCGCGGACGAGGTGCTGTCGCAGGACGCACCCGGGGTCGTGCACCACCAGAAGGCTGCCGACGGGATGGGCAAGCTGGCCCGCGGCATCGAGCCCCGGTTCGGCACGGAGCCCTTCTCGTTCGATGCGTGGCACTACCTGACGCAGCTGCAGCAGGCTCGGGCCATCGCGACGGGCGTCGAGCACTGGCGCACCCACTGGCCGCGCAACACGGGCGTGGTGATGTGGCAGCTCAACGACCTGTGGCCGGTGTCGTCGTGGTCGGCGATCGACTCGGCGGGGCGGCTGAAGCCGCTCGCGCACGAGCTGCGTCGGTTGTACGACGACGTCCTGCTGACGATCCGTCCCGTGTCGCGGGTGGCGGTCGCGCCGTCCGCCGTCTCCGGGCCGGCTGCTTCGCCGGCGTCGTCGCCCGTCTCACCGGTCGCGTCTGGTGCGGATCGGACGGGAGGCCCAGATCACCCCGGCCACTCGGCCTCCGCAGGCGAGACGGCTGATCTGGGCGACGTGGCGGACACCCTGTCCCTCGGCGTCTCGCCCGGTGCGTTCGGGTCCTCGCCCGTCGAGGTCGCCGTCCGGTCCACGCGCGGCGGCCACGACAGCGTGGTGCGCGTGCGACGGGTCACCACGGCCGGCACGATCCTGGCCGAGGCGTCGTTGCCCGTGCGCTTGTCGTCCGCCGGGGTCGCCGTCGTCGCCCTGCCCGAGTCCGTCGGCGTGGTCGACGACCCCGCGCGGGAGCTCATCGTGGCGGACATGGACTGGCGTCGGGCGGTCTGGACACCGGGCCCCGACGTCGACGTGCGGTGGGAACCCGCGCGGTACCGCACCTCGTTCACACCCGTCGACGGCGGGCTCGACCTGACCGTCGAAGCCGAGACGCTCGTCCGCGACCTGCTCGTGCAGCCCGACCGGGTGACCGCGGCCGGTGCGGTGGACCGTGGGTTCATGACCCTGCTGCCCGGGGAGCGGGTGACCTTCCGGCTCACCGGCGTGACCGAGGCCGACATCCCGGCGCTCCGTGCCGAACCCGTCCTGTGGAGCCTGGACCGCGCGCTCGAACATTGATATACAGAACGACACAGTGATATATTTGGTGGTGCGCCGCTCGCTGTCGTGACCCGACGACTCCGGCGTCCGGTCGACCTCCCGTCGGCCCGGTCGACAGGAGGACCCCACCATGTCGCTCGCGATGCGCCCACCCACCGCTGCCATCACCGTTCCCCCCGCCGCCGCACCGACCACCGCGCCGCCGTCGGCACCCGCGGGTGGTCGCCGAGGCTTCGCCCCCGCCGTTGCCCTGCTGGACGTCGGACTGCTGGTCCTGGCGTTCGCGGTCGCCCACGTCGTGCGCTTCCCCTGGGAGCTGTCGGCCGTGCGACCCCAGGCCGGCTGGATCGAGTTCGCGACGGCTCCGGTGATCATCCTGGTCTGGATGGCCCTGCTGTCGATGTTCCGCACCCGCGACCCACGCATCGCCGGCATCGGCAGTGACGAGTACCGCCGCCTCGTCACCGCGAGTCTGGTCGCCGTCGCCGTGGTGGCGGTCGTGGCGTACGCCGCGCAGCTCGACCTGGCCAGGGGGTACGTGGCCATCGCCTTCCCGCTCGGGCTCCTCTTCCTCGCCGTCGGGCGGAAGGCCGTCCGCACCGTCCTGGCGCGCAGTCGTGCTCGCGGGCAACGGTTGCAGGACGTCCTGATCGTCGGTGACACCGAGGACGTCCGCTACGTCGGGCGACGGATCGCCGCGACGCCCAGCGCCGGGTACCGGGTCCGCGCGGTCGTGACCGACTGCGAGCCGGTGGGCGCGACGATCGACCTCGGTTCGGCGTCCGTCCCGGTGGTCAGCGGGATCGACGACGTCCTCGCGCTGGCTCGTTCCGAGGGAGTCTCGGCGGTCGTCGTCGCCGGCGCCGTACGCGGCGGGCACGAGCGACTGCGCCGCCTCGGGTGGCAACTCGAGGAGCACGGCGTCGAGCTCGTCGTGTCGTCGCCCCTCGCGGACATCGCCGCAGGTCGCGTGCACGAGCGTCCCGTCGACGGCCTGCCCTTGATGCACGTGGAGACCCCCGACTACCGCCGTCGCACGGGCAAGCGTCTGCTCGACGTCGTCGGAGCCGGCTTCGGTCTCCTGCTGCTTGCGCCCGTGCTCGCGGTGATCGCGCTCGTCATCCGGCTCGACGACCGCGGTCCGGTGTTCTTCCGCCAGACCCGTGTGGGCCGTGGGGGCGCGGAGTTCTCGATCCTGAAGTTCCGCACGATGTGCGTCGACGCCGAAGCGCGGATGGCCGCACTCCAGGCAGTGAACGAGGGTGCGGGCCCGCTCTTCAAGGTGAAGGACGACCCCCGCGTCACCCGCGTCGGGGCGTTCTTGCGGAAGACGTCGCTCGACGAGCTGCCGCAGTTGTGGAACGTGCTCACCGGTTCGATGAGCCTGGTCGGACCCCGCCCGGCGCTCCCGCGCGAGGTCGCCCTGTACCAGGACTTCGCCGACCGCCGACTCCTGGTCACCCCGGGGATCACCGGCCTGTGGCAGGTCAGCGGCCGATCGGATCTGGACTGGGCCGAGGGTGTGCGGCTCGACCTGCACTACGTCGAGAACTGGTCGTTCCTGCACGACCTGGTGATCCTCGCCCGGACGGTGCCGTCGGTGCTCCGGTCGCGCGGCGCTTACTGAGGGTGCTGCGGCGGATCGGCCCGGCGCCTTCCCTGTGCGAACGGTGTCCGTTCCGGTCCTCGGCCTGGGCATCGGGGAGCGGGAGAGTTACGATGGGGAGAACACGGACTTCCGCCGCGTGGGTCGAAGAAGACCTGCGAACGGCGACCAGTTCCAGATCAAGGAGTCATGATGCTCGGAAACCTCGGCGGCGTACACCTGCTGATCATCCTCGGGATCGTCATCCTGCTGTTCGGCGCGACGAAGCTCCCGGCGCTCGCCAAGGGCCTCGGGCAGTCGATCAACATCTTCAAGAAGGAGATGACCGACGACGAGAAGAAGGCTCAGGCAGGCGACACCACGGTGCAGAACACCGCGGCCCCGACCAGCACCGTGCCGAACGCTCCCGCCGAGCCCGCCGCCGGTCCGATCCTGAACCCCGGCCCGAGCGCGCAGCCGAACACCGACTCCCGGCGCTAGAACACCAGCTCAGGACACCCAGCCCCGTCCTGTCGGCAGCCCCCGCGACCACATCGGTCGCGGGGGCTTCGTCGTGCGGGGCGCGCAGCGGTCCGAGGGGGCGCAGGATGAGCACATGACCACTGCCGCACCCCGCGCGACCGCGCCGCTCCGGGACGACCGGCGCACCGTGCTCGTGGTGGCGATCCTGTCGTCGTTCGTCGTCGGGCTCGACTCGAGCGTCGTCAACGTGGCGCTCCCCGCGATCCGACAGGAGCTCGGCGGCGGACTCGTCGTGCAGCAGTGGACCGTGGACGCGTACCTGGTGACGCTCGGCTCGCTCATCCTCGTCGCCGGATCACTGTCGGACGTGTTCGGCCGGGTGCGCATCATCACGTGGGGGCTCGTCGTGTTCGGGATCGCCTCGGTTGCGTGTGCGATCGCCCCGACGGGGGAGTTCCTGATCGTCTCGCGGGCGTTCCAGGGTGTCGGCGGCGCCCTGGTGACCCCGAGCGCGCTCGCCCTCATCGTGGCGGCGTTCCGCGGGGCCGCGCAGTCGAAGGCGATCGGCACGTGGACCGCCTGGTCGAGCGCGTCGACGATCCTCGGACCCGTGTTCGGCGGGATGGTGGTCGACAGCATCGGCTGGCGGTGGATCTTCGTGCTGACCGCCGTCCCGATCGCCGTGACGATCCCGCTCGTGCTGCGGATCACCGGTGACGTACACCCCGCGATCCGACCGCGCATCGACGTGGTCGGCGCCGTGCTGGCGGTCGTCGGGGTCGGTGGGGCGGTGCTCGGGCTCATCGAGCAGGAGCGGCTCGGGTGGGGCGCGCCCGTGGTGGTCACCGCGCTCGTGCTCGGTGCCCTGGCACTCGGGGCCTTCGTGCCGTGGGAACTCCACGTGATCCGGACGACCGGTTCGCCGCTGGTGCCGCTCGCGCTGTTCCGGGCCCGCAACTTCGCGGTGGGCAACCTCGCCACCCTGTCGATCTACGGCGCCCTGAGCATGGTCTTCTTCGTGGTCACCCTGTTCCTGCAGGAGGTCTGGGGGTTCCCGGCCTGGCTCGCCGGCCTGGCGACGCTGCCCCCGACGGTGGTCCTGCTGCTGGTGTCCTCGGCCGTGGGCGGGCTGGCGGGACGGTTCGGGCCGCGCTGGTTCATGGCCGCGGGCCCGGCGGTGGCAGCGGTCGGTGCGCTCCTGATGCTGCTGGTCGGTGCGCAGCCGGACGGGTACTGGATCGCGGTGTTCCCCGGGCTCGTGCTCATCGGGTTCGGGATCGCGCTCATGGTGACACCGCTGACCAGCGCCGTGCTCGGGTCGGTGCCGCAGTCCGAGGCCGGCGTCGGGTCGGCGGTGAACAACGCGATCGCGCGGATCGCCGGCCTGGTGATGGTGGCGCTCGCGGGCGTGGTCCTCGGCGGCGAGATGAGCGTCGCCGGCCTGCACCGGGCGGTCGTCGTGATGGCCGTCCTCCTGCTGGCCGGCGCGGTCGTCAGCGCCGTCGGGATCCGGAATCTCCCGGCGCCGACGTAAGTTGAGTGCAGTAGACTCAAGTACAACACCACCGCAACGAAAGGACGGAACGCATGGCGAACCTCCAGGGTGCTCCTGACTCGCAAGAGCGACAGAAGACCGCCCTCGAGCAGTACGGCGTCGACCTGACGGCGATCGCTCGCAGCGGCAAGCTCGACCCGGTCATCGGACGCGACTCCGAGATCCGACGCGTCAGCCAGGTGCTCACCCGCCGCACCAAGAACAACCCCGTGCTCATCGGCGAGCCCGGGGTCGGCAAGACCGCCGTCGTCGAGGGGCTCGCGCAGCGCATCGTCGCCGGTGACGTCGCCGACTCACTGAAGGACAAGCGGCTCGTCTCGCTCGACATCTCCTCGCTCATCGCGGGCGCGAAGTACCGCGGCGAGTTCGAGGAGCGCCTCAAGGCCGTGCTCAAGGAGATCAACGACTCCGACGGCCAGGTCATCACGTTCATCGACGAGTTGCACACCCTGATGGGCGCCGGCGGCGGCGAAGGGTCCGTCGCGGCCTCGAACATGCTCAAGCCGATGCTCGCGCGCGGCGAACTGCGGCTCATCGGGGCGACGACGCTCGACGAGTACCGCGAGTACATCGAGAAGGACGCCGCCCTCGAGCGACGCTTCCAGCAGGTCTACGTGGGCGAGCCCAGCGTCGAGGACGCCGTGGCGATCCTCCGCGGGCTCAAGGAACGCTACGAGGCACACCACAAGGTGACGATCAACGACTCGGCGCTCGTCGCTGCGGCCAGCCTGTCGAACCGGTACATCTCCGGCCGCCAGCTGCCCGACAAGGCGATCGACCTGATCGACGAGGCCGCCAGCCGGCTCCGCATGGAGATCGACTCCAGCCCGGTCGAGATCGACGAACTGAAGCGCAACGTCGACCGGCTGCGTGTCGAGGAGTTCGCGCTCAAGCAGGAGAAGGACGACGCCTCGAAGGCCCGGCTGGAGACCCTGCGGAACGAACTCCGCACGCGCGAGGAACGACTGGGCGAGCTCGAGCAGCGCTGGCAGGCCGAGCGGGCGAGCCTGAACCGGATCGGTGAGCTGAAGCAGCAGCTCGACGACCTGAACATGCGCAGCCAGCGTGCCCAGCGCGAAGCCGACTACGCGACGGTGTCGCGCCTGGAGTACGCCGAGAAGCCCCGGATCGCAGCGGAGCTCGCGGCCGCCGAGCAGGCCGAGTCCGCCGACCGCATGGTGAACGACAGCGTCACCGACGAGGACATCGCCGCCGTGATCGCGCAGTGGACGGGCATCCCCCTCGGTCGACTGCTGCAGGGCGAGACCGAGAAGCTCCTGCACCTGGAGAACGAGCTCGGCCGCCGGATCATCGGGCAGCGCACCGCCGTGAACACCGTGTCCGAGGCCGTTCGCCGCACCCGCGCCGGCATCTCCGACCCGGACCGTCCGACCGGATCGTTCCTGTTCCTCGGACCGACCGGCGTCGGCAAGACCGAGCTGGCCAAGGCGCTCGCGGAGTTCCTGTTCGACGACGAGAAGGCCCTCGTCCGCATCGACATGAGCGAGTACGGCGAGAAGCACTCGGTCTCGCGGCTGATCGGCGCCCCGCCCGGGTACGTCGGCTACGAGTCCGGCGGGCAGCTCACCGAGGCCGTCCGGCGTCGCCCGTACTCCGTCATCCTGCTCGACGAGATCGAGAAGGCGCACCCCGAGGTGTTCGACGTGCTGCTCCAGGTGCTCGACGACGGCCGGCTGACGGACGGGCAGGGGCGCACGGTCGACTTCCGGAACACGATCCTCGTGCTGACGTCGAACCTCGGCTCGCAGTTCATGACCGACCTGACGCTGACGGACGAGCAGCGCGAGGACGCCGTGCGCGAGCTCGTGCAGCAGGCGTTCCGGCCGGAGTTCATCAACCGTCTCGACGACATCGTGGTGTTCCAGGCCCTGACGGCCGACGACCTCGGCCAGATCGTGTCGCTGTACGTCGACCGGCTCGCCCGTCGCCTGACCGACCGCCGGCTCGAACTCGCGGTCACGCCGGAGGCGCGCGGGTGGCTGGCCGAGCGCGGGTACGACCCGCTCTACGGTGCGCGGCCGCTCCGCCGGCTGATGCAGCGGCAGATCGACGACAAGCTGGCGCGCGCGATCCTGTCCGGTGACGTCCGCGACGGCGACACCGTCCGGGTGGACGTCGCCGAGGACGGCGACGGTCTGACCGTCGAGCCGTTCCAGTTGGCGGAGGTCGTCGAGGAGTAGGCGGCGGCCGCGGTGGGTGGGGTGACCGACGGGAGGCCCGGTGCCGGTTCCTGGGACCCGGCACGGGCCTCCCGGGTTGGCTGCAGGGCATGCCTGAGATCCGCGCGATCCGTCGCCTCACCGACACCGTCGAGCACGCGAGCGTGCTCGACAAGGCCGTCGACATCGACCGTTCGGTCGTGAACGCCCTCGCCCGGCCGAAGGCCCTGCGGCAACTGCTGCACGGTGTGCCGTTCGGGCACCCGCTGCACCCGCTCATGGTGCAGGTACCGCTCGGGGCCTGGATCTCGGCCGCCGTGCTCGACGTGTTCGGCGGGAAGGGCAACGCGAAGGCCGCGAAGACCCTCGTCGGCGTCGGGCTCGTGTCCTCCGGCAGTGCGAGCCTCGCCGGGTACGGGGACTGGTCCGAACTCGACCGCGAGCAGCTGCGCACGGGATGGGTGCACCAGGCCGTCAACTGGGTCGGCATCTCGCTGTACGGCCTGTCGTGGTGGCAGCGCAAGAACGGCAACCACGGCGCCGGCAAGCTGCTCGGGTTCGCCGCGCTCGGCGTCGTGGGGGTGGGCGGGTACCTCGGCGGACACCTGGCCTACCGCCAGCGCGCTGGCGTGAGCGACCACGGTGAGGTGCCGTTCGACGCGTGACCACTGATACGGAAACGTTATGTGGACGAAACGCGGTACGTGAAATGCTCGACCCATGGATCGACTCAGCACCGACACCGTTCCCCTGACCGGCCTTCCCGCCCGCGGCGGCCTCGAGTTCATCGTCCACATCGACGAGGCGGCGGGGGTCGTGTCACTCGACCTCACCGCCGCGTGACCAGCCGTGCGGGTCCTGGTCGTCGATGACGAAGCAGCCCTCGCCGACCTCGTCGCGAAGGGCCTGTCGCGGCAGGACATGGCCGTCGACGTCGCCTACCGCGGCGACGACGCCGACGAACTGCTGGCGGTGAACGACTACGACGTCGTGGTGCTCGACCGTGACGTCCCAGGGGTGCACGGCGACGAGGTCGCACGTCGGCTGGCATCGCGCGGCAGCCTGACCCGCATCCTCATGCTCACCGCGGCGGCGACCCTGACCGACCGCGTCAACGGGCTCGAACTCGGCGCGGACGACTACCTCGCGAAGCCCTTCGAGTACCCGGAACTGGTCGCCCGGGTGCGCGCGCTCGGTCGGCGCAGCGTGGCCCCGGTCGCGCCCGTGCTCGAACGCGTCGGGATCGTCCTCGACACGAACCGTCGGATGGTCACCCGTGACGGCCGACCGCTCGACCTGACCTCGAAGGAACTCGGGGTGCTCGAGGCGCTCCTGCGAGCCGACGGTCGCATCGTCTCCGCCGAGGAACTGCTCGAGAAGGTCTGGGACATGAACATCGACCCGTTCACCGCTGCCGTACGGGTGACGATGTCGAAGCTCCGCAAGAAGCTCGGCCGCCCCGATCCGATCCGGACGGTCCCGGGCGAGGGCTACGCGCTGTGAGACGGGTCCGGCGGACCTGGAGCATCCGGGCCCGCACGGCGCTGACGTTCGCGCTCGCGGCGATGGCGCTCGCCACCGGGGTGGTGGTGTTCTCGAACGTGATGTCCCTGGCCGGGGTCGGTGCGGGTCTCGACACGACGGCGATCCGCGGTGCCTCCCCGGCGGAGACGTTCGTGACCGCCTCGCCGGTGCCGATCGGCGAGCGCTCGGCAGCGAACGACGCACCACCCTCCACCACGGTCGCGGTGGTCCGGCTCGTCGCCGTGCAGCAGTGGCAGTGGTCCGCGATCGGCATCGCCGGGGCGGGCCTCGTCGCCGGTGGCGTCGGGTGGCTGGTGAGCAGGCGCATGCTCCGACCGATCGACCGGATCACCGCGACGGCGAACCGGATCACGGCGTCGAACCTGCACGAACGCATCGCACTCGAGGGCCCGGACGACGAACTCCGACGGTTGTCCGGCACCGTCGACGACCTGCTCGACCGGCTGCAGACCGCGTTCGAGAGCCAGCGACGGTTCGTCGCGCAGGCGTCGCACGAACTCCGGACCCCGCTCGCGGTCCAGCGTGCCGCGATGCAGATCGGGTTGCACGACGGTGCCGGCGCCGATGACGTCCGAGTGGTGCGCGAGGAACTGCTCGAGCAGAACCGGCGCACCGAGCACCTCGTCGAGTCCTTGCTCGTGCTCGCGGAGGCCGATCGAGGGCTCGCAGGCGTCGGGACGTCGATCGACCTCGTGGCCATCGCCGACGAGGTCGTCGCGGGAGCCGCCGGGAGTGCGCACGAGGCGGGCGTGACCATCACCCACGAGGGCCGAGCCGCGCCTCCTGGCAGACCCACCATCACGGGTGAGCCGATGCTCGTCCGGCAGTTGCTCGTCAACCTCGTCGGCAACGCCGTCGAGTACAACGAAGCCGGCGGCTTCGTCCGCGTCACCACGCGCGGTGACGGCCTCGTCGTGGAGAACTCCGGGCCGGTCGTGCCGGACGAGGTCGCGCCACTGCTCGTCGAACCGTTCCGACGCTGCCCCGAGGTCGCATCCGGCGGTCGGCACAGCGGCCTCGGCCTGTCGATCGTCGCGTCCATCGTGCACGCGCACGGGTGGCGACTCGTCGTCACCGCGCGCCGTGAGGGCGGCCTGCGCATCGACGTTTCGTCGGTGTGACCCCACGCGTACCGGGGACGAAACACCGGGTCCGCTGTGCTGGTCCCATGAAGCCATCCACGAAACACTCCACCACCACCACCACCACCACCACCACCATCGTCGCCGTCGCCGCAGCCGTCGTGCTCCTGCCCGGCCTCCTCGCCGGCTGTTCCGGAGCGCCGTCGACCGACTCGACCGACACGGCCTCGGGCGGCGGCAAGGGGGCCGGGGCCTCGCTCGCGTCCTGCATGCGTGACCACGGGTACGACATGCCGGATCCGTCGTCGGATGGGAGCACCCTGTCCCTGTCGGCTCCCGACGGCATCGACGACGAACAGTGGAAGGCGGACCTGCAGGAGTGCATGGGCGACGCCGGAGCCGGTGAGGGGTTCCAGGCGGCGAAGCCCGCCGGGACGCCGGAACAGCGGAAGCAGATCGCGGAGTGCATCCGTGAGAACGGGTTCGCCGACTACCCCGACGGTGACGATGCGATGTCCACGTACCGGCCCGACGACCAGGACGCGTTCCAGGACGCGTCGTCGACGTGCTTCGACGAGGTCCTGGGCAAGGGCGGCAGCTCCGGTTCGAACACGACGGTGCAGCCGTGACCACCGTCCTGACCAGGCGTCGAGCGCTCGTCACGAGCGCGTGCCTCGTCGCGGTGCTCGCCGCAGGTGCTGGCACGTGGGCGTTCATCGACCTGCAGGCCGCGCCGTCCTCGGCAGCAGCCGATTCCGGCAATCAGCAGCACCCGACCGCCGCGGTCACGAAGGGCGACCTGACGGACTCGAAGGTGTTCGCCGGGACCCTCGGGTACGGCACGGCCACCGGGGTCCCCGGCGCCGCCTCGGGCACGCTGACCTGGCTCCCCGCGCCCGGGCAGGTCATCAGGAGCGACGAGTTCCTGTACGCGGTCGACGAGCGCGGGGTGCGGGCGATGCACGGCACGGTGCCGATGTGGCGCTCGCTCGAACGCGGGCTGACGGGCACCGATGTGCAGCAGCTCAACGACAACCTCGCCGCGCTCGGGTACGACGTCGCGCAGGACGACTCCTTCGGCCCGCGGACGCAGCGCGCCGTGCGGCAGTGGCAGGAGGACCGGGGGCAGGAGGTCACCGGCGTGCTGACCTCGGCGGACATCGCGTTCGTCGACGGGGACGTGCGTGTCGCGACCGTCGACGGGAAGCTCGGCCAGCCGGCGGAGGGAGGGAGCGGCGACGTGCTCTCCGTCACGAGCACGAAGCGCATCGTCGTCGCCACCGTCTCCCAGCGCGACGCCGAACGGCTCGCGGTCGGCACGGAGGTGCGGGTCCGGATCAACGGCGCCGGGGCACCGATGACGGGCGAGGTCACCGACGTCCAACCGAGCTCGGGAGACGACGCCGGGTCCAAGGTCGACGTGTCCGTCGCGTTCGACCCCGGCTCGCGACGGCTGCCCGCTGCGGCGTCCGCGCAGATCGACGCCGCGGGAGCCACCGAGAAGGACGTCCTCTCCGTGCCGGTCGCGGCACTCGTGACGACGGGGAACGGCGCGTACGCGGTGGACGTGGTGCGGCGCGACGGCACGACGAAGCGGGTTCCCGTGACCCCCGGGTTCATCGCCGACGGCCGGATCGCGATCACCGGGAACGTCGCGGAAGGCGACCGCGTGGTGGTGCCGGGATGAGCGGCACGGGGCCGGTCCTCGCCCTGCGCGAGGTCACGAAGACCTACGGCGACGTCGGCGCGCTCCGCGGGGTGACGCTCGACGTCGCCGCCGGGGAGCTCGTCGCGGTCGTCGGTCCGTCCGGGTCCGGCAAGTCCACGATGCTCAACATCGTCGGGACCCTCGACCGTCCCACGCAGGGCTCGGTGTCGATCGCCGGGAACGACGTCGCGACCATGTCCGACAACGCCTTGTCCGCGCTGCGAGCTGAGCACGTCGGCTTCGTGTTCCAGCAGTTCCACCTGCAGGCCGGTGCCACCGCGGCGGAGAACGTCGCCGACGGGCTCCTGTACTCGGCGACCGGGCGACGTGAACGGCGCCGACGCGCCCACGAGGCCCTGGAACGAGTCGGCCTCGGGCACCGCACCGACCACCGCCCGACCCAGCTCTCCGGGGGTGAGAAGCAGCGCGTGGCCATCGCCCGCGCGATCGTCGGGAACCCCACGATCCTGCTCGCCGACGAGCCGACCGGCGCGCTGGACTCCGCCTCCGGTGCGGCGATCGTGACGCTCCTGCGTGCGTTGAACGCCACCGGCACCACGGTCCTCGTCATCACGCACGACCTGGGCCTCGCAGCCTCGTTGCCGCGGCAGGTCCGGATGCGTGACGGTCTGGTGGAGCACGACTCGGCGGTCGGGCCGGCTGGGGACATCGCCGCTGCCATCGGTGGCGGCCGGTGACCGGCGTGCGAGCACGGTTGGGTGCCGCTGACCTGCTCCGGCTCGGGGTGTTCGGGCTGCGCACCAGACCCGGCCGTGTCGTCCTGTCGGCGCTCGGCATCGCGATCGGCATCGCCGCGATGATCGCCGTCGTCGGGATCTCGTCGTCGAGCAAGGCGAAGCTCGACCAGGTGCTCGACGCCCTCGGCACGAACGTGCTCACCGCCACGCAGGCCCAGGGGTTCGGTGACGTGCCGCCGTTGCCGTCCACCGCACTCGAGTCGGCACTCCGCCAGGACGACGTGCAGTCGGCTGCCGCGGTCGGCACCGTGGTCGACGCGGCCGTATACCGCAACGAGTTCATCCCGCCGCCGGAGACGAAGGGCATCGGCGTGATGGCGGCTTGGGGCGACGTGCCGCGCGTGCTCGGCGGCGAGCTCGGGTCCGGGCGCTGGATCGATGACTCGGTCGTGGCTCCGCCGCAGGTGGTGCTCGGTGCGGCCGCCGCGTCGGCACTCGGCATCGACCGGGTCCGTGCCGACAGCCGCGTCTGGATCGGCGGGCAGTGGGTGCAGGTGGTCGGGATCCTGGAGCCGATCGCGCTCGCCGACGACCTGGACAGCCAGGTGTTCGTCCCCCGCGGCCTCGCCCGGCAGCTCGGGTTCGACGGGGCGCCGACCGCCGTCTACACCCGCGTCGACCCGTCGCGAGTCGCACCGGCACGGGACATCCTGGCGAATGCGATCAGCCCGGGGTCCCCGCAGGACGTCGGCGTGACCCGACCGTCCGACGCGCTCGCCGCGAAGGACGCCACCGACGACTCGTTCACCGGGTTGCTGGTCGGCATCGGCGGCGTGGCGCTGCTCGTCGGCGGCATCGGCGTCGCGAACACGATGGTGATCACCGTGCTGGAACGTCGTGCCGAGGTCGGGGTGCGGAGAGCCCTCGGAGCGCGGCGGCGGAACATCCGCGACCAGTTCCTGGTCGAGTCGTTGCTGCTGTCGTTCCTGGGCGGGGTGGCCGGTGTGGTGATCGGGGTCGGGGTGACGGTCGCCTTCGCCCTGGCGCAGGGGTGGCCGGTGGCGATCCCGCTGTGGGCCGTCGGCGGCGGGCTCGGCGCGACCGTCGTGATCGGCGGAGTGTCCGGGTGGTACCCGGCCGCGCGCGCAGCGCGCATCCCACCGACGTCCGCCCTGGCGGCCGTCTGAGGCCGTGGTGGTGATCCGGGAGGCCCGGTGCCGGTCTGCGGGACCGGTACCGGGCCTCCCGGTCGTTCCGTCCACCCCGTCGACGCGTGGCGCAGATCATGCCTGGTCATGACCAGTCGCGTCAAGCGTTGGCGACGATCTGTTCGCCATCCGTGATCCCCCGGAAACACGCGGATCGAACCCGCTCACAGGGACCGATCCAACGGTTGACAAGGGCTCTCGGAAGGTCTTCTATTGCGAATACGCAACGACCTTTCATAAAGGCCGGACCAAGGGAGTCAACGTGACACGCACGCGTTTCGCCGCACTCGGTGCGCTCGGCCTGGCGGCCGCGCTCGCCCTCACCGGGTGCTCCGCCGGAAGCAACGGAGCTTCCGACGGTGGCACGAAGGCCATCGGCACACCCGATGGCAAGGGCAAGACCATCACCGTCTGGATGATGAACGGCGACCTGAGCGACAAGGTCCTCGACGCAGCTCAGAAGCAGTTCACGAAGGACACCGGGGCGAAGGTGAAGATCCAGACCCAGCAGTGGGACGGGATCACCACGAAGCTCACCACGGCGCTCGCCCAGGACGACGCCCCGGACGTGGTCGACCTCGGCAACACCCAGGTGCCGGTCTACGCAGCGGCCGGCGGTCTCATGGACCTGACGCCGTACCGCGACGAACTCAAGGACGGCCAGACCTGGCTCACCGGGCTCGAGGGGCCGGCCACGGTGGACGACAAGCTCTACGGTGCTCCGCTGTTCGCCGGCAACCGTGCCGTCGTCTACAACAAGAAGGTCTGGAAGGACGCCGGCGTCACCGACGTGCCGACCACCTACGACGAGCTCACCGCCGACCTGGACAAGGTCAAGGCCGCCAACACGGCGAGCGACTTCTCCGCCTTCTACATGCCCGGCCAGTACTGGTACGGCGGGCTGCAGTGGGTCTGGGACGCCGGCGGCGAGATCGCCTCCGACAAGGACGGCAAGTGGACCGGGAAGCTCGACTCCGACGACGCCGTGCAGGGCCTGACGGCGTGGAAGACGTTCCAGAACGACTACTCCGCGAAGTCGACGCAGGACATCAACACCGACAAGCCCTCGCAGAGCGACGTCTTCGCGCAGGGCAACACCTCGGCGTTCCTCGGCTCGGCGTGGGAGATCGGTTCGATCACCACCGCGAAGCCGGCGCTCGCCGACCAGATCGGCACGTTCCCGATGCCCTCGCAGACGGACGGCAAGACGCAGCCGGTGTTCCTCGGTGGCTCCGACCTCGGGATCCCGGCGAAGGCCGCCAACCAGGACCTCGCGCTGTACTACCTGAAGATCCTGACCTCGAAGGAGTTCCAGCAGGACCAGGTGTTCGGCGTGGACGGCTGGGAGCCGAACTCGACCGAGCTGCTCGACGCCGTGGCCGACGACGTCGACACCCTGCACAAGCCGTACTTCGCGGCAGCGGGCACGAGCCGTCCGACCCCGGCGACACCGGGCTGGGCGACCATCGAGGGCGACGCGTCGTTCCAGTCGATGTTCGCGGACATCGCCACCGGGCGGAAGTCGCCGGAGCAGGCCGCCGAGGGCTTCTCGAAGCACCTCACGACCGCGCTGAACGCGCAGCAGTAGTCGATGACCTCCACTGCAGAGCAGGCGACCGGTTCGGAGCAGTCCGAGCCGGTCGCCGGCGGCGGGGGGACCAGGGGCGCGGGCGCCGGGGGCACCGGGGGCAGCGGCGGTGCCGGGTTCGGGCGGCCGGTTCGTCCCGGCCGCGGGGCGCGTCGTCTGTCGGCGGTGGCGTCGCGCGCACCGCTCGTCCTGCTGGCGCCCGCGGCGATCCTGCTGCTCGCGCTCGTCGTCTACCCGCTCGTCCGGCTCGTCGTCATCTCGTTCCAGGACTACGGGCTCCGGGCGATCTTCACCGGGGAAGCCGGGTTCGCCGGGGTCTCGAACTACACGAACGTCCTGACCGACGCGTCGTTCTGGCCGGTCATCCTGCGCACCGTCCTGGTCACCGGGGCGATGGTGCTCGGCACGATCGTCATCGGGATGGGCGTCGCGCAGCTGCTCACCCGGTTGGGCGTCGCCATGCGCACCGTGGTCAGCGTCGTGCTCGTGCTGGCCTGGGCGATGCCGAACGTCGCATCGAGCCTGGTGTGGCAGTGGCTGTTCCAGCCCTTCTACGGGGTGCTCAACTGGCTCATCACGCAGCTGCGGGTGTTCGGCGACCACACGCAGGACAACTGGGCGTCGCACCCCGGGCAGGCGTACACGATCGTGCTCACGCTCGTGATCTGGCAGGCCGTGCCGTTCGTCGCCCTGACGCTGTACGCCGCACAGTCGCAGATCGCGCCGGAGTACTACGAGGCCGGGGCGCTCGACGGTGCCTCGACGTGGACGATGTACCGCGCGATCACGCTGCCGGCACTCGCCCCGACGCTGCTGCTCGTGTCGATCCTGTCGGTGATCTGGGACTTCAACGTCTTCAACCAGATCTGGTTGCTCACGAGGGGCGGTCCGGAAGAGGCCACCCTGACGCTGGGCATCTGGACGTTCGTGAAGTCGTTCGTCTCCAACGCGTACGGCCAGGGCGCCGCGATCGCCGTCATCTCGACCGTGATCCTCGGCGCGCTCACCAGCTACTACATCCGCCGGCTCGTCCGCAGCGGGGAGGAGGACCTGTGACCGTCTCGAATGCTGCGCCGGTGCGGGCGCGGAAGCGGAAGCCGCGCGTGGTGGCGAACACCATCGCGGTGGTGTTCTGCTTGGTGTGGGTGTTCCCGATCTACTGGATGGTGAACACCGCCTTCAAGCCGGCGGACGAGGTCACCACCATGACCCCGATCTGGGCACCACTGCACCCCACGCTCGACAACTTCACCCGCGCGCTCACGCAAGAGGGCTTCCTGGTCTACCTGCGGAACTCGACCATCGTCGTGGTGGCCGCCGTGCTGCTGTCGATCGTGGTCGGGTTCCTGGCGTCGGCGGCGCTGTCGCGGTTCCGGTTCCGCGGGCGGCGGGCGATCCTGGTCGGCATCCTGTTCGTGCAGATGATCCCGTCGGGCGCGCTGCTCATCCCGCTGTTCCTGTCGTTCCAGACCCTCGGTCTGCTCAACAGCTACGTCGGGCTGATCTTGGCGTACGTCGCGAGCGTGCTGCCGTTCTCGATCTGGGTGATGCGCGGGTTCTTCGTGGCTGTACCCGTCGAGATCGAGGAGGCCGCGAAGGTCGACGGGGCCGGCACCTTCCGGATCCTGTGGAGCGTACTGTTCCCGCTCGTGATGCCGGGGGTCATCGCCACGAGCGTGTTCGCGTTCATCGCGGCGTGGAACGACTACCTGATCGCGTACGTGATGCTCAAGGACCAGGGGATGTACACGCTGCCGGTCTGGCTCGCGGGCTTCTCGACGAACAAGGGCACGGACTTCGGTGGGCTGATGGCGGCGAGCGTGCTGTTCTCGATCCCCGTGGTCGTCTTCTTCCTCATCGTGCAGCGTCGCCTGGTCAGCGGCATGACCGCGGGAGCCGTCAAGGGCTGACGCGCTCGACCGAACACCCCGTCGCACACGCGGCGGGGTGTTCGTGCGTGTGGGGCGTTCGTGCGTGTGGGGTGTTCGTGCGTGTGCCGTCCGTCGAGGTTCCACGACATGCCGCGTGCTGGACGCCGAGGTTCCACGGACGGGCTGTGGGCGCCGCGAGATGCCGAGATTTCGGAACCTCGGGGGAGGGGGCGGGGAGGGACGCGAGGCGGGGTGGTTGTGTTTGTGTGGGTTTGTGGCTTATGGTTCCTGAAACCCACGGGAACGAAGGAGTTCGGGCATGTACGCAACCGAGCGGCACGACGCGATCGCAGCAGCGCTGCAGGACGCCGGCCGGGTCTCCGTCGCCGATCTGGCCGAGCACTTCGACGTCACCACCGAGACCGTGCGCCGTGACCTCGACACCCTCGAGTCCGCCGGGGTCCTGCGCCGCGTGCACGGGGGAGCGGTGCCCATCGGCCGCTCGAGCGTCGTCGAACTCTCCGTCGCCGAGCGCGAAGGGCAGCACGGTTCCGCGAAGTCCGAGATCGCCCGAGCCGCGATGCGCCTGGTGCCCTCGACCTTCACCGGCTCGATCGCGATCGACGCCGGCACCACCTGCGCCGCCGTCGCCGCCGAACTCGCACGCTGGGAGCCCGCCACCGCCGGCGCGACCCTCACCGTCATCACGAACTCCGTCCCGATCGCCGCGACCCTGCAGCACAGCGAGCACGTCGAGCTGCACCTGCTCGGTGGCCGGGTGCGCGGGGTCACGAGCGCCGCCGTCGGGACCGCCACCGTCGAGCAGATCAGCGCCCTGCGGCCCGACATCGCGTTCGTCGGCACGAACGGCCTGTCCGCCGGCTTCGGGCTGAGCACCCCGGACGAGTACGAGGCCGCGGTCAAGGGCGCCTACGTCCTCGCCGCCCGCCGAGCCGTCGTGCTCGCCGACGCCGCGAAGCACGGGGTCGAGGCCCTGATGCGCTTCGCCCGGCTCGACGAGATCGACACCGTGGTCACCGACCAGGAGCCGCCGGCCGACCTCGCCGGCGCCCTGACCGACGCCGACGTCGAGGTCGTCGTCGCATGAGCCGCCGCATCGTCACCGTCACGCCGAACCCGAGCCTCGACCGCACCATCGAGCTCTCCGGCGAACTGCAGCGCGGCGCCGTCCAGCGCGCCATCCGCTCCACCGCGGAGCCCGGCGGCAAGGGCGTCAACGTGTCCCGCGTCGTGGTCGCGAGCGGTGGGGACACCATCGCCGTGCTGCCCGGCGACGAGCTCGACCCCGTGCTGCTCGGCCTCGCCACGCGCGGCATCCCGACCGCCGCCCTGCCGATCGGTGCGCCGCTCCGCTCGAACGTCACCGTGACCGAGCCGACCGGCACCACCACGAAACTCAACGAGCCCGGTCCCTCGCTCGCCGGTCGGCTGGACGACCTGGCCGACCTGGTCGCCGACACGGCCGCGGCGACCGCCACCGGACCCGCCGCCCGCTGGGTGGTCTTCGCCGGCTCGCTCCCGCCCGGACTCCCCGACGACGCGCTCGCCGTGCTCGTCCGCGCCGTCCGCGCACGCCACGGTGAGGACGTCCGGATCGCGGTCGACTCGTCCGGCGTCCCGTTCACCGCACTGCTGCAGTCCGGCGAGCGGATCGACCTGGTCAAGCCGAACGCCGAAGAGCTCGCCGAGGTCGTCGGCGGCGACCCCGACACCTACGAGCAGGACCTCGACGCCGCCGTGGCCGCTGCCGAGCGGTTGCGCGACCGGAACGTCCGCTCGGTCCTGCTGACCCTCGGCAGCGCCGGCGCCGTGCTGGTGTCGGACGAGGGTGCCTTCGCCGCCGCAGCACCGCGGATCGTCGCCCGCTCCACCGTCGGCGCGGGGGACTCCTCGCTCGCGGGCTACCTGCTCGCCGAGGTGGCCGGAGCGTCCCCCGAGCAGCGCCTCGCCCAGGCCGTCGCGACCGGAGCCGCCGCCGCAGCCCTGCCCGGCAGCGACGTGCCGGCCCTCGACCACACCGACCCGACGGCGATCTCGGTCCGGGTGCTCACGACGCACCCGGCGCCCGAGCCCGCCTGACCCCCGCCCCAGCTCGAACACCCCCACTCCCCGAACACCTGCACGACCCGCGCGATCAGCGCCATTGCGAAGGAGCAAGCACATGTCCGCAGACTCGAGTCCGCGCCTCATCAGCGCCCAGCTCGTCGGCCTCGACGAGGACCTCGGTGCCACCTCGGCCGACGTCATCCGCGTCCTCGCCGACCGCGTCGCCGCGACCGGCCGCGCCGCCGACGGCCGGGTCCTGGCCGAGGACGCCATCAAGCGCGAGGCCAGCGTCGGCACCGGGGTTCCCGGCGGCATCGCGATCCCGCACGCCCGTTCGGCATCGGTGTCCGAGCCGACCCTGGCGTTCGCGCGTCTCGCCCGGAAGGTGTCGTTCGGCGCCCCGGACGGCGACGCCGACATCGTGTTCATGATCGCCGTGCCCGAAGGGGCCGACAAGGACCACCTGACGGTCCTCTCGACCCTGGCCCGTGCGCTCATCCGCGACGACTTCACCGCCGCCCTGCGCGCCGCAGCCACCCCGGACGAGATCGTCCAGCTCGTCGACCGCGAGGTGAGCGGCGAGGTGTCCGAAGCCGGCGTCGGGAAGGCGAGCAGCGCCTCCAGTCCGACCGCCGCACCCGCGCCGGGCCGCAAGGTCTTCGTCGGCGTCACCGCCTGCCCGACCGGCATCGCGCACACCTACATGGCGGCCGACGCCCTCGTCGCCGCGGCGCAGCGCGCCGGTGCCGAGATGCACGTCGAGACCCAGGGGTCCTCGCAGGTCGAGCCCCTCGACCCGGCCCTCATCGCCCGCGCCGACGCCGTCGTGTTCGCGGTCGACGTCGACGTCCGCGACCGCGGTCGCTTCGCCGGCAAGCCGCTCGTCTCCGGACCCGTCAAGCGCGGCGTCGACGAGCCCGACAAGATGATCGCCGAGGCCATCCGCGCCTCGGACGACCCGAACGCCGCACGCGTCCAGGGCGGTGCAGCCGTCGACGGTGCGTCCACCGCCAAGAACGAGCACTTCGGCCAGGCGCTCAAGCGCTGGCTGCTCACCGGCGTCAGCTACATGATCCCGTTCGTCGCGGGCGGCGGGCTGCTCATCGCGCTCGGCTTCCTGCTCGCCGGCTACGGCATCGCGCTCACCCACGGTGACGACGGCGTGAACAACGCGGTCTTCGCGCTCCAGCACTACAACCTGGTCGACCTGCCTCCGGAGGGGCTGCGCTACTACCTCGGTGCCGCCGCGTTCCAGATCGGCTCCGTGTCGCTCGGCTTCCTCGTCGCAGCGCTCGCCGGGTACATCGCCTACGCCATGGCCGACCGACCCGGCATCGCGCCCGGCTTCGTCGCCGGTTCCATCGCCGTCTTCATGAACGCCGGGTTCCTCGGTGGCCTGATCGGTGGCCTCATCGCCGGTGCCGCGGCGTACTGGATCGGTCGCATCCCGACCTGGCGCTGGCTGCGTGGCCTGATGCCCGTCGTGATCATCCCGCTGTTCGCCTCGATCATCGCCTCCGGCCTCATGCTGCTCGTGCTCGGTGGACCGATCGCCTGGCTCATGACCCAGCTGACCGAGTTCCTCAACTCGCTGTCCGGCGCCTCGGCGATCCTGCTCGGCATCATCCTCGGCCTGATGATGGCCTTCGACCTCGGCGGCCCGGTCAACAAGGTCGCCTACGCGTTCGCCGTCGCCGGGCTCGGCGCCGGGACCGCCACCAACGTCGTGCCGTTCGAGATCATGGCCGCCGTGATGGCTGCCGGCATGGTGCCGCCGCTCGCCCTGGCACTCGCGTCGACCGTCCTGTACCGCAAGGGCTTCACGAAGCCCGAGCGCGAGAACGGCAAGGCCGCCTGGCTGCTCGGGGCGTCCTTCATCTCCGAGGGAGCGATCCCGTTCGCCGCGGCCGACCCGCTGCGCGTCATCCCGGCGTCGATGGTCGGTGCCGCGGTCACGGGTGCGATCTCGATGGCTGCCGGTGTGACCTCGCGGGCGCCGCACGGTGGGATCTTCGTGTTCTTCGCCATCGGGGACGTCGCGATGTTCATCGTCGCGATCCTGGCCGGCACGATCGTGTCCGCGCTGGTGCTCGTCGGGCTGAAGAAGTTCGTGCGTCGGGCCCCGGCGGCGGACGCCGCCGTGTCCGAGACGGCAGACGACCGCGTGGCCGTCGCCGTGTAGTCGACGTCACCGCGTGACGGACGGGAGGCCCGGAGCCAGCTGGCGCCGGGCCTCCCGTCCGTCCGTGGTCGCGACGCACCGCCGGCCGCACGTCGGGCGGTCACGTTCCGTCGCTGGCGTGGCGCCCAAAAGACGAGACGTGACCGCGCGCCGGCACTGAACGGGGTGTCGTGACCACGCGAGGAGCACGCGCGTCCCGCTACTCGGCGATGTTGGCTGTGACCGCGTCGATGTAGGCGGCACGGTCCTCACGCGAGTGCGGCCGCCCCGGAACGCCCGGACGCCGCTCCCACGGGAACGGCCCGGCCTCGTGCCGGTACTCGATCCCCATCGCCTCGAGCCGCGCGGTGTGCTCGGCCAACCGCCCGCGGAACTCGGCGACGTCGCGCGGTCCGGTGACGTCCGCCGACCAGAGCGCCTCGGCCAGGGCGGCCACCCGCGGGAACAGCTGGTAGTCGAGCTTCCGGGCGGTGTCGACGTGCTCCGTCCACATGTTGCCCTGGCCGCCGATGACGTGGGCACGCTCGGACTCGGTCAGGCCGGACGGCACCGGGTCGAACCCGAAGACGTCGTCGACCGTCAGCACGATGGACACCGGGATCGGTTCGGTCGCCAGGTCGCTCTGGCGGTAGTCGAGGTAGGCCTGGTCGTCGGGCGACGAGATCACGTCGTGCCCGCGCTTCGCCGCCGTCCGGGCGCCGGTCAGACCGCGCCACGACACGATGGTCGCCGAGGGGTCGAGCGTGCCGCCCTCGAGGATCTCGTCCCAGCCGAACGCCTGCCGCCCGTGCGAGGCGACGTGTGCCGCGAGCTGCCCGATGATCCAGGCCTGCAGCTGCTCTTCGTCCTCGAGCCCGAGTGAACGCATGCGCTCCTGCGTGCGGGGGTCCTCGACCCACTGCACCTTCGGGCACTCGTCGCCGCCGATGCCGATGTAGCGGGAGGGGAAGAGCGCGATGACCTCGTCGAGGACGTCCTTGAAGAAGTCGACGGTGCTGTCGTCGGCGTTCAGGACGTCGTCGGCGATGCCCCACTCGGTCCAGACCTCCACCGGCGTCTCGGGGTGCACGCCGAGCGACGGGTAGGCGGCCAAGGCGGCACGGACGTGTCCGGGCGTCTCGATCTCGGGGACGACGGTGACGAACCGGTCCGCTGCGTAGGCGACGATCTCGCGGATGTCGTCCTGCGTGTAGTACCCGCCGTGCGGGCGGCCGTCGAACGCTGCGGGGTGCAGCACACCGTCGGCGTCGGGGACGTGCGCGCCCACCTGGGACTCGCGGCGCCAGGACCCGACCTCGGTCAGGCGCGGGTACTTCCGGATCTCGATGCGCCAGCCCTGGTCCTCCGTCAGGTGGAAGTGCAGCCGGTTGATCCGGTGCGCCGCGAGCTGGTCGACGACGCGCATGACCTCGTGCTTGGTGCGGAAGTGCCGCGCGACGTCGAGCATGACGCCGCGCCAGGCGAAGGCGGGGGCGTCCTCGACGATGGTGGACGGGACGGACCACGGCCCGGTGCCGACGCGGCCGCTCCGGTACACGTCGGCGGGCAGCAGTTGGAGGAGCGCCTGGACGCCGTAGAACACGCCGGCGGCCGAGCCGCCCGCGACGTCCACACCGTCGGGTGTGACGGTCAGGCGGAAGGACTCGGCGCGCTCGCCCTCGGGCGACGGCGGACCGGCGGGCAGGGAGGGATCGTCGGTGACGCGCAGCGAGATGACGCCCGTCCGCACCGGCCCGTCGGCGGAGGCCGCCCCGTCGACGGCCACGTCCTCCGCTGCGTCGCGGACCGGCTGGCCGGTCGACGCCCGCAGCGTCTGCTGCAGGTACAGTCGGACCGATCCGCTCGCTGCGTCCGCTGCGATGCGGGTCGACGGGGTGATCTCGAAGGCGCCGGTACCGGGGACGGCGCGGCGCGGTCGTGGGATGAGCATGTCGGAGTCCACCATTCCTCAATGATCTTTCGTAATGTGGAGGCTATGGCCGTGGACGAGACCGTGTCAACGATCCCGAGTGTCGTGGGGACGACGCCGGGTGTGCTCCGACTCATGAACTCCCGGGCCATCCTCGACGAGCTCCTGCGCGACGACGCGTCGCGCACCGTGACCGAGCTCAGCCGCACCGTCGGGCTCTCCCGCCCCACGGTCGAGGCGGCGCTGGCGGACCTGGTCGACGAGGGCTGGGTGACCGAGGCCGAGGCGATCGCCACCCCGAACAAGGCCGGCCGCCGGGCCAAGCGCTTCGCCGCGGACGCCACCGCCGGTTCCGTGCTCGGCGTCGACCTCGGACTGCACGGCATCGTCGGCATCCGCGCCGACCTGCGCGGGAACACCCTCACCCGGGTCGAGGAGCGCTACACCGACCTCGCCGACGCGGAGCAGGCCTGGACGAGCGTGCAGGACGTCGTCCGCCGCCTGACGGCCGACTCCGAGGCGTCCCCGGTCCTCGCCGCCACGTTCGGCGTCCCCGCCGTCGTCGACCGCGCCGGCGAGATCGACTACACGGTTGCGGTGCCCGAGTGGGTCGAGCGCCGCGTGCCCGGCCGGATCCAGGACCTCTTCCCCGGCATCGCGACGTTCTTCGACAACGACGCCAAGCTCGCCGCCACCGCCGAGGCGATGTGGGGGCGCTTCCGGGGCGTCCAGGACGGCCTGTACCTGGTGATGGGTCGGCAGATCGGTGCGGCCTACGTCATCGACGGGGCGTTGGCGCGCGGGGCGCGCGGTGCGGCTGGCGAGATGGGCGGCCTGGCCTCGACCGGGTGGCCCGGTGCGCCGGCCCGCCTGGAGGCCCGGATCGCGTCCGACACGGACCTCGAGTCGGTCTTTGCCGCGGCCGGGCGCGGGGGCGCAGTGCCGGGTCACGTCGGCGATGGCGTTCCGGATCCGGCGGCGGTCCACGTCGTCCGCGCCTTCGCGGACGACGTGGCACCGGGCGTCGTGCAGCTCGTCACGACGATCGACCCCGAGGTCGTGGTCGTCGGGGGCGAGGTCCTGCCGGCGGCACCGGTGTTCGCCGAGGCGCTCGCCGCGGTCGTCACACCCCAGCTCCGGCACCCCGTCGAGATCGTCCCGTCGACGGTCGGTCGTGACGCCGTCGCCCGCGGTGCCCTCGCGCGGTCGTTGACGCACGTGCGGACCTCGCACATGGGACTCGGCTGACGTTCAGGTACCGCGCCGGGTCCTGACAGGGCGCTCAGGGATGCTGGGGGCATGACGACTGCCGTGACCGCCCGTGCCATGACCGTCGCCACCGGCGACTCCACCGCTCCCTCGGACCTGGGCGGACTCTCCGGCCTCGTGCTCCAGATCATCGACGCCCTGGGGGAGTGGGGCGTCGCGCTCATGCTCTTCATCGAGACGGTGTTCCCGCCGATCCCGTCCGAGCTCATCCTGCCGCTGGCCGGGTTCCTGGCGGGCGCCGGGCAGATGAACCTCGTGCTCGTCCTCGTGCTGGCGACGCTCGGGTCCTACCTCGGGGCGCTGGTGCTCTACTGGCTCGGCGCGAAGATCGGGTTCGAGCGCACCACGAGGTGGTTCGGCAAGCTCCCCCTGGTCGACGAGGACGACTTCCGCAAGGCCGCCGCGTGGTTCCATCGGCACGGCAAGAGCGCGGTGTTCTTCGGCCGCTTCGTCCCGATCGTGCGGAGCCTCATCTCGCTGCCCGCCGGTGCTGACCGCATGCACCTCGGCACGTTCTCGGTGTTCACGATCATCGCGAGCGGCATCTGGAACAGCGCACTCGTGCTGCTCGGTGCCGCGTTCGGCTCGCAGTACGACCGCGTCGAGCAGTACACCGAGTGGATCGACCGGGTGCTCTACGTCGCGATCGCGGTCGTCGTGGTGACGTTCGTGGTCCGGCGGGTCCGACGGTGGCGCGCGGACCGCCGCGCGGACGGGGGCGGCAACGGCGACGGTGCCGCGAGCGGGGGCGCACGAGGTCGTCGTCGCGCCGAGCCCGCCCGCGACTGAGCCGGTCGTCGTCAGGCCTTGGTCAGCGCCGACTCCTTGTGCGCGGCCTGCTTGCCGCTCTTCTCCGACTCGACGATCCAGTACGGATCGTCGTCGGTCGGCTTGAACGTCTGACCGTCGAACTCGAAGTCGCTCGTGCGCTTCCGCACGAGTTTCCCGGTCGTCTTCCCTTGCGAGGTGTTCCAGTGCACCTCGTCACCCTTCGTCAGCGCCATCGCTGTCCTCCTTGCGTGATCGCTCACCCTGGTCGGAGGTCGAACGGTACCCTGATGCATCCGCATGAACACAGGGAAGTACGCCGATCACGATGTCATAACACCCGCCCAAAACGGGAGTCGGACGCGTACCGTTTCTCGTGAGCCAACACGCCGGCAGCAGCCGCGGAACCTGCGGCTCCCGACGGAACGACGGACACCATGACCCTGCTCGACGGCTTGCGGACGGAGACGGTCCTGTCGGGCCGGTACCGACTGGTGAAGCTCATCGGCACGGGTGGCATGGGGACCGTCTACGAAGCCCGCGACGAGCACACCTACCGCGCCGTCGCCGTGAAGCTCTTCGCGACGCCGGACAAGATGACGACGGCCGACCGCGTCCGGCAGGAGCGCGAGATCCGGCTCCTCAGCATGCTGTCGCACCCCGGGCTCATCCCGCTCTACGACGCCGGCACGCACGACTTCCCCGACGGCCCGCACCGGTTCATCGTGATGGAGCTCATCGCCGACACGACGCTGCTCCGCCGACTGTCCGAGGGGGCCCTGCACAACTACGAGGTGGCCGACCTCGGCGCCCAGCTCGCCGACGCCCTGGCCTACGTGCACTCGCGCGGCATCGTGCACCGGGACGTCAAGCCCGCCAACATCCTGATCAGCGACGAGGGCTCGTCCGGCTTCGCCCGGACCGTGAAGCTCACCGACTTCGGCGTCGCGCACTTCGTCGACGGCTCGCGCCTGACGAACGACGGCACGATCATCGGCACGGCGGCGTACCTGAGCCCCGAGCAGGTCGCGGGTGAGCCGATCAGCTTCGCCACCGACGTGTACTCGCTCGGACTGGTGCTGCTCGAGTCCCTGACCGGCAAGCAGGAGTACTCCGGCACCCTGATCGAGGCGGCACTGGCCCGCCTGCGGCACGACCCCGAGATCCCGGACGACGTCGCCTCGGAGTGGCGCGAACTGCTCAGCCGGATGACCGCCCGTGACCCGGAACGTCGTCCGACCGCGGTCGCGATCGCGAACGCCCTGCGGGGTGGGTCCACGCAGGTCACCGGCCCCGTGCCGCTCGGACCGGAGCGGGTCAAGCACCAGCGCGACCACCGGATGCACCGGGCAGCCCACCGGCACGCGAAGCGCGGCACCTTCTCGGCCGTCCGCCGCTGGCGTCGGCGGAACGTGCTCGTCGGCTCGTTCGCGGCGTTCGGCGTGCTGGTCGCGTGCGGCTCCGCCTACGTCGCCGGCATGCTGCACTGACGTCGCGAGCTCGTCCCGTTCGTCCGTGGTCCCTGGCAGGATGGACAGCATGACCGACCAGCGCTGGATCAAGATCTGCGGCCTGTCGACGCCCGACACCGTGGACGCCGCCGTCGATGCGGGCGCCGACGCGGTCGGGTTCGTCTTCGCCGCGAACAGCCCCCGCACCGTGACGGCCGACCTGGCGAAGGAACTCGTCGAACGGCTGCCGGACGGCATCGACGCCGTGGGGGTCTTCCGCGACCAGAAGATCGACGAGATCGTCGGCATCGCGTCCGAGGTCGGGCTCACCACCCTGCAGCTGCACGGTGGCGAGGCCGCGACCGACTTCGCCCGAGCCCGCGACGCCGGCTTCTTCACCATCCGGGCCCTCGCTGCCGAGGACTACCTGCGTGAGACCGCCGAGCAGCGCGCCTCGTACGACCACGACCTGCTGTTGCTCGACGCCGCCGTGCCGGGCAGCGGTCGGCTGATCGACCCCGCCGTGATCGAGGGCGGGATCGACGAGGCCTGGATCCTCGCGGGCGGCCTGACCCCCGCCAACGTCGTCGCCGCGGTCGAGGCGCTCGACCCCGACGGTGTCGACGTGTCGAGCGGCGTGGAGTCGGAGCGCGGCGTGAAGGACCCGGCCAAGATCCGCGCCTTCGTCGAGGCCGTCCGCAGCCTGGGCTGACACGGGGTCAGCTGCCGCGCCGTCGGCTGCCGCGGGGTCAGCGCAGGGTCGGGATGAGCTCGGTCAGGAAGGCGTCGGTGTCCTCCCAGCCCTCGACCGCGTGGCACGGCACACCGAGGGCCTTCACCGGGTAGTCGTTGCCCTCGGGATCGAGCCGGTCGCCGACGAAGAGCATGTCGTCGAGCGCGATGCCGGTGATCTCGGCGAGACGCTGCATGCCGTAGGCCTTGTCGATGCCCTTGCGGGTGATGTCGACGCTGGTGGAGCCGCCCGATCGGACCTCGAGGTCGGGGAGCTCCGCCTGCACCCGTCGACGGAGGTCGTCCTTCTTCGCGCCGGTCGGGTCCCACTGCTTCTTGACGTCGACCGGAGCGGCCTGGCCGAGTGCGGAGAACGTGATCTGCGACCCGCGGTCCTCGAGGATGTCACCCCAGGTCTCGGACTCCCAGTAGCCGGCGTCCTTCGCGACGGACTCGACCGCTGCGAGGGCGCGTGCCTTCTGGTCGTCGGTGAGGTCCTCGGCGTACTGCAGGGCCCAGTCGTCGTCGGACCAGCGGTAGTACCGCGTGCCGCACGTCGGCAGGAGGTGCAGGTCGTCGAGGGTCAGGCCGTCGCGGTGGCGGAGCGGGGTGACGAGTTGCTGCTCGAACTGCGTGAAGTTGCCGCCGGAGATGACCGCGACCGGCACGACCTCGAGCAGGGACGCGAAGGTCTCGAGCATGCGGGGGTCGAGGGAGGACTTCGACGGGGCGAGGGTGTCGTCCAGGTCGAAGGCGACGAGGCGGGGCGTGGTCATGCCCCGATCCTGCCAGAGGCCACCGATCACGTGCCGGGTGCGGTGCTCACAGCGCCCGGCACGTGCGCGATGTCTGCGGGGTCACGCGCGGTCACGCGGGTCAGGCGCGGTGCGTCGCGGGGACCCGGTCGCGGTCGTACGTGATGTCCGTGTAGCCGTGCGGCGCCGGGTTGCCGTCGTCGTCGAGGTTCACGAACACGACCTCGTCGATGGTGAGGATGCTGCGGTGCGTGAAGAGGTTCCGCGCCTCGGCCCGCATCGTGAGCGAGCTGCGGCCGAAGCGGGTGGCGACGAGGCCGATCTCGACGATGTCGCCCTCCTTCGCCGAGGACACGAACTCGATCTCCGACATGTACTTCGTGACGACCTTGCCGTTGCCGAGCTGGATGATCGCGTAGACCGCGGCCTCTTCGTCGATCCAGCGGAGCAGGCTGCCGCCGAACAGGGTGCCGTTGGCGTTGAGGTCCTCGGGGCGGACCCACTTGCGGGTGTAGAAGTTCATCTCGGGCTGCATGTCACGACATTCTACGCGGCAGCGGGTACGGCAGCGGCCGCGCCCCGGCGGGGACGCGGCCGCGTGCTGGTACCGATGACTACTCCTTGACGAGCACGACCTCGTCGAGGGGCAGGCGGGTGCGCGGTGCGACCTCGCGCTCGGCCGCCTTCTCGTCGAGCTGCGACGGGTGCGCGACGGTGCCGATGGCGGTCACGGTGAAGGGCAGGAAGCGCTCCGGCAGGTCGAACGCGGCACGCAGGCCGGCGGCGTCGATGCCCGCCATCTGGTGCACGTGCAGGCCCTCGGCGTGCGCCTGGACGGTCAGGGCGGCGAGCGACTGGCCGAGGTCGTACTGCGCGAAGGGGCGCTCGTCGCCGTCCTCGGTCACGGTCTCGAGCACGCCGACGACGAGGGCGCTGGCACGGAAGGCCCAGGCGGCGTTGAAGCCGAGCAGGTTCTCGTTGATCTTGCGGAACGTCTCGGTGCCACGACGGCCCGCGATGAAGCGGCGGGGCTGGAAGTTCATGGCCGATGCGGCCCAGCGGGCGGCCTCGAGGACGGCGTCGAACTGCTCGTCCGAGATCGTCGCGGTCTCGTCGTAGGAACGGGGGCTCCAGCGCTCTTCGAGCAGGGGTACGAGGGGCTGGCTGGAGTCGGTGGACCGGGTGAGGGTGTCGGCGTTCGTCGAGGTCATGGTGCCGGCAACGGTATTCGATGCGAACGCATTTCCGACCTGAGCGACGTCACATGGTGCAAGGATGGACGCGATGGGTGGCGTGTTGACCGGCTTCGCGATCATCGGCGCGATCATCGCCGGTGGGTACGTCGTCGGGCGCATCGGACTGCTCGGCCCGCACGCACAGTTCGTGATGAGTCGCCTCGCGTTCTTCGTGCTCATGCCCTGCCTGCTCTTCCACACCATCGCCTCGGCCGACATCGAGTCGCTGCTGTCCCCGATGCTCTGGGTCTCGCTGCTGAGCGCGGCCGTCGTCGCACTCGGGGCGGCGGCCGTCTTCCGGTTCGTGCTGCGGCGTCCCGTCACCACCACGACGGTCGGGGCCCTGGCCGCGAGCTACGTCAACGCGAACAACATCGGTCTGCCGGTCGCCGTGTACGTGCTCGGGCAGGCGACCGCGGTGGTGCCGGTGATCCTGTTGCAGCTCATCGTCATCGCGCCGGTCGCGTTGACGATCCTCGACGCCGCGACCTCGGGCGCCGGCGGCTGGGGACGCCGGATCTCCGGGCCGTTCCGGAACCCGATCATCATCGCCTCGCTGGTCGGCCTCGTGTTCTCGGCGACCGGCACCACGCTGCCCGACCCGGTGCTCGAGCCGTTCTCGCTGGTCGGTGCGGCAGCCGTGCCCGTCGTCCTGCTGTCGTTCGGGATGAGCCTGCACGGTGCCGCGCCGTTGCGGGACCCGGCGATCCGGACGGACGTCATCGTGGCGTCGTCGATCAAGCTCGTGGTGATGCCGGCGGTCGCGTACGTGTTCGCACGGTTCGTGTTCGGGCTCGGCGACCAGGACGTGTTCGTGCTCACCACCCTGGCGGCGTTGCCGGCGGCGCAGAACGTGTTCAACTACGCGCAGCGCTACGACGCGGCGGTCCCGGTCGCCCGCGACGTGGTGCTCATCTCGACGATCGGCTCGGTCCCCGTCCTGGTCGCGATCGCCGCGCTGCTGCACCCGTAGCGCGCCCTGGACGCACCGCGAGGCGGACGGGAGGCCCGTGGCGGGGCCGCCCCGTGCCTCCCGTCCGCCGTGGGGTCGCGTGCACCGCGGATGGTGAGCAGAAATGGTCGGGTCGCGGTCACCGACCCGACCATTGCTGCTCACGAAGCGCATCGGGGGCGCGCGTACGCTGACACCCACGGGGCGGACCCGCCTCGGGACCACGACGGACGGAGACCTCCGATGGACACGATGGCGATGATGAAGAACATGTCGATGACGGACATGCCCATGGAGATGGACATGGACGTGATGCAGGACACGATGATGGCGATGAACGCCGCGTCGATGGCCGCCACGATGTGCTCCGCGAGCGACATGCGCATGGGCGGCGAGATGGCCACGTGCGCCGCGATGTGCTCCAACACGGCGATGATGGCCGACACCGGCATGCGGATGATGATGCGTCCGGCCGGCATGGACCTGCCGAGCATGCAGGCGATGCTCATGGCCGTCATGACGATGGGCACGATGTGTGCTGCCGAGTGCCGGAAGCACATGGACATGGACGAGTCGTGCCGCTACTGCGCCATGGCCTGCGACGAGATGGTCGCGAAGTGCGAGGCGATGCTCGCCTCGATGTCAGCCTGAGCCGACGGGCTACGCGCTGCGTGCCGTGGTCTGACGACCGCCGGCACTGAGGATCTCCGCCACCGGGTGGTGGGCGATCGGGTCGCCGACCGACAGGAAGGCGTCGGCGTCCGCCACCCGGAGCTGGGTCACGCCGCCGTCCAGGAACACCACGACGGCGTCTGCGGGACGGGTCTCGACGACGATGCCGTCGCGCCAGGCGCCGGGGGCCGCGTTCGCCATGACGCGCTGGATGGGAAGGATCGTCGTGCGGGACATGGCTTCACCTGCTCTCGAAGGGGTTCGGTGCAGGAAATCTACGTCGGCGCCGTCACCTGCTCAACGAGGGCGGACGCCGGGCGTAACACAACGCGTCACGGCCGCGTGACCGCTCAGAAGATCATCGGGCGGTCGTCGTCGAGCGACGTGTCCAGGTCGAGGTCGACCACCACGGGGACGTGGTCGCTCGGGGCGTCGCCCTTCCGCTCGTTGCGGTGGATCGAGGCATCGGTGACGACGTCGGCGAAGGCCTGGGAGCCCATCACGAAGTCGATGCGCATGCCCTCGTTGCGCGGGAACCGCAGCTGCTTGTAGTCCCAGTAGGTGTAGCCGTCGGGGACGATCGGCCGCACGACGTCCTGCAGGAGCCCCGCTGCCTCGAACGCCCGGAACGCGGCGCGCTCCGGTTCGCTGACGTGGGTGTGCCCCTCGAACACGCGGACGTCCCACACGTCGGTGTCGAGCGGTGCGACGTTCCAGTCGCCCATCAGCGCGAGCGGGGTCTCCGGCGACGCGGCGATCCACTCGGCGGTGCGGTCGGCCAGCTGCGCGAGCCAGTCGAGCTTGTACGTGTAGTGCGGGTCGCCGACGTCGCGCCCGTTCGGCACGTACAGGCTCCACAGGCGCACGCCGTCGACGGTGACGCCGATGGCCCGGGCCTCGACGGGCAGGTCCGGCCCCTCGTGCCCCTTGAGGAAGCCGGGCTGGCCGGGGAAGTCGCGGATCACGTCCGCCATCGGCAGCCGGCTGGCGAACGCGACACCGTTCCACTGGTTCAGGCCGTGCGCCTCGACGTGGTAGCCGGCGTCCTCGAACGCCTGCACCGGGAACTGCTCCGGCTTGCACTTGATCTCCTGCATGCCGAGGACGTCGACGTCCTCGCGCACCAGCCAGTCGACGACCCGCCCCACTCGGGTGCGGACGGAGTTCACGTTCCAGGTCGCCACGCGCATGGCATCGAACCTACCGGGGACGACCGACCCCGCCGTGCAGCGCGCCGCCTGCCGCTCTCGGGCGCAGCGCGGCACGATGGTGTTCGCTGGAAGTCCAGCAAGCGAGCGCAGGAGGCACTGATGGCATCGACGACGAACCGCGTCGACGGGACCGTGACGACCGGCACCACGACCGGCACCACCACCACGCAGGTCACGGCCAAGGGCAAGACGATCATCGACGACACCGTCGTCGCCAAGGTCGCGGGCATCGCCGCGCGCGACGTCCCCGGCGTCTACGCCCTCGGCGGGAACGCCTCGCGGGCCTTCGGCGCCATCCGCGACGCGATCGGCTCGAGCGCGCTCGGCCAGGGCGTCCGTGTCGAGGTCGGCGAGACCCAGGTCGCCGTCGACCTGACGATCGTCGTGGACTACCCGACGCCCATGATGGACGTCGCCACCGCGGTGCGCGCCGCCGTCACGAGCGCCGTCACCGAGCTCGTCGGGCTCGAGGTCACCGAGGTCAACATCGCGATCAACGACGTGAACATCCCGGCACTGAACGGCACCGCCGACGACCTCGACGGCGACGTCCGCGAGGGCCGGGTCCGGTGAACGCCACCGTCGTCGGGATGGGCGTCGGCGCCCTCCTCGCGATCGTCGCGGTGACCCTCGGGTTCTGGGCGTTCGTGGTCGTCGCCGTCTGCATGGCCGTCGGCGGGCTGATCGCCCGCATCGTCGCCGGTGACGTCGACGTGCGTCGCCTGGTCGACGTACTGCGCGGACGCCGGAGCTCGTCGTGACCGACGCCGCCGTCGCCACGGTCGGCGACAGCGGCGTCCGGCTCCGCGGCTCCGACCGCATCGGCACGTCGGCGCTCGTGCACACCGCCCAGGCGGTCGCCGCCGAAGCGCTGCGCGTGGCCTTCCGGGAGGTCCGTGCCCGGGTCTCCGACGACGGTCGCGGCGCGCTGGCGGTCGAGATCACCGCCCCGCTCACCCTGCCCGTGCTGGGGACCCACGCGGTCCCCGACGAACCCGTCGTCACGAGCGCGCACCGGGCCCGCGGCACGATCGCCGAGCGCCTCCGGACCATCACCGGCCGACAGGTGTCCCGGGTGACCGTGACGTTCGCGTCGTCGGTCGTCGACGTCCCGCGGAGGGTCCGGTGACCGCCGTGGACGGCCGGACCGCATCGGTTCCCGGAGCCGGCCTCGCACCGTCCACCGAGTACGCCGCCACGTACCGCCGTCTGCTCCGCCGCGAGACCCACGTGTCCCGGTCGGGCGCCGTCGTCATCGCGATGCTCATCACCCTCGTGCTCGCAGCCGCTGCCGTCTTCGCCGGTGCCCTCGTGCTGCTCGACCAGAACGTCCTCGGCGTCGACCCGCGCGCCGTGGTGGACGCCGCCCTCGCCGCGCCGGACGGCCTCGACACCACGCTCGTCGTCGGGATCGCCGCGATCGTCGCCCTCGTCGGCCTGGTGTTCCTGCTGCAGGGGCTCCTGCCGCAGCGGCGTCCGCGCCACGCGATGGCATCCGACCGGCTCGCCGTCGTGGTCGACGACGAGGTGCTCGCCTCCGCCGCGGCACGTGCAGCCCGATCCGTCACGCGGCTCGGGCCGGACGCCGCCGTCGGCACCGTGGGCCGCCGGACCGTCGAGGTGGTCCTGCGCCCCGCCGCCGGCGTCGACGTGCCCGCCGTGGCCGCGATCGAGGCCGTCGAGCACGAGTTCGCGGGGATCGACGCGCTCCCCGCCCTGGCTGCGCGGGTCCGCGTCCAGCCGACCGGACGGGTGGACGGATGAACGCGACCAACCGTGGGCTCGGCCGGACGGCGCTCGTCGTCGTCGGGCTCGTCCTGTTCGTCGCCGGGGTCGGTGCGATCCTGGTGCAGACGGCCCAGGGCCTGCCGCTCGTGGCGTCGTGGTGGCGCACGGCTGGCGACGCACTCGCGGGCCTCGGCACGGACACGTCGCGCGATGACTCCCTGCTGTCGTGGACGTGGGTGCTCGGCGGCGGGGTCGTCGTCGGCATCCTGGCGATCGTGGTGCTGACGACGCTCGGCGGAGGCCGCGAGAGCACCGTCGTCGAGAGCGACGGATCAGCCGACGGCGTCGCCGGCTCGGTGCGCGTCGAGTCCACGGCCGTGCAGCACGCGCTGTCCTCGGCGATCGGGGAGCTGCCGCAGGTGGCCTCGCTCGCGGTCGACGTGTACCGCGTCCGTGGTGGCCGGGCGATCCGGGTGCGGGTCCGTCCGCGCCGGGGCGCCTCGCCGCGTGAGGTCACCGAACGGGTCGAGGCCGTCGTCGCCGACCTGGACGCCCTGCTCGGCGAACGCCTGCCGGTCCTGCTCGAGATCGCGCGCGGTGGGGCCGGGTCCTCGCGTCCGGACCGCGTGCACTAGGGCCGTCGTGGTGCGGTCGATCGGCGGGCTGCCGGGGCCGGACTCCGTCGTCCCCGTGCCGCTGGTGGTCGTGGAGGCTGCCCGGGGCCGCGAGGTCGCCCTGGTCTGGCACAACGAGATCGGCGGCACGACCTTCCGGATCGGACCGGACGAGCACGCCGACGAGTTCGTCAAGGTCCTGCCGCACGCCTACGGCCGGTGGATCGGCAACGAGGCCGCGCGACTGGAGTGGGCGTCACGGTACGTGCGGGTGCCCGAGGTGCTCGACCACGGTGCGGACGACGACGGCGTGTGGCTGCACACCCGTGCCGTCCCCGGGTGGAGTGCCGTCGACCCGCGGTGGCACGACGAACCCCGGACCGCGGTGGTCGCGGTCGGCGAGGGGCTCCGCGCGTTCCACGACACCCTGCCGGTGGACGACTGCCCCTTCGCGTGGTCGACGGCGGCGCGGCTCGACCGTGCTCGTGCGGCGGGTGCCGACACGGATCGCCTGGGCCCGGAGCCGCCCGGTGACCGCGTCGTGGTGTGTCACGGAGACCCGTGCACGCCGAACACGCTCATCGGTGCCGACGGTCGGTGGAGCGGGCACGTCGACCTGGACGCCACGGGTGTCGCGGACCGCTGGGCGGACCTGGCGGTGGCGACGATGGCGCTCGGGTGGAACTACGGGCCCGGGTGGGGGCCGTTGTTCCACGAGGCGTACGGGCTTCCCGACGACCCGGAGCGGACGGCCTGGTACCGCGCGCTGTGGAACGCCGACGTGGACGACCTCGGGGACTAGAAGGCGACGCCCCGCGCGGACATGAACGGCACCGGGTCGGTCGTGGCGCCGTTGATGTGCACCTCGATGTGGCTGTGGCACCCGGTCGACTGGCCGGTCGACCCGACGAGCGCGATGAGCTGCCCCGCGGAGACCTGCTGGCCGATGCCGACCCGGAAGCCGCCGTTGACGATGTGACCGTAGGCCGTCTGCACGCCGTTGCCGTGGTTGATGCGGACGTAGTTGCCGTAGCCGCCGTACCAGCCGACGTAGTCGACGGTGCCGGCCGACGCGGCGACGATGGGTGTCGAGCAGCCGCTGGCCAGGTCGGTGCCGTCGTGCTTGATGACGGTGCCGTAGATCGGGTGCACGCGGTAGCCGTACGGGCTGATGACGTAGCCGCTGGCCGGACGGACCCAGCCCTGACCGCCACCCGAGCCGGCGGAGCCGCCACTGCCCGAGCCGCTGCTGCCGGAGCCGCCACCGCCGCCGGACGATCCGCCGCCGGCGTTCGCTGCCGCTGCCGCCGCGGCCAGTTCTCGGGCGGCACGGGCTTCGGCCTCGCGCGCGGCCTTCGCCTCAGCTGCCTTGCGGACGCGCTCACCCTTGGCGAACTCGGCCTCGGTCCGGACACGGCCGGAGACCAGGGTCGCGAGCTGGGCGTCGAGCCGGGCCTTGTTCGACTGCTGTTCGTCGTACGCGGTCTGCACGGCGTCGGAGGCGGCCTGCGCCTCTTGCATGCGGGCTTCAGCCTTCGCGGCGAGGCTGTCGAGTTCTTCGGAAGCGCGGTCCGCCTGTGCCTCGAGCGAGCGGGCGACGCCGGCGTCGACGCTGGCGGCGGCCTGCACGCGCTCGGCCTGTTCGGACAGCTTGCTCAGCGCGCCGAGGTCGTAGAGCAGGTCGCGCGCGTCTTCGCCCTTGGTGAGCACCGAGGTCGTGACGTCGGCACCGCCCGAGCGGGCCATCTGCGCGGCGAACTGGCCGGCCTGCGCGGCGCTCTGGTCGGCGACCTTCGCGTGTTCGTCGGCGTCGGCGCGGAGCTTCTGCTCCTTCTCGGCGGCGTCCTGCGCGTCGGACTGCGCGTCGAAGAAGACCTGCCCGAGCTCCTGTGCCTTCGCCTGGGCGGCTTCGACCTTGGCGTCGAGGTCGCTGATGATGCCCTTGATCTCGGTGATCTGCCCCTGCTTCGCGGATTCCTTGCCGCGGGCGTTCTTGACCTCGTCCCACGTGGGGTAGGTCACCGCCTGGGCAGTGGGTGCATCGACGACGACCGTGCCGACGAGGCCCGCGAGTGCCAGTCCGGTGACGGCGAGGCGGAGGCGCACGGAGGCACGAGGGGTGCGGTGGCTGGTGGGGCGAGACATCGACCACGAGCCTATACATCCGTACAGAGAAGATCGGACGCCGACGCGCCGCTGTGGACAACTCCTAGAACCCGCGCTCCTGCCGGATCTCGTCGGCACTGCCGACCACGTCGCGTCGGAGGACGTCCGCGCCGGAGGTCCCCGCGTAGTCGTAGACGTCGAACCCCGTGCAGTGCGTGATCGTCGCCGGGGCACCGAGGGAGTCCTCGACCGCGGTGGTCCACAGGTCGTGCGACCCGACCACCACGAACGTCGGGTCGGCGTCACGGTAGGCCCCGAGGTCGACGAGCCACGGGTACGTGTCGAAGGTGTCGCGGACCTGCAGCAGCTGCACGTTCGTCGCGGAGTACGTGGCGAGTGGCCGCACCGTCCAGAACTGGCCGACCCCGGTGACCGATCGTCCGTCCGCCCAGCGGTCCAGGCAGGACGACGGCGTGTACCGGGCGGTGGCGACGGCGTGCGCGGTGCTCGGTGCGGTGGCGACCCCGGCGGCGAGGACGGCGACGGCGGCGATCGCGACGGTGGCGCGGACCCCGCGGAACGGCCGGTGCACGCGGGTGCGGCGGACCGCGGTGCGGGTGAGCTCGGCCACCGCGACGAGGGCCAGCAGCGGTGCGGTGACGACGGGCTCGAGGTACCGCGGCGTCTCCGACCCGACGAGGACGACCCCGATCGACGCCGCGACCACGGTCACCAGGGGCAACGCGGTCGCGACGAGCACGGTGCGCGCGGTCCGGACCCGCCAGGCCCACACCGTGCCGCCGACGGTGACGAGCACCCCGGCGAACATCAGGAACAGCCCGGCGTCGCCCGCCGCCGTGCCGGCTCGCACGTCGGTCAGCGCCGCGAAGAACTGCAGGGTCTCCACCGCGCGCGACGGCCGGACGTAGGTGGACGGGTCGAGCGACACGAAGGGCTGCAGCGGGATCCGCACCAGGTACCCGAGCAGCGACCCGACCGTCACGGTGCCCGACAGCAGCAGCGCGGGACGCCACGGCACCCGGCGCACCGCCGCCAGCAGCAGGAGCGTGACCACCACGGGTGCGGCGGACCACGGCACGTACAGCGGGTTCGACGCCGTCGTGCACAAGGCCACCAGCCCGAGCACCACGAGCACGACGACGGACGCCCGTCCGACCCGCACGGCGCGGAGCACGAGCACCGCGGTGCCGAGCATCGCCAGCACCACGCCGTAGTAGTACGTCGTCGTCAGCAGCAGGGACGCCAGCTCGAGCGACGTCGCGGTGCCGGACGACTCCGTCAGCACCAGCAGGGTCACGAACGCCACGCTCACCGCCGACACCGTGATGCGGGCCGCTCGTCCGGCCGACGGCATGAGCTCGTTCGCGGCAGCCCGCACCAGCGCGTACACGGCCAGCAGGACGAGCACCCCGTTCAGCGCCAGCGCCTGCTGCGGGGTGCCCGTGACGACGGCGCAGAGCAGGTAGACCGGCAACTCGGGGAAGAAGAACAGCGCCGGGGACATCGCCCACTCGAACGGCTGCCCGAGCTGCATCGACCGGTGCACCAGGGGCAGCAGCACCGAGTCGCCGTCGTACCAGAGCAAGGCGACCCGTTCCGTGGCGACGACGTGGCGGAGGGAGATGACGGACAGGGCCAGCGCGACCAGGGCGCCCAGGGCCTCCCGTCCGATCGCCCCGGCCACACCGCCGGACCGACGGCCGCCGGACGGAGCCGGCGCCACGGCGGAGCGACGCGGTGCTCGGGGCATGTCCCGGAGCGTACCGAGGGCTGCTCGGGACGACCCCACAGGACGGGGGAGCGCGCTGTGAGTCCGACCGGCTACCCTTGTGCGCTGTGACCGACGCGCGCGAACAGTTGATCCAGTACATCTCCTCCGAAGCGGTGTTCCACGGCGACTTCACCCTGACCAGCGGGAAGAAGGCGACGTACTACATCGACCTGCGGAAGGTCAGCCTGGACCACCGGGTCGCGCCGCTGATCGGGCAGGTCATGACCGAGCTCGTGCAGCGGGTGCCGGACGTCTCGGCCGTCGGCGGACTCACCATGGGTGCCGACCCCATCGCCAGCGCCGTGCTGCACCAGGCCGCCGCACAGGGCCTGACCTACGACGCCTTCGTCGTCCGCAAGGAGCCCAAGGACCACGGCCGCGGCAAGCAGGTCGAGGGCCCGGACCTCAAGGGCAAGCGCGTCGTCGTGCTCGAGGACACCTCCACCACGGGCGGCTCGCCGCTCAAGGCGGCCGAAGCGCTCGAGCGTGAGGGCGCGATCATCGCCGCCGTCGCGGTCGTCGTCGACCGCGACACCGGCGCCAAGGAAACCATCGAGGCAGCCGGGTACCCCTACTTCGCGGCCATCGGGTTGGCTGATCTGGGGCTGACCGCGTGAGCGGGGAGCGTCCGGACGACGCGCGCGACCCCGAGGACACGGCCGGCCCCGCAGCGGCGGCCGACGGTGCCGACGGGGTGGACGGCCAGGAGGCCCGGCGCGCGTCCGACCCGGACGCTCCGTTCCACGGTCTCCGCAGCGCCGCGGACATCTTCGGCGCCCCGCGGGGCGAGGAGGACTGGCCCTCGCGACGGGAGCGCCGCGAGGCCGAGCGCACCGCACGCGAGACGGGCGCACCGTTGCCGGAGCCGTTCGAGGCTGCGACCCCTGAGGCCTCGGCCCCCGAGGCGTCGGCGCCCGAGGCGCCCACCGCGCCTGCTGCTCCGGTGCTGGACGACGGCGCGACGCAGGCCATCTCGATGCCCGAGCAGCTGTCGGCGCCGTCCGAGAGCCCGGACGCCGCCGCCGAGCACGAGCGCTCCACCCTGCACGACCGCATCCCGCCGGCCGCCGTAGTGCCGCCGAACCCCACTGCGCCGCACCCCTCGTCGATCGTGCTCCCGACCGCGCAGACCCACCGCGACGAGCGCGCCGCGGCGTCGCAGGCCATCGAGGACGAACGTCGCCGCGTCGATCCGTTCGGCGAGGGCCGTGCCGACGTCGACTGGCTCGGTCGTGCGACCGGCTCCGGCGCACCCGTCCCGCCCGCCGGACCCGTGGCGCACCAGCCGCTCGGCGTCGAGAACGTGCTGCCCCCGTCCGAGGAGCCGCCGAGCTTCACCGACCTGCTCCGGATCGCCGGCACGGGGTCCGTGCCCACGCAGGGCGCCGGACCGGACCGGCCGTTCGACTGGGCCATCCGCGACGACGAGACCGGCGAGGTCCCGACGACCCTGACCGGCGACTCCTTCGACACGACGGCGTTCGGTGGCGGCGGCTCGTGGTCGTTGGCGGACGAGACCGACGCCGAGGACGAGGTCGTCTCCGGCGAGGTCGACACCCCGGTCGACGGGGTGCCGCAGGCGCTTCGGACGTTCCCGGTGCCCCCGGCGGTGCCGACTGCTGCTGCGGCTGCTGCGGTGCCGCCTGCTGCTGTGCCGCCGGCGGCTGCCGTGCCGCCTGCTGCTGTGCCGCCGGCGGTTCCCGGTTCCGGGCCGGTGGCTCCCGCGGAGCCGACCGAGGCCCCGGACGCGACCCGCTCCGCTGCCGAGGGTGACGGGGCGGACGCGGCCACGGGCCTCCCGGACGCCGCGACCACCGCACTGCCGGTCGCCGGGACACCCTGGTGGTCCGAACCCGACGCGACCGCGCCACCGACCGCTGCGCCGCCCCTCGTCGAGCCCGCTGCGTCGCCCGCCTACCCGGCGCACCTGCCGCCCGCGGTGGGCCAGGACCTGGACGCCGTCCTCGGCCTGCGCCGGGACGACACGGGGGCGCAGCCCACGGCGTTGCCGGCCGCTGCGCCGGACGAGCTGGACCAGTCCGAGTGGGACGGCCGCGAGACCAGCGACACGAGTGCGATCAAGGACCTGTTCGGCACCGAGGCCGTCGGGCAGCTCGGTGGCACGGGGTACGACCCGGAGGACACCGGGACGCGGATGATGCCGGCGGCCGCGGTGCCGTCGGCTGGTGCCGGTGCCGGTGCCGGTGCGTCGTCACCTGCTCCCGCTCCGTCGGGCCAGCCGGTCGAGCGTGACAACTTCATCAACCAGGGCGCTGCGCGCCTGCGGAGCGAGGGCAAGCGCGGCAAGCAGCTGCTCGTCTACGGCTCGATCGCCCTGATCGTCGTGCTCATCGTCCTGGTGTTCCTGCTGTCGAAGTGGATCCTCGGCAACAACATCTCCGACCAGGAGATCGCGCCGACGAAGTCCCCGGCGGCAGCGTCATCGGCTCCCGCGACTCCTTCGACTGCGGCGTCTGCCGCTCCCTCGGACGAGGCCGCTGCTCCGGCTGCGACGCTCCAGTTCGCCACCACGCCCGCGCTGCCGGGCGAGCACGCCTGGACCGACCTGGCCGGCGGGGAGTGCCTGTCGCCGTTCACCAACGCCTGGGCGCAGAGCTTCACGGTGGTCGACTGCGCGACGCCGCACATCGGGCAGCTCACCGCACGGATCGCCGTCGACGGGGACGCCTACCCGGGGGCCGAAGCCCTCGCGACGCAGGCGGCCGACCAGTGCCAGTCGGACGCGGCGCTGAACGCTTCGGCGGCTGCGGCCGTCGGGGACGTGCAGGTGCAGGGGTCGTACGCGCCGGACCAGGCGACGTGGGACCAGGGCGACCGGTTCATCTCGTGCTTCGTGACCCGGTCGTCGGGGCAGGAGCTCACGGCGTCGTTGGCGCCGGGGGCGTAGGGCGGCTGCTGCGGCTGCGGCCGGCTGGACGGGGTGCGTGCGGGCGCATCTTCCGACGATCCACGACGTGATCGACGCGTGTTCTGTCGGCACATGCGCACGCATCGGATGCGTGTGCAATGAGCGACGTTCCACGAGTTGATCGTCTGGTGGATCGTCGGAACATGCACACGCATCCGTGGCGCGCGAGCCAGGCCGGGGTCGAGGCGGGCGCGTGTCAGGCGGCCGCGGGGACCTTCGCCGACACGTCGGACAGGGTCTGCAGCTCGTCGGCGCTGAGCTCGAGCTCCGCCGAGGCCAGCAGCGCCGGCAGCTGCTCGGTGTTGCGGGCGCTGGCGATCGGCGCGACGACGTCCGGCTGCGCCTGCAGCCACGCCAGGGCGACGGTCGCGAGCTCGGTGTCGCGGGCCTCGGCGATGGTGGACAGGGCGTCGACCACGGCGAGTCCCTCGTCGTTGAAGTAGCCCGAGACCTGCCCCTCGCGGTCCTTGCCGGCGAAGTCCTCCTTCGAGCGGTACTTGCCGGTCAGGAACCCGGCGGCGAGAGCGAAGTACGGCACGACGCCGAGGCCGTGCGCGTGGGCGAGCGGTGCGACGTCGGACTCGTACGGCTCGCGGGTGACGAGGTTGTAGTGCGGCTGGATCGCGACCGGCTGCGCGAGGCCGTTCTCGGTCGCGATGCGGATCCACTCCTCGGCGCGGTCCTTCGAGTAGTTCGAGATCGCGGTGTAGCGGACGATGCCGTCCGTGACGAGCTGGTCGAAGGCGCGGACGGTCTCCTCGAGCGGGGTCGACTGGTCGTCGAAGTGCGCGTAGTACAGGTCGATCCGGTCGGTGCCGAGGCGCTGCAGGCTGGCACGGGCGGCAGCGGCGACGGTGTCCGCGCCGAGGCCCTGGAACTGCGGGTGCTGCGAGCCCTTCGTGGCGATGACGACGTCGTCACGCTTGCCCGAGGCCGCGAGCCACGAACCGATCACCCGCTCGGACTCGCCGCCCTCGTTGCCGGGGGCCCACGCGGAGTACACGTCGGCGGTGTCGATGAAGTCGCCGCCCGCCGCGGTGTAGGCGTCGAGGACCTGGTGTGAGGTCGACTCGTCCGCCGTCCACCCGAAGACGTTGCCGCCGAGGGCGAGGGGGAACACGTGGAGGTCGCTGGTGCCGATGCGGGGCATACGGGGGTCCTTTCGTGGTCGGGCGAGCGGTCCTCGATGCGAACCGCTCCTCGGCCGACGCTATGCCCCGAGGCTTGACACGGCCCCGGTGGCAGCGGGTTGCATGGACCCATGACCGCACTCACCGATGCCCTCGCCGACCCCCGTTCCTCGGTGCGGCTGCAGGCCGTGATGGCCGCCGGGACCACCCCGGACGCCGCCGATCTCGACGTGCTCGTCGAGCAGTGCGCCGTCGAGCCGGACTTCTTCGTCCGCGACATGCTCACCTGGGCGCTGACCCGGCACCCGTCGGCCGACGTCGTCACGCGGGTGGTCCCGTCGCTCACCCGTTCCGAGCCGCAGGCCCGTAGCCAGGCGTTGCACACCCTGTCGAAGGTCGGCGACCCGTCGGCTTGGCCGTCGGTGCGCCCGTTGCTCGCGGACCACCACGACGAAGTGCTCCGCGCCGCCTGGCGGACCGCCGTCGCACTCGTGCCCGACGACGAGCGGGGCGAGCTGGCCCGGACGTTGGCGGTGCAGCTCGGGGTCGGTCCGCGCGAACGGCGGCTCAGCCTGTCGCGGGCACTGGTCGGGTTGGGCGAGGAGACGGTGGCGCCGGTGCTCGCAGCGGCTGCAGCCCGGGGCTCCGACGCCGTGCGGGACCACGTCGCCGACACGGAGCGGCTGTTGCACGACCCGGACGCTGCGTCCGCGCTCGCCCTCGAACGGGCTCGGCGCGAGGTGGCGCTCGGCCGCACCCGGTCCGTGAAGGGCTAGGGCCGGTGGGCGCGCCCGGCTGGGCGCGTCGAGTGGTCGAGAACCGTCGTCGTCGCGGTGGTGGGGCGGGCGCGTCGCGCGGTCACGAAACCCCGTGCCCTGGGCGCCGAGTGGTCGTGAACCGTCGGTCGCGGGGCTGTCGGGCGGCGGTCCCTGACCGCTCGGCGGACGTGAGCGGGGTGTCGTGACCAGTGGGGGCGACGGACGGGAGGCGCGTGGCGGCCGCGCACCGGGCCTCCCGTCCGACACCACGCGCGTTCGCGGGCCGCGGTGCGGTCGCGACGCCCCGTGCCCTGGGTGCCGAGTGGTCGTGAACCGTCGGTTGCGGGGCTGCCGGGCGACAGATGGTGACCGCTCGGCGGACGTGAGCGGGGTGTCCCGACCGCCCGACCGGCCGACCCGCGCGCGGGCCCGCTCAGTCGGCGTCGGGAGCCAGCCAGATCGCGGTCGCGGCGGCGGCGGGCAGGTCGACGAGCGCCTCGGCGCCGTCGGCCCCGCGTCGGGAGACCGCGATGACGCCGGCGTAGTCCCGCACCCGCTCGACCCGCAGGTGTGTGCCGAGACCGACCCCGAGCTCGTCGAAGTACCGCAGCAGCGAGGGATCGTCGTCGGACACCCGGTCGACGGTGCCGCACGCGCCGGGCTCGATCGCACCGAGCAGCGTGCCGAGCGTGGCGGGCACGGTGCCGTCCGCGGCGGGGATCGGGTCGCCGTGCGGGTCGTGGGTCGGGTGCCCGAGGTCGGCGTCGACCCGGTCGAGGAACCGCTCCGACACCGCGTGCTCGAGCGCCTCGGCCTCGGTGTGGACCTCGTCCCACGTGTAGCCGAGGCGGGACACCAGGAACGACTCGATCAGCCGGTGCCGCCGGACCATCGCGACCGCGACCTGCTGCCCGAGCGGGGTGAGCACGACGCCGTAGTACGGGGTGTGCTCGATGAGGCCGTCGCGGTCGAGCTTCTTGAGGTTGCCCGACACCGTCGAGGCCGACACCTTCAGCGTCGCCGCGATGTCCCGCGTGGCCAGTCCGGCGCCGCCGCGCTCCCCGGCCTTCCAGATGAGCTTGACGTAGTCCTCGGCCATGGTCGACAACGAGGGCAGGCGCATACCGCCAATCGTACGGCTGCACTGGTACAACCGGGACGTGCACCAACCCCGTCGTCGCCGCTGGCCGGTCCCGCCCTCGCTGCTCATCGGCCTCGCGCCCCTCGTGGTCTTCGCGGCGATCAGCGCGTGGCGGTCACGGCCGAGCGACGACTACCCGACGCTCGGCCAGACGGTCGACAGCGTCGTCCGCGCCCTGGTGATCCCCGAGGGCATCGCCGCCGTCGCGCTCGCCGTGGTCGTCACCGGGCTCGGGTGGTGGCGGATCGCGACCGTCGACCGCACCCGGACGCCGCTGCGCTGGTCCGCGCTCGCCCCGGCGCTGGTGCTCGTGGTGTGCCTGGTGCGGCTGCCCCTGATCGACTGGACGGCGCTGCCCGCGCACTACTTCCTGCTGCTCACCGTCGGGGTGCTGTTCGTCGGGGTGTTCGAGGAGCTGATGGCCCGGGGCATGCTCCTGGTCGGCCTCCGTCGCCGGGTGCCCGAGTTCGGGGTGTGGGCGCTGTCGTGCGTGCTGTTCGGGCTGCTGCACCTGCTCAACGCGCTCGCCGGTGCCGGGATCGGACCGACGATGATCCAGGTCGTGTTCGCGGCGTCGTTCGGTTCCACGCTGTACGTCGCACGACGGGTGACTGGTTCGCTGCTCGTCCCGGTGCTGCTGCACGCGTTCTGGGACTTCGGGTCGATCGGGTACTCCGCGACCGCTGACCCATCGGACACGGGTCGCGTCGTGGTGCTCGGCCTGATCGGGCTGTTCTCGTTCGCCGTCCTCGGCTTCGGGATCGTCGCCGGCGGCATGGTCGCGTGGCGCGACGACCGGCCGCGTCGCCTGGCGAAGCGGTGGCGTTCCGTGCCGCCGATGGCGGCCTTCGCCCTGGAGGCCCGTGGCGACCTGGCAGCGCCGACCCCGGCCCGGTAGCGGCCCGGCTCCAGAGCCGGGCGCGCGGGCGCGCGGGCGCGCGCAGCAGCGCCCGGTGGCGCGGGCCGTCAGGGCTTGCGACCGACCGCGAAGACCCGACGGAACGGGTACACCGTGCCGTGGGCGCTCGCCGGGTACGCCTCGCGCAGCGCCACCCGGTACCGCTCGACGTACTCCGCCGTCAGCGCACCGCTCGGGTCGGCGGCGTCGAGGGCAGCCAGTGCCGGTCGCAGCCCGGTGCCGCGCACCCAGTCGAGCACCGGATCCTCTCCCGGCAGCAGCTGCGCGTAAGTCGTCTCCCAGGCGCGGGCCGCGAACCCGGCGTCGAGCATGATGCCGAGGTAGCCGGCGGGGTCGAGCACCGGGTCCTCGCGCAGCACGCCGTCGAGCGCTGACGCCCAAGGACCGGAGGCTCCGATCGACCGCATCAAGGCGTGCGACGGGGACCCGAAGTTGCCCGGCACCTGCATCGCGAACCACGATCCGGACGGCATCGCGTCGAGCCACCGCGGCAGCAGCTCCACGTGCGACCGTACCCACTGCAGCGCCGCGTTCGTCACGACCACGTCGTCGGTCGGCCCGGGCGTCCAGTCCTCGATCGCACCGAGCTCGAACGACAGGTTCGGCAGGCCCGCCAGAGCGGGGTCGGCCGCAGCCGACGCGAGCATCTCCGCCGAGCTGTCGATCCCGACCACCGGCGACGAAGGCCACCGCGCTGCCAGCGTGGCGGTGAGGGACCCGGGACCGCAGCCCAGGTCGACGACGCGACGCGGGGCCTCCCGTCCATCGTCCGCTGGCCACGCGACCTGTGCGACCAGGTCGTGGAACGGACGCCCGCGGTCGTCCGCGAACGCGGCGTACCGCGACGGGTCCCAGCGCATCGCTACAGCTCGACCTCGAAGGGGGCGGTGCGCACGAGTTCGTGCACGCCGGAGATGACCTCGCTCGGACGGAACGGGTAGCGGTCGATCTCGGCCTGGTCGCTGATGCCCGTCATCACGAGGACGGTGTGCAGCCCCGCCTCGATGCCGGCCTGCACGTCGGTGTCCATCCGGTCGCCGATCATGCCGGTGTTCTCGGAGTGCGCGCCGATGCGGTTCATCGCCGAGCGGAACATCATCGGGTTCGGCTTACCGACCACGTACGGCTGCTTGCCGGTGGCCTTCTCGATCATCGCGGCGATCGCGCCCGTGGCGGGCAGGACGCCCTCGGCCGACGGGCCGGTGGCGTCGGGGTTGGTGACGATGAAGCGGGCGCCGTCGCGGATCAGGCGGACGGCCTTGGTGATCGCCTCGAACGAGTAGTTGCGGGTCTCGCCGACGACGACGTAGTCGGGGGCGGTCTCGGTCATGATGAACCCGGCTTCGTGCAGGGCGGTGGTCATGCCGGCCTCGCCGATGACGAACGCGGAGCCGCCGGGCATCTGGGACTTGCAGAAGTCGGCGGTGGCGAGGGCGCTCGTCCAGATGCGCTCCTCGGGGACGTGCAGGCCCGAGCTCCGGAGCCGGGCGCTGAGGTCACGCGGCGTGAAGATCGAGTTGTTCGTCAGGACGAGGAACTCGGTGCCCTCGTCTAGCCACTGCTGGATGAGCTCGGGGGCACCGGGGAGGGCCTGGTTCTCGTGGACGAGCACGCCGTCCATGTCGGTCAGCCAGCACTCGACGTCGTCGCGGGTCGCCATGGGCTCACCCTACTGCGCACGGCCGACGGGCCGGCCCGTCGGCCGGGTTCCTTCGAAGGGGCCGGGAGGCGCGGATCGGCTCTTGCGCGTCGCCTCCGGACCCGAGATGGTCGAGTCACCGAACGCCACTCGGCTTTGCCCTAGGCTTTTCGGGACACGTACCGAATCAAGGAGAACCCGCCGTGCTCGTCGAACCCGGATCCCCGACCGCCACGCCCCGCCCCGCTGCGGTGCCGGACCTGGAAACGGCTCCCGATCTGGTCGAGGCGACACCGCGACGACGACGGGGCCGGCCCAACGTCCTGAGCCGCGAGCAGGTGATCGACGCCGCGACGGCGATCGCGAACGAGGACGGCCTCGACCGCCTGTCGTTCCGTGCGCTCGGGGTGCGGCTCGGCGTCGCGCCGATGACCGTGCACCGGACCATCGGCGGCCTCGACGACCTGCACGGTGAACTCGTCCGTCGCACGGTCGACGAGTTCACCGCCACCTTCGTCTGGCCGGACGAGTGGCACGCCGTGGTGCGCACCTTCGCCACGACGTTCCGCGACCTGATGCGCACCCACCCCCTGGTGCTCGAGTCGCACAGCCGGCGCGGGGCCCTGGTGTCCACCGAGTCCGACGCCGTCGTGGCGAAGGTCGTCGGGGCGCTCCGCTCCGCCGGGCTGGCCGATGCCGAGGCGATGTACGCGTTCTTCGTCGTGTACGACTTCGTGGTCGGGCACACCTCGGTGGAGATCGGGCGGGGCGACGCCGAGGCCGGACGCCCCGAGCGGCACGCGCTCGTCGGAGAGCTCCTGGGGGAGCACTCGTACGACGCACGCTTCGCGCTCGGGCTCGACGTCCTCGTCGCCGGGATCGAATCGCGCGTCCGCTGAATTTCGGTACGCTTCCCAACAAAAAAAGATGTGAGATACCGTCTTTCACGATGTCCACTCAGTACCAATCCCCACAGTCTTCCGTTCCGCAGCCCTACGGTTCCGTCCCGCACCGCACGAACACCCTCGCGATCATCTCGCTCGTCGCGGCGTTCGTCGCACCGCTGATCGGGTTCATCCTCGGTCTCGTCGCGATGTCGCAGGCGCGCAGACGATCCGAGGGGGCCGCGGCCTCGCGCTCGCCGCGGTCATCGTCGGTGGGGTGGTCACGCTGCTGTACATCGGGCTGTTCGTGACGATCGCGGTCCTCGCGGCGAACGCCCCCGATCCGACGTACTCGTACTGACCGACCACGCACGTCGATCATGAGCACCACCGATCCGGCCGCCGCCCTCCGTGCGAAGGCCGCCGCGCAGCAGGGCAGCGCCCGTGCACTCGTCCTGACGATCGTGTGGGCGGCGCTCCTGCTCGCCGTCGGCGTCGTCGCCGGGTACGCGCTCGGGTCCGTCCTCGGCACCATCCGGGACATGACCGTCAACAGCGTGTTCTCGGACACGCCGGACCCGGAGTACCCGTGGTGGGCGATGCCCGTCGCGGTCACGGGGTCGATCGTCACGCTGGGCATGTACTCGAAGTGGAACCACCGCTTCGCAGGCCGGGCGTCGGAGTTCGTCGGGGTGGGACCGGTGAGCATCTGGCTCGTCGGCGCCGCAGCCGGGCTCTGGTGGACGACCGCGACGCAGTGGGCGCCCGTCGACCGCGTCGGGACCACCGTCGACCCGGCGTTCGGCCGCGACGAAGTCTGGGGCATCGGCGGCTGGATCTGGTACGCCGCTGCGTGGTGGATCCCCGCACTGGTCACCGCGCTGGCGCTGGTCGCCCTGATCGGCGGGACGGTTGCACGCCGCGGGCAGGGCGGCCGACGCGGTCGGCTCGAACAGCTGCTGCGTGCGGGACGCCGGGTCGACGGGATCGTCACCGCGGTCAGCGGCTCGACCGCCCACGACGCCTCCTTCACGCTGCTGCGCTGGACCTTCACGTTCACGGACCTCCAGGGACAACAGCGCTGGGTCGACCGGACCGAAGGGTTCCGCGACGGAACCGGCCCGGTGCTCGGAGCGACCGTCGTCGTCGTGTTCGACCCGACCCGTCCGAGTGATCGGAAGCGCATCTTCGCGGCGACCAACGCCGGTGCCGTTCCGGAGGACTTCCTCCGCCCGGGTACGCAGTGACACCGTGACGCGGCGGGCGTTCGGCTGGAACACGGTCGTGGGACTCGCGCCGACCGGCCCGGTTCGCCGCGGCTCTACCCTGGAGGCGTGACCGACGAGCCCGCCCCGACGCACGAACTGACGACGAACGGCGTCGGCCCGCACCCGGAGCCCTGGCCGGACGACCCACGGCTCGACCCGGAGCTGCTGGCAGCGGGGGACTCGCGGAACGTGCTCGACCACTTCCGGTACTGGTCGATGGACGCCATCGTCGCCGAGCTCGACACCCGCCGGCACGCGTTCGACGTGGCGATCGAGAACTGGCAGCACGACCTGAACATCGGGTCGATCGTGCGGAGCGCCAACGCGTTCCTGGCCGGCACGGTGCACATCATCGGGCGGCGGCGCTGGAACAAGCGCGGCGCGATGGTGACCGACCGGTACCAGCACGTCCGGTACCACCCCGACGTGCAGGCGTTCCTGGCCGCGATGGCCGAGGAGCAGCGCCCGGTGATCGCGATCGACAACACCCCTGGCGCCGATCGCATCGAGACCGCGGCGATCCCGGAGCGGTGCGTGTTCCTGTTCGGCCAGGAGGGCCCCGGGCTCACCGACGAAGCGGTGGCCGGGGCGTCCGGGCACCTGGAGATCACGCAGTTCGGGTCGACGCGGAGCATCAACGCCTCGGCGGCGGCTGCGATCGTCATGCACAGCTGGATCGTGCAGCACGCGGCGCCTGCCGACGCGACTTCGTGAGCAGAAATGGTCGGGTACGGGCCCTGGACCCGACCATTTCTGCTCACGAGGCGGGCGTGACGGACGCGGGACGGGCCTCCCGTCAGCCGCGTCAGCGCGGGGCGGTCGTGCGGCGAGCGACCAGGCGGGGCTCGACCAGGGACTCGGTGGCGGCCAGCCCCGGGTCGGCGATGCGGGCGAGCAGGCGCTCGCCGGCGCCGCGGCCGATCTCGACGCTGCGATCGTCGATGCTCGTCAGGCCGACGTAGCGCGTGGCGGCGACGGGGGTGTCGTCGTAGCCGATGACGGAGACGTCCTCGGGGACCCGGAGTCCGCGTTCGGCGAGTTCGGACAGTGCTCCGAGGGCCATCACGTCGTTGGCGGCGAACACCGCGGTGACGTCGGGGTGGTCGTCGAGCAGGGCGCCGAGGGCGCGGGATCCGGCCTCTTCGGTGGGTTCGCCGGGCAGGACCACGACGGCGGGACTTGCACCCGCACTGGCCGCGACGGTTGCCTCGAACCCGGCGCGACGTTCCTTCGACGCCGCCGAGCTCGCCCCCACGAAGCCGAGCCGCGTGTGGCCCAGCGCGAGCAGGTGCTCCGCGGCCATCCCGCCGCCGGCCCGGTCGTCGTTCGCCACGGTGTCCGCGCGGGGGATCGACACGCGCCCGCCGGCGATGACGACCGGCATCGAGGCCGGGATCGCCAGGTCGGTGTCGGGTTCGCCGGCGATGACGATGCCCTCGACGCGCATGGACAGGAAGCCCTCGACCGGCGAGGCGTCGAGCCCCGTGTTCAGGAACCGGTCCGCGACGACGAGACGGTGGCCCTGGTCCTGCAGGGCCTCGCGCAGCCCGGTGAGCAGGTCGACGAACCACTGGTTCCGGAAGTCGTCGAGGACCACGCCGACGGTGCGGCTGCGGGTGCCGGCGAGGGACACCGCGGCAGTGGATGGCCGGTAGTCGAGCTCCTGGATCGCCGTGAGCACGGCGGCCCGGCGCTGGTCACTCACCCGGGGGGAGCGCTGCAGCACCAGGGAGACGAGGGACTTCGAGACCCCGGCGCGCGCGGCGACGTCGTAGATGGTCGCGGGTTTGCCGTCTCCCATGATGCGCTTCGACCTCCGTTGGTTCGTCCGTCGATCGTAGCGGTTGACGTGACATGCGCGGGGTGGGGGGTGGGGCGCGGTGCGCGGGGGCGGTGGTCGGTGCGCTTCGTGAGCAGAAATGGTCGGGTCCGTGGTGCTGACTCGACCATTTCTGCTCACGATGTGCGCGTGGTCACTCCTCCACACGGGAGGCCCGGGGCACGTTGTGCACGGAAGGTGCGTTCGCGCGTGTGGACCTTGCGCCGGGGCGCGAGTGTGGACGGCATGCGAGCACGCCCACTTCCACCCCGGCTCCGGTACCGATCGTTCGACGTCAGGGCCGCCGACCGTGCGGGTGTCAGCCGCCAACGACTCCGACGGCGAGACCTGGTCCGGCCGACCCGATCGATCCGCTGGGCGCGGGGACGCCCACCCGACGGCGTCGAACGGATCCGGGCATTCCGCTCGATCCTGCTGCCCGGACAGTTCGTCAGCCACCTCTCGGCAGCTGTGTTGTGGGAGCTGCCGGTGCCCGTCGGTGCCACAGGGCCGGTGCACATCACGAGTCCCATCCCTGCCGCCCAACCGCGCCGGACCGGGGTCGTCGGACACCGCATCACCGCCGACCGGGCTGCCGTCGCCGAGCGCTGGGGGATGCCCGTGAGCACCCCGGCGGCGCTGTGGGTCGACTGCGGTGCGCTCCTGAGCATCGACCAGCTCGTTGCACTGGGCGATGCGATCGTCACGATCCGGCGGTGTGCCACGACGATCGACGACCTGCGCGGAGCGCTCGACCGGGCCGGGGCGCGCGCAGGAGTCCGGAAGCTGCGGGTGGTGCTCGAGCTCGTGCGGGTCGGTGCGGGCTCGCCGCGGGAGACCCTGGCGCGACTGACGATCGTGCGCGCCGGATTGCCCGAGCCGGAGCTGCAGGTCGACGTGCTCGACGAGGCCGGGCGCTTCGTGGGGCGCGTCGACATGGCGTACCCGGAGCAGCGCATCGTCATCGAGTACGAGGGGGACCAGCACCGGACCGACGCCGAGCAATGGGGTCGTGATCTGCGGCGCTACCGCGATCTCGAACAGCTCGGCTGGGCGGTCGTGCGGTGGACGAAGTCCGACCTGGGCGTGCACGCGGCGGGCGCCGTGGACCACCTGAGGGAACTGCTCGCGCGCCGGGGGTAGCGTCCGCCGCATGGCGACGCTGCTCATCACCGGGGCCGCAGGACGCATCGGGGCGGCTCTCCGGTCCAGGCTCCTGGCGGCCGGACACGACCTCGTCCTGCTCGACGAACGGACGCCCGACGACCCGGTCGTCGCCGGGGAGCGGTTCGTCTCCGGCTCGGTGAACGACCCCGCTGCGCTGGACGACGCGCTCGCCGGGGTCGACACCGTGGTGCACCTGGCCGGTATCCCGACCGAGGCCGCGTGGGACGACCTGCTCGAGGCGAACCTGACCGGCACGAAGAACGTGCTCGAGCGTGCGGCAGCGAACGGTGTGCTCCGGGTGCTGCTCGCGAGCTCGATCCACGCGGTCGGCCGGGTTCCCGAGCCGCTCGACGAACCGGGCAGCGTGCCGGGCGACCGACTGCCGCGGCCGGACACCTACTACGGCGTGACGAAGGCGGCGATGGAACTGCTCGGCAGCCTGTTCGCCGACCGGTACGACATGTCGATCGTCTCGGCGCGCATCGGGGCGTTCGGGGAGCACCCGTCGTCGTCGCGAGCGCTCCTGATGTGGAGCTCGTCCGACGACCTGGCGCGCCTGGTGCTCGCGACCGTCGACCTGCGCGAACCGGGGCACCACGTCGTGTGGGCGCTGTCGCGGAACACCGGCTCGCCCGCCGACCTGACCGCCGGGGAGCGCATCGGCTTCGTCCCGCGCGACGACGCGTCCCGGGCGCTCGACCCCGACGCTCGGGCGGACCTGCCGCCGGAGGACCTGCGGTTCCTCGGCGGCGAGATGGTGTCGTTGCCCCTCGGGCGCAGTACTTCGTGAGCAGAAATGGTCGGGTGGCCTGACGCCACCCGACCATTTCTGCTCACCATGCGAACGCCCGACCCGCGACGCGACGCTGCCGCGCCCCCGCGCCCCCGCTACCCGATCAGGCTCGGGCGCAGGTCGCGCAGCGTGCGGGAGCGGGTCTGCCGCGCCGTGACCACGAAGGACACGAGCAGCGCCCCGAGCAGCCAGCAGAGCAGCACGCCCGCGTCGGACCACGCGGCGCCGAGGTTCCCGCCGTACATCGTCTGCCGGATCGCGTCGACCGAGTACGTCATCGGCAGCGCGAAGTGCAGCGCTGCCAACGGTCCGGGCAGCGTCTGCCACGGGAACGTGCCGCCAGCGGTGACGAGCTGCACGAGCATGAGCACCAGGCCGAGGAACTGCCCCACCGACCCGAGCAGCACGTTGAGTGCCATGATGATCGCCGCGAAGGTCGCCGAGGCCAGCACCATGATCCCGATCGTGCCGCCCACGTGCACCACGTTCAGGTCGAGGGCGAAGCGCACGATGAAGAACAGCGCGACCATCTGCACCAGGCCGAGCAGCGCCGGGGTCAGCCAGCCGCCGAACACGACCGCGAGGGGCTTCCGCACCGCGGTGATCGCCCGCTTCGAGATCGGCTTGAGGATGAGGAACAGCGCGTACATGCCGATCCAGGCTGCGAGCGAGATGAAGAACGGCGCGAGGCCGGCGCCGTAGTTCGACGCCGCGGCGACGTTGTCGTCCCCGACCTTCACCGGGTCGGAGATGACCGAGGCCTGCGACTCCCGCTCCGAGGCGTTCGACGCGGGGATCTTCGTGCGGCCCTCGTCGAGCGACGCGGCGAGCTTCGACGACCCGGTCTTGAGCTTGTCCAAGCCGGAGACGAGCGACGAAGCACCCTTGTCGGCGGACGCTGCGCCCGTGGCGAGCGACGAAGCACCTGACGACAGCGTGGGTGCGGCGGACGCGAGCGCAGACGTACCGTCTGCGACCTTCGCGGCACCCGTCGAGAGCGTCGACGCCCCGTCCGCCGCCGACGAGATGCCCGAGGTCAGTGTCGGCGCCGCGGCGGCCAGCTTCGACGTCCCGGCGGCGAGCGTGTCGGAGCCGTCGGAGAGCTGCTGGATGCCACTCGTCAGCGACGGAGCCTTCTCGGCGAGCTGCGACGCTCCGGCGGACACCTGCGCGCTGCCGGTCTTGAGCTTCTGCAGGTTGCCGGACAGCGCTCCGGCACCGGTGCCGAGATCGGCACTGCCGGCCTGCAGGTCGTCGAGCCCGTCGAGCAGCTGGGTCTTCTGCTCCGCGGTGAGCACCGTCGACGCCTGCACGACGGGCTTCAGCGACGCGACGAGTTCCGGCGACTGCGCCGAGAGCTGCTGGACACCCGCGATGAACGGTGCGGCCTCGTCGGCCAGCGTGGCGTTCCCGGTGGCGACCTGCGACGCACCACTGGACAGGCGCGCAGAGTCGGAGGGAAGCGAAGCCGTCTGGTCGCGGAGCTGGTGCAGCCCGGTCTGCAGCTGCTGCGCCCCACTGTTCAACTGCTGCGTCTGCGACGGCAGCGCCGCCGTCTGCTGCTGCGCACTCGCCAGGCCCGAGGCGAGCGTGGAAGCACCCGACGCAACCTGCTGCGCCCCGCTGTCCAGCTGCTGGGTCTGGGACGGCAACGACGCCGTGCCGGACGCGAGCTCCGCTGCGCCGGACGACAGCTTGCCGGTGCCGTCCGCCAGCTTGCGAGCCCCCGAGTCCGCCTTCGCGGTGCCGGAGGCGAGCTGGTCGGCACCGTCCACGGCGTCGCCGAGGCTGTCGCGGACGTCGGCGAGACCGACGAGCAGGGTCTTCGCCGCCTGCTTGCCGACGCGCTCGGCGACGGCGGTGCGCATGGTCTTGCCGGCCTGCTCGGCGATGGTCGAGGCCAGGTACGAGTTCGTGTCGGCCGTCGTCATGACGAGCTTCGCCTGCGTCGGGTCGTCGGACTGCGCGGACACCAGGTGCTCGGAGAAGTCGTGCGGGATCGTGACGACGAAGTCGTAGGTGCCGTTCCGCACGCCGGAGCGGGCGTCGGCGGCGGTCGTCTTCGTCCACTTGAAGTCGGCGCCGTCGATCGCCTCCTTGGTGACGTCGGTGCCGTAGTCGACCTGGTCGCCGTCGAGGGTGGCCCCGGCGTCGAGGTTGACGATCGCCGCCGGGATCTGGTCGAGCTTGGCGTACGGGTCGCGGTTCGCCCACAGGTACGCGCCGCCGTACAGCAGCGGCACGATCATCAGGGCGATGAACGCCAGTCGTGCGAGCGGGGTCGCGGTGAGTCGCGCCAGTTCGGCGCGGACGAGCGAGGTGGTGGTCACGGGGTTGCCTCCGTCGGGACGGTTGCGGATTCTGCGGTGACGGAAGGGCCGGACGGGAGGCCCGGCTCGGTTCCGCCGGACAGGGCCGCGTCGTCGGGACCCTCGGTCTGGAGCGCGACGTGCGTCGCGGCGTCGTCGTGCGTCTGGACGGTTTCGGTCGTGTCGAGCAGCGTCTCGACGGTCGCGGCTGCGGCCTTCGAGGTGACCAGCACGATGGTCACGCCGCGTCGAGCGACGTCGCGGAGGACCGCGAACCACTCCTCGACGGCGCCGCCGTGCCGCTCGGGCGAGGTGACGACGAGGCCGGTCACGCCGTCGCGGAGCAGGGCGAGCTCGACGAGCAGTCGGACGCGCACGGCGGTCGGCACCCGCTGGACCGGGGTGTCCGCGTAGTGCCCCAGGCCGAGCTCCTCGAGCACGGTGTCGACGTGGTCGCGCGAGGGGCGCTGGGCGGCGAACGCGAGCTCCTCGCGCACGATCTGCTTGACGGTCATCACGGGGAAGGGCTCGGCGACGCCCGGGGTGTCGACGAGGGCGAAGGCGCGGCGCACGGCGGCGGCGTCCTCGTGCCCGTCGAGCAGCAGCCGCCCGGTGTCGGGCTGCATCCGGCCGCCGGCGACGAGCGAGGCGAGCACGGGGGCCTGCTCGGTCTCGACGGCGACGACCCCGGGGTGTCCGGGCGCGGCGACGGCGGAGACGACGGGCAGTGCCGCGCCGGGCTCCTCGCCGATGCCGACGTGGTCCAGTTCGAGCGTCATGCGGGGTCCTTCACGGGGGAGACAGCGGAGCCGGTGGCCGCGGCCGCGGGTTCGGACAGCAGTGCGGTGCGCCAGTCGATGCCGGCCATGCCGAGCGCCGACAGCACCACCATGCGCCGTCCGGCCTCGTCCGGGGTGCCCGACCGGGTCGCCTCGTCGAGGACGGCGATGCACGCACCCTCGACCAGACGCCCGAGGGTGGCCGGGTCGACGTCGTCGCGCATGGCGCCCTCGGCGATCCCGAGGGCGCACGCCTGACGGACCTGGGCGCGCAGGGGTGCGAACACCTCGGCGACGGGCTCGGCGAACGGGCTGCGCACGGCGACCCGGGCCATGGACCGGACGTGCGAGACCTCGGTCCAGAGGGTCACGGCGATCGCGGCGAGCCGGGCGGCCGGCGGCAGCTCCTGCAGGTCCGAGGTGGTCGGCATGGCCGCGGCGATGCGAGCGGCGCCGGAGGTCACGACCTCGCGCACGAGGTCGTCACGTGACGGGAAATGTCCGTACACCGCGCGGCGCGAGAGTCCGGCGGCCGCGGCGATCGTCTCGATGGAGGCGTCCGGATCGCGCTGCAGGCAGGTCCGTGCTGCGTCGAGGAGGGCTGCCCGGTTCTCGGTCGCGTCGCGGCGGGGTGCGCGTGCGGGGTGGGGAGCAGTGGTCACGAACCTCATCGTAATAACGTGCACACGTGTGTGCAACTTAACAGGAAGACCGGCCCTCGAACGGGGGTGTCCCCCAAAGTGCGGACTGCCCTTTCTGAATGTAAGCGCATAACTTCACAGCAATCTCATGCGAACCACGGACTGAGCCTGGAGTGCCCTCTTTGAACCGTGCAACACCGAACCACGACCCGAACCCGACCCCGAACTCCCATCGCATCGCACGCGTCCTGACCGCCGGCATCGCCGCCGTGGCCCTGACGTGCGGCGGCCTCGCAGTCGGGGGCGCGGCCTCCGCAGCTCCGGCCGGGGTGTCGGTGGCCGACCTGAAGCTCTCCGCACCACTGCGCGACGCCAAGCCCACCAAGACCGTCGCCGCCTTCGTGCGCACGACCGGCCAGGGTGCCCTCGAGGTGGACGCGAACGCGAAGGGCGGTGACCTGACCAAGTCCAAGACGCAGTCCTCGGCAGCGAAGAGCCGCGTCAAGGCGATCGAGTCGACGACCGCGGCCGTCCGCGCCGCCGTGAAGCGCTCCGACGCCGACTCCACCGAGCTCTACTCGACCGAGTACACCGTCCCCGGTGTCGCGGTCGTCGCCGACGTCTCCGCGCTGCAGGACATCGCGAAGCGTTCCGACGTCGAGAGCATCATCCCGCTCACGCCGAAGAAGATCGTCGAGCCGACGGTCAACGCCGACGCGAGCGCCGCACCGTCCGGTGTGGACCCGAGCCTCGTGAAGCCGGGCGCCGACGGCGTCTCGCCGAAGAACGCCGCGAGCGACGTCTACACGCGCTCGCTCAACGCCTGGCAGCAGACCGGCCACACCGGCAAGGACGTCAACGTCGCCGTCCTCGACACCGGCCTCGACTACACGCAGGCCGACTTCGGCGGCCCCGGCACCACCGCGGCCTACCAGCAGGCCCTGGCGAACGCGAGCTCCGGCGCCCCGGACCCCAGCCTGTACGACGCGTCGAAGTTCCTCGGCGGGTACGACTTCGCCGGCGCGACCTACAACGCCGACCCGACCGACCCGGCCTACGACCCGGTGCCGGCTCCGGACGACAACCCCATCGACGGCAAGGGCGGCGACCACGGCACGCACGTGTCCGGCTCGATCGCGGGCTACGGCCTGACCGCCGACAAGCAGCAGTTCGACGGCGACTACACGAAGCTCACCACGCAGCAGGTGCAGGACATGTGGATCGGTCCGGGCACCGCGCCCGAGGCCGGCCTCTACGCCCTCAAGGTGTTCGGTGACGGCGGCGGTTCGACCGACGTCACGGGCGCCGCGCTCGACTGGGTGGGCCAGGCGCTCACCGAGGGCAAGGACATCAACGTCCTGAACCTGTCGCTCGGCTCCGACTACGGCGCACCGGACGACCCCGACAACGCCAAGATCGACGCGCTGACCGCACGCGGGGTCCTGCCCGTGATCGCCTCGGGCAACGCCGACGACTTCACCGACATCGGTGGCTCGCCGGGCAACGCTGAGGGTGCGCTCACCGTCGCCGCGAGCGCCACCGGTCAGTCGCTCTACGACGGCGTGCAGGCCACGGCCCCCGCGAACGTCGCGAAGACCTACCGGTCGCAGTACTCGCAGAACTTCACGGGCACGCTGCCGGTCGAGGGTGACGTCGTCGTCCCGACCACGAACATCGACGGCTGCGCCGCGTTCAGCGCCGCCGACGCCGCGAAGATCGCGGGCAAGGTCGTCTGGCTGAAGTGGACGGACGGCGCACTCGAGTGCGGCTCCGGCGTGCGCTTCAACAACGTCCAGGCCGCCGGCGGCATCGGCGTCCTGCTCGCGGGCACGATCAACACCTTCGACTCGGGCATCGCCGGAAACGCGACCATCCCCGGAGCCGAGCTGACGCTGGACGCCGCCACGAGCCTCCAGGCAGCTGCCAAGGCGGGGACCCTGCACGTGCGCTTCGCGGACGAGCTCAAGGGCTTCGAACTCGCCACCGACCCGGAGGCCGTGAACACGCTCGCCGCGTTCACCAGCCGGGGCGTGCACGGGTCGTTCAACGACATCGTCAAGCCGGACATCGCCGGCCCCGGGGTCAACGTGATCTCGGCGGCCAACGGCACCGGTGACGGCCGCATGTCGATGAGCGGCACCTCGATGGCCACGCCGGACGTCGCGGGCATCGCGGCGCTGACGTTCCAGTCCCACCCGGAGTGGAGCGCCCCGCAGGTCAAGGCGGCGCTCATGAACACGGCGACGCACGACGTCAAGGACGGCTCGCGATCGGCGACCCTGCTCCGGCAGGGCACCGGTCGCGTCGACGCCCTGCAGGCCGTGACCGCCGGCACCACCGTCCGGAGCGTCGAGAACGACCTGCTCGTCACCGCCTCGTTCGGTGTCGTCGAGGTCTCGAGCGCGACGACCGAGAGCCGCACCCTGCAGATCGCGAACACCGACGGCGTCGCGCACACCTACGACGTGGCCTACCAGCCGCAGGTGTCGCAGCCCGGCGTGACGTTCGCGCTCAACACGAAGCGGGTCACCGTCCCGGCGAACCGCACCGCGACGGTGAAGCTCACCTTCTCGATCGCCGACCCGACGAAGCTCCGCCGCGTCATCGACCCCACCCAGGAGTCGGTGCAGCAGGGCTACCAGCGCGAGTTCGTCAGCGCCGCCTCGGGCATCGTGGCGTTCACGCCGACCGACACGACCGCGGTGCCGCTGCGCGTCGGTGCGTACCTCGCACCGAAGCCCGTCAGCTCCGTGCAGGGTCGCTCCACCGTCGCCTTCACCGGCCCGGGCAAGTCGGCCGACCTGACGCTCAAGGGGCGCACCGTCGACCAGGGCGGCCTGACGAGCGGCTACCACGCCGCCGTCGCACCGTTCGTGCTCGGCGGGACCGACCCGGTCGAGTCGTTCCCGGCGGGCTCGGCGAAGCGCTCGCTGCAGGCAGCGGACATCCGCTCCTACGGCGCGAGCTACGACAAGGCCTCGGACACGATCGCGTTCGGCATCCAGACGGCCGGTCCCGACGCCAACCCCGGCGCCGTGACCAACGTCGAGGTGCTCATCGACACGAACCGTGACGGCGAGCCCGACTACCTGGTCTACAACGCCAAGTCCGCCGCGGTGGACGCGACGTTCGCGACGACGATCGACCTGGCCAAGGCCGCGTCGGACGACCCGGACGTCGACCCGGTCGTCGACGTCCAGCCGCTGAACGGCGGGGCACCCGGCCAGGACGTCAACACCTTCGACAGCTCGGTGAAGGTGCTCACGACCACGGGTGCGCTGATCGGCGCGAAGGGCAAGTTCACCTACTCGGTCCTGACCGAGTCGGCGTACGCCCCGGGTGCCGCGACCACGGGTTCCTCCGTGGTGGACGAGACGAAGAGCGCCTCGTTCGACCCGTCGAAGCCGGCACTGTCCTTCGCGCAGGGCCGCAGCACCGGCGTCCTGTTCGCCGACTCCGGCGCCCTCCGGGTCACCCGAGCGTCGGGTGTCACGAAGGCCACCGTGCTGCTCCTGCACCTCGGCAACGCGTCGGGCAAGCAGGCCGGCACGTCGACCATCTCGGTGACCCCGCCCACGCTCGCGCTCGCCGCGGGCAGCAAGGTGACGGTCAGCGGGACGGCGAAGGTCGGCTCGAAGCTGTCGGCCAACCACGGCAAGTGGAGCACGACGAAGGCGACGTACAAGTACCAGTGGCTCCGCGACGGCAAGGTCGTCGGGAAGGCCACCGGTGCGACGTACAAGCTCGGCACGTCCGACGCGGGACACAAGTTCTCCGTCAAGGTGACCGCGCACGCCTCGGGCTACAAGGACGGAACCGCGACGTCCAAGTCGACCGCGAAGGTGTCGCGCAAGTAGTCGCCGCGAGCGCGTCCGCGCGCCGCACATGGTGAGCAGAAGATGTCGGGTCCCGCGTTCGGACCCGACATCTTCTGCTCACGAAGCAGGGCCGGGGCCGGGGACCGGGACCCCGGGAACGCGGAATCGGGACAGGTAGTTAGACAAACTAGTTATCGGGTGCCAGGGTTGCAGCATGCAGAACACGCTGAGCCAGCTCCGGGCCAACCCGACCGAGTGGCGCCGGCGGGGGCTCACCCCGCCCGACGTCGTCCAGGCGATGATCGAGCAGCGTCTCGCCGAGCCCGGGTACTCGCAGCCCGTCGGCGACCCGTCGTACCAGGACTTCTTCCGCGCCTGATCGCGGAACGCACGTCACATGCGGACGGGAGGCCCGGTGCCAGCTGGCACCGGGCCTTCCGTCCGTCACCAGGGTGCGTACCGGGCGTTACTCGCCGACCTTGTCGTCAGCCGCCTGCTGGGCCTTGTCGATCTGGTCGCCGTGGCCGCCGCCGGTCGCCTTGTCGGCCGCGTCGCCTGCCTTGTCGAGGCCGGCGTCGGACGCCTGCTCGCCCTTGTCGCTGTTCGCGAAGTCCTTGGCCTTGTCACCGAGGTCACTCATGTCGTGCTCCTTCCGATGGTGGATCTGACGGGTCCGACGGTGCTCCGGACTCACCGAGCGTCCACGCAGCCTGTGTGGTCCGGACGAGAGGTCGCGGTACCGGTGACTACGCGACCATCTGCACGACGGTGCCGAGCGGGAGTGCGTTGATCGCATCGACGGCATCACCGTCGAGGCGGACGCACCCGTGGGACACCGCTCCGCGGGCGACGGATTCGTAGTGCACGCCGATGAGCCCGCCGTCGTCACCGCCGAACGGCTCGTCCGCCGCTGCGGAGTGCAGCGTCGTCAGGTTGATCTGGTGCACCGTCTGGTCCTGGGCGGGATCCAGGTACCTCGCCTGGATGTAGCCGACGACACCGGTCGGGGTCGGAGTGTCCCCGGCACCGACGCCGGCCGGGAACTCGTGCACGACCTTGCCGCTCGCAGCGACGATCGACACGGTCTGGTCGCCGACGGAGATGACGACGTGGTCGTCGAGCGCGCCGCCCTGGTGCAGCAGGCCGCGGCGCATCCAGCCGGCGGTCTGGGCTGGAGCGCCGCCCGGTGCAGCTGACGGCAGTGCCTGTCGGCTCGGGGTCATGACGAGGGCCCAGTCGCCCTGGAACCGCAGCGGGACGACGACGGTGGGGTCGCCGAGGAAGTTCTCGGCTGTGAGTCTCGCGACCGGCTCGGTGCGGTCGTCGCCGTAGAGCGGCGCGTCGCGCTGGATCGTGTACGCGTGTCCTGCGGCCTCCGGGACGTCAGGGTCGTACGAGGGCAGGAGCCCGCCGATGACCGCGTCGTACCGGGCCTCGGGGAGTGCTGCGACCGTCTTCGTCGACGGTGCGCGGTAGGGCTCGGCGGACGCCGTCGGGGCCGCCGTGGCGGTACCCGTGCTGCTCGCAGCGGTCGGGGCGGGATCAGCGTGGCAGGACGCCAGGCCGAGCGAGAGCAGCACTCCGGCGGCGACGGCGAGGACGAGGCGAGCTGAGCGAGTTGCGTGCATGTGCGGATTCCGGGTCGGGACGGCGAACGGGGACGCGACGATCCGTCGCGCCCCCGCTCGGTGGATGGTTCCGGTGTCAGCCGCTGACGACCGGGAGTGCACCCACGGCCGGGGTGCGGCCGGCGGTCGGAGCGGCGCCAGCGCCGGTCTCGGTACCCGTGCCGGTGCCGGTGCCGGTGCCGGGGGTCGCGCCCTGGTCGCCGCCGTCACCGGGGGCCGCTGCCACGGCGGGCAGCGTGATCGAGAACTCGATGTTGCCCTGGCCCTGGCCGCCACCGACCTGGTTGACGCTCAGGTCCTGCTCGACAGCAGCCGAGTCCGAGAAGGTGCCCGTGGTGGACCAGTTGCCGTCGGCGTCCACGATCGTCTGCGGAGCAGCGCGGTTGCCATCGGCGTCCAGCACGTTCACGGTGTCGCCCACGGCGCCGGTCCCGGTGAAGGTCACGGTGCGCGAGTCGACGGTGTCGCCGTCGGTCGGGCTGGTCAGCGAGAAGTTGAAGTCCGCAACCGCGGCTTCGGCGCGAGCCGTGACGGTGACGGAGTCGACCGTCGACAGGTTCGCGCGCTGCTCGTTGATCGTGTAGGTGTGCTCGTCGGTGTCGGTGCCCGGGATCTCGTACGAGATCGTCCAGGTGCCGTCGTCGGCGATCGGGGTGCGGCGGACGGGGTAGCCCACGTCGAAGTTCACCGTGTTGCCGACGGCGCCGGTACCGGAGACCGTCAGCGTGCGGCCGGAGACCGACTGCGACGTGACGGCGAAGGGCAGGACGGCTACTTCGGCGCGAGCCGTGACGGTGACGGAGTCGACCGTCGACAGGTTCGCGCGCTGCTCGTTGATCGTGTAGGTGTGCTCGTCGGTGTCGGTGCCCGGGATCTCGTACGAGATCGTCCAGGTGCCGTCGTCCTTGATGGCGGTGCGCTGCACCGGGAAGCCCACGTCGAAGTTGACGGTGTTGCCGACGGCGCCGGTGCCCGAGACGGTCAGCGTTCGGCCGGAGACCGACTGCGACGTGAAGGCGAAGGGCTTGTCCGTGGCCTCGGGGGCGGCGGTGACCGTCACCGAACCGTCCTGGTTCAGGCCCTTGAGCTGCTCGAACGTGTAGGTCTGCGTCGTCGTGTCCGTACCGGGGATCGTGTACGAGATCGTCCAGGTGCCGCTCGCCGGGATCTCCTGGCGGGTGTTGCGGAAGTCCTCGTCGAGCTGGATGTTCTCACCAGGGGTGCCGGTGCCGGTCACCGTCAGCACGCGGCCGGAGACCGACTGGCTGGTGATGGACAGGTCGGCGGGGTCGGCCATCGCAGGGGAGGCGGCGAAGGTGACGCCACCGACGACGATCGCGGCGCACGCCGGGAGAGCGAGCGCCTTCTTGCTCCAGAGAGCCTTGTTCATCGTTGAACTCTTCTTTCCGTGCTGCATGAGGGCACGACTGTTCTGATGCATCCGGGCGCGCTGCAGCGTCCGGTGGTGCTCACGCGAATCTCGCGCTGGCTGAACGGAGTGGGTTGGACTCCGACGTGACGCCGACAGGGAAACCGACGTCGCGGTGCACGATACGTCGCGCTTCCCGAGATGTTCCGGCCTGGAACTATTTGTCCCCCCTTGTGGGGACGTTCGGTGCGCACCGACGCGTAATGAGGACAATTCACCGACGCGGCGACGGTGCGGGCGACCGTGTCCGATGGGTAGCGCGCGAGTGACCAGCCGATAGACTCGGGTGGACCACCGGCCCGCCTGGTCGCGTGAGGTCCTCCGCCAACGTGAGGAGAACCAGATGCCCGCAGCAGTCATCATCGGAGCCCAGTGGGGCGACGAGGGCAAGGGGAAGGCCACCGACCTCCTCGGCTCCCGCATCGACTACGTCGTGAAGTTCAACGGCGGCAACAACGCCGGCCACACCGTCGTCGTCGGCGGCGAGAAGTACGCGCTGCACCTGCTGCCCTCCGGCATCCTCACGCCCGGCGTCACGCCGATCATCGGCAACGGCGTCGTCGTCGACCTCGAGGTGCTGTTCCAGGAGCTCGACGCGCTGAAGGCCCGCGGCGTCGACACCTCGAAGCTGCTCGTGTCGGCGAACGCCCACCTCATCACGCACTACCACCGCACCATCGACAAGGTGACGGAGCGGTTCCTCGGCAAGCGCCAGATCGGCACCACCGGTCGCGGCATCGGCCCGTCCTACGCCGACAAGATCAACCGCGTCGGCATCCGCGTCCAGGACATCTTCGACGAGAACATCCTGCGGCAGAAGGTCGAAGCGGCCCTCGACCAGAAGAACCACCTGCTCGTCAAGGTCTTCAACCGCCGCGCGATCGACGCCGAAGAAGTGGTCGAGTCGCTGCTGTCCTACGCCGAGCGACTGCGCCCGATGGTCGCGGACACCGCCCTCGAGATCCACCGGGCACTGGAGCGCGGCGACACCGTCCTGTTCGAGGCCGGTCAGGCGACCATGCTCGACGTCGACCACGGCACCTACCCGTTCGTGACGTCGTCGTCGGCGACCGCCGGTGGCGCAGCGACCGGTTCCGGCATCGGCCCGGGCAAGCTCGAGCGCATCATCGGCATCGTCAAGGCGTACACGACCCGCGTCGGTGCCGGTCCGTTCCCGACCGAGCTCTTCGACGAGTCCGGCGAGTTCCTGCGCGCCAACGGCTTCGAGTTCGGCACCACCACGGGCCGTCCGCGCCGCTGTGGTTGGTACGACGCCCCGATCGCCCGGTACACCGCGCGCATCAACGGCGTGACCGACTTCGTGCTCACCAAGCTCGACGTGCTGACCGGGCTGTCGACGATCCCCGTCTGCGTCGCGTACGAGGTCGACGGCGTCCGCGTGGACGAGGTGCCCGTGAACCAGTCGGACTTCCACCACGCGAAGCCCGTGTACGAGGAGTTCCCCGGCTGGACCGAGGACATCACCGGCGCCCGCTCGTTCGACGACCTGCCGAAGAACGCGCAGGACTACGTGCTCGCGGTCGAGGCGATGTCCGGCGCGCGGATCTCCGCGATCGGTGTCGGTCCGGGCCGCGACGCCATCGTCGTCCGGCATGACCTGCTCGGCGCCGGCGCCTGACGATGCGGGTCCTGTTCGTCTGCAGCGGCAACATCTGTCGTTCACCGCTCGGCGCGCAGGTCCTGACGGCGCGACTCGGCCCGGACGCTGCGGCGTTCGTGGTCGAGTCCGCCGGCACCATCGCCGACGACGGTGCCGCGATGGACGGCGCCGCCGCGGCACAGTCCGTCCGGCTCGGCGGTGACCCGTCGGGGCACGGCTCGCGCTACCTGACGGCCGCGATCGTCGAGGAGGCCGACCTGGTGCTGACGGCCGAACGGTCGCACCGCGCGGCCGTGGTGTCGCTCGCACCCCGGGCGACGAAGCGGGCGTTCACCATCAAGCAGTTCGCGCGGGTGCTCGCGGGGCTCGAGCCCGGTGACCTGGCCGACGTGCACTCGCCCGAGGCCCTGGTCGAACGGGTGGCACGCCTGCGCGGCACCGTCCCGCCGCCGGCCGACCCCGCGGACGACGACGTCGACGACCCCTACCGCCGATCCGAGGCGACCCACGCTCGGGTCGCCGACGAGATCGACGCCGCGCTCGCGCTGATCGCCGACGCCCTCCGGGCCGCGCTGCGCTGACGCCGCGCTGCGCTGACCCGCACGGTGCGAGCTCTGTCGTCCGGTGCGAGGTTGGTGGCTCGGTGCGGGGTTGTAGCGGCGCACGGAGCGGTCAACCTCGCACGGGCCGGCGGACACCGCACCGTGCGCCGCGCCGCGCCACCGCCTGCATCCTTCGATGCAAGTCCGGCAGGTGCATCCCGAAGCCGGTCGTCCCGCGACGCCGCAGTTCCTAGCGTCGTGTGCATGACGAACACCACCGAAGTCCGGCCTACCGCCGGCACCACTCCGCAGGAGCGTGGGGGAGTCAGCGGCGTCATCGCCCGGCACCCGCTCGCGTCCTTCTTCACCCTCGCGCTCGGCCTCAGCTGGCTGGCATGGATCCCGTACATCCTGTCGCCGCACGGCATGGGCGTGTGGGACCTGCACTTCCCCGAGGTCCTCGGCTCCGCGCAGTTCGCCGGCGTGCTGCCCGGAGCGCTGCTCGGCCCGTTGGGTGGCGCGTTCATCGTCACCGCGGTCGCCGACGGTCGTCCGGGGCTGCGTCGCTGGGTCGGTCGGCTGTTCCGCTGGCGGGTCGCCTGGTACTGGTACGCCCTGGCGCTCGTCGTCGTGCCGGCCGTGATCGTCGCGTCCGCGCTGCCCTTCGCCGGCGGTGACGTGCGTGCTCCCTCGGCGCTGGCGTTCGCCGCCCTGGTGCCCGGCCTGCTCATCCAGCTGTTCTCGACCGGCCTGAGCGAGGAGCCCGGCTGGCGCGACTTCGCCCTGCCCCGCCTGCAGCACCGCTTCGGTGGGCTCGGTGCGGCTGCGATCCTCGGCCCGATCTGGGCGCTCTGGCACATGCCGCTCTACCTGAGCGACTGGGGCGGGTGGCCGAACGCACACTGGAGCGAGCCCGTGGTCTTCGCCCTGTTCACGATCACGTTCAACGTCGTGATGATCCAGGTGTTCAACAAGACCGGCGAGAGTCTGCCCCTGGCCCTGCTGCTGCACGTCGGCGTGAACAACACGATCTCGACGCTGTTCCCGGAGATGTACCCGAGCATGACCGCCGGCACGCTGATGATCGGCCTGACCATCACCTCGACCGTCGCTGCCGCGGGGCTCCTCGTCGTGACCCGCGGCCGCCTGGGCTACGACCCGGCTCGCCGCGCGCTGCCGATCGACGCCCCGGTCCCCGCCCGCACCCGCCTCGTAGGATCACACGATGGCCTCCGCTGACCCGCGCACGCGCACGTCGCGCGACGGCGACCCGCGCACCCGCGACCGCCGCGTCGACGTGCTCATCGCGGTCGGCACGGCCGTCGTGGCCCTCGGCCTGCTGCTCGGCCTGCCGCCGCTCGACGCCCTCGAGCCGGACGGCCCCGCCCTGGCCATGCGAGTGCCGGCACCGTTGACCGCCGCGTGGACCGTCCTGGCGCTCGGCCTGCTGGTCCAGTCCGCCGCCCTGCTCGCCGCCCGTCGGGCACCACGGACCGTGCTCGTCGCGGTGTCCGCGCTGCCGGTGCTGGTCGCCGCGCTCGCTCCGCAGTCGCTCGACCTGTTCGGCCTCACCGCCCTGCCGGTGGTCGTCGCCGTGGTCCTCGCCGCCCTCCGTGTCCCGCTCGCACGCCTGTGGCCGACCCTGATGGTCGCCGGCGCGCTGGTGGCAGCCGGCAGCGCGGTCCTGTCCGGCGCACTCGGGCAGGGCGTCCTGCAGGCCGTCGGCGCCGTCGGGCTCCCGCTCCTGGTCACCCTGCTGGTGCGCTCCCGCCGCGAGGTCCGCGCCGCCCGCACCGCCGAGGCGAGCGCGGTCTTCCGTGAACAGGACGCCCTGGTCGACGCCGCGGTCTCCCGCGAACGTGCCGCCATGGCCCGCGAGCTCCACGACATCGCCGCCCACCACCTGTCCGGCATCGCCCTGATGGCCGCCGTGATCGACCGGCAGATCGACAGCGACCCGGAGCGCGCGCACGAGGGTGCCCGTCAGGTGCGGGAGCAGAGCACCGCCGTCCTCGACGATCTGCGCCGCCTGGTCGGGCTGCTGCGCGAGGACGTCCCCGCCGAACGTGCGGTCGAGACGGTCGCCGGCATCGTCGACCTGGTCGAGCGTGCCCGGTTCCGCAGCGACGTGCGCCTCGAGGTGCTCGCTGGTGACCACGCGCGCGGAGCGCAGGCGCTGGCCGACGGCGTCGGTCCGCTCGCGCAGCTCGCCGCCTACCGGACGGTGCAGGAGGCGCTGGCCAACGCCGCCCTGCACGCCCCGTCCGCCCCGTGCACGGTCACCGTCGACGACCGCGACCCGACCCGGGTGGTGATCCGGGTCGAGAACGCACGGGCCGCCGCTCCGGCAGCGCCGACCTCACCGTCGGGCGGCAACGGCCTGCGGGGGATGCGCGAGCGAGCGGACCTGGTGGGGGCGAGCCTCCAGACCGGTCCCACCGCCACCGGCGGATGGCTGGTGGAGCTGGCGCTCGGCCGGGAGGCACCTGCCGCAGTCGCGCAGGCCGCCGACGGTGACGAGGTGGTCGCGTGATCCGCGTGCTGGTGGCGGACGACCAGCCGCTGGTCCGGGCCGGGGTGTCCGCCCTGCTCGGCGCGGAGGCCGACATCGAGGTGGTCGGCGTGGCCGCCGACGGCGGCGAGGCGCTCGCGCTGGCGCGCTCGTTGCGGCCCGACGTCGCCTGCCTGGACATCCGGATGCCGGTGCTGAACGGCATCGAGCTCGCGCGGCTGTTCTGCGCTCCCGACGCCGACCCGGCGATCCCGGTGCTGATGCTCACGACGTTCGACCTGGACGACTACGTGTTCGGTGCGCTCGAGGCCGGTGCCTCCGGGTTCCTGCTGAAGGACGCCGAGCCGAACACCATCGTCGACGCCGTGCGGCAGGTCGCCGCGGGGAACGGGACGCTCGACCAGGCCCTGACGCGGCGGGTGCTGCGCGAGTTCGTGTCGCGACGGAGCCTGCAGCCGGTGTCGGGGGACCGGGCCGACGGGGTGCTCACCGCCCGCGAACGCGAGGTCCTGCTGCTGCTCGCGCAGGGGATGTCGAACGAGGAGATCGCGGTCGCACTCGTGCTCGAGGTCTCGACCGTGAAGTCGCACCTGGCGCGGATGCTCCCGAAGCTCGGGGTGCGGTCACGGTTGCAGGCCGTGGTGTGGGCGTACCAGAACCGGATCGTGGCGGTCCCCGAGCCGTAGGGCACGTGTGGTGCGTGCCGGCCGTCAGCCGGTGGTGAGCGGCTCGGCGGCGCCGGGGACGACGAGGCGCCAGACGCTGTCGTCGTCCTCGGGGTCGGCCTTCGTCAGGTAGAGGCGGAAGCGGCCCTCGTCCTCGAGGACGTCGCCGTCGAAGTACTCGACGGGTTCGCCACTCGTCTCGCATTGGTCCGAGGTGCTGATGACCTGGATGGTGTGGCCGGGGTCGTCGCCCTTCGACACGTCGGTGACCGACGCGTCGTAGACGTCGTAGACGCCCTGGAACTCGACGGTGCGGCCGGTCTTGTCGACCTCCGCATCGACGACGAGGTCAGCAGCTGCACGGCGTTCGGCCGGAGTGTCGAGTGCGATGCGCGAGGCACACGCCACGCTCTTCTCCTCGGTGTCCCGGCGGGGCTGGACCCGGCCCTCCGCATCGCACCCCGCGAGCCCGCCGGTGACCACCAGGGCCAGCACCACGACCGGTACGATCCGTCCCCACTGCATGGGATGAGTATCGCTCGCAGGTCGATTGGTGGGAAGTGTCGTGGCCGGAACGTGCTGGTCCGTTTTGCGCGCGATCCCCGTTCGGGGGCTTGGGTGGGACCGGTGTGCCTGGTGGGGTGTATGCATGCACATCGAATCATCGCGCCGGACCTCGGACGATGCTGCCCTCCGATCGGCCGTCGTGGACGGGATGATCACGGCACTGCGGACACGTCCGCTCCACGAGGTGACCCCGGCCGTCGTCGCGGACCACGCCGGCCAGGACGTCGACGTGGTCGAGCGGACGTTCCCCAGCTGGGACGGTCTGCTCCTGGCCACCATCGACCACTGGAACGAGCAGCGCACCGCACCGCTCATGCCACTCGCCGAACGGTTCGGGACGGTGCCGTTCCTGCGTGCGATCGTGACCGCGAACATCGCCGACCCGTCCCTGATGCGCTTCCTCACCGCCACCCTGAACATCGCGGCGTCACCGGAGCACCCGCTCGCGCCGATGTTGCACGCGCGGTGGCGCCGCTTCCACGCCTTCGTGCAGGACTCCCTGCAGCGCGACAGCCTGCTCGGTCGCGAGCCGAGCACCATGGAGCCGTCGCGCGGCGCCGAGCAGCTGCTCGCGACCTACGAGGGACTGCAGCTGCAATCCATGGTGCGCCCCGAGATGGACCTGCTCGAAGCGTTCGACCGGGCAGTCACCCGGTTGCGCGAGGGATGGTCCCGCGAGTACGTCGCCCCCGTGTGGGACCTCGACCTGGTGAGCTGACCCGGACCCACCACAGACCACAGACCACGGACGCTAGGGCGTCCGAGGGCAGACGCCAGCCGTCTGCACGCGCCACCGCTCGATTCGGGTTCGAGCGGAAGCGCGCACACCGTGCCGCCGCTCGATTCGGGTTCGAGCGGCGGCACGCACACCGATCACCCACGGGGCACCCGCGACGACGCGGCGCCGGGCGAGGAACACACCACGATGCAGCACCTGACGTTCTCGGTCGCGGCCGAGCCCTTCGACCACGAGGACGCCGTCCGGCTGCGCGCCGCGGCGCGGATCGAGGTCGACCGGATCTACGGCCGCCCGGCCGACCGTGGCCGTCCGCTGACCGAGGCGACCGCCGCCGTGCACGTCATCGCCCGCGACCCCTCCGGTCTGGCACTCGGTAGCGCGTCGCTCAGTGCCGCGGGAGACGGGGTCTTCGAGATCCGGCGGCTGTTCGTCCGACCGGACTCCCGCGGGCAGGGCGTCGGCGACCTGCTGGTACTCGAACTGCTCGCGCAGGCCGAAGAGCTGCAGGCGCCGGCGGTCGTCGCCGAGTTCGGCGTGCTGCAGCCGCACGCCGCCGCGCTGTTCAGCCGGAACGGGTTCGTGCGGATCCAGCCGTTCGGGCCCTACCGCGACGACCCTGAGTCGGTCTGCTTCTCGCGGGCGTTGTGATCGCCCGTGCCCTCGACCGGGATCTCGAAGAGGTCCGTGTGCCGGTAGTCCTCGGCCCACCCCCGCCGCAGCCGTGACGCCGCACGGTCGAAGGACGCGATGATGTCGAACCCCTCGATGAGGAGCGACTGGATCCGCAGACCGTCGTAGAGCGCGAGGAGCTGCTCGGTGGCACGCGCGGGATCCATGGTGGCCGGTTCGCGACCGACCCGGATGTCCCGCTCGAGTGCTTCCCGGACGGTCCGACGGAACCGGAGGTACAGGGTGCGGTAGTACTCCGCGCCCTCGTGCCCGGGGTCGGTGCTCGAGGCGAGCGTCGAGGCGAGCAGTCGCATCAGCGCCGGTTCCTCCGAGTACGCCACGACCAGCGCGTGCAGGTAGGCGACGGCGCCGTGCGTGTCCGCGATCGGCCGCAGGGGCCGTGACACGGAGCTCGACCACCGGTCGACCGTTGCCGTCAGCAGGCTCTCGCGGGTGGGGAAGTGGGTGCGCAGCTCGTCGACGGTCATCTCGGCCCGGGCGGCGACGGTGTCGACGTCGACCTGCTCGACCCCGGTGTCGTGCAGCGCCGTGATCGTCGCGTTGACGATCCGGGTGCGCAGCTCGATGCCGTCGTCGCCGTGCTGGTTCGTCAGCGGCGCCAGGGGGTGCTTCCGGAACCACTCCAGCAGGGCCGTCGCGCGGGACGTCCCTGTGGCGGGGTCGGGCGCGTGCCCGTCGGCGAAGAGGTCGAGGAACCCCGGGATCTCCTTGATCAACGGGTCCGCCGGTTGGAACGCCATCGACCACTCCGGGAAGGACCGCGTCGTGACGGTGTCCGCGGCGACCTGGCGCACGTTGGTGTGACGGGGGTCCTGACGGATGCCCTCGAACCGTTCCCGCACGACCTCGTCGTCGCCCTCGATGATGCCGATGCAGTTGCTCCCCTGGTGGGCGAGGATCCCCGTGATGCCCAGCTGCAGGTTCTTCTCGCGACCGACCACCAGGATCTCGGCGAGTTCCTCGTCCGTGACCGGTCGGCTCATCGTGCTCACGTACACCAACGACAGCATGTGGCCCCTGTTCCTCGAAGCGAGCTTGTGTTCCACACAGTGGCGCACACCTGCCCCGATGGCAAGGCGTGCCGATCGCGTCGCGCTCCGCCTGTCGTCTGTGGCCCGTGGCCGGCGCGCAAGGTGGATGGCGCGGTGTCCTGGCGGTGGGCCGCTGCCTACGCTGGAGGAACCGGACACCGACCGGGTCCCGGTCGGTGAAGGTGCTCGGAAGAGGTGGGGCAGTGTCACGGACGAAGTCGTTGCGCCGCGCTGCGTTCAGCCTCCCGTCGCGCAGTGCGCGCGTCGTCGAGTTCGTGTTCCGTCGCCTCGACGCGACCGGGGACTTCTACCCGCACGACGCGATGGAGGGCACGGTGCCTGGCCCGGACCCGGATCGCGTGGTGTTCATGGGTGAGCGGGGCGAACTGTCGCTCGGCGTCCGCACCCACGAGGTCTCGCTCCCCGCGTTCTTCGCTCGGCACCGGGCAGCACGGACCGCGCGCGGCGTCTCCTGGAAGATGCTCCCCGCACCGTCGGCGAGTGTCCGGGAACTCCCATCCGTCATCGCCGCCCACCGCGAGGACCTGGGGCGGTGCGACCTCGTCGTCGTGTTGGTCGGCATCACGGATGCGCTCCGGGTCCTGCCGACGAGGGTGTGGGAACAACGCGTCCGTGACACGATCGCTGCCCTGCGCGAGGTGGTGCCCGTGGATGCCGAGGTCGTCATCGGTGAGATCCCACCCCTCGACAACGCCGGGAGTCTGTCCCGGCCGGCTCGGCTCGCAGCCGGGGTGCACGGTCGTCGCCTCAACGCGCGGACTCGACTCGTCGTCGAAGCCTGTCCACGGGTGCGCGCAGTCGGGTTCCCGGACGAGCTGACGCGGTCGGTGTGGCGGCCCGAGTCGGACGAGCACCGGTACCGCGACACGTACAAGGTGTGGGGTGGGCACCTCGACGCCGACTCCTGACGGCCGCGTCGCCGGACCGCGATCGCGGGTCATTGCGACAGTTCGCGGTCCAGTCGGTCGAGGAGTGCCTCGAGGGAGACCTCGAACTCCTCGTCGCTGCGGTCCTCGCTCAACAACGTGCGGAGTCGGCGGACCTCCGGTGCGACGTCGAGGGACGTGTTGCCGTCGCCCTCGGGGATGGCGGCGCCTCCTTCGTCGAGCGGTTCCTCGGCTGGGCCTGCTTCGGCACCGCTGACCACTGACTGCAGGAGGAGCTGGCCGAGCAGGAAGCTGCTGAACGCTCGGTACGCGTTGACCGCCTGGGCGTCCGTGAAGCCGTTCCCCGTCAGCGCGGTCAGGAACGTGTTGACGACCTCGACGCTCCGCAGCGGCGGGCGGAGCCAAGGGGCTGCAGGGTGGCGGGTCGCCACCAGCGGGAACGCCTTCGGGTGGTCCGTGGCGATCTGCCGGACGGCATGGGCGACCGTTTGCAGGAACCCTTGCCAGTGTGCTTCCTCGGCCTCGGTGAGCTGCGAGGTGAGATCCCGCATCAGTGAGGCGACGACGCCTTCGAGCAGGTCTTCCTTCCCGTGCACGTAGCGGTACAGGGACATCGCCTCCACGCTGAGCTCCTGCGCGAGTGACCGCATGGACAGTCCCTGGGGACCTGACCGATCGATCTGGTGCAACGCGGTCTCGACGATGAGGTCACGGCTGAGCCTCGGTGCGTTCGTCTCGGAACGGTTCGCCCTCGATCGTGCTGCCACGGCTGATCTCCCTGCCGATCCGCGGTTCGTGGCTGACAACGGGCGCTGCGCCGAGTTCGCGGCCGACAAACCCACGCTATCGCGACTTACGATGTAAGCTCCCGCTGGGCTTACGCCGTAAGTCCACGAGGTGGTGGTCTCCGCCGATCGAGCGGGCCGTGCGCCGCCGTCACCTCGGATCCACTCCGCATCGAACCCCAGGCGACCTGCCGGGGAAGAGGAGCACCACCATGATCGACAGCAGCAGCATCAACGACCTCACGGGCGCCGACGTCTACGGGAGCGACGACGCCAAGATCGGCACGGTCGGCCAGGTCTACGTCGACAACGACACCCAGGCTCCGACCTGGGTGACGGTGCGGACCGGGCTCTTCGGCACCTCGGAGTCGTTCGCACCCTTGAACGACGCGACGTTCGAAGCCGGCGCCGTCCACGTCGCCTACGAGAAGTCCTTCGTGAAGGACGCTCCGCGGGTCGACGCCGACGGGGCGCTCAGCGCGGACGAGGAGCAGTCGCTCTACTCCTTCTACGGCAACCCGTCGAGCGCGTCGGCGGATGCGGGTCTGTACGACCAGGACGCCGACCGGAGCACGGACTCCGCCGACGTCCAGGGACACGACGCGTCCGGTCCGACGACGGACGACGCCATGACCCGCTCCGAGGAGCGGCTGCACGTGGGTACCGAGCGGATCGAGTCCGGCCGTGCCCGTCTGCGCAAGCACATCGTCACCGAGCAGGTCACCAAGACCGTACCCGTCAGCCACGAGGAGGTCACCCTCAGCCGCGAGCCGATCACCGATGCGACCGCTGACGATGCTTTGTCCGGGCCCGCACTGAGTGAAGAAGAACACGAGGTCGTGCTCACCGAGGAGCGCGTCGTCACCGCCAAGGAGACGGTCCCGGTCGAGCGCGTCCGGCTCGGCACCGAGACCATCGCCGGCGAGCAGGAGGTCACCGAGGACGTCGCGCACGAGGAGATCGTCCTCGACGACACCGCCGTGACCGACGAGACCATCGCGGACCGCGACGCCCGTTCCTGATCGTGCTGGGCGACGGTCGCTCGGCGACAGCCGAACGCCCGTCGCCAGCACAGGACGTTTTCTCTGCGCCCTGTCCACCCGACCCTCACCCGAAAGGCTCACCCCATGGACTTCCCCGCCGCTCTGCAGAACGGACTGGCCGCGGTCATCGCGTTCGTCCCGCTCGCGTTGCTCTTCCTGCTCATCCTCGTCGTCGGCCTGATCGTCGCGAAGCTCATCGAGAAGGGGCTCTCGCGTCTCCTCACCAAGGTCGGCTTCGACCGTGCCGTCGAACGTGGGGGCATCAAGAAGGCCCTCGCGAACTCGAAACTCGACGCCTCCGACATCGTGTCGAAGATCATCTACTACACGCTGGTGCTGTTCGTGCTCCAGTTCGCGTTCGGCGTCTTCGGGTCCAACCCGGTGAGTGATCTCCTCGCCGGCATCATCGGGTTCCTGCCGAAGATCATCGTCGCGATCATCATCATCGTGGTCGCCGCGGCGATCGCGGCCGGAGCGAAGGGCCTGATCCAGAACACGCTCGGTGGTCTCTCCTACGGCAAGCTGCTGGGCAACATCGTCGCGGTCTTCATCGTCTTCATCGGAGCGACCGCGGCGTTGAACCAGATCGACGTGGCCACCTCGGTCACCACCCCGATCCTGATCGCGGTCCTGGCGATCATCGCCGGCGTCGTCATCGTCGGAGCCGGCGGCGGACTCATCAAGCCGATGCAGCACCGCTGGGAGGCGATCCTCGAGAAGGGCGAGGCCGAAGCCCCGAAGATCCAGCAGCACGCCCAGCGTGCGCCGTCCGTCGTCGAGCAGGCAGAAGAGGCTGCCGGGAAGGCCAAGCGAGCTGCCTCGCCGACGACCAGCTCCCATCGCTCGAACTGAGCGAGCCCTGTGTGTCGGCCCCGCTCACCATGGGCGGGGCCGAGGGCCATCCCCGCGCTCCCGTGTTCGCTCGGGACCGTGCCCCCAGCATCGGAGAAGACCATGACCTCTCGCCACGCACCGCGCGACGCTCCGGGTGGTGACGACCGGACGGACCAGTTCGACGTGGTCCGACGCGAAGAGCGACTCGTCATCGGCACCGAACGCCACGCCATCGAACGGGTCCGGCTCGAGCGGGTCATCGTCACCGAGCAGCGGACCATCACGGTGGACGTCAGTCACGAGGAGATCCGACTCGTCCGTGAGCCGATCGGCGGCGCGGTACCGGTGTCGGCCGGCACCACGGACACCGTCCACGAACCGATCGTCGTGGTCCTCCGCGAGGAACAGATCACGGTCTCGACAGCAGTCGTCCCGGTCGAACGCGTCACCCTGACGACCCACACCGTCACGGAGGAGCACCGCGTCGAGGCGGGGCTCCGGCGGGAGGAGATCGACATCGTCACGTCGCACCGTCGGGCCGGAGGAGCTCCACTCCCGTGAGTCGCGTGGGGGACGCGTGAGGGAGTCGGTCGTCCTCAGTCGACGCTGGCTTCGCGGAAGGCGTGCGACACGCGTTCGGTGAAGTGGATGAACACATCCGTGCTCTCCGGCGGCAAGGACTGCCGGAGTGCCCGGCGGTAGGCGGCCCGGAGCGTCCCGACCACCGCGAACCCGTCGGCGCTCAGCTCGATCCGCACGCTCCGGCGGTCGTCCGGGTTGCGGACACGATCGAGCAGGCCTCGCTTGGTCAGACGGTCGAGCAGGGCGGTGACGGCTCCCGTCCCCATCTCCAGGTACCCGCCGAGTTCCTTCGGCGTGCGGTCGTCGTCGACCGCTCCGAGGAACTTCAGCGCGCGGAGGTCGACCGGGTTCAGGTCGTGCGTGACGGCGAGGTGCTGCATCAGGTGCGCGTGCTCGACCTGAGCGCTGTAGAACGCGGCGACCGCCTCGTCCAGCAGTCGATCCTGGTCGGCGTC
>NZ_SMBN01000004.1:0-479160 GCF_004342995.1 Curtobacterium sp. PhB146 | reverse complement strand
CGGTCACATTCCGAACCCGGAAGCTAAGCCTCTCAGCGCCGATGGTACTGCAAGGGGGACCTTGTGGGAGAGTAGGACGCCGCCGGACTTAACGTTGTAACACCAGGGAACCCCTGACCAGCACTGGTCAGGGGTTTTCTGCGTTTCCGGGCTGAGCCGTAGGATCAGCCGACGACGGAGGAACGATGACCGAAGCCTGGCCGGCACTGCCCGAGGGTTCCCGCTTGGCACTGCGGGAGATCCTCATCCACGGCACGCTCTCGCGGGCGGAGATCGCACGGTCGCTCGGGCTGTCGCGCGCGAGCCTGACCCGGGCGATGCGCATCCTCGTGGCACACCGGCTCGTGGTCGAGGTCGGTACCGACGTGCGTGGGGCCACCGGTCGGCCGTCGGAGCTGCTGCAGTCGAGTTCGGGGCAGTGGGAGTTCCTCGGCGTCAAGCTCACCCGGGAGCGCCTGTACGCCGCGGTGACCGACCTGGGCGGACGCGTCCTGGCCCTGCACGAGGAGACCGTCCCGTCGACCGTGCCGGAGGACCTGGCCGACCAGATCAGCACCGTGCACGAGCGCCTCCGCGCCGTGCACCCTGCGATCTGTGCCGTCGGGGTGTCCCTGCCCGGTGACGTCCTCGCCCGGGGCGGAGAGGCCGTCGTGGCGTCGTCGCCATTCCTCGGGTGGACCGACGTCCCGTTCGCTCGGATGGTCCGGGAGCGAACCGGACTCGCAGCGTTCACGGCGAACGACGTCCACGCCCTGACCGTCAAGGAGCACTGGTTCGGTGCCGGCGCCGGTCGCGGGTCGATGGCCCTGGTCACCGTGGGCGAGGGGCTCGGCCTCGGACTCATCGTGAACGGGCAGGTCTCCACCGGCGAGCACGGGCGACTCGGTCGGATCGGGCACCTTCCGGTCCTCGGTGGTGGGCCCGACTGCGGCATCGGGCACGCGGGGTGTGCCTCGAGCTACCTGCCGAGTCCGGTGATCGTGCGGAACGCCGGGCGCGAGGGATCGTCGTACGAGCAGGTCGTCGAGCTCGCGCGGAACGGTGACGAACGGGCCGTGGCGGCGTTCGAGGACGCCGGACGAGCACTCGGTGTGGTCCTGGCCACCGCGGTGCACATCGCCGACCCTGCCGCGATCGTCCTGACCGGCGACGGGCTGCCGGTGTACGACCTGGCGCGGACCACGGTGGACGAGTCGCTCCGTGCGGCCCTGGCTCCGTACCGGCAGCCGGTGACCGTCGAGGTGCAGCCGTTCGAGTTCTCGGAGTGGGCACGAGCGGGGGCGGTCCTCGCGATCCGGCAGCTGCTGGAGACCTGATGCGGCACCACTGACAGCGCGTTAGTTACACACGTTGACAAACACCGCCGGAGACGGGAGGCTGGTGCGGTCCACCCATCGAAGGAGATGCCGTGACCGCTGCCCCCACCGTCCCGTGGCCGACCGACGGCCTGTCGTTCGGCGGCGACTACAGCCCTGAACAGTGGCCGCGCGAGGTCTGGCTCGAGGACGTCCGCCTGATGCGCGAGGCCGGGGTGAACCTGGTCACGATCGGGGTCTTCTCGTGGGCGCTGCTCGAGCGGTCGCCGGGGGAGTACACCTTCGACTGGCTCGACGACGTCATCGCCCTGCTGCACGACAACGGCATCGCCGTGGACCTCGCGACGCCGACCGCCGCCCCGCCGAACTGGCTGCTGACCGCCCACCCCGAGGTGCTGCCGGTGGACGCCACGGAGCGACGGGAGCGCCCTGGTGGACGCCTCGGGTGGTGTGCGGCGTCGACGGTCTTCCGCGAGCACGCCCTGCGGATCGTCGGTGCCCTGGCCGAACGCTACGGTCGCCACCCCGCGGTGCGGCTGTGGCACGTGAGCAACGAGCTCGGTGGCGGGAACGGCCGCTGCTACTGCGAGGAGTCGGCAGCGGACTTCCGACGCTGGCTCGCCGACCGGTACGGGGACGTCGACACCGCGAACGCCGCGTGGGGAACGGCCTTCTGGGGGCACACCTACACTTCCTTCGACGAGGTCTCACCCCCGCGTGGTGTCGGCGGCGCACCGAACCCCGGCCTCTTCCTGGACTTCGAGCGGTACTCGTCCGACGCCCTGCTCCGGCACTTCGACGCCGAGAAGGCCGTCATCGAGCAGCACTCGGACGTCCCCGTCACGACGAACTTCATGGTCGGTGCGGGATCGCAGGTCGTCGACTACGCCGCGTGGGCGAAGCACGTCGCGATCCCGGCGAACGACCACTACACGCTCGTCGACGACCCGCACCGCGAGCAGGACCTCGCCCTCGCTGCGGACCGGATGCGCGGCATCACCGCCGGCCGCACCCCCTGGTTGCTCATGGAGCACTCGACGGGCGGCCCGAGCTGGCAGCAACGCAACCGGGCGAAGGAACCGGGCGAGATCCTGCGCAACTCGCTCGCGCACGTCGCCCGCGGGTCCGACGGCGCACTGTTCTTCCAGTGGCGGGCCTCCACCGCGGGGGCCGAGCAGTTCCACTCCGCAATGGTCCCGCACGCCGGTACCCGCACCCGGATCTGGCGCGAGGTCGTCGCGCTCGGCCGGGCACTCCGCGACCTCGCCCCCGTGCAGGGCAGCCGGGTCGAACCGGCCCGGGTCGCGATCGTCGTCGACGAGCCGTCCGGCTGGGCGCTGCAGTCCGGGCTGAAGCCGCACCGGGGACTGCGGTACTCGCGGGAGCTCCGTGCCTGGTACGCCGCATTCCACGACCGGCAGGTGCTCACCGACGTCGTGCCCTCGGACGCCGACCTCGACGGCTACGACGTAGTGGTCGTCCCCACGATGCTCGTCGTCGACGACGCCACCGCCGCACGGATCGCCGCGGTGGTCGACCGCGGCGCGACCCTCATCGTCACCTACCTGTCCGGTGTCGCCGACGAGACCGCCCGCATCCGTTCCGGTGGCTACCCGGGCGCGTTCCGGCAGGTGCTCGGCGCCTGGAGCGAGGAATTCACCCCGCTGCAGCGCGACGAGACCCGCACGCTCGACGACGGCGGGACCGTCACCGACTGGGCCGAGGCCGTGGTGGTCGACGACGCCGATGTCGTGCTCCGGTACACGGACGGGCCGCTCGCGGACCGCGCAGCGGTCACCCGCCGTGCCGTCGGCGGCGGCGCCTGGTACGTGTCCGCGATGCTGCCTGCCCAGAGCACCCAGCGGCTCGTGGACCGGGTCATCGAGGAGCGCGCGCTCCCGCGGACGGTCACCGCGCCTCCCGGCCTGGAGGCGGTGCGCCGCGTCCACGACGACGGTTCCGTGTTCCTGTTCCTCGTCAACCACCGCGCGGACGACGTGACGGTCGTCGCGTCCGGTACGGACCTGCTCGACGGCTCCGGCCACGGGCCGGAGACCGTCGTGCCCGCCGGTCGCGTCCGCGTCCTGCGCGAGGAGCGTGCGTCGTGACCGTCGTGGACCGCGACCCGGCGCCGGCGCGCGCACTCGACGGACGGCAGGTGCAGGTCCTGCGCGGCGGCGGGGTGTCGCTCGTGTTGGCGACCGCCGACGACGGACTGCCCGAGGTGCTGCACTGGGGCCGCGACGTCGGACCCGTCACGGACGGTGACGGCGCCGAACTGCTGCTCGCGCTCGGACGGCCGCTCGGACCGAGCGCCCTCGACGCGGCCTGGCCGCTGACCGTGCTGCCGACCGAACGCGACGGGTGGGAGGGACGACCCGCGATCGCCGGGCACGTCGACGGGCTGCCGCTCGTGCCGCGGTGGCGCGACGTCGAGGTGACCGCGGAGCCGGGCGTGCTGGTCGTGACCGCGGTGTCCGACGAACTGCTGCTGCGGAGTGCCTTCCGGCTCGACGCCGCGGGGGTGCTGCGCGTCGGGCACACCGTGACGAACGGGGCCACCGTGCCCGTGCACCTGCAGGCGCTCGAGGCGACGCTGCCCGTGGGCGAACGGGTCGGCGAGGTGCTCGACCTGGCCGGACGCTGGACCCGGGAGCGCACCCCGCAGCGCCGGGCCCTGACCGCCGGCAGCCACGCGCGGGAGAGCCGCCGCGGTCGCACCGGCCACGACGCCCCGACGCTGCTCGTGCTCGGGACGCAGGGGTTCTCGGACGCTTCCGGTGAGGTCTGGGGCGTGCACCTGGCCTGGAGCGCCGACTCGGTGCACCGGTACGACCTGCTCGCCGAGGCGCGACCGCTGCTCGGTGCCGGGGAACTCCTGCGCGCCGGCGAGGTGGTCCTCGGGCAGGGGGAGTCCTTCGCCGCGCCCGACGCCGTCTTCGTCTGGAGCGACGCCGGGCTCGACGGCCTGTCCGACCGGCTGCACGACTCGCTCCGCAGCCGCCCCGGTCACCCGAAGCGCCCCCGGCCGGTGGTGCTCAACACGTGGGAGGCCGTCTACTACCGGCAGGGCCTCGCGCCCCTGGTCGCCCTGGCGGAGACCGCCGCGGACATCGGCGTCGAACGGTTCGTGCTCGACGACGGCTGGTTCCTCGGGCGCCGCTCGGACTCGACGTCGCTGGGGGACTGGCGCGTCGACCCGACGGTGTGGCCGGACGGCCTCGGGCCGCTCGTCGACCGGGTCCGCGGACTCGGCATGGAGTTCGGGCTGTGGTTCGAACCCGAGATGGTGAGCCCGGTGTCCGAGCTCGCGGCTGCGCACCCCGAGTGGCTGCTGCAGCGCCCCGAGGACCACGTCCGCACCTGGCGGAACCAGTACGTGCTCGACATGGCGAACCCGCTCGCGCGGGCGTACGCGCTCGAGGCGATGTCCGCCGTGATCGGGGCGCACCACGTCGACTTCGTGAAGTGGGATCAGAACCGCGACATCGTGCACGCGGTCCACGCCGGACGTGCCGGCATCGACGCACACACCCGCGGGGTCTGGACGCTGATGGACGCCCTGCGCGCCCGGCACCCGTGGCTCGAGATCGAGGCGTGCGCGAGCGGCGGTGCCCGGGTGGACCTCGGCGTGCTGGAGCGCACCGACCGGGTGTGGCCGTCGGACTCGAACGACGCGTTCGAACGCCTGCCGATCCAGCGGTGGACCGAGGCGCTGCTGCCGCTCGAGCTGATCGGCTCGCACGTCGGCCCCGAGGTCTCGCACACCACCGGCCGGCACCTCGACCTGGACTTCCGGATGGCGGTGTCGCTGTTCGGGTCCGCCGGCATCGAGACCGACGTCACCCGGCTGCCCCCGACGGAGCTCGACCGGCTGCGGGCGTGGACGGCGTTGTACAAGCGGGAACGCGGGCTGCTGCACACCGGGCGCCTGCGGCACCTGGAGCTCGGCGACCCCGGGCTCGTGGCGACCTCGGTCGTGGCCGTCGACCGGTCGCGGGCACTGGTGCGGGTCGCACGGACCGAGACCGGGCCGCAGTCGCTGCCGGTGCCGCTCCGGATGCGGGGGCTCGACCGGGCGCGGCGCTACCGGCTCGCCCCCGTCACGGGGCTGCGGGTGCCGCACGGACTCGACATGGTGCCGCCGGCGTGGCTCGTGCGCGGGCACCTGGAGCTGTCGGGTGCGGTGCTCGAGGACGTCGGGGCGCGGCTGCCGCTGCTGGCCCCCGCGACCGCGATCGTGTTCGAGCTGCACGCCCTCGACTGACGCGACCCTGCCTGCCGCCGTCGGCCTGCCTGCCGCCGTCGGCCCGCCGGCCGCCGACGGCCGGCTGGCGTCGGCCGTCGGCCGTGGTCGGGCAGGCGCGGCCGGCGAGCGGGCGGAACATCCCGGTTCGTGGCGTGCGCACGCGGGTGTTTCGCCCGCTCGGCGGGACGGCGCGGCCGTGTTGGTGCGCTGACGGTTCTGGTTCGCGATCTCGCAGGATCGTGAACCAGAACCGTCACGCCGCTGGCGGAACCCGGCCTCGCCCGGGCGCGGGGCTCGTCAGGGGAGGAGCGAGCCCGCGTGACGGAGGACGAACGGGCCGACGAGCGCCTCGGCGTCGATGCCCGGCGCACCCGTCACCGTGAAGGTCACCGACTCGCCGGCCAGCAGGGACACCAGTCCGTCGTCGACCCGAGCGGCCGGGTCCACACGGTCCGGGAACAGCGAGACGTCCCGCGCGTAGGACGTCGCCGTCACCGTGACGACCGCCCCGTCGTCCGTCGCCGTGACCGACGCGGACAGCGGTGCGCGGGCGAGCACCTGGTCGACGACCTCGGCGAAGTCGAACACCGTGCGGGTTCCGGCTCCGGTGACGACGAGCACCTCGGACCCGGCGTCCCCGGGCACGGCGAGCGAGGCCGGCAGCGTGACCCGGTCGGCATCGGCGGGTGCGGCGGCGAGCGAGAACGACGACGAGTCGAGCACCGTGCCGTCGAACGCGACGCGGGAGACCGTGACCTCGTCGGCGACCGGCGCCCCGGACGCGTTCACGAGCACGACGTCGAGCCCACTGCCGCCAGACGGCTGCACGGTGAGCAACACCGGTTGGTAGGCCTGCCGCACCGCGTACCAGACGGGCTTCCGGATGCCCGCGTGGTCGACGAGCGCCCAGGACACCACGGGCCAGTCGTCGTTGAGCTGCCAGACGATCATCCCGGTGTTGTCGGGCGTGCGGGACCGGAACCACTCCATGCCGAAGCGGATCGCGTGCGCCTGGTTGAGCTGTGACGCCCAGTGCCAGTCCTCGATGCTCGTCGGCGTCGGCAGGTGCCCGCGCATGCCGTCGGCGAGCTTCCGGTTGCCCTGGTCGGCCTTCTGGTGCACGAGCATCTCGTGGCCGTCGGGGTCGAGTGGCTCGTCGTGCACCACGGCGGTCAGGGTCGACCAGGCGGGCGGCCCCTGGAACCCGAACTCCGCCACGAACCGCGGGTTCCAGTCGGCGTAGGCGCGGTAGTCGAGCCGGTTCCAGACGTCCCAGATGTGCACGCTGCCGTTCCGCTCGTCGTTCGGCGTCAGGTACTCGTCGAACGAGAACGGGCTGCCCGGCGTGTACGGACGGGTCGGGTCGAGCTCGGCGACGATCGACGGCAGCAGCGAGCGGTAGTAGCCGTTGCCCCAGGTCCGGCCGACGAGCGACGGCCGCCAGCCCCACTCGGCGTACGCGACGAGGTTCTCGTTGTTGCCGTTCCACACCACGAGCGACGGGTGCGGGCTGAGCCGGGTGACGGCTTCGCGGACCTCGGGCTCGACCTCGTCGGCGAGCCAGGGCTCCTCGGCGTAGGCGGCACAGGCGAACAGGAAGTCCTGCCAGACGAGCACGCCGAGCTCGTCGCAGCGGTCGTACAGGTCGTCGGACTCGTAGATCCCGCCGCCCCAGATGCGGAGCAGGTTGACGTTCGCCTCGATCGCGTCGTCGATCCGGTCGGCGTAGCGCCCGGGCGTCATCTCGGTCAGGTACGCGTGGTCGGGGATCCAGTTCGCGCCCCGCACGATCACCGGCCGGTCGTTCACCCGGAGCAGGAACGGGGCTCCGCCGGCGTCGGCGGCGGTGTCGAGCGTCACGGTCCGGAACCCGACGCGGCCGGTCCAGACGTCGTCGCCGACCTCGACCCGGACGTCGTACAACGGCTGGTCGCCCTCGCCGCGCGGCCACCAGACGGCGACGTCGGGGACCTCGAGCCGCACGACGGCGGAGCCGTCGACGACGGCGCGCACGCTGGTGACGGACGTCGCGCCCGGCGCGGACGGGCGGCCGGGAGGCACGGTGCCGGACCCGACGGGCGTCGCCGCCGCATCGGTGCCGCTCGCGCCGGGGGCGGACGTGCTCTGCTCGGCCAGGGCGGCGCCGTGGCCGTCGGCCCCGCCGGCGGTGACGTGCGGGGTCAGGGTGACCCGCGCCTCCAGGCCGGCCCGACCGGACACCCCTGCGACCGGAGCCGACCCGATGTGCTGGGAGAAGGCCCCGGTGGAACCTGCGGACTCGACGTCGACGTGCGCGGTGAGCACGCCGGTGGTGCCGTCGACGTCGACGAGGGGGCGGACGGCCGCGATGCGGGCGTCGCTCCACGACTCGATGCCGATCGACTTCCAGATGCCGCTCGTGGCGACGTCGATGCCCCAGTCCCAGCCGAAGTTCGACGCGTTCTTGCGGAGTGCGTTGTACGGGTGGTGGTTGACGTGGGGGAGTTCGCCGCCGTGCAGGGCGGACAGTCGCTCGGCCGCGGGGACCGGGGCGTCGAAGGTGATCACGAGCTCGTTCGTGCCGGGGCGCAGCAGGTGCCCGACGGGGAACCGGTACGCGCGGTGCTGGTTCGCGGTGGTGGCGACGACGATGCCGTTCAGCTCGATCGTCGCGAGGGTGTCGAGTCCGTCGGCGACGAGGTCGTGGCGGGCGTGCGTGTTCGGGCCCGTGCCGGTCTCGCCCGACCACGTGAAGGTGCGGCGGTACCGCCACACCGTGTCGCCGATCCACTGGGTCGCGGCCTCGTTGTCGCCGTCGAACGGGTCGGGGATCCGGCCCTCCCGCAGCAGGTCGGTGTGCACGCAGCCGGGGACGATCGCGTCGACCGGCTCCCGGTGCGCATCGGCCTGCGCCGGGCCGTGCACCGCCTCGACCGTCCACGTGCCGTCCAGGGTGGTCCGCTCCATTGCGTCTCCTCAATCGTGACGGGGCCGTGACCCGACCCCTTGACCGCCTTAGTTTACGCGTGTAACAATCACGCTCACAACGTGGATCCTGCGACGACGCAGACCGAGAGGACAACGATGTTCAACCCAACCCGTTCACGGCTCGCCATCGGCGCCGCCGTCCTCCTCGCCGCCGGCCTCGCGCTGAGCGGCTGCAGCGCGAGCGGCAACGCCAGCACGAAGGACGACGCCGCCTCGACCCTGGTCGCCTACACCGGACAGTCCGGCGACTACCAGATCAACTTCAACCCGTGGTCGCCGTCCAACATCGGCGGCGTCGGCACGATCTACGAGTCGCTGTTCTTCATCACCAACGTCAACACGAACGACCCGAAGCCGCTGCTCGGCAAGTCCTACGAGTGGAACACGGACGGCACGCAGCTCACCATCACGCTGCGCGACGGGGCGACCTGGAGCGACGGCGAGCCCTTCACCTCGAAGGACGTCGTGTTCACGCTCGACATGCTCAAGAAGCAGAAGGCCCTGAACTCGATCGGCTACGACGGCACCGCGAAGGCGGACGGCGACTCCAAGGTCGTCGTCACGTTCGACAAGCCGTCGTTCGTGCTCGGCCCGAACCTGCTCGGCAAGACCTGGATCGTGCCCGAGCACCTGTGGAAGGACATCGACCCGACCACCGACGTCGTGCGCGAGCCCGTCGGTACCGGTCCGTACACGCTCGGCACCTTCAAGGCGCAGGCCTTCACCCTCGAGGCGAACAAGAAGTACTGGGACGGCGCACCGGCCGTGAAGACCATCCGCTACCTGTCGCTCTCCGGCAACACCGCCGGCGCCGACGCGCTCAAGCAGGGCTCGATCGACTGGCAGACCGGCCCGGTGCCGAACATGGACGACATCGCCGGCAACTACAACGGCTACGACGGCATCACCGTCGGGCAGAACCAGATGGCGCTGCTCACCTGCGCGAACACCGACCTCGGCTGCACCGGCCCGCAGACCGACCCGGCCGTCCGGCACGCCATCGCCGACGCGATCAACCGCAAGCAGCTCAACTCGCTGGCGTTCGAGAACACCGCGAGTGAGATCTCGCCGACCTTCGCGCTCACCACGACGCAGAAGGACACCATCTCGAAGGACATCGAGCCGGCCGTGATGCCGGAGACCGCCGACAAGGCCGCCGCCGCGTCGTCGCTCGAGGGCGCCGGGTGGAAGAAGGGCTCGGACGGCATCTACGCCAAGGACGGCAAGAAGCTGTCCCTGACCGTCGAGGTCGTCACCGGCTGGACCGACTACATCACCGCGATCGACACGATGACGCAGCAGCTCAAGGCCGCGGGCATCGAGCTCAAGGCGCAGCAGTCGTCGTGGAACGAGTGGACCGACAAGAAGACCAAGGGCAACTTCGAGCTCGCCATCGACTCGCTCGGCCAGGGCCCGACGGCGAACCCGTACTACCTGTACAACAACTACTTCACGACGGCGAACACCGCGAAGGTCGGTGCAGCAGCCCCGATGAACATCTCGCGGTACAGCAACCCCGACGTGGACAAGGCCATCGCGAAGCTCGCCACGATCAACCCCGAGGACACCGCCGCGACGCAGCCGGAACTCGACACGATCCAGCAGCACATCGTCGAGGACCTGCCGTACATCCCCGTGATGACCGGCGGCACGACGAGTGAGTTCCACGCGGCGAAGTTCACCGGCTGGCCGACGAAGGACGACCTCTACGCCTTCCCGGCCGTCTGGGCGAGCCCGGACAACGCCGAGATCTTCAAGGCGCTGAAGCCGGCGAAGGGCTGACCACGATGGGATCGCGACCGAGGAGCACTCGACGATGACCTACTTCCTGCGCAAGATCGGCTTCTACATCGTCGCGCTGTGGGCGGCACTGACGCTGAACTTCATCATCCCGCGGCTGCTGCCCGGGAACCCGGTGGACATCCTGCTCGCCAAGCTCCAGCAGCGCGGCGGGCAGGTGACCCCGGCGACACGGCAGGCGTACGAGCTGCTCCTCGGTGGCGATTCCTCGGAGCCGCTGATCTCCCAGTACGGCCACTACCTGGTCAACGTGTTCCGCGGTGACCTCGGGGTGTCCGTCAGCTACTTCCCGGCCCCCGTCACCGAGGTCATCGCGAGCTCGCTGCCGTGGACCATCGCCCTGGTCGGCATCGCCACCATCATGGCCGCCATCATCGGCGTCGGCCTCGGCGCCTTCGTCGGCTGGCGTCCGGGCACCTGGCTCGACTCCTTCGTGCCGGCCACCACCCTGCTCGCCGCGGTGCCGTACTTCTGGCTCGCGCTGATCCTGGTGTACTTCTTCGCCACCGGCATCCACCTGTTCCCGGCACAGGGCGGCTACGACGTCATCCTGACCCCCGGGTTCAACTGGGACTTCATCGCCTCGGCGATCCAGTACGGGGTGCTGCCGGCCGTGACGATCGTGCTCGCGTCGCTGGGCGGCTGGCTGCTCGGCATGCGCAACATGATGGTGTCGACGCTGTCCGAGGACTACATCACCACCGCGCAGGCCAAGGGGCTGTCCGACGGCAAGATCCTGCGGAACTACGCCGCCCGGAACGCCGTGCTGCCCTCGGTCGCCGGCTTCGCGATCTCCCTCGGGTTCATCGTGTCCGGCTCCGTCGTCACCGAGCAGGTGTTCTCGTACCCGGGCATCGGGTCGAAGCTGCTGTCCGCCGTGACCAACAACGACTACGCGCTCATGCAGGGGATCTTCCTGTTCATCACCCTGGCGGTCCTCGGCGCGAACCTCGTCGTCGACCTGCTGTACGGGCTCATCGACCCGCGGACGCGGGCGCGGAGCTAGGGAGGACACGCCATGACCAACATCCAGCAGGACACCGAACCCACCATCGGCGCACTCGCCGAGGAAGCCGACGCCGGGTCTACGCGGAGCATCGCCACGGCCCGAGCGTCACGACCGAAGGGCGGCATCCGCCGTTTCCTGCCGACCCTGACCCCGTGGCTCATCACGGGCATCGCCCTCGTCGCCGGCGTCACGCTGTTCGGCGTCGTCGGGCCGCTGCTCGTCGGCGACCCGACCACCATCCGCGACTCCGGACTGCAGGGACCGAGTGGCGAGAACCTGCTCGGGACGACCCAGACCGGGCAGGACGTCCTCGCCCAGCTCGCCTACGCCACCCGCGGCAGCCTGCAGATCGGCCTGATCGTCGGCGTGCTCGCCACGGTGCTGTCGGCGTTCTTCGGGATCCTCGGCGCCTACCTGGGCGGGATCATGGACGAGGCGTTCTCGCTGTTCTCCAACGTGTTCCTCGTCATCCCCGGCCTGCCGCTCGTGATCGTCATCTCCGGCCTGGTCCCGCGCGAGGCCCGCGGGCTCTGGACCATCGCCGTCGTCCTCGCGATCACCTCGTGGGCCGGGTCCGCCCGGGTCCTGCGGGCGCAGACGATGTCGATCCGGAACCGCGACTACGTCTCCGCCGCCCGTGTCGCCGGCGAACGACCCTGGCGGGTCATCGCCGTCGAGATCCTGCCGAACCTGCTGCCCGTCCTGGCGTCGCAGTTCGTGTTCGCGGTGATCGCCGCGATCCTCGGGGAAGCGGGGTTGTCGTTCCTCGGCCTCGGGGCGTCGAACTCGTCGACGCTCGGCACCATGCTCTTCTACGCCCAGAACGGCTTCGCGCTGGCGAACGGCGCCTGGTGGTGGTTCGTGCCGCCCGGCCTGCTCATCGCCCTGCTCGGCATGGGCCTGTCCCTGGTGAACTTCTCGATCGACGAGGTCATCAACCCACGACTGGCGAACGTGCGTGCCCAGCGGCGGCGCGAACGTCGCGCCAAGCGGGCCGCCCGCGCCTCGCGTTCCGCACGCACCACGAAGGAGTCCGTCCGATGAGTGCCGAAGCCGTGCTGACGATCGACCACCTCGACGTCGTCTACGAGACCGAACACCCCGTGCACGCCGTCAAGGACGTGTCGCTCACCCTGGCTCCCGGCGAGATCCTCGGGCTCGCGGGGGAGTCCGGCTGCGGCAAGACGACCCTGGCCTACGCCATCACCCGGCTGCACCGACCGCCGGCGAAGGTCGCCTCGGGCAGCATCACGTTCCACGACCGGGACGGCACCGACATCGACCTGCTCGGGCTGCCGCACGAGCAGCTGCGGGCGGTGCGCTGGTCGAAGCTGTCGATGGTGTTCCAGGGCGCGATGAACGCCCTCAACCCGGTCACCACCATCCGAGCGCAGCTCGACGACGCCCTGAAGGAACACCGGCGCGACCTGTCCCGCAAGGAGCGCCGCGCGATCGCCGAGGACGCCCTGAGCCGTGTCGGCGTCGACCCGTCCCGCATCACCGCGTACCCGCACGAGCTGTCCGGCGGCATGCGGCAGCGCGTGATGATCGCGATGGCCATGCTGCTCGAACCGCAGATCATGATCATGGACGAGCCCACCACCGCCCTCGACGTCGTGGTGCAGCGCGAGATCCTGCGCGAGATCGTCCGACTGCGCGACGAGCTCGGGTTCGCCGTCGTGTTCATCACGCACGACCTGCCGCTGCTGCTCGAGATCAGCGACCGCATCGCGATCATGCTGCGCGGCGAGGTCGTCGAGTGCGACCGGGCCTCGGTCATCCAGCACGACCCGAAGCACCCGTACACGCAGAAGCTGCTGCAGTCGTTCCCGAGCCTGTCGGGGGAGCGCGGCGCGTTCATCCGCTCCGGCGTCGACGACCACGCAGCCGCCGTTCACGAGGAGATCCGATGACCAGCGTGACCGTCAGCCACCTCGGCAAGGACTTCCACACCCGCAAGGGCCTGAAGCGGACCACCCTGCACGCCGTCGACGACGTGTCGTTCGAACTGCTGCCCGGGAAGACCGTGGCGTTGGTGGGGGAGTCCGGATCGGGCAAGTCCACCATCGCCCGGATGCTCGCCAAGCTCGAGAGCACCACCCGCGGCTCGATCGACGTGCGGCTCGAGGACGGCACACCCGTCGTCGGCAGCATGTACCGCCGGCACGTGCAGATGGTGTTCCAGGACCCCTTCGCGTCACTCAACCCGTTCCACTCGATCGAGCACCACATCGCCCGGCCGCTCCAGCTGCACCACCGAGCCCGGGGCGCCGACGAGACCGCCGAGAAGGTGCGGGAACTGCTCGGCCGCGTCAACCTCGACGAGGACTTCGCGAGCCGCCGCCCGCACGAGCTCTCCGGCGGGCAACGGCAGCGCGTCGCCATCGCCCGCGCACTCGCCCCCGGGGCCCAGGTGCTCATCGCCGACGAACCGGTGTCGATGCTCGACGTGTCGATCCGGCTCAGCGTGCTCAACCTGATGGGCCGCCTGCAGCGCGAGGACCACCTCGCCGTGCTGTACATCACGCACGACCTGGCGACCGCACGGCACTTCTCCGACGAGATCCTGGTGCTCTACCGCGGCCGGGTCGTCGAACGCGGGCCGTCCGACGCCGTCATCCTCGACCCGCAGCACGACTACACCCGACTGCTCGCCGAGGCCGCCCCCGACCCGGAGCGCATCGACCGCAAGGTGACCTCGGGCAGCGCCCTCGACCGCTCGAAGATCGACAACACCACCTGCTACGACCACGGCGTCGGGGCGTGGGTGTCGAGCGAGCCCGCACCGGTCGGCGCACGGTGAGCGGAGCCTTCGCCGACTGGGTCACGCCCGGGTTCTCGGCACGGTTCCGGATCGGCGACGACCAGCCCGCGGCACTCGTGTCGTTCGTGGCGGCCGGCGGAGCGCGCGCCGGCGGAGCACGCACCGACGGGGCGCTCCTCGATGGGCCCGCGGACCCGCAGCCCCTGGTGGAGCTGACGACGATCGGACACGGGCGGTTCCCGGGCGGGTACCGGCACGTGGACTCCACGATCGGGGCGCGACTGCGACCCGTGTCGTGGCGTGCGTCCGACGACGCGACCGATCCGTGGTTCCGGATCGTGCAGGCGGACGCGGCCACGGGCCTCCAGGTCGAATCGGTGTTCCGGGCGCGTGCCGACGTCGCGGCGTTCCAGACGTGGACCGAGGTGTCCGCGGACGACGGCGAGCACGTCGTGGACTTCGTCTCGTCGTTCGCGACCGGGGCGTTCCTGACCGACTCCGGGGTCGGTGTCGACGACCTGGCCCTCGTGCACGCGGACAACGACTGGGCGGCCGAGAGCCGGTGGCGGACCGATCCACTGCGGTCGATCGGACTCGCGGCGATCGACCGCGAGGCGCAGCACCATCCACCCCGCAGCCGCGCCGTCGTGCAGAACCGGGGATCGTGGTCGACCGGTGAGGCGCTGCCGATCGGCGTGCTGACACCTGCTCCGTCCGCTGGCGCTGAGCCCTACGCGCTCGTGTGGCAGATCGAGCACAACGGGCCGTGGCTGTACGAACTCGGCGAGACCCGGCGGCACGCCTACGTGCTGCTGACCGGACCGACCGACCAGGAGCACCAGTGGACGGCCGTCGTCGCTCCGGGGCAGCCGTTCGTGTCCGTGCCGGTGTCGGTGGGGATCGCCGGCTCGGTCGGTGGGGCGTTCGAGGTGCTCACGGCGCAGCGTCGGGCGTTCCGGCACGTGCGCGAGGCGGATCGAGCCCTGCCACTCGTGTTCAACGACTACATGAACACGCTCATGGGCGACCCGACCACCGAGAAGCTGCTGCCGTTGATCGACGCCGCTGCCGACGCCGGAGCAGACCTGTTCTGCATCGACGCCGGCTGGTACGCCGAGGGGCACTGGTGGGACACCGTCGGAGCCTGGGAGGAAGCTGCTTCGCGGTTCCCGACCGGCCTCGGGTTCGTCATCGACCACATCCGGTCGCGGGGGATGCAGGCCGGGCTGTGGCTCGAACCCGAGGTCATCGGCATCCACTCGCCGCTGGCCGCGACCCTGCCGGACGACGCCTTCGTCCACCACCACGGCGTGCGGGTCGCCGAGCACGGACGGCACCTGCTCGACCTCCGGTCGCCGGCCGCGCGGGCGCACCTGGACTCCGTCGTCGACCGGCTCGTCGGGTCGCTCGGCGTCACGTTCTTCAAGATGGACTACAACACGATGACTGGGCCGTTTCCCGGCATGCTCGAGCACCAGCGCGCGCTCCTCGACTGGCTCGACGACGTGCAGGCCCGCTATCCGTCACTGCTCATCGAGAACTGCGCCTCGGGAGCGATGCGCGCCGACTCCGCGATGCTGTCCCGGTTGCACATGCAGTCGACCTCGGACCAGCAGGACCCGGTGCTGTCGGCGTCGATCGCGGCTGCTGCCCCCGCCGCGATGCTGCCCGAGCAGGCCGGGAACTGGGCCTACCCGGCGCCGTCGATGTCGCCCGACCTGTTCGACCTGTCGCTCGTGAACGGGGTGATCGGGCGGATGTACCTGTCGGGCTACCTGAACGAGATGTCGTCGGCGCAGCGTGCGGTGGTCGGGGACGCCATCGCCGCCCACCGGGCAGTGCTCGAGGTCATCGAGTCGTCGGTGCCGGAGTGGCCGCTCGGGCTGCCGGCCTGGGAGGACCCGTGGCTCGCGCTCGGCCTGCGCGCTGCGTCGGGCGATCTGTACTTGTCGGTGTGGTCGCTGCCCGGTGCGTCGGGATCGGTGTCGTTGCCGCTGCCGGGCTTCGCCGGGCAGGCGGTCGGCGTCGAGCCGCTGTTCCCCACGGCGCTCGGGTCGTGGTCCGTGGCGTGGGACGCCGCCTCGGGCTCGCTCGAGGTCGCCAACGGCGGGGCGACCCCCACAGCGCGGGTGCTCCGCGTCCGACCGGAGGGGGCGGACGCGGAGCACTGAGCGGGGCGCGCGTCGCGATGGCAGGGCGCGCGTCGGAGCGGACGGGAGGCACGGTGCAGGCAGGCGCCGTGCCTCCCGTCCCGTCGGTGGTCGCGTCCACGGCACGGGGGACGCGGGTCCGCGTCCGGCCGGTGACGTTTCTGGTTCAGGATCCTCGGGGATCGTCAACCAGAACCGTCAGCAGCGGTGCAGGAAGGCCCCCGGTCAGGCGCGGGTCTCGCGATCGGCGTCGGCTTCTGAGTCGTCGTCGGGGCGGCGCGGGGCGCGGAGCCGCAGGGTCGCACCGAGGCCGATGACCAGGAAGCCGGCGGCCGAGAACGCGGCGGCGCGGGTGCCGTCGGAGAACGCCTCGGCGGCGTCGGCGCGGGTCTGCCCCTCGAGGCCGGCGATCGCTCCGCCCGAGGACTGCACCACGGTGTCGGCGATCTGCTCGGACTGGGCGGTCGAGACGCCGGCGTCCTGCAGGCGGTGCTCCAGGATGCTGCCCGTCGAGGTGAACAGCACCGTGCCGAGGACCGCGATGCCGAGCGCCGAACCGATCTGGCGCGCGGTGCTCTGGGCGCCGGAGGCTTCGCCGCTGCGCTCCACGGGGACGTCCTGCAGCACGACGCCGGTGAGCTGGGCCGTCGCGAGTCCGACGCCGAAGCCGTAGACGAACAGGCACGGGACGATCGCCCACCACGGGGTCGACGAGGTCGTGACGAACCCGATCGCGGCCACCCCGACGATCTCGGCGCCGATGCCCATCCGCACGATCGGGAGCGCCCCGATCCGCTGTCCGACCGTGGCCGCGAACCCACTCGCGACGAACGACCCGATCGCCAGGGCCAGCAGCACGAAACCGGTCTGCAGCGCCGAGTAGCCGAGGACGTTCTGCAGCCAGAGGGGCAGCGACAGGATGATGCCGAACTCGCCGAGCGACACGATGAGCGCCGCGATCGAGCCGTTCCGGAACGAGCCGATGCCGAACAGGTCGAGGGCGATGAGCGTCGACCGGCCCGCACGCTGCCGGCGCCGGGAGCGGACGACGAAGGCCACCCCGGCAGCGATCGCGATCACGAACGCGACGGGGATCGGCGAGACCGGGCCGTCCCACGACCACGAGCCGATCGTGAACGGTGTCGACGACGGAGTCCACCAGCCGTAGGTGCGACCCTCGATCAGCCCGAAGACCAGCGCAGCGCTCGCGATCACGGACAACAGCGCGCCGACGAGGTCGATGCGGCCGGTGTGCTCGGCGTCGCGCGACTCCCGCACGGCGACCGCGAGGCCGACCAGGATGACCGCCACGATCGGGACGTTGATGCCGAAGGCCCACCGCCACGAGAAGTCCGTCGTCAGCCAGCCGCCGAGCAGCGGACCGACCGCCACCATCCCGCCGATCGTGGAGCCCCACACCGCGAAGGCGATGCCGCGCTCCCGGCCGGTGAACGTCGCGTTGAGGATCGACAGCGTGGTGGGCAGGACCATCGCGCCACCGACACCCTGCAGCACGCGGGACGCCACGAGCAGTTCGCCCGTCGGGGACAGCGCCGCCAGGACCGACGCCACCGCGAACAGGATCACGCCGATGGTCAGCAGGCGCCGGCGACCGAAGCGGTCGGCGACGGCACCGAAGACGAGCAGCAGCGCGGCGAAGACCAGCGTGTAGCTCTCCTGCACCCACTGCACGAGCGTCGAACCGATGTCGAGGTCGGCGACGATGCTCGGGATCGCCACGTTCACGATCGTGGAGTCGACGATGATGAGCGCGACCGCCAGGCTGATCACGACCAGACCGATCCACCGGCGGCGATCCGGGGTGCTGGTGGGAGCTGCGGCTGCGGCGCTCATGTGCGTGTCCTCTCAGATGATCAGCATGCTGACTACCTGACGGTACACCCGCTCCCGATGACCGGCGCACCGGGGTTCAGGGGAGCAGGCGGAGTTCCATCGCGCGGGTCACGGCACGGGTGCGGTCGTTGACGCCGAGCTTCTCGAACACGTGGCCGAGGTGCGTCTTCACCGTCGTCTCGCTGAGGAACAGTGCACGCCCGATCGCTGGGTTCGAGTTGCCCTGGGCGACGAGCTGCAGGACCTCGAGTTCGCGTGGGGTCAGCGACGGGCCGGCTGCCACGGCCGACGAACCCGTTGCTCGTCGGACCAGCGCAGCGGCAGCCGAAGGGGCCAGTGCCGTCTCGCCCCGCGCGGTCGCCCGCACCCCGGCGAGGATCTCGGACTCCGGGGCCGCCTTGAGCAGGTAGCCGGTGGCCCCGGCCTCGATCGCCGCGAGGATCTGGTCGTCGGACTCGTACGTCGTCAGGATCAGGACGCGGACGCCCGGCTCGGCCGCGAGGATCTCCGCCGTCGCCGTATCCCCGTCGAGCTCGGGCATCCGCAGGTCCATCAGCACGACGTCGGGGCGCTCCGCCAGCACGACGGACACCGCGGCGCGGCCATCGCTGGCCTGGCCCACCACGTCGATGTCGTCGGCGTCCTGCAACAGCGCGACGATGCCCGAGCGGACGATCGGGTGGTCGTCGGCGACCACGACGCGGATCACCGGGTCACCTCCGCCACGGGGTGGCGAACGGCGGACGGGAGGCCCGGGGCGGCTCCGGTGGGCAGGGTCGCCTCGACGACGGTGCCCCGGCCCAGGGCGCTCGTGATCGTGCAGGTGCCGCCAGCGAGGGCGAGGCGCTCCCGCAGCCCGCGCAGACCGTGCCCGGCCGTGGGCTGCTCGGGGTCGAACCCGGTGCCGTCGTCGGTGATCCGCAGTACGGTCTGCCCGTGCTCCGGGAGGAGACGGACCTGCGCCGAGGCGGAGCCGGCGTGCGCGCGGACGTTCGAGAGGGCCTCTTGGGCGACCCGCAGCAGGACGACCTGCGCATCACGGTCCAGTGCGCAGTCGGACGAGGCATCGACCGTGACGACCGCGCCCGTCTCGCGAGTGTGCCGTTCGGCGAGGCGGTGGAGGGCGCCGGCGAGGCTGTCGCGGGTCATGCCGGCGGCCCCGGCTGCGACGAGGGTGCGGGATTCCTCGAGGGCGGCGCGGGCGGACTCCTCGAGGACGGTGAGTCGTTCTTCCAGCGCATCGGAGCGGTCGTTCGCCAGGTCGCCGCGAGCCCGTTCGGTGAGCATGACGATCCCGGCGAGGTTCTGCGCGACGGTGTCGTGGATCTCGCGGGCCAGGCGCTCCCGTTCGCTCGCGATGCCTGCGGTGCGGTTCGCGTCGGCGAGGGACTGCTGGGTGGCGCGGAGCTCCTCGACGAGCTGGCGGCGCTCCTCGGACAGACCGGCGACGCTCGAGATCCACACGCCCATCGCGCAGGCACCGATCACGCTGATGCCCTCGATGAGCATGGTGCTGACCAGCGCGTCCGGGCCGCTCGACAGCTGCAGGCCGATGCCGCTCGCGAGCCCGACGGCGACGGACAACAGGACCGCGGTGCGGACGCGCTCCGTCTGCACCCACACGAGCGGGAACACGATGCACTGCACGAACGCGGTGCTCGGTACGGCTGCCGGCAGCACCAGGGCGGCGACGACGACGAGCGGCAGGAACGCGACGGCGGCTCGGGGGCTGTCGTAGCCGCGGTGCCCGTACCCGATGTACGCCACGACGAGGACCACCACCGCCAGGTAGGCCGGCCAGCGGGTCGACCACGGGGACCAGCCGAGCGCGGTGATCACAGCGGTGAGGAGCATCGTGCCCGCGAAGAAGACGTGCAACCACCGGTTGCGCACCCACGTCTCACCGCTCATGACGACAGCATCCCACCTGCCCGGCGCCATCAGGAGTCCTTGCGGTTCCAGCGGAAGGTGAGGGCGCAGGCCACCGTGCCCCCGACCAGCCACGCGACCAACACGATCGTTCCGAGGGCGAGGTGCCACGCGCCTCCCGGCTCGGCGGACGCGAACGCGTCGGGCAGGAAGACGGACCGCATGCCCGACGCCATCCAGCGCAGGGGGAAGACGGACGCGACGTTCTGCAGCCAGTCGGGCAGCTGCGTGAAGGGCAGGTAGACGCCCGAGATGAACTGCAGGACCAGCACGATGGGGACGATCGTCGCCGTGGCGCGGCGGCCCTCGCGGGGGAGCGCCGAGATCGCGATGCCGAGGACGCAGCTGGTGGCGATGCCGAGGACCATCACGCCCGCGAAGACGCCCCAGTTGCTCGCGTCGGTCGGCAGGTCGACGCCGAACACCAGGCTCGCGATCCCGAGCAGCAGCGCCGTCTGCACGATGGTGGTGACGAGGACCATGCCGATCTTGCCGACGAAGTAGCTCAGGACCGGCAGGGGTGTGCCGCCGAGGCGCTTGAGCGTGCCGTCGCTGCGTTCGGTCGCGATGTCGACGCCGAGGGACTGGGTACCGGAGAGCAGGATGCCCGTCGCGACCAGGCCGGGCAGGTAGTAGGTGGCGTAGTCGACGCTGATCGGTCGGCCGTTGCTGGCGACGGCGCGGATCGGGTCGGCGTCCGCGAAGGCCACCGAGAACAGCGCCAACATGATGATGGGGAAGAGGAACGTGAAGAAGACGGCGTCGGGGGCACGGAAGTAGGAGCGGATCTCGTACGAGATGCGGCTGGTCGCGGTGTTCACTTCTGGCCCACCATTCCGAGGTAGACGTCCTCGAGGGACGGGCGGATGACTTCGAGGTCGTGCATGGCCGTGGTGCTGCTGCGGATGAGCGCGGTCGGGTCGGTCGTGCGCTCGTCGTGCAGGTCGCCGGCGCCGTCGCGCCAGCGGACCCGTGGTGTGCGGGCTTCGGCGCCGCCGATCTCGTCGATCGGCGCGATGTCGAGTAGCTTCCCGTCGGCGATCACCGCTGCCCGGTCGGCGAGCTGGGCGGCTTCGTCGAGGTAGTGCGTGGTGAGCAGGATCGTCGTGCCCTCGGACTGCACCTGGCGCAGGAGGTCCCAGAACTGGCGGCGGGCCTCGGGGTCGAAGCCCGTGGTCGGTTCGTCGAGGAACAGGACCTCGGGGCGGCCGATGATGCCGAGGGCGACGTCGACGCGGCGGCGCTGGCCTCCGGAGAGCCGGGCGATGCGGGTGTTGCGCTGGGTCTCGAGTCCCGTCGCGCTGAGGAGTTCCTCGGCGCTGCGGTGCTTCGGGTACAGCGTCGCGAAGTGGTTCAGCTGCTCGGCGACCGTGACGTTCGGGGACTCGGCGCTGGTCTGCAGGACGATGCCGATGCGTGCGTTGTGGCTGCGGCTTGTGCGTGCGGGGTCGTGACCGAGGACGCGGACCTCGCCGGCCGAGCGGGACCGGTACCCCTCGAGGATCTCGACCGTCGTGGACTTGCCGGCGCCGTTCGGGCCGAGGAGGGCGAAGGTCTCGCCGGGCTGGATGGTGAAGCTCACGTCGTCGACGGCGACCTTGCCGGTGGCGTACTGCTTGCTGAGGTGCTGGACCTCGATGGCGGGGGACTCGGGCATGGGTCCAGCCTGGCCGGTTGGGCGCCGCGGGGGATCGGTGGGGGCGGTGGTGCTGCATCCTCCGATCGGGGGATGGTGCGGGAAGGACGCGAGCATGTCGTATTCGAGATATCCGGAACTTCAGATTCTGGCGTCGCTCTGCTTGGCTCGGTGCGGGGTCGACGCGGCCCTCCCGTTCCCCCAGCAGAAAGGCCCTTCCATGAAGCGCTTCAGAAAGCTCTCGGCCGTCATCGCGGCTGCAACGCTGTGCGGTGTCCTCGGCGCCGGTGTCGCACACGCTGCTCCGGATGACGCAACCGCCAGTGGCGGCAGCGCGTCCGCCGACGACCTCGGTACCGACGCCACGACCGTCGTCGGCGGCGGCACGTGGTCGTACGGCGTGATCGGCCACCAGGTCGTCTCCGCCTACGACAACCGTCGGTACACCCACAGCACCTCGGTCAAGTCCTCCGGCGTGACCAAGTCGTCGGGACGGATCGCGAAGGGCAAGATCGCCGGCGCGAGCCGCCCGAAAGCACTGTGGGGCAATCAGGTCTTCTGGGCGATCTACTGATCCGGAACTTCGCGGCCGCCACCGTCCTCGCGGTGGCGGCCGTACCGCTCCTGCTCGTCGGCCTGATCGTGTTCGTGGTCGGGAGTGGTGAGGCGAGCGGGTACCTCACCGGCCGGACGACGATCGACATGGTCGACCTGCCGCTCGGTCCGACCAAGCAGGAGCACATCCAGCAGCTCACGGAACTGGCCGAGGACCACGACGTATCGCTCGCCCTCGTCGTGCCGGATCGTTCCCGCGCGCCGGACACCGTCACCGCGTACTCGTTCGCCGGCTCCGTCCCAGCGCCGGTGTTCTGGGGGAACGTCGTCAACCGGCCGGCGAGCGACATCGGTGACGCCGTCATCGTCTGGTCGTACGCGGTCGACGGATCGGCCGTGCAAGTCGGTGCCTTCCTCGACGCGTTGCGCACTGCGGGGTTCGAGTTCGTCGACGCGACCCCGACGGTCCGCGTACTGGCACCAGCGGTGATCGGGCAGCCCGGCGTCCTGGCGATCGTGGCGTGCATCGCGCTCGGAGTCGTCATCGCCGTGGTCGCGGAGTCGGACCGGCGGGACAGCCGACAGCGGCTCCGCGGACTCGCCGGATGGTCACCGAAACGCATCGCCGCTCGTGAAGCCCTCGAGACAGCGGGGCTGCTCGTCTTCTGTTCCCTGGTGGTGTGCGGGGCGCTCGCCGTCTACTTGCTCGTCCGCGGGGCATCGCCGATGATCTGGTCGTTCAGCGTCGGGCTCGCCGGAGTGATGCTCCCCGCCGCCTTCGTCGGTGTCGTCGGACTCCACGTCGTCTGCTCCGTCGTCGGCCGCCGCAGGTGGACGAGCCTCGCGGCCCCGGTCTGGCGCCCGGCCGTCGTGGCACTGTGCGGTGTCGCACTCGTCAGCATCCTGACCGTGAGCACCAGTGGCCTCGTCGAGCAGGGGCGGACGGCCTCCGAGCTCGAGCGATCGCTGCGTTCCGAGGCCGCCGACGGCGACGACGTGGTCCTGGGCGTCGGGATGGCCTCAATCGCCGACGAGGACGCGTTCGGGCGCGTTGCGCTGGCTGCCCTCGCCACCGGTACCGCCGAGCTGGCGCAGACGACGTTCATGCAGGACGCGCTGCTGGTCGCCGGAGACCGGGCGGAGCAGCTGGTCGGGGACGACCGTGACGGTGTCACCGTGCTGGTCCCCGAGTCGGTGGCGACCGACATCGCCGCGATCGCCGACGGCGTGCGGGAGAGCTTCGACGACGGCTGGGAGGTGGACGACGAGCAAGCGCCCCGAGTCGTCTCGATCCACACCGAGGTCGTCGGATCGACCGCACCGATCGTCGCCGCCGCTGACCGCTGGATCGATTGGGTGCTGCCACGCACCACCACCGGCGCGGACGTGCCCGTCATCGTGGTGACCGACGTGCGGGACCTGCCGCCGAACCGACTCGGCACCGCGACCCGGAACGGCGAGGTCCGGTTCGCCGACCGGACCGCGCTCGTCCGGCAACTCACGGACGCTGACCTGCTCGACGTCGTCACGCAGATCAACCGGGTCGGTGCCGTGCTCGAACGAGCGCTCGCGGCCGTCCGGACGTCCCGCGCCGTCATCCTCGCCGCTTCGGCCGGGACGGTGCTCGCGATCCTGTTCGCTGCCGCCACCCTGATCGCCGACCACCGGACGCGGCATCGACGAGCAGCACGGCTGCGATTCCTGGTCGGCCGGCATCCCGCGGTGCAGCACGCGCGGTTCGTGCTCGTCGCGAGCGGCATCGCCGCCGGGACCACCGCCGTGACCGTACTCGTCGGCGACGACGGCACCGGTGCCGGCAGCGGCGCCTTGCTCGCTGCCAGCACGGCCGGGGCAGTCGGCGTGCTCACCGCAGTCGCGCTGTCCGTCCTGCTCGCCGCCACACACCACCGAGAGAGGCCACGCCGATGACCGAGCACCAGCGACTCAGCATCGAGGGGATCGGCTACGACATCGCCGGGCGGACGCTCTGGAACGACATCACGTTCCAGCTCGGCGCCGGACAGGCCCTTGCCCTGCGCGGACCGTCCGGACAGGGGAAGAGCACGATGCTCCGCTGCCTCGCCGGGTTGGAACGACCGCCGCGGGGTCGGGTCGTCGTCGACGGCACTGACCTGCACACGGCGAGCGAGGGGGAGCGGCGTGGACTGCGCCGAGACACCATCGGCCTCGTCGTGCAGGACCACGCCGTCGTGCCGGAGTGGACCGTTGCCCAGAACCTGCGGGTGCTGCGGCTCCGTGGCGTCACCCGGGCGGCACTCAGCGATCGGATCGACGAGGCGCTGCTGATCGTCGGGCTCGGTGGTCGGCGGGATGCTCGTGCTGGGACGATGAGCGGCGGCGAACAGCAGCGAGTGGCCGTCGCACGAGTGCTGGCGCAGCGGCCACGACTCGTCCTCGCCGACGAGCCCACCGCGTCGCTCGACACCGAGAGCGCGGCGCGCGTCCGCAGCGGTCTCGACGCGCTGCGTGCATCGGGCAGCGCTGTCGTCGTGGCGACCCACGACCCGGCGCTCATCGCGTGGGCCGGTGCAGGACGGTCACTCATCCGGCTGGGGAGCGACCATGGACGTCCGTGAGACCACGCTGCAAGCTGCGGTGGGCGCGCACCTGGCGGGGACCCACATCCGCAGGACACACCGGGTCCTGCAGGGGAGTGGCACCGTGGCGCCGGGGTTGCGCTGGCCGGACGCCTCGGACGGCCGCGATCCCCGGGCCGTCCTCGAGGCCGAGGGCCCCGCGTTCTCGGCGGGCGGTGGTGTTCTCGTGCCGGAGCGCTGACGGTTCTGGTTCGCGATCGTCGGGGGTCGTGAACCGGAACCGTCACCGTCTCAGTACTGCGGCCGGATCCAGTCCGTCGGTTGCACGAAGCGGGCGCGGGGCAGGACCTCGTCCGGCTCGGCGGTCCGCACGCTCGTGATGATCGTGGCCGCGCCGTACTCGTACGAACGGCGGGCGATGCCGTCGCGCTCGTCGATCACCAGCGTCGAGCGGAACGCGGGGTCCTCGCCGTGCTCGAAGGTCACCAGGATCGAGTGTTGGCCGATGTGCTGGACCAGGATCGGGTGGACGTCGTCCGTGGCGCGGCCCCATCGGAGCATGAGATCGGGCACGGCCATGCGGACGACGGGAGACGGGACCATGCTCCGGGCGAACGAGACCTCGATCGGGCCGTCGTCGGGGTCGTGCAGCACGCCGTCGCGGTAGGAGACCGGCTTGGCGCGCTGGCGGACGAGCGTCCAGGTCTGCGCGGGCTCGTCGAAGTCGACGCGGAACTGCGAGTGCTTCTGCCGGGGCTCCTGGTGGATGCCCTCGAGGACGTACCGCGCGGGTCGGCGGAGCGCGGCGAGCTCCTCGGCGATCGCGGGGCCGTCGGGCCGGGTGAGGAGTTCGTCGAAACGCACCGTGCCAGCATGGCGCACCACGTGCCGTGGACCGCACCCCTGACGGGCTGGAGGCCCGTGGCGGGCTGGCGCTGTGCCTCCCGTCCGATGGTGGGTCGCGTCAGGTTGCGTCAAGCAACGTCCGCGTAGACCGGGAGGATGCAGGTCGTCGGAGTCGAACAGTTCGGAGGGCCGGAGGCCCTCGCCGTCCACGAGGTGCCGGAGCCGCACGCCGGTGCGGGGTCCGTGCGGATGCGGGTACAGGCGTTCGCCGTGAACCCGACCGACACGGGAGTGCGTGCCGGGCAGCGGGACAGCTCGCAGGCCTCGCCGCCGTACGTGCCGGGGATGGACGCTGCCGGGGTCATCGACGAGGTCGGGCCCGACGTCACCGGGTGGGAGGTGGGCGACGAGGTCATGGCGATCGCGTTGCCGCTCAGCACGCACGGCGGGGCGTACGTGCAGGAGCTCGTGGCGCCGGTGGGGTCGTTCACGCGGATCCCTCGTGGGACGTCGATCGAGGCTGCGTCGACGGTGCCGATGAACGGGCTGACCGCGCTGCAGATCCTGTCGCTCGCGGGGCTGTCGCGGGGGGACACGCTCGCTGTGACCGGTGCTGCCGGGTTGCTCGGGAACTACGTGGTGCAGCTCGCGGTCGCCGCTGGGCTGACCGTCATCGCTGACGCTGCTCCGGCGGACGAAGCGCTGGTGCGGTCGCTCGGGCCGGCGCACATCGTGCCGCGTGGTGATGGGTTCGCTGCCGCTGTCCGTGCGCTCGTGCCGGACGGGGTCGATGCGCTCGCCGACGCTGCGGTGCAGCGTGGGGTCGTCGTCGATGCTGTTCGAGACGGGGGCGTGTTCTTGGACGTGCGGGGATGGTCGGGGGACGGCTCGCGGGGGATCCGGTTCGAGCAGGTGGCGGTGTTCTCGGAGTACCGGTCGTTCGACAAGCTCGAGCAGCTGCGGCATGCGGTCGAAGGCGGGACGTTGGTGCCGCGGGTGGCGGAGGTGTTGCCGGCCTCGCGGGCGGGGGAGGCGCATGAGCGGTTGGAGGCTGGGGGGACGCGGGGGCGGTTCGTGTTGGCGTGGTGAGTTGACGACGGTGTGAGGGACGGGAGGCGCGGTGCCGGTTGGTGCCGCGCCTCTTGTCGATCACCGCTCGGGTTTGCCCGCCGTCATTCGAAGTCCGCGGCGTCTCCCGCTCCGCATCGCGACTGAACCTCGATCGACACCCGTCGAGGGCTTGCGTACACCGAGATCGACTCGACGGCCTGGCCGGTGGTGACCGCGGACCAGAGCGGCCGACCGTCGTCGATCGTGTCCCGCCGGATGGTCACGTCGTAGTCGACCTGCTTCCACGTCTTCTCGACCTTGCGGATGAGCGACTCTGGGTCGTGAGTGCCGGGACGCTCCTGGTCCCATGAGAACGTGACGCCTGCTTTGCTCTCCGCAGTCGAGCACTCTGACGATGCTGGCTTGTCCGAGAGGGGTGTCCATTCGCCACCAGCGGCATGGATGGTCTGTTGGACCAGAGCGACCATGTCGTCTCGTGCATCTGATGCTGATCCTCCACCGCGATCGCTCTGAGTGCGCCCGACCAGGGATGCGATCGTGATCAATGTCGTGATGAGGAGGAGTGTTCGTGCGAGGGCGGGGTCAGGGCGCGTCACCCGTCCAGTCTCTCGATCCCGCCAGGTCCTCCGCCACTCGTCTCTCAACCGACAGCGACGCCCTTGCGCCGGTTGCACGGTCCGCAAAGGACCTGGAGGTTCTCCGGCTCGCTGCTTCCACCGCGCGACACCGGGATGACGTGATCGAACTGCAGCTCGGAGTTCGAGCCGCAGGTGCCGCACCGTCCGCCGTCGCGAGCCCAGACGAGTTGCTTCACGTCACTCGGGATTGCGCCGCGGCGGTACTCGACGGGCTGCAAAGGGCTGTTCGCGATGGTGTGCGCCCGAGCGATAGTTGATGCCTGCCGCCGATCTCGTGTCTCGAGGAGCGCGAAGACCTGCTCCGGCAGCAGGTTGTCGTTGTCCCAGAACCAACGGCTCCGGAACCACCAGTACTGGCGTTCCTTCACGCGGCCGATCTTGATCGGCGCGCGATCAGATGAAGCGAAGGCCTCGCTGAGCTCGTCCTTCCGGAGGTTTGCGCCCACGTAGTAGGTCGAACGTCCGACGGTCAGTTCGACCCGGCCCCTGCGCGTGAACAAGTTCACGCGGTGTCTCATCGACACGTTCTCGGCTCTGCGTAGCACTGAGTGTTCCGCTCACATCGTGGCTGTTTTCGGCGTCCATCTTCGCGTGACGCGACCAGTCCGGCCAGCACCCATTCGGGTGGGAGCCGCGTTTCCGCGCCCTCGTCGCTCGTCTGCGTGACGCCAACTGCCTGCTACCGTGCCGACATGACGGATGAGGGGTTGCGCGTGGAAATTCGCGCGTTCGTTGAAGAGCGAGACTGGGCGCAGTTCCACTCACCGGACAACCTGGCGAAGAGCATCTCGATCGAGGCCGGGGAGCTGCTCGAGTGTTTCCAGTGGGCCCCGGATGCCGACGTCGATCGAGTCCGTTCGGAACTCGCGGACGTCCTGACCTACTGCCATCTCCTCGCCGATCGACTCGGCTTCGATCCCGCGGAGATCATCCGCGAGAAGCTCGCCGTCACCCGGGACAAGTACCCGGTCGACCAGGCCCGAGGACGAAGCACGAAGTATGACCAGCTTTGACATCGCGCAGCTCCCGTTCAACGAGCCACACCTGCGGCTGTGGCGCGAAGAGGATCCTCGGTTCCTGAACTGGCCGGTCGTCTACATCCTCGACGACGGCAAGCGTGTGTACGTCGGCGAGACGCTCAACACGGCTTCCCGCATGCGGCAGCACCTCGACTCCGCGGAACGTCGGTCGTTGAAGGCAGTGCGCCTTGTGCTCGACAGCACCTTCAACAAGTCGGTGTGTCTGGACCTGGAGTCGCAACTCATCGGCCTGTTCGCTGGGGACGACAAGTACACGGTCCTCAACAGCAACAAGGGCGTCGTGGACGCGGACTACTACGACCGCGCGCGGTACCGAGAGACCTTCGAGGAGATCTTCGAAGCGCTGCGCAAGCAGAAGCTCTTCACACGCAGCATCGCCGAGATCGAGAACAGCGAGCTGTTCAAGCTCTCGCCGTTCAAAGCGCTCAACCGTGATCAGGCCGTCGTGATGGAGGACATCCTCGAGGGGCTGTTCGACGACTTGCTGGCCGGCTCCGGCAGCACCATCGTCGTGCAGGGCGACCCGGGCACGGGCAAGACGATCGTCGCCGTCTACTTGCTCAAGCTGCTCCGGGACATCGCGAACGGCGTCGGGGTCGACGAGGTGGACGGTGACTCGATGTTCTCGGACTACTTCACCGAGGACAACCGTGACCTGCTGGCTGGCTTTCGTGTCGGTCTCGTCGTGCCGCAGCAGGCACTCCGCTCCTCTTTGAAGAGGGTGTTCCGCAAGACCCCTGGCCTCGAGAAGACGATGGTGCTCACTCCCTTCGAAGTCGGGAGGAGCACTGAGAAGTGGGACCTGCTGGTCGTTGACGAGTCGCACCGACTGAACCACCGCGCGAACCAGGCATCGGGACTGCAGAACAAGAGCTTCGGCGAGATCAATCAGCAGCTCTTCGGTGCCGACGCTGATCACTTCACGCAGGTCGACTGGATTCGCGACCGGAGCACACACCAGATCTTCCTGATCGACTCGGAACAGAGTGTCCGACCTGCGGACCTACCGCAGGAACTGCAGAAGGACCTCGTGAACGCGGCGAGGCAGCATGACCGTCACTACCGGCTCTTCACGCAGATGCGCGTCCAGGGCGGAGCCGACTACGTGTCCTACGTGCGCGCGATCATGAGGGGGGAGTCGCCAGAACCGAGGACCTTCGGCGACTACGAGTTCCGCATGTTCGACGATCTGGGTGAGATGCACGATGCCATCCGGGCACGCGATGAGGAAGTGGGTCTCTCACGGCTCGTCGCTGGCTACGCCTGGAAGTGGAAGAGCAAGCACGACAAGAGCGCCATCGACATCGAGATCGACGGTCGCGAGTTCCAGTGGAACCAGACACAGACTGACTGGATCACCTCACCGGGTGCCGTCGACCAAGTCGGCTCGATCCACACTGTGCAGGGGTACGACCTGAACTACGTAGGGGTCATCATCGGCCCTGACATGCGCTTCGACCCGGTCTCGAAGGAGATGGTGTTCGACCGGTCGAACTACTTCGACAAGAAAGGCATGGAGAACAATCCGCGGCTCGGGATCTCGTACTCAGACAGCGATCTCCAACGTTTCGTGAGCAACATCTACTCGGTGCTTCTCACGCGCGGTGTCCGAGGAACGTACGTCTACGTGGCCGACACAGCGTTGCGCCGTCGCCTCGCGCAGTTTCTCTGAGCGCTCTGCAACGACATGGGTTCTGGCTTCGAGGAGAAGCCACTCCGTGGGACTCGAGTGACGTGTTTGCCCCGTTCGCCGACTTGGCGATGTTGTTGCGGCTCGATGGTCCGCGCTGAGCGGAAGACCACAGAGACCGCATCGAGGGCCGCGGAGGACTTGGCTCTTCGGAATTCCGTTCGTTAGCCTCTCACCTGTTAGGAAAACGGGCGATGGGGCAAGCGTGCGGATCTTCTGGGTCAACCAAGGGCAGACGTTCGAAGAAGAGCTGAAGGCAAGTATGCTCTGGGCGCCGAAACGTTCGCGTCCGAGAACGGGTCAGAGCACGGGAACTGCTCGCGCACATTGGGATCGCTTGCTCGACGCTGACGAGGGTGACGTGGTCATCCACTACTCCCGCAAGGCGATCCGCGGTTGGAGCACGGTTGTCCGGCCGGCGTTTGACGGGCCGCCACCGTTCGACCACTCGAGTACGCCATGGTCAGTTGACGGACGTCTGCTCCAAGTGAGCATCCGGGAACTGGAGCTTCCCATCGTCCTCACCGACATCCCACACGAGCTACGGACCGAGCGGGACGTCACGAGCTGGCCGTTCTCGAGAGATGGCGCGGTCAAGCAGGTGTACCTGTCGGAGGTGACGGGCTCTCTCGCGAACTGGTTGTTGGATGAGGTCGGGCTGCGGGTCGACGCAGCGCAGCTGACCTCCTGGCCGGAGCTCGATGAAGCGGGAACCACTGTCGACTACCGCGGGGACCGACAGGTCGTGGTTCAAGTCCGCGGCGAGCAGACTCGCTTGCGGAGGTACTTGTTCGGGGCCGATGTCGTGGCTCCCTGCGCCCTCTGTGGCCGTGACCTTCCTGTTGCGATGCTCGTGACTGCGCACATCAAACGACGCGCCGAGACGACGAACGCCGAACGACACCGCACAGACACGGTGATGGCCGCTTGCCGGCTGGGGTGCGACTCGATGTTCGAGCTCGGCTACGTGGTGGTCGGGCGGAGCGGAGTGATCGAGCGCGGTCCTCGGAGGACTCCGATGAGCGCGGACCTAGGCCTCGCCGTGGAAGCGATAGTCGGCCGGACCTGCGCTGCTTGGAGTGAGACCACGGAGCGGTACTTCGCCCATCATCGCCGTTGGCAGAAGGCTGAGAGCCGACGTTACGGGCTTGACTGACCTGGACGCAGAGCGGCGACCGCTTTCAGGTCAGGTAGCGCCCAGTGCAAGCCATTCAAGTGTTCGGGGCTCGTCCACCGCATTTCGTCGTGGTCGGTACTCCGTAGCGGTTCGTCGCCGATCAGCGCCGTGCGGTAGCAAGCGAGGTCGATCAGCAAGTCCCCGACAGCTGTCGTGTCCCGAGTGATCAAGTCACCTATCTCTCCCTCGATGGCGAGCTCCTCACGGAGCTCTCGTCTGAGGGCATCTCGGGCACCCTCGCCCTTCTCGACCTTGCCGCCGGGGAACTCCCACATCCCTGCCGACGCGCGGCCCACGGCGCGCCTGCAAACGAGGATCTTCCCGTCTGCTCGTGTCAGAACTGCCGCGACGACTTCGATGGTCTGCTGCACCGTTCCGTTGTACACGGGCGACGTCGGTTGATGATCGAGCTCCATCGCTCGAGCTCGTGTTCCACGCGATCTGCGGATCGAGAGACGTCGTCGTGCTCCCAGGCTCTGATGACTCGCCAGCCCTCGGCGACCAAGATCGCTTCGTTCTGCGCATCGCGCTGACGGTTGGCCAGCAGCTTCCGGCGCCAAAGGTCGGCATTGGCCTTCGGGAGGTGGGCGTGCTCCTCGCAGTAGTGCCAGAAGCAGCCATCGATGAACACCGCGACCTTGGCGCGAGGGAAGACGAGGTCAGGCCGTACCCGACAACGCGCGCTCACCCGCCGGTCGACGAAGAAGCGCCGCCCACGTCGGTGCAGTTCGCGGCGAACAGCCAACTCGGGCGCCGTGTCGCGACGACCGAATCGGGCCATGTGTCGTCGCCGCGCGTCATCCGCTTCCCAGTGCTCCATTGCCGGAATCTTGGTCGAAGGTCGGCGCCTCGTGGGATGGGCGCGAGGATCAGCGGAATCGGGGTCAGCCGAGGACGATTGTGAGGGACTGGTCTCTCAACGCCGCCAAGGGCACGGTGAGTGCTCCGAGGACGGCGACACGATCGTCAGCAGGCAGGTCCCGCAACGTGATCGCGACCTCGCCGCAGTACCTCCCCGCCGAAGTCAACTGCACGGTGACCGCCCCTGCGGGTCTCGGCTGCCCACCGACCGCGGGCAGCGGCAACCCGGCGAACCGCTCCCGCGAATGCTCCAGCCGGATCATGGCCTCAGCCGCATCAGGCCGGTTCCGATCGGGGACCGCCAGCGCCTCTATGACCACCGGGTGGACACCCGGCGCCGCAACACCGTCGAGCACGACGACGTCATCCCGGACGAACGACCCCAACCGCTCCCACGAGTGATCAGTCAGCGCCGGATCCCCGACGTACACATCTGCAACGCCCACATCGACGAGTTCGAACGCCTGGAACAACGGCGGCATGGTCCGGTGCTCCTCGACGGTCGGCAGCCCCTCGCCGAGCGGCCCACGCCGCACGGAGTCGCCGGCGATGAACGCGCCGACCCGCCAGCCGAACTGCCGAGCAACGGCGACCGACGACGCCACTGACGAAAGCGCCAGCCCGGTCCACTCCCGCGGGTAGAAGTTGTGGATCAGCTCGACGTCCAGGTCAGCGAACGGCGCCAGGTCGGCGGCCCGCAGCGTGCTCGCGTTGAGGGCGATCGGCAAGACGGCAGCGATCGAGAGGATCTCAGGGACCGAGAACCCGAAATCGATCCGCGCCCGGGCCACTCCGATCGACCGCAGGAAGTCCCACGGCGAATCCCCGAGCAACCGAGCGGTGTTCGGGGAGACATCGGCGACGACGGACAGCCCCGAGGACGCAGCAGCCGACACGATCGCGGTCGCAGCGGCTCGGGCACCCGAAGGGGAGTCCTCCGGGATGTGCAGCGAGGTGAACGCGAGCGTCGCACCCGCGGCCGCGGCGGCCGCGAACGTCGGACCAGCCAGTGGACCATGCGCCAGGTACGCGCTCGCGCCCAACCGCATCAGCGTGCAGCTCCCACGGAGTCAGCGGGCGTGACCTGCACGTCGAGCGGCGCATCAGGAGCGGCGGGGTCGCCGGACGGTGCGGACGACTGCGCCTCGAGGTCGGCTCGCACCGAGTCGGACACCCCGAACAGCAGCGTTGCCACGAACCCGACGACGTACGCCACGATGAGCCCCGACCCGTACCCGAGCAGCGCCCATCCGTAGCCGGACGAACCGTTCAGCAGCGGGAGCAGGGACAGGTCCGAGGCGCCGATGGCGATCGCCCCGACAGAGTGCCCGAGCTGGTCGAACAGCCCGACGACACCGCCGCCGAACGCACCACCGATGCACGCGGTGATGAACGGCCGACCGAGAGGCAGCGTCACGCCGTAGATCAGGGGCTCACCGACACCGAGGAGCCCAGCCGGAAGTGCACCACGGATCGTGCGGGAGAGCGCCTCGTTGCGACGGAAGCGCATCCAGAGCGCGAGCGCCGCACCGATCTGGCCGGCCCCACCCATCGCGAGGACGGGCAGCAACACGGTCCACCCGGTCTGGTCGATCAGGGTGGTGTGGATCGGCGTGAGGGCCTGGTGCATGCCGGTCATGACGAGCGGCAGGAAGAAGCCTCCGAGGACGAAGCCGGCGAAGGCCCCACCGTTGGCGAGGAGCCAGGTGGCGGCGGTGCCGATCGCGACGGAGACGACTCCGGCGACGGACATCAGGATCCCGAGGGTGATCGACCCAGCGACGAGGACGGTCACGGTCGGGACGACGATGAGCGCGATGACGTCCGGCGTGACTCGACGCATGAACCGCTCGACGTAGGCGGCGAGGATGCCGCCGGCCAGCGCACCGAGCACGCCGCCCTGCCCAGGAGCCAGGGTCTCGCCGAACACGGTCACGTTCGCGACACCGGCCGCGACGATGATGCCGCCGACAGCGCCACCGAGGATGGGCGTGCCGCCGAACTCCTTCGCGGCGTTCATCCCGACGAACACGGCGAGCAAGGACAGGAAGCCGGACGAGAGCACGCCGAGGAACGGCGTCACCCCGGGCACCCATCCCAGGTTCGTCAGGATGCCGTTGATCCCGGCGATCAGACCGCAGGCGATCAGTGCGGGGATGAGCGGGATGAAGATCGCGGAGATCTTCCGGATCGCACGCATCGTGCGGCCGTCGGAGCGGGACCGCGCGGAGGCCTTGATCGACGCGCCGCGAGCGGCGAGCTCCTCGGGTGATGCACCCGACGCGGCAGCGGCACTGGACGCACCAGCCCCACCAGCCGCAGCCGCCGGGGCGGACGCGCGCAGGGCCTCCAGGGCGACGGCCACACGGTCGACGAGACCCGGGCCGAGCACGATCTGCAGGTTCGAGCCGGCCGCGATGGCGGCCATGACGCCGTCGGTGGCCTGAAGCGCCGGCAGGTCGACAGAGGAAGGAGAAGCCACCTCGACCCGGAGCCGGGTCATGCAGTTCTCGACGTCGGCGATGTTCGCGGAGCCACCGACGGAGTTGAGGATCTGCTGGGCGAGTTGCTGTGCATCGGGCATTGCTGTGCTCCTCGGGGGAAGGAATCGAGCGGAAGGAAAGCGGAGGAAGGGGAACGGGGTCTACAGCACGGCGCGCAGGGAACCGGAAGCAGCGACGAGGCGCTCACGGGCCGAAGCAGCCGAGACACCGGTCAGGATCACGGCGATGGCGGTCTTCACCTCGCCGTTCGAGACGTTGAGCGCAGCCTGGACCTCGGCGGAAGGCGCGCCGGTGACGTCCTGCACGAGCGAGAACGCCCGCGCGATGAGCTTCGCGTTGGTGGCCCGCACGTCGACCATGCGGTTGCCGTACGTCTTGTGGCTGCGCACCATCGCGAGCGTGGTGAGCATGTTCAGCACGAGCTTCTGCGCGGTGCCCGCCTTCAGGCGGGTCGAGCCGGCGATGAACTCGGGGCCGACGACGACGTCGATGGCGATGTCCGCCTCCCGCCCCGCGGCCGAGTCGGGGTTGCACGCGACGGAGACCGACAGGGCGGAGCGGCGCCGGGCCTCCAGGATGGCTGCGATGACGTAGGGCGTCCTGCCGGACGCGCTGATCCCGACGACCACGTCGTCGGCCGTCAGGCCGAGCGCGTCGAGGTCGCGGACGGCCGCTGCTTCGTCGTCCTCCGCGCCCTCGACGGCGGTGGTCAGGGCGACGTCGCCGCCGGCGATGAGCCCCACCACCTGCGAGGGGTCGGTGCCGAAGGTGGGCGGGCACTCGCTGGCGTCGAGGACGCCGAGCCGACCCGGCGTGCCGGCGCCGACGTAGACGAGTCTGCCGCCGCGCGCGAAGGCTGCGGCGATCGAGTCTGCCGCCAGGGCGATGGCCGGGAGGCACGGCCCCAGTGCCGCAGGCACGCTGCGGTCGCCAGCGTTCATGCGCTGGGCAGCTTCGAGCGTGGAGATCGTGTCGATGTCGTCCAGCGAGTGGTCGGTCGCCTCAGTGGTGAGGGCTGCGAGTTCGTCGCGGAGTGCGTCGTGGCTGTCGTGCTTCGTGGTCATGGTGGTGCTCAGTTCCGGTGGTGGGTGCGGACGGCGTCGCGGCTGCGGGCGAGGAGCGGCTGGGACCGCTCGTCGGTGCGCTGCGCGACGACGATGAAGAGGGCGTCGACGATGGCGAGTTGGCTCATGCGGCTGCCCATGGCGGCGGGGCGGAGGGCGCTCTCGGCACCGGCGACGCCGAGCAGGACGTGGTGGGCCGTGGTGGCGAGCGGGGCGTTGGCGTGGCCGGTGATGGCGACGATCGTCGAGCGCTGGGCTGCGGCGGCGTGGGCGACCTCGAGCGTCTCGGTGGTGGAGCCCGAGTGGCTGACGAGCACGAGGACGTCGTGCTCACCGATGACGCTCGCGAGGGTCAGGGCGTTGTGCGGGTCGTCGGCGATCGAGCTCACGATGCCGATGCGTTCGAGCTTGAGGTGCAGGTCCCTCGCGACGATGCCGCTCGCGCCGACGCCGTACAGGACGACGCGGCGGGCACTGCTCACGGCTGCGGCCGCTGCTTCGAGGGCGTGCGGGTCGAGCGCGGCGCGGGTGTCGGCCATCACGGCGCGGACGTCCTCGGTGACCTTCGCGATGACGGTGGCGACGTCGTCGTCGACGGCGACCCCGGCGTGGATCTCGGTGCGTTCGCGCTCGTGGATGCCCCGTTCGACGGCCCGGGTCATGCTGCGCTGCAGGCCGGCGAAGTTCGCGAAGCCGAGGTGCTGGGCGAAGCGGGAGACGGTGGCGGGGGAGACGCCCGCGCGGCCGGCGAGCTCGGCGGCGTTCGTGGTGGCTGCGGCTGCCGGGTCCTCGAGGACGGCGTCGGCGATGGCGCGCATGCTGGACGGCATCGTGGCCGACTGGGTGCGGACGAGGGCGAAGGCGTCGGCGCGCTCGACCCGGTCGGCTCGCTCGGTGATCGTCATCCCGCTATGAAAGCGTCTTTCGTGCGTGAGCGCCAGGGGTGAAAGTAAATTGCGTGTTACGCGTGGCCGGGTGGCTGCGCGGTGGGGCTGGCGCGTTCAGTGAGCAGAAAAGGTCGAGTCGCCGCCGCGGACTCGACGTTTTCTGCTCACTCGATGAGCGGCGGACGCGAACCCGGGCGGCCGTGCTCGTCAGGCTTGCGGGGCCGGGGATGCCACGACGGTCGCCGCCCGCAGGTACCGCCGCGACCGACGAACCGCTCGCAGCAGGATCGGCGTCATGATCAGTGCGGTGATGAGCAGTGCTGCGCAGAGGAACCGGGGGAACGCCGAGCCGGAGACGTCCTCGTCAGCGAGCATCGGGAACTGGGCGCCAGCGATGCCGAGGTAGAGCAGGAGGAACTGCGCGAGGGCGAGCGGCTGGTAGGTGGAGAGCAGTCGTGCGTGCTCGCGTGCTCGGAGGGCGAGGTCGGACTCGGGCGGCTGCATCGGGCTGCCGGTCTTGATCGCTTGCGTCACCATGCGCTTGCCGGCAGGGGAGAGCCCAGCCGTTGTGGCCTGCATCGCGGTCGACATCCCGATGGTCGTGGCGAGGATCGAGAAGGTACCGGTCAGGCCACCGACGGACGCGCCGAAGCCGACGACGGTGAGGACTGCGACGGCGCCCGACTCGGTCGTGGCCAGCGACCAGCCGATGACGGCGCCGACGACGGCTCCGATCAGTGCGAGCAGGGTCGTCCGTCGCCAGGCGCGGCGTGCTGTCAGTTCGAGTTCCCCCATGCCTCCACCCTACGAGCGGATCGCCGTGTACCGCGTCGCCGGCTTCCCCGGCCCGTCCGCTCGCTTCGTGTCCGTCGCGGTCAACTTCGGCAGCATCGCTCGACGGAACGAGTCCGGCAGGAGGCGCTCGCCGAGGATGGCCTCGTGCAGCTGCCGCAACTCCGACATCGTGAACGGCTCATCGAGCAGCCCGTGCGGATCCGGGGCATCGCTGTAGACGGACCGGAGCCGAGCGACCGCGAACTCGAGGATGTCGTCGTGTCCGTGCACCATCCCGCGCGCCTCGGCCACCGGCGACAGTCGCACCTGGGGCTCGTCCAGGTCCAGGGCACGAACCGGCACCACGTCGAGGTGCGCCACCGACAGCACCCACCCACGGTCGTCCCGCGCCGGATCGTCGAACACGTGCAACTGCTCCGGCGCGAGCCCCGTCACGCCCGCCTTCGTGGAGAGCGACCGCAAGACGGCCGAAGCCAGCTGCTCACCCTCGTGCACGAACGTCCCCGGCAGTCGCCAGTCGCCCTCGGTGGCATCGCGGACCTGCACGACGGACAGTGGTCCGCCCGCGGGTACGGTCAGCACCGCGGTGTCCACGGCGACGGAGGGTCGCGGGTAGTCCGTCAGGCGTCGGCCGCTCGCGTCGCGGTACTCGTCGGTCATGCCGGTGAGTTTACGCACACTTGCGCAAACGTGACGAGTGGTGCAGGATCGGTTTTACGCAATCTCGCGCAAACCCGATCCGGAGGTCCACATGACCACCCCGCAGATCCACGACCGAGCAGTCGGCGCCGTCCTCGGCTCCGCCGCCGGCGACGCCCTCGGCGCCGGGTACGAGTTCCGACCGGCAGTGCCCGAGCCGACCCCGATCACGATGACCGGCGGCGGCTCCTTCGGCTGGGCGCCGGGGGAGTGGACCGACGACACGAGCATGGCCGTTCCGATCCTCCGCACGGTCGCCCGCGGCGGCGACCCTGCGTCGGAGCCAGCCCTTGACGGCCTGGTGGCCGCCTGGGCAGCGTGGTCGGTCAACGCGCCCGACGTCGGCATCCAGACGCGCAACGTGTTGACCGGTCTGGAGGCGCGGATCGCCTCCGTCGCGAGGGCTTCGGCCCGGCAGGAGCACGAGTTCAAGGGCCGCTCCGCCGGCAACGGGTCGCTCATGCGGACCGCACCGTTGGTGCTCGCCTTCGTGCGCGGTGACGTCGGCGAAGAGGAACGGCTCGCCTCGACGGCTCGCGCGATCAGCGACCTGACGCACTACGAATCCGACGCGGGGGACGCGTGCGTGCTCTGGTGCGTGGCGATCCGGCACGCGGTGCTGACCGGCGAGCTCGACCTCCTGCGTGGCGTCGACCTGCTCGACCTCGACCGGCGCCGGCTGTGGGTGGACCGGATCGTCACGGCCGAGCACTCGCAGCCCGTGGACTTCACGGAGTCGAACGGGTGGGTGGTGTCCGCGCTGCAGGCCGCCTACGCCGCGGTCAAGCAGAGCTCCTCGCTCGAGGACGCCCTGGTCCGCGCGGTGCGCACCGGCAACGACACCGACACGGTCGCTGCGATCGCCGGTGGGCTTGCGGGTGCGCTGTACGGAGCGTCGTCGTTGCCGGCCCGGTGGCGGGAGCTGCTGCACGGCTGGCCGAACCTGCGCGCGGACGACCTCGTCGCGCTCAGTGAGCAGGCGCTCGCCGTCTGACCGGACCGGCGTCGGAGGCTGCTGTGGGGGGAGCCTCCGCCGTCGGGCTGGTGGTTCTCGTGGGGCCGGCCCACCGCTCTGGAATCGAAAATGTCGGCAGCGCGGGTGGCGGGGCGGAGGTGAGCCGGGCCTCCCGGTCGACCGCCGTCAGGCGATGCCGCGTCGTGGACGGAAGACGCCCGCGCGGACCAGCCACGCGTAGAGCAGGCACCCGATGCAGACGTCGAACACGGCGTTGAGGAAGGCTGCGATCAGAGCGACCGCGGCGCCGATCGGTGCCGCGTAGGGCACGCCGAGCAGGGCGAGGAGCAGCGCCACAGCGGTGACGAACAGGCCGACCTGCTGGGCGAAGGTCGGCGGTTCGGGCGCCTCGAGCTCGGCGGGCGGGGCGAGCCGCGGCCGGACGAAGCGACGGAAGAGTGCGCCGTACGGGTGGCGGCGGATGCCGGCGATGCCGCCGACTGCGAAGAGCGCCACGATGACGGCGAGCAGGACGATGCCGACGACCCATGTTGCGGGGATCAGCGTCAGGACGATCGTCAGGGCGAGCAGGACCGTGGTGATCGCGGCTCCGAAGCGTGGGGAGCGCGGGTCGATGCCTGCTGTGGCAGGGGCGGTGGTCATCGGGACTCCTGTGGGCCGGTGAGGACGGTGTTGAGGGCTGCGGCGAGCTCCGGTGGGCGGGGTGGCCCTCCGAAGCGGGTGCGGACGGCGTGGGAACCGTCGACGAGCAGGACCGTGGGGGTCTGCAGGACGTTGAAGCGCGTGGCGAGGTGCGGGTGCTCGGCGAGGTCGATCTCGAGCCGGGTCACGCCGGGGTGCTGGGCCGCGATGCTGTCGAGCTGGCGGGCCGTCGCGGGGCAGCGGGCGCAGGTCGGCGTCGAGAACTGGACGAGGGTGGCGCGGGAGCCGAAGGCGGTCGGGGAAGCGATGTCGACGACGGTGCGGTCGGGGCTGGCGTGGGTGCTGCGCGCGCGGCCGGTCTGGGGAACCGCTCGGCCCGTCCTCGCGCGCAGGAGCAGGCCGATCACGGTGGCGAGGGCGAGGACTCCCGCCAGGACGGCGACGGCCACGATGACGGTCATGCCGTGACGGTACGTCGTTCTCGTGCGTCCGGGGGTGAACGTGACCGAACGTGACGGTCTCGGTGGGGTCGGACGATCGTGGAGGGGCTCGGGGTCGGGGTTGGGGTCGGAGGTCCGACCGGCCGGCCAGGCGGCCGGTCGCCGGCGCCTAGGATAGGCATACTATTCAAGTGACCGGGACCGACCCCCAGGGCGGCGCGCGGCGGTCGCCGGACGCGGAGGACCGGCGACGTGACACGGCCGGGCTCGCGTGTCGTCAGAGCGCGGCGCGCGCCCGGTCGATCCGCTCGATGAACGCTCGAACGCCCCAGATGACGAAGGTCAGGCGCGGCCCGTCCTGCAGGACAACCTGCATCTGCCGCGAGACGTTGCGTGAGGTGTCGTGGAGCTCCGCGATGGAGTCGAGCGGGATGCCGAACGTCGGCCGGACGAAGTTGAACGGGTGCGCTCGGAACCAGAGGACCGCGGGGGTCAGGGTGAGTCGGCCTCCCGCGGCTTCGTGGCGGCGCATGCCGAACGGGCCGGGTGCTGCGATCGAACGGACGAGGCCGGCCTCCGCCGCCGCTTCGTCGATGACGAAGTTCGCGTTCTTGCTTGCCAGTACGGTCTCCGCGTCCCCCAGGCCCATGCGCTGACCGTACCGCGATCAGACTCGGCGGAGCACCCGGGCGACCGTGCCCTGCAGCACGAGGAGCAGGGCCCAGAGCAGGCCGATGCTCGGGAACACCACCGACAGGATCAGGGCGAGCGACAGCAGTCCGGCGGCGATGAGCCCCCGCGCCGAGTCGCCCAGCGGAGTCGAGAGCAACTCGGGGTTCCGTCGGAGCACGAGTTCGATGCCGGTGAGGGCCAAGCTCGTCACGACCATGCTGCCGAGGTAGAGGGCGTGCGCCACGCGGTCGTCGTTCTCGCCGCTGTTGAGCAGGTTCGCGGCGAAGGGCAGGAACACGATGCTGATGAGCCAGACGAAGTTCAGCTGCAAGACCCGGGCGTTGTAGGAGCGGACGTGCTCGAAGACCTGGTGGTGGAGGATCCAGAACCGCGAGATCAACCAGAACGTGATGAGGAACTCGAGCAGGGCGGGCCAGTGCTCCCGGAGGAGGTCGCCGGCGCTCTCGCCCGAGGACATCTCGCTCGCGATGTCGACCAGCGGCAGGATCAGGAGCGTGATCGCGATGGCGACCGTGGCGTCCGAGAAGTTGACGAGTCGGTCGAGGCCGCGGTCCGTTCGAGCGTGCTCGGTCATGGCCCGAGTGTAGGAGCGCTTAGTGTCGGGGCGTGAGCGACGACGTGACTCCTGGCCGGTACCGCCACTTCAAGGGCAACGACTACGAGGTGCTGCTGGTCGCCCGTGACGTCGAGACCGAGGAACCGGTCGTCGTCTACCAGGCGTTGTACGGGGAGCGGGGACACTGGGTCCGCTCGCTCGCTGACTTCACGGCGCACGTCACCCGCGACGGGTACGACGGCCCGCGGTTCGTGCCGGCACGGAGAGCAGACTCGTCAGATTTGTCATATCAGTCAGCACATTGATATACCTTGCAGTGGCAACCAGAGCGGTTGTCTGACTGAGAGGGGGGTGTGCAGTGCAGCACACCATGAAGCAAATGCTGGTTGTCGCCGCGGTCGCCGCGGTGGTCTCACCGTTGCTGGCAGCTGGCCCGGCGGTCGCGGCCGAACCTGACCCATCGTCGGCCGTTCCCGACAACGTGGTCGTCGACCCGACTTTCGACCCCGCGAACGCGACCCGGGTCGACGAGGATGGGAACTCGATCAGCCGGAAGAATCCCTGCCATGACCGCGCGTTCGCGGCGATCCCGAAGATGCTCACGTCCGTGTCGGGGTGCAGCATCATCGGGTCGAGCACGAAGACGAAGGTCACGTACAGCTGGTACCGCGACCGAGGCCGGGTCGGGGTCTGCGTGTGGAGCAAGGGCTTCAACGCTCGTGCGCAGACGACGTGGACCGCGTCGGGATGCGGGACCGGTCGCCGTGGCGTGGTCATCAACTGGGGCAACGTTGCGGCATCGAAGCAGATCCGGGGAATGACTGCTTCGGGCGTCGCGGGCGTGCAGTGGGGCTGATCGCGACACGTCGGCGCAGGCGCTCGCTCATCTGGGTGGGCGCTTGCGCCGTCGCGGTCGCCGCGACCGGGTGCGGTGCTCCCGACTCGACGACGACCCGAACGCCCCGGACCACCACGACCGTTCGCCCGGCGACGGAAAGCGCCCGGATCATCGAGACCGTTTCGCAGCAGCGTCTTGCCAATGTGCTCATTGCGGGGCTCCCCTGTGAGGACCGGGACGACTACCAGGACGACTTGACGTTCTGGGACTCGATGCGTGGCTACGACTGCGTGGACGCGGCCGACACGGTCTCCGTTCGTGTGTACGGCAGCAGCCGGTCCGTCGACCAGATCCTCCCGTCATGGGCTGACGCTCTCGTGGACGGACGCGGAGCCCGGCGCGGCGTGAACTGGTTCGTCGTCGGACCACGCGATCTGATCTCCCAGGTCGATCCGCCTCGCGAGGATCCCGAGGTGCGGTCGTCGTCGACATCCGCCCCTGCCCCGACGGCGCAGCAGGAGTTCCTGACCAACTGCTCCCAGTACACGTTCGACGAGGCCGTCCGTGCGATCCGCGGTGAGCGGGTGACGGAGACGGACGGTGCGTACTACGACCGGGCGTTCTCTGGCGTCGGCGAAGCCGTGCGAGCGTCGTTGGACCAGCGTGATCTCGCGCTCCTCCGTGCGGAGGACGACGAGGCGCGATGGCCATCGATGCTGTCCGAGCGCGGCCCCGCGTGGAAACAGGTGTGTCGAACAGCCATGTCACGGCACGACGACCTGTTCCGGTCCGGAGCGGAGGACTGATGCGCGTTGTGTCGATCGGACGAAGCGCCGGGGCGCTCGGGGCTCTCGGAGTGACGATCCAGGCAGCCGATGACTTCACCCGCACCTTCTTCGAGAGTCCGATGGCCAGCTCGTCCGCCGTGTTGGCGGGTGCGAGCATCGTGCTGCTGCTGATCGGGGGCGTGCTCAGCTGGCGTGGAGACCGGCTCGTGTGCTGGACGCTCGGTGCCCTGGCTGTTCAGGTGGTTGGTCGCATGGCTGTCGATGTGGAACCAATGGCCGTGTACTGGTCGGTGTCGGTTGCGCACATGCTCGGGCCGGTCCTCGCGCTCGCCATCGGCGTGGTGATCGCCCGTCGGGCCGGTTCCACGGCACTGCGGCGTCTCGGGTGCATCATCGGGATCGCCGCGGGCTGCTGGATGCTCGCGAGTTGGACGCAGGTGCCGTTGCTGCTCGTTCCGCTGACGCGCGCCGTCACGGACGGCTGTCTGCTCGCCGTGGTCGCTTGGCCTGCCGTCCTTGAGGCCGGTCGGCTGGCGCGCCGCCTTTGGGACTCCGCGGAGGTGCGCTGACGCCGGCCGCTGCCGTCTGACCGCGCGCGGCGCCGGTGTCGGCGGGCGGCCCTAGGCTCGCAGGGCACCAGAGAGACGGGGGAACGCATGCAGATCGGCGTCGACGGGCACGTGCTGCTCAGCCCGAGTGACCTCAGCACGTGGTCGGCCTGCGAGTGGGCGTTCCTGCGTCGGCTCGACGTCAAACTCGGTCTAGGGGAGCCCCTGCCCGAGGCGCACGACGACATGCTCGAGCGCACCGCCCGCTTGGGGGACCAGCACGAGCTCGACTACCTCGACATCCTCAAGGACACGCGGAACGTCGTCGAGTTCGACCGCCCCGCCCCGCCGGACTACGCACGCGCCGCAGCCGAAGCGCGACAGGCCTTCGCCGACGGCGCCGACGTCCTGTACCAGCCGACGTTCCACGCGGCACCCACGGCGGACGGCCCGGGCTTCATCGGCTTCGCGGACTTCATCATCCGCAACGACCAGGGCGAGTACGAGGTCTACGACACCAAGCTCGCCCGGCACGCCAAGATCAGCGCCCTGCTGCAGCTCGCCGCCTACGCCGAGCAGATGAAGGCACACGCCATCCCCACCGGGGCGCAGGTGCACCTGGTGCTCGGCGACCGGACGACGACCACGCACGACCTCGCCGACATCGCGCCGGTGTACCGCACGCAGCGCGCCGAACTGCAGCGCGTGATCGCCGAACGGATCGCTGCCGACGCCGAACTGCAGTGGGGCGACCCGCGGTACTCCAGCTGCGGCCGCTGCGACGTCTGCTCGACCCAGGTGGCCGAGCACCGCGACCTCGTCCTCGTCGCCGGCATGCGCCTGGACCAGCGGGCGAAGCTCATCAAGCACGAGGTGCGGACGATCGACGACCTGGCGGTCCGTACCCGGGCAGTGCCGGGCTTGTCCCGCGCGACGCAGGATCGGCTGGTGCGCCAGGCGAGCCTCCAGATCGAGACGGAGACCGCCCGACGGAACCGCGCCGACGGGCCGGACCAGCCCGCGAAGCCGCGCTTCGAGGTCCTCGATGCCCGCGCGCTCGATGCGATCCCGGCACCCGACGCCGGCGACGTCTTCTTCGACTTCGAAGGCGACCCGCTGCACACCGAGGACGGCGTGCACTGGGGCCTCGACTACCTGTTCGGATTGGTCGACGACCGCGCGGAGTTCACCGCGTTCTGGGCGCACACGATCCGCGACGAGCGAGTTGCGCTGGAGCAGTTCCTCGCGTTCATCGAGGCTCGGCGGCAGCAGTACCCGGGCATGCACATCTACCACTACGCCGCCTACGAGCGGACGCACCTGCTGTCGCTCGCCGCCCGGCACGGGGTCGGTGAAGAGGCCGTCGACGACATGCTGCGCGCCGGCGTCCTGGTCGACCTGTACCCGATCGTCCGCAAGGCGCTGGTCGTCGGCAGCCACAGCTACTCGATCAAGAAGCTCGAGCCGCTGTACATGGGCGATGACCTGCGCGAGAGCGACGTCACGAACGCCGCTGACAGCATCACCGCCTACGTCGACGCGATCGAGGAACTCCGCAACGGCGACCCCGCCGCCGGCCAGCACATGCTCGACGAGGTCGCCGACTACAACGCCTACGACTGCCGCTCGACCCTGCGCCTGCGCGATTGGCTCCGGTCGCTGCGCACCGACGACCCGGACGCAGCGGATCCGGCACTCGAACTCGAGGTCCCGCCGATCCCCGTCGAGCGCGAGCCGAACCCGGTGTACGTCGCACTCGCGTCGCACCTGGAGGACGTCGACGCCCTCGACCGCACGCCCGACGAGACCGCGCTGGCGCTCGCCGCAGCCGCGATCGACTACCACCGGCGCGAGGCGAAGACCTTCTGGCAGGACCACTTCGACCGCCTGCGCAACCCGGTCGACGACTGGGCCGACACCCGCGACGTCCTCGTCGTGGAGCGCGCGTCCGTCGAGCGGGACTGGGACACGCTGCCGCGTGCCCGCTCGCAGTCGCGAGAACTCCGGTTGTCGGGGACGCTCGCGCCCGGTTCGCGGCTCCGGCCTGGAGGCACGCCCCACCTCGTCTACGACGACCCGCTTCCGCCGTCGGTCGTGTCTCCGGGCCCCGGGTCGAAGGGCGCGTCATCCCGCGCCGTGATCGTGGACGTGTGGGACAACGGCGACGCCGTCGAGGTGCTCGTGAAGGAGGGGCTGCCCGTCGGAGCGGAGCCGCACCACGAGTTCCCGGTCGCGCTCGCACCGTCGGCACCGCCCCGCGCGAAGCCGCAGCCCGAGGCGATCGCCGAGTGGGGGCAGCAGGTCCTCGACGAGCTGCCCTCGATGGTGTCGGACCCGGCCTTCGACCTGCTGCGCCGGGTGCCGCCGCGCGGAGCGATCGTGCCCGTGCAGGGTGACGACGCGGTGTCCGCCGTGGTGGCGACGCTGCTCGGCCTCGACCACTCGTACTTGGCGATCCAGGGGCCTCCCGGCACGGGCAAGACCTACGTCGGGTCGAACGTCGTCGCACGGCTCGTCCGCGAGTACGGCTGGCGGGTCGGCGTCGTCGGGCAGTCCCATGCGACGTCGGAGAACTTCCTGTCCTCGGTCGTGAACGCCGGCGTCCCCGCGGACCGGGTCGTGAAGGTGCCGAAGTCCGGTGCGACCGAGGACGAACTCGACGCCGCCGCGTGGACGCCCGTGAAGAACGGTGCTGCCGTCGCCGCGTTCCTGTCCTCGTGCGAGGCCTCCGGCACCGGCGGCGTCGTCGGCGGGACCGCGTGGACGTTCGCGAACGCGTCGACGATCGAGCGCCGCTCCCTCGACCTGCTCGTCGTCGACGAGGCCGGGCAGTTCTCGCTCGCGCCGACCATCGCGTCCTCGATCGCCGCGACCCGACTCCTGCTGCTCGGGGACCCGCAGCAGCTCCCGCAGGTCTCGCAGGGCTCCCACCCGGAGCCCGTCGACGAGTCCGCGCTGGGCTGGCTGGCGGACGGCGAGCACGTCCTGCCGCCGGAGTTCGGGTACTTCCTGGCCCGCACCCGGCGCATGGAGCCGGCGCTGACCGAGTCCGTGTCGGCGTTGTCCTACGACGGGCAGCTCGCGTCGATGGTGTCCGGTCGGCACCTCGACGGCATCGACGCGGGCGTGCACCCCGTGCCGGTCGTGCACGCGGGCAACACGACCTCGTCACCGGAGGAAGCCGCCCGCGTGGTGGCCCTCGTCGGCGATGTCGTCGGGCGGACCTGGACCGACGGCGGCTCCACCAGGTCGTTGACCGACGAGGACGTCATCGTCGTCGCCCCGTACAACGCGCAGGGTGCCCTGATCCGTCAGGAGCTCGACCGTGCTGGCTTCACCGGTACCCAGGTCGGCACGGTCGACCTGTTCCAGGGCCGCGAGGCCGTCGTGTCGATCGTGTCCCTGGCGGCGTCGAGTGCAGCCGACATCCCGCGCGGGCTGGACTTCCTGCTCATGCCGAACCGGCTGAACGTGGCGATCTCGCGGGCGAAGTGGGCGGCGTACCTCGTGCACTCGCCAGCTCTGACCACGGGGCTCCCGCCCTCGATCGCCGGCCTGTCGCTGCTGTCCCGCTTCATCGAGCTCGTCCAGCCCGCTCGCTGACGACCGCGCCGGCCGCTCCGCCGCCGCTCGGTGGCGGAGCCCGGCGTGCTGCCAGGCGAGTGACGGTCCTGGTTCAGGAAGTCCGGCGATCGTGAACCAGAACCGTCAGCGTGCCAGAGCGCCGAGCCGCACCGCCGCGGCTGTGACGCCAGAACGAGGGCTGGTCCCGACACCTGTCGTCCTGGGACGGTGGACACATGGGGGAGAACACCGCTGTCGCCGACCACCGCCCGACTCCGAGGGGCGGGGCCGCGCTGACGCTCCGTGCACGGAAGCCCGGGTACGCGGTCATGCAGGAGTGCCTGGCCATCCAGGCCGAGGGGCCGGCGCGAACCGGCTGGCAGCGCTTCTGGGGGCACGACCCGCTTCGTGACGAAGCCCGCTCGTGGTTCAAGGGCGCTGTGGGAGAACGGCAGGTCGCTGCCCAGCTCGATGCGCTCGGCTCCGAGTTCACGGTGCTGCACGCGGTACCGGTCGGGAAGAGCACGACGGACATCGACCACGTCGTCGTCGGACCCACCGGCGTGTTCTCGATCAACACGAAGAACCATTCCGGGCAGAAGGTCTGGGCGGGCGGCCGAACCCTGATGGTCAACGGGCAACGCACCCCGCACGTGCACCGCGCTCTCGCCGAAGGCGAACGAGCGACTCGCCTGTTGTCCGCGGCGGCCGGCGGACCGATCACGGTGCAGCCCGTCCTGGTCGTCGTAGCGGCTTCGCTGAAGTTCGGGAAGACGGCCCCGGCTGTCGTGACGGTCGATCCGCAACAGATCGGCGCCTGGATCAGGGATCTGCCGCGAGTCCACTCCGACGAAGCCGTCCGGTTCCTGTCGATGCTGGCCGAGGAACGCGGGACCTGGCACGTCGACGCTGTCGTGGTGAACGACACCCTTCGCCACGTCCAGCGGTTCGAACGGCTCGAGCGGGAGATCGGCCAGGCGGCGCGGCGGAAGCGGATGATGCGTCGCGCCGTCGCGGTCGCCGTACTTGCAGTCCCGGCAGGAGCGTTGCTGGGCTACTGGTGGGCGATCGCCGGTGCCGCCCTGACCGCGAGCAGCTGAGAGCAGCGGCGGACCTACCCGGCGTACTCGACTGGTACGACCGTTCGATTCAGCCGTCGCTGGTCGGGACGCCACCCTGCATTCGCACCCGCATCTGGGCGAGGACGTCGGCGTGCAGGAAGTTCGCTTCGGCCGCACTGGTGGGGTCGACCACGATGCCGAACTCCTCGGGCAGGGCGGTCACGAGCTCGGACATCGGAACCGGACGCCCCTCGGCCTCGGGCAGGCCAGCGGCGAGTTCGGCGGGGTCGGTGAAGACGGGCACGAACGGCTTGTCACGGATCATGACGTGGGCGACGCTACCCGCCTCCGGACCGCCCGCCGGCTTCCAGGGGACCCACGCCGCGCTGCGCAGGAAGCCCCCGGGCGAGGCTGCCATCCGGCGGCGGAGTTCGGCGGCCGCGGTGGGCGGGGTCTTGTCGACGCCTCGGCCGAAGGCGGATCCGTTCGTCTCGTCGTTGCTCACGCCGACCATGCTGTCACGCTGGGCGGACACGGCGGGGCCGAGCCGGGCCTCCAGGTCGTCACCCGGCGCACGAGGAGGTGCGCCGGGCGTCGGACCGGTGCGGCTCAGTACGCGGCCGACTGCCCGCCGTCGATCGGGACGACCGTCGCGTTGACGTAGGACGCGTCGTCGGACAGCAGGAACGCGACGACGGCGGCGATCTCGGGGGCTTCGCCGTAGCGCTTCGTCGGGTTGACCTGGATGAACTCCTCGGCGGCCTTGCGGGGGTTCTCCGCATCGAGCTGCTTCATCGAGTTCTCGACCATCGGCGTCCAGATGGCTCCGGGGGCGATGGCGTTGATGCGGATGCCGTAGCGGCCGTACTCGACGGCGGAGTTGCGGGTCAGGCCGACGACGCCGTGCTTGGCGGCGGCGTACCCGGACTGGTTGCCGATGCCGCGGATGCCGCCGACGCTCGCGGTGTTCACGACCATGCCGGAGCCCTGCTCGCGCATGACCTTGAGCACCTTCTCGAGTCCGAGGAACACGCCACGCAGGTTGATCGACACGACCTTGTCGAACTCGGCGGCGGTGAACGACTCGGTGGGGTTCTGCTTGCCCTCGATGCCGGCGTTGTTGAAGAAGCCGTCGATGCGGCCGAAGCGCTCGATGGTGGCTGCGACGTAGGCGTCGACCTGGGCCTCGTCGGAGACGTCGGCGACGGTGGTCAGGACCTGGGCGTCGGGGGTGGCCTCGAGCACGGCGGCCTTCGAGGACTCGAGTCCCTGCTCGGAGACGTCGACGAGGGAGAGCGCAGCGCCCTCGGCTGCCAGGCGGACGGCGGTTGCACGTCCGAGGCCGGAGCCGCCGCCGGTGATGAGGACGACGCGGTCGGCGAAGCGGGACGTGCTGGTGGTGGTTTCGGGCATGGGGAGGCCTCCTGAAGTCTTCGACGATGAATTCTCTTTAGGCTACACCTGTCGTTTTGCAGGGTGTGCTGGCGACGTCAGCTCGTGATGACCGTGGTCGTCGTCGCGGTGGTTGCCGCCATGATGACGATCATCGCCGCGGCCTGGATCTCCTCGAGCGCGGCCTTCACCGCGGGGCTCGCCCAGGTGCCCGAGGTGATCTCCTTCACCAGTCCCTTGTCGACCGCGCCGAACTGCTTGCGGAGCGTGTTCGTCGCGTCGAGCAGCCCGATGACCGCAGCGGAGAACGGTGTCGGGGTCGCCCGCCGAGCCAGGACGTCCGCGATGCCCGATCGCAGCAGCGCCTCCGGCGCTCCGTCGCGCTCCGGGTGCTTCGTGGTGGGGAAGAGCCCGAGCACCTTGCCCTGCTCGACGCAGATGATCTCTCGCTCGACGAGTCCGGCGAAGACGTCGTCGCGGAGCCGCTGCTTCCCGAGCCGGCTCACCCACCACTTCGCCTTGCGCGGCGCGCCGGACGCCGCGATCGAGCCGACGACACCGTCGAGCACCGGGTCGCCCGTGGCGGCGCCGTCGACGACGGTGACCAGGCCGTTCTGCAGCGAGACGGCACCGCGGAGCGCGAGGTCGGCGAGGACCGCTCCCGCGAGTCCGGTGTCCAGCGTCTGCCCGTCGAGGGACTTGCGGCCGTCGGGTTCGACCTGGAGGAGCGCGAACGCCTGCGGAACTGTGAGTTGCTCAGCCATGTCAGCAGCCTGCCACGCGGGGCGGAGGTGCGCCGGGCCTCCCGGTCGACACTCAGCGGCGGCAGACCGCCCGACGTCAGCAGGTGCCGAGCACCCGCTCCATCGCATCGCGCTCGGCGGGCGCGACCCACAGTCGGTACTCGGCCTTCACGGACACCTGGTGCTCGATGTAGGTGCAGCGGAAGGCCTTGTTCGCGGGCAGCCAGGTCGCGGCGTCGCCCGAGCGCTTCTGCGAGTTCGACCGGCCGTCGACGGCGAACAGGTTCGACGGGTCGTTCGCCAGGGCCTCCCGCTCCGACTGGCTGAGCTGCTGGGCACCGGTGCGCCAGGCGTTCTCGAGCGCGACGACGTGGTCGATCTGCACGAGGGTCGAGGTCGTGTTGCCGCGCACGAAGTCGATCGTCGCCCCGGTGTACGGCGAGACGAGCGTGCCGGTCACCACCTTGCACGGCCCCTGCCGCACGATGCCGCTGAGGTCGCGCGCGAGCACGTCGTTCCGGGTGTCGCAGCCGTTGTGGTCGACGTCGATCCACGCGCTGCCGAACTCGCCCGTGCGGTCGTACCCGGTGCCGGCGGCCTTGCCCTTGACGGGCAGCGTGGCGAGGAGCGCGCGGGCGTCCGCAGCGTCGGTGTCGGTCGACGTGCTGACGGTCGGATCCGTCGGATCCGTCGGATCCGTCGGACCCGTCGGACTGGAGGCCCGGCTCGGCTCCGGTGCGTCGCTCTCGGTGCCGACCGTGGCCGTGGCGACCGCCGTTGGCCCGGCTGCGGCGTCGGCGTCCGGTCCGAGGACGCCGGTGGCGTCGAGCGCGTAGCCACCGACCGCGAGGGCCAGGACGACGAGGACTGAGGTGAGGCTGATGCGGGTGCGGCGGCGTCGGCGGGACGTCATGGGTGCGTGGAACTCCTGGTGGTGCGGCGGTGCAGCGGTGCGGTGGTGCAGTGGTGCGATGGGACCGGCCGGGGTGGCCTCGACGATCATGCCGGAGACCTCGGACACGGCTGCGGACCGCCACGCTCTGAACGGCCGAACGGCCACGGCGTAGACAGGTCCGCATGACCGATTACGCGAATCCGTCCGTGTCCGTCACCGGTGGGTCGATGCCGCTCCTGGGCTTCGGCACCTGGCAGATCCCCGACGGCGAGGCCCCCGCCGCCGTCGGCGAAGCACTGGCGGCCGGGTACCGCCACATCGACACCGCCACCGGCTACAGCAACCAGCGTGGCGTCGGCAAGTCCCTCGCCGAGTCCGGACTCGCCCGCGACGACGTGTTCGTGACGACGAAGCTGCCGCCGGACAACGCCGACCGGGTGCGCGAGACGATCGAGGAGAGCCTCGACCAGCTCGGCCTCGACCACCTGGACCTCTGGCTCGTGCACTGGCCGCCGAACGGCGAGGCCCGCCCGGACGTGTGGGAGCAGGTCGTCCAGGCACAGTCCGACGGACTGACCCGAGCCGTGGGTGTGAGCAACTACTCGCTCGACCAGATCGACGAGCTCGTCACCGCGACCGGCACGACCCCGGCCGTGAACCAGATCAAGTGGAGCCCGGTCGAGTACGACAAGACGATCGCTGACGGGCTGTCCGAGCGCGGGGTCGTGCTCGAGGGCTACAGCCCCTTCAAGGCGAGCAACCTGCAGGACCCGACGCTGCTCGACATCGCCACCGCGCACGACGCCGACAGCGCCCAGGTCATCGTCGCGTGGCACGTCGCGCACGGCTTCGTCGTCATCCCGAAGTCGTCGAACCCGGAGCGCATCCGGTCGAACGCTGCCGGCGCCCGCATCGAGCTGTCGGCGGACGAGGTTACGGCGATCGACGCGCTCGCACGCTGACGCGCCCGCCCGCCCGCCCGCCGACGCTCGCGCCCGCTGACACCCGCGCCCGCGCCCGCGCCCGCGCTCGCCTGACGCGCAACCGCGCACTGCGCGTCAGGCGAGCAGCGAGCGGATGTCGTCGGCGGTCAGGTCGTCGGCGAACAGGGCGTCATCGTCGATCATCGTGGCGAACAGCTCGGCCTTGCGCGCGGCGAGGGCCAGGACCTTCTCCTCGATGGTGTCCTCGGCGATGAAGCGCTGCACGCTCACCGACCGGGTCTGCCCGATGCGGTGGGTGCGGTCGACGGCCTGGGACTCGGCGGCGGGGTTCCACCACGGGTCGAGCACGAACACGGTGTCGGCCTCGGTCAGGGTGAGCCCGAAGCCGCCGGCCTTCAGCGAGATGAGGAACGCGGGCGCGGTGCCCTGCCGGAAGCGCTCGATCACCTGTGGGCGTTTGCGCGTCGAGCCGTCGAGGTACTCGTAGCCGACGCCCCGTTCGTCGAGGGCATCGGACACCATCCGCAGGAACGACGTGAACTGGCTGAACACCAGGGCGCGTCGGCCCTCGGCCGCGAGCTGCTCGAGCTCGTCGAGCAGCAGGTCGAGCTTGGCGGACGGGATCGGCGTCGACGGCGACAGGGGCGAGTCCGACCCGCTCGAGACCAACGCCGGCGACAGCGCGAGCATCCGCAGCAGCGTCAGCGACCGGAACACGATCATCCGGTTCTTCGACAGGTCGTCGATCAGGTCGAGGACCTTCAGTCGCTCGCGGTTGAGCGTGCGCTCGTACAACTCGCGGTGCGCTGGGTCGAGCGTGACGCGGACGACCTGTTCCTGCTTCGGCGGGAGGTCGGCGGCAACGGCCTGCTTCGTCCGGCGGAGCATGAGCGGCCGGATCCGCCGCCGGAGCTTCGCGGTGAGCTGCTGGCGCGCTTCGCCCCGGAGTTCGGGGGAGGCGAGCGGCTTCACGTAGTCGTCGCCGAACCGGGTCCAGGTGGACAGCAGCCCGGGCGCGACGATGTGGAACAGCGCCCACAGGTCGGTCAGCCCGTTCTCGAGCGGCGTGCCGGTGATCGCGAACTTCACGGGTGCCTGCAGCTCGGACGCCACCCGGTGGGTCTGCGACTGCGGGTTCTTCACGAACTGCGCCTCGTCGAGCACGAGCGCCGACCACGGCAGGTCGGTCCACGCCTGCGAGTCGAGCCGGAGCAGCGCGTACGAGGTGACGACGACGTCGGCCTGCGAGGCCGTGCGGGCGACGAGACCGGGGTCCTTCAGCGACGTCGAGGTGACGGCCGCCACCCGCAGCGACGGCGTGAACTTCGCCGCCTCGGCCACCCAGTTGCCGACGACCGAGGTCGGCGCGACGACGAGGAACGGCGGCCCGTCGGGTTCGGCGGCACGACGGGCAGCGACCATCGCGAGCACCTGCAGGGTCTTGCCGAGGCCCATGTCGTCGGCGAGCACCCCGCCGATGCCGTGCGCCGCCAGGAACGACAGCCAGGCGAACCCGGCGTGCTGGTACGGTCGCAGCTCGGCGTGCACGGTGTCCGGCACCGGGACGTCACCCGGGGGAGTCGCCCCCATGAGTCCAGCGGTGATCGCCTGCCAGCGTTCGTCGTGCGAGGTCTCGTCGGCGAGCAGGTCGAACTCGGTCCACAGCCCGGCCTGCAGCGGCGTCACCTGGATCGGCTGGTCGGGCTCCCACTCGTCGAGGTCGCGGGCCTCGTCGATGAGTTCCTTGAGCCGGTCGAACGCGGGGTCGGCGAGCGACAGGTACGAGTTGTCAACGAGCTTCAGCCGCCGCTGCCGACCGGCCAGGGCGGTGAGCAGCGGGGTGAACGGGATCTGCTTGCCGTTCACGCTCACGATGATGCCGAGGTCGAACCAGTCGTGCTTGTCCGACGGCATCGTCGTGACGCGGATGTGCGGCCGCCCGCTCAACCGCTCGTAGTCGAGGCGCTCACCCTGCACCACCGTGCGGACGCCGAGCGCCGGCAACTCGGGCAGGAACTCGTTCGCGAACACCGCGACGTCGGCCCCGTCGATGGTGCCGTCCTGGAACCAGTCCAGTCCGCCACCGGGTCCGGCAGGGCGGACGGGAGGCTCGCCAGACGTCGCGTCGTCGGCTGGCGCTGTCGACGTGGCGGGTTCCAGGGCCGCGGGCACGTCGGCGTCGGCGGTCGCCGCCTCGGTGCCGGCCGGAACGTCGGTGCTGGCTGGATCGTCCGCGGCGCGGAGCCCGGACAGGTCGGGGAGCGGGCCGTGCAGTGACACCGGGTCCTTGCGGCCGTCGACGTGCCAGCGCCAGTGCAGGTGCACCCGGTCGTCGGTGCGGGGTGCCCTGGCCGGCTCGAACGTCGCCGTCAGCACGAGTTCGGGCGGGGTGCGCTCGGGCAGCTCGACCGAGCCGTCGGAGCTGACGAGCCCGAGGGCACCGCGCAGCCGGGGCGACCAGTCGGCCAGGAACTCGTCGACCTCGGCCGTCGGGACCGTGATGCGGGTGCCCTCGAGGAGCATGCGCCGTTGGTCCTCGGGCACGGGCGCCGGGGTCGGTGCGAGTCCGACGGTGAACTCCGGGCTCTCGCGGAACACGTACACGCCGTGGTCGCCGACCATCCGTGCCGCACCGGGGACGACCGGGCGGCCGTCGAGCACCGCGCTCGCGCCGATCACCACGGCGTCGTCGTGCCGGGCGACACCGGGCCGAGAGACATCGAGCAGCACCTGGGCCTGCTCGCCGAGGACCACTCCGCCCTCGCGCTTGCCGGTCACGAAGGCGATGTCGAGCCCCGACGCCTGCCGGAGCAACGGCCAGAGCAGCGGGCTGCGGAAGTCGTCGAGGTGCAGCCAGTCGCTCTCGCCGGGCAACCCCGCGAGCTGACCCGCACGGTGCAGGGCCGCGAGCTGCATGAACCACCCGTGCTGCTCGGCGCCGAGGCCCAGGCGGTTCTGCGAGTAGGGGAGCGTGCCCCAGGTGAGCTGCCCGCGCACCCAGTTGCCGGCGTCGCTCCGGGTCACGGGCCGGACCCCGAGCCGGACCGTGCGGGACGGCGCCGGTAGGGCTCGGCCGGCGGCCCGGGCGCGGGCCGCGAGGGCGGCGGGGACCGCGTCACGCAACTCGAACTGCAGACCCATCCGGGTGCCCTGCGGGGTGACCGCCTGCTCGTCGTCACCGGCGAGGCGGGCGAGGTCGTGCCTCCAGTCCGAGGGCGGCGGAGCCGGCGCTTCCGGACGCGGGCCGGCGTTGGCGGCCAGGGCACGGGCGTTGATGGTGAGCAGTGCGGCGGCGACGTGCTTGCAGTCGCCGCCGAGGGGGCAGCTGCACGAGCTGCGGACCGGGCGGATGAAGTCGCCGCGCGCCACGGTCATGTCGATGCGGCACTCGTACGGGTCGTCGGCGGTGCCGGAGACGGTCGCCGTGACGGTGCCGTCGTCGGCATTCCAGACGGCATCGTCGACCAGACCGGCACGCACGACGTCGCGCGCGCGACCGAAGGTCTGCGGCCCGACGAAACGGATGACGTCGACGGCGTCGATCATCGGGGCTGCTGGCACGGGTCAATCGTGCCAGGTGCCACCGACGCGCGGAGCCGCCGACCCGAACGGCACACATCGAGCAGGGCTACCGTCTGCGTGGGCGGGCGACGACTGCTCGCCGCTCTCCACTCGATTGGACACGCTCATGCCGGACCGCTTGCGGTGGGTGCACGACTCCGCAGACCACTGGAACGTGTGGCTCGGCTCCGAGGTCGTCTGCGACGTCACCCGGACGGACCAGTTCACGGTGGACTCGCCGGACCACTCGATCAACGGGGCGCACTCCTCGCTCGAGAGCGCTGCGGCGCAGGTGCAGGGCTGGGTGCGCTGGAGCGGACGCTAGGGCGCCTGCTCGCTACGGCTTCGTCGCGTCGGTCGGCTCGCCGGCCGCCAACTTGCTGTGCTTGCGGGAGTAGCCGAAGTACACGCCCAGGCCGATCGCGAACCAGACCGCGAACCGCACCCACGTCTCCCACTGCAGGAACGTCACGAGCCACAGCGACGCGATGACGCCGATGATCGGGATGACGGGCATGAACGGCAGCCGGAACTGACGGTCGAGGTCGGGCTGGCGGTAGCGGAGCACGATCACCGCGGAGCAGACCACCACGAACGCGAGCAGGATCCCGATGTTCGTGAGCTCGGCGACGACGCCGATCGGCAGGACGCCCGCCAGGATCGCCGACGCGATGCCGAGGATCCACGTGACGCGGGTCGGGACGTGGCGCTTCGGGTCGGTCTTCGAGAACCACTTCGGCATCAGACCATCGCGGCTCATCGAGAACCAGACGCGGCTGGCGCCGAGCATGAACGTGACGAGCACCGTGACGATGCCGACGATGGCGCCGATCGCGATGACGTTCGCGACACCACCGAGGCCGACCGATGCGAACGCCGACGAGAAGCCCGAGGCCGGGTCGATGTCGGTGTACTTCTGCATTCCGGTCAGCACCAGGGTCGCCAGCACGTACAGGACCATCGAGATGCCGAGCGACAGCAGGATCGCCTTCGGCATGTGCTTGCGGGCATCGACGGACTCCTCGGCCGCGGTGGACATGGCGTCGTAGCCGAACACCGCGAAGAACACCGTCGCGGCACCGGTCATCACGCCACCGAAGCCGAACGGGAAGTACGGGGAGTAGTTCGCGCTGTTGATGTGGAACACGCCGAGCACGACGATGAGCACGACGAGCGCGACCTTGATGCCGACGGCGACGAACTCGAACCGGGCGGCACTGCGGATGCCGCGGGTGAGCACGAACGCGGTGACCAGGCACAGGATGATCGCGAAGACGTCGATCACGTGGCCGTCGCCGGTGCCGGGCGCGCCGAGCATCCACGCGGGCAGGTCGATGCCGAACTGGCCGACCAGGAACCCGACGTAGCCGGAGATGCCGATCGCGACCACCGCCACGATCGCGGTGTACTCGAGCAGCAGGTCCCACCCGATGAACCACCCGACGATCTCGCCGAGGACCGCGTAGCCGTACGTGTACGCACTGCCGGCCTTCGGGATGAGGCCGGCGAACTCGGCGTACGACAACGCTGCGGCGGCACTCGCGACGCCGGCGACCAGGAAGCTGATGAGGACCGCGGGACCGGCGACGCCGTTCGCCACGGTGCCGGCGAGGGTGAAGATCCCCGCACCGATGATGCCGCCGATGCCGATCGCGGTGAGCTGCCAGAGGCCGAGGTGCCGTTTCAGGCCACCCTCGGCTCCGGTGTCGTCATCGATCGTCTCGATGGGCTTCCGTCGGAAGAGCGTGCGTGTCGTCGTCGTCACCCGCCCATGGTGCACCTCGCGGCGGCTCCGCGCGCGGGCGGCGGGCGGGCGGCGGGCCTGGCCGAGACTCGGGCTGCGCGACAGTCCTCGCGCCGCCGGGCCCGTGAGGTGTCGCTCAGCCCGAGACTCGGGGCTACCCGGCCGAGACTCGGGGCCACCCGGCCGAGACTCGGGCCCGCCCGCCAGCGCGACCGCAGCCGTGCGGCGTAGACAGGACCCCATGCGCCATCCCACACGGATCGAACCCGGCCCCGGACAGGAATCGGTCTGGGACTACCCCCGCCCGCCCGCCGTCGAGCCCGTCACCGCCCGCGTCGTCGTCCGGTTCGGCGGCACCGTCGTGGCCGACACGACCGATGCGGTGCGGGTCCTCGAGACCTCGCACCCGCCGGTGTACTACCTGCCGATGGCCGACCTCGACCTCCGCCCCGCCCAGGGGTCGAGCATGTGCGAGTTCAAGGGCCGGGCGCGGTACTTCGACGTGGTCGGCGGGGACGGCACCGTCGCGAGCCGCGCCGCGTGGAACTACCCGACGCCCGAGCCGGGGTACGAGTCGCTCCGGGACCGCGTCGCGATCTACCCGTCGGCGATGGACGCGTGCGAGGTCGGCGGCGAGGTCGTGCAGTCGCAGGACGGCGACTTCTACGGTGGCTGGATCACGTCGGACGTCGTCGGCCCGTTCAAGGGTGCGCCCGGCACGCTCGGCTGGTGACCCGCGTCAGCGGTTCGCGTAGGGCGACCAGAACGGCGGCGGGAACGCGCCGGCGGTCGCGATGACGAGCAGCTGCCAGACGATCATGGCCAGCCCGGCCGCGCCGATCACGATGCCGATCCACGCCCACACCTGCACCGCCCGGCGACGGCGACCGGCGATGACGATCGCCCGCCAGCCGCTCAGCACGCAGACGACGCCGAACGCCGCACCCAGCAGGACGTGCCGGACCGTGCCCTGCGCCGGCACGATGATGCCGAGGTAGAACGCGACCGGGCCGAGCAGCACGGCGAAGGTCGCCGGGGCTGCTGGCGGTTCGTGGTCCCGAGAGGGTGCTCCCATACGTCTGAATGTACCGAGCCGGTCGGGTTCCGTACACGTGCGAGCACCGTCGCCCGGGAGCAGGCACGATGGAGGCATGCGTTCCTTCCTCCGCGTCCTGCTCGGCCTGGCGCTCGTGTTCGCCGGCACGAGTCACCTCACCTTCGCGCGCAAGGAGTTCACGGCCCAGGTTCCGGAGTTCGTGCCGCTCTCCGAGGACGCCACCGTGCTGGCCTCGGGTGTCGCCGAGATCACCCTCGGTTCGGCGCTCGTGCTCGCGCCGAAGCCGGCCCGGCGCTTCGTCGGCTCCGTCGCTGCGCTGTTCTTCACGGTGATCTTCCCGGGCAACCTGTCGCAGTGGGTCAACCGCCGCGACGCGTTCGGCCTGGACACCGACGAGAAGCGCGTCGCGCGCCTCTTCGGGCAGCCGCTGCTCATCGCCGCGGCCCTCTGGTCCACGCGCGGCCGGCGGTCCTGATGGACGCGCCCGCCCGGTCGTCCGGTCCGGCCGACGCCGGTTCGGTTCCCGGGTCCGGGCCGGAGTCGGTTCCGGGGGCGCGTCTCGATCCGCTCGGGTCGGCTCCGGCACGGTTCGGACGGGAGGCCCGCCACCCCCTGGCAGGGCGCCGCCGCGTCGCGGACATGGTCGCCTCCATCGCCCTGCTCGTGGTGCTCACGCTCGAAGCGTTGGCAGCGGGGTGGGGCATCAAGCTCATGTCGTTGGCGTTCGTGTCGTGCGCTGCCCCGGGGAACACCTGCAACGTGGGGCTCGGGGACTCGGTCGTGACGGTCGGGCCGATCCTGATCGCGCTGGTGCTGGTCGCCTCGATCGTGGTGTGCATCCTGCGGCTGGTGCGGCGTCGGCTGGCGTGGCCGGTCGTGCTCGTCGGGATGGCCGCCGTCGTCGCGGTGTTCTTCGCGGCGCTCTTGCTCATCGAGAGCTCGGTGACGCACGGCATCTGAGGGGTGCTGCCGTCCCGAGGTTCCGAAATCTCGGCATGTCGGCGCCCTGTTCGTCGAGGTCTGGAACCTCGGCGATCAGCGTGCGGCAGGTCGTGGAACCTCGCCGAGCCGGTCGGGTTCGGACTGGAGGCCCGTCCAGCGTCCTTCTCGCGCTGGTCGAACCCGTGCACCGCGACGACCGCGGGGGCGTCGGGATCGCCGAAGTTCCTCCACAGGTGGTTGCGGCGGCGAGGTTGTCCACAGATGCGCACGGTGGCCGTCTGTGGGCGGGCCGGGTTCGCGACGCTGGAGTCATGCCTGACACCGACACCCTCGACCGCCTGATCCGAACCCCTGTCCGTACCGACGACGACGTCGTCCAACTCGTCGCCGCCCTGGTCGACCGCCCGGTGCGCCGGCAGTGCTGGGTGGTGTTCCTCGACGAGCTCGGGATGTCGATCCCGTTCCTGCTGCCCATCGCCGACCTGCCCTACCAACCGGACGAGCACGTCAGCGACTTCGCGTCGTTGATCTCCGAGATCGTCGGACAGCTCGGCGCGGTCGACGTCGTCCTCGCGTGGGAGCGGCCCGGTGTCGACCGCGTGCACCCGGTCGACTGGGAGTGGGTCGACGCGTGCGCCTGCGCCCTCGACGAGCACGCGATCCGGCTGAGGGCGCAGGTCATCGTCCACGACGGCGGTGCTGCGATGGTCGAACTCGACGAGCACGACCAGGACCAGGACGTCGCGTGACCGGCTGGCACGGCGGTCTCGTGCCCGGTCAGCCCTGCGGGGCGGTGTCCGGCACGGTCTCGCCTGTAAGGCCCTCGACGACGGCCTTCGCCGCGGGCCAGGACTTCGCGTAGTGCTCGGGGTCCGAGTTGATCTGCACCGCGTGCGCCATCTGCGTCGGCGTCATCGTCTTCCAACCGGGGACCTTGACGAGCTTCGCGTAGAACATCGACGCCGCCGTGTACGGGTCCATCCGCTGCTCGTACGTGCCCCAGGCGCCGTTGTCGCGCTGCTGGAACAGTCCGCGGCTGTCCGGCCCCGCGGCGTCGCCGTGGTCCAGGTTCACCAGACTCGACTCGCCGATCGCCGTCATGACCCCGACGGCCTGGGTGTGCGGCCCGATGCCGACCGCCTTCGCGGCCTGGATCACGGACGCGGCGTTCACCAGGCGGTCCTGGCAGAAGCCCGCGATGGGGCCGGCGGGGACGACCATGCCGCCGACGGTCTTCGAGGCGACCTTCGGGCACGTGGGGGTGGCGTCGGCGGCGCTGGACTTCGCGATGCCGGCGATCGAGTTGACCGCGATCACGACGAGCACCACGACCCCGATCCCGACGACCACGATGCCGGCGCCGAACACCGACGCGAGCGTGATGCCGACACGGCGCATGACGGGACCTCTCGACGGACGGGGCGGGGCAGGCGGAGCACGACGAGCGTACGGGCGCCGCCTGGGAACCGCACCCGCCCGATCGGGGGCCGCTGTGACGCACTGACGGTCCTGGTGCGCCGAACACGGGGTTCGTGCACCAGGACCGTCAGCCCCGACGTCAGCGTCGGCGTCGGCGCGACCTGCTTCGACCCCATCCGCCGGCGGACAGGGAGACGAGCGCGATGGCGGCGATGACGATCGTCCAGATGACGGCGGTCGCGTCCATCAGACGTCGCGGTGGTCGTGCGGCGGGTGCTGCACCTTCGTCGGTTCGGTCACCAGGCCGGTCGGGGCCTTCTCGGGCTGCTTGCGACCGTGCGTGAACCAGGTCAGGATCCACAGCAGCACACCCAGGGCCAGCAGTGCACCGGCGATCTGGTACTGCTGCGGGTCACGGCCGGACGAGAACGGCAGCACGAGCCACAGACACGTGATGATGCCGATGACGGGGATGATCACGCCGGCTCGGAAGTGCTTGTGGTCGACCTTGTCGCGGCGGAGCACGAGCACCGTCAGGTTCACGACGGCGAACACGGTGAGCAGCAGGAGCGAGGTCGTGCCACCGAGGACCACCACGATCGGGGAGTCCGGGTCGAGCGAGACCCAGCCGATGAGCAGCAGGGAGATCGCGGTGGTGAAGACGATCGCGTTCGACGGGGTGCGACGAGCGGGGGAGATGCGGGCCAGGAAGCCCGGCAGCACGCCCTGCTTGCTCATGCCGTACAGCAGTCGCGACGCCATCATCATGTTGATCAGGGCGGTGTTGGCCACGGCGAACATTGAGATGAACGGCAGCAGGTCGGCGATCGGGAAGTCCGGTGCGGCGGTCTGCACGACGGTCACGAGCGGGGTCTCGTTGCCGGCGAGCTCACCGATCGGCACGACGGCGACGGCGCAGATCGACACGAGCGTGTAGATCACGGCCGTGATGCCGAGGCCGGTGAGCATCACCTTCGGGAAGATGCGCGAGGGGTCCTTGGTCTCCTCGGCCATGTTCACCGAGTCCTCGAAGCCGACCATCGCGAAGAACGCCAGCGACGTCGCCGTGGAGATCGACATGAGCAGGGTCTTGTCCTCCGGGGTCTCGAACATCACCACCCGCGAGAAGTCCGCGTTGCCACCCGCGATCGCCCAGAAGCCGATCAGGATCACCATGACGAGACCGGACAGCTCGACCAGGGTGAGGACCACGTTCGTCTTCACGCTCTCACTGACGCCGCGGAAGTTGATCGCCATCACCGCGAGCATGAAGCCCATGGCGATGAGCATCACGACGGCGTTCGGCAACTCGAGGCCGAACCCGACACCGAGGTTGGCGGCGAACGCCCGCGACGCCGTCGACGCCGAGGTGATGCCGGAACACATCACGATGAAGGTCACGATGAAGGTGATGAAGTGGACGCCGAACGCCTTGTGCACGTAGAGCGCAGCGCCCGCGGTCTGCGGGTACTTCGTGACGAGTTCCAGGTACGAGAACGCCGTCAGCAGGGCGACCGCGAAGGCGATGAGGAAGGGGAGCCACGCTGCTCCTCCGACCTCCGCCGCGACCTGACCGGTGAGCGCGTAGACACCCGTTCCCAGGATGTCGCCGACGATGAACAGCAGCAGGAGCTTGGGACCGATGACCCTGCGGAGCTCGGGCTGCTCCTGCTGTGGTCGGTCCGTCTTGGTGGTGGCCATGCGTCACCCTTGCGCGCGAGACGCCTTGCTGTCTAGTCCCACAGGAAGGTTTCTCGCGATCGCAACACGGTCGCTCGGCGACGGATACTCTCCGGGCCATGGACCACGAGTCGAACACCACCGAAGAGCCCGTCGAGTTCGCCGACTTCAACGCGAAGCTGCTGGTGCTCGACGTCCTCTGCTACGACCTCGACGTGCTCGACCCCTACGACCCGGAGACGGCCGACGAGACGGACGAGGACCTCGACGTCGACGGCCAGGACGACCGGGCCCGTGAGTACTACGACGACCTGGAACTCCTGCCGTCGCACCTGTCCCTCGTCACGGAGATCACCGTCGACACCGAGCTCGAGGTGCTCCAGGACGTACACCCCGGGTGGGAGGGCTCCGACGACCGCTTCGACCCGCAGAACTGGGACGACGTCCTCGACCTGCCGGCACTCCGCACCGTGTACGCAGCTGCGCCGCTGCCCGCCCACGTCGCCGAGGCCCTGGCCGCGAAGGGCGTCGAGGTCCGCTCAGCCTGACCGGAGGAACCGGCACGGGGAACTACAGCGAGCGGTCCAACGCTTGCAGCTGCTCGGTGAACTGCTTCGCGCCGCCCTGCGCCGGGTGCCGGACGGCGATCGCCTCGATGCCGGCCAACGCGAGCGCACCCTGGGCCTTCCGCCCCACCGCGACCACCCGGACCCGGTCGACGCCACCGAGCGCCTCGAGCAGTGCGAGGGCGACCGATGCTCCCGACCGCACCTCGCCCGGACGGGGTGTGCGGTTCGTCAGCCGGTCCGGGGCGACGAACGGGTGGTGCGGGAAGATCGCCCACGCCACGGGGAGCGGCCCGGTCCAGTCGGACATTGCCGCCTGCACCACACGTGATGAGGCCTCCCACGGAGCGGTCGGCTCCGGCGGCACCAGGTAGTCGTCGCCGAACCGGTCCGTCCCGAGTTCGCGCATGCTCGTGAACGGGATGCCGGTGTTCGTCATGCCGCGCCACCCGGGTGCCTCGGCCACGAGCAGGGTGTCAGCCGCCGGCCCGAACTGCTCCAGGTACCGCTGCAGGTTCGATCGCCGCAACCGCCCCTCGGCCGAACCGAAGTCGTACAGCGCCTCGGCGTCCGCCTCCACCGGCACGGCGTCGAGTGCCGCCCAGAACCCCGACGCGTCGAAGCGGCTCACGAGCGGCCGAGCACCCGGCGGTACACGTCCTCGAGCCCCGAAGCCGACCGCTCCCAGCTCAGACGCTCCGCGTGCTCCCGACCGGCCGAGGACAGCGCGGCCGCGTACCTGGAGTCGGTCAGGATCCGCTCGATCTCGGCAGCCCACACCGACGGCTCACGCGACTCGAGCACGACACCCGTCTCACCGTCGACCACGGCCTCACGCAGGCCCCCGGCAGCCGCGGCCACGACCGGCACCCCGGACGCCGAGCCCTCCAGCGCCACGAGGCCGTACGTCTCGGAGTGCGACGGCACCAGCACGGCTGCCGCGCCACGGAACAGGAACGCCAGGTCGGCACGCGACTGCGGCCCGATGAAGGTGACGCGGTCGGCGATGCCACGCGCGGCGGCGAGCCGACGCAGTTCGTCAACGTAGTCACCCGCCTCGCTCGAAGCATCCCCGGCGATGACCAGGGTGGGACGGGCCTCCTGGCTGATGCCCGCGATCGCCTCGATGGCCAGGTCGAGCCCCTTCAACGGCTGCACGCGAGCCGCCGCGACGACGTAGGGGGTGGCGGCCCGGCGCGCACTCGCGGCCGCGGGACGGAAGACCGACCCGTCGACCCCGGGCGGCACGATCCAGATCCGCGCGTCGGCACCGCCGAGCCGCGTCCGGACCGTCGACGCCTCGGCTTCGGACACCACGACGACCGCATCGGACTCACGCGCCAGCTGCTGCTCGCCCGTGATGCGCCCGGCGGACTCGGGCCGCTCACCCTCGGACAGCGGCGTCTCGGGGTCGGCAGCGATCGAGTGGAACGACTGCACGTGCGGGATGCCACGCTCACGGGCGACCGGCAGGGCAGCGGCACCGGAGAACCAGTGGTGCGAGTGCAGGACGTCGAACGGCCCGAGCTGCTCGAGCTCGTGGCGGAACGGCTCGATGAACGCGTCGTGCTCGCCCTTCGGCACCGGCTCCGCCGGACCTGCTGACAGGAACCGCAGGCACACCCCCGGCACGAGCGACACCGAGTCCGGCTGCGTCGGCGCCGAACGCCGCGTGATGATGTCGACGTGGTGGCCACGATCGGCCAGCGCCTCGGCCTGGTGCCGGACGACGACGTTCATGCCGCCGACCTCGCCCGAGCCGGGTTCGTCTCCGGGGGAGGTGTGCAGCGACACCAGCCCGATGTGCAGGGGTTCGCTCGTCGTGCTCACCGGTCAACCCTAGCCGCGCGTGCCCCGCTGCGACGGGCGCGCAGGCGCCACCACGACGGGCCGGCGGCTCGCCTCGTCCACCGGGTCGGACGGGAGGCCCGGATCGCCTCCCAAGATCTGCACGCGCTGGTCACCGTGCCGCTCCCAGAACGCCGCCGTCCAGGCACAAAGGGCACCGTCGAGCAGGTCCTCGCGGTGCTTGTGGGTCGGGCCGTGGAGCACCGACGGGTCGGCGAGGCCCGCAGTCAGCGGATGCGAGTCGAGCTGCAACGGCGGGTCGAGCGGGGTCTCGCGCAGGCGCCGGACGAGCTCGTCGAACGCCTCGGCGCGGCGTGCCCGGGCCTCGGCTGCCGGCACCCTGAGGTCCAGGCGCTTGTACCGGGGCCGCTCGACGTCGTACCCGAGCTCCTCCACGCCGACCAGGGTCGTGTACGGGTAGCACTCGAACATCGCCGGCCCGGTCCTGGCGTGCATGGATGCCGTGTCGGACACGTACTCGACGCCCAGTGCGGTGAGCCGGTCGAGCAGGCTGGCGCCGGCGCTCGCCGCGGAGGCCTGGTTCGTCGGGTTCGCCGCCACCTTCCACCGGCCGTAGCGCTGCCCGACCTGCCGTTCGGACTCGCGGATGCCGGTCGGGTTCGTCACGACGAGCGAGGCGTCGACGGCGATGAGCGACCGCGGCCCGAGGTGTTCCGCGACCCAGGTCGTGACGTCGTCGACCCCGCGGGCCCATCCGGCATCGGTGATCGTGCCGTCGGACTCCATCGCGACCAGTCCGGTCTCGTTCGGGGCACGGCTCGCGGTGCCGAGCCCCCACGCCAGGTCCACTCCGAGGTACGCGCTCACTCGTCCATCGTGCACCGAGTACCTTCCGCTGCATGGCGAGCGAAGCGACGACGGTGCGGGTACCCGGGCCCGACGGGGACCGCGAGGTCCGGATCAGCAGTCCCTCGCGCGTGCTCTGGCCGGAGGCCGGGATCACCAAGGCCGACCTCGCCGAGTACCTGGTGACCGTGGGCGACGCCTTCGTCCGGGCCAACGGCGACCGGCCCATCTCGCTGCAGCGGTTCCCCGGCGGCGTCGACGGCGAGCAGTTCTTCTCGAAGAACCCGCCGAAGGGCGCCCCGGTGTACGTGCGGTCGGTCACGGTGACGTACCCGAGCGGCCGGAAGCACCCGCAGCTCGTCATCGACGAGCCGGCCGTCGCGGTGTGGGCCGCGCAGATGAACACCGTGGTCTTCCACCCGTGGGCGTCGCGCGCCGAGGACAGCGACCACCCGGACCAGCTCCGCATCGACCTCGACCCGCAGCCCGGCACGGACTTCTCGGATACGGTGCCCGTGGCGCAGGAACTCCGGAAGGTCCTGGACGAAGCGGGTCTGACGGCGTGGATCAAGACGAGCGGCAACCGCGGTCTGCACGTGTTCGCCCCGATCGCACCCGAGCACGAGTTCCTCGACGTCCGGCACGCCGTGATCGCCGCCGCCCGAGAACTCGAACGGCGGATGCCCGACCTGGTCACGACGGCGTGGTGGAAGGAGGAGCGAGGCCAGCGGGTCTTCGTCGACTTCAACCAGGCGAACCGTGACCGGACGATGGCCGGTGCCTACAGTCCACGGGCTCTCGCGCACGCCTCGGTGTCGACGCCGATCACGTGGGACGAGCTGCCGACCGCGGACCCGACGACCTTCACGATCCGGACCGTCCCCGAACGCTTGGCGACGATCGGCGACCCGTGGCAGGCGATGCACGACGAGCCAGCGAGCATCGCGCCGCTGCTGGCGTGGTGGGAGCGCGACCTGGAGAACGGCGAGGGTGAACTGCCGTTCCCGCCGGACTTCCCGAAGATGCCCGGCGAGCCGCCGCGTGTGCAACCGTCCCGAGCCAAGAAACCCTGAGTCGGGTCAGCGGGGACCGTCAGACGGAGGGCAGGGTGTCCGTCGAGCGGTCGGGGTCGTCGACGCGCGACGTCTGCATCGGCAGCCCGACGCTCGCCGTGTGCAGGCGGGTCAGGCGCGACCAGGTGCCGCGGTGCGCGTCGCTGATGCCGTCGACGATCACGAGCCCAGGCCGATCGTGACGAGTGCGAGCGCGGTGGCGGTCACGCCGGCGATGGCGCTGATGACCGCACTGAGCTGCAGGGTGCGCTGGCGGCGTGCCTCGCGTACCTCGGTGAAGGGGTTCCGCTGCGAGTGGCGGACAAGCGTGCTGGTGCTCATGTCGATCCGCTTTCGGTCCTGGGGCTCCCGGGATGGGTGCCTCGTGGTGCTGATCACCATCGTGGCAGCGTTTCGCTAGTTCGACTAACTACTTTCCTGCGATCACGGGGAAGACGACGAAAAACGGACAACCACGCGTCAGGACAGGACATCCCGCAGGTCGTACGCCGACGGCACCTCGAGCTGGTCGAACCCGCACGACGCCGCGTCGCGGTCCGGACGCCACCGTTCGAACTGCACCGTGTGCCGGAACCGGTCGCCCTCCATCTGGTCGTACCGGACCTCGAGCACGACTTCCGGCGCCAGCCGGACGAACGACGTGTCGCGACCCGACGAGAACCGCGAGCGTTCCCCGTCACCGGTGACGGGCCTCCCGTCCGCATCGCGGAGCACGACGGGCTCGAGCTCGTCGACCAGGGCGAGCCGGCGCTTGTCGGAGAAGGCGGAGACGCCGCCGACCTGGCGGAGCTCACCGTCGTCGCCGTACAGCCCGACGAGCAGCGACCCGACGCCCGAGCCGCTCTTGTGCACGCGGTACCCGATCGCGACGACGTCGGCCGTCCGGTGGTGCTTGATCTTGAGCATGGTCCGCTTGCCCGGTTCGTACGGCTTGGCCCGGCGCTTGGCGACGACGCCGTCGAGTCCGGCGCCCTCGAAGGTGGTGAGCCACTCGCGTGCCTGGTCGACGTCGAGTGTGGTGCGCGTGACGAACAGCGGGTCGGACATGCCGCTCGCGAGCTGTTCCAGCCGGTCACGTCGTTCGTCGAACGGCAGGTCGACCAGCTCGTCGCCGTCCGCTGCGAGCAGGTCGAACGCGACGAACTGCGCGGGCGTCTCGGCGCTGAGCTTCGCGATCCGCGAGGCCGCCGGGTGGATGCGCTGCGACAGTGCCTCCCAGTCGAGGCGCTCGGCTCCGGGCTCGCCCGAGCGAAGGATCACCTCGCCGTCGAGCACCACCGGGTGGTCACGGCCGCCGAACTGCGCGCGGAAGGCCTCGACGAGTTCGGGGAAGTAGCGCGTGAGCGGCTTCGCCCCGCGGCTGCCGATCTCGACGTCGTCGCCGTCGATCGTCACGATGCCGCGGAAGCCGTCCCACTTCGGTTCGTACCGCAGGCCACCGGTCACGCTGTCGGGTTCCGGGACGTCGGCGACGGCCTTGGCCAGCATCGGTGCGATCTCCATGCGTCGTGTCTACTCGGGCGCGGGTGGGGCTTGCGTGGGCGGGGTGTGCGCTTGGTGAGCAGGAATGGTCGGGTCCGGCGCGACGACTCGACCATTTCTGCTCACGAAGTGCGGCCGGGAGGCCCGGATCACCCGGGGCAGGTCGGATCGCGTCAGTAGTGTGGTGCGGGTGACGACCGTGCCCCCGTCGGCAGCGCCGGCTCCGGAACCGATCAGCCCCGTGCAGGCCGCCGCGCTCCGCGACGGCGTCCTGCCGCCCGTCGAACAGATCCGGCCGGGGATCTGGACCTTCGCGGTGCCGTTCCGGTTCGGGGTGCCCGACGCGACCCTGGTCTACGTGGTGGAGGGGTCGGACGGGTCCCTCGCGCTGATCGACCCCGGGTGGTCGGCCGACGACGGGCTCGATGAGGTCCGCGCCGCGCTGTCGGCGATCGGCCGGTCGCTCGACGACGTGTCCCTCGTCGCCGTGACGCACCTGCACGCAGACCACCTCGGTGCCGCCGCCGCGGTGCGTCGAGCGACCGGTGCGCGGGTCGCGATGCACGGGCTCGAGGTCGACGCGCTGGAGCGGGAGCGCACCGACGCGGTGCGGAACGACGCCGACATCGCCACGTGGGGCCTGCCGCCCGAGCTGCACGACGGCGTCGTCGCGGCCTGGGGGAGCGGGCGACGGATCGGGCTCGGCTGGAGCGAGGCGCCCTACGCCGACCTGCTGCTGGCCGACGGCGACGAGCTGCCGATCCCTGGGCGCACCATCCGGACCCTCTGGACGCCCGGGCACACCGCCGGTCACGTGTGCTTCGTCGACGAACCGGACGGGCTGCTCTTCACCGGGGACCACGTGCTGCCGCGGATCAACTCGGGGATCGGCCTCGGTGGTCGGACCGCCACGAACCCGCTCGGCGACTACCTGGCGTCGCTCAGCCGACTCGACGTGTACGCCGGGCTCGAGGTCTGCCCGGGCCACGAGTACCGGTTCGCCGACGTCGTCGCCCGCGCGCAGACGTTGGCTCGACACCGCGAGGAGCGGTCGCGGCACGTCGCCGAAGCACTCGACCTGCTCGACCGGCCCACGCTGTTCGAAGTCGCCGCGCGTGTGCCGTTCAGCGGCGGGATCGAGTCGATGACCGGGTTCCTGCTCGCGAGCGCACTGACGCAGACGGCGTTCCACGCCGAGCTGCTCGGCCGGTCGGACGAGATCCGTCCCGCCTGACCGCTCGCGTCCTGACCTCAGCCGAGGGTCGACGCCAGGCGCTCGATCGTCGTCTTCGCGTCGGCGAGCTCGGCGGACGCGTGCTCGGCGAGCGGGGCGAGGTCGGGCAGCCGGTCGGCCAGGGTCGCACTGACCGTGATCGGGTAGAGCTTCATGCCGAGCGCCGTGCCGAGGATGAGGTGTAGGACCGGCGAGCCGTGGTCCCAGTCCTCGGTCGGGGTGCCGGCGTCGTACGTCGCACCGCGGCTGACCACGGTCACGACCGGACGGCCGGCCAAGGGCTGCACGTCGCCCGCCAGGACCCCGGGGATGTGGATGCGGTCGATCCAGGCCTTGAGCGTCGACGGCACCGTGTAGTTGTACAGCGGCGACCCGACGACCACGACGTCGGCGGCGAGGAGTTCGTCGATGACCTCCTGGCGTAGTGCCTCGGCCTCGGGAGCGACGGACTCGTCCGCGGTGCGGTCCGCTGCCGCCCAGTGCAGCGCCGAGGTCTCGAGGTGGGGGAGCTGGTCGACGTGCAGGTCGCGGCGGACCACCGTGTACTCCGGTCCGCGTGCGCGCCAGGCATCGGCGAACGCGGCGGTCAGCGCGCGCGAACGGGAGTGGGAGAGGTCGGCCGAGGAGTCGATGTGCAGCAGCGTGGGCATGGTGCCCACGCTACCGACGGTGGGACGGAAACGGCCCCGCCGCCCCGGGGAGGCGGACAGGCGGGGCCGAGCCGGGCCTCCCGTCCGTCACGCGGGCACGCGACGGACGGGAGACGACGGGGGACCGTCAGCGCTGGTCGTACGTCAGCGCTGGTCGTCCGTCAGCGCTGTGCGCGGCGACGGCGCAGGGTGCGGGCGCCGATCAGGCCGGCACCGGCGACGAGCAGACCGAGGGCCCAGGGCAGGGCGCCGGTGGCGTCCGAACCCGTGTAGGCGAGCTGGCCGCCACGGTTCGTCGGGGTGACCGGTGCGGCCGCGGGGACCGGGGTGACCGGAGTGGACACACCGGGCACTGTCGGGACCGCGGTCGGCTGGACGTCCACCGCGAACGAGGTGGTGAAGTCACCGGCCGAGACGGACAGGTTGTGGATCGACGCGTGCGGGAACGTGACGTTCACGAGGCCGAAGAAGCCCAGGTCGGGGTCCGGCGCGATGACGTCGCTCGCCACGTCCGAGGTGACGGTCGGGACGATCGACTCCTCGTTCTCGTCGGTGATCTCGTTGCCGAACACGTCGACCAGGCCGCCGGACACGACGAGCGTCCCGCCCTGCTTGATGGTCGGCCGGCCGCCCTCGACCTCGTTGCCGGTGTAGCCGCCCTCACCGTCGCCCGTGATGGTGAACGTGTAGACCTTGCCCTCCGGGTCGATGATCCAGCTGGTCCGGGTGCTCGTGTCGTCCTCGTCCTCGCCGAGGTCGAACGCACCGGCACGGTCGGTCGTGAAGACGATGATGCCGAGCGGCGCGGCGGCCTCGACGGTCAGGTCGACGTACTGCGTGACGGTCTCGGTGCCGCTCGTCGCGGTGACCGCGAAGGTCCAGTCGGACGCTTCCGTCGAGACGCCGCTGAGCTCACCGGTGGAGGCGTCGAACGTGATGCCGTCCGGGAGCTGCTCGTCGGGCTCCGGGACGTACTCGTCACCGTTCTCGTCGTAGTACGTGGTGTCCTCGAGCTCGTCCTCGTCGAACCACGCGAGCGCGTACTTCGGCTCCGGGAAGCCCTGCGCACGGAAGGTGTGCGAGAACGCGTCACCGGCCGTGGTGCTCAGCTCGAGCGGGTGGTCAGCGTGGGCGCCGGCCTTCGTCGGCTTGCCGTCCTCGCCGAGGAAGGCTGGGGTCTGGCTGACGGGCGCGGTCGCGTCGGAGGTCACCGAGGTCGTCTCGGTGGCGCCGGGCAGGGTGCCGGTCACCGTGACGGTGATCGTCTTGCGCACGTCGGTGGGGTCGATGCGGTAGGTCGCGGTCTTCGACAGGACGTTGCGGTCCTGGTCAGCCCAGACGTACTTGTACGAGGAGTCCTCGTCGAAGCCGGTGACGACGGCGCTCAGGAGGGTGCCGACCTTGGCTGCACCGTCGATGGTGACGGTCGCGTCGGCGGCCTTCGTGGTGACGTCCGGGGTCGGCGTCGCGGTCGGAGCCGGGGTCTCGGCGGCCGGAGCCGTCGTCGCGGGGGTGGTCTGCTCGTCGGCCGGGGTGGTCGCGTCGTCGCTCGGGGTGGGGGCCGGGGTCTCCTCGGCGGGTGCCGGGGCCGGGGTCTCCGTGGTCTCGTCCGCGGGGACAGACGGCTCGTCGGTCGGTGCGGGCGTCTCCGTCGCGACGGGGGCCGTTGTCTCGTTCGAGGAGACGGGCTGCGTCGAGTCGGTCGGCTCGACGGCGCTGGCGGCGGTCGCCGACATGATGCCGAGACCGGTGGTCAGACCGACGAGTGCGACGGTGGTGCCGACGGCGCAAGCGCGACGAACGGCGGAGGTGCTGCGGTGCACGGGTTCCCCCCATGTTCAGGTCCGGCTGGGTGGCCGGATCGTAAGAATCTGCCGAGAGTTTCGGCCTGCTCGGATCGTAGTGCGGCTGCGTGGCCGTTCAGGCGTCGGTGACCGGAATGTGACCATGGTTGGGGGTCCGTGCGGAAACCCGCGTCGGACGGGAGGCCCGTGGCGGATCCGCCACGGGCCTCCCGTCCGTCATCCGGTGCGGTGCACCGCGTCAGGCGCGTCGGCGACGCAGGCGGTGGACGAGCAGGCCGCCGCCGGCGGCCAGCAGGCCGAGCGCCCAGGCGAGCGTGCCGGACGTCTCCGCGCCCGTGAACGCGAGGGTGCCGGTACCGGCCGTCGGGGGCGTGGTGCCGACGATGGCGGCCGCGGGCTGCACGTCCACGTCGAACGAGGTCGAGACGTCACCGAGTGCGACCGTGATCGTGTGCGGCGACGCGTGCGGGAACGCGACGCGGGGCTCCCACGGGCCGTGGGGGAGCAAGACCTCGTCGCTCGACACCGTGCTCGTGACGACGGGCTGTGCGCCGTCCGACTCCTGCGTGCTGTTCCCGAACGCGTCGAGCGCCGTCACACGGATGGCCATCGTCGAGCCCTGGGCCACCGGGACCGCGTCGAACGGGATCGACTCCCCGCTCTCCGCGAAGACCTCGCGCAGCCCCCGGCCGTCGCGGAGCCAGCCCCTGGGGGACCCGATCGTCCCGACGAGCAGGCTGAGTTCCTCGGTGGCGGCCGGACGGATGGACAGGTGGACGTACTGCGTGGCCGCCCGGGAGCCGTTCATCGCCATGACCTGGAAGTCGTACTCACCGGCCACCGTCGGGGCGCCGCTCAGGACCCCGCTCGTGTCACCGACGGCGATCCCGAGCGGCGCGATCGGGGCTTCGTTGCCCGGGACGGGGAACGCGGTCGCGCCGGTCAGCAGCACGTAGTGGAGCTCGCTCGAGGACCCGGTGGCGGTGAAGGTGCGTTCGACCTGCTCGCCCGCGATCGTCTCGATGCGGATCGGGGACTCCGGCGTCGACTGCTCGTCGAACATGATGGTGTCCGGAGCCGCGGGTTCGCCGGTGCCCTCGGCGCCGACCACCACGTCGAACGCCGTGGAGACGCCGCCCTCCGAGACCGTCACGGTCCGGGTACCGGTCCCGCCGAAGGTCACGGTCGTCGAGGAGTCTCCGTCGTTCCACGTGGCCACGTCGGAGTCGTCCGTGCTGGTGACCGTCGACCGCGGGTAGTCGTCGTCACCGCCGGGGGTGGTCCGGTTGCCGTAGGCGTCGACGGCGAGCCCGGCGAGGGTGAGCGGGGTGTCCTCGGCGACGGGGATGTCCGGCACGATGCGGACTCGGCCCTGCCCGGCGGCCTGCTCCCAGATCGTGCCGTCGGCTTCGACCTGCCAGAGGCCGTCGTAGTCCGGCGTCGCGACCCCGAACGTCACGCCCACGGGGGCACCGGGGGAGACGGTGAGCTCCACGTACTCGGTGATCTGGGTCGAGCCGCTCAACGCGACGACCTCGAAGTCGAACGTGCCGGCCTCTGTCGGGGTGCCGCTCAGGACACCGGTCTCCACGTTGACGCTGTACGCCGCTGACGGGGCGTCCTGGATGGCGTAGCCCACGGTGCCGTTGCCGCCGGTGGTCTCGAAGGTGTGCGAGAACGGGGTGCCGGCGGTCGCGGTGAGGACGAGCGGGGCGTCCGCGGTCGACGGCTCCGTGAACGCCAGGTCGCTGCCGTCGTCGGCGGCGGGCGCAGCGGGCAGTGGGGTCTCCGACTCGTCGGCGGGAGCCGGCGTCGGATCGGGAGTCGTGCCTCCCGGCTGCTCGTCGGGGGCGTCGGTCGGGACGGGCGTCTCGGGCGCCTCGGGCGAGGCGGACGCAGCGGGTGTCGCGGCGCTCGTCGCCACCGGTGTCACGGTGCTGGTCGCGGTCGGTTCCTCGGCGGCGACGGCGGTCGTGGCGCCGATGCCGAGGGCCGACGAGGCGGCGACGATGGCGACGGCGGCGCCGATCGCGGCGACGCGACGCGTAGTGGACGTGCAGGGCTGACTCATGGGATCCCCCTCGGATACCGGACGGGGCACCGAGAAGTGCCCTCACCCAGGAGATGTCGTCGATCCCGCGATCCTGACGGCCCGTCAGGTCTCGGTTCGGTCTCGGTGCAGTCAGCCGGATCGGGGACGGGGCCCGTCAGTCGCCGACGGCCGCCGCGGCGCGTTCGAGGGCGGCGCGCAGCGCACGGACCGCGGGCGAGGACGCCCCGGCGGCGCGCACGACGGTGAAGATCGTGCGGCGGGGCTGCTCGGGCAGTTCGAGCAGGCGGCAGGTCGTCGTGCGTCCGGTCCACATCAGGTCCGGCATCAGGCTGACGGCGTTGCCGGACTCGACCAGTCGGATCTGGGTCTGCAGGTCGGCGGTCTCGTAGCGGACGTCCGGCTCGAAGCCCCAGCGTCGGCACACCTGCTCCGCGAAGTGCCGCGACGCCGTCCCGCGGGGTTCCATCACCCACGGCAGGGCCTCGGCGTCCTCGAGGCTCGAGACCGGTAACAGCGCCGTGTCGAGCGGCGGCAGCGCCAGCCGGACCGCATCGGTGGTCAGGTCCGAGCGGTCGAGCCCGGACAGGTGCGGGGCGGCGTGCGCCGGGTACTGCTCGGCGATGACCATGTCGAAGTCCCGCGCCCACGTCTCGTTCAGGGCGGTCTCCGGCTCGCGCTGCACCATCTCGACCCGGACGTCGGGGTGTTCGGTGGCCATCTCGTGCAGGGCGTTGGGCATCAGCGCGAGGGCGGCGGACTGGAACACGGCGACGCGCACTCGCCCCTGGACCGACGGCAGGGTGTCCTCGACCTGCGCCTGGGCCTGCTCGAGCACGTCCTGCACGTGGCCGGCGGCGGCGACGAGCACCTCGGCCTGCGGGGTGAGCTGCAACCGTCGGCCGGCCTTGCGGAGGAGCTGCACCCCTGCCTCGCGTTCCAGGGCGCTGAGCTGCTGCGAGACCGCCGACGGCGTGAAGTTCATGGCCTCGGCGACGGCCGCGATGGTGCCGCGGATCGACAGCTCGCGGAGCAGGACCAGGCGGCGGACATCGAGCATGGTCTGACGGTAGCGGGGCCGCCGTAGATTCGGTAGTGCAACTGAACGGTACCCATCAGGAACGGTCGCTTCCGCTACCGTATCCCGGGCCTCCACACTGATCCCATGACGACCCTGCAGGAGCACCCCGCCACCGACCACGACGCGCTGGCGGACCAGTCCGTCGCACTCGTCCGACAGTGGCTGGCCGAGGCCGAGTCGTTCCCGGTGGACGGCTCCGCCAAGCAGCTCGCCGGGGTGCTCGCCGACCCCGCAGGTCTGGACTTCGCCGTCGGCTTCGTGGACGGCGTCGTCCGCCCGGAAGACCTCGCCGTCGCCGCGCGCAAGCTCCGGCAGATCGCGCCCGGTGCCCCCGGGTTCCTGCCCGCCGCGATGCGCGGACTCGTGCGCCTCGGTGGCGGCATGGCACCGGTGCTTCCGGGCGTCGTCGTGCCCATCGCTCGCCGAGTGCTGCGGGGCATGGTCGGCCACCTCATCGTCGACGCGACCGACTCGAAGCTCGGGCCCGCCATCGCCAAGATCAAGCGGGACGGCGTCCGGCTCAACGTGAACCTGCTCGGCGAGGCCGTGCTGGGCGAGCGCGAGGCCGCGCGCCGGCTCGAGGGCACGCACAAGCTCCTGGCACGCGACGACGTCGACTACGTGTCGATCAAGGTCTCGTCGACCGTGCACCCGCACTCGCCGTGGGCGTTCGACCACGCCGTCGACGACATCGTCGAGCAGCTCCGCCCGCTGTTCGAGCGCGCCGTGGCCTCGACCCCGGCGAAGTTCATCAACCTCGACATGGAGGAGTACAAGGACCTCGACCTGACGATCGCGGTCTTCACGAAGCTCCTCGACGAGCCTGCGTTCCTCGGGCTCGAAGCCGGCATCGTCCTGCAGGCGTACCTGCCCGACGCCCTCGCCGCGATGGAGCAGTTGCAGGAGTGGTCCGCCGCTCGCCGGGCCCGTGGTGGTGCCGGCATCAAGGTCCGCCTGGTCAAGGGCGCGAACCTGCCCATGGAGCAGGTCGAGGCCTCGGTGCACGGCTGGCCGCTCGCCACCTGGCACACCAAGCAGGACTCCGACACCAACTACAAGCGCGTGCTCGACTGGGCACTCACGCCGTCGCGCGTCGAGAACGTCCGCGTCGGCGTCGCCGGGCACAACCTGTTCGACGTCGCGCACGCGTGGCTGCTCGCCGGTGAGCGGGGCGTGCGGGACGGCATCGAGTTCGAGATGCTGCTCGGCATGGCGCAGGGCCAGGCGTCGGCAGTGAAGAACACGGTCGGTTCCCTCCTGCTCTACACGCCGGTCGTCCACCCCGGCGAGTTCGACGTCGCGATCGCGTACCTGATCCGCCGCCTCGAAGAAGGCGCCTCGCAGGACAACTTCATGTCCGCGGTCTTCTCGCTGGTGTCGTCGCCGCCGCTGTTCGCCCGCGAAGAAGAACGCTTCCGCGCCTCGCTCGTGCCGCTCGCCACACCCGAGGGCCTCGCCGCTCCCGCGTCCCACCGCGTCGCCGACCGCTACGCGGCCGTTGGGCGCCCCGGACCCGGCCGGTTCGAGAACACGCCGGACAGCGACCCGTCGGTCGCGCCGGTGCGCCAGTGGGGGTCGGCGATCACGGACCGGATCGCGTCGTCGACGCTCGGCGTCCGCGCCGTCCAGGAGGCCCGGGTCGACTCCGCCGCGTCACTCGACTCGGCGCTCGCTCGCGTCCAGGCCGCCGGTGCGGTCTGGGGGACCTGGTCCGGTGCCGCTCGTGGCGCCGTGCTGCACGCCGTCGGCGACGCACTCGAGGCGAACCGCGCAGCACTCATCGAGGTCATGGCCGCGGAGACCGGCAAGACCATCGACCAGGCCGACCCCGAGGTGTCCGAAGCGATCGACTTCGCACACTTCTACGGCTCGCTCGCGTCCCAGCTCGACGACCTCGACGGTGCGACCTTCACCCCGGCCACGCTGACCCTCGTCGCACCGCCGTGGAACTTCCCGGTCGCGATCCCCGCCGGCTCGACGCTGGCCGCACTCGCTGCCGGGTCCGCCGTCGTCCTCAAGCCGGCGCCGCCCGCCGAGCGCTCCGGGGCCGTCCTCGCCTCGATCATCGAGACCGCGCTCGACGCCCACGGGGCCCCGGCCGACGTGCTCGCGTTCCTGCAGGTGTCCGAGAACGAGCTCGGCCAGCAGCTCATCGCCTCGCCGATGGTCGACCAGGTGATCCTCACCGGTGCCTACGAGACCGCAGAGCTGTTCCGCTCGTTCCGCTCTGACCTGCCGCTGCTCGCCGAGACCTCGGGCAAGAACGCCGTGATCGTCACCCCGTCGTCGGACCTCGACCTCGCGGTGAAGGACGTCGTCGCCTCGGCCTTCGGGCACGCCGGCCAGAAGTGCTCGGCCGCGTCGCTCGTGGTGATGGTCGGCTCGGTCGCGAAGTCGAAGCGCTTCCGCAACCAGCTCCTCGACGCCGTGTCCTCGCTCACCGTCGGCTCGCCGACCGACCCCACCACCCAGATGGGCCCGATCATCGAGCCGGCATCGGGCAAGCTGCTCGCCGGCCTGACGACGCTCGGTGCGGGGGAGACCTGGGCCGTCGAGCCGAAGCAGCTCGACGAGACCGGCAAGCTCTGGAGCCCCGGTGTCCGCCAGGGCGTCCGCCGCGGCTCGGAGTTCCACCGCACCGAGTACTTCGGCCCGATCCTCGGCATGATGACCGCTGACACCCTCGACGAGGCGATCGACATCGTCAACGAGGTCGACTACGGCCTGACCTCGGGCCTGCACTCGCTCGACCCGGCCGAGATCGGCACCTGGCTGTCGCGGATCCAGGCGGGCAACCTCTACGTCAACCGCGGCATCACGGGCGCCATCGTCCGTCGGCAGCCGTTCGGTGGCTGGAAGAAGTCGGCCGTCGGCGCGGGCACGAAGGCCGGCGGGCTGAACTACCTGCTCGGGCTCGGGTCGTGGGCGCCTGCTGCGTCGACTGCTGCGTCCGTTCCTTCCGCTCCGGTCAGCGCCTTCGTCCGTGCGGCCGGGGGCACCTCGCCGGTGCTCGACCGGTCGCTGGCGTCGGACGAGCAGGCCTGGTCGACGCTGTTCGGCACCGCGACCGACGTCTCGGCCCTGAGCGCCGAGCGGAACATCGCGCGGTACCTGCCGTTCCCGTCGGTGCAGGTGCGCCTGGCTTCTGGTGACGAGGATGCTGTTCCTGACCTCGTCCGCGTCGTCGCGGCTGCGCTCCGGGCCGGCACGACGATCGACGTCTCGACGGCCGCCGCGCTGCCGACACCCGTCGCATCGGCGCTCCGCTCGCTGCCCATCGTCCGGTCCGTCTCGCAGTCGGTCTCCGACGAGTCCTTCGCGTCGTCGATCGCGGCGGGGCCGTCGACCCGTGTCCGGCTCATCGGCGGCGACACCTCTGCGCTGTACTCGGCGATCGGCGGGCGTCCCGACGTCGCGGTGTACGGCGGCCCCGTGACCGAGGCCGGGCGGCTCGAGATCCTGCCGTTCGTCCGCGAGCAGGCGGTCTCGATCACGGCGCACCGCTTCGGCACGCCGAACCACCTGACCGACGAGCTCATCTGACCGGACCGCGGCGCTGGCGTTCGGGTCGAGCGCCGCTGTCCGGTCGCCGCACGCTGTCGGGATGCACCGAGGTGGCAGGGGTTGCCTCGGGTGCGCGTCGCAACCACGGCGCGCACCCGACAGCCCTGCGTCGGGTCGAACCCGGAGGAGCTCCACCATGACCGAACCGTTCGCACGCCCGACCGCCCTTGCCCACGTCCGCGTCACCGTGACCGACATCCACCGCAGCAAGGCGTTCTACCGGCAGCTGCTCGGCACCGACCCGGCGATCGACTTCAGCGACCAGGTCGACGAGCCCGGCGTGCGCGAGGACCGCGAGCGCTTCTACGGCGGCTCCGTGTTCCGGCTCGGCGACCAGGTCTTCGGTCTCCGCCCGGTCGCTCCGGCGGGGCAGACGTTCGACCCGGACACCGTCGGCCTCGACCACGTCAGCTTCGTCGTGGGATCCGTCGACGAGCTGCACCAGGCGGCCGCACGTCTCGACGCCGCGGGGGTCGAGCACGGCGAGGTCACCGACCTCGGTGACGCCGGCATGGTGATCCTGTCCGTGCAGGACCCCGACGACATCAACCTCGAGCTCGCTGCCCTCAAGTCCTGAGCAGTCCTCGGGCCGCGGGCTAGCATGGGGTGACGAGAGGGGACGTCATGCGCTTCGTGCAAGCCATCGGCCGGGGGATCGGCTTCGTGTTGTCGACCGTGGCGAAGGTGCTCGGGACCCTGAACGGCGCGAAGCCAGCGGGCGACGACCTCGCCGCGCGGCTGAACCAGCCGAGCCGCGACGACTACCGCCCCTGACCTTCTCGCTGCGCCAGCCCCCGGAGCCCGGTCCCGATCCGGCCTGCACAACCAAAGTGCCCTCGAGCCACGCGATTGCGCGGTTCGAGGGCACTTTGGTTGTGCGCCGAGGTGGGCAGGGTCGGCGCCCGAGCGGCGGCGCCGCGTCGGTGTCGGGCGACGGCGCGCGGGGTCAGTCGGCGACGGCGGGCTCCTGCGCGACCATCGTGCCGGTCACGAGCGCGCGCAGCGACTCCGGCAGGGGGATCGGTCGGCGGGCGCCCTCGCGGTCGATGATGACGTGCGCGAACTCGCCGGTGGCGAGCAGCGCGCCGTCGGACTGCCGGAACAGGCCGAACTCCCACGACAGGCTCGTGTTGCCGAGGTGCTTGGACCGCATCCCGACCTCGATGACGTCCGGCCAGACGGCGGACTCGACGAATCGGCAGCTCGACGACACCAGCACCGCGATCCACTCCGACGTGAAGGGGTCGAGACCCGCTTCCTCGCGGAACCAGTACGTCGACGCGTTGTCCATCGCCGAGTAGTAGATCGTGTTGTTGACGTGCCCGAACATGTCGTTGTCGTTCCAGCGCGTGGGGTAGAGGCGGCGGAACGGGTACTCGTCGATGGTCATCGGTCTCCGATCGGAGGTGCGGGTGTGGCGTGATCGGCGGCGGGGCGCAGCACGTACTCGAACGCGGCGCGTGCCCGGACGGGGTCGGGGGCCTCACCGGAGATGAACTCAGCGTAGGTGAACGACTCTGAGATCCGGACGAGCAGCCGCGCGAGCTCTTCGGCGGACAACGGGGCCGGATCGAACTCGCCGGACGACTGCTCCTCGACCACGAGCGCCGTGACCCGTTCGACGAACCGGCTCTGCACGTCGCTCTCCGAGGTGGTCAGCAGGCGCATCGCCCGCGCGGGTTCGCGGGTCAGGAAGGCGCGGAAGTAGGTGGCCTCGATGAGGTCGGCGGTGAACCGGTCGAGCACGTCGACGATGCGCGCCGCTCCGGACGACCCGATCGTGTCGGCAGCGCGGGACGCCCGGTCGAGCGTCGGGACTGCGAGGGACCACAGGATCTCGGACAGCAACCGGTCACGGTTGCCCACCCACCGGAACAGTGACGTACGGTCCACGCCGAGTGCGGCAGCCAACGCGCCCATGTCGATCCGTGAGCCGTCGATGAACGTGTGGCGAGCCTCCCGGAAGGCGCGCAGCGCAGAATCCGATGTGTACACGCGGTCCTCCCTTGCAACGTTTTCGAGAATGATGCATCGTTGGTTCCATGTCAACGCTGACGCCCACGACGGGCCTCCTCGAATCGGACTTCTACGGCTTCCAACAGCAGCTGACCGAGCCGGAGCGCGCGTCGATCGGGCGACTCCGCGAGTACCTCGAGCGCGAGGTCGCGCCCATCGCCGACGGGTACTGGGCACGCGCCGAGTTCCCGATGCAGGTGATCGCGCCCCTCGCCGAGCTGGGCATGTACGGGCCGGGGATCCCGCTCGTGCGCCAGTTCGAGAACTCGGCCGTGTACCGCGGGTGGGCTGCGCTCGAGCTCGGACGCGTCGACGCCAGCGTCGCGACGTTCATCGGCGTGCAGTCGGGTCTGGCGATGAACTCGATCGCCGTCGCCGGCAGCGAGGAACAGCAGCGCGAGTGGCTGCCGCGCATGGCGGCCGGCGAGGTCATCGGGGCGTTCGGCCTGACCGAACCGCTGTCCGGCAGCGACTCCGCCCGTGGCCTGCGCACCACCGCCCGCCGCGACGGCAACACGTGGGTGCTCGACGGCGAGAAGCGCTGGATCGGCAACGCCACCTTCGCCGACGTCGTCGTCATCTGGGCGAAGGACGTCGCCGACGAACAGGTGAAGGGCTTCCTGGTCACCACGGACACCCCCGGCTTCACTGCCACGAAGATCGAGGACAAGATCGCGCTGCGTGGGGTGCAGAACGCCGACATCGTCATGCAGGGGGTGCGCGTGCCGGAATCGCGTCGGCTCCAGCGCGCCGACTCGTTCCGGTCGACCGCCGAGGTGCTCCGTCTGACCCGCACCGAGGTGGCCTGGCAGGCCGTCGGCATCGCGGTCGGCGCCTACGACGCAGCGCTCGCGTACGCCCGCGAGCGGATCCAGTTCGGTAAGCCCATCGCCGCGCACCAGCTCGTGCAGGACCTGCTCGTGAAGTCGCTGTCGAACATCACGGCCTCGATCGCGCTCTGCACGCAGGCCTCGGCCATGCAGGACGCCGGCATCGGGGGCGACGAGCACTCCGCCCTGGCGAAGGCGTTCGCGACCGCGAAGATGCGCGAGACCGTCGGCTGGTGCCGCGAGGTGCAGGGCGGCAACGGCATCGTGCTCGACAAGGGTGTCGCCCGGTTCTTCGCGGACGCCGAGGCGATCTACTCGTACGAGGGCACGCGCGAGGTGAACACGCTGATCGTCGGTCGTGCGATCACCGGGCAGGCCGCGTTCGTCTAGCAGCCCGCCCGGCGCGCTACCCGAGCAGCTCCGGCCGCTTCCATTCCTGGCCGAGCACGTGCTGCCCGAGGAACGCGAACACCGTCTCGTACCAGACCACGGCGTGCTGCGGCGAGAGCACCCAGTGGTTCTCGTCCGGGAAGTACAGGAACCGGTGCGGCATCGTGCCGTCGTCTGCCGCGTGGTGCTCGGCGAGCTCGGACCACAGTCGCAGCCCCTCGCCGATCGGCACCCGGTAGTCCTTGTCGCCGTGGACCACGAGCATCGGTGACGTGATGTCCGCCACGAAGCGGTGCGGGTCGTTGGCCTCGATGCCGGCGGCGTCGAAGATCGACGACCAGTACTGCGACGAGTCCGTGGTGCCGTTGAACTGGTCGAGCGCCCACAGGCTCGCGTGCGTGACGATCGCGCGGAACCGGTCGGTGTGCCCGGCGACCCAGTTCGCCATGTAGCCGCCGAACGAGCCGCCCATCGCCGCCGTGCGGGTCTCGTCGATGTCCGCTCGGGCCTCGACCGCGTCCGTGATCGCCAGCAGGTCGGTGTACGGCGCTTGCCCCCACGCGTTCCACCCACGGTTCACGAAGTCGAGTCCGTAGCCGGTCGACAGTGCGGGGTCCGGCAGCAGCACGGCGTACCCGCGCGCCGCCAGGAGCATCGGGTTCCACCGCCACGACCACTGGTTCCACGAGTTGAGCGGCCCGCCGTGGATCCAGAGCAGCAGCGGGTGCGGCCCGTCACCGTCCGGCACGACCAGCCAGCCGCGCACGCGCGCGCCGTCGGCCGCGGTCGTCTCGACCTCTTCCAGGTGCGCGGGGACATCGGGCAGTGTCGCGGGCGTCGCGAGCGGGGTCACCTCGCCGTCCGTCGCGATCCGCACGGGGTGCAGTGGTGCCGCCCAGGAGGCCCGGAGCGCCACGACCGCGCCGTTCGCCTCCGCCACGCGCAGGCTCGAGTACGCCCAGTCGTCGTGCGTCAGCTGTTCGACGGCTGCGCCGTCGAGGGGGATCCGGAATACCGGCGCCCGGCCGTCCTGGTCCGCCACGGCCAACAGCGCGCGGTCGCCGTGCTCGAACACGAGCTCGCTCGGCCAGCGGTCCCAGTCGGTGGCGATGCGGCGCGGGTCCGACCCGTCGATGCCGGCGGTCCAGACCTCTTGCTGGTTCGCACCGGCGGGGGTGGAGCGCACCGTCCGGACCCACGCGATCGTGCGACCGTCGTGGCTCAGCGCGGGCATCTCGTGGTCGACGTCGGCGTCGTCGAACAGCACCGTGCGGTGGCCGCTGGTGCAGTCGATCGTGACGAGCGTCGAGCGGTCTCCACGGGCCTCCCGGACACCCACGGCTGCCAACAGGACGGAACCGTCGGGCGTGAGGGCCCCGGCGACGTGGTCCAGCGACCGGCCGGGAGCCGGCGTGCGGTCGGTGAGGCGGGGGAGCGCGGCGGCGTCCTCGGCGTGGTCTTCGGTCTGGCCTTCGGCCAGGTCGAGCGTGAGGATGTGGGTCTGGTCCGGGCCGAGGTCGTGGTCCCAGTACCGGACCGGGTAGGTCTCGTGCAGGATCGCGCGGACCTTCTTGTCCGTGCGGGCCTTGCGGAGCTCGGCGTCGGTGTCGACCACGGTGGCCGGGTCGGTACCGGCGCTGGGCAGCAGGTCGGCGGTGAGCGCGACGGTGTCGGCGGCCGCAGCGGTCGCCAGGACGCCGCCGACCCCGCCGGTGAGCCGCGTGAGGGGGCGGGCTTCACCACCGGCCGCCGGGAGGACCCAGAGCTGGGCGGCGTCGACGTCGGTGGCATCGGCGTCGGGTCGGGCGGAGACGAAGAGCAGGTCGCCGGTGCGGGTGAAGGCGATGCCGCCCTCGCCCTTGGCGGAACGGGTGAGGCGGACCGGGCTGGCGGTGGGTCCGTCCGCGTCGACGGTCGGGGCCGCGGGCACCTGCCAGATCGAGCGCCGGTACCCGGTGCGGTCCGGGTCGAGCGCACTGACCGTCAGGGCGACGCGCTCGCCGTCGGGGCTGATCGCGATCCCGTCGACCCGGGGGAGCGCGGTGTACTGGTCGAGGTCCGAGAACGGCGTCGTCATGCGTTCACGCTATCGAGGTCGTCCGCGGAGCGGCAGAACTGGGACTTGAGTTGTTGTCGCGGCATCTGATACTCATGCATCATGGTCCAGCGTCGATCCAGTGCTACAAAAGCCATCAGTCTCTACAAGCTCCACCACCTTGACGAGCTCCACGATGCATTCGACGAAGAACATTTGGCGCACCGCGACGCCGAGGATGTCTCTCTCGACGGACTCCCTGCTGTCCTCCTGCATGGCTCCTTGGGAAACGACGAGCCGACCTGGACCTCTGACATCGAGCGCTTGGTGGGGGTGCGGCCGACGCTGCGCAGTGGTTCCGCTGGTGCTTGTCTCGTCTGGCGCGAGTCGAATGGCGTCTGCTGGGCGCTCTCCTGGGGGTCCGGATTCCACTTCCTCCGAGGATCGACGATCGAGCATGACTTCCCTCCACGGATACTTGTGCGCACAGCGGAAGGTGCCTCGATCAAGTCGCTCACGAAGACAATCCTTGATTACCGAAGCCGCATCGACCGCTCGACGGTTCCAGGCGGAGACTCGATCGCCGCACTCGGAGTCGAGGGGGTCGGCGAAGTGGTCAGTCGTATCGAAGGCAAGGTGCTCATCCCCGACCTCGCTCACGGCGATCGGGCGTTCACACTCCGTGCCGGGGAAGCCCTCTACCTCCCGCTAGGCAAGGACGCCGATGCGCTCCGAGCTGACGTACAGGTCTTGGCTGGTTCTGAGCGACTTCCAGTCCGGCGCGGGCTCGAAGCCGTCGAGTAGCTGCACGCTCTGCGATCTACTGATAGCCGGATCGACGCGTTGAACGGCTCTCTTGAAGCAGCCCTTCACGACCGTGATCACTCCGCCATCACGGTGAGCTGGCCACACGAGCGCCTTCAGGTTGACGGTACGCCGGACTACACGAAGGTATGGATCCCAGGCGGAACAAAGTTCGTCATCAACGGGCCGTTAGACGTCTCGGCGCTCTTCGACTACCTCGAGGTGTGGAACGCTGACGGCTACGACATCGCTGCAGTTCTCGACAATGCACGGGTCAAGTTGTTTCACGACGAGGCGTGCAAGCCGTCCAGCGCCGTCTCGAGAGAACTTCCTTTGCGCCAGTGGTTGATGTACGAAGCGACATCCGGATCGAAGCGCTTCTGCTTCTACGACGCACGATGGTACGAGATGGACCAGGACTACCTCAGCCGGATCGACGACCTCGTCGCTGGCGTGTTCGAGAACCAGCCGTTGGTCCAACTTGACCCGTGGACCGACGGTCTCGTGGACGAGGACGCCTACAACAAGTTCTTGGCGGAGCAGCTCGAGGGCATCGTCATGGACAAGAAGCTCGTGCGGACCGACATGCATCGACGGGGTATCGAAATGTGTGACGTGTATGTTCCCGGCGCCGCACTGGTCCACGTCAAACGTGCCGACTCGTCAGCGCAGGTGAGTCACCTGTTGGCACAGGGCCTGGTCTCCGCGGACAGCCTGCGGCGAGACGAGCAGGCTCGTCGAGAATTCCAAGAACGGCTCCGGGGCCTCACCGGAGACGCCGAAGGGCGAAGCGACTGGAAACAGGTGATCTTCGGCCTTGCGCGCCCACGTCCGATCGACGCGGCGTCGCTCTTCTCCTTCTCTAAGGTGAACCTCGTCCGGCAGGTTCAGTACCTGAGGAGTTTTGCGATCGATGTCGCGATCGTTCACATACCGCGCAGCGAGGGACCGGCGCCGGACGGGTCCTAGGCCCAGAAGGCGGCGATCTGCTCGGCGACCGCCGTGCCCTGGGCGCGGCCGGCCTCGGCCGAGGGAGCCTGGGTGGCCAGCGAGAGCGAGTTCGTGCCGAAGGCTTCCTGCGCGGCGCTGTCTGCCACGACGACCTCGACCGAGCTGCCGCCGGCGCGGAGCGACTCGACCGCGACATCGAGCCACGGGCCGACCGGCGACGGACCCTCGGGACCGCAGGCGATGACGAGGACACGCTCGTGTCCGGCGGCGGCGTCGGCGTTCGTGCCGGAGCGGACCCCGCCGTCGACGTACGGTCGGCCCTCGATGCCGACGGGCGACCACACGAAGGGTACGGAGCAGCTCGCGGCGACCGCGAGGGGGAGCGGGACGCCGTCGGCCGCGGTCAGCAGTCGGAACGTGCCGTCGGTGGCGTCGACCGCGGTGATCGCGAGCGGCTTCGCCGGCCAGTCGGTGGACGGCAGGGTCTCGGTGAAGGTCGCCACGCGCTCGTCGTCGGACTGTCCGCCGGTGACCTGCTGGGCGGCGAGGCCGAGGCGGGCGCGGGCGTCCTGCTCACCGGTCGCGCCCTCGAGTGCGGCACCGATCCGCTGCTGGACGGCGTCGGTGTCGATGGCCGGCGGCTCGACGTAGGTCGTCGGCGCGGGGGTGTGCTGCTGGTCGTACGCCTGCTGCACCGCGCCGTTCCGGACGAAGGCGCCGACGACGCTGCCGGCGCTCGTGCCGACGACCAGGTCTGCGGCATCGAGGTCGACGCCGGCGTCCTGCAGGGCGGTGAGGACGCCGACCTCCCAGGCGATGCCGGCGACACCTCCGCCCCCCAGGACGAGGGCTCTGGATCCGGGAACGGGCGTGCTGGCATCGGTCATGGGTCTTGCTTACCAGCTGCGTGCGACGGGCCGGTGGAGCCCGACGGATCCTGTGGAGAACCGACCTGTGGACAACTCCGTCTGCGTCGGTGGCGTGACCTAGCGTCGTGGTCATGGGGCAACAGCGTTCAGGACGGGTCGGCACGGTCGGGTGGCCGATCGTGGTGGCGGCCGCGCCCACTGCGGCGTTCCAGCTGCCGAACCTGTTCGTCACCCCGGCTGTGCGACTGTCGCTCGTCGTGTTCGGGCTCGTCGTGCTGGCCGGTGCCGTGGCGGTGCAGGTGGTCCGGACCCGACGCAGCGACGCTGCGCGGGCGGTGGCCGAGGAGAACGCGACCGGGGCCGAACTCGAACAGTCGACGGCGGTCCGGTACGCGTTCGGCCAGATCGCCACCCGGCTCGTCCGGCTCACCGAACTGCCCCGTTCCGAGCGCCACGGCGAACTCTCCGTCGTCGCCGACCGGGTCGCCGTGGCCCTGGCGTTCTACCTGCTGCCGAAGGTGCCCGACGTCCGGGCAAACGTGTACCAGCTGTCCACCGATCTGCGTGCGCTCGAGCCGATCGGTCACGGGGGTGCCGGCGACACCGCCGGGGTCTTCCGCGCGGGCACGCCCTACGGCGACCGCAACCTCGAGTGGGTGCTGGTCGGGGGATCACCCCGGATCGTCGGCGACCGCTCGGCCGACGTCGACGTGGACCAGGACGTGCCGGGCTTCGAACCGCGCTACTCGTCGTACGTCTCGGTGGTGATCCGGTCCGACCAGTACTCGTTCGGCATGCTCACCGTCGACTCCCCGGTCCCCGACGCCTTCACCGAACTCGACGCCAAGAACATCGCGATGATGGCGTCGTTCATGGCCGTGGCGTTCTCGTTGACCTACTCGTTCCCCGAGCGCGACCGCAATCCAAGGAAAGGCCCGTGATGCTCACACGCTCTGTCGGACGCTCGACGTACGATGCCCTCATGACGACCGTGAACCCTGCTCCGCCGTCGTTCGGGCGTGCCCGGATCTCATCGCCGAACTGGAACGACACCACCACCGACGCCGACTACGAGGACCTCGATGTCATCGCCGCCAACATCGAGCGCGAGCGCGAAGCAGCCCGGATCCGGGTCGCCGCAGCCATCGCCGCGCGCCTGGGTCGCTGACCCTTCCCGCATCGTCCACCACGAACGGCTCCCACGGGTGTGGGAGCCGTTCGTCGTCTGGGCATCGGGGCTACTGCGCCTGGGGCACGTCGATCAGCACCTTGCCGACGGTGTCCTGCTCGACGGCGTCGTGCGCGTCCGCGGTGCGGGCGAGGTCGAAGCGGGTGAGCGGCAGTCCCGCGTCCGCGCCGACCGGCAGCACGCCGTCGTGCAGCGCCTCGGTGACGTCCTCGGCTGCTGCGGCCAGGGCCTCGTCGCCGATCGTGTAGAGCAGCAGGAACTGGTAGCGCGCGTTCACGCTCATGTTCGGGCGGATCGGCAGCGTGGCCTCGTCGCCGCCGTTGTTCGCGTAGATCGACACGACGCCGTGGTTCGCGAGGACGTCGGCGACCAGTTCGGCGTTCTGGGGGATCGACACCTCGACGACGATGTCGACACCGTCGGGCGCGATCTCGCGGATGCGGGCCGCGGCGTCGTCCTGCCGGTAGTTCACGACGTGGTGGGCACCCGCCGCGGTGGCGAGAGCGGCCTTGTCGTCCGAGCTGATCGTCGTGATCACCGTCGCGCCGGCCCAACGGGCGAGCTGGATGGCCGCGCGCCCCACCGCTCCGGCACCACCGGCGACGAGCACCGTGACGCCGTCGAGCGCACCGGGGCCGAGTCGTGCGGGGCCGTCCTCGTGCGTCGTGAGGGCGCGGTGCGCGGTCATCGCCGGGACACCGAGCGAAGCACCGATGTCGAAGCTCGTCTCGTCGGGCAGGCGGACCGCTCGGCTCTCCGGCACGACGGTGTACTCCTGTGCGGTGCCGGTCGGGCGCGAGGCGGCGGCCATGAAGAGCCACACGCGGTCACCGACGGCGAGGTCCTCGACACCCGGGCCGACCGCGTCGACGACACCGGCGCCGTCCTGGTTCGGGGTGACCTCGGGGAAGGGCAGGCCGTCGCCGTAGGTACCGCCGGCCCGGGCCTTCCAGTCTGTCGGGTTCACGCCGGAGACGACGACGCGGACGCGGACCTCGCCGGCGCCGGGTTCGGGGACGTCCCGCTCGACGAGTTCGAGGACGCTGCTGTCACCGGGCTTCGTGTAGACGATCGATCGCATGCCCCCAGGCAACCACTCGCCGCCGTCGGGGATTCCGGGTGTGCGCGTGGCGGCACTTCGTGAGCAGAAATGGTCGGGTGCGTTCGGCGGACCCGACCATTTCTGCTCACGAAGCGCCCCCGCCCCCGCCCGCCGCGCCAGCTCAGCGCGCGTCGTACTCCACGCGCGACACCGCGACGTCGTCCATGTGCGACGTCGCCCACGCCTCGAGCGGCTCGAGCACCCGGCGGAGCGACCGCCCGCGATCGGTGAGTTCGTACTCGACGTGCGGCGGGATCTCGGGGAACACCGTGCGGGTGACGAGGCCGTCCCGCTCGAGTGCCCGGAGGGTCTGCGTGAGCATCTTCTGCGACACGCCCTGCACCCGGTTCGCGATCGCCGAGTACCGTTGCGGCCCGTCGGCGAGGGTGCCGATCGTCAGGACACTCCACCGGTCGCCGATGCGGTCGAGCAGCTGCCGGCTGGGGCAGTCCGCCGCGTAGGGGCTGTACTCGAGTGCTGACATCTGGCCTGGCCTCCGTGACGAACGAGCTCCGTTACGCACCGTGAGGTGCCTACTTACTCAAAGAGAGTAACTCTTGTACGGTGAGCAGCACCAGCCCCACGAAAGGAACAGCATGACCAGCATCGTCGTCTTCGGAGGCACCGGCTACGCCGGCTCCGCCATCACCCGCGAAGCCCTCTCCCGTGGCATCGCCGTCACCGCCGTCGCGCGCGACACGAGCAAGCTCGACGCCGCCGAGGGCCTGACCCTGGCGCAGGGCGATGCCTTCGACGCCGACTTCGTGGCCGAGGTCACGAAGGACGCCGACGTCATCGTCGTCGCCCTGCACGCGGTCCAGTCGGACGGCAGTGAGCTCAAGGATAAGTTCCAGCACTTCGTCGACGCTGCGGCCAACGCCGGTGCGCGTCTCGGCATCGTCGGCGGCGCCGGTTCGCTGCTCGTCGCCGACGGTGGACCGCGCCTGTTCGACTCGGCCGAGTTCCCGGACGCGTTCAAGGGCGAGGCGAAGAGCCACGCGCAGATCCTCGACGCGCTCCGTGCCTCGGACACCGACGTCGACTGGTTCTACGTCAGCCCGGCCGCCGGTTACGGCAGCTACAACCCGGGCGAGCGTCGTGGCACCTACCGCACGACCGACGAGGTCCTGCTGACCGACGCCGAGGGCAACTCGGACATCTCCGGCGACGACTTCGGCCTGGCCTTCGTCGACGAGATCGCGAACCCGGCGCACCACCAGGCCCGTTTCGGCGTGGCGTACTGAGGCAACCGCTCACCGGACGGGAGGCGCGTGGCGGGGCCGCCCTGTGCCTCCCGTCCGTCCCGGACCGCGTCCGCGCCCCGTTGCGGGCAGTGCGCCCCTGTGTGTCGGGGCGCGACGCCCGCAACGGGGCGCGACGCCTTGGCACGCGGCGGACGGGAGGCCCGTGGCGACGCCGCCACGCGCCTCCCGTCCGCCGGTCGGGTGCGTCCGCCGAACCCTTCCGCCCCGCTCAGTGGGCGACGATGGCCGGCAGCGGCACGTGGTGGCGCATGCGCACCGCGAGGTGAAGGCCTCCGCGGCGGGCGAGGACGAGCGCGATCACGGCCGCGGCCGCCGCGGGCACCCCACCGGCGACCATCATCCCGACGTGCGCCCCGAAGTGGTCGACGACCTGGCCCATGAGCGGCCCACCGATCGCCTGACCGCCGAGCAGCACGAGCACGTAGAGCGACATCACCCGGCCGCGGATCGCCACGTTCGACGACAGCTGCACGAGTGAGTTCGACGCGGTCTGGAACAGCAGCTGCGACATCCCGACGGCGACGAGCGCCACGGTGAACGGCGCGATCACGGGGATCGACCCCGAGACGACGAGCAGCACCCCGGTCCAGAACACCCCGCCGACGATGGTCCGGAGCCGCACGACCGCCCGACGTGTGGAGAGCAGCGCGCCGACGAGCGCACCGATCGCCACGGCCGAGTTGAAGACCCCGTACCCGGCGGCACCGACGTCGTACACCTGTGACGCGAAGGCCGACAGCAGCACCGGCATCGTCAGCGCGAACACCGAGAAGAACGCGACGAGGATCACCGGCACGATGATCGTCGGCTTGTTCACGGCGTAGCGGAGCCCCTCGATCAGCTGCCCCTTGCCGCGGGGCGCCGGGGGCGTGCGGTGCAGCTCCGAGACCTTCAGGAACCCGAGCGTCACGACGACGGCGACGCAGGCGATCGCGTTCACGCCGAACGACCACCCGGCCCCGACCGCGACGAGCAGTGCGCCGGACAGTGCCGGACCGATCATGCCGCCGAGCTGGAACACCGACGAGTTCACGCTGATCGCGTTGCGGAGGTGCTGGTGCCCGACGATCTCGGTGACGAACACCTGGCGAGCCGGGTTGTCGATCACGGTGACCATGCCGACCAGGAACGCGATCACCCAGATGTGCCAGGCCTCGACCACCTTGGCGAGCGTCAGCACGGCGAGCAGCGCGGACAGCACCGCGAAGGCACCCTGCGTGATCATCATCAGCGCGCGCTTCGAGAACCGGTCGACGAGCACGCCGCCGAGCAGCCCGAACAGCAGCATCGGCGCGAACTGGCAGGCGACGGTGATGCCGACCTGCGCGACCGAGCCGGTCAGCTGCAGGACGAGCCAGTCCTGGGCGATGCGCTGCATCCACCCGGCGGTCATCGCGACGAGGTTGGTGGCCGTGAACAGCCGGAAGTTCGGCACGGACAGGGCGATGAGGGTGTGCCGCCAGGGCGGGCGGGTGGCCTGGATCGGGAGTGGTTCGGTGGGCGGGGGGAGGGTCGTCGATGACGCACTCACGGTGAGGGGTTCTCCGGACGTCGTTGCGGATCTGGTACCCCAACGAAACTACGTGGCCGCGGGCCATTCGACACCCCTATGGTGGCTATCAATCCATTGCGATGTCGAATGACCGAGCGAACGACCGCGCGAACGACCGCGCGACACTCGCACGAACGAACGAGGTGCCCGTGCTCGATCCGGTCCTGCTGCAGACCTTCCTGGCCGTCGCCGAGACGCAGAGCTTCACGCAGGCCGGAGCCCGCCTCGGCATCAGCCAGCCCACCGTCTCCCAGCACGTCCGGCGGCTCGAGACCGCGGTGTCCCGCACGCTCGTCGCCCGCGACACCCGTGGCGTCACCCTCACGGACAACGGCGACGCGATGGCCGGATTCGCCCGGACGATCCTCGCGGCGCACGCCACCGCGGACGCGTACTTCTCGGGGTCGGCGACCCGTGGGCGCCTCCGGTTCGGTGCGGCCGACGACCTCGCGATCACGCAGTTGCCGCGCATCCTCCGCGACTTCCGGCGGCTGCACCCGCAGGTGAACCTCGAGCTGACGGTGAACCAGTCGTCACCGCTCCTGCGCCGGGTGCACGCCGGGCAGCTCGACCTCGTGTTCATCAAGCAGACCGCGGGGGAGTCCGCCGAGGGCACCCGGGTCGCGACCGACCAGATGGTGTGGATGGCGCAGGACGGCATCGCGGTCGAACGCGACGAGCCCGTGCCGCTCATCGCGTACCAGGCGCCGAGCATCAGCCGGCAGATGGCGATCGACGCCCTCGAGGCCGCGGGCCGCACCTGGCGGATCACCTGCAACACCCGCGACGTCAACGGTGTGCTGGCGGCGGTGCGGGCGGGGATCGGCGTGGCGGTGTTCCCGCACTCGCTCATCCCGGCGGACCTGGTGAAGGTGTCGCAGCGGCTCGGGTTGCCGGACCTGCCGGCGGTCGACTACGTCCTCGTCGCCAACCCGACGGTGCAGCGCGAGCCGATCGACGCCCTGACGAACGCGATCCTGTCCCGCGGGGTCGTCCGCGCGGTCTGACCGCGCCAGCCGAGGGGCCGAACCGGAGACCGAGACCGCTACGGCGCGAGGGTCGGGGTCGTCCCGGTCCCGGTCAGGTCGGGCAGGGTCACCCCGGCGAGCGGAAGCAGCGCCGACGCGACGGCCCACAGCAGCACGAGCGTGCCGACGCCACCGAGCACGGCGCCGAGCAGCGCGACCGGCCGCTGCCACGTCGCCGCGCGGTCGCGGAGCGTCACGAGCGACACCACCAGCGCGAGGAGTCCGAGCACGACGCCGACACCGTGCACGGTCGCCGGCGCGGTGAACCACCAGGCCGCGAGTCCGAGCGTCGCGATGCCCGCCACGGCGCCCAGGACCGCCCCGGGCGTCGCACCGAGTGCGCGGCGCGGCTCCGGCTCGGCGGCTGCGGCCACGGGCTGGTCGAGCAGTTCGGTCGGGAGGCCCGGCTCGGCCCCGACGGACGCGGTCGCCTCCGCCACGGGTGCGGTCGAGGGCACGGTGGCGTTCGTGGGCACGGTGGCGTTCGTGGCCGCGGGTGCAGCCGCGGACTCCGGCGCCTGCAGGACCGCGTCGAAGGAGCGCACGTGGGCGGACGCCGGGGTCGGTGCCGGGGTCACGGCGGTGGCGGCGGCCTGCTGGTGGGCGAAGCGGCGGGGCGTGCGGAAGCCGATCGGACCGACGGGTTCGGGCTCGGTGCCCTCGACGACGACGTGCTCCAGGCCGGGCACGGAGAACCGGGGCTGTCCGGCGGAGGGCACGGGCGACGGTGCGGGGGCCGGTGCGGTGCGGGGGCCGGCGTCGATCGGTGAGACCGGAGCCGGTGCGGAGGCCACGGCGGCGGTGTCGAACGGCACGGTGTGCACGGTCGGTGAGGTCGGGGCCGGCGGCAGGAGGTCCTGCTGCGGCGGGAAGTCGGGGACCGTGACGTCGTCCTCGACCAGGGTGGCGATGGACGCAGGCTCCGGCGTCGGGTCGAGCGTGGCCGTCGGCCGCGGGGCGGAGCCGACCACGGTGGTGGGAGCCGGCGCACCGTGGGCGGCGCGCGACGTGGCGGGGGTGGGACGGGCCTCCTGGCCGGTGCTCGCTGCGGAGTCGGACGCGACCCGCCCGGCGGACGCGGCCGGTTCGACGACCGGTGCGGTCACCCAGGACGGGACGGGACGGCGCGGCCGTTCCGAATCCTGCATGCGATGCGACGCCACTGCGGTGCTCCCTTCGTCGACTGATCCATCGTCAGTTCTAGCGGCAACGGTCGCGGATGTCGCAGCCCCAGTTCCGGGGTCGTCGGTACGTTCGGGGCATGACCGGAATCGAACACCGTCCACTTGGTCCCTCGGGGCTCGTCGTCTCCACCGTCGGCCTCGGCTGCAACAACTTCGGGCGGCCGGGGACCGCCTCCGAGTCGCAGGAGGGCACCGACGCCGTCGTGCGCGCGGCACTCGACGCCGGGGTCACGCTCTTCGACACGGCCGACATCTACGGCGGCCGGCCCGGCATGTCCGAGGAGATGCTCGGCCGGTCGATCGCGGGGCGGCGTGACGAGATCGTGCTCGCGACGAAGTTCGGCATGGACATGCAGGGCGCGAACGGGCCGGACTGGGGTGTGCGCGGGTCGCGGCGGTACGTCCGGTTGGCCGTCGAGTCGTCGCTGCGTCGTCTCGGGACGGACTGGATCGACCTGTACGAGATGCACCGTCCCGACGACGTGACGCCGATCGAGGAGACGCTGTCGGTCCTCGACGACCTGGTCCGCGAGGGCAAGATCCGCTACATCGGGCACTCGAACTTCGCGGGCTGGCAGATCGCCGAGGCCGAGTTGACCGCGTCGATCGCCGGCACCACGGCGTTCGTGTCCGCGCAGAACGAGTACAGCCCGCTCGCCCGTGCCGCCGAGGCCGAGGTGCTGCCGGCCGTCCGCGCCTACGCCCTCGGGTTCCTGCCGTTCTTCCCGCTCTACAACGGGCTGCTGACCGGCAAGTACACGAAGGCCGGGGGTCCGGCCGACGGGCGTCTGTCGACGTCGAAGCCGCAGCTGCTCGAGGACGCCCCGTGGGACGTGCTCGACGACTACCAGCGCTTCTGCGACCACCGCGGCGTCACGATGCTGCAGGCGACCTTCGCGTGGTTGCTCGCGCAGCCGGGGCTGTCCAGCGTCATCGCGGGGGCGACGAAGCCGGAGCAGATCACGCAGAACGTCGAGGCCGGCACCACGTGGGAGCCGACCGAGGACGACATCGCCGACATGACGGTGATCTTCGACCGGGCGTAGGCGGGCCGTCGGCGCCGGGTTTCGCGCTGGACGACAGGTCGCGGACTCCGCAGTCCGTGATGTGTCGCTCAGCGCGAAACCGCGCGCGTCAGCGGGTGGCTGCCTGCAGTGCTTCGCGCAGCTGGTCGGCGGTCAGGCGCGGGCCGTAGCCGGGGGTGTCCCGCTGGATGCGCCAGCCCTCGGCGAGGGGTCCGGCGTCGACGACGTCGAAGCCGAACTCGTCGATGAGGTCCGCGGTGACCTGCTTCGCCTCGGCGTCGTCGCCCGCGACCACGAGTGCGCGACGGTCCGGGGTACGGGCCGGGGTGGCGTGACCGGTGAGGTCTGCGGCGCCGATGTGGTTGAACGCCTTGACGACCCGGGCACCGGGCAGGTGGTCCTGCAGCAGCTCGGCCGTCGTCGTCGACTCGTCGTCGAGCGCAGCGATGTGCCCGTCGCGCTCCCAGTAGTAGTTGTTCGTGTCGATGACGACCTTGCCGACGAGCGGCTCCGCCGGGATCGTCTCGATGGCGGCGAGCGGCACCGTCACGACGACGATCTCGCCCGCGGCGGCAGCTTCGTCACGGGTGACCGCACGGGCCTGGTCGCCGAGTTCGGCCACGAGGTCGGCCAGGGTCTCGGGGCCGCGGGAGTTCGCGATCACGACCTGATGGCCGTGCTGCACCGCGAGCCGTGCGAGTTGGGATCCGATGTTGCCTGCGCCGATGATGCCGATCGTTGTCATGGTGTCCATCCAACGCTCGGCGGCCACGAGCATTCCCGGTGGGGCACGTGCGCCCCGGGCGGAGCATGATGGCGGCATGGACCACGAGTTCCGCGACGAGACCGACCAGGACCGCTACGCGATGTACGTCGGCGGCGAGCTCGTGAGCGTGCTCGACTACCGCGAGAACGGTGACGCGATCGCGTTCCCGCACACGTACACGGTGCCGAAGCACCGCGGGCACGGCTACGCGGCCGAGCTCGTCGAGTACGCGGTCGCCGACGTCGAGACGAACTCGACGAAGCGGGTCGTGCCGATGTGCTGGTTCGTCGGCAAGTGGTTCGACGAGCACCCCGAGAAGTCAGACCTGCTCATCCGCAGTGCCGCGGACTGAGCCGACGCGAGAAGAGCGCCCCATGCCCACCATCACCCCCTTCCTCTGGTACGAGGACCAAGCCGAGCAAGCCGCCCGGTACTACGTCGACCTGTTCCCCGGTAGTTCGATCGACAGCGTCGCGAAGACCCCGGACGGCGCGACCCTGGTCGTCGAGTTCACGTTGTTCGGGCAGCCGTACCGCGCGATGAACGGCGGCCCCGGACACCCGCACACCGATGCCGTCTCGTTCCAGGTCGACGTCGACACGCAGGACGAACTCGACCGCATCTGGGACGCCCTGCTCGCCGACGGCGGGAATCCGAGCATGTGCGGCTGGTTGTTCGACCGCTGGGGTGTCGCCTGGCAGGTGACCCCGTCGATGATGGGCGAGCTCATGACCGGGTCGGGCGACCCCGAGGCGAACGCCCGTGTCTTCCAGGCGATGATGACGATGCAGAAGCTCGACATCCCCGCGCTCCGTGCCGCAGCTGCAGGTCACTGAGCCCGAATCTCGCGTACCGACCGGTATGGTGTCGGCACAGAAGACCGCCGGCCGGCGCCGGCACCGAAAGGCTGGAGCCACGATGGACCACCCGAGCTCCGGGATCCGGAACAGCGAGATCGGCCGGGCGTACACCGAGCTCGCCCGGATCACCCGACGTGCGAGCATCCGCGCCCGCGGGTCCGACCAGGCACTGAGCGTCGTCGACCAGTCCCTCGTCGACTTCGTGGTGCAGCACCCCGGCTGCATGGCCATCGACATCGCCCGGTACCTGCGCCTGAACCGCTCGACGATCTCGCGGCAGCTGTCCGGGCTCCTCGCCACGAAGCTGATCGAGACGACCGACGGCGGTACCGGCAACGCGAAGCCCCTCGTGGCGACGGACGCCGGTCGCACCGCGCTCGAACGCTCCGTGCAGCTGCACCGGGATGCGCTGGAGGAACGGCTCGCCGGCTGGTCCGACGACGACATCGCCCTGCTCGCCGGACTGCTCGAACGGCTCGGCGCCTCGGACGAGGCCGGACTGCCGATGCCCGGACGATCCTCGACGTGACCACGTCGTTCGTCCTGCTCTCCGACACGCACCTGCCGAAGCGGGCGAAGGACCTGCCCGCGGCGCTCTGGGCGGACGTCGACGCCGCCGACCTGGTGGTGCACGCGGGGGACTGGGTCGACCTCGCCACCCTCGACGCCGTGCAGGCCCGATCCCACCGGTTCGAGGGCGTGCGCGGCAACAACGACGGCCCCGAGTTCGACGACCGGCTGCCGCTCGTCGCGCACTTCGCGGTCGAGGACCTGCGGTTCGCGCTCGTCCACGAGACCGGTGCCGCGACGGGCCGGGAGCGCCGGGCGGCCGCCGAGTACCCCGACGTCGACGTGCTCGTCTTCGGGCACTCCCACATCCCGTGGGACACCGTCGCACCGTCCGGGCTGCGGCTCCTCAACCCCGGCTCGCCGACCGATCGCCGTCGGCAGCCGGACTTCACGTGGATGCGCGGGACGGTGACCGGCGCGGACCTGGCCGTCGAGTTGGTGCGCCTGCCGCCGCCGGCCCGCTGAGGCCACCCGCGCCGACGTTTCGCGCCAGACGACACCTCGCGGGTCGACGAACCCGTGAGGTGTCGGTCAGCACGTGAACTCGCCAGCGGCCCCCACCAGCGGCATCGCGAAGAACGCCAGCTCCCACTCGGTCGAGCGGCGGAACGCCCGCGCCATCCGCCCTCGCTCGATCGGGGTCGCGGCCGCCGCCATCTCCTCGACCAAGCGGGTCGCCTCGGCACTCGACGCTGCGAAGCCCGGGTCGCCGTAGGCCGTGATCCAGTCGGCGAACGGATGGCCGTCCGGAGCCGCGCCGAGCTGCGCCCCCACCCAGGCGTAGACCCGGAAGCAGGGGAGCACTGCCGCGGCGAGCACGGCCGCCGACCCGGAGTCCGCTGCCTGTTGCAGGTGCGCGAGGTACCCGGCGCACGTCGGGTGGACGGGGTCGTCGGCGTGGGTGCCGGCGAGGCGTCGGTGGTGCAGGTCGCGGGCCTCGGCGGCGCACCCCTCGGACGCCGCCGTCCAGAAGGCGGCAGCCGCAGGACAACGACCAGCGCCAGCGGCCGCAGCGCCGGGAGCCGCAGCGCCGGCACCAGCGCCCGCAGCGCCGCCAGCGCTCGCCGCCAACGCCGCCAGGTGCTGCTCGTAGGCCCGCAGGTAGTGCACGTCCTGCGCGAGGTACCCGGCGAACACGTCCGCGTCGAGCGTCCCGTCGCGCAGCCCGACCAGGAACCCGCACTCGATCGTGGCCTGCAGCACGGAGTCGACGTCGGACCACCACACGTCGGTGAACCGGACCTCGGGCAGCAACGCGCGGATCACGGCGCCGTGGTCGATGGGCCCGTTGCCGGACCCGACCTCCAGGGCATCGGCTCCCCGCAGCGCAGCCGTCAGCCAGGGCTTCGCCACCCCGACCGCGAGTTCCCAGTCCCCGTGCCGGGCAGCGAGCGTCGCGATGGCGCTCGACAGGGAGCACCCGGTGCCGTGCGTGTTGGCCGTCGCGACGCGGGGAGCGGTGAACCGCCGAGCGGACCCCGACGGCGACACGAGCACGTCGTCGGAGGTCGGCCCCTCGTCGTGCCCGCCCTTCGCCAGCACGAGCACGTCCCACGTCGACGCCACGAGCCGCGCAGCGTCCAGCGCCGACAACGACGCAGGCGCCGCACCAGCCGCAGAACCATCGGCACCAGCACGAGCACCACCAGCCCCAGCCCCGGCCAGCTCCGCCAACACCTGCAACTCGGCCCGGTTCGGCGTCACCAGGTCGGCCAGCCCGAACAGCGCCCCCATCGCCGCGGCGGCGTCCTCGTCGAGTAACCGGTCACCACTCGTCGCCACCATCACCGGGTCCACGACGACCACGGGCGGCCGGTGCTCCCGCAACCAGTCCGTCACGACGCGGACGACCGGTGCTGTGCCGAGCATCCCGATCTTCACGGCATCGATCGTGACGTCGTCCGACACCGCGTCGAGCTGTTCCCGCAGGAACGCGATGTCCGGCACGTGCACCGACCGCACCCCGTGCGTGTTCTGCGCGACGAGGGCGGTGACCACGCCCATGCCGTACCCGTCGTGCGCCGCAATCGCCTTGAGGTCGGCCTGCAACCCAGCACCGCCCGTCGGATCGGTCCCGGCGATGGCCAGGACGCGCGGGACGCTCACGACCAGGCCCCGGCCGGGAGGCCCGGATCACCCTGACCGGGTCCCCTCGCCTCCGCCCTGTGGCCGGTTCCAGGTCCCCACGCGGCCACGTACGCCGCCGCGGCGGATCCGGGGTCGGCCGCGGCGCAGATGCCCGAGACGATCGCGACTCCCGCGGCACCGGCATCCCGGAGCGGCGCGACGTCGTCGAGGGTCACCCCGCCGATCGCCACGCACGGCACGTCCGTCGCCGCCGCGAGCCGGGCGAAGCCGTCGTGCCCGAGTGCCGGCGGGTGGTCGGCCTTCGTGGTGGTGGGGTGCACGACCCCGACGCCGAGCAGGTCCACGGTGCCGCGGGGCAGGCGGGCGACGACCGCCAGGTGCTCCGGGGTGTTCGCGGTCAACCCGACGTGCGCGTCCCGCCCGAGCAGGGCACGAGCAGCGGTCACGGGGACGTCCGACTGGCCGAGGTGCACCCCGGCGACCCGGTGTCCCGCGTGCCGAGCGGCGAGGGCGACGTCGAGCCGGTCGTCGACCACCACGGCGGCGCGGTCGCCCACGGCGTCGGCCACGGCAGCGGTCAGGGCCAGCAGGTCGCGCGCCGATGCGTCCTTGTCCCGCACCTGCACGATCCGGACGCCGGCGTGAACCGCAGCGCGGACCACCCCGAGCACACCGACACCGTGCCGGTCGGCCAGCGTGCCGTCGGTGACCAGGTACACGCCGAAGTCCTCCGGCAGCCCGCTCATGCCGGCACCACCAGGGAGGCAGGCTCGGCCTCGACCGTGATCCGGGCCTCGCGGACGACGTCCTCGGCGGTGAGCGACGCCAACCGGTCGAGGAACAGCGGCTGGAAGGTGCCGGGGCCGCCGGCCTCGCGGGCGGCGAGCTCCGCGGCGATCGTGTGCACCGCGGTCGCCGCGACGGCGGCTGCACCGGCGTCGTCGGGCGCGACCGACGTGAACGCGGCGACGACCGCGCCGAGGGCGCACCCGCCCCCGGTGATCCGCGTCAACAGCTCGGTGCCGTTCGCGACCCGGACCACACCGGTGCCCGGCGCGACCAGCAGGTCGACGGGACCCGACACGGCCACCGCGGCCACGAGCCTCCCGGCCGCCTGACCGGACACGGCGTCGACCGCAGCCGCGCGGGCGTCCTCGGTGCCCACCGTGCTGTCGACACCGCGGCCACCGGCCGACGTGCCGAGCAGAGCGAGGACCTCGGACGCGTTGCCGCGCAGCACCGTCGGGTTCAGCGCCAGCAGGTCGCGGGCCAGGGCGGTGCGCACCGGCAGCGAGCCGACCGCGACGGGGTCGAGCACCCAGGGGGTGCCGGTGTCGCGGGCGGCGTGCGCGGCCTCGAGCGCCGCGACCCGGGGTTCGGCGTGCGGCGTGCCGGTGTTCACCAGCAGGGCGTCGGCGACCCGGGCGAACGGTCCCGCCTCGGTCGCCACGTCGACCATCGCGGGCGAGGCCCCGAGGGCGAGCAGCACGTTCGCGGTGACGTTCTGCACCACGGTGTTCGTGATGCACTGCACCAACGGGCTCCGGGCCCGGACGGCCTCGAGCAGTTCGGCGGTTCGGTGGGCCCAGGCAGGGGAGGGCGCAGCGGTTTCCATGGACGATCCCTTCGCGAGTACGAGCTCGAGCAGGTTCGACGGGTGTGATCTCAGCCGCTGGTTGCGGCACCCCGTGTCTCGATCGACACCGTACACGAGCAGCTGCGCCGTGCCACGGCTCGTCGTCTCCGGCGTCGTCGTCTCCGGCCCCGTCGTCTCCGGTCACATGCCCTGCACCGTGTGACAGGGTTGGTGTGTGCCAGACTCCACGCCTCCCGGACCGCCACCAGGCCCCCGCGACCCCGGCGACGCCTGGGCGGTCGGCCCCGACGGCACCAAGGCCTGGGGACTCTTCGGCGCCGCAGGACTGCTCGTCGACGACGGCGCCGGACGCGTGCTCCTGCAGCACCGCGTCGAGTGGAGCCACCACGGCGGCACGTGGGGCATCCCCGGCGGCGCACGACACCAGGGCGAGGAGGCCGTCACCGGCGCGCTCCGCGAGTCCGCCGAGGAAGCCGGTGTGCCCCACGACGGCGTCGATCTGCGCCACACGGCACTCCTCGACCTCGGGTTCTGGACCTACACGACCGTGGTGGGGCGTGCCGCTCGGCCGTTCGAACCGGTGATCGCGGACCGCGAGAGCCTCGCCCTGTCCTGGATCCCCGTCGACGAGGTCGACGACCTGCCGCTCCACCCCGGGTTCGGGAGGTCGTGGCCGGCGCTCCGCGCGTCCCTCACCACCACCCCGCACGTCGTCGTCGACGCGGCGAGCGTCGTCGGCAGCGTGCCCGACGGCTGGTGGAAGGACCGGGCGGGAGCCGCTGCACGCCTGCTGTCGTCGGTGACGGCGCTCGCCGAGACCGGGGTGACCGCCGACGTGCTGGCGCTGCCGTTCGCCCGCTGGTGGCCGCGGTGGACCGTGGTGCTCGAGGGCGAGGCCCGGGGTGCTTCCGGGTCGTCGGACGGCGCACTGCCCCGTGCACTCGACGTCGTCGCAGCGCCGGGTTCGGGGGACGACGCCATCGTGGACGCCGCTCGTGCCGCGGTGGAGGCCGGCGACGGTCCCGTCGTGGTCGTCACGGCTGACCGTGAGCTCCGTGCCCGCGTCGAGGCGCTCGGTGCCGTGGTGCACGGGCCGTCCTGGCTGCGCGACCAGTTCTAGCGGCGGTACGCCGTCGGCGCACGGTGCGAGGTCGTTCGGCGCACGGTGCATGGCGTCCGGCGTCCGGCGCACGGTGCGAGGTCGTTCGTTCGGTGCTGGCTTGATCGCTCCGTGCGCCGCATCAACCTCGCACCGAGCGGCCGGTGTCGCACGGACTGACGCACCGCGCACGGTGCGGCGCGCCCCCGTGCCCCCGCACGCCCGCCCACGTGCCCCCGCGCCCCCGCGCCCCTACGCCGTCGGCAGGTACCGCCGCGACGACACGAGCACCGCGCCCCACGACACAACGCCGAGTCCGACGATCACCCAGAGGACGACCGGCAGCGCCACCACGTTCGCGATCGCCGCGATCACGGCCGGCGCCAGGAACCCCGCGTACGCCGCCGCGTAGAACACCCCGGTGAGTCCGGCCAGGTCGCGGGACCCGGCGATCCGCTGCACCTCGAGCAGCGACGACACCAGGGCGAGCCCGATCCCGACGCCGATGACGACGTTCGCGACGAGTCCGACCACGACGGACTGCAGCTCGATCGCGACGACGACGACGGCGATGCCGGCCGTCATGCACGCGAGGGCCGTCGTGAGCCCGCGGGCCGAGGTCAGCGAGTGCACGCGCCGCGCGAGGGGTTGGACCGCACTGGACACCCCGAGGGCGACGACGGTCGCGGCGGTGGCGAACAGCAGGCCCCACGCGCCGGTGGCTCCGGTGAGCCGGGTCGGCAGGTAGCCGTACCCGATCGCCGCCGAGCCGAAGATCCACGGGGCGGTGACGAGCACCACCCGGGTGAACCGTCGGTGCCCGGCGCTCGGCACCCGCAGCTGGCGCCACCACGGACCGGGGACCCCGCCGGAGCGGTTGGTCTCGGGGGTGCGCCAGACGACGACGGCGAAGGGCAGCGCGACGACGATGTGGACCAGGAAGGGCAGCACCTCGGGGATCGGGCCCCACTGTGCGATGAGCCCGGCCACCAGCGCGCCGGAGGCCGAACCGAGCGTGAACGCCAGCGAGGCCCGGCGGGCACCGGACCCGGCGTCGGCGGCGGGGTCGAAGCGTCCCTGCGACAGCTCCTTCACCCAGCTGTTGCCGACGGCCATCGCGATGCCGACGGTGATGCCGGAGAACAGTCGTCCGGTTGCCAGGAACCCGGGGCCGAGCGGTCCGAGTGCGAGCAGTCCGCTGCCGACGACGGCGGACACGATGGCGGCGAGCATGAGGGGCTTGCGGCCGTGCCGGTCGGACAGCGACCCGGCGACGAGCAGCGCCGGCGCGAGCCCGAGCACGTAGACGCCCAGGAAGACGTTGACGACGACCGACGAGTAGTGCTCGCGGCCCTCGTACATGAGCAGCAGGGGCGAGAACTGGTTGCCGCCCCACGAGCAGACGAACACCGCGCCCCACACCGCGACCCAGGGCATCACGCGCGCCGAGGGGACGGACAGCGAGCCGGTGGTGGGGATGCTCCCCGTCGCGCTCACAGGGCACCCCGGTGCGAGGCGACGTGGTCGTGCAGGACCTCGGCGTAGCGGGCCGCGTCGCCTGCTGCCAGGGCTGCCGCGAGGGCTCGGTGGTCGTCGAGCGAGGCCTGCAGCTGCGACGGCTGCACCCGCATCAGCTGGTGTCGGAGCCGGTTCTGCCGGTCACGGAGCGTCTGTGCGAAGCGCACCGCGATCGCGTTCCGCGACGCGCCGATCACCGCACCGTGGAACGCCGCGTCGACCTCGATGAACCGGTCGACGTCGCCCGTCGCGACCGCCTGCTCCTGCTCCGCCAGCATGGCCTGGAGGCCCGGGGTGACGTCCGCCACGCGGCCGTCGGTCACGACGCGGGTCGCCGCCGTGGCCTCGATCGCCTCGCGCATCTCCAGTACGTCCGCCGCCTCGTTCGGGGACATCGGGCGCACCACCGCACCCTTGCGGGACTCCAGGGTGAGCAGGTCCTCGGCGGCCAGGCGGAGAAAGGCCTCGTGCACGGGGGTGCGGGACACCCCGATCTCCTGGCACAGGGCGTTCTCGCTGATCGCGGTCCCACCGGGGAGGTCGCCGCGGATGATCGCCCGCTTGACGTGGTCGTACGCGCGGTCGGATGCGGCCTGGGTCGTCGTGTGCTGCTCCACGGTGAACGATCGTACGCCCTTGCATGCAACGCTGCATGCCGTCACGTGACGTGTTGTTCACACCACCGGGTCACACGCGGCGGCACACGTCGATACGCTGGCCGGACGTCAACGGAGACGCACACACAGGAGGTTCCCCATGGAGCGGATCACCAGGGCCGACGACCGAGTCCACCGCCCGGCCGGACCGTGGACACCGACCGTCCACCGGCTGCTCGCACACCTGCACGAACAGGGGTTCGTCGCGGCACCGGAACCGATCGAGCACGGCGACACCCTCGAGACGGTGTCGTTCGTCCCCGGGGTGGCCGGGGAGTACCCGTGGACCGAGGACGTCGCGAGCGAAGCCGCCCTCGTCACGAGCGCACGGCTGCTCCGGCACTTCCACGACGCCGCGACCACGTTCCCGCGTGACGGGGCACGCGACTGCTGGTCGCAGGCCGAACGCACCCCCGTCGAGACGATCGTGCACGGCGACTTCGCCCCGTACAACTGCGTCTACGACGGCATCCAGGCCGTGGGGCTCATCGACTTCGACACCGCACACCCCGGCCCCCGGGTCTGGGACGTCGCGAGTGCCGTGTACCGGTTCGCCCCGTTCACCACCGGCGCCGTCGAGGGCATGACCGCCCCGGACCTCGACGACCGGCTCGCCCGTGCCGCGGAGTTCTGCCGCGCCTACGACCTCGACGACCGCTCCCGCAGCGTCCTCGCCGAGACGATGGCCGCGTCCCTCGTCGCGATGGTCACCACCATGGAGACCGAGGCCGCCGCCGGCAACCCGAAGTTCGTCAGCGACCTGGCGCACGGGCACGCCGACCTGTACCGGGCCGACGTCGCCTACATCGAGCAGCACGCCGACGCCATCGCCGCCGCCGTCGCGTGACCCCGACCCCTGCGCAGCTCCGCACGCTGCGGCTCGCCGCGCAGGGGATCGCCGTCGCCGGCCTCGGCCCCACCGGTGCGGTCGAACGGATGACCGCCGTGCAGGGGCAGGACCTCGGCCAGGTGCTCTGGGCCATCGGGGTCCGCGCACCCGGAGCCACCCGTGACGACGTCCGCGCCGCCTTCGACCGCGGCGAGCTCGTCCGCTCGTGGCCGATGCGGGGCACCCTGCACGCCATGCGCCCCGACGACCTCCGGCTCCTGCTCTCCCTGACCGCCGAACGGACCCTGCGCAGCATCGCCCGACGCGCCACCGAACTCGGCATCGACCAACCCCTGCTCGACCGAGCACGGGACACCACCGTCGCCGCACTGTCCGGCCGCCGCGCCCTCGTCCGCGACGAACTCTTCGACGAGTACCGCGCCGCCGGCATCGACCCCACCGCCGGCCGCGGCTACCACCTGCTGCTGCAGCTCTCGCAGGAGGGACTCGTCGCCTGGGGCCCCACCGCCCGCGTCGGCCAGGGACTCGTGCTCCTCGACGAGTGGGCACCGGCGCTCGCCGAGGTCCCCGACCGCGAAGAAGCACTCCGCCGGGTCCTGCTCGGGTACCTGCGCGGCCGCGGCCCCGCCACCGAGGCCGACGCCGCCAGCTGGACGAAGCTCCCGCTCGGCGACCTCCGCCGTGCCCGAGCCGTCGCCGGCGACACCGTCGAGGACCTCGGCGACGGACTCCTCGCGCTCGCCGACCGACCCACCACCGGCGGCACACCCACCGGCCACCTGCTGCCCGGGTTCGACGAGTACCTGCTCGGGTACGCCGACCGCTCCGCCCAGCTCGACCCCGCACACGCCGACCGGGTCGTCCCGGGCGCCAACGGCATGTTCCTGCCGATGGCCGTCGTCCGCGGGCGGGTCGTTGGCACCTGGAAGCGGACCGAGCGCGCCAGCGGGGTGGCCGTCACCGTCACACCCTTCGCGGCACTCGACGTCGCCTCGGTGCGCGCGCTCGAGGCCGCCGCCGCCCGGTACGCGCGGTTCCTCGACGCGCCCGTCGCGTTCGGGGTGGTGGAGGCGACCAGCCGCTGACCGCAGCCGGTGGGGTCGAGTCCATCCGTTCCTCCAGGCCGTCCCCAGCAACCACGCGGCGGACTCGTACCCTGCCTCGGGTAATGTCGCAGGGCCATGACCGACAGCCCGGCCGACGCCACCCCGTACGAAGTCCTCGGCGTCCCCGCGACCGCCGACGACGACGCGCTCCGCCGCGCCTACCGGCGCGCCGCCCGCGAATCCCACCCCGACCTCGGCGGCGACGCCCAGCACTTCCGCCGCGTCCAGCTCGCCTGGGAACGCATCGGCACGCCCGCAGCACGCCGCGCCTACGACGCGGGCTCCCGCGGATCGTTCAGCAGCAGCGGCGCCGGTCCGTTCAGCACGTCCGGTGCGTCCGGTTCGTCGACCGGGAGGCCCGACACCGGTCGCGACGCCTACGCACCCCCGTCAGCCCGTCGCGACACCCGCCCCCGCGCCCGGTCCCACGGACACCCCGGCGGACGCTCCCGCGAGGTCTTCCTGCAGGCAGAACGCGAATGGGTCGGACTCGGCGACCCCATCGAGGACCCCTACGACCCCACCCTCATCCGTTCGGCGCCCCGGCACATCCGACGGCTGCTCGGCGAAGCGCTCGCCGAAGAGGCCACTGCCTCGATCGTCTCGGACATGGGCATCGGCGTCACCGTCTGGCACGACCTCGACGCCGGGGCCGAGGGCAAGCTCGACCACGCCGTCCTGACCCCGAGCGGGCTCTGGGCCGTCGAGTCGATCGACTGGGGAGCCCCCGTCCGGGTCGAGCACGGCGACATCGTCGGGGAGACCCTGGCGCCCGGCGAGCGTCCGGTGAAGGAACTCGTCCGCGCCGCCCGTGCCGTGCAGAAGCAAACCCGGGTGCGGTTCACCGGCCGGCTGCTCGTCGTGCCGGACTCCGCGGTCGAGGTCGACGTGCAGCTCGTCGGCTCCCCGAAGAAGCCGACTGCCCTGGTCGTCCGCCGCAGTGCGCTCGGGCAGGTGCTGAACGGCGTGTGGTCCCCGCCCGGATCGGTCGACGTGTTCGAGATCCGCGACCGACTGCAGCAGACCGTCCGCTTCGTCTAGTGACGGGCGTCAGTAGCCGCGGAGCTTCTCGAGGTCGCGGCGCTCCCGCTTGCTCGGACGCCCGGCACCGCGGTCGCGCATCGGCACGAACCCCGCCTCTTCCTTGGACAGCCGCGGCGGGGTCTTGTCCTCGAAGTGCTTCGCGGCCTCGGGGGCGCTCGTCCGCTTCAGGATGATGCCCGTGACGACGACGATCCGGTCGAAGCCGTTCTGCCGCACCCGGACCTCGTCGCCGGGGCCGATCGGCTGCGCGGGCTTCGCGCGCTCCCCGTTCACCCGGACGTGCCCGGCCTTGCACGCGGCGGTCGCAGCGGAGCGGGTCTTGGTGATCCGCACCGCCCAGATCCAGCTGTCCACGCGAGCCTTGGCCATCCCCTCACTCTAGGCGGCCCCTACGCTGGGCGGGTGAGCACCGAGGAACAGGCTGCGATCGCGCGGGTCCGTGCGCTCGGCGTGCTCCACGCTGCCGCGATCGGGGTCCGGCTCGTGGTCCGGGCGCACCACGGTGACGGCGCACAGGACGCCCTCGGGGACCTCGTCGCCCGCACCCCCGACACCGTGACGATCGCCACCCGCCGCGGCCCGGTCGAGGTCCGGCTCGACGACGTCGTCGCCGCGAAGCCCGTCCCACCGCCCCCGGCCCCGCGCGCGCCCCGCCGCTGACGCGCGCGAGTGGCGGCTCGGTGCGAGGTTGTCCGCCCGGTGCGAGGTTGTTGCGCGGCACGGAGTGGTCAACTTCGCACCACGCGCAGCGCACGCCACGCGCAGCGCCCCCGCCGCTGACGCGCGCGCACGGCGAGCCGCACCCCTCCGCAGCCCGCACCCGACGTAGCCTCGTGCCATGGCAGTCCCCGTCCCGCTCGGCACCGAGGACCGCACCGCCCGCCTCACCCTCCGCCGCCCCGACCAGTGGCGCCGCGAGGACTCTGCCCAGGCGGACCTGCGCGTCACCGGCGACGACATCGTCCTCACCGTCCGATCCCGACCCAGCGACCGCGCGATCGGCGACGAGAACACGGGGCTCCTCGCGAGACTGCCCGGTTCCGTCGAGGGGCTGCTGCTCGTCGGGTGCGACACCTGGACCGCCGCCGGGGCTCCCGCGCGCCTGGTCGAGTACGTCCGGCCCGACGAACACGGCGACGTCGCGGGTGCGCACCTGCTCTTCGTCACCGGGCGGCACCGCGTCGACCTGACGATCGAACGCCCCCTGGCACGCCTGCTCGAGACCGACGAGCTTGTGTTCGCGGTCCTCGAGAGCGTCCGCGCCGCCGAGCCGTCCCCGGTCCGCCCCGAGCGCGACCTCGAGCCGCTGCCCACACCGGCGCCCGGCCCGCAGCTCGACGGCCCCCGCCTGAGCGCCGACGCGGTCGGCACGCTCAAGAGCCTCGCCGGACGCCGGTGGAACCCGACGCTCCTCCGCACCGCGGCGGGCCGCGAACTCATCGAAGCGGGCCTCGTCGGCCGACTCGGCACGCTGCCGGAGTCGACCCAGACCCTGCTCGAGCCGTGGCAGGGCGATGCCCAGCCGGTCACGCTGGAACAGCACCTGCAGGGCGGTGGCGAGTCGCGCCTCCAGGCCTGGTCGCAGACCGTCGTGGACGGGACCGCCGAGGCGGGCGCGGTGGTCGCGTCCGTCACGCCGGACCGCGCGGTCGCGCTGACGGCCGGGAGGCTCGGCATCGGCCCGACGTGGACCTTCCCGTTCCGCACGGGGTCGCTCCCAGGGCACCTGCTCGGCCGCCGGCTGGCAGGCGGCTCCGACGCACCGGACCTGCCGGAGGCCCTCGTCGAGGCGGACCCGCGGCTCGCGCGCTTCTGGGCCGCGCCGTGGACGGTGTCGTACCTGCGTCGGCCGGGCAAGCCGAAGCCCGTGACGATCGTTCGCGCCGAGGGGATCGGCTTCGCCCGCGTGGGCAAGACGGAAGCCGGGGAGACCGTCTTCCAGACGGACTCCCCGGCCAACGTGTACCGGTCGGTGGTGCGGGCGCTGCTTCCTTCCGCTTAGGCGGCCGGGCCGGCGGTCAGGGTGACGGTGACGGTCTTGGCGGCGCCGGTGCTGTCGGTGTAGCCGACCACGACCTTGTCGCCGACGGAGTGCGACTGCACGGCCGCGGTGAGCTCGTCCGAGGTCGTGACCGTCTTGCCGCCGAGGCTCGTGATCGTGTCGCCCTCGGCCAGGCCGGCGCTCGCGGCACCGGAACCCTCGACCGTGCCGGCGACAGCGACGCCGCCAGTGGTGCTCGCGGTGCTGCTGACCTGGACGCCGAGGAAGGCCGGCAGACCGATGGTGATCGTGCTCGAGGATTCCCCGGCCAGGATCTTCTCGGCGATCGCCTTCGCGGTGGTGATCGGGATGGCGTAGCCGGTGACGTCCGCGGTGCCCGAGGACGCTGCGGTCGCCATGCCGACGACCTCGCCCTCGCTGTCGACGACGGGGCCGCCGGAGTCGCCGGAGACGATGTTCGCCGCGATCTCGATCAGACCGGACAGCGACTCGGTCCCGGTGCCGGACTCGCTCTGCACCTGGATGTCCTGGTCGGTGGCCGTGACGGTGCCCTCTGCGGCGACGAGGTTGCCCGTGCCCTCGGCGTTGCCGACGTCGGTGACGGTGTCACCGGTGCTCGGCTCGCCGTCGTCGTCGAGCGTGACGGTGGACAGGCCGGAGGCGTCCTCGAGCTTCAGGACGGCGACGTCGTTCGTGGCGTCGGTACCGACCACGTCCGCCTTGTACTCCTTGCCGGTGGTCTCGTCGGTGACGGTGATGCTCGTGGCGCCCTGGATGACGTGGTTGTTCGTCAGGACCGTGCCGTTCGAGCTGAGGATCATGCCGGTGCCGGCCGCCTGCGAGGACTCGTCGTAGTTCAGGACGGTGTTGATCGTCACGACGCCCTTCTTCTGGGCGGCGGTCGCTGCGGTGGCGGCGGACTCGGTGCTCGTGCCGGTGCTGCCGTCGGTGCCGTTGCCCGTGGTGCCGCTGCCGTCGGTGCCGTTGCCGGTGCCGCTGCCGTCTCCGGGGACGGTGAAGCCGTTCGTGCCGTCGCTGCTGCCCGTGCCGCTGCCGGTGTCGGGCAGCGTCGTGGTGCCCTGCGACTGGCTCGACGTCGTGGTCGTGCTCTGCGAGGACAGGCCGAGGGCCGTGCCGCCGGCGGCGCCGACGATCGCGAGGGCCGCGATGCCGGAGCCGATCATCAGCCCGAGGCGACGCGGGCGCTTCGTGCCCGCTCCCGGGTGGTTCGCCGTCGCCGCGGTGTGCGCCCAGGCGTGGTGGGTGCCGGTGAGCGCCGGGCTGCCGATCAGGTACGGGCCGCGGCCGTCGGGGGAGTACGCGTAGGGGCCGGAGCCGTCCGGGCCGTACAGGTACGGGCCGGAGCCGTCGAAGGCGTAGGCCGGACGGAGGGTGGCGGGGTCGGCGTGGGGTGCCTCCCAGCTCATCCCGTACGCCTGCTGCTGCCGCTGCTGCTGCGTGCCGTCGGTCCGGGCGGTGCCCTGCTCGTCGTGCTCGCGGTCGGCGTCGGCGGCGGGGTTCGGGGTCTCGTTCATCGGTGCTCTCCGGTCGTCCCTCGACGACCCGGGCGGGTGTCGATGGAGACCAGTACAGGCGGCGATCCAATGACGAGCCTATGAACGGACCCAGCGACTGCTCCGGGCTTGCTCGGGGGGCGCCGAGTGGGGTTCGGGCGTTAGGGTTGCCTTACTTCCCATGCGCTCCTCCACGTCCGCGCCACCGGCGCCCGCCTCCGTCTCCCGTCTGGTCGGGGCGACCGTGCTGGCCGTCGTCGTCCTCGCCGTGGCGTGCGCGCTGTCGATCGCCTTCGGATCCCGTCCGATCCCGCTCCACACCGTGCTCGACACCGTCCTGCACCCGGGGCGGAACGACGAGATCGGGCTGATCGTGCTCGGCAACCGTGTCCCGCGCACCGTCGTCGGGCTCCTCGCAGGTGCCGCCCTCGGTGTCGCCGGCGCGGTGATGCAGGGCGTGACCCGCAACCCGCTCGCCGACCCGAGCGTCCTCGGCATCAACTCCGGGGCGGCCCTCGCCGTGGTCGCCGGCATCGCGCTCTTCGGGGTGAGCGGCACGGCCGCCTACCTGCCGTTCGCCTTCCTCGGTGCTGCCCTGGCCGCACTGCTCGTCTACGGGATCGCCGCCGTCGCCCGGCGCGGACTGTCGCCGGTCGGCCTCGCGCTGTCCGGTGCCGTGGTCGCCGCCGCGCTGTCGTCGATCACGACGGCGGTGCTCGTCACGAACGCGAGCCTGCTCGACCAGCTGCGGTTCTGGCAGGTGGGCGCCCTCGCCGGCAAGGACCTCGGCACCGCCGGCATCATCACGGCGCCGGTGCTGATCGGTCTCGCGATCGCGTTCGGCCTGGGCCGCTCGCTCAACACCCTCGCCCTCGGCGACGAGCTCGCGGCGTCGCTCGGACAACGCGTGGTGCTCGTCCGGGCCGTCGGCGGGCTCGTGACCGTGCTGCTCGCCGGCTCGGCCGTGGCCGCAGCGGGGCCGATCGCCTTCGTCGGGCTCGCCGTGCCGCACGCCGTCCGTCGGCTGAGCGGCCCCGACCACCGGTGGACCATCCTGCTGTCCGCGATCGTCGCGCCGGCGCTGCTGCTGGTGGCCGACGTCATCGGTCGCGTCGTGGCGTACCCGGGGGAGCTGCAGGTCGGCATCGTCACGGCCCTCATCGGTGCGCCGGTGTTCATCGCGCTCGTGCGGTCGAGGGCGGTGCGGGGCCTGTGACGGTGTCGACGTCCCTTCGGGGTGCGCTCGTCGGTGCCCGGCGCGAGCTCGTGGTCCTGGCGGCCGTCGTCGTCGTGCTCGTCGCGCTGGTGCTCGTCGGTCTCGGGGTCGGCTCGATCCCGCTCACCCCGGCGCAGGTGGTCGGCGCGCTGTTCGGCCAGGGCGACCGCATCTCGGACTTCGTCATCGGACAGCTGCGCGGCCCCCGGGTGCTCGGTGCGGTCCTGGTCGGCGCCAGCCTGGGGGTCGCGGGCGCCATCGTGCAGAGCGTCGTCCGCAACCCGATCGCGAGCCCGGACGTCATCGGCATCACCTCGGGTGCCAGTGCTGCGGGTCTCACCGCGATCGTGCTGTTCGGGGCGTCCGGCGGCACCCTGTTCTCGGTCGTGCTCGTCGGCGCGGTCGTGGTGTCGATCGTGATCGCCGGACTGGCCTGGCGGCGGGGGATCACCGGCAACCGGGTCGTGCTCGTCGGGATCGGCGTCTCGGCGATCTGCCTGAGCATCACGGGGTGGATGCTCACCAGCGGCACCGTCACCCAGGCCGGCACCGCGTTGCTGTGGTTGTCCGGCAGCCTGAACGCCGTCGACCGGAACCTGGTCGGCGTGCTCGGCGTCGCGTTCGTCGTGCTGTTCCTGCTGGCCCTGCTGCAGTCGTCGCGCCTGACCGTCCTGACGCTCGGCGACGAGGTCTCGGCGGCCCTCGGGCTCCGGCCGGACCGCGCGAAGGTGCTGCTGCTCCTCACCGCCGTGTGCCTCACCGCCGCTGCGGTCGCCACGGCGGGGCCGGTGTCGTTCGTCGCACTGATGGCGGCGCCGATCGCCCGTCGGCTCGTCGGCGGCGGCCGCGTCGCCCTCGGGCCGGCCGCCGCGGTGGGAGCGGCGATCACCCTCGGCAGCGACCTCATCGCCCAGTTCGCGATCCCCGGCAACGCCCTGCCCGTCGGCGTCGTGACGGGTGTCGTCGGCGCCCCGTACCTGCTCTGGTTGCTCGCGCGCGGTCGCTGAACCCGGACCGCGCGTTCGCGCACCGCGGACGATCGTCCACAGGCCCAGTTCGGGGCTGCCGCTGGAGCCCTCCTTTCCGATACGCTGGTGGGCCAAGAGGAGGAGGTCCACCGATGCCAGATCCAGTGGTCCCGCAGCCGGACGGTCAGAAGACCCCGGAGCAGCGGCTGGTCGACACCACGTTGACCTTCAGCATGGACATGGGCGCGGCGCTCACCGCCGAGTCCGGTGTCTCAGCGGAAGAGCGCGAGGCGGTCAACGCCCTGCCGTCCGGATCGGCGCTGCTCGTCGTGCGCCGCGGTCCGAACGTGGGTGCGCGGTTCCTCCTCGACTCCGACGTCACGACCGCCGGCCGACACCCCGACGCCGACATCTTCCTCGACGACGTCACCGTGTCGCGCAAGCACGCGCAGTTCCTGCGCCACGGCACGGCGTTCACCGTCAAGGACAACGGTTCGCTCAACGGCACGTACTTCGACGGTGACCGCATCGACGAAGCACCGCTCACCGACGGGGCAGAGGTCCAGGTCGGCAAGTTCCGTCTGACGTTCTACGCGTCCCGGGTCGACCTGGCGCGCCTGGCGAACGCGTAGTGGCCGCACGGTCCGCTGCGGCCCGGGCGGGGTCAGCGGCACCGGACCTGCTCACGATCGGGCAGGTCCTCGCTCGTCTCAAGCCCGAGTTCGCGGACCTGTCGAGTTCCAAGCTGCGCTTCCTCGAAGAGCGTGAGCTCGTCACGCCGATCCGCACGGCCAGTGGGTACCGCAAGTTCTCGGCGGCCGACGTCGACCGCCTCCGGGTGATCCTCGGCCTGCAGCGCGACCACTACCTGCCGCTCAAGGTCATCAAGGACTACCTCGCCGACCTCGACGCCGGGCGCGAGCCCGTACTGCCGGGCGGTGGGGACGCCCCACGTCCCTCGATCCTCGGGCGCGAGCGTCGGTACACCCGTGACGAAACGGCCCGAGCGGCCGGCGCGTCCCCGATGCTCCTGGCCGACGCGGTCTCCGCATCACTGCTCCCCGCCACCGAGACCTACGGCGAGGACAGCGTGTCGGTCCTCAAGGCACTCGTCGAGCTGCAGCGGACCGGCATCGAGCCGCGGCACCTGCGCACGCTCCGCAGCACCGCCGAGCGCGAGGTCGGACTCATCGAATCCGCGCTCATGCCCGTGTCCCGCCGGGGCGATGCGACGTCACGGGCGAAGGCCACGGAACTCGCACGCGAGATCGCCGTCCAGCTCGAGGTCATCCGCTCGAGCCTCATCCGCGCGGCGATCGGTCGTCTCGACGCATGATCCGTTCCGGTGCTCCGCGGGGGCTTGTGCGTCAGTGGGTGGGGCGTATCCTCGACACGCCGGACGCGCCGAGTCGGATGTCCCGCGCGGGAGCGGTCGGAGTCGCTACCGTTGACCTCGGAACAACTTTCAACCCGTCGTTGAACCTTCGGGTGGGAGCTCGATCGTCGTGGAAGGCAAGCGCATGAGTGGGAACGACACCCCAGGCACCGAGTCGGACACGACGCGGTACGACCTCGGGCTGCTCTTCACCGACGGCCTCCCCGAGCACGACGAGCAGAACGGCTACCGCGGCACCGTCGCCGCACGTGCAGCCGGCATCTCGTACCGACAGCTCGACTACTGGGCACGCACCGAACTCGTGCAGCCCACCATCCGCGGCGCTGCCGGCTCCGGTTCCCAGCGCCTGTACGGCTTCCGCGACATCCTCGTGCTCAAGCTCGTGAAGCGCCTGCTCGACACCGGCATCTCGCTGCAGCAGATCCGCACCGCCGTGAACCAGCTCCGCGAGTCGGGCGTGTCCGACCTCGCCCAGACCACCCTGATGTCCGACGGAGCCTCGGTGTACCTGTGCACCTCGGACGACGAGGTCATCGACCTGGTGTCCCGCGGTCAGGGTGTCTTCGGCATCGCGGTCGGCAAGGTCCTGCGCGAGGTCGAGACCTCCTTGGTCGAGCTCGACGCCTCCGCGGCGGCCGACCCGTCCGACGAGCTCGCCGCGCGTCGCGCTTCCCGCGCTTCCTGACCAGGTTCTCGTCCCGCGGATCGCCCCGAGTGGTGACGAACCGTCGCGTGCGCGTCGCCGAGTGGTCACGAACCGTCGTCCGCGCGGCCGTCGGCCGACAGTGGGTGACCGCTCGGCGGACGTGAGCGGGATGTTGTGACCGCTGGGCGAGCCGGGGCCGGGCGTGTCTGCCGGGGCAGAGACGGGCCTCCTGGCAGTCGGCGCGTGGTCACGAACCGTCGTGTGCGCGTCGCCGAGTGGTCACGAACCGTCGTTCGCGCCGCGGTCGGCCGACAGTCGGTGACCGCTTGGCGGACGTGAGCAGCGCGTCGCGCCCGCGCGTCGCGCCCGCGCGGCAGCGACCTACGCGCCTACGGCACCCGAACCGTCGGCGTAGGGCCCGATCTTGCCGGTCCGCATGATGCGCTCGAGCAGCTGGTCGAAGTTCTTCGCCATCTCCTGCGCGGACTCGCCGGGCCACACGTGCAGGGGCTTCGCGGCACCCTGCGCCTGCTGCAGCGAGGTGCGCTCGGGCAGCTGCGGCGACAGGACGAGCGGCCCGAACATGTCGCGGAGTTCCTTGATGCGGAACTGGTGCTCGAGCGACTGGACGCGGGCACGGTTCACGATGATGCCGAGCGGCTGCAGGCGGGGGGAGAGACCGCGGCGGATCTCCTCGATGGCACGGAGGGCGCGGTCGGCTGCGGCGACGGAGAACAGGCCGGGCTCGGTGACGACGGTGACGCGGTCGGACGCTGCCCACGCGGTGCGCGTGAGGGCGTTCAGCGACGGTGCGCAGTCGATGAGCACGAGCTCGTAGTCCTGCTCGACGTTGGCCAGGGCCTCTTCGAGCTTCCAGATGTCGCGGATGGAGGGGTGTGGCCCGTCGAAGTTGATCGCGGAGGGCGACCCGACCATGACGTCGATCTTGCCCTGCGAACCCTTCGTCCACCCGGAGGGGGCGATCGCCTGACGGACGATCTTCTCCTTCGGGTTCTCGAGGACGTCGGCCACGTTGAGGTGTCCGGCGATGTTGATGTCGAGGCCGGTGGAGACGTCGGACTGCGGGTCGAGATCCACCACCAGCGTGCGCAGTCCCTTGGCGAAGGCGGCCGAAGTCAGGCCGAGCGTCACCGTCGTCTTGCCGACACCGCCCTTGAGGGAGCTCACGCTGAGTACATGCACGATCAGCAACGTTACCGCCACTAGGGTTGTCTCACCTCAACCCGGGCTGAAAGGGACGTCGTGTTCAGCAAGATCCTCGTGGCGAACCGTGGTGAGATCGCCATCCGCGCATTCCGTGCCGCGTACGAACTGGGGGCGCGCACCGTCGCCGTCTACCCCTACGAAGACCGGAACTCCCTGCACCGCCTGAAGGCCGACGAGGCCTACCTGATCGGTGAGCGGGGCCACCCGGTCCGGGCCTACCTGGACGTCTCCGAGATCATCCGCGTGGCGCGCGAGTCGGGCGCCGACGCGATCTACCCGGGGTACGGCTTCCTGTCCGAGAACCCGGAGCTCGCCGCCGCGGCCGCAGCAGCCGGCATCACGTTCATCGGTCCGGGCGAACACGTGCTCGAGATGGCCGGCAACAAGGTGACCGCGAAGGAGCACGCGATCGCGGCCGGCGTCCCGGTCCTCGCGAGCACCCCGGCGAGTCGCGACATCGAGGAGCTCATCGCCGGCTCCGACGCCATCGGGTTCCCGGTGTTCGCCAAGGCCGTCGCCGGCGGTGGCGGCCGTGGCATGCGCCGGGTCGAGACCAAGCCCGAACTCCGTGCAGCGCTCGAAGCAGCGATGCGCGAGGCCGACAGTGCGTTCGGCGACCCGACCATGTTCCTCGAGCAGGCGGTGATCCGGCCGCGGCACATCGAGGTGCAGATCCTCGCCGACGCGACGGGCACCGAAGCGGGGACGATCCACCTGTTCGAGCGGGACTGCTCCGTGCAGCGCCGCAACCAGAAGGTCGTCGAGATCGCTCCGGCGCCGAACCTCGACCCCGCCGTCGCCCGAGCTCTGCACCGCGACGCCGTGGCCTTCGCCCGCTCGATCGGTTACGTGAACGCCGGCACCGTCGAGTTCCTGCTCGACACCGAGGGCGAGCGCGAGGGTCAGCACGTCTTCATCGAGATGAACCCGCGCATCCAGGTCGAGCACACCGTCACCGAAGAGGTCACCGACGTCGACCTGGTGCAGTCGCAGATGCGCATCGCCTCGGGCGAGTCGCTCGCCGACCTCGGCCTGTCGCAGGACACCGTTTCCGTGCACGGGGCCGCGCTGCAGACCCGCATCACGACCGAAGACCCCACGCAGGGCTTCCGGCCGGACACCGGCCGCATCACCACGTACCGCAGCCCGGGCGGCGCCGGCGTGCGTCTGGACGGCGGCACGGTCGCCACCGGTGCGCAGATCAGCCCGCACTTCGACTCGATGCTCGCCAAGATGACGTGCCGCGGACGCGACTTCCCGACGGCCGTCGCCCGTGCGAAGCGTGCCCTCGCCGAGTTCCGCATCCGCGGCGTGAGCACGAACATCCCGTTCCTGCAGGCCGTGCTCGAGGACCCGGACTTCGCCCGCGGCGATGTCTCGACGAAGTTCATCGAGGAACGTCCGCAGCTGTTCAGCGGCCACGTGTCGAAGGACCGCGGCACCAAGGTCCTGAACTGGCTGGCCGACGTCACGGTGAACAAGCCGAACGGTGACCGGTCGCCGCTGGTCACCGACCCGAGCGCCAAGCTCCCCGCCCTCGACCTCAGCGCCCCGGTGCCCGAGGGTCAGCGCGACGTGCTGCTGGCGCAGGGTCCGGCCGAGTGGGCGAAGGCACTCCGCGCCCAGACCCGGCTCGCCGTGACGGAGACGACGATGCGCGACGCGCACCAGTCGCTGCTCGCCACCCGTGTCCGCACGAAGGACCTCGTCGCCGTCGCACCGTACGTCGCGCGGCTCACGCCGCAGCTGCTGAGCGTCGAGGCCTGGGGCGGAGCGACGTACGACGTCGCCCTCCGGTTCCTCGGCGAGGACCCGTGGGAGCGCCTGGCCTCGCTGCGCGAGGCGATGCCGAACATCCCGATCCAGATGCTGTTACGCGGCCGCAACACGGTCGGCTACACCCCGTACCCGACCGAGGTGACGGACGCGTTCGTCGCCGAGGCCGCCGCCACGGGCGTCGACGTCTTCCGCGTGTTCGACGCGCTCAACGACGTCAGCCAGTTGCGACCGGCCCTGGAGGCAGTGCTCGCGACCGGCACGGCCGTCGCCGAAGCGGCGCTCTGCTACACCGCCGACCTCCTCGATCCTGCCGAGGACCTGTACACGTTGGACTACTACCTCCGCCTGGCGGAGCAGATGGTCGAGGCCGGCGCGCACGTCATCGGCATCAAGGACATGGCCGGCCTGCTCCGCGCCGGCGCCGCCGAGAAGCTCGTCGGCGCGCTGCGCGAGCGCTTCGACCAGCCCGTGCACGTGCACACGCACGACACCGCCGGTGGGCAGCTCGCGACGCTCCTCGCCGCCGCGCGTGCCGGTGCGGACGCGGTGGACGTCGCCTCGGCGCCGATGGCCGGCACGACGAGCCAGCCGAGCATGTCCGCGCTGGTCGCCGCCCTGGCCCACACGGAGCGCGACACCGGACTGTCCCTCGACGCGGTCGGCGACCTCGAGCCCTACTGGGAGGCGGTCCGTCGGGCCTACGCCCCGTTCGAGTCCGGGCTGCCGGGTCCGACGGGTCGGGTCTACAAGCACGAGATCCCCGGTGGTCAGCTGTCGAACCTCCGCCAGCAGGCGATCGCGCTCGGCCTGGGCGACCGGTTCGAGCAGGTCGAGGACTGGTACGCCGAGGCGAACCGGATCCTCGGACGCCCGACCAAGGTCACGCCGTCGTCGAAGGTGGTCGGTGACCTCGCGCTGCAGCTCGCCGCGGTGAACGCCGACCCGGCCGACTTCGAGCAGAACCCGGACAAGTACGACATCCCGGACTCCGTCGTCGGGTTCATGGCCGGCGAGCTCGGTGACCTGCCGGGTGGCTGGCCGGAGCCGTTCCGGACGAAGGTCCTGGCGGGGCGCGACGTCCGCCTCGAGATCACCCCGGTGCCGGACGCCGAGCGCGCGCACCTCGACGCCGCGGGGCCCGAGCGCCAGCAGGCGTTGAACCGGCTGCTGTTCCCGCAGCCCACGGCCCAGTTCGAGCGGGTGCGCGAGCAGTACGGCGACCTGTCCGTGGTACCGACCGTCGACTACCTGTACGGGCTGCGCCCCGGGCAGGAGCACGTCGTGCCGCTCGGCAAGGGCGTCAACCTGTTCGTCGGGCTCGAGGCGATCGGCGAGGTCGACGACAAGGGCATCCGCACGGTCATGGCCACGATGAACGGGCAGCTCCGCCCGGTCTCGGTTCGCGACCGGTCGATCGAGGTCGAGACGAAGGTCGCCGAGCAGGCCGACAAGTCCGACCCGAAGCACGTCGCTGCGCCGTTCTCCGGTGTGGTGACGCTCAAGGTCGCCGTCGGTGACGTCGTCGAGGCCGGAGCGGCCGTGGCGAGCATCGAGGCGATGAAGATGGAAGCGGCCATCACGGCGCCCGTGGCGGGCACCGTCGGCCGTCTCGCGATCCCGGCGACCCAGCAGGTGGACGCCGGCGACCTCCTGGTGGTGCTGCAGTAAATTGACCGTCCGTCCCATCCGCCTGTTCGGCGACCCCGTCCTCCGTTCGCCTGCGGACCCGATCGCTCCGGCGGCACTCGGGTCGAGCGGGGTCCGCGACCTCGTGCAGGACCTGATCGACACCGTCAAGGAGCCCGGCCGCGCCGGTGTGGCCGCGCCGCAGATCGGTGTCGGACTCCGCGCGTTCTCGTACAACGTCGACGGCGAGGTCGGGTACGTCCTGAACCCCGAGGTCGTCGAGGTCTCGGGGGAGCCCGAGCTCATGGAGGAAGGGTGCCTGTCCGTCCCCGGGCTCGGCTACCCGACCCGGCGGCACCCGTACGCCAAGGTCCGTGGTGTCGACGTCGACGGCGCCGAGGTGGTGCTCGAGGGCACCGGGCTGATGGCCGAGGCGCTCCAGCACGAGGTCGACCACCTGGACGGCACCGTCTACGTGATGACGCTCGAACCAGAGGTCCGACGGCAGGCGCTGCGGGACATCCGGGCGCAGGAGTGGTTTCACTGATCCGCTGGTCATGAGTGCCTGCTCATGACACCCCCACGGGGGATTGTCGCTTTGTCCTGACGAAGAGGTACCGTATCCGCGTCGGCCTCCCACCGACGACCATCCCATCCCCCCAGGACTCCCGCATGACCAGTCAGACTGACGAGCTCAGCTCGCACCGCACCCGCACCAACCGTCGTCCGGCCGACACCACGGTCGCCACCGGTTCGACCGCCGTTCTCGACGCCCCCGCGACGGAGCAGTCGCCGGAGGCCTGAGCCCCGCGCGCATCTGCACCCCGCGCGCACGCACCCCGCGCGCACCTTGCGGAATCGGGCGTACCTGGTCGGAAGAAACGACCTGGTACGCCCGAAACGCCCCGGTACGCCGAGACGGCGGGACGCTACGCGCTACGCGCGGCGCGCGCGACGCTCCTCGATGACGGGCGTCGCGGTCGTCTGCACCTTCGACCCCGAGTAGATGTGGTCGATGTCGGCCGCGAAGTCGCGCAGGATGACCGACCGCTTGATCGTCAGCTTCGGCGTCAGGTGTCCGGACCCCTCCGTCAGCTCGGTGTCCAGGATCGTGAACGACCGGACCGACTCGGCTCGTGAGACCCGGCCGTTCGCGGTGTCGATGGCCTCTTGCACGGCGGTGAGCACGCGTTCGTCGTACGCGGCCTCGTGCGCGGAGAGCGCCGGCGTGATCCCGCGGCTCTCGCACCACCCCGGGAGCATCTCGCGGTCGAGCGTGACGAGGGCGGCGATGAAGGGCTTGCCCTCGCCGACGACCACGACCTGCCCGATGAGCGGGTGCTCGCGGACGCCGTCCTCGAGCGGTGCCGGTGCGACGTTCTTGCCACTCGCGGTGACGATGAGTTCCTTGGCGCGTCCGGTCACCGTCAGGATGCCGTCGTCGTCGAGCCGTCCGAGGTCGCCCGTGCGGAACCAGCCGTCGTCGGTGAACGCCCGCTCGGTGGCCTCGTCGTTCCGCCAGTAGCGGTCGAACACGTCGACGCCGCGGATCAGGATCTCCTGGTCGTCGGCGATCCGGATCTCGACCCCGGGGAGTGCCGGTCCGACCGTCCCGATGCGCAGGTCCGCTGCACGGTTCACGGTGGCGGGCGCGGTCGTCTCGGTGAGTCCGTAGCCCTCGAGGATGAGCACCCCGATCGACCGGAAGAAGTGCGACAGCCGCGGCGAGAGCGGCGCAGAGCCGCTGACCGCGTACTCGGTGCGGCCACCGAGGGCGTTCCGGAGCTTCGCGTAGACGAGCTTGTCGAACAGCTTGAACTTCAGGCCGAGCACGAGCGGGACCCGACCGGCGGCCAGCGCCTCGGAGTGGGCGACCGCGGTGTTCGCAGCAGCCCGGAAGACCTTCCCCTTGCCGCCGCGGTCGGCCTTCTGCTCGGAGGCGTTGTAGATCTTCTCGAACACCCGGGGGACGGCCAGCAGGAAGGACGGCTTGAACGACGACACGGCCTGCATGAGGTCCTTCGTGTCCGGCTCGTGGCCGACCAGTACCCCGGCGGACACGGACATCGCCGCGATGAAGCGGGCGAACACGTGGGCCATCGGGATGAAGAGCAGGGTCGAGGCGCCGTCCGCGACGACCTCGGGCATCGCGACACTGGCGTTCTCGACCGTCGCGGTGAAGTTGTCGTGCCGCAGGACGCACCCCTTCGGGCGTCCGGTCGACCCGGAGGTGTAGATGATCGTCGCGTCGTCGTGGCCGTGCACCGACGCCGTCCGCGCGTCGAGTTCGTCGTCGGTGACGTCCTCGCCGAGCCGGGTCAGGTCGTCGAGCCCGCCGCCGTCGATCGTCCAGTGCTGCCCGAGGTGCGGCAGGTCCGGGGCGATCGAGGCGACCCGACGCGCGTGCTCCTCCTGCTCGACGACGATCGCGACGGCCTCGGAGTCGGAGAGGATCCACCGGACCTGGTCGGGGGAGCTCGTCTCGTAGACGGGGACGGAGACCAGTCCTGCCGTCCACACCGCGAAGTCGACGAGGGTCCACTCCAGGCGGGTGCGGGACAGGATCGCGACGTGGGCGCCGGGCTCGAGGCCGGCGGCGACGAAGCCCTTCGCGATGCCGCGGACCCGTGCGAGCACCTCGCCGGCGGTGATCGTCGTCCACGTGTCGCCGTGGCGCTGGGCCAGGATCGGACGCGACGGCGTCAGCCGGGCGCGGTCGCCGAGCAGCCGCGCTGCGGAGCCGTGGTCAGGAGCGACGGGGCCGCTCATCGGACGCGAGGCGTGCCTCCCGGTCGGGACCTGACTGGCGCGTTCGGGTCGCTGATCGTTCACGGTGACTCCCTTGTCTGCCGGTTCGATTCGAGGGCGCCTCATCCTGCGAGGCGACACAGTCAGCATAGGACGCGTCACCGGGCGTTCCGTGAGTTCGCGGTGAACCGGTAGGCTCTTGGACCGTGCACGCCATCGGAATCGACATCGGGGGCACCAAGATCGCGGGAGCGGTCGTGACGGAACTCGGCGAGATCATCGCCGAGGACCGCGTGGCCACCAACGCTGCGGACCCGAACGCCATGCTCGACGACGTCGTCTCGATGGTCGAGCGACTCAGCTCAGGACACGAGGTCGGCGCGGTCGGCGTCGCGGCCCCGGGCTTCATCGACGCCTCGCAGTCGATCGTCTACTACACGCCGAACATCCGGTGGCGGAACGAGCCCCTGCGCCAGAAGCTGCAGCAGCGCCTCGGCGACCTGCACATCACGGTCGACAACGACGCCAACGCCGCCGGGTGGGCCGAGTTCCGCTTCGGCGCCGGCCGGCTCGTCTCCGACATGACGATGCTCACCATCGGCACCGGTGTGGGCGGCGCCATCGTGACCGAGGACCGCCTGTTCCGCGGTGGGTTCGGCACCGGCGGCGAGATCGGCCACCTGCGCATCGTGCCGAACGGTCTGCCGTGCGGCTGCGGCGCGCGTGGCTGCATCGAGCAGTACGGTTCCGGCCGTGCCCTGCAGCGGATGGCGAACGACGTCGCCGACGCCGGCGGCATCGGCTCCGCGCTGGCCGACGCGCGCGAAGCCAACGGCGGCGAGCTCGACGGACACATCGTGGGCGACCTGATCCTGGCCGACGACCCGGGTGCCCTCGCGGCGCTCCGCCGCCTCGGCCGTCACCTCGGTGAGGCCTGCGCCTCGCTGTCCGCGGTGCTCGACCCGCAGCTGTTCGTGTTCGGCGGCGGGGTCGCCAGCGCGGGGGACCGGCTGCTCGACCCGATCAAGCAGGCGTACCTCAACAACCTGCCGGCGCGTGGCTACCACCCCGAGCCGGACTTCGTGATCGCCGAGCTGGTGAACGACGCCGGAGTCGTCGGCGCCGCCGACCTGGCCCGCATCCACGCCCGCACGGCGTAACCGCGTACCGGCCCGCACGGCGTAGGGTCGCTCAGGCCCACCCCACCACCTGGAGTCGTCGATGACCTACTGGCTGCTGAAGAACTTCCTGCTCGGCCCGCTCATCCTCACCCTGTTCCGCCCGTGGGTGGTCGGCCGTGAGAACGTCCCCGCCAAGGGCCCGGTCATCTTCGCGTCCAACCACATCTCGTTCATCGACTCGGTGATCCTGCCGGCCGTGCTCGACCGGCGGCTGTCCTTCCTGGCGAAGAGCGACTACTTCACCGGGCGTGGGCTCAAGGGCTGGGCGACGAAGACGTTCTTCAACGCCATCGGCCAGCTGCCGATCGACCGCTCCGGTGGCAAGGCGTCCGAGGCCTCACTCCGCACCGGCCTGCAGGTCCTGGCGCGCGGCGAGCAGCTCGGCATCTACCCGGAGGGCACCCGCAGCCCCGACGGCAAGCTCTACCGCGGTCGCACCGGCATCGCGCGGATGATCCTCGAGGGCCGGGTGCTCGTCGTCCCCGTCGCCATGGTCGGCACGCGTGAGGTGCAGCAGATCGGGCAGCGCTTCCCGAAGATCAAGCGCGTCGGCGTGGTGTTCGGCAAGCCGCTCGACTTCTCGCGCTTCCAGGGATTCGAGACCGACCGGTTCATCCTGCGCAGCGTCACCGACGAGGTCATGCACGAGCTCGCGGGGCTGAGCCGTCAGGAGTACGTCGACGTCTACGCGACGAGCGTCAAGGAACGCGCGAGCTCCGCACGCGAGGCAGTCATGCGGGAACGGAAGTCGTCGCCCGCACGTTAGGCTCTGATGGTCCCGGCACTCCGCCAGGACGCCCGTTCTGCCGCCTTCCAGCGGCCAGGCGGGCCGCCCGCACAGAACACCGAGGTAACGCCCTTGTTCGAGTCGACCGACTTCGTCGCCCTGCAGGATCCGGACGTCATCGAGGGCCTCGACTATTGGCGCACCCTCCCCATCAAGCAGCAGCCCACGTGGCCCGACGCCGCAGCGGCCGAGGCCGCCTCGGCCGAGATCGCCACGCTGCCGCCCCTCGTCTTCGCGGGCGAGGTCGACAAGCTCCGCGAGCGGCTCGCCGCCGCCGCACAGGGCAAGGCGTTCCTGCTGCAGGGCGGTGACTGCGCCGAGACCTTCGCCGGCGCGACCGCCGACTCCATCCGCGACCGCGTCAAGACGATCCTGCAGATGGCCGTCGTCCTGACCTACGGTGCGTCGATGCCCGTCATCAAGATGGGTCGCATGGCCGGGCAGTTCGCCAAGCCGCGCTCGAGCGACTTCGAGACCCGCGGCGACGTCACGCTGCCCGCCTACCGCGGCGACATCGTGAACGGCTACGACTTCACGCCGGAGAGCCGGACGGCCGACCCCCGCCGCCTGGTGCAGGGCTACCACACGGCCGCGTCGACGCTGAACCTCGTCCGCGCCTTCACGCAGGGTGGCTTCGCCGACCTGCGCCAGGTGCACTCGTGGAACAAGGGCTTCGCGTCGAACCCGGCGAACGCTCGCTACGAGCACCTCGCCAAGGAGATCGACCGCGCGATCCGCTTCATGGACGCCTGCGGTGCCGACTTCGAGGCACTGAAGCACGTCGAGTTCTACGCGTCGCACGAGGGTCTGCTCATGGACTACGAGCGCCCGATGACCCGCATCGACTCACGGTCCGGTCTGGCGTACGACACCTCCGGCCACTTCATCTGGATCGGGGAGCGCACGCGTGACCTCGACGGTGCCCACGTGGACTTCCTGTCGCGGGTGCGGAACCCGATCGGCGTGAAGCTCGGCCCGACCACGAGCGTCGACGACATGAAGGCCCTGGTCGACAAGCTCGACCCGAACCGCGAGCCCGGCCGCCTGACGTTCATCACGCGCATGGGTGCCGGCAAGATCCGCGATGAGCTGCCCAAGCTGCTCGAGGCGATCAAGGGCATGGACGCCAACCCGCTGTGGGTCACCGACCCGATGCACGGCAACGGCCTGACCACGCCCACGGGCTACAAGACCCGTCGGTTCGACGACGTCGTGGACGAGGTCCTCGGCTTCTTCGAGGCGCACCGCCAGGTCGGTACGTACCCGGGTGGCATGCACGTCGAGCTCACCGGTGACGACGTCACGGAGTGCCTCGGCGGGTCGGAGCACATCGACGAGGCCACCCTCGCCACCCGCTACGAGTCGCTGTGCGACCCGCGGCTGAACCACATGCAGTCGCTCGAGCTCGCGTTCCTCGTGGCCGAGGAGCTCGGCGCGCACCCGCACGTGCGCGCGTAGCGCGCAGCGGGTCGCGTCAGTCCCGCCAGAGCGACAGAACCCCGCGAACCGTTCGCGGGGTTCTGTCGCTTCCGCGTACCGGACGGGAGGCCCGTGGTGGCCCTGCCCCGCGCCTCCCGTCCGCCGTCCGGTTGCGCCCACCTCGCGCCCCGCGACGCGTTTCCCGCGCCGGTCCGCGAAAGCGACAGTGTGCCGCCGATGTTCGGCGGCACACTGTCGCTTTCGCGGTGCCTTCGGCGAGGCCGTGCGGACAAGTGTCGCTTCGGCGGACCGGACCGGACCGGCCCGGACCGGGCGAGCGCGACCGCCTACTGGTCGTAGGAGAGCGTGACCGTGTCGCCGCGGTACACCGTGGCTCCGGCGCCCGGGTCGGTACCGGTCACCGGCAGCGACGACTTCCAGTCGTAGAACCCGCACAAGATGTTCGTGCAGTCGGGCACGGAGACCTTGAGCCCGAGGCCCTCGAGCGTCGCGGTGGCCTCGTTGATGGTCGAGCCGACGACGCCGTCCTCGGGCAGGGTGATCGGCGTCGGGCCCTTCGACACGACGACGTCGATCGCGGTGCCGCGCACGGCGGGGGAGTCCTGCACCTCGGCGGAGACGATCTGTCCGGTGGGGACGTCCTCGCTGAACTCCTCGGTGCGGGCGCCGAGGATGAGGCCGACCGCGTCGAGCTCCGCGGAGGCCTGGTCGACGGTCTTCCCGACGACGTCCGGCACGGCGCCGAGGGACACCGTGAGCGTGACCGGGCCGGTCTCGCCGTAGGCCTTGACCGACGTCAGGTCGAGCGCTTTGCCGCCGGACGCGCGGCCGGTCGCCGCGATGACGGTGTCCTTCGCGGCGTCGGCCGAGAACTCGTACCGGTTGTCCTGCAGCTCGAAGTCGTCGTCGAGCGCGGCGGTGACGGTGGAGATCGGCTGCCCGACGATCGTCGGAAGCGCGATCATCTTCGGCCCGTTCGACACGACGAGCTGCACCGAGGTGCCCTTCTGCACCTCGCGCTTCGCGGCCGGCTTGGTGATGGACACCTGTCCCTTCGCGACGACGGCGTCGAACCGGGTTCCGGTCTTCGACGCCGCGTGCAGGCCCTGGGCTTCGAGCAGCTGCCGGGCCTGCGAGACCGACTTGCCCGTCACTTCCGGGATGCGCACGTTGCCACCCGGCCCCGGCCCGAAGTACCAGCCGAAGCCCGCGCCGATGAGCAGGAGCACGACGAAGACCGACAGCGCGATCCAGCCGCGCTTGCGACGCTTCGCGGAGAGGTCGGCCAGGCGCTGTCCCGCGGGCGAGAGCACCCCGGGCTGCGCGCCCGTGCGGCGCGGACCCGGACCGGTGTTGCGGTTCCGGGTCGTGGGACGCCCGCGGTCGGGGCTGTCGATGATCGCCGTGGCATCGGTGGCCGCCGGTGCGTCGGCGGCAGCAGCACGGGCACCGGCGGCAGCAGCGCCGCCACCGGCAGCGGTCCCGCCGCCGGACGGCAGGATGGCGGTCGCGTTCTCGGGCCGCAGCACGGCGGTCCGGTACTGGCCCGTGGCGCGCTGCTGATTGCCCGCCATGTGGTCGAGCATCTCGCGGGCGTCGCGTGGGCGGTCTTCGGGATCGCGGGCGGTCGACCAGGCGACGAGCTCGTCGAGCTCGGGCGGGACGCCGGACACCGCGGCGCTCGGGACGGGCACCGTGTCGTTCGCGTGCTGGTAGGCGATCTGCATCGGCTGCTCACCCTTGTAGGGCTGCTCGCCGGTGAGCATCTCGTAGAGCATGATGCCGAGCGCGTAGATGTCGCTGCGTGAGTCGGCGGCGCCACGGGTGACGAGCTCGGGGGAGAGGTACGCGATCGTGCCGAGCAGGGCGGCCCCGGTCGCGGTGTTCGCCGTCGTCGCCCGGGCCAGGCCGAAGTCGCCGAGCTTGATGCGGCCGTCGTCGGCGAGCAGGACGTTCTCGGGCTTCAGGTCGCGGTGCACGATGCCGGCGCGGTGGGCCGAGGCGAGTCCGGCCAGCACGGCGCGCAGGATGTCCGTCGCCTGCTCGGGCGTCAGGGCGTGGTGCTCCTGCAGCAGGTCCCGCAGGGTGATGCCCGGGATGTACTCCATCACGATGTAGGCGGTGTCGTCCTCGGCGCCCTGGTCGTAGACGCCGACCAGGTTCGGGTGGGACAGCCGCGCGGCTGACCGGGCCTCTTGGATGAAGCGCTCACGGAAGGCCTGGTCGTCGGCCAGGTGCCCGTGCATGATCTTGATCGCGACGCGTCGCTCGAGGCGGACGTCGGTCGCGAGGTACACGGTCGCCATGCCTCCGCGCGCGATGCGGGAGCGGACGCGGTACCGCTGATCGATCATGCGACCGATCATCGGATCCGTGGCGGCGTTGGTGGTCATCGGCGGCATTCTACGAATCGAGACTGCACGACACCGCACCGGCGCACCGGTCGTGACCCAATCTCGATCTTCCGGATGAGACTCAGAGGGTGGCCAGCCAGCCCTGGGCGGCGCTCGCCCAGTTGGCGTAGGCCTTGGGGTAGGCGGAGAGCTGCACGGCCTGGGCAGCGTCGGTGATGCTCATCGACGACCACCCGGGCACGTCGAGCAGCCCGCGGGTCTTGCCGACGTTCGGGTTGCTGCGACCGCCGAAGAACAGCTTCGTCGCGTACGCGGGGTCCTGCAGCTTCGCCGCGCTGCCCCAGCCCTGGCTCGGCCGCTGCTGGAACAGACCGACCGAGTCGCGGTCGCCGTGGGGCAGGTTGCGCAGGCTCGACTCCTGCATCGCGGCGGCCAGGGCCACCACGATGCCGCGGTCGGACACCCCGAGGGAGCGGCCGACGGCGACGATGGTGGCCGCGTTCTGGCGCTGCTCGGCACTCAGTCCGACGGCGGCGCTCACCGCGGCACGCGACGGCGCGGCGGCGGTCGTCGCAGCAGTGCTCGACGACGGGATGACGAGGGTCTTGCCCGCGTAGATCGTGCTCGTGTAGGTCAGACCGTTCGCCGACAGCAGCGAGGCGACGGAGACGTGGTGGGACGCAGCGATCGAGCCGATCGTGTCGCCCGAGGAGATCTTCACACTCGACTTCGACGAGCCCGACGAGCCCGACGAGCCCGACGACGCTGTGGCCGTGGACACCGAGCCGCCACCGGACGAGCCGTGCGGCACCCGGAGCGTCTGACCGGGGTAGATCACGCTGCGCTGCGAGAGCTTGTTGGCGCTGAGGAGCGCCGTGGTCGACACGCCGACCCGCGATGCGATGCCGGACACGGTGTCGCCCGACTTCACGTGGTAGCTCGAGGTGCTCGACCCCGACCCGGACGTCGATCCGACGCTCGTGGTCGTGCGCGCCGTGGTCACCGCGGGCGTCGACGCCAGGTGCAGCGTCTGCCCGGGGTGGATGATCGTGTTCCAGCCGAGGCCGTTCCGCACCAGGACCTCCTGCGCCGACAGGCCGAAGCGGGCGGCGATGCCCGAGACCGTGTCGCCCTGACGGACGGTGTAGGTCGTGGGGGCGGCTGCCTTCGTCGTCGCGGCGACCGTCGTGACGACGGTCTGCGACGGACGTGCGACCGCGGTGCCGAAGACCGGACGGTTGCCGACGTTGCGGTCCTGGTCGACGTGGCGCTTGTGGTTCGAGTCCGCGTCGTCGTGTCGCGGTTCGGCGTGCGCGATGGGGCCGGTCAGGCCGGCGGTCACCGCGATCGTGCCCGCGAGGACGATGGGCATGGTCGCGAACCGGGCGGATCGTGCGCGCCGGGCGGCTTCGTCTGCAGCGTTGTCCACGGTTTCTCCTGATCTCGACTGTCCCGTGCGCGTGCATGCGCGCACTCACAGGTGGCACAACGCTGGCATGGTGTGATTCCCAAGTCAACCAGAGAGCCGGATGTGGTGCGTGTGACGAATGTGACGAACGGTGCGTACTCACTCGGTGCCCCGCTCTGGCACCATGGGCGTGTGAGTGCTGCACCCGTCGACGACCTCTCCCTCTCCGAGCGCTGGCTGACCGTCCCCGAACTGGTGGACCTGTTCAGCACCAGCCCCGGCCGGATCCACCGCCTGTTCGAGGAGAAGACCCTGCTGGCGGCCCGCGTCGGTGGTGTCCTGCGCGTGCCGAGCGAGTTCCTCGAGGACCGCGAGCCCATGCCGGAGCTGCGTGGCACCCTGACCGTGCTCAGCGACAACGGCTTCACCGACGACGAGGCGGTCCGCTGGATGCTCACCGTCGACGACTCGATGGGCGTCTCGCCCATCGCGGCGCTGCGCGCCGGTCGCAAGGCCGAGGTGCGTCGCGTGGCCCAGTCGCTGCTCTAGACGCGTTCCGAGCAGACGGGAGGCCCGGTGCCAGCTGGCACCGGGCCTCCCGTCTGTCCTGGTGGTGCGTCTAGGACGACCGGCGGCTGACCGTGTCGGCCAGCGACGCGAGCTGCTCGCGTGCCGACGGCGTCAACGGCGACGCGTCGAGCGCCGCCTTCGCACGCTGCACGTGCCGGTCGATGGAACGCTCGACCGCGGCGACCGCACCGGACTCGGTGAGGGTGGCGCGGAGCATCTGCACCTGCTCCTCGTCGAGGTCGGGGTCGCCGAGGAGCTCGTCGAGCAGCTGCCGCGGGCCACTGGCCAGCGCCTTGCGGGCCGAGGCGATGAGCACGGTCCGCTTGCCCTCGCGCAGGTCGTCGCCGGCGGGCTTGCCGGTGACCTCGGGGTCGCCGAACACGCCGAGTATGTCGTCGCGCAGCTGGTAGGCGACGCCGAGGGGGAGCCCGAAGGCGCGGAGACCCTCGAGCTGGGAGTCGCTCGCGCCGGCGACCAGCGCGCCGATGACGAGCGGTGCCTCGATCGAGTACTTCGCGGACTTGAAGACGATGACGCGCTGGGCGCGGAGCAGGTGCTCGGACTCGTCGATGACGGGCCAGGCGGTCTCTTCGTGCACGTCGAGGTACTGGCCCGCGGTGACGTCGAGGCGCATCGCGTGGAACTCCTGGCGCACGATGCGGGCGCGCACCGGGTCGAGGAGCGCGAGGCCCTCGTCGAACACCGAGTCGCTGAGCGACAGCAGCAGGTCGCCGAGCAGCAGTGCCGAATTCGTGCCGTACTGCCCGCGGTCGCCGACGAAGCCGGACTCCTGGTGGAGGGACTCGAACCGGCGGTGTGCTGCGGGACGCCCACGGCGGGTGTCTGAGCGGTCCATGATGTCGTCGTGCACCAGGGCCGCTGCGTGGAAGACCTCGAGCGCTGCGGCGACCGTGACGATCGCCTCGGCCGTGGTCTGACGGGAGCCCTCGGCGAGCGGGTCGAACGAGCCCGAACGGCCCGCCACCGACTGCCATCCCCAGTAGCAGAACAGCGCCCGGAAGCGCTTGCCACCGGACAGCAGATCTCGGGCGTACAGGTCGAACGGGGCGAGATCGGGGCTGATCGCGAGGAGCCGTTCACGCTGCTCGTCGAGTGCCCGGTCGATACGCGCCGATACGAGGTCCACTAATCGCGTACTCTCAGCCACAGTCCCTACCCTAGTGGAGCGGTTGGGACATAGAATCGGTCCACTCAACCGAGTGTTTTCCAGCCCGGTTGTTCAACCCCGCGTCGATCCCAGGAACAGAGGGAACCAAGATGCCGCTCTCGGAACAGGAGCAGCGCCTTCTCGAAGAGATGGAGCGCAGCCTCTACCAGAACGATTCCGATTTCGTGGCGCGTGTCACACGTCGACAGGGTCGTCCGACGTACACAGCCATCACGCTCGGAGTGCTCGGTGCACTCGCCGGCGTCGCGATCGTGATCGTCGGTCTCGTGATCAAGGCCCCGCTGCTGGGCATCCTCGGCTTCGTCGTGATGCTCGCCGGTGTCCTCTTCGCGTTGCGCCCGGGCATGCGTGCACCGAAGGCGAAGCCCGCTCGGTCGGGTGCTCCGGCGTCCGGTGGTTCGGCTCGTCCGGCCAACGGCGGCGGCGGGTCCTTCATGGACCGCATGAACGACCGCTGGGACAAGCGGAACGACCAGGGGCAGTAGCAGCCCTCCACACTCCTCCCTCGTGACGGGGCCGGCCTTCGGGCCGGCCCCGTTTCGCGTGCCCGGGGCGTTGGCCGCGGCGTTCCCGTGTCGTGTGCGCGCGAGTGGTCACGACATGCCGCGCGGTGGTTGCCCGGGGCCACGAACTGTCGGCTGTAGTCCGCGCGAGTGACGGTTCGTGACCACTCGGCGTCGCGGCGGCGGCGCGTCGTGACCGTGCGCTGACCGGCGGCCGGCCGTGGTGGAGCCGACCGCTGGCCCACGTGAGTGACGTGGCGGAGGTGGGGTGGGCCTCCAGGCCGGGCGTGGACCGTCGCCGCGTGTGCGCGCGAGTGGTCACGACATGCCGCGCGGTGGTTGCCCGGGGGTCACGAACTGTCGGCTGGGGTCCGCGCGAGCGACGGTTCGTGACCACTCGGCGTCGCGGCGGCAGCGCGTCGTGACCGTGCGCTGACCGGCGGCCGGCCGTGGTGGGGCCGACCGTGAGCCTCGGCGCGCCACGGGACGCTCCACTGGCTGCGAAAGTCCTCCACTTTCCTCCACGCCCACCTCTCCCGCCCAGATCCCCGGCATGACGGGCATCCGCCACCGCTGTCCGGGCTTCGGCGCTGCCGAAACGGCCCCAAAAGGGGTGCCACGGGGCGAAAAGGGAGCGGAATCCTGGCCGAGGGGAGGGCAGTGGAGTAAAGTGGGGCTTGCAACGGTCCGGTGGAGCGGAGGGGAGGCCCGACGTGCTGCTCGGTACTCATGCCCCGAAGCTCGACGAGAAGGGTCGCGTGATCCTCCCCGCCAAGTTCCGGGACGAACTGTCCGGGGGACTCGTGATGACCCGCGGCCAGGAACGCTGCGTCGTGGTCTTCAGTGCCCGGACGTTCGAGGAACTCCACGAACGCATCCGGACCGCACCGATGACGTCGAAGCGCACCAGGGACTACATGCGCCTGTTCCTCTCGGGGGCCAGCGCCGAACAGCCCGACAAGCAGAACCGCGTGACGATCCCGCAGAACCTCCGTGAGTACGCGGGGCTCGAGCGGGACCTGACGGTCATCGGCAGCGGTGACCGTGCCGAGATCTGGTCGACCACCGCGTGGGAGGCCTACTACGCCGAAGCCGAAGAGGCGTTCGCCGACAACGACGAGGAGGTGATCCCGGGGATCTTCTGATCCGTGGATCGGGACTCCCAGCCGTGAAGCCCTGACATCACTTCCCCGATGTCAGGTCGCATGGATGGGGATCCGGACCCGCGGCCCGGAAGACGAGGGGCTGCACATGGCCGACAACGACAACGGGACACCACGCTTCCCGCACACGCCGGTGATGCTCGAGCGCATCGTCGACCTGTTCACGCCGACGCTCGACGGACCGGGCAAGGTCGTCGTCGACGCCACGCTCGGCATGGGCGGACACTCCGAGGGGCTGCTCGAGCGGTTCCCGGACCTGACGCTGATCGGTCTCGACCGTGACACCGACGCACTCGGCATCGCGGGGGAGCGCCTGGCCCGCTTCGGCGACCGCGTCCGCCTGGTGCACACCGTGTACGACGGCATCGTCGACGCGATCGAGGGCGAGGGCTTCCGCCAGGTCGACGGCGTGCTGTTCGACCTCGGCGTCAGCTCGCTGCAGCTCGACCGGGCCGAGCGCGGCTTCGCGTACAGCCAGGACGCCCCGCTCGACATGCGCATGGACCGGACCGAAGGGCAGACCGCCGCCGACGTCCTGGCCACCTACGACGAGGGCGAACTGCGCCGCATCTTCCAGCGCTACGGCGAGGAGAAGCTCGCCGGCCGCTACGCCCGGGCCATCGTCGACCGCCGCGCGAGCGTGCCGTTCGAGATGTCGGGCGACCTGGTGCAGGTGCTCCACGACGCGACCCCGGTCGCGATCCAGCGCCAGGGCCACCCCGCGAAGCGCGTGTTCCAGGCGCTGCGCATCGAGGTGAACGCCGAACTCAGCGTCCTCGAACGTGCGATCCCGGCGGCGCTCGACGCCATCGCGGTCGGCGGTCGCATCGTCGTCGAGTCGTACCAGTCGCTCGAGGACCGCATCGTCAAGCGGGCACTGGTGGCGCGCACGAAGTCGAGCGCCCCCGCCGGGCTGCCGGTCGAGCTCCCCGAGCACGCCCCCACCTTCTCCCTGATCGTCAAGGGCGCCGAGCTGGCCGACGAGGCCGAGCGCGCCGCCAACCCCCGAGCAACACCCGTGCGCCTGCGCGCGGCCGAGCGGATCCGGAAGTGACATGAGCACGAACCTCGCACTCGTCGACCCCGCCGTCGTCCCGTCCCGCGCCCCGCGCCCGGACCGCCAGAGCCGACCGGAGCTCGTCGAGGTCACGCCGACCGCGGCCCAGCGCCGTGCACGGCCCCGCATCGGCTACGCGGTCACGGCTGTCGTCGCGCTCGGCATCCTGCTGCTCGCCCAGCTCGGCATCAGCATGGTGCTCAGCCAGGGGGCCTACACGCTGAGCGCCCTCGGCACGGAGCAGACGAACCTGTCCCGCACGCAGCAGTCGCTGTCCGAGGAACTCCGGGTGCTCGACTCGCCGCAGAACCTGGCCCGCAACGCGCAGTCCCTCGGGATGATCGCCAACTCCACGCCGGTGTACCTCGACCCCAAGACGGGCCGGGTGTACGGCACGCCGACGCCCGCGGTCGCCGACCCGGCCACGGCGAGCACGGAGAACCAGGTGCCGAACTCCCTGCTGAACGACGTCCCCCTCGCCGCGAAGCAGGGCGACACGTCGACGAGCAAGGAGACGGGCTCGACCACCGGCAGCGCCAGCACCGCCGGCAGCGCCGACGCGAAGGCCGATGACGCCGCCGACAGCGCGACGAGCAGCACGGCCGGCAGCGCCGCGTCTGAGAAGACGAGCGGCGCCAGCGCGTCGGACGGGGGTTCCTCGAAGTCCTCCGTAGAGTCCGACGCGAACCAGCTCCAGGCGCCCTCCACCCGGTGACCTGCGGGTCTGAACCACCCTCAGCACCATCCGGGAAGGACCGCACCGCGTGACGAAGACGATCCGCAACCGCCGACTGCGCTACAGCATCGTGATGATCGCCGTGATCGCCCTGGTGGGTGTCTTCGTGGTCCGCCTCGTCGACATCCAGGTCGTGCAGGCCTCGGCCCTCAACGAGCAGTCGACCCAGAAGCGCAGCATCCCGGTGACGATCTACGGCACCCGCGGGTCGATCGTCGACCGCAACGGCACGGAACTCGCCGACAGCGTCACCCGGTACAACATCACCACCGCCCCGCGCCTGGTCAAGAAGTTCAAGGGCAAGCTCGGCGGGACCCGGGTCAAGGACATCAGCGTGTCGACGGCGCTCACCGCCCTGGCGAAGGCCTCGGGTGGCGACGTCGCGACCATGCGGAAGAACATCGCCGCGAACCCGAAGTCGGACTTCGCCTACCTGGTCAAGGGCCTCGACGTGAAGCACTACGAGGCCGTCACCGACCTCGGCATCCCCTGGATCTACAAGGAGCAGCAGGCGTCGCGGGTCTACCCGACGGGTGCGACCACGGGCAACGTCACCGGCTTCATGGGCACCGACGGCGCACAGGCCGGCCTGGAGTACGCCTACAACAAGTGCCTCGCGGGCACGAACGGCTCGGAGACGTACGAGCGCGGCGAGGACGGCGTCCAGCTGCCCGGCAGCACCGTGACGAAGAAGCAGGCCAAGGACGGCGGCACGCTCGTCACGACGATCGACAGCGACCTGCAGTACATGGCGCAGCAGACCATCGCGTCCGCCGCGAAGACCCTGCAGGCGGCGTCGGCGACGGCCACGGTCACGAGCGTGAAGACGGGCGAGCTGCTCGCGGTCGCCGACTACCCGACGGTCGACCCGAACGACGTCGACGCCACGACCGACAAGGGGGCGTTCGGCTCCCGTGCGCTCACCGACTCCTACGAGCCCGGTTCGACGATCAAGGCCGCCATCGCCGCCGCCCTGATCGACCAGGGCAAGTCGAGTCCCACCGACCAGGCGGTCGTGCCGTACTCGCGCACCTTCCCCTGGGGCGGCACGATCCACGACTCCGAGTTCCACGAGACCGAGAACCTGACGCTGACGGGCATCCTGCAGAACTCGTCGAACGTCGGCATCACCGAGCTCGGCGCGCGACTCACTGCCCAGCAGCGCTACGACTACATGCAGAAGTTCGGACTGTTCGAGCCGGAGTCGGCGATCGACTACCCGGGCCAGCCGTCGATGGACTACGGCTCGAGCCCGAACTGGGACCAGCAGACGAACATCAACTCGATGTTCGGCCAGGGCATCTCGACGACCGCGGTCCAGGTCGCCAGCGTGTTCCAGACCATCGCGAACGACGGTGTCCGGATCCCGCTGCACTTCGTCAAGGGCTGCACCACCTCGGACGGCAAGACCATCGACGCGCCCGACGTGCAGAAGCAGCGCGTCGTGTCCGCCGACGCTGCGACCCAGGTCACCGACATGCTCCAGAGCGTGGTCACGGGCGGCACGCTCGTGGGCATGAAGCCGATCTCGGGCTACAACATCGCCGCGAAGACCGGTACCGCCGAGGTGGCCGAGGGCTCGAAGGGCTACGGCGGTCAGCGCATCACCTCGGTGGCCGGAATGGCACCCGCCGAAGACCCCCAGTATGTTGTCACGGTGACGTTCACGAAGCCGCAGACCAACAAGTGGTCGAGCGGAGCGGCTCCGGCGTTCCGCACACTCATGTCCCAGGTGCTCGAGAAGTACCGAGTAGCCCCCTCCGCGTCCGAGGCGAAGCTCTACCCGTCCACGTGGTGAGGAAGAAGGAACACTTGTCCGCACGGATCCCCCCGGTCCTCCGGCCCGAACACCCGACCCCGAGGGCGGTCGCCGAACTCGCGAACGCGTTCGGCCTCCGCGTCGTCGGTTCCCTCGACGCCGTCGAGACGACCGGTGTCACGCTGAGCGCCGCCGAGGTGCAGCCGGGTGACGTCTTCGTCGGCGTGCACGGTGCGAACCGGCACGGCGCGGAGTTCTCCGCCGAGGCCGCCGAGCGCGGTGCCGTCGCCGTCCTGACCGACGACGCGGGCGTGGAGAGCGCACGAGCGGCCGGCCTGCCGGTCCTCGTCGTGGACGACCCCCGTGCCGCTCTGGGCGACGTGTCCGCCTGGGTGTACCGCACCCACCCGGACGAGGCCACCGACCTGCCGCAGCTGTTCGCCGTCACCGGCACGAACGGCAAGACGAGCACGTCGTACATCCTCGAAGGGATCCTCAAGCAGCTCGGCCTGGTCACCGGCCTGAGCTCGACCGCCGAGCGCCACATCGGCACGCTCAGCGTGACGAGCCGTCTCACCACGCCCGAGGCCAGCGAGATGCACGCGCTCCTCGCCCGGATGCGCGAGAGCGAGGTGCGCGCGGTCGCCGTCGAGGTGAGCGCGCAGGCCCTCAGCCGCCACCGGGTCGACGGCATCGTCTTCGACGTCGCGGCCTTCACGAACCTGTCGCACGACCACCTCGACGACTACGCCGACATGGAGGAGTACTACCAGGCGAAGCTCCCGCTGTTCCAGCCCGAGCACGCCCGTCGCGGCGTCGTCTCGCTGGACACCGACTGGGGCCACCGCGTGGTGCAGGACTCCCGCATCCCGGTCACGACGATCACCGTGCACCCGGACGTCGAGGCCGAGTGGCACGTCGACATCGTCGAGGCGCACGCCGCGTACACCGAGTTCCGCCTGACCGGTCCCGAGGGCCGCGAGCTCACCACCCGTGTGCCCCTGATCGGCTGGCACATGGCCGCGAACGCCGCACTGGCGATCGTCATGCTGGTCGAGGGCGGTTTCGAGCTCGGTGCCATCGCGCACGCGCTCGACAGCAACCACCGCCGCTACCCGGACGAAGACGACCGCGACGAGCACGAGGCCCGAAGCGACCGTGACCGCGACGGCGCCGTGCGCCGCGTGTCCGCCATCGAGTGCTACCTGCCCGGCCGGACCGAGCGGGTCTCGGGCGAGCACGGCCCGAGCGTCTACGTCGACTTCGGCCACAGCGCCGACGCGTTCGAGAACACCCTCGCGGCCGTCCGCCAGTTCACGTCCGGCAAGGTCCTCATGCTGTTCGGCGCCGACGGCGACCGCGACACCACGAAGCGCGGCGACATGGCCCGCGTCGCGGCAGCCGGCAGCGACATCCTCGTCGTCACCGACCACCACCCCCGCTTCGAGGACGCCGCGTCGATCCGGAAGACCCTGGTCGACGCCGCGCGCGAGGCGTTCCCGGACCACGAGCTGCACGAGGTGAGCCCGCCCGAGGCCGCCATCCGCCTGGCCGTCGGTCTGCTCGGTGAGGGCGACTCGATCCTCTGGGCCGGCCCGGGCCACCAGGACTACCGCGACATCGCCGGTGTCCGCACCCCCTACTCGGCACGCGACGAGGCCCGTCAGGCCCTGCGCGAAGCCGGTTGGGAGCCGAACTCCGGTCCGGCCGAGGACCTCCGATGATCGCGCTCACCCTCGCCGAGATCGCCACCGCGGTCGGCGGCGAGCTGATCGGTGGTGCCCAGGCGACCGACGTCGCCGAGCCCGGCGACCTGGTGGTGGAGGGCTCGGTCGAGACCGACTCGCGCCTGGTCCGCCCCGGCAGTGTCTTCTTCGCCCTGCCCGGCGAGGTCACGGACGGGCGCCGCTTCGTGTCCGCCGCGACCGAGGCGGGTGCCGCGCTGGTCATCACGCCCGAGCGCGTCGAGACCACCGCGCCGCAGATCGTCGTCGCAGGCGGCTACGCAGCACTCGCCGCGCTCGCGCACGAGGTCGTCACCCGGGTCCGGATGGCATCCGCCGACCGCGTCGACGCCGAGGGGCGTCCGGCACCGCTCAAGGTCGTCGGCATCACCGGCTCGAACGGCAAGACGAGCACGAAGAACATGCTCCGGACGATCCTCGAGCAGCACGGCGAGACCGTCGCGCCCCAGGGGTCCTTCAACAACCACGTCGGGGCACCGATCTCGATGCTCCGGGTCACGTACGACACCCGGTTCCTGGTCGTCGAGATGGGGGCCAGCGGCGTCGGCCACATCGCGGCGCTCGTCCGCATCGCCGAGCCGGACGTCGGTGTCGTGCTCAAGGTGGGCCTGGCGCACGCCGGCGAGTTCGGCGGCATCGAGGCGACGCAGCGCGCGAAGTCCGAGATGGTCACCGACCTGCCCGCCTCCGCGACCGCACTGCTCAACGTCGACGACGACCGGGTCGCGTCGATGCGCGACCTGACGGCCGCCCAGGTGGTCGGCTTCGGCACGTCGGCGGATGCCGACTACCGCATCACCGGCATCGAGACGGACCGCAGCGGCACCCGCTTCACCCTCACCGCGCCTCCCGTCCCCGTAGGCGACCCGTCTGCAGACGGAGGCCGAACGGGAGGCCCGGATCACGTGGACGTGCGCCTCGCGATCCTGGGTGAGCACCACGCGATGAACGCGGCTGCCGCCCTGACGGTCGCCCACCGCTGGGGCGTCCCGCTCGCCGACGGCGCCGCGGCGCTCGCGTCGATGACGCGCGCCGAGCGCTGGCGCATGGAGCTGCTGCAGGGCGGCCCCGAGGGCGTCACCGTCATCAACGACGCCTACAACGCGTCGCCGGACTCGACCGCAGCGGCACTGCGGACCCTGGCGCAGATCGTGCGCCCGGGGGAGCGGACCGTCGCCGTGCTCGGCGAGATGGCCGAGCTCGGCGAGTTCTCGACCGAGGAGCACGACCGCATCGGTCGGCTCGTCGTCCGTCTCGGCATCGGTCAGCTCGTGGTCGTCGGCCGCGGCGCGATGCCCATCCACCAGGCCGCCACCCTCGAGGGATCGTGGGACGGCGAGTCGGTGTTCATCGAGGACGTCGACGACGCCGTCCGGTCACTCCAGGACATGCTCCGCCCCGGCGACGTGGTCCTGGTCAAGTCCTCGAAGTCGGCCGAACTGCGATTCCTCGGCGACCGCCTCGGAGGTGTCACCGAATGATCGCGCTCCTCATCGCCGGCGCTACGTCGCTGGTGTTCACGTTGCTGCTCACCCCGTTCTTCATCAAGCTCTTCCACCGTCTCGGGTGGGGGCAGTTCATCCGTGACGACGGTCCGCAGTCGCACCACACCAAGCGCGGCACCGCGACGATGGGCGGCATCGTCCTCATCATCGGCGCCGTGATCGGGTACTTCGTCGGCCACCTGGTCGGACGTGACTCGATCACCCTGTCCGGCCTGCTCGTGCTGTTCCTCATGGTGGGGCTGGGCTTCGTCGGCTTCATCGACGACTTCCTCAAGGTCCGGCGCCAGCGGAGCCTCGGGCTCGGCGGGTGGGCCAAGGTCCTCGGCCAGGTCATCGTCGGCGTCATCTTCGCCACGGTCGCCCTGGTGGTGCCGACGTCGAACGGCAAGCCCCCGGCGTCGACCATGATCTCGGCGATCCGTGACATCCCGTGGCTCGACTTCATGGCGCTCGGCACGGTCATCGGCACCGTGCTGTTCCTGGCCTGGATCGTGCTGCTCACGGTGTCGACGTCGAACGGCGTCAACGTCGCGGACGGGCTCGACGGTCTCGCGACCGGCTCGAGCATCCTGGCGATCGGCTCGTACGTCATCATCGGCTTCTGGCAGTCCAACCAGATCTGCGGTGGTGCCCGTCTCGACGCGAGCACGGAGCACGCCTGCTACACCGTGAGCAACCCGCTCGACCTGGCGGTCGTCGCGGCCGCGGTCTGCGGTGGGCTCATCGGGTTCCTCTGGTACAACACCTCGCCGGCGCAGATCTTCCTCGGCGACACCGGTTCGCTCGGTCTCGGCGGGGCGCTGGCGGGTCTCGCGATCCTCAGCCGCACCGAGCTCCTGCTCATCCTGATCGGTGGCCTGTTCTTCATCGTCACCGGCTCGGTCATCCTGCAGCGGGCGTACTTCAAGATCACCCACGGCAAGCGGATCTTCCGGATGAGTCCGCTGCACCACCACTTCGAGCTGAAGGGGTGGGCCGAGGTGACGGTCGTCGTCCGGTTCTGGATCATCGCGGGGCTCTTCGTCGCCGCGGGGGTCGGCCTCTTCTACCTCGAATGGATCGCACGCGTTGGTTGACCCGGTGTCCACGTCCCCCCGCCTCCAGTCCCTCGACAGCTGGTACTCCGAGGGGTGGAAGGGCCTGAACGTCGCCGTCCTCGGGCTCGGCGCGACCGGGTTCTCGGTCGCCGACACCCTGGTCGAGCTCGGCAGTGCGGTGACGGTCTACTCGTCCGACGCGCCGTCGGACAACGTCGACCTGCTCGACGTCATCGGCGCGCGCTTCGTGCAGACGCCGCTCGACACCGTGCCGGCCGCGCTGCAGGAGCAGGCACCGGACGTCGTCATCGTGTCGCCCGGCCTGCCGCCGCACAACGCGACCGTCGAGTGGTCCGTCCGGAACAGCACGGTCTGGGGCGACATCGAGCTCGCCTGGCGCGTGCGCGACAAGGTCGTGCGCGGTCCGGTCGCGGCGCCGTGGATCACGATCACGGGCACGAACGGCAAGACCACCACGACGCAGCTCACGACCGCGATGTACGAGGCCGGCGGACTGCGTGCCGTGGCCTGCGGCAACATCGGCGTGCCGGTGCTCGACGTCGTCCGCGACCCGGACGGCTACGACGTGCTCGTGGTCGAGCTCTCCAGCCACCAGCTGCACTACATGGCGACCTCGGGCGACGGCGCGGTCGTGCCGCTCGCGAGCGCCTGCCTGAACATCGCCGACGACCACCTCGAGTGGCACGGCTCCGCCGCGGCGTACCGCGCCGCGAAGGCCAAGGTCTACGAGCGCACCGTGATGGCGTGCGTCTACAACACCGCCGACGACGTCACGCGCGACATGGTGCAGGACGCCGACGTCGTCGAGGGCTGCCGTGCCGTCGGCTTCACGCCGGGGGTGCCCGCGCCGGGGGACGTCGGCATCGTCGAGGACGTCCTGTGCGACCGCGCCTTCAACGAGGACCGTCGGAACAGCGCGCTCGAGCTGTCGACCCTCGCCGACCTCGAGGCCGCCGGGCTCGCCAGCCCGCACATGACGATGAACGTCCTGGCTGCCGCGGCCCTCGCCCGTGCCGGCACCGTCCAGCCGAGTGCGATCCAGTCCGCCGTCCGGGCCTTCCGCGCCGACCACCACCGCACGGAGCTCGTGGCCGAGTCGGCCGGCGTCGCGTGGGTGGACGACTCGAAGGCCACGAACCCGCACGCCGCCACCGCCTCGCTCGCCTCGTTCGACACCGTGGTGTGGATCGTCGGCGGTCTGTTCAAGGGCGTCGACGTCGACGGGCTCGTCGCACGCTTCGGCCCCGAGGTCCGTGCCGTCGTCGTGATCGGCTCCGACCGGACCCCTGTCCTGGAGGCATTCGCGCGACACGCGTCCGCGGTGCCGGTGCTCCAGGTGGAGACGACGGACACTGATCAGGTCATGCCCGAGGCGGTCCGGCATGCCGCATCGGTCGCGAGGCCGGGCGACACGGTCCTCCTCGCCCCGGCGGCTGCGTCGTTCGACCAGTTCGGCTCCTACGCCGACCGGGGGCGTCGTTTCGCGGCGGCGGTCCACGAGCACCTGGGAGGCAACGCCGATGGCGACGACGGATCTTCCGAACAGTCGTAGCACGCCGGCGACGGGCAACCCGCGTCGCACGAACGGTGCACTCGTCGCCGTCAAGAACGTCTTCGTCGCCGAGTCCAGCACGTTCTACACGATCCTCGGCGTCACGCTCTTCCTGGTCGTCTTCGGCGTCGTGATGGTCCTGTCGTCGTCGAGCGTCGAGCAGTACGCCGCGACGCACGACTTCTTCGGCGCAGCGTCCCGCCAGGGTCTGTACGCGGTCCTCGGCGTTCCGCTCATGCTCGTCGCGAGCCGGATCCCGACACGGCTGTGGCGGAAGTGGGCGATGCGACTGCTCGGCGCTGCGCTCGTCCTGCAGCTGCTCGTGTACACACCGCTCGGCATCGACGTCCAGGGCAACCGGAACTGGATCGGCATCGGCTCGTTCACCGCGCAGCCGTCCGAGGTCGTCAAGCTCGGCCTGGTGCTCGGCATCGGCGCGATCATGTACGTCAAGCGCGACAAGCTCGACGACTGGAAAGAGGTGTTCATCCCGATCGGGATCGCCTCGCTCCTGTCGCTCGGCCTCGTGATCCTCGGTGGCGACCAGGGCACCGCGATGATCATGCTCATCCTGATCCTCGGTGCGCTGTACGTCGGCGGGGCCCGCGCCCGGCACCTGCTCGTCGGCCTGGCGGCGATGGCGGTCATGCTGCCGTTCGTCACGATGGCGTCGTCGTCCCGTCAGGTGCGCATCAGCGCGTGGCTGTCCGGCTGCACCGACTCGAACCAGTACGCCGACCTGTGCTGGCAGCCCGTGCACGGCATGTGGGCGCTGGCGTCCGGTGGCGTGTTCGGCGTCGGACTCGGCAACTCCAAGGCGAAGTGGTCGTGGCTGCCCGAGGCGGACAACGACTACATCTTCGCGATCATCGGCGAGGAACTCGGCCTGATCGGCGCCGTCGTCGTGCTCGCCCTGTTCGTCGTGCTCGCCGTCGGCATGATCAAGATCATCCGGCAGTCCCGCGACCCGTTCGTGAAGACCGTCACGGGCGGCATCCTGGCGTGGATCATCGGCCAGGCGCTCGTGAACATCGCCGTGGTGCTCGGCCTGCTGCCGGTCCTCGGCGTCCCACTGCCGCTGATCTCGGCCGGCGGGTCCGCGCTCATCATGACCCTGGTGGCGATCGGCGTCGTGCTGTCGTTCGCCCGCGACCTGCCCGGGAAGAACGACCCGCGCACCACGAACCCGCCCCTCGACAGCACCACCACGAACGGACGACTCCGGTGAGCAAGTACCTCTTCGCCGGCGGGGGCACCGCCGGACACGTCAACCCCCTGCTCGCGGTCGCCGACCGGCTGACCGAGCGCGAGCCGGATGCCGAGGTGCTCGTCCTGGGCACCGCCGAGGGCCTGGAGTCCCGCCTGGTGCCGATGCGCGGCTACGAGCTCCTGACGATCCCGCGCCTGCCGTTCCCCCGGAAGCTGAACGGCGCGGCCCTGCGCTTCCCGCAGCGTTTCGCCGCGGCCGTCAAGCGCACCGAGCAGATCATCCGCGAGCACGAGGTCGAGGTCGTCCTCGGCGTCGGCGGCTACGCGGCGGCACCGGCGTACATCGCCGCCCGACGCACCGGCACCCCGATCGTCGTGCACGAGCAGAACGCGAAGCCGGGGTTGGCGAACCGCTTCGCGGCCTTCCTCACCGAGCACGTCGGTCTGACCTTCTCGAACACCCGACTGCGGCACGGCCGGGTCGTCGGCATGCCGCTCCGGCGCGAGATCGAGTCGCTCGACCGCCGTGCCAGTCGTGCTGAGGCCCTCGCCGAGTTCGGGCTCGACCCGGCTCGCCCGGTGCTCCTCGTCACGGGGGGTTCCTCGGGCGCCCGCAGCATCAACCGCACGATCAACAAGTCCGCGGCGACCATCGTGGGCGCCGGCTGGCAGGTCCTGCACGTCGTCGGTGCCGCGTCGGACATCGGTCCGAGCGACCTCGACGGCTACCACGTGCTCGCCTACTGCGACCGGATGGACCTGGCGTACGCGGCGAGCGACTTCGTCGTGTCCCGCTCCGGTGCCGGCATGGTCTGCGAGCTCACCGCGGTCGGGCTGCCGAGCGTGCTCGTGCCGTACCCTGTCGGCAACGGCGAGCAGCGGCACAACGCGAAGGACGTCGTCGACGCCGGGGGAGCAGTGCTCGTGGCGGACGGGGAATTCGACCCCGACTGGGTGACGTTCCAGCTCCTGACGATCCTGCAGGACCGGGCCCGCATCGCGGACATGACGGTCCGGGCAGGCAGCGTCGGACACCGCGACGGCGCGGACCGGATGACCGACCTCGTCCTGGACGCAGCACGAGGCACCGAACGAGGTGCCGCACGAGGAACCGCACGAGGCAACGGCGCCGCCAGCACCACGGAGGAACCATGACCATCAAGCCGGACCTGACGCAGCCGATCCCGGACGACCTCGGCACCGTGCACTTCGTCGGCATCGGCGGCGCCGGCATGAGCGGCATCGCCCGGATGTTCCTCGCCGCCGGCCACCGCGTGACGGGCAGCGACTCCCGCGAGACCGAGACGACGGGCATCATGCGCGACCTCGGCGCCGCGGTGCACATCGGCCACGACGCCGCGAACGTCGGTGACGCGGACACGATCGTCGTCACGAGCGCGCTGTGGCCGGACAACCCCGAACTGCTCGAGGCGCAGCGCCGCGGCCTGCCGGTGCTGCACCGGTCCCAGGCCCTCGCCGCCCTCATCGCCGAGCACCGCCTCGTCGCGGTCGCCGGCGCGCACGGCAAGACCACCTCGACCGGCATGATCGTCACCGCGATGGTCGAGCTCGGCCTCGACCCGAGCTTCGTCAACGGCGGCGTCATCCAGTCGCTCGGCACGAGCTCGGCGCCGGGCTCGAGCGACCTGTTCGTGGTCGAGGCCGACGAGTCCGACGGTTCGTTCCTGCTCTACGACGTCGCCGTGGCCCTGATCACGAACGTCGACGCCGACCACCTCGACCACTACGGCAGCGAGGAGGCCTTCACCGAGGCGTTCGTCGAGTTCGCTGCGAAGGCGAGCGAGCGCGTCGTCATCTCGAGCGACGACGCCGGCGCGAAGACCGTCACGGCGGGCATCCGCGCGCGTGCCGACGCCCCCGAGGTCGTCACCTTCGGCGAGGCCGTCGACGCCGACGTGCGCATCGAGCGGATCATCGAGTCCGCGGGTGTCGAGGTCGCGTTCCGCGCCGGTGGCGAGGCACACCACCTGACCCTGCGCGTGCCGGGCCGGCACAACGCGATCAACGCCGTCGGTGCCTTCGCGGTCCTGACCGGGCTGGGCGTGAGCGCCGCCGACGCGATCCGCGGGCTCGAGGCCTTCGGCGGCACCCAGCGCCGCTTCGAACTGCACGGTGTCGAGCGCGGGGTGTCGGTCTACGACGACTACGCGCACCACCCGACCGAGGTCGCCGCGGCGCTCAAGGCCGCCCGCAACATCGTCGGCGACGGCCGCATCATCGCGATCCACCAGCCCCACCTGTACTCCCGCACCCGCCTGATGGCCGGTGACTTCGCGCGGGTCTACGAGGAGCTCGCCGACCACACGGTCGTCCTCGACGTCTACGGCGCGCGCGAGGACCCGGAGCCCGGGGTCACCGGCGCCCTGGTGCAGGAGCGCTTCGCCGACCAGTCCCGCGTGGAGTTCCTGCCGGACTGGGACGAGGCCGCCGCCCGTGCCGCCGCGGTCGCCCGCGACGGCGACATCATCATGACGCTCAGCTGCGGTGACGTGTACCGGATCATCCCGCAGGTGCTGGGAGCGTTGGGCCGGTGAGGCGACCCGAGGGGTTCGACGAGGGGGACGCCCGCAGGGACGCCCCGGTCGAGGGCGCCGACGCGCCCCCGCAGCGTCGTGGCCCCTCGATGCCGCGGCTCCCGTTCCGCGGGCGCACACCCGACGACCGGGAGGCCCGTCCCGCGCCCGACGACGAGGCTCCGGTCGACGAGGCCCCGGCCGTCACTCCCGCACCCGGTTCCTCCGGATCGCGCCCCCCAGCGGTCGGTGCGCCCCCGAGCACCGGGGCGCGACGGCCGTCCGCGGGCGCGGATCCGACCACCGATGCCGCCGACTCGACGCGCGACCGCGTGGGCGCCCTCGCGGGCGCGGCCGGCCGCCGCGTCGGCGCCGGCTTCGGTGCCGTCGCCGACCGCCTGCGCGAGTACACACCGGACGAGGAGCACCGCGACCCGCGCCCCGATGCGGGCAACGCGCCCCGAGGGGACGGGGCGCGACGACCGTCCGGGGGCGCGGCGGGCAGTGCACGCGACCACGACGCGACCGTGACCGACGTGCTGGACGCGGGGAGTGCCTCCCGGCCGGTCCAGCACGACGACGCACCCATCGGTGCCGGCGTCCGCGCTGCCGAGACCGCGCGTGAGGCGCGCATTGCGAAGCGTCGCCGTCGTCTGCTCGAGCGGGCCGAGGTGCGGCGGTTCACCCGGCGCAGCCGCCACCGTCGTGCCGCGTGGATCACCGCGGCCGGCATCGTGCTCGTGCTCGGCGTCTCGATCCTGGTGGCGGTGTTCTCGCCGCTGATGGCCCTGCAGACGATCGAGGTCAAGGGCACCAACCGCGTCGACGAGACCGCGCTGCGGCAGGCCCTGTCCGACCAGATCGGCACCCCGCTCGCACGGCTCGACTTCGACGAGATCAAGCAGGACATCGCCGGCTTCCCGCTCATCGAGAGCTACGTGACCGAAGAGGCCCCGCCGCACACCCTCGTCGTGACGGTGACCGAGCGCACGCCCGTCGTCGCCGTGAAGTCCGGCAGCTCGTTCGACCTCGTCGACCCGGCCGGCATCGTCGTGCAGTCGTCGCCGCAGCGTCCGGCCACCATGCCGCTCGCCGACATCGCCCGTGCGCGCCTCGGGTCCTCGAGCTTCCGCACGATGACCGAGGTCGTGCTGGCGCTGCCCTCGACGGTCCGATCGCAGGTCACGCGGGTCGCCGGGTCCACCGCCGACGACGTGACCCTGACGCTCAAGGACGGCTCGACCGTCGTGTGGGGGAGCCCCGACGACTCCGAGGCGAAGGCCGCGCTGCTCGCCGCATTGGTGAAGGACCACGCGGCGCGGAACCCGGGCGTCGTGGTCGAGTACGACGTGTCCGCACCGGACAACGGCGTGATCCGCGCGAAGGACTGAATTGCCGACCTGATCGGCGACACGCGGCGTGGCGGGGCGACAGTGCGCGGAACCCACCCGTAGCGTCGAAGCAAGCACCACATCTACCAGCATTGCCCCTGAACTTCAAGTAGAGGTTGAGGGTTCAACCGGAGGCCTGACTGACGTGACCACGAACCACAACTACCTCGCCGTCATCAAGGTCGTCGGTGTCGGCGGCGGCGGCGTCAACGCCGTCAACCGGATGATCGAACTCGGCCTCCGTGGCGTCGAGTTCATCGCGATCAACACCGACGCGCAGGCGCTCCTGCTCAGCGACGCCGACGTCAAGCTCGACGTCGGCCGCGAGATCACCCGCGGCCTCGGCGCCGGCGCGGACCCCGAGGTCGGCCGTCGCGCCGCCGAGGACCATGCCGAGGAGATCGAAGAGGCCCTCGCCGGTGCCGACATGGTCTTCGTCACCGCCGGTGAAGGCGGTGGGACCGGAACGGGTGGTGCGCCCGTCGTCGCCCGCATCGCCAAGTCGATCGGCGCCCTCACCATCGGTGTCGTCACGAAGCCGTTCAGCTTCGAGGGCAAGCGTCGTCAGTCCCAGGCCGAGAACGGTGTCGCCGGGCTCAAGGACGAGGTCGACACGCTCATCGTCGTGCCGAACGACCGCCTGCTCGAGATCAGCGACCGCGGCATCTCGATGGTCGAGGCCTTCGCCACGGCCGACCAGGTGCTCCTCGCCGGCGTGCAGGGCATCACCGACCTCATCACCACCCCGGGTCTCATCAACCTCGACTTCGCCGACGTCAAGTCCGTCATGCAGGGTGCGGGTTCCGCGCTCATGGGCATCGGCTCGTCGCGCGGTGCCGACCGTGCCATCAAGGCCGCCGAGCTCGCCGTCGCGTCCCCGCTGCTCGAGGCCTCGATCGACGGAGCGCACGGTGTGCTGCTCTCGATCCAGGGTGGCTCGAACCTCGGCATCTTCGAGATCAACGACGCCGCGCGTCTGGTGCAGGAAGCCGTGCACCCCGAGGCGAACATCATCTTCGGTGCGGTCATCGACGACACCCTCGGCGACGAGGTCCGCGTGACCGTCATCGCCGCGGGCTTCGACGGCGGCGAGCCGGCGCAGCAGCAGAAGGAGCGTCGCTCGAGCTACGTCGACCCCGAGTCGAGCGCGACGGCCCCCGTCGCCGCCTCGACCGGTGCGATCGAGGACTCCAGCACGTCGAGCCCCTCCTGGGCCTCGCAGGAACACCAGCCGCCGGTGCAGCGCGCCGCCGACCCGGCGTTCGACGACGACGACGAGCTCGACGTCCCCGACTTCCTGAAGTAACCCGTCCTTGGTAGCAGACACGCGCCTCCCGTCCGCCTCGTCATCAGACGACGGACTGGAGGCGCGTCTCGCGTCCGTCCGGAGCGGCATCGCCGACGCGGCGCGCGCCGCAGGGCGCTCGGCCGACGACCTCACGCTGATCGTCGTCACGAAGTACCACCCGGCGTCACTCGTCCGTGCGCTGGCGTCACTCGGCGTCACCGACGTGGGGGAGAACCGCCACCAAGAAGCACAGGCCAAGGCCGCGGAACTCGCCGACCTCGACCTGACCTGGCACTTCATCGGACAGTTGCAGTCGAAGAAGGCCCGGCAGGTCCGTCGCTACGCGCACGTCGTGCAGTCCCTCGACCGCACGTCGGTCGTGGATGCCTTCGCACCGACCGAGGCCGAGCCGGATCCACCGGTCATCGACGGGTTCGTGCAGGTCAACCTGACCGACGACCCCGGCCGCGGCGGCGTGCAACCGGACGACGTCGAGGCGATGGCCGCACGTGTGCTCGAGACCGGCACCATCCGGTTGCGCGGGGTCATGGCCGTCGCGCCGCTGGACGAGGAGCCCCGTGCGGCGTTCGCTCGGCTGCGGGCGATCTCGGACCGGGTCGTGGCGCTCGAGCCCGGCGCCACCGACATCTCGGCCGGCATGAGCGGCGACTACGCCGACGCCGTGCTCGAGGGCGCGACACACCTGCGGATCGGTACCGCAATCACGGGAAATCGGCCGGCGGCACCCTAGCCTCGTTGCAGGGCATCCACGTGCACCAACCTCCGGAGGAACCATGGCCAACCCGCTGAAGAAGACGATGGTCTACCTCGGCCTCGCCGACGAGGAACTCGACTACGAGGACGAGCAGCCGCAGCAGGCCGCGCCCGCGCGCCAGCAGGCTCCGGCCACTCCGGCCGCAGCCCCGCAGGATGCCCCCGCCCCGGCGGACGCTCCCGCGGCCGCCGCAGCTCCGGCAGCGGCCCCGGCCGCCGCTCCCGCGAAGACGCACACCCACCAGCGCGGCGCCCAGGTCACTCCGCTCCGCCGCTCGCACACGACCGCACAGAAGGCGACCCCGGTCCAGGAAATGAACGAGATCCTCACCGTCCACCCGCGCGAGTACAAGGACGCCCAGTCCATCGCCGAGAGCTTCCGCGACGGGATCCCCGTCATCATCAACCTCTCGCAGATGACCGAGAACGACGCCCGACGCATGATCGACTTCGCCTCCGGCCTGTCGCTCGGCCTGTACGGCAAGATCGAGCGCGTCACCAACAAGGTCTTCCTGCTGTCGCCCGCACACGTCGCAGTGAGCGGTGAGCCGGCTGAGGTAGAGTCCGACATCGAGGCGAACTTCTTCGCCCAGTCCTGAGCCGTCCCCCGGCCACCCGCCCGTGAGCGTCGTCGCATGACGGCACTCGCCCGAGACGAGCGAGCCCCATCGTGTCCGTGATCCTAGGGATCATCTCCCTCGCCCTCCTGCTGTACTTCTTCGTCATGTGGGGGCGGTTCGCGCTCGACCTCGTGCAGAACTTCAACCGGTCCTGGCGGCCGCGCGGGGGACTGCTCGTGGTCTCCGAGTTCGTCTACACGATCACCGATCCGCCGATCCGCGCGGTTCGGCGGGTCCTGCCGCCGCTCCGCATGGGGCCGGTGGCACTCGACTTCGGCTGGACGATCGTCATGCTCGTCGTGATCATCGCTCGGGTCGTCGTCAACGGCATCGCCGTCGCGGTCTGACCCGATCCAGGTCCGCGACACGCGCCGCGCCGATGCAGTGGTCGTCGTTCCTCCCCGTCGTCGGTGTACGGTGGTCGGGATCGATGCTCGCCTCCGGCGCGGCATCCGCACCACACGTGGTGACTGGTAAGTTCGGTCACGACGAAAGTGGTTCCACACGTTCAGCAGTTCTATTGAGGTGACGGCAATGGCTTTGACGCCGGAAGACGTAGTCAACAAGCGGTTCCAGCCGACGAAGTTCCGCGAGGGCTACGACCAGGACGAGGTCGACGACTTCCTCGACGAGGTCGTGGTCGAGCTGCGTCGCCTGACCGCGGAGAACGACGAGCTCCGCCAGCGCCTGCAGGCGGCCGAGTCGGCCCCGCAGTCGGCGCAGGCCGAGCAGCCCGCTCCCGCGGCAGAACCCGAGCCGGAGCCCGTGCCGGCCCCGGTCGAGGCGGCTCCGGAGCCCGCTCCGGTCGCAGCGGCCGCCCCGGCGACCACGGTCCCGGCGGACGAGGACACCGAGGGCACCACGAACCTCCTGACGCTCGCGCGTCGTCTCCACGAGGAGCACGTCCGCGAAGGCGTCGAGAAGCGCGACGCGCTCATCGCCGAGGGCACCGCCCAGGCAGCGCGTCTCGTCTCCGAGGCCGAGGCCAAGCAGCGCCAGATCATCGCCGACACCGAGAACACGAACCGTCAGCGTGTCCAGGTGCTCGAGCAGGAGCAGCGCCAGCTCGAGGGCAAGATCGACGAGCTCCGGACGTTCGAGCGCGACTACCGCGCCCAGCTCAAGAGCTACATCCAGGGGCAGCTCTCCGAGCTCGACTCCTCGAACGAGCAGTCCGGTCTCACCCCGGCGCCGGCATCGGCGCAGGGCTTCGGCAACTGACGTTGTCGCGACCAGCATCACGAGCGAAGGTCAGTGTCCGCGCTATCGCGGCACTGGCCTTCGCCGCTGTCGTGGTGGTGGCGTTCGACCAGGTCGCGAAGGCACTGGTCGTCGCGAACCTGCCGTACGGCACCCCCGTCCCGATCCTGGGCGGGGCGCTCCAGTTCCTGTACGTCCGGAACCCCGGGGCGGCGTTCTCCTTCGCGGTGAACATGACGTGGGTGTTCTCGATCATCTCGACGGCGGTCGTCGTCGCGATCATCGTCTACTCGCGTCGGATCCGGTCGATGTGGTGGGCCGTCGTGCTCGGCATGCTGCTCGGCGGCGCGCTCGGCAACCTGATCGACCGACTCTTCCGTGAGCCCGGCTTCGGCCGTGGCCACGTGGTCGACTTCATCTCGACGCCGTGGATGATGCCGGCGATCTACAACGTCGCCGACTCGTTCATCTGCATCAGCATGGTGGTCTTCGTGCTGCTGGTGATCCTCGGCGTGAACCTCGACGGGTCCCGCACGGTGTCCGCCAAGCGCGCTGCGCAGGCGGACACGACGGAGCCGCTCGACGGCGGGGCCGCGTTCTCGTCAGCTGACGCTGCTGTCGACGAGCCGACCCGCGCCTCCAGTCCGAACGACGGCGACCGACGCGACGCGCTGGGGCACGACGCCACGTGAGCGAGTCGCGTTCCCTTCCCGTCCCCGACGGGCTCGCCGGCGAGCGTGTCGACGCCGCCATCGCGAAGCTCCTCGGGTTCAGCCGCTCGTTCGCGGCCGACGTGGTCGCCGCCGGTGGGGTCCGGGTCGACGGCGTCCCCGTCGACAAGTCCGACCGCCTGCACGCCGACTCGTGGCTCGAGGTCGAGTGGTCCCCGAAGGAGCCGCCGCGCATCGTGCCGGCGGCCGTGCCCGGGATGACGATCGTGCACGACGACGAGGACATCGTCGTCGTCGACAAGCCCGTCGGCGTCGCTGCACACCCCTCGCCCGGCTGGGACGGCCCGACCGTGCCCGGGGGCCTCGCCGCAGCTGGGTTCACCATCGCGACCTCGGGCGCCGCCGAGCGTGCGGGCATCGTGCACCGCCTCGACGTCGGCACGTCGGGACTCATGGTCGTCGCGAAGACCGAGCTCGCGTACACCCACCTCAAGCGCGCCTTCAAGGAGCGCACGGTCGAGAAGGTCTACCACGCGCTCGCGCAGGGGCACCCCGACCCGACCTCCGGCACCGTGGACGCCCCCATCGGTCGGCACCCGTCGAGCGACTGGAAGTTCGCGGTCACGGCCGACGGCAAGCCGAGCGTCACCCACTACGAGACCCTCGAGGCGTTCCGGTCGGCGACCCTGCTCGAGGTGCACCTCGAGACCGGGCGCACCCACCAGATCCGCGTGCACATGGCCGCGACCCGCCACCCGCTGGTCGGCGACACGATGTACGGCGCCGACCCGGTCCTGGCGCAGGAGCTCGGGCTGACCCGCCAGTGGCTCGACGCCGTGCGACTCGGTTTCGACCACCCGCGCACCGGCGAGTGGGTGTCGTTCCAGGCGGAGTACCCCGACGACCTGCGCCTCGCGCTCGACCGCATCCGAGCCGCTTCGTCCTGACGGGCGCGCTGGTCGCGCCGTGCGTCGTCGCGCCGGTCGCGCCGGTCGCGCCGTGCCGCCGAGGTTCCGAAATCTCGGCATCTGGGCGCGCTGTGCGTCGGTCTGTGGAACCTCGGCGGAGCGCACGCGGCGTGTTGTGGAACCTCGACGGGGGAGCGACGGGCGTGTCGCGCGCGCAACGAGCGCGTGACGCCCACCCCCGGCCGGGAGGCCCGTGGCGCCGCCGCCCCGTGCCTCCCGTCCGCCACGCGCGGGCTCCACCGCCGTGGGGACACGATCTGCTGGCTTCGGGCCCGCCGAGCGACGGTTCCTGCACCCTCGCCGGGCTACGCGCGGCGTGTCGTGCGACCTCGGCGTCGGACCGCTCGGACACGCGCGGGTTTGTCCGCGGTCGCGGTTAGGCTGTTCGCGTCCCGCAAGCAGCTCGTTCGACCGGAGGTTCCGTGGCGGATTCCGACTCCTTCGTCCACCTGCACGTGCACAGTGAGTACTCGATGCTCGACGGCGCGGCCAGGCTCGGCGACCTCGTGCAGGAGACCGCTGCGCAGGGCATGCCCGCCGTGGCGGTGACCGACCACGGCAACATGTTCGGCGCCTTCGAGTTCTGGAAGGCCGCCAAGGCCGGCGGCGTCAAGCCGATCATCGGGACCGAGGCGTACATCACGCCCCGGACGCACCGCACGGACAAGACCCGTGTGCGGTGGGGCGACGGCGGTGGGGACGACATCTCCGGTGCCGGTTCGTACACGCACATGACGATGTTCGCCGAGAACACGACGGGCATGCACAACCTGTTCCGGCTGTCGTCGAAGGCGTCGCTCGAGGGCTACTACTTCAAGCCGCGCATGGACATCGAGCTGCTCGAGGAGTACCACGAGGGCATCATCGCCACGACGGGGTGCCCGTCGGGCGAGGTCCAGACGCGCCTGCGCCTCGGCCAGTACGACGAAGCCGTCAAGGCCGCCGCCGACTACCGCGACATCTTCGGCAAGGAGAACTACTTCGCCGAGGTCATGGACCACGGACTCGAGATCGAGCGTCGGATCATGAGTGACCTGATCCGGCTGGCGAAGGACCTCGACATCCCGCTGGTCGGCACGAACGACCTGCACTACACGCACGCGCACGACGCCAAGTCGCACGCGGCCCTGCTGTGCGTGCAGTCGGGTTCGACGCTGAACGACCCGAACCGGTTCAAGTTCGACGCCGACGAGTTCTACCTGAAGTCCCCGCAGCAGATGCGGCACGTCTTCCGCGACAACCCCGAGGCCTGCGACAACACGCTGCTCATCGCCGAGCGGTGCAACGTCGAGTTCGACACCTCGGCGAACTACATGCCGAAGTTCCCGGTGCCGGCGGGCGAGACCGAGCACTCCTGGTTCGAGAAAGAGGTCGCGAAGGGGCTGGACTACCGGTACCCGGACGGCATCCCGGCCGAGGTGCAGGAGCGTGCCGACTACGAGGTCGGCATCATCAACCAGATGGGGTTCCCGGGGTACTTCCTCGTGGTCTCCGACTTCATCCTGTGGTCGAAGAACAACGGCATCCGCGTCGGCCCCGGCCGTGGTTCCGGTGCCGGCTCGATGGTCGCGTACGCGATGCGCATCACCGACCTCGACCCGATCCGGCACGGCCTCATCTTCGAGCGGTTCCTGAACCCGGACCGTGTCTCGATGCCCGACTTCGACGTCGACTTCGACGACCGGCGCCGCGGTGAGGCGATCAAGTACGTCACCGAGAAGTACGGGTCGGAGCGCGTCGCGCAGATCGTCACGTACGGCACGATCAAGGCGAAGCAGGCGCTGAAGGACTCCTCGCGCGTCCTCGGGTTCCCGTTCGGCATGGGCGAGAAGCTCACCAAGGCGATGCCGCCGCCCGTGATGGGCAAGGACATCCCGCTCACCGGGATCTTCGACAAGGACCACCCGCGCTACAAGGAAGCCGTCGACGTCCGCACCGTGGTCGAGAACGACCCCGAGGCGAAGACCGTCTTCGACACCGCGCTCGGGCTCGAGGGGCTGAAGCGCCAGTGGGGCGTGCACGCGGCCGGCGTCATCATGTCGAGCGACCCGCTCATCGACATCATCCCGATCATGAAGCGGGAGCAGGACGGCCAGGTCGTCACGCAGTTCGACTACCCGGCAGCGGAGTCGCTCGGCCTGATCAAGATGGACTTCCTGGGGCTCCGCAACCTCACGATCATCAGTGACGCCCTCGACAACATCAAGAACAACCGTGGCATCGAGCTCGACCTCGAGACCATGGGGCTCGAGGACCCCGAGGCGTACGCGCTCCTGCAGCGCGGTGACACGCTCGGTGTCTTCCAGCTCGACGGTGGGCCGATGCGTGGCCTGCTGCGTCTGATGAAGCCCGACAACTTCGAGGACATCTCCGCGCTCATCGCCCTGTACCGTCCGGGCCCCATGGGTGCGAACTCGCACACGAACTACGCGCTCCGCAAGAACGGCGAGCAGGCGATCACACCGATCCACCCGGAGCTCGAAGAGCCCCTGGCGGAGATCCTCGGCGGGACCTACGGCCTGATCATCTACCAGGAGCAGGTCATGGCCATCGCGCAGAAGGTCGCGGGGTTCTCCCTCGGCCAGGCGGACATCCTCCGCCGCGCGATGGGCAAGAAGAAGAAGTCCGAGCTCGACAAGCAGTACGCGGGCTTCGAGAAGGGCATGCTGGACAACGGCTACTCGGCCGCGGCGATCAAGATGCTGTGGGACATCCTGCTGCCGTTCTCCGACTACGCGTTCAACAAGGCGCACTCCGCCGCGTACGGCGTCGTCTCGTTCTGGACCGCCTACCTGAAGGCGCACTACCCGGCCGAGTACATGGCGGCGCTGCTCACCTCGGTGGGCGACGCCCGCGACAAGCTCGCGCTGTACCTGAACGAGTGCCGCCGCATGGGCATCAAGGTCATGCCGCCGGACGTCAACGAGTCGATCGGCTTCTTCGCCGCTGTCGGTGAGGACATCCGGTTCGGCATGGGCGCGATCCGCAACGTCGGGTTCAACGTCGTCGACGACATCGTGAAGGCCCGCACCGACAAGGGCGCGTTCGAGTCGTTCCACGACTTCCTGCGCAAGATCCCGATCTCGTCGGCGAACAAGCGGACCGTCGAGTCGCTCATCAAGGCGGGTGCCTTCGACGAGTTCGGCGACTCCCGCCGCGCCCTGGTCGAGATCCACGAGGGCGCGGTCGAAGGCGCCGTCAAGGTCAAGCGTGACGAGGCCCACGGCAACGTCGGCTTCGACTTCGACTCGCTGTTCGCCGAGGTCGCCGAGGAATCACCGGCCACCGGTCCGGTGTCACAGGTGCCCGACCGTCCGGAGTGGTCCAAGCGCGACAAGCTCGCGTTCGAGCGCGACATGCTCGGCCTCTACGTCTCGGACCACCCGCTCGCGGGGCTCGAGATCGAGCTCGCGAAGCACCAGTCGATCACCATCGCCGACCTCATCGCTGCCGACGACTCGGTCGAGGGCGAGACCGTCACGGTCGCGGGTCTGCTGACGAGCGTGCAACACCGGGTGGCGAAGACGAGCGGCAACCCGTACGGCATCGTCGACATCGAGGACTTCGGCGGCCAGATCGGCGTGATGTTCCTCGGCAAGACCTACCAGGAGTTCGGTCCGTCGCTCGTGGCCGACTCGATCGTGGTCCTGCGCGGTCGTGTGAACGTCCGCGACGACGGCAAGGCCCTGCACGCAGTGAGCATGTTCCAGCCGGCGATCGGCGACGCGATGGGCTCTGGCCCGCTCACGTTGTCGCTGCCGGAGCGGCAGGCCACCACGTCCACGGTGACGGAGCTCGCGGCCGTGCTCGGACGGCACCAGGGTGAGACCGAGGTCCGCCTGAAGCTGCTGAAGGACGACGTCGCGCGCACGTTCGAGCTGCCGTTCCCGGTGAACCTGACACCCGACCTGTTCGGCGAGCTGAAGAGCCTGCTCGGGCCGCGCTGCCTGGTGTAGCGGGGGCGTGACCGTGGCCGGACACCGGATCTTCGGGACGCCCTTCGCGGGGGTCTACCCGCACTACCTGGCGAAGGTGGAGCGGAAGGGCCACACGAAGGGCGAGCTCGACGCCGTCATCACGTGGCTGACCGGGTTCGACGACGCAGCGCTCGCACGGCACCTGGCGGACGAGACCACGTTCGAGGACTTCTTCGCCGCCGCGCAGCTGCACCCGAACGCGCCGCTCATCACTGGCGTGATCTGCGGCGTCCGGATCGAGGAGATCGACGACCCGCTCATGCGGCAGATCCGGTACCTCGACAAGCTCGTCGACGAGGTCGCGAAGGGCCGTCCGATGGCGAAGGTGTTGCGGACCGCGTGACCGGAGCCGGCGGGAGCGTTCCCGGCGCCGAGGCGCTGCGTGCCTTCGGGGTCGCCGGGTCCACGCCCGTGATGCTCGCGGGTGGGCGCGGCCTGACCTGGCGTGTCGGGGGCATCGTCCTCCGGCCCCACGACGGCGTTGCGGTGACCGACTGGCGTGCCGGCGTCCTGGCGGAACTGGAAGGCTCGGCTGAGTTCCGCACACCCCGCCCCGTGCTCACCCGCGAGGGCAGCCGGCGGTCGGGGGACTGGGAAGCATGGGAGTTCGTGCCCGGCGCGGCCGACGAGTCCCGCGTCGAGGACGTGATCCGGGCGGGTCGTGCCTTCCACCGCGCGATCGCCGGCCTGGAGCGGCCCGCGTTCCTCGGCACGGATCCCGATGCCGGCACGGCCGTCACCGCGGTCAGCGCCGAAACCGACAGCACCGACCCGTGGGCACGTGCCGACCGGATGGCGTGGGGCGAGGAACCGCTGCCGTCGGACCCGACCCTCGACCGGCTCGCCGCGGCGTTCCGCCCGGTCCGAGCACCGTCGCAGCTGGTCCACGGGGATCTGCTCGGCAACGTGCTGTTCGCCGACGGGCAGCCACCGACGATCATCGACTGGCCGCCGTACTGGCGTCCGGCGGGGTTCGGCACCGCGATCGCGGCCGTCGACGCGGTGTGCTGGCACGGGGTCCCGGTCGGTCGGCTCGACGCGCTCGGCGACGACGAGCCGGAGTGGCGTCAGCTGCTGGTCCGGGCGCTCGTGTTCCGCATCGCGACGCTCCACCAGCTGGGCGCGTGGGACGCGACGTGCGTCGCACGCCACCGTCCGGTGGTCGACGTGGTCGCCGTCTGACGGGAGGCCCGTGGCGGGGCCGCCACGGGCCTCCCGTCAGCAGGTGCGTCGTGTCAGGCGCCGCGCCCGGTGATCGCGCGGATCCGCGCGACGACGCGGGGGTTGCGCGCCCCGAAGCTCAGCGCGGTGAGCCGGCGGAGCGACACGGTCGCGCGGTGGACGAGCAGGCCCGTCGCCTCGGCGATGTCGGAGACGGCGTGCCACCGGGCACGGAGCGATGCCGGGTCGATCTCGGTGGCGGCCGCCATCCGGATCAGCTCGACGAGCCCCTCGCCGCCACGCCAGGAGGTGCTCTGGTTCTCGAAGCGACGCAGGATGCGGTCGATCGCCGAGGCACGGTGGTTCGCGACGGCGTGCGACCAGCGAACGTCCTGCGACACCGGGTCGACGAGGATCCAGCGGGGGGCGTTCGCGTTGAGCGCCGAGAGCTGCGCGAACGTCGTCAGGGTGCCGAGGGCGATCGCGACGTCGAAGATCTGCCGCGGGCGACCGCCCACGGCGATGGCTGCCCCGGGGAACGCCTGCCGCGCGGTCCGGATCTGCGACTTCGCGACGATGACCGTCACGACCACGTCGTCCGGAGCGGCTTCGAGGGTGTTGAGGACTCGAGCGACGACTTCGTTCGTCAGGTCCGCCGGCAGGTGCAGGGACACGCGCACGACGTCGTCGTCGGGCAGGAACGCGTCGGCGAACACGTCGACGGCGTCGCGGTAGCGGGCGAGGAACAGGGCGACGGCGCCGGCGTAGAACGGGTACCGCTCGAGCAGGATGCGCTCGTGCTCCAGCCGGAGCGAGGGGCCGCGGTCACCGCTGAAGCTCGTCGAGCCGGTGTGCAGGACGAGCGCACGGTTCGCCAGCACCGACGTGAAACCGTGCTCGTTGATGCGCAGGCAGAAGTCGTTCTCCTCGCCGTAGCCGGGGGAGAAGACCTCGTCGAACAGGCCGAAGCGGTCGACCATCTCGCGCCGGATCAGGAAGCAGAACCCCATCGCGACCGGCGACACGGTCGAGCGGGGGAGCAGGTACTTCGTGCGGCCGTGCAGCTCGCGCGTCCGGCGCGGCGGCAGCGTCGCACGCGGGTTGCGCCGGGCGTACGGGAACGACGCGATGGTCGCGTTGTCGCTCCGCGCACACACGACGCCGATCGCGTCGTCGGACGCCAGCACCGCGGTCATCTCGTCGAGGAACCCGGGCATCGGCACCGTGTCGCTGTTGAGCAGCAGGACGTCGTTGCCGGTCCGGTCGAGCTCGAGGACGGCGCGGTTGCAGTTGCCGACGAACCCGAGGTTGCGCGGGTTGCGGGTGTACTCGAAACCGGCGTGCTCGCCGACGAGCTCGAGGACGCGGGCTTCGATCGTGTCGACGTGGGGCCCGATGTCGTTGGCCAGCAGGACCCGGTCGACCGAGAAGTCGACGGTCTCCAGCAGCGCCTGGATGCAGCGCTCGAGGCCCGGGAGGTCGTCGTAGATCGGGACGACGATCGTCACCGGACGTCGGTCGCGGCTCATCGTCGCACCAGCTTCCGCGCGACCACACCCGGTCGGGCGAGCAGTCGGCCGACCGTTCCGGAGCGGGCGCGCACCCGGTTCGCGAGCAGGCCGAGCGCGGCGCGCGCACTCGTGGCACCGAGCGACGCGTACGCGCCCGGGAGCTCGAACCAGTACCGCGCGGCCTGGGGGAGCCGGTAGCCCTCGGTGCCGACCAGCGCGACGAGGCGTGCGATCGCCGCAGCGTTGTCGTGGCCCGCGCCCGTGACCGAGGCGAGCCGGTCCGGAGCAGCCGCACCGTGCCTCCTGGCCGTGTCCGGGTCGGCCGCGTACGACGCGAGCGCGTCCGCGAGGGCCGAGACGTCGTCGGCGTCCACGAGCACGCCGGTGACACCGTCGTCGACCAGCTCCGCGCTCCCGCCCTGGCGGGTCGCGACGACCGCCTTGCCCAGGGTCATGTACTCGGCCGTCGTGCGGCCGAAGGCCTCGATCGTCGACGGTGTGATGCAGACGTCCGCCGCCTGGATGAACGGAGCGGGCGTGTGCTGCTCGCCCGCGAACACGACACGGTCGGCGACGCCGAGCGCGCGGGCGCGCTCGGTCAGGCGCTGGTCCTCGCCGGGGTGCTTCCAGCTGCCGACGAAGCACACGCTCGCGGCGACGCCACGTTCGTGCAGCGCGCCGAGGGCGTCCACGACCCGGTGCTGCCCCTTCGACTCCTCGACACGCCCGAGGACCGTGATCCGGAGTCCGGGCTCGGCCTGCGGGAACGGTGCGACCGCCGGCTTCTCGTCCTTCGAGGCCAGGAGCCGCTCGGTGTCGACCGTCGGGTACGCGACGGAGAGCTTGTCGGCGGGGATGTACTGCGCCAGGTGCTCGCGCATCGCCTCGGAGTTTGTGACGACGGCTCCGGACAGCAGGCCGATGTCGCCGAGGACACCCGCGCGCCCGGTCTGGAACTGCAGCCCGTGGTCGAGGTCGCCGTACTCGCGGACGAACCACGCCTGCGGGATCCCGAGGACCGCGGCGGCGAACGACGCCCACGGTGCGACGAGGGTGTTCGTGACCACCAGGTCCGGGCGCTGCCGCTCGTACAGACGGATGATCGCGTTCACCGCGGCGTAGTCGACGGTGGCGAACGCGGCACGTTCCGCGGCCGGAGCCGGCTGTGGGCTCGGCAGCGCCCACCCGCGGAACCGCAGGGCGTCGTAGGACCAGCCGCGGTCGTCGAGCGCCTCGATGAACTTGCCCTTCGGGGCCTTCGTGACGAAGGTCGGGGTCATCGTCGGGTCGATCGCCAGCCAGTCCTCGACGAACCGGAGGAGGGACCGCTCCGCGCCGCCGAGGTTGACGGGCGCCGTCGAGTGGTTGGCGAAGCTGACGATCACCCATCAACTCTACTAATGATTTTCCAAGCGTTTGCTCTCTGGCCACTCGCCGCGCCCGTGTCACCGCGTCGAACGTGCGTTGTGCAACCAGTGTGCGAGAATGCCTCGTCCCTGAATCCCTGTGAGGAGCGCTCCGTTGCGCCCCGGAGGAGCCTGCACCCGAAGCATGACGTACCTGAACGAGCTCATGTCGTCGCGCGAGTTGCTGATGAACCTCACTGCGCGCGAGGTCAAGGGCAAGTACCGCCGCACGGTCTTCGGGCAGCTGTGGTCCCTGATCAACCCACTCGCGACGATGCTGATCTACACGATCGTGTACTCGTTCATCTTCCGGGCGCGTCTCGAGGTCGGTGACCCCAGCGGACTGAACATCTACCCGCTGTGGCTCATGTGCGGCCTGCTGCCGTGGATCTTCGCGCGCAACGTCATCAACTCGGGGATGACCTCGATCGTGGCCAACGGCTCGCTGATCAAGAAGGTCTACTTCCCGCGGATGACGCTGCCGCTCGCGGCCGTCGGGTCGTTCGGCTTCACGTGGCTCGTCGAGATGGGTGTGCTGTTGATCGCCCTCGCGATCGCGGGTTCGAACTTCTGGATCTACCTGCCGCTGATCGCGCTGACGATGGTGTTCCTCGCCATGTTCGCCGCCGGCCTCGGGCTGATCCTGTCGATCATCAACGTGCACTTCCGCGACATGCAGCACCTCGTCGGCATCGGCCTGCAGATGTGGATGTACCTGTCGCCGATCATCTACCCGCTGTCGCTCGTCGAGGACGCCGCGAACAAGGCCGGACACCCGTGGATCATCCACGTCTACAAGCTCAACCCGATCGAGCGGTTCTCCGAGGTCTTCCGGAACCTCATGTACGACAACCGTCTCCCGAACTGGACCGACCTGGTCGCGTGCGCCATCGCTGGATGCGCCTCGCTCGCACTCGGCTACTTCGTGTTCTCCCGCAACGAGAAGAAGCTGGCTGAACTGCTGTGAGCGATGCTGCCGTCACCGTCGACCACGTGTCGAAACGATTCCGCATGTACAGCGAGCGAAACGACTCGCTGAAGAGCATGGTCATGCGCGGCAAGAAGTCCGTGCACGAGGACTTCTGGGCACTGAAGGACGTGTCGTTCGAGGTCCCGCAGGGCAAGACCTTCGGCCTGATCGGCAAGAACGGGTCCGGCAAGTCCACGCTGCTGAAGTGCCTGGCGAAGATCCTCTGGCCGGAAGAGGGCTCGATCACTGCCCGCGGCAAGCAGGCGTCGCTGCTCGAGGTCGGTTCCGGGTTCCACCCCGAGCTCTCCGGTCGCGAGAACGTGTTCCTGAACGGCTCGATCCTCGGGATGAGCCGCAAGGAGGTCACGCGGAAGTTCGACGACATCGTGTCGTTCTCCGGCGTCGGCCACTTCATCGACCAGCCGGTGAAGAACTACTCCTCGGGCATGTACGTCCGACTCGGGTTCTCCGTCGCGGTCGCGGTCACCCCGGACGTGCTCGTCGTGGACGAGGTGCTCGCCGTCGGTGACGCGACCTTCCAGAAGCGCTGCCGGACGAAGTTCAAGGAGATGAAGGACGAGGGCCGCACCGTCATCCTCGTCTCCCACTCGATGAGCACGGTCAAGGACATGTGCGACGAGGTGGCTTGGCTCAACGAGGGCGAGCTGAAGATGATCGGCAAGACGAACGACGTCGTCAAGGCGTACAACGAGACCGTCTGAGCGATCGGTGGTCAGCCCGGCAGCGCTTCACCTCAGCTCCGGTCAGCCGCCCGGCGTCGTGTTGGACGTTCCTCTGCGCGCGTCATTGCGTCAAGAGCAGACTGCACAGCCCTTCTGAGCCGCTTCGCAGATGTCCGTTCAACACCGATGTGGACCGCAATTGCAAGTGTGATGCTGCTGAGTATCGCAACACTCAACGTGATCGCCCATGGCATGTGCGGAGCGAGTGCTCCGATGATGGCCCAACCGAACTCTTCGTGGACGAGATAAAGAGGGTAGGTCAACAGTCCTGCGATCGTGAGCCATTTCCAGCCCACCCGCCGTAGCGGAGTAAGGGTGGTCGTCATGACAGCCAAGAAGCAGACCGCGGTTATCGCCATCATGACGACATCGTTCATGCCGGCTCCGGTCAACCGTGCCACGGCAGCAGCAGCGTCTGTGCCGGCTGTCGGGACTGCCCAGATGACGTTCGCACCGAGGAGAAGCCAAGTGATCGTGGACCGCCGGTCAAGCGAGAGTAGATAAATAAGCATCCCGCCGGCGAAGAGTGGTGCGTAGGTGGGTTGCAGGATGGTCGCAAGCAAATGCGCATCGCTGGATTCAGCGAGTGCTGCCGCAATCGGCCAGACTGCGCAGAACACCAGGATACGGTTGCGAGTGATTCCGACCAGAAAGAACAGTCCGACTAGGAAATAGAAGTGAAGCTCGATCCAGAGGGTCCAGTAGACGCCATCCACATGCTCCACACCGAACGCTGATTGCCCCATCGTCAGGTTCACGAATATCTGCTTGATTGAAACATCCTGCGGCGCGGTGGCGAGTAGAAGTCCTCCGGTGAACAAGACCGCGAACCAGTACGCCGGGTACAAGCGTGCTGTACGCGACGCCACGAATGCAGTGAGCGGACGGCCCCACGCGCTCATGAGGATCACGAATCCGCTGATCACGAAGAATAGGTCAACTCCGAAGTAGCCGAATTTGGCGATGCTGAAGAGCGGAGCGGAGATGTCTCGGAACGACATGCCCCACCGGTCGGTGTGCGCGGCGTAGTGGAAGAGCATGACGGCGATCGCGGCGAAAAACCGGAGGCCATCGAGCGCAGCGAATCGGCCGCCCAACGCTGGAATGGGTCTTGGAGTTACTTCGACCAACGCGGCGACCTCGCGATCGAGAGCATGTGGTTCAAACGTGGACCCCTACTTGTCGCACAGCGTCGAGTTCGACGATTCGAGGTGCTCCGTCCAGCGCCTTCATCGCGCCGATGACACGTTCACAGTTACGTCCATCGCGTACCGGGAACGCTTCGCTCGTGCGCCGCTCGTATTCGGGAGCAACGCGGAAACCGTTCGACGCTATGTCGGCGATCGCGTCGACCGCCTTGTCAACGTCTGTGGTGACTGGTCCAAACCCGTCTCGTTCGTACTCGAAGTACCCTCGGCGTCCGATATGCATGCCGTTGAAGAACTCGTGAGCGTCGAACTGGAGGTATACGACCGGAACGTCCACGACTGCCGCTTCGAAGGCGATTGACGAGTAGTCGGTGAGGACTGTGCTCGCGGTGGCGAGGACGTGTTGTACGTCGGCGTCGCGGTAGCTGAGGACCTCGACGTGCGGGGGGAGCTTGAAATCTGCGAGGTACGGCCGCATGTTCGGGTGCGGCATGAACACGATCCGGCGCCTCTCAGTCTGCGCAATCGTGCGGAGACGTTCGTCGTGGAGCAAGCGGAGATAGGTCTGGGCGTACTCACTCTCCATGAATCGGTCGTTCCGCAGGCGCTCGTTCGAACCCTTGAGTGCGGCACCCACGATCCCCTGCCTCCATGTCGGCATGATCACGATCGCGTCCCGGTCGGACTCGATCGTGGCTTGGCGCTTCCTCAGGAGTGCGTCGTGGCGGGGAAATCCGGTCAGCACCGCTTCTCGGTCGCTGAACACCCACGGGCTCGATTCGACGATCGATCGTTGCTCAGCCCTCGTACCGGTCACGAGCAACGCGATCGGTTTGATGTTCAGCCAGCGGGAGAGGTCGTACTGGGTGATGCCGTGCTGAAGGAACGAATACTTGAAGCGGGGCCTCCCGTAGCGGCGGCCATCGAGGGGCGACACCACGTAAGCGTCTGCGTGCGAAGAGGCCAGGTGCGCGGCGTGCAGGATGAGCAGACGCCACTCGGCGCTCCCGTACGCCACCAGACGGAAGCCCTCTGCTTTGAGCCGGTCCCAGTCCTCGGACTTACGTTCGAGGACGAACCAAGCGTTAATCTCGGGGTGGTGCGCTCGCGCGTAACGGTAGAGGTGTTCCGCGTTGTCATTTGCGTCGGTGTTGCGATCCATGAACACCCATGCGTCTTCGAACCGCCTGCGAGTTGATGGCGCATGGAACTTGATCGCAGTGAGATCGCTCGTTAACTTCTGCTTGTCGAGATTGCGCCTCCACGACAGGAGCGTCTTCCCTGCTCTTGAACGCATGTAGCGGGTCAGGCTCTGCGATGGGTCGAGTTCCGCTTTGTGTCTACGGCGCTGGCCGATGATTGTTGGATTCAATTGCTTGTAGGTCAGCGACTCTGCATGACCCCATTGATCACCGCGGACGACGGAAACCTGCAAGCCATCAAGGTGGACCAACGAGCGCAGCCCGCGACGGATCCAGAGGTGGCGTCGCTTGAGCAGGGTTCGTCCATAGAACTGGTACTCCTGTACCGTGCCGTATAGAGGGGCCACCACCTCGTCGTCGACAACGATGTGCTCGGTCGGCTCAGGCCCGGAGAACCAGTACGTCAGGTGAACTTCCTGCCGCGACTCGTCCACGTCATTCAAACGGACGTAGTCAGGTCGAAGCGGCTCGGGCCGGTAGCCCTTGAGGAAGGTCTCCTTCACCGCAAACTCGACGCCCATCGCGTCGAAGGTGCGGATTGCGTCATCACTGATGAGGTCGAGGATTTCGCGCATCAGCTCATGGAACTCATCGAACACGTGCTTCGGTGCCGCCGCCGTGAGCGACCTAATTGCCAATTCGTTCTTGAAGTACCAGAAGAGGTCGTACAGCACCGTGTTCTCGAGCCAACGCGGGACAGATTGCTGCCGGCTCGCTTCTTGCAAAAGCGCGAGGAATCCGTGCCGCAAGAGCGTCGTGTACTTGTCTTCCATCAGGAAGCTGGTCTGCGTCGCAGACGAGCCGTTGCCTCGGGTGCGGTAGTAGTACTTAGCCGAAGACACCACACCGAGTCGATGTGTGTTCGAGCCCAGAAGATACCTTGCGATGAAGTGGCCGTCCTCGAAGTTCGGACGAATCCGAGTGTCGAACCGGAGGCCGAGATCGTCGATGGCCGACGTGCGCAAGAAGGTGTTGCCCGCGCTGACGTGGACAGTGGGTTCGACGTGCAGGTTGATGACACGCGAACCCTTCTGGAACTTGTGCCGGAGCGGGTGGCTGTCCGTTCGCTCCCCGGTTCGTTCGTCGAACGGCATCAGGTGCGTGCAGACAACCGAGACTGACTCGTCTTGGTAGATATCGAGAAACTTTGTGACCTGGCTGAAGTAGTCACTCGCGAGCACATCGTCAGGGTCGCAGAACGTCACCCAGTCGGCGTCGACGATCTCCAGGCCTGCGTTGCGAGCAGCGGCCACGCCTCCGTTCGGTTGCGAGAGGACGGTGGCCAGTACTCGCTGCTCGTCAATCCAGGTCCGGATGATCTTCTCGCTGTCGTCGGTCGAGCCGTCGTTCACGAAGATCAACTGGACGTGATGGAGCCCCCCGGTCTGATCAGCGAGCGACGCCAGAAAGTCGGGGAGGTAGGGCGCCACGTTGTAGGTCGCGATCACCGCTGCGATCTGCGGTCGGAGGGAGTCAGAGCGGCTAGCGGGGTGGTTCTGTGCCATCGTCTGAGTTGCTCCGTATCGGGTTGTGGGCAGGGCGGCGTCCCTAAAACGCCTCAGGAGAATACCAGTGATCCTCACCTCGGTCGCAGCACACGATCGCTGCTACCGTCTGGATCGCGATGATGAGTCCCGAGACCCCAGCCTTGCCCCCGACGATCTCCGTTGTGGTGCCGGCGCGCAACAGCGGGCTGTGGATCGGTGAGCTCCTCGAGAGCGTTCTCGCGCAGGACGTACAACAGCTCGAGGTTCTCGTCATTGACAACGGGTCCACCGATCGAACTCTCGACCTGGTGACCGAGTACGCCGCGCGTGACAGTCGAGTACGACTCATCCGTTCGGGTGCTGAGTCCGCTGCTGCAGCACGGAACGAAGGTGCCGGTGAAGCCGTGGGCGAGTACCTCGTCTTCGCGGACTCAGACGACATCGTCCCGGACGGCGCCTATCGCACAATGCTCGAGTCGCTGGTGGCCAGCGGCTCAGACATGGTGATCGGAGACCACCTCAAGTTTTCTCCAACGGCGACATGGAGCCCGACCGGTCGCTGGGGTGCTTTCACGGCTCCCTGTTCAGCCGTCGTCCCGGACGATCGACCCGAATTGCTGACGGGCCGCGCGTGTTGGAATCGGATGTTCCGGCGTTCTTTCTGGGACCGGACGGGGCTGCGGTTCCCGGAGATCCCAAGCGTCGAAGACATAGAGCCGATGACCCGAGCCTTCGTTGAGGCGGAGCACGTCGACGTCGTGTCAGCTCTGGTCTACCTCTACAGAGACCGCAGCGATGCATCCTCGATCTCTCAGCGCCCGGATGCTGCGTCGACCGTTCGGTACCTCCAACAGGAACTTGCTTGCGCGCACCTCGTGTCTCGCCGCCCGGCCCTTCGGGAACAGCACGCGACGATAGTGGCGGACGCCGACGGATGGGCGCATCTGGCGAGGTTTGTCGCCACCAATCCGTCGTCGGCGGACATCAAGCTGGTGAGAAGCGCTCTTGACGCACTGTTCGACGTAGTACCCCTGGCCGCGGTAGGGCAGGCTGCTCCGTCTCGCCGTGCACTCTGGGGTCTCATGCTCGCGGACCGATGGTCCGTCGCTGCCAGTTTCGCGGCCGGGGCCGGCTCTGACGACGCGTCGACTCGCCTTGTCTCGTGGCATTCTGCGATGGCCGTACTGGGGGCCGAGCCGACCAAGTACTTGGAGCTGGAAGCACTGATCCTGGAGGGCCTCCTTCCCGTCCTAGTGAACGTGGCAGAAGACGTCCCTCTGGCCCAGCTCACTGATGCAGTGCAGGATTTCGCGAAGCTCCCGGCCACCAAGCCGGTTCCCGGGCTCGCTTCTGCGATGGCGGACGCTCTCGCCCGAAGCGCTGTCGGTGAGGTCCTGACCGTGTCGCGACTTCGTCATGTCGTGCCCCTGGTCGTCGACGTCGCTCGTCCGACCGAGCGCGGATTGCAAATAGGCGGTCGGGCGAAGCTGGAGGTGGCAATGACATTCGTCCTTCGGTCCGGACCTGATGTTGTGTTCGTGCCTATTGACGTCACGACGGGTTCATGGAGCGTGACCCTGGATGCGGCGCAGCTCAGAAATGGTCGCTGGACGGTAACGGCTCAGGCAGCGGGGGTGTCAGAAGAGTTCCCGGTGGTGACTGCGCGGATGCCCTTGCCCCCCATTGACGATCAGTTCATTTTGCAACCGCTGGCTGACCGGAGAGATGGATGGCGGTTCCTCGTGGACAGGCGAGTTCGGAAGCCTCGGGGGTTCGGCGCGTTGCTCAGACGAGCTTTGCGGAGGCCGCGCTAGCGAAGGACGAGAAGCCGAAAGGCCGTCTTAGTCATGACATTGAGCCCGCGAGCTCTCCTGAGTCTGTGGTCCGGAGCGGCGAAGCGGCTCTGCTTCCTCAGCGTTGAACGGCGTCCAGCAACTCCGCGTACCGCCGCGATAATGCGAACGGCGCCAGCCGCCGGCTGAACTCCGCGGCCTCGGCAACACCCGGGGCAGGCACCGCCAGCGCCACGCGCAAGGACTCCGCGGCATCGCCGGCGTTGAACCACCTGACCCACGCCTCATCGCCGAACTCGGCACGCAGGTGCGGCTCGTCCGGCAGGACCGACGGCACGCCGAACGACGCGGCGAGGTGCAGGACCCCCGAGTTGAGCACCCGCCGGTAAAGGAACACTGCAGTGTCTGCCGCTCGGAACCACCGCTGGACGTCGATGTCCTCGACCTGATCGTGCTCGCGCACTGCACGCACGTCGTCGCCGAGCAGCCGGTCGATCTCGTCACGGTCGTCGGACGTGGTCCGGCCGGCCAGCAGGAGCACTGGCCGCTCGGACGGCTTCGTCCGACGCACGGCTTCGACCAGGACGTCGATGCCCTTGTACGGGCGCATCTGGCCGAAGGCGAGGACGGCGTGGTCGAGGTCAGTGAGTCCGAGCGACGCACGCGCTTCCTCGCGCGACACCGAGTCCGGGTACACGCCCTGGTAGCTCGGGTGCGGGAGGTGCACGACCGTTGCCGGGTCGAGCTCGTAGTACGAGGACACGGCCGCGGGCGTGTCCCTGTTCATCACGTGGACGACGTCTGCGGCGCCGGCCAGGTAGCGGTTCAGGTCGAGTTCGAGCTCGAGGTGCCGTGCATCGTGGGGGAGGACGTTGTGGATGGTCCAGACGAGACGTGCTCCGCGTGTGCGCGCCGCGTCGACGGCGGCGCGGAAGCGATCGAGCCGCGCCTGCGCTTCGTCGAGGTCGTCGTCGTGTCGCTGCACGATCGGGGACGTCCAGTGCATGTGGAAGACGTCGCCGGTACCGAGCCGGCCGAGGTGCTGCTCGAGCTGCTCCAGACGCAGGCTCTCGAGGACGTTCCAGCCGCGTGCCCGCGGGGCCAGCAGCATGAGGTTGAGGTACGGGTTGTCGCGGTAGGCAGGGAACACCGCGAGGAGGCGATCGGGCACCGACCGATCCTACTGGGACTCGGCCGGAGAGCGGGGTGGCGTCAGTCGAGCGTGGCGACGATGAACTCGGCCTCGTGCAGGACCGAGCAGAACGCCTGGCCCTCGTGGTCGAGCGCATCGCGCTTCAGGATGACTGCACCGCACACCGAGCACTTGGTCGTGAAGGTCGACCGCACGACGTCTGAGATGAGCGACATGCCACCATGCTGCGCGCCGAAGGTGAACAACGGGGAGCGATCGCCTCGGAAGCCGGTGAACGACCCCGAAGAATCCGCCTGGGACGCGACGAAGCCTCGGGTCAGAGCGTCCGGATGACCTGATCGGCACCGGCACCGGCCGGCACCACCTCGGCGAAGTCCCCGTCCGCCACGACCTGCCCCGCCGCGAGCCACACGACGTTCCGCGCGCCCGGCTGCGGCACGAACGACGAGACGTCCGATCCCGCGCGGCCGCTGACCAGCACCGTGACCTCGTCGAGTCCGCTCGACCCCCGGTACCAGGACGTCGGCAGGTCGACCTGCACGGCGTGACCGACCGCCTCGAGCGAGGTCACCAGCGCGGTGACGTCTGCCGCCCGAGTCCCGTCGTGCTTGACCGCGACCCGAAGACCGGCAGCGCCGGAACCGCCGTCAGCGCCAGCAGCACCGGCGAGGTCCCGGACGACGACCGGCCGCGACGACCGCACCATCACGGCGTGCCCCTTCGGCAACCCCGGCTCGACACCGAGCCACCGCAGCCCGGCCGCTTCGTAGTGCGCTCCGGCGTCCGCCGCCGGGTACCGCCCACGCCAGCGCTCGTCGAACACCCGCCGGTTGTCGACCCGGGCGTCGTCGCGACCGGGGGTGCGGCTCTCGTGGTGCACGACGACCGACGACGGCACCACGGCGAAGGCCGAGCCGTCCGGTGACGCAGCGAGGGCCCGCAGACACAGGTCGACGTCCTCGAGCCCGTTCGCGAACACCGGGTCGAACCCGTGCCAGCGGATCAGGTCGGCGGCCCGGAACGCAGCGGCAGCAGCGGTGATCGCCGAGAAGCGGCGACCACCGGCAGCACCCAACCGGTTGGAGTCGGTCCCGGCACCCGCCAACGCCCGCGAAGCGTCGTACCTCGGGTGGTCGCCGAGGAAGTGCCAGGGCAGCACCTTGTCCCCGCCGAACACCGTGCCCGCTGCCTGCACGACCCCGTCCGGGTACACGAGCAGCGGTTGCGCACCCAGCACCGATGGGTCCTCCAGCGCGGACACCAGCGGCCGCAGCCATCCGGTCGTGACCTCGGTGTCGTTGTTGAGCATGACGACGGTGCCGCCGGTGGACCGGGCCAGGCCGAGGTCGCTGCCCAGCCCGAAGTTCCGGTTGCGGTCCTCGCGCTGCAGCAGGACCCGCGGTTCGTCGCCGAACCAGGTGCCGAGCACGGCGGAGACCGAGCGCGGTGAGCCGTTGTCGACCAGGACCACCTCGACCCGGTCGCCCTCGTGGTCGGCGGCGTGCAGCACGGCGTCCACGGCGCGCCGGGTCATCGTCCAGTCGCGGAACACCGGCACGACGACGGAGACGAGTCCGGCGTCGCGCGCCGGGGCGGCCTCGGCCAGGGCGTCCCAGTCGATGCGGTGGCGGGCGAGGGCGACCTCCTGCCACGATGCGGGCTGTGCGGAGGAGACGCGTCGGGGGTCGCGGACGTTGTCGTAGTCGACGCCGATGACGGGCACGTACGCGGGCACGCCGGAGCGCTTCCCGATGCGCAGCAGCCACTCCCAGTCGATCCAGCGGCGCAGGGTCTCGTCGAACGGGCCGACGGCAGCGGCGACGTCACGACGGACGACGAGCGCGTTCAGGTCGATGAAGTTGCCGGCGAGCAGGTCGTCGAGCGTGCCGTCCTCGCCACGGTACGTCTCGGCGGGGGCGGTGGAGTCGTCGGCGTTGTTCGCGCCGATCATCCGGACGCCGGTGTGCACGCCGGGGCCGTCCGTCTCGAGCAGCCCGGCGAGTGCGGCGGACAGGTGCTCGGGTCGCCAGGTGTTGTCGGCGTCGAGGAACGCGACGAAGTCGCCGCGCACCGCCGCGAGTCCGGTGTTGCGCGCGGCTCCCGCCCCGCCGTTCTCCCGCTCGACCAGGCGGACGCGCGGTTCGTCGGCGGCGATCCGGCGCACGACCTCGGCGGTCTCGTCACCGGATCCGTCGTCGACGACGAGGAGCTCCCAGTTCGCGTGCTGCTGCGCGCGCACCGAGGCGATCGCCGCACCGACCACGTCGGCGCGCCGGTACACCGGCATCACGATCGACACGAGCGGTTGCTCCGCGTCGCGTCGCGCGACACCGCGCGGGTACCGGCCGAGCGCCTCGGCGACGTCGGGCCCGTCCCACGTGGCCCGGTAGCGGCGCCGGGTCCGGTGCTGCGCGTCGGCGAAGGCGCGAGCAGCGGAGACGGCTGCGTCGCGTGCGGCGCCCCAGGTCGGTGCGTGGCCACGGCGGCCGGGAGGCACGGGGAGCGTGGTCGCGTCGGTCGCGTCCCGCAGGAAGTCGCGGAGCGCATCGAGCGTGGACGCCGGGCGGTCGGCTTCCGGCACCGAGGCGGCGTACACTCCGGCGTCGAAGAGGGGTCCGGTCTGGAAGAGCTCCGGGCCCTCCTGGTGCAGGGCGTCGTACCAGGACATCGCCGGGACGGGCTGGTGTTCGCGCATCCACTCGTGCTCGATGAGCGGGTGCAGCGAGAGTCCTCGCTGCCCGTCGTTGTGCACGTAGAACGCGATGGCGTCGGCGTCGCTGTCGAACGTCCGTCCGGTCTGGGCCTCGAAGTACGCGCGGTCGAGCACACCGAACTCGGCGATCCGCCGGGCCCAGCGGTCGAGCCGGTCCGTGACGGTCAACGGCTTCTCGGGGCCACGGAACGGGCGTGCCAGGCGTCGCGCGACGCGGCCGAGGCCCTTCGCCTCGGCCATCAGCGGCGACCCGGCAGCCGTGCGGCGACCTTGGCGATCGCCTGGCCGGTGCGGAAGGAGCGGCTCGCGCGCAGGTCGTCGAGCTCGCGGCGGAGCCGGGTGACCTCCTCGGAGGCGTTCCCCGCCGCGACCTCGGCGGCGGTGAGGTCGAGGGAGAGGAGCGCTGCCCATCGGCCCTCGAGGGCCTCGGAACGCGACGCGAGCGGCGCGGTCAGGCGACGGTCGAGCTGCTCCCGCGCCGCGACGAGTCCGCCGCGGGTCGTGGCGACGACGTGCGGGTCCAGCAGCACGGCGACCTGGTCGGCTCCGGCTCGGTGCGCCGGGGACGACCACGGCAGGGCGGTCGGCGCGGACCGCACGACCACGAGCTCCAGCGACCGTCGGTTGGCGGCGACGACCTCGGCGGGTGTGGGGTCCACGAGGACCGTGACGGTGACGAGGTCGTCCGGGTTCGGGGCGTCGGAGGTGACCGTCCACCCACCGGGGGCCGACGTGCCGGGGGCGAGCCGGGCCTCCAGGTCGAAGCCGTCCGCGAAGGCCGCGTCGATCTCGCGGACCAGGCCACCGGCGTCCTCGACGTGCCGCAGGTCGACGGCGAGGCGGGGTGGGGGACCAGCGGGCACCAGGGCGTCGGCGAAGCGCTCCGTCGCCGTCGAGCCGTGCCGCTGGTAGGCGGCGACGGCGTCCGGCAGGAACGGGTAGCGGCGCTCGAGTTCGCGCTGGTGCGCGGCGCGGAGGGCGTTGCGGTTGCCCGAGAAGCTCTTGCCGCCGGCGTGCAGGACCAGCGCGCGGTTCGCGATCCGCGACGTCCAGCCGTGCTCGGCGAGGCGCAGGCAGTAGTCGTTCTCCTCGCCGTACCCGGGGGTGAAGGCGTCGTCGAACAACCCGTGCTCGGTGACCAGCTCGCGGCGGGTGAGGAAGCAGAAGCCCATCGCGACGGGCAGGACCTGCGAGACCGGCAGGAGCGGGGCGACCGCGCCCCAGACGGCCCGCGTGCGCTCCTCGGTGCGTGCGGCACCCCGGTTGGTCAGGCGGTACGGGATGCTCGCGATCGTGGCGTTGTCGCTCCGTGCGGTGACGACGCCGGTGCGGTCCTCGTCGAGCACGTCGAGCATGGCGTCCAGGAAGCCCGCGGTGGGTACGGCGTCGCTGTTGAGCAGCAGGACGGCCTCTCCTGTGGTGCCGGAGCCGGAGCCGGTGCCGGTGTCTGTGTCGCCGGTGCCGCGGTCGAGCTCGAGGACGGCGCGGTTGCACGTGCCGACGAACCCGAGGTTGCGGTCGTTGCGCTCGTACCGGAACCCCGGTCGGCCGTCGATCCGCTCGAGCAGGGCGCGTTCGATCGCGTCGGCGTCGGGGCCGCAGTCGTTGACGAGCAGCACCCGGTGCACGGACGTGTCGAGGTGCTCGACGAGTCCGTCCACGCAGCGCAGCAGGGACTCGAGGTCTCCGTAGACGGGGACGACGACGAGGGTGGTACGGGTCATCGGGTGGACTCCTCGTGGTGGTGCTGGTCGTCGTGCTCGTCGTGGCTGTCGCGACTGTCGTGGCTGTCGTGCTCGAGCGCGTTCGCGAGTGCGTCGACGGCCGCGTCGAGCGGACCGCCGAGCGCGTGCTCGGCGAGCGGGGCGAAGCCGGTGGGGCCCTCGGCCGTGGCACGGCGGACGGCGTCGGCGACGGCCAGGCCGAGCGACCGGGCGTCGGCGGGCACGGCCGTCAGGTTGGGGTGCAGGTGCGCACGGGTGCCGCGGAACTCGTTCGTGACCACGCGGGCGCCGGAGATCGCGCCGTCGAACGGCGGGTGGCTCGGGTGCGGACTGTGCTGCAGCGAGAGCACGACGTTGGTCGAGGCGATGAAGCGGAAGTAGTCGTCCCAGGGCATCGTGCCGTGGCTCACGAGCTTGACGTCGCCCCTGCCGCCGTCGAGCTCGACGTCGCCGTGCTGCTCGCCGGCCGAGTGGAACTCCACCCGGATCCCGTCGGCCGCGAGCTCCTGCACCGCGACACGCAGGGCGGCGACACCGAGCCGGAACAGGTTGCGGTGCTTGCTCGGGCGGCCGTAGAACAGCACCCGGACGACGTCCTCGTGCCGTCGGGCCGTGGCGACGCGTTCGAGCAGCTCGACGTCCAGGTGCGGTGCGAAGGTCCGCTCCGCCGGCACGTCCAGGTCCTCGACGTCGGCCAGGTACTTCCGCAGGGGCTCCGAGTTGACGAGCACCCGGAAGCCGGCGCGGTAGGTCGAGGCGGCGACGGCGTACTCGGTCGACCACGGGCTGAAGCCGGGCTCGTAGTCCTGCACCAGGTACACCACCCGGTCGCGCGGGACGACCCCGGCGGTCACGGCGACGTCGATCGGGTGCGCGGTCTTCCAGTGCGTGGCGATCCAGACGTCGTCGCGGCCGAACTCGGTGTCCAGGACGTCCTCGCGTCGGACCACGCGGACCCCCGGGCGGCCGTCGACCCGCGACTCCGGGAACCGGTCCGCCACGAGCGCCTCGGCCGCGGCCGCACTGTTGCCGGGCGTGGTCCAGCGGACCATGACGACCCGGACCGACCGGCCCAGGCGTGCGCCGAGCGAGATCGCGACGGCCAGCGCCGTCTGCACCCCGGCGAACGCCGCGCCCTCGCGGAGCTCGTCGACGACGAGCACGACCTCGGGCTCCCGGTCGACCGTCCGGATGCCCGCCAGGGCGAGGCTCGTCTCGACCAGCCCCTCGAACGGTCGGGCAGCCAGTGGTGCGCAGTCACGCTCGCGCCGGGCCACGCCGACGTCCACGCGGGACACCGTGCGCCCGAGCCGTTCGCGGACGTCGTTGCGGTAGTGGCCGTCCCGCGCGTACCGCTCGTTCACCCGGACGAGGTCGCTGACGAGGCGCCGTGCCTTCTCGAAGTTCATCGACCCTCACGTTACTGGGCGTGGGGGAGCACCTCGGTAGGCTTGTCCCCTGATGATGCAGCGAATCGACCTCCGTGGCGGCCTGCCCGCCCGTGCCGAACTCCTCCGACTCATGCCGCGCGCCGTGGGTGACGTCTCGTACGCGGTCGACGCCGCCCGCGAGCTGGTCGAGGACGTCCGACACCGCGGAGCGGACGCACTGCACGACCAGGCCGAACGCTTCGACGGCGGCGCCCCGGCGAACGTCCGGGTGCCGGTCGCCGAGATCGCGGCAGCCGTCGCCGGGCTGACCCCCGAACTGCGGGAAGCGCTCGACGAAGCCATCCGCCGCGTCCGAGCCGCCAGCGCCGCACAGGTGCCGGCCGGCTCCGTCACCACGCTCGCCGACGGCGCCGAGGTGCACCAGCGCTGGCAGCCGATGCGCCGCGTCGGCCTCTACGTGCCCGGTGGCAAGGCCGTCTACCCGTCGAGCGTCGTCATGAACGTCGTGCCCGCCCAGGTCGCCGGGGTCCGGTCGATCGCGCTCGTGTCCCCGCCGCAGCGCGACCACGGCGGTGCGGTCCACCCGACGATCCTGGCCGCGGCCGGACTGCTCGGCATCGACGAGGTCTACGCGATGGGCGGTGCCGGGGCGATCGGCGCGCTGGCGTACGGCGTCCCCGCGATCGACCTCGAGCCCGTCGACCTGGTCACCGGTCCTGGCAACAACTACGTCGCCGCCGCGAAGCGCCTGGTGCGCGGTGTCGTCGGCATCGACGCCGAGGCCGGCGCGACCGAGATCCTCGTGATCGCCGACGAGACCGCCGACCCCGGGTTCGTCGCTGCCGACCTCATCAGCCAGGCCGAGCACGACGAGCAGGCCGGCAGTGTGCTGGTGACGACGTCGGCGACGTTCGCCGATGCGGTCGAAGCCGCCATCCCGGAACGCACGGCGGTGCTCGGGACGGCTGCGCGCCTCCAGACCGCCCTGGACGGACCGCAGTCCGCGATCGTGCTGGTGGACTCGCTCGCCGACGCCGCGACCGTGAGCAACGCGTACGGGCCGGAGCACCTCGAGATCCAGACGGCCGACGACGACGCGGTGCTCGCCGACATCGACGCCGCCGGAGCGGTGTTCGTCGGGCCGAGCACGCCCGTCAGTCTGGGGGACTACCTGGCCGGGTCGAACCACGTGCTGCCCACCGGCGGCCAGGCGCGCTTCGGTTCCGGGCTGTCCGCGTCCACGTTCCTGCGGCCGCAGCAGGTCATCCGGTACTCGGCGTCGGCGCTCGACGAGGTCGCCGCGCACATCGTCGCGCTGTCGACCGAGGAGCAGCTCCCCGCGCACGGCGCCGCCGTGACGGAGCGCACGAACCGATAGCCTGGGCGACGACATGTTCTGCCCTTTCTGCCGCCACCCGGACTCCCGCGTCGTCGACTCACGGACGAGCGACGACGGAACCTCCATCCGCCGCCGTCGACAGTGCCCGAACTGCGGACGACGCTTCTCGACCACCGAGACCGCGTCGCTCAACGTCGTCAAGCGCAACGGCGTCACCGAACCGTTCAGCCGCGACAAGATCGTCTCCGGCGTGCGCAAGGCCTGCCAGGGGCGCCCGGTCACCGACGGGGACCTGGCCGTGCTCGCGCAGCGCGTCGAGGAGACCGTGCGGTCGTCCGGCTCGAGCCAGATCGACGCGAACGACATCGGTCTCGCGATCCTCGCGCCGCTCCGTGAGCTGGACGAGGTCGCGTACCTGCGGTTCGCCAGCGTCTACCAGGCCTTCGACTCGCTCGAGGACTTCGAGGACGCCATCAGCCAGCTCCGCCGTGACCACCACGCTGCGGGCGCGCCTTCGGGTGCCGCCGGCTCGCCGGCGGGTGCCGGCGCGTGAGCGGGGTCGCGGAAGGCCTGGTCCGGTCCGGGTACGCCGTCGTCTTCCGGTCGGTCTTCGCCAAGATGGACCCCGAGCGGGCCCACCACCTGGCGTTCGCCGTCATCAAGGCGCTGCCCCACGTCCCGTTCGTCGGCGGTCTGGTCGAGCGGTACTCCCGCCCGGCAGCTGCTGACGGCATCACGACGATGGGCATCCACTTCCCGTCGCGCTTCGGCCTCGCCGCCGGGTTCGACAAGGATGCCCGCGGCATCGGTGGCCTCGGCCTGCTCGGCTTCGGTCACGTCGAGGTCGGCACGATCACGGCGAAGCCCCAGCCCGGCAACGAGCGTCCGCGCCTGTTCCGTCTCATCGAGGACCGCGCCCTCATCAACCGGATGGGCTTCAACAACCACGGCGCCGGTGCTGCTGCCCGCCGGCTCGAGCGCGCCCGACGCAACCCGGGTCGCCCGGTCATCGGCGTGAACATCGGCAAGAGCCGGGTCGTCGCCGTCGAGGACGCCATCGACGACTACCTCGAGTCGACACGTCGCCTCGCGCCGTTCGCGGACTACCTGGCGGTCAACGTCAGCTCACCGAACACGCCCGGCCTGCGCGGCCTGCAGGAACTCGACCAGCTCCGACCGCTGCTGTCCGCCGTCCGCGACGCCGCCGGTGACACGCCCGTGCTGGTGAAGATCGCGCCGGACCTGACCCACGAGCAGGTCGACGCCATCGCCGGCCTCGCGGTGTCACTCGGGCTGTCGGGCATCATCGCCAACAACACGACGATCTCCCGTGAGGGGCTCACCGCGGACCCGGCCGACGTCGAGGCGATGGGTGCCGGGGGACTCTCCGGCGCTCCCGTGGCCGCGCGCTCCCTCGAGGTGCTGCGTCGGGTCCGTGCCGCGGTGCCCGCCGAGTTCTGCGTCATCGCCGTCGGCGGGGTGACGACCGAGCAGGACGTGCAGGACCGCATCGACGCCGGGGCCACCCTGGTGCAGGGCTACACGGCGTTCCTCTACGAAGGGCCGAGCTGGGCCACGCGCATCAACCGCTTGCGCCGCAAGCGGCTGCGCCGCGCCGCGCGCTGAGCGCGCGGGCGGGCGCGTACGCGTTGTCCCGTCCCGGACTTCCTGCCCGGCGCCCTCCAGGTTCCGAAATCTCGGCATCTCGCGGCCCTCAGCGGCCGTCTCTGGAACCTCGGCGACGCGCACGCGGCGAGTCGTGGAACCTCGCCGACCACCCCTGGGACGGGAGGCCCGGTGCGGTCCCGCCACGGGCCTCCCGTCCGCCGGTGCGTGGCCACGCCCGGCCGCGGCCGCTGAGTGTCCGAGATTTCGGAACCTCGGCGCGCGGGCGGGCCGTCTGTGGAACCTCGGCGGCGCGCACGCGGCGAGTCGTGGAACCTCGCCGCGCAGCGCGCGTACGCCGGAACGACGAAGCGCCACCCGGCCAGGCCGGACGGCGCTTCGGACAGCGACGCTGGGGTCAGAGGGCGGGGTACTGCCCGCGCTTGACCTGGGGCTTCGGCAGGCGCAGGAACCGCAGCTGCCACGCCCGCGTCAGGATGTAGAGGAACGTGCCGCGCTGCATCTCGCCGAACTTGGTGGTGAGCTTGCGACGCATCGACAGCCAGAGGACCACGCAGTCGATCACGAACAGGGCCACGAACGCCCACACGAGCAGGAGCGAGTACGAGGCGATCGCGGTCTGCGAAGCGGCGAACCCGACGATCAGGAACAGCACGAGCACCGGCATCATGATCTCGCCGACGTTCCAGCGCGCGTCGATCCAGTTGCGGACGAAGCGACGCTGCTCACCGCGGTCCTTCGCCGGCAGGTAGCGCTCCTCGCCGTTGGCCATGCCGACGCGGGCACGCTCGCGGTCGGAGTTGAGACGCGCGCGGGCGGCCTTCTTGTCGACCGGCGTGTTGCCGACGAGGGGGCGGCGGTTCGCTGCCTCGCGCTCACGGCGGGACGGCGTCGGGCGGCCCTTGCCCTGCTCGAGGAGTTCTTCCTCGGTGGGGTTCACGGTCGTGTTGGTCTTGGGGGCTGCCTTCGCCACGGTGCGTTCCTAACGGCGTTGTGCGTGCGGGATCGTCCTCTAGATTACCGGGCATGACCGACACCGCACAGCCCAGCTCCGCGACCGACCCCGCTCTCCTCGACGCCCTGCGCGAACAGGTGCAGGGTGCACTGCCCACGACGATCGCCGATCTGTCCGCGCTGGTGCGGATCCCGTCGGTGTCGTGGTCGGCGTTCGACGAGTCGCACGTGCTCGCGAGCGCGCGTGCCGTGGCGGACCTGGCGCTGAGCACCGGGGTCTTCGCCGAGGACCAGGTGGAGATCATCCGTTCGGCGATCAGCGACGACGAACCGCTCGAGCTCGGTCAGCCCGCCGTGCTCGCCGTCCGCCCGGCCCGGAACGGCAAGCCGACCGTCATGCTCTACGCCCACCACGACGTGCAGCCGCAGGGCGACGACGCCCTGTGGGAGACGCCGCCGTTCGAGCCGACCCTCCGCGGTGACCGGCTGTACGGTCGCGGCGCCTCGGACGACAAGGCCGGTGTGATGACCCACATCGCGTCACTCCGAGCGATCCACGCGCAGTTCGGCGACGACCTCGACCTCGGTGTCGTCCTGTTCGTCGAGGGCGAGGAGGAGTTCGGCTCCCGGTCCTTCCGCACCTTCCTCGCCGACCAGAAGGAGCGCCTGGCAGCCGACGTCATCGTGGTCGCCGACAGTGACAACTGGTCGGTGGACGTGCCGTCGATCACGGTCTCGCTCCGCGGCAACGTCACCTTCAAGCTCACCCTGACGACCCTCGAACACGCCAGCCACAGCGGGATGTTCGGGGGAGCGGCGCCGGACGCCATGATCCCGATGGTCAAGCTGCTCGCGTCGCTGCACGACGACGCCGGTTCGGTCGCCGTCGACGGGCTCACCTCGTACGAAGCCGACGTCCCGGCACGGACCGACGACGAGCTCGCCGTGGACGCGGCCCTGGTCGAGGGCGTCCGACCGATCGGCACCGGCGAGGTCCTGTCGCGCATGTGGTTCCAGCCGTCGATCACCGTGACCGGCATGGACGTGCCGAGCGTCGCGAACGCCTCCAACACGCTGCTGCCGACCGTCTCCGCCCGCGTGTCGGTGCGGGTCGCGCCCGGCCAGCCCGCCACGGAGGCGTACGCGGCCGTCGAGCGGCACCTTCGGGCACACGTGCCCTTCGGTGCCCGCATGGAGATCTCCGAGCCGGACAGCGGCGACGGCTTCCTCGTCGACACGGCCGGCTGGGCCGTCCAGGAGGCCCGCACGGCCATGCGCGAGGGCTGGGGTGCCGAGGCGGTCGAACAGGGCATCGGCGGCTCGATCCCGTTCGTCTCGGACCTCGCCGCGGAGTTCCCGGAGGCCCAGATCCTGGTCACCGGGGTGGAGGACCCGGACACCCGCGCCCACAGCCCGAACGAGTCGCAGCACCTCGGCGTCCTGCACCGGGCCATCGCGTCCGAGGCGATCCTGCTCGCCAGGCTCGCGACGCGCAGCTGACGGTGCTTACAATCGACGCCAGGCGCGGTGAACCGCACCGCCCGGAGGGAGACGCGCGATGAGCGACACCATCACCACCGACGCACCGGTGACCGAGGCGGCCTCGCACGGCGTCCTCCTGAGCGACGCCGCGGCCGGCAAGGTGGCGAGTCTCCTCGAGCAGGAGGGCCGCGACGACCTGCGCCTGCGCCTCGCCGTCCAGCCCGGGGGCTGCTCGGGTCTGATCTACCAGCTGTACTTCGACGAGCGCCTGCTCGACGGTGACGTCACCGCCGAGTTCGACGGGGTCGAGGTCGTCGTCGACAAGATGAGCGTCCCGTACCTCGACGGCGCGACGATCGACTTCGAGGACACCATCCAGAAGCAGGGCTTCACGATCGACAACCCGAACGCGCAGGGCAGCTGCGCGTGCGGTGACAGCTTCCACTGATCACCAGCCGATCCGACACGCGAGCGGGGAGCGACCGACACGGTCGCTCCCCGCTCGCGTTCGTCGGGGGATGCGGTCGCAGTGTGACCGGGGAAAACGGCCGGTCAGGAGTGCGGATCGCGGCGATGAGCGTGTCGGGTGTGCGCGAGCGGTACCGAGCTGCGAGTAAGCTAGGAGTGTTCCAATCAAGCTGGGAGCCAGCCAAGTGTCGCCTTCGTGCGGCTCGGCGGGTTCGGCTCCGGGCTCACGTCTTTTGCGAGAGGTAACAGTGCGTTCGAATCGCCGTATACGTTGGGCGGCCGTCCCGGTGGCCGTCGGTCTGGTCATCGCACTGGCTGGCTGCACGCAGCAGCAGATGAACGGATGGCTCCCCGGCACGGAGGAGACGAAGGACGTCACCAACCACACGAGCCGCATCGTCGGCCTGTGGACCACCAGCTGGGTGGTGCTCCTCGCCGTCGGTCTCATCGTCTGGGGCCTGATCATCTGGGCCGCCATCGTGTACCGCCGCCGGAAGGGCCAGACCGGCCTGCCCGTGCAGATGCGCTACAACATGCCGCTCGAGATCTTCTACACGATCGTGCCGCTCATCCTCGTGCTGGGCTTCTTCGCCTTCACCGCGAAGGACCAGGCCGCGATCGAGAAGCCGTTCGACGACCCCGACGCCACCGTGCACGTGTACGGCAAGCGCTGGGCGTGGGACTTCAACTACATCAACAAGGACAACCCCGAGGACAGCGTCTACTACCAGGGCATCCAGGCCCAGGAAGAAGAGAACGCCAAGGGCGCCATCGACGAGTCGCAGCTGCCGACCCTCTACCTGCCGCAGGGCAAGAAGGTCGCGATCGAGCTCTCCTCGCGCGACGTCGACCACTCCTTCTGGATCATCGACTTCCTGTACAAGAAGGACATGCTCCCCGGCAAGACGAACTGGGAGTACTTCATCCCGGAGAAGCTCGGGACGTACCAGGGCAAGTGCGCGGAACTCTGCGGTGAGTACCACTCGCTGATGCTCTTCCAGGTGAAGGTCGTCACGCCGGCGCAGTACCAGGACTACCTCGACACCCTGAAGGACCAGGGCAAGGTCGGGCTCCTCGGTGACGAGTACAACACCAACACGAACGAACCGAACAACAAGGCGCCGGTCGAGGCGTCCAGCGAGAACAAGTAGGGGCTCGTCAGATGACAACGTCTTTCGTCGGCCAACCGACCCAGACTGCTTCGCCGGACTTCCAGGCGTCGAAGGTGGGCCGGAAGGGCAACATCATCGTCCGGTGGATCACCTCCACCGACCACAAGACCATCGGGTACATGTACCTGATCGCGTCCTTCGTCTTCTTCCTGCTCGCGGGTGTGATGGCCCTGGTCATCCGTGCCCAGCTGTTCGAGCCCGGCCTGCACGTGGTCGCGACGAAGGAGCAGTACAACCAGCTCTTCACGATGCACGGCACGATCATGCTGCTGATGTTCGCGACGCCGCTCTTCTCGGGTTTCGCGAACGCGATCATGCCGCTCCAGATCGGTGCTCCCGACGTCGCCTTCCCGCGACTCAACGGCTTCGCGTTCTGGCTCTACCTGTTCGGCTCGCTCATCGCGGTCGGCGGCTTCCTCACCCCGCAGGGTGCGGCCTCGTTCGGCTGGTTCGCCTACGCGCCACTGAGTGACACGACGTTCACACCAGGGCTCGGCGGCACACTCTGGGTCTTCGGACTCGGCATGACCGGCTTCTCGACGATCCTCGGCGCGGTGAACTTCATCACCACCATCATCACGATGCGTGCCCCGGGTCTGACGATGTTCCGCATGTCGATCTTCACCTGGAACACCCTCGTGACGGCGCTGCTCGTCCTGATGGCCTTCCCGGTGCTCGCCACCGCGCTGTTCGGCCTCGGGCTCGACCGGGTGTTCGACGCGCAGATCTTCAACCCGGCCAACGGCGGTGCGCTGCTCTGGCAGCACCTGTTCTGGTTCTTCGGGCACCCCGAGGTGTACATCATCGCGCTGCCGTTCTTCGGCATCGTGTCCGAGGTCTTCCCGGTCTTCAGCCGCAAGCCGATCTTCGGGTACAAGACCCTCGTCTACGCGACCATCGCGATCGCGGCCCTGTCGGTCACGGTCTGGGCGCACCACATGTACGTCACGGGTGGCGTCCTGCTGCCCTGGTTCTCGCTCATGACGATGCTCATCGCGGTCCCGACCGGCGTGAAGATCTTCAACTGGGTCGGCACCATGTGGCGCGGCTCGGTGACCTTCGAGACCCCGCTGCTCTGGGCCGTCGGCTTCCTCATCACGTTCACGTTCGGTGGCCTCACCGGTGTGATCCTGGCGTCGCCGCCGCTCGACTTCCACGTGTCCGACTCGTACTTCGTCGTGGCGCACTTCCACTACGTGGTCTTCGGCACCGTCGTCTTCGCGATGTTCTCCGGCTTCTACTTCTGGTGGCCGAAGTGGACGGGCAAGATGCTCAACGAGCGTCTCGGCAAGATCCACTTCTGGCTCCTGTTCATCGGGTTCCACACCACGTTCCTCATCCAGCACTGGTTGGGCGTCATCGGCATGCCGCGTCGTTACGCGACCTACCTGCCGAACGACGGCTTCACCTGGATGAACCAGCTGTCGACGATCGGCTCGATGATCCTCGCGATCTCGTTCCTGCCGTTCATCTTCAACGTCTACGTGACGGCCCGGAACGCACCGAAGGTCGCCGTGAACGACCCGTGGGGCTACGGCCGCTCGCTCGAGTGGGCCACCAGCTGCCCGCCGCCCCGCCACAACTTCACGTCGATCCCTCGGATCCGTTCCGAGTCCCCGGCCTTCGACCTGAACCACCCCGAGGCAGGTGTGCCGATCGGTGTCGGCCCCGCGAAGGACGCCCCGGATGCCCCGACCTACGACGCCGCGAAGGGCGAGGTGAAGTAAGCCGATGCGCGCGAACACCAACCTGTTCTGGATCCTCTTCGGGTTCTTCATCCTCGCGGACGCCGCGTACACGATCTGGGCGCTGCTCTACTACGGTCACCCGGAGTGGGTCGGCACCGTGGCCATCGGCCTGACCGGCATCATGTCCGCGTTCATCGCCTTCTACCTCGGCAAGGTCATGGCGTCCCAGGGCGGCGTGCTGCCCGAGGACCGCCCCGACGCCAACATCGAGGACGGCGACGCCGAGCTCGGGCACTTCAGCCCGTGGTCGTGGTGGCCCATCCTGCTGGCAGCAGCGGTCGCCGTCTGCTTCCTCGGTGTCGCAGCCGGGCTGTGGATCGTCCCGATCGGACTCGCCCTGGTGGCGGTCACCCTGGTCGGCTGGGTCTACGAGTACTACCGCGGCAACTTCGGGCACTGACCTGACGCTGCAACGCACCTGACACTTCGGGCGGCACCACATCCGGTGCCGCCCGAAGTGCGTCCAGGCGCTGCACGACCACAGCACACGACCAGGAGCTGCCAACGCAGCGCACGACCCGGCGCTGCACACCCCAGCGCCCCACGATCTCCGGTCCCCGATCCGGAACAAACGGGCCCGCCCGCGGCTTGACTGGAGCGGACCTCCCACCACAGCGAAAGGAGTCACCTCAGGTGACCGACAAGCGCACCCTCATCATCTTCGGCGCGACGGGCGACCTCGCCTCCCGCCTGCTGCTGCCGGGCCTCGGCACGTTCCTGCAGAGCGGTCGAGCGGTTCCCGTCCAGCTCATCGGCACAGGCCGCAGCGCCCGCAGCGAGGAGCAGTGGAAGGACATCGTCACGAAGTCCTTCGCGTCGCAGGACGTCAAGGGACCCGAGGTCGACGCGACGCTCGCGTCGACCCAGTTCATCCAGGGCGACCCCACCGACCCGGAGCACCTCACGGCACTGCTCGACGCGGCCGAGGCCGAACCGATCCTCTACTTCGCCCTGCCCCCGCAGATCGCCTCCGACATCTGCGAGGCACTGCAGCAGGTCGAGCTCCCCGCCGGCACCACCCTCGCCTTCGAGAAGCCGTTCGGCACCGACGTCGCGAGCGCCCAGGCCCTCAACGAGACCGTGCTGAAGCTGGTCCCGGAAGAGCGCGTGCACCGCACCGACCACTTCCTCGGACGCACCACGGTCCTGAACATCATCGGTCTGCGCTTCGCGAACCGCCTGTTCGAGCCGATCTGGAACGCGGACAACATCGAGAAGGTCGACGTCTTCTACGACGAGACCCTCGGTCTCGAGAACCGCGCCCAGTACTACGACGAGGCCGGCGCGATGGTCGACATGATCCAGTCGCACCTGCTGCAGATCCTCGGCATCGTGACGATGGACGCCCCGGCGGACATCGACGCGGTCGAGTTCCGCTCGTCCCTGGCCCGGGTGCTCCGTTCGACGCGGCTCAAGGGCGACGACGCGAAGATCGCGTCGCGCCGCGCCGTCTACACGGCCGGCACGATCGACGGCAAGGAGCTGCCGTCGTACCAGGACGAGGACGGCGTCGACAAGTCGCGGAGCACCGAGACGCTCGCCGAGATCTCGGTCGAGGTCGACACGGCCCGCTGGAAGGGCGTCCCGTTCACGCTGCGGTCCGGCAAGGCACTCGGCAACAGCCGGAAAGAGGTCCTGATCACCTTCAAGCCGGTCACGCGCCTGCCCTCCGGCCTGAGCGGTCGCCCGAAGGCGGACACGCTCCGCATCGTCCTGAACCCGGACGAGATCGAGCTGACCGTGTCGGCCAACGGCGGTGGCAACCCGTTCGAGATGGGCCAGGTCACCCTGTCGTCGTCGTTCAGCGACGGCGAGCTGACCCCGTACGGCGAGGTCCTGAACGGCATCTTCCACGACGACCCGTTGCTCTCGATCCGCGGCGACGTGGCCGAGCGCTGCTGGGAGATCGTCGAGCCGGTCGTCAAGGCCTGGAAGGCCGACGAGGTTCCGCTCGAGGAGTACCGCGCCGGTTCGCGCGGCCCGGCGGACTGGGAGTCGTCGTCCTGACGGACGTGACCGTCGCGCCCTGAACGGGCGGAACTGCGGACGGGAGGCACGGTGCCAGCTGGCACCGTGCCTCCCGTCCGTTTCGTGGTCAGCACCACCGCATCAGGCGGGGGTGCCCGCCCGCTCGCCCTCGCCGGTCCACGAGCGGGTGCCGCCGTCGTGCACGGGCAGCCGCGTGCGGTGCCCGGTCGACGCGCCCCGCGCCCGCGCGATCGCGTCCGACGCGGACACGAGCGTCAGGTGCGACAGCACCTGCGGGGTGTTGCCGACGTGGTGTCCGGTGGCGACGTCGATCTCCTCGGAGAGCATGCCGACGTCGTTCGCGTACCCGACGAGCACGTCCATGAGGCGCTCGGCGTCGTCGATCCGGCCCGATGCCGCGTACTGCTCGACCAGCCAGAACGAGCACGCCAGGAACGGGTGCTCCGCGCCGGCGAGCCCGTCGAACCCCGACGACGTCCGGTACCGCAGCACGAGACCGTCGGAGCCGGTGGACAGGTCCTGCTCGATGGCGGCGACGGTGCCGGTCATGCGGGCGTCGTGGGCGGAGACGTAGCCGATCTGCGGCAGGACGAGCAGGCTCGCGTCGACCTCGTCGGTGTCGTAGTGCTGCCGGTAGCTGCCGCGTGCAGCGTTCCAGCCGTGCTCCTCGATCTCGGCCCGGACCTGGTCGCGCAGGGTGCGCCAGCGGTCCACGGGCCCTTCGAGACCGAACTCCTCGACCGCGGCGACCCCACGGTCGAACGCGGCCCAGATCATCGCGCGCGAGTGCGTGAAGTGCCGTCGCGGGCCGCGCATCTCCCAGATGCCGTTGTCGGGCTCCTGCCAGTGCTCCTCGACGTAGCCGAGCAGGGCGCGCTGCAGGGCCCACGAGTCGGCGTTCTCCTCGACCCCGAGCTCGCGGGCGTCGTGCAGGGCGGCCAGGACCTCGCCGAACACGTCGCCCTGGTACTGCGTGTACGCGCCGTTGCCGACCCGGACGGGCGTCGAGCCGGCGTACCCGGGCAGGTGCGGGAGCTCCCGTTCCGGCAGTTCGCGCTCCCCGGCGATGCCGTACATGATCTGCACGTCGGCGGGGTCGCCGGCGATGGCGCGGAGCAACCAGCCGCGCCAGTGCGCCGCCTCGTCGCGGTAGCCGTGCGCGATGAGCGAGGCGAGGGCGAGGGAGGCGTCGCGGAGCCAGACGTAGCGGTAGTCCCAGTTGCGTTCGCCGCCCGGGTCCTCCGGCAGGCTCGTGGTCACGGCGGCCACCACCCCGCCGGTCTCGCCGTGGGTCATCGCGCGGAGCAGCAAGAGCGAGCGGCGGGCGGCGTCGGCGTAGCGTCCCTCGGTGCGTGCCGTCGCCATCCAGTCGGTCCACCACGTCACGGTGCGGTGGAGTTCGGCGTCGACGTCGACGGGTTCCGGGGGCTCGCGGTGCGAGGGGTACCAGGTGAGGACGGTGTCGAGCACGTCACCGTCGTGGATCGTCGTGGTGGCCGTGTGCCGGTGGTCCGAGGCCCGGAAGCGCGGGCCGCGCACGATGACCGACCCGGGGCCGGCGGTGGCGAGCAGTGCCGGGTCATCGTCGCCGCCGATCTGGCGCACCCACGGCAGCGCGAGGGCGTAGTCGAACCGGATCCGCAGGGTCTGCTGCACCTCGACCGTGCCGCTCAATCCGCGGACACGCCGGACGATGGACGGGCGGTGCGCGCCGACGGGCATGAACTCGGTCACCTCGACGGCACCGTCCGCCGTGGTCCACACCGTCGACAGGACGAGTGTGTCGCCGTGGTACTTCCGGTGCGCCGTCGCCGCGGGGTCGGTCGGTCGGAGCGTCCAGTGCCCGTGGTCCTCGGTGCCGAGCAGCGAGGCGAACGTGGCGGCGCTGTCGAACCGCGGCAGGCACGCCCAGTCGATCGTGCCGTCGCGGCCGACGAGTGCGGCGGTCGAGGTGTCGCCGATGACGGCGTGGTCCTCGATCAGGTTCGGGGGAGTCGCGGGGGGCGCGGGTGCTCGCTCGGTGTCGGCGGTCCGGTCCGTGTCGGTGCTCATGCCCCGATCGAACACCCGGAGGCCGAGCGTCGTGGCCGCGCGGACGGGCCGCCGGCCGTCTGGCGGCCGTGTGCCGTCGGTGTGCCTGAAGCCTCGCTCAGGCCGGGTCGGAGGCGTCCGCCTCGGCGAGCCCGACCCGCGCGAGTTCGGACCAGAGCCCGGCACCGTCCGGTGCGTAGACCCACGGCGCCGAGGTGTCGCGGGAGCGTTCCTGCGCCCGGGAGCGTCCGCCGGCCAGGACCGCCTCGCTCGTGGACAGCTGCCGGATGGCGACGCCCGCGACGTTCTCCGGGTGCTCGCGGGCGAACTCGCCGTACAGCGACTCGTCGTGCTGGCCGTCGTCGCCGACGAGCAGCCACTGCACGTCCGGGAAGTCCTTCGCCAGGCGCCGCAGGTTCTGCTGCTTGTGCAGCTGCCCGCTCCGGAAGAAGCGGTCGTGCGTGGGGCCCCAGTCGGTGAGCAGGAGCGTGCCGGACGGGTACATGTTGCGGGTCAGGAAGCGCTGCAGGGTCGGCGCGACGTTCCAGGCACCGGTGGACAGGTACACGGTCGGGGAGCCGGGGTGCTGCGCCTGCACGCGTTCGTACAGCACGGACATGCCCGGCACGGGGCGGCGGGCGTGTTCGGTGAGGACGAAGGAGTTCCACGCCGCCAGCATCGGACGGGGGAGCGAGGTCACCATGACGGTGTCGTCGATGTCGGACAGCAGCCCGAAGCGGGTGTCGGGGTGCACGACGAACACGTCGGCCTCGACGTCGCGCCCGCCGCCGGCCGACAACCGGACGGTGCGCCAGCCCGGCTCGAGGTCGATCGGCACGATGGTGTCGACGACCCCGCCACGGTCGGTCTCGACGACGTGCGAGACCCCACCGGCGGTGACGGTGACCTCGGCGTGGTCGACCGCGACGCTCGTGAAGCTCTTCCACCCGCGGACACCGGCGTACGAGACGTCGGAGGCGAGGCCACGGCGGGTCAGCAGCACGCGGCAGAGGATGCGGACCCATCCGGGAGCGCCGTAGCCGGTGTAGGGGACGACGGTCGGGACCAGGCCACGGCTTCGGGCGCGGTGCTCGCGGAACTCCTGGACGGCGTCCTCGATGCGGGCCGCGCGGTGCAGGAGCGGCTCGGCCAACGACGGCTCGTGGGGCGTCGGGTCGGGCATCGCCCCATCATCCCATGCAGGACCCGGAAGTCCACGTCCCGCGGCACCTGTGGTGAGTCGCAGCCATGTTCCAGCCGGTCTCTGCGAAAATCGTCCTCGTCACACCAACGAACCGCGCTGGAGCGCAAGAGGAGAACACGTGCTCGTCACCGAGGTAACGAACGCTCTGCCGGGGGGATCATCACTGCTCAGGAACGAGCCGGTCCAAGCCCGCAGTTCGGCGCGCCTCGCGGGTCTGCTCGACGCTGCTGCCGCGGTGATCGACGAGATCGGGTTCGAGCGACTCACGACCGCGATGGTCGCCGAGCGGGCCGGAGCGTCCATCGGCACCGTCTACCGCTACTTCCCGGACCGCATCGCCGTGGTCGACGCGCTCGCCATCCGCTGCACGCAGCGGCTGGCCGCGCGCTTCGTCGCGGCGCTCGACGCGAGCGGCGCGGAGACCTGGCAGCAGGCCTGCGACGCGCTGATCGACGAGACCGCCGAGCTGTACCGCACCGAGCCCGGCTTCCGCGCGATCCGCTTCGGCGACACCGCGGACACCGGCACCGGTGACGCCGAGGACCGCATGGGAGCGCTCGGCGCCGCCGTCGGGCAGATCATGCGCGACCGGTTCGGGCTGCCCGACAACGAGCGCATCGCACGTGCCTGGGTCGTGCTGGCCGAGTCCGGCCACGCCGTGCTGGCGCGGGCGCACCGCGACCGCGAGCACCCCGACTCGGCGCTCATCGCCGAGTACCGCACGATGAGCCGTGCCCACATGGAGTCCGTGGTCGCCGCCGGCTGACCGCCGCGGGGTCCCGCACCCATCCGACGACGCCCGTGCTTCCGAACAGGAGGCGCGGGCGTCGTCGTCCGCGCTGGTTCCGTCGTGCGCTCGGTCCGGTCCACGGCGGTGCGCACCTGTCCGGGACGCGCCGCGTGCCGGAACGGGTGAACCGCTGTCGGACCCGACGGGTACTCTCATCCGGAGTCGGGCTACCTCCGAACAGAAGGGCACCCATGATCGAGTTCCGCTCGGTACGAAAGACCTACCCGGACGGCACCACCGCGGTCGACGACTTCGACCTCGTGATCCCGTCCCGGACCACGACCGTCTTCGTCGGCTCCAGCGGCTGCGGCAAGACGACGCTGCTCCGGATGATCAACCGCATGGTCGACCCCACCTCGGGTTCCGTGCAGATCGACGGATCCGACGTCTCCGGCGTCGACCCCGTGAAGCTCCGGCGGAGCATCGGGTACGTCATGCAGAACTCCGGTCTGCTGCCGCACCGCAAGGTCGTCGACAACATCGCGACCGTGCCCCTGCTCACCGGGGTGTCGAAGGCCGACGCCCGCACGCGTGCGCTCGAGCTCATGGACACCGTGGGACTCGACCGGGCGTTCGCCGACCGGTACCCGTCCCAGCTGTCCGGCGGGCAGCAGCAGCGCGTCGGTGTGGCCCGTGGCCTGGCCGTGGACCCGAACATCCTGCTCATGGACGAGCCCTTCGGCGCCGTCGACCCGCTGGTCCGCAACGACCTGCAGGACGAGCTCATCCGCCTGCAGCGTGAACTCGGCAAGACCGTCGTGTTCGTGACGCACGACATCGACGAGGCGTTCAAGCTCGGCGACCAGGTCGTCATCCTGAAGAAGGGCGGCGAGATCGCCCAGCAGGGCACGCCGTCCGAGATCCTGGCCGAGCCGGCGGACGACTTCGTCGCGAACTTCATCGGTGTCGGCCGTGGGCGTCGGTCGCTGCGCGTCGAGCACACCCCCACGGGCCCCATCGTCGTGGACGGCGACGGGCGTGCAGCCGGTGTCCTCACCGGACCGGTCAACGTCGTCGACGCCGCCGCAGCGGTGCAGGCCGACCCCGCATCGAACCAGGCCGGAGCGTCGCTCGACGCCCCGGGTGCTCCGGCGCAGGGTGAGGGCACGCGGTGAAGTGGGTCCTCGCGAACCTGGACACGATCCGTGACGCCACGGTCGCGCACCTGGCCATCGCCATCCCGCCGATCATCATCGCGTTCCTGCTGTCCATCCCCATCGGCTGGCTCGTCGTCCGCCTCCAGCGCCCCGGTGGATCGCGGTTCGCCTCGGGTGTCGGCAGCGGCATCGTGACGTTCGCCGGGCTGCTCTACGCGATCCCGTCCCTGGCGCTGTTCGTGGCGCTGCCGGGCATCATCGGCACCGGGCTGCAGAGCCCGGTCAACGTCGTGATCGGGTTGACCCTGTACGGCCTCGCGCTCATGGTCCGGTCGACCGTCGACGGGCTCACCTCGGTGGACTCGGGGACGAAGTCGGCCTCGACCGCGATGGGGTACTCGTCGGCGCAGCGGTTCTTCCGCGTCGAACTGCCGCTGGCCGGGCCGGTGCTGCTCGCCGGGCTGCGGGTGGTCTCGGTGTCCACGATCTCGCTGACCACCGTCGGCGCCGTCCTCGGCATCCAGAGCCTCGGGTCGCTGTTCACGGACGGCCTCGGGCGCGGGATCTACGAGGAGATCATCTCCGGCATCGTCATGGTCCTCGTCCTGGCGTTCGTGCTCGACGGGATCCTGGTGCTGCTCGGCCGGATCGTCATGCCGTGGACCCGGACGACCTCGGTGTCGCGCCGCCGGACCCGCCGTGTCCTGCAAGCAGCGGAGGTCGCCTCGTGATCATCGGACAGGCCTTCGCCTGGGTCTTCGACCCCACCAACTACTCCGGGTACAACGCGATCCCCGGCCGCCTCTGGGAGCACATCTGGATCACGCTGCTCGCCGTGGTGATCGCCTCGGTGATCGCCGTGCCGATCGGGTACGCCATCGGCCACACGCGCCGCGCACGGGGCTTCTCGATCGCCGTGTCCGGCGGGATCCGCGCACTGCCGACGCTCGGCGTGCTCTCCCTGTTCGGACTCCTGCTCGGCATCGGCCTGCAGGCTCCGCTCCTGGCGCTCGTCGTGCTCGCCATCCCCTCGGTGCTGGCTGGTGCGTACTCGGGCATCGAGTCGGTCGAACCCGTGACCGTCGACGCCGCCAAGGCCCAGGGCATGACGGGCTGGCAGATCCTGTGGAAGGTCGAGGTCCCGCTCGGCCTGCCCCTGCTGATCGGCGGCTTCCGCGCAGCCGTGCTGCAGGTCGTGGCCACGGCGACGCTCGCCGCGTACGTCGGCGCCGGCGGCCTCGGCGGCTACTTCTTCCTCGGTCTGAAGACCCAGGACTACGCCGAGATGCTCGGCGCCTCCATCCTCGTGATCGCACTCGCGATCGCGTTCGAGATCGTGTTCGCCGTGCTGCAGCGGGCGTCGGTGCCCAAGGGCACCGCCGACCCGTCGGCCCGGCAGCGCCAGGGATCGCGCGAGCGAGCCCGCAATCCCATCCCGGAAGGAAATCCATCGTGATCACAGCAAAGATCCGTGCGGGCGTCGCAGCAGCGCTCGCACTGGGCGTCGCCGCCGCCCTGACCGGCTGCGCGTCGAGCGACCCGCTCGACAGCGGCTCCAGCGCGTCGTCCGACTCGAAGACGATCGTCGTCGGCTCGCAGCAGTACTACTCGAACGAGATCATCGCCGAGCTGTACGCACAGGTCCTCGAGAAGAACGGCTTCGAGGTCAAGCGCAACTTCAACATCGGGCAGCGCGAGGTCTACATCCCGCAGCTCGAGAAGGGCGCGATCGACGTCATGCCCGAGTACAGCGGCAACCTGCTGCAGTACTTCGACAAGGACTCCACGGCGAAGACCGCCGACCAGATCGACGACGGCCTCGAGACGGCGCTGCCGAAGGGCCTCCGGGTCCTCGACGAGGCCGAGGCGACCGACCAGGACAGCTACACCGTCACGAAGAAGTTCTCCGAGGACAACGACGTGACGAGCCTGGCCGACCTGAAGGACGTCACGTCGAAGCTCACCGTCGGCGCGAACTCCGAGTTCCAGACCCGTCCGTACGGTCCGAAGGGCCTGAAGTCGGTCTACGGCGTCGACGTCGACTTCAAGGCGGTCGAGGACTCCGGCGGAGCCCTGACGGTCAAGGCGCTGAAGGACGGCACCGTCCAGCTCGCCGACATCTACAGCGCCGACCCGAGCATCAAGGCGAACGACTTCGTCACGCTCGAGGACCCGGAGAACCTGATCCTGCCGCAGAACGTCATCCCCGTCGTCTCCGACAAGGTGAACGACAAGGCCGCGGACGCGATCGACTCGGTCAACGAGAAGCTGACGCCCGAGGCCCTGATCGAGCTCAACACCAAGAGCACGGCGGACAAGGAGAAGGCGTCCACCATCGCCAAGGAGTTCCTGACCGACGAGGGCCTGCTGTAACAACAGTGCTCGTGCGTTAGACGACAGGCGTCGGGCAACTGCCCGGCGCCTGTCGTCGTTCGGCGGAGCGGGAACCGGCACATCCGTGCCGCACGGTTGTGCCGTGCAACACCCTTGCACGTTCGTGCACGGAACATTTCTACAAGTTGTCGAAGTCGGTGGTGACGCGGTACCGTTGAAGAGTCCCAACGGCTGTGACATCTGATGTATCCGTTCCACAGGAAGACACTGACGTGCACCGACTGCGCGCGGCGACCCGACTGGGAAGTGCCGCATGACCGACCTCCTCGACCCGCTCATCCTGTCGCGGTGGCAGTTCGGTCTGACGACCATCTACCACTTCCTCTTCGTCCCGCTGACGATCGGCATGGCCGCCGTGGTGGCCGTGTTCCAGACCGCCTGGTACCGGACCGGTCGCGCGCACTACCTGCAGCTGACCCGGTTCTTCGGACGCATCTTCCTGATCAACTTCGCGATGGGCGTCGTGACGGGCATCGTGCAGGAGTTCCAGTTCGGCATGAACTGGTCGAACTACTCGCGCTTCGTCGGTGACGTCTTCGGCGCCCCGCTCGCGCTCGAGGGGATCCTGGCCTTCTTCTTCGAAGCCGCGTTCATCGGCGTCTGGATCTTCGGCTGGGACCGCTTGCCGAAGGGACTGCACCTGGCGAGCATCTGGTGCGTCAGCGCCGGCACGATCATGTCGGCGTACTTCATCATCGCCGCGAACGCGTTCATGCAGCACCCGGTCGGCTTCTCGATGAACGAGGCCAAGGGCCGCGCGGAGCTCACCGACATCTGGGCGGTCCTCGGCAACAAGGTCGCCCTCGCCGCCTTCCCGCACACGTTGTTCGCCTGCTTCATGGTCGCCGCAGCAGTGATCATCTCGGTCGCCGCCTACCACCTGGCGCGGAACCAGAACCTCGAGACGATGATGCCGGCGCTCAAGTTCGGCATGTGGACCATGGTGGCTGCGGGGGCCCTGACGGTGCTCACCGGCGACCAGCTCGGCCTGACCATGGTCGACACCCAGCCGATGAAGATGGCCGCGGCCGAAGCGCTCTACAACACGGCGACCGGCAAGGACGCCTCGTTCTCGATCTTCACGCTCGGCACCCCCGACGGCGTGCACGAACTGTTCTCGATCCGGGTGCCCTACCTGCTGTCGTTCCTGTCCACGCACACCTTCAACGGCACGGTCGAGGGCATCAACGACCTGCAGGCGCAGTACACCCAGGTGTACGGGCCCGGCGACTACAAGCCGATCATCTGGGTCACCTACTGGTCGTTCCGCTGGATGATCGCGCTCGGCGTCGGTGCGGTCATGGTGTCGCTCGCCGGCCTCTGGCTGACCCGCAAGGGCCGGTTCCCGACGAAGCGCTGGATCTGGCGCGTCGCCACCTGGACCGTCCCGCTCCCGATGGCCGCGATGATCGTCGGCTGGATCTTCACCGAGATGGGTCGCCAGCCGTGGCTCGTGTTCGGGTTGCTCAAGACCAGCGACGGCGTCTCGCCGAACGTGACCGGGCTCGAGGTCCTCATCTCGCTCGTCGTGTTCACCGTGATCTACGGCTCGCTGGCGGTGGTCGAGTTCAAGCTCATCAAGAAGGTCGCGCAAGAGGGCCCTGCCGCTCCGGCAGAGGTCGACGAGGAGACCGGCGAGGTCAAGCACGAAGTGACGGTGTACTGAGATGGATCTGCCTGTCCTCTGGTTCGCGATCGTCGGCGTGTTCTTCGTCGGCTACTTCGTCCTCGACGGCTTCGACTTCGGGGTCGGCATGTCCCTGCCCTTCCTGGGCAAGGACGACACCGACCGTCGAGTGCTCATCAACACGATCGGCCCGGTCTGGGACCTCAACGAGACCTGGGTCATCGTCGCCGGTGCCTGCTTGTTCGCGGCGTTCCCCGAGTGGTACGCCACGATGTTCTCCGGGTTCTACCTGGCGCTGCTGCTCATCCTCGCGGCGCTGATCCTGCGCGGTGTCTCGTTCGAGTACCGCCACCAGAACAAGCACCTCGAGTGGAAGCGGCGCTTCGACCTGATGATCATCGTCGGGTCCGCCCTGCCGTCGTTCCTCTGGGGCGTCGCGTTCGGCAACGTCGTCCGCGGGATCCCGATGGACTCGGGGCACAACTACACGGGCACGCTCTTCGACCTGCTCAACCCGTTCGCGCTCCTGACCGGCGTGGCGACGCTGCTGGTGTTCTTCACGCACGGCGTCGTGTTCGTGGCGCTGAAGACCGAGGGCGAGATCCGCGAGCGGGCGAAGCGCCTGGCGACCCGGGCCGGCATCCTGACGATCGTCGTCGGCGCCGCGTTCCTGGTCTGGATGGCGTTCGTCCGGGCGACCCCTGCCTCGCTCGTGCTCTCGGTGGTCGCGGCACTCGCGCTCGTCCTGGCCGTGCTGTGCAACGCCTGGGGCAAGGAGGGCCGGGCGTTCACGCTCATGGCCGTCACCATCGCCGCGATCGTGCTCGCCATGTTCACGGCGATCTTCCCGGACGTCATGCCCGCCACCAACGACCCGGCGAACAGCCTGAACGTGTACAACGCCTCGAGCGGTTCGTACACGCTGACGGTGATGAGCTGGGTGGCGCTGATCTTCGTGCCCCTCGTGTTCGCTTACCAGGCCTGGACGTACTGGGTGTTCCGCAAGCGTGTCTCGCGGGCCCAGGTCACCCAGGCCGCGCACTAGGCAGGCGACGGTGAAGCCGCTCGACCCGCGACTCCTGCGCCTGTCGCGGACGGCGCGCGGCTTCATCGTCGCGGCCGCCGGCACCGGCGTCCTCCGTACGGTCGCGACCATCGCGATCGCGTGGGGGATCGCCGCCGCCGTGACCCTCGGCATCGACGCGGTCCAGGACGGCCGTGTCCCGAGCGCCTTCGGGCAGGCGCTCGCGCTGCTGGGCGGCGCGTTCGTGCTCCGTGCCGTGGCGGCCTGGGCGACCGACGACCTGGCGGCCCGCGCCGCGGCGAAGGTGAAGAGCGAGATGCGCACCACGGTGCTCGCCCGCGCCGCCGAGCGGGGTCCGTCCTGGCTGGCGGGCCGGTCGAGCGCGGGGTTCGCCACCACCCTCGGGCCGGGCCTCGACGCGCTCGACGCCTACTTCGGTCGCTACCTGCCGCAGCTCGCGCTCACCGCGATCGCCACACCGCTGCTGCTGGTCGCGATCGGCCTCGGTGACCTGACGAGCGGGTTGATCATCCTGTTCGCGCTGCCGGTGATCCCGGTGTTCATGATCCTGATCGGCCTCGCGACCCAGTCGTTGCAGCGGAAGCAGTCCGACGCCCTCGCCAAGCTCGGCGGCGCCTTCCTCGAGGCCGTCGAGGGCCTGGCCACCCTCAAGGTGTTCGGTCGCGCCCGGCGCCAGGTCGGCCGCATCGGCGCCGTCACGGACGAGTACCGTCGCGGCACGCTCGGGGTGCTCCGGCTGTCGTTCGTCAGCGGGTTCGCGCTCGAGCTCGCCGCGAGCCTGTCCGTCGCCCTCGTCGCGGTGTCGATCGGCATCCGGCTGGTCGACGGCTCGCTCGGGCTCGGCGCCGCGATGTTCGTCCTGGTCCTCGCCCCCGAGGCGTTCGCCCCCATCCGCCAGGTCGGCGCGGACTTCCACGCCGCCCAGGACGGCGTCGAGGCATCGGCAGCGGTCCTCGACGTCCTCGACGACGACACGGAGCCCGCGCCGCACCACGACACGGACCCCGCGGCGACCGCTCCGGCTGCCACGGCGCTGGCCGTGCACGGTCTGACCGTCCGCCGGCCCGACGTGGTGATCGGCCCGCTCGACCTGCACGCCGACCCCGGCACCGTCGTCGTGCTCGCCGGCCCGAGCGGCTCGGGCAAGTCGAGCGTCATCGCCGCACTCCGCGGCGTCCTGCCGCACGACGGCACCGTGGTCGTCCCGGGCGCCGCCGGTACGACCGCTGCCGAGCGCACGACCTGGGCCGACCAGCGACCCCGCCTCGTGCGCGGGACCGTCGCCGAGAACGTCGCGCTCAGCGCGACCCCCGACGCCGTGGACGTCCAGACCGCGTTGCGCGACGCGGGGCTGGGGGTCGACCCGGGCCTCCCGATCGGTGCCGGCGGCAGCGGACTGTCCGGCGGCCAGGCGCAGCGCGTCGCCGTCGCACGGGCGCTGTACCGCGCCCGCCGTGCCGGCACACCGTTGGTCGTGCTCGACGAACCGACGTCGGCGCTCGACGCCGAGGCCGAGGCCCACGTCGTCGCCGCGATCCGCGGCCTGGCGGCAGACGGCGCGGTCGTCGTGGTCGCCAGCCACCGACCGGCGGTCGTGGCCGCGGCCGACGTCCGGGTCGACATCGGCACCGGTGGGTCGGTCACCGTCCGGACGGGGGTGCGCGCATGAGCCGGGAGGCTCGTGGCGCGTCGGTCCTGCGCCTCGCGATGCCCCACGGGTCGGGTTGGGCGAAGGCGGTCGCCGCCGGCGCGCTCAGTGCGGTCTGCGCCGTGGCGCTCCTCGCCGCGAGCGGCTACCTCATCACCCGTGCCGCGGAGCACCCGCCGATCCTCTACCTGACCCTCGTGATGGTCGGCGTGCGGGCGTTCGCACTCGGGCGTGCGGCGCTGCGCTACGTCGACCGGCTCGCCGGGCACGACGCGTCCTTCCGGCAGCTCGCGGTGGTGCGCACCGAGATGTACCGGCGGCTCGCCTCGGTCGCACCGGCAGGGCTCGGCAGCACCGGCCGTGGCGACCTGATGACCCGCCTGGTCACCGACACCGACCGGCTGCAGGACCTGCCCATCCGCGTCGTCGGGCCGCTGGTGTCCGCCGGGGTCGTCGCCCTGCTGTCCGTCGTCGCGGTGGCGATCGTGTCGGTGCCGGCCGCCGTCGTGCTCGTGCTCGGCCTGGCGGTCGCGGCGCTGCTCGGGTCGGTCGTGACGCGGTCGATCGCCGAGCGCTCCGATCGTGAGACGGCGGCGGACCGTGGTCGGGTCGCCGACCTCGTGCTCGACACCGTGCGGACGCTCGACGTGTTCGCGGCCTACGGCACCCTCGACGAGCGGCTGGCGCACATCGCTCGTCTCGACGCCGGCGTCACCCGTGCGGTGCGCCGCCGTGGCACGGTCGAGGCGCTCGTCGGTGCCCTGGTCGGGCTGGTCGGCGGCGGGGCGGTCATCGGGATCCTGGCCGTCGGTGCACCCGCCGTGGTGTCCGGGGCGCTCGACGGACCGCTCTGGGCGCTGACCGTGTTCGTGCCGCTCGCGCTGTTCGAGGTCGTCGGCGGGGTGCCGCTCGCCGTCCTCACGCTGCGCCGGGTGCGCGCCGCCGCTGAGCGGGTCGAGCAGGTCGTCCCGGCACGGGTGCCCGCGGGCATCGTGCCCGAACCCGAGCAGGACGCCGACCCGGCCGAACTGACGGTGTCCGGTCCGGTCACCGTGGCGGTGCGCGACCTGACCGTGCAGTGGCCCGGAGCCACGACGCCGGCGGTCGACGGGGTCTCGCTCGACCTGCACCCCGGCGAGGTCGTCGTGCTCGAAGGACCGAGCGGCGCGGGGAAGTCCACCCTCGTCGACGCGCTCGTCCGGTTCGTCGACCACCAGGGCTCGTACACGCTCGACGGGGTCTCCGCGAAGGTCATGCACCCCGACGCCGTCCGTGCCCGCATCGGGCTCATCGAGCAGGACCCGTTCGTCTTCGACCAGTCCGTCCGACAGAACCTGCTGTTCGCCCGCGAGACCGCGACCGACGACGAGCTGCTCGCCGTGCTCGACCGGGTCGGCCTCGGCGAGTGGGTCGGACGTCGCGGCGGGCTCGATGCCTCGGTGGGGGAGCGCGGTGGCCTCGTCTCCGGCGGACAGGCGCACCGGCTCGCCCTGGCACGTGCGCTCCTGCACGCGTTCCCGGTGCTGGTGCTCGACGAACCCACGGCCGACATCGACCCGGACCTCGGCGACGCCGTCCTGCACGACCTCGTCACGACGGCCCGCGCAGCGGGCCGGACGGTCGTGATCGTGTCGCACGTGCCGGTCCGGGCGGACCTGGTCGACCGCACCCTGCGGATGGCCGCCGGCCGCCTGCTCGTCGGATGACCCGACAGGCGGACGCTGGACGGGCCTCCCGGCTTGTATCGTTGACGTCCGTGACCACCGAGCAGCACGCCGAGGACCCGAACGCCTACGACTTCCGTCGTATCCAGGAGAAGTGGCAGCCCCGCTGGGAAGAGCTCGGGCTCTTCACCACCGACCTGGACGACACGCGTCCGCGCAAGTACATCCTCGAGATGTTCCCGTACCCGTCCGGCGACCTCCACATGGGGCACGCCGAGAACTGGGCCCTCGGCGACTTCGTGGCGCGCTACTGGCGCCAGCAGGGCTTCAACGTCCTGCACCCCATCGGCTGGGACTCCTTCGGCCTGCCCGCCGAGAACGCCGCGATCAAGCGCGGGGTGGACCCGAAGGACTGGACCTACGCGAACATCGCGCAGCAGAAGGCGTCCTTCAAGCGCTACGCGCCGTCGTTCGACTGGAGCACCGAGATCCACACCTCGGACCCCGAGTACTACAAGTGGAACCAGTGGCTGTTCCTGAAGATGTACGAGAAGGGCCTGGCGTACCGCAAGGACAGCTGGGTCAACTGGGACCCGGTGGACCAGACCGTGCTCGCGAACGAGCAGGTCCTGCCCGACGGCACCTCGGACCGCTCCGGCGCCGTCGTCGTCAAGAAGAAGCTCACGCAGTGGTACTTCAAGATCACGGAGTACGCCGACCGCCTGCTCGACGACCTCAACCAGCTCGAGGGACGGTGGCCCGCCAAGGTCATCGCGCAGCAGCGCAACTGGATCGGCCGGTCGGTCGGCGCCGACGTCGACTTCGTCATCGAGGGCCGTGACGAGCCCGTCACGGTGTTCACGACGCGCCCCGACACGATCCACGGCGTGACGTTCCTGGTCGTTGCACCGGACTCGGACCTGGCGGCGTCGCTGGTCGCTTCTGCGTCGTCCTCCGTCCGTGCGGACTTCGATGCCTACCTCGTCGCCACGCAGAAGACGTCGGAGATCGACCGGCAGAACGCGGACCGCCCGAAGACCGGTGTGCCGCTCGGCCGTTTCGCGATCCACCCGCTGACGGGGGAGCGCCTGCCGATCTGGGCCGCCGACTACGTGCTCGCCGACTACGGCCACGGCGCGGTCATGGCCGTGCCGGCGCACGACCAGCGCGACCTCGACTTCGCCCGGGCGTTCGACCTGCCGGTGAAGGTCGTCGTCGACACCAACGCCGCGGTCACCGGAGCGATCCCGGTGATCACCGAGGACACCGAGCTGCCCGACCTCAACCCCGCCACCACGGGCGAGGCGCTGACGGGTCAGGGCCGGATGATGAACTCCGGCCCCCTCGACGGCATGTCGAAGCAGCACGCGATCACCGCCGCGATCTCCCTGCTCGAGGAGCGCGGGACCGGTCGCGCCGCCAAGACCTACCGCCTGCGCGACTGGCTCATCTCGCGCCAGCGCTTCTGGGGCACGCCGATCCCGATCATCCACGGCGCCGACGGCAGCGAGCACCCCGTGCCGCTCGACCAGCTGCCGGTGCGGCTGCCCGACACCGAGGGGCTCGACCTCAAGCCCAAGGGCACCTCGCCGCTCGGCGGAGCGACCGACTGGGTCAACGTCCCGAACCCCGTCGACGGCACGCCCGCGCTCCGTGACACCGACACGATGGACACCTTCGTCGACTCGTCGTGGTACTTCCTGCGCTTCCTGGCGGCGAACGACGACACCCAGGCGTTCGACCCCGCGGTCGCCCGCAAGTGGGCGCCGGTCGACCAGTACATCGGCGGGATCGAGCACGCGATCCTGCACCTGCTGTACGCGCGCTTCGTCACCAAGGTGCTCTTCGACCTCGGTTACCTCGACTTCACCGAGCCGTTCTCGGCACTGCTCAACCAGGGCATGGTGCTGTCCGGCGGCTCGAAGATGTCGAAGTCCAAGGGCGGCGTCTCGCTCGGCGACGAGCTCGACGCGAACGGCGTCGACGCGATCCGCCTGGTGATGGGCTTCGCCGGCCCGCCCGAGGACGACATCAACTGGGAGGACGTCTCGCCGTCCGCCTCGGCACGCTTCCTGGCCCGCGCCTACCGCCTGGCGACCGACGTCACGTCGACCCCCGACGTCGTCTGGGCCGAGGGCGACCGCGCCCTGCGCCAGGTGACGCACCGGTTCCTGGCCGATGCGCCGGGCCTGATGGAGTCGTTCAAGTTCAACGTCGTGATCGCGCGGCTCATGGACCTGGTCAACGTGACGCGCAAGGCGATCGACAGCGGCCCCGGTGCCGCCGACCCCGCCGTGCGCGAAGCCGTCGAGACCGTCACGCTCGGCCTCGCCGTGTTCGCGCCGTACACCGGCGAGGAGATGTGGGAGCAGCTCGGGTACGAGGCCACCGTCGCGCTGCACGGTTGGCGGAAGGCCGACCCGACGCTGCTGGTGCAGGAGACCCTCACCGCGGTCGTCCAGGTCAACGGCAAGGTCCGCGACTCGTTCGAGGTGTCGAAGTCGATCGAGCCGTCCGAGCTCGAGGCACTCGCGCGGGCTTCTGCGAACGTGCAGCGGTACATCGGTGACCGCGAGATCGTGAAGGTCATCGTGCGGGCGCCGAAGCTCGTGAACATCGCCATCAAGGGGTAGTCCTCGGGCGGCGCGGCCGTCCACGGGGTGGGCGTCTGGCTGTCCACAGGGCGGGCGTCCGACGCACCCGTCCACAGACCAGCACTCCGGAGCCCGGCCGATCGGCCGGGCTCCGTAGCGTTCGGGGCATGTCGTCGCCCTCGTCACCGGACCCTCGGTCAGTGGACGGCGCGCCCGCATCGGGACGCGTGCTCTGGTCGCGACTGGTGCTGTCGCCGCGGGCCGCGGTGCTGCTGGCCGGGGTCGTCGTGGCGGTCGCGCTCGTGGTGGTCCTGGTCGGGTCACTGACGGGCCGCGGTGGTGCAGGGGCGGGCGGGGTCGTCGTCAGTGGTGCGCCCACCGCCGGCGCGCCGACTGTCGGCCCTCCGGCTGCCGGCGTGCCGACCGCCGGTGCGCCCACCGCCGGGGTGCCGACCGCTGGGTCTGGTGCGGCGCGTGTGGTGGTGCACGTGCTCGGGGCGGTCAAGCGCGACGGCGTGGTGCGCCTGCCGCCGTCGAGCCGGGTCACCGACGCGATCGAGCGGGCCGGCGGCGCGACGGCGGACGCAGACCTGGACCGACTCAACCTGGCACGGGTCCTGACCGACGGCGAGCGGCTGTACGTGCCGCGCGTGGGCGAGGACGAGGTGCCAGCGGCGCTCGATCCGGTCGACGGCGGTGCGGCCGCGGCGGGCAGTAGCGGGGACGGCAGTACGGGTGCCGCGGGCGCCTCGGGAACCGGCGCCGACTCGGTCGTCGACCTGAACAGCGCCGACCAGGCTGCGCTCGAGACCCTGCCCGGCATCGGCCCGGGGTTGGCTGGCCGGATCCTCGCCTGGCGCGACGAACACGGCCGGTTCACCGCGGTCGAGGACCTGCTCGACGTCAGCGGCATCGGCGACGTCCGGTTCGCTGAGCTGCGTGACCGCGTGCGGGTCTGAGCCGTGCCCGTGCAGCTGCGACCCAGTGCGACGGACCTGCGGGTGGCGGTGCCGGTGGCGATCGCCTGGATCGTGACGACCGTGCTCGTCGGGGGACCGACGGCGGCGCCAGTGGTCGGGATCGTGGCCGCCGTGCTGGCCGCACTGGCCGTGCTCGCCGGAGGGAGCGCGATCGTCGCTGGTCGTCGTTGCTCGGGCCGCCGCTGCCGCACCGTGACCGCCGGTGCCGGCCCGGTGCTCGTCGCGGCGGCGCTGACCGCGTTGCTCGCGGTGTCGGTCACCGTGGGGGAGACCCGACGGACGCCGGAGGTGCTCGGCGCCCTCGCCTCCGGGTCGGGCACCATGTCGTTCGACGCAGTCCTGTCGCGCGACCTGGGCCCGGGCGACCGCTCCGTGCTCGCGACGCTCGAGCGTGCCGACACGGAGCGTGCGCTCCGGGTACCGGTCCGGCTCGTCCCGCCGGGCGACGGTGCGCTCATGCCGTCGGGTGACGATCACGACCGCGTGCTTGCCGCGGGAACGCGGGTGACCGGCTCCGGGACGCTCGAGGCCGACGTCCCCGGTTCCGCGACCGCGTTCGTGCTGTTCCTCCGGGGTGTGCCCGCCACCGAGCCACCCGGGGGACTGCTCGGAGCCACCGACACCGCGCGCCGGGCCTTCGTCCGTGCGACGGCAGACCTGCCCGAGCCCGGGGCTGCGCTCCTGCGCGGCCTGGCGATCGGCGACCGGTCCGGTCTCGACGCCGCGACCGAGGCAGCGATGGAGACCTCGGCGCTGACCCACCTGACCGCGGTGTCCGGGGCGAACTGCGCGGTGATCGTCGGCCTCGTCGTGGTGGTCGGGCGACTCTGCGGGGTGCCTCGGGGGCTCCGGGCGGCGTCTGCCGTCGCCGTGCTGCTCGCGTTCGTGGTGCTCGTACGGCCAGACCCGTCGATCGTCCGGGCCACGGTGATGGCGGTCGTCGTGCTGGTCGTGCACCTGTCCGGCCGCCCCGTGCGCGGCGTGCCCCTCATCGCCCTGGCCGCGATCGGCATGCTGGTGGTCGACCCCTGGTTCGCGCGGTCGTTCGGGTTCGCGCTGTCGGTGCTCGCCACGAGCGGCATCCTGGTGCTCGGGCCACCGCTCACCACGCTCCTCGCCCGACGGCTGTGGACCCCGGCGGCCGCCGCCCTCGCCGTGCCGGTGGCAGCACAGGTCGCCTGCTGGCCCGTGACGATCCCGCTGTCCGCGGCGCTGCCGACCTACGCGGTGCCGGCGAACCTGCTGGCCGAGCCCCTGGCACCGATCGTCACCGTCGTCGGCCTCGGTGCGTGTCTGCTCGCGCCGGTCTGGCCGTGGGGTGGGTCGGTGCTGGCCGCCGTCGCCTGGGCCCCCGCGTCGGCGGTCGGGGGCATCGCCCACGGCGCAGCGCTCCTGCCGTACGCGTCGGCGCCGTGGCCGGGTGGGACCGTCGGGGTGGTCGGTGCCGTGGTCGTCAGCACGTGCCTCGCGGTCGCCGTGCTGAGCACTCCGACGGTGCGGAGCCGTCTGCTGCTCGTCGCGGGAGTCGTCGTGGTGGTCGGTGTCGCCGCCGTCGCGGTTCCCGTGCTGGTCGTGCGCGGTACCGTCCCGCGCGACTGGGCGGTCGCGGCGTGCGACGTCGGACAGGGTGACGCCGTGCTGGTCCGTGGCGGCGACAGCACGGCTCTGATCGACACCGGTGACGACCCGGACCGCCTCCGGGCCTGCCTCGACCTGCTGGGGGTCCGCCGGATCGACCTGCTCGTCCTCACGCACTTCGACCGCGACCACGTCGGGGCGGTCGACGAGGTCGCGGGCATCGTCGACACGGCGCTCGTCGGACCCGTCGGCCGTGCGTCGGACAGCCGCGTCGTGCAGGACCTGCAGCGCGGCGGCGTCGACGTCCGGCAGGCCGACGACCGGGTGTCCGGTGTGCTCGGGCCGCTCGGTTGGCGCGTGGTGTGGCCGCGGGCGGGCAGCCCGGACGCCGGCAACGACGCGAGCATCGTGCTCGTGACCGAGCCGCCGACCGGCGACGACTGCCCCACGTGCCTGTCCGGGGTGTTCCTCGGCGACCTGGGGGAGACCGCCCAGCGCCGTGTCCGCTCCGGCAGTGCACTCCCCGACGGGCGCGTCGACGTCGTGAAGGTCTCGCACCACGGTTCGGCCGACCAGGACCCGCTGCTGTACCGGCAGCTCGCGTCCCGCGTCGGACTCATCGGCGTCGGCGCGGACAACACGTACGGCCACCCGACACGGTCGGCGCTGTCGATGCTCGCATCGTCGGGGACCGCCGCGTACCGGACCGACGAACTCGGCACCGTCGTGGTGGGTCGGGCGGCGGCCGACGACCTGCGGGTGTGGACGGAGCGCACGCCATCGGTGGCCGCCCGTAGGATCGTCGGAGCACTCGTCGCACCGGCACCGTCCGGGTCGGCACCACCGGAAGGACCGCATGCCCGCCAAGAAGCCCGCGCGCGCCGCAGCGAAGATCGACCAAGTCCCCTGGTCGGGGATCCGGCCGGCCCCGGTCGTGCTCGTCACCGGGCCCGAGGCGTTCCTGGCCGACCGGGCCAGCAGTGTGCTCAAGGACCTGCTCGTGGGCGAGGACCCGGCGCTCGAGGTGCACGACCTCGAGGCCGACCAGTACGCTCCCGGGCTGCTCGCGACCCTCGCCAGCCCGTCGTTGTTCGGCGAGCCGCGGCTCGTGCGGGTCACCAACGTCGAGAAGTGCACCGACGCCTTCATCACCGAGACCATCTCGTACCTGCAGGCCCCGGCCGACGACGTCACCCTGGTGCTCCGTCACGGCGGCGGGGTGCGTGGCAAGAAGCTGCTCGACACGATCCGCAGCGGGGTCGGCGGTGGGGTCGAGGTCCTGTGCGACGAGCTCAAGCGCGAGACCGACCGCATCGACTTCGTGAACGCCGAGTTCCGCGCCGCTCGACGAAAGATCGCGCCGTCGGCGGTCCGCACCCTCGTGGTCGCCTTCGCGGACGACCTGGCTGAGCTCGCCGCCGCGTGCCGCCAGCTCCTGGCGGACGAAGCGCAGGAGATCACCGACAAGGTCGTCGACAAGTACTACGGCGGTCGCGTCGAGACGAACGCGTTCAAGGTGGCCGACATCGCCCTGGCCGGACGGTCCGCTCCGGCGATCGTCGAGTTGCGGCACGCGCTGGCGACGGGCGAAGCACCGGTGCCGATCGTCGCGGCGTTCGCGAGCAAGATCCGCACGATGGCGAAGGTCAGCGCGTTCCGCGGGCCGAGCGGTCAGGCGGCGTCGGCGCTCGGCATGGCCCCGTGGCAGGTGCAGCGCGCGCAGCGTGACGTCGCCTCGTGGAGTGAGACGGGTCTCGCGAACGCGATCACGAGCATCGCTGAGGCGGACACCGCGGTGAAGGGCGGCTCGCGCGACGCGCACTACGCACTCGAGGTCATGGTCCGCACCATCGCCCGACGCGGCGAGGCGCGCTGAGGCGACCCGCGCCTCCCGGTCGTCGCGCGCTCGCGCGCCCACACCCGCGCACTTGGTGAGCAGAAATGGTCGAGTGCCGACCGGCGACCCGACCATTTCTGCTCACGAAGCGTGCGGCCCGCCGCCGCCACCACGCCGCCCCACGCCACCCCGACGCCCAACACACCCCCGCACACGACGAAGGCCCCACACCGTTCGGTGCGGGGCCTTCGTGCAGCGCTCAGGAGATCAGAGCGACGCAACCTTCTTCGCGATGGCCGACTTGCGGTTCGCGGCCTGGTTGCGGTGGATGACACCCTTGCTCACGGCCTTGTCGAGCTTCTTCGACGCGGTGGCCAGGGCAGCAACGGCCTTGTCCTTGTCGCCAGCGGCAACAGCGTCGTTGGTGTGACGGATGAACGTCTTCAGCTCCGACTTGTAGGCCTTGTTGCGCTCGGTGGCCTTGAGGTTGGTCTTGATGCGCTTGATCTGCGACTTGATGTTCGCCATGTGTAGCTCCTGCTTCGTCTCGTACGGGTGGGCGCGACCGCGGGGTAGAGGGGCCCTCGGTCGCATCGCGTTCCACCCGTGGGCGGGGAACGCGCAAGCCAGCCACCAACATTACCAGGCGAACGGCCCGCCACCAAAGCACGAAACACCGCCGGATCGGCGTGATCTCGCGGCAACACGCACCGGATACGGTGTCGGGCATGCCATCCCTCGCTCCTCGGATCGACACCGTGCCCGCCTCCGGCATCCGGAGGGTCTTCGAACAGGCAGCGCTGCTGCAGTCCGCCGGCACCCCGGTCACGATGCTCGTGATCGGCGAACCGGACGTGCCCGTGGCACCGCACATCGGTGACGCGGCCCGCCGCGCGTGGACCGAGGACCGCACCGACTACACGCCGAACGGCGGCATCGCACCCCTGCGCGAGGCGATCCGCGACAAGATCCGCCGCGAGAACCGCATCGAGGCCGACCTCGAACAGATCTGGATGACGATCGGTGCGACGCAGGCCCTGTTCCAGGCGATGACGCTGACGCTGAGCCCCGGCGACGAGGTCCTGGTGCCGGATCCTGGTTACACGACCTTCACGATGAACGCGCACATCCTCGGGGCCACGCCGGTGCCGTACCGGCTCGAACCGCAGCACGGGTTCGAACCCGACCTCGATGCACTCGAGGCGAGCGTCACCGAGCGCACGCGCGTGCTCGTGGTGAACTCGCCGTCGAACCCGCTCGGCTCGGTGTTCGGCGAGGACACCCTCCGCGCGCTGCTCTCCTTCGCGAAGCGGCACGACCTGTGGGTGATCAGCGACGAGGTCTACGAGTACTTCACCTACGGCACCCGCCACGTCAGCCTGGCTGCGCTCGACGAGGACGACCGGGTGTTCTCCGCGTTCTCGCTGAGCAAGACCTACGCGATGACGGGGGTCCGGGTGGGGTACCTCGTGACGCCGAAGGGCCTCGGGCCGACGATGCGCACCACGCAGGAGGCGATGATCAGCTGCGTCGCCGAGCCCGACCAGTACGCGGCGCTGGCGGCGATCGTGGGGGACCACTCCGCGGTCCGCGACGCCCGCGAGCACTACCGGGCGAACCTCGAGGTCGCGAAGGAGGTCCTCGACGCCGCCGGCATCCGGTACCTCGACCCGCGCGGCGCCTTCTACCTCTGGGTCGACGTGTCGCACGCCTCGGACGGCGACGTCGCGGCGTGGGCGCTCGGCCTCCTGCAGCGCGAGGCCGTCGCGGTCGCGCCCGGCAGCGCGTTCGGCCGCACCGGCGAGGGCTGGATCCGCGTCTGCCTCGCGGCGACGCCGGACGACCTCCGCCGTGGCCTGGGAGCCCTGCCGGCCCCGGTGCGCGCAGGCGTCTGACGCTCGGAGCGTGCGGACGGGAGGCCCGCCCCGCGTCCGCCACGCATCGCACCGTGCGAGGTCTGGTCGCGTTCCGTGCCCGGTTCCGGATTCCGTGCGAGGTCCCGCCCCTCGCACGGAATCGGGAACACCGCACGACCGAACGGCGTCGCACGGTGCGACGCACGCACGAACTCGCACCGACCTCGCACCGTGCGAGCCGCGCTGCGCGACGCCGGCACGCAAGCATGGGAGACTGGGCCGACCGTCCGACCCACCTGAGGAACCGTGAGCCCACAAGCATCCGCTCCGCTCGAGCCCGCCGCGACCCCGGCCGGCGCGATCCGCAACTTCTGCATCATCGCGCACATCGACCACGGCAAGTCCACGCTGGCCGACCGCATGCTGCAGATGACCGGCGTCGTCGAGGAGCGCGCGATGCGCGCGCAGTACCTCGACCGCATGGACATCGAGCGCGAGCGCGGCATCACGATCAAGTCGCAGGCCGTCCGCATGCCGTGGGAGCTCGACGGTGAGACCTTCGCGCTCAACATGATCGACACCCCCGGGCACGTCGACTTCTCGTACGAGGTCTCGCGTTCCCTGGCAGCGTGCGAGGGCGCGATCCTGCTCGTCGACGCCGCCCAGGGCATCGAGGCGCAGACGCTGGCGAACCTGTACCTGGCGCTCGAGAACGACCTCGAGATCATCCCGGTCCTCAACAAGATCGACCTGCCGGCAGCCGAACCCGAGAAGTACGCGGCCGAGCTCGCGCAGCTCATCGGCGGCAAGCCGGAGGACGTCCTGCGCGTCTCCGGCAAGACCGGCGTCGGTGTCCCCGAGCTCCTCGACCTGGTGGTCCGGCGTGTGCCGGCACCGGTCGGCGACGTCGAGGCCGCGCCCCGCGCGATGATCTTCGACTCGGTCTACGACAGCTACCGCGGCGTGGTCACGTACATCCGGATGATCGACGGCTCGATCAAGCCGCGCGAGAAGGTCCAGATGATGTCGACCAAGTCGACGCACGAGATCCTCGAGATCGGGGTGTCGAGCCCCGAGCCGATCCCGACGAAGGGGCTCTCCGTCGGCGAGGTCGGCTACCTCATCACCGGCGTGAAGGACGTCCGCCAGTCCAAGGTCGGCGACACCGTCACGAGCGCGCAGAAGCCCGCGACCGAGGCCCTGCCCGGCTACACCGACCCGAAGCCGATGGTGTTCTCGGGCCTGTACCCGATCGACGGGTCGGACTACCCGGACCTCCGCGACGCGCTCGACAAGCTCAAGCTCTCCGACGCGGCGCTGGTCTACGAGCCCGAGACCTCCGTGGCGCTCGGCTTCGGCTTCCGCTGCGGGTTCCTCGGCCTGCTGCACCTCGAGATCATCACCGAGCGGCTCTCGCGCGAGTTCGGCCTCGACCTCATCACGACCGCGCCCAGCGTGATCTACGAGGTCACGAACGAGGACAACTCCGTGACCGAGGTCACGAACCCGTCCGAGTTCCCCGGCGGCCGCATCGTCGAGGTCCGCGAGCCCATGGTCCGCGCGGCGATCCTCGCCCCGAAGGACTACGTCGGCGCGATCATGGAGCTGTGCCAGTCGCGCCGCGGCTCGCTGCTCGGCATGGAGTACCTCGGCGAGGACCGCGTCGAGATCCGCTACGAGATGCCCCTCGGCGAGATCGTGTTCGACTTCTTCGACCAGCTGAAGAGCAAGACGCAGGGCTACGCGTCGCTCGACTACGAGCCCATCGGCGACCAGGCGGCCGACCTCGTCAAGGTCGACATCCTGCTGCAGGGCGACCAGGTCGACGCGTTCAGCGCGATCGTGCACCGCGACAAGGCCTACGCCTACGGCACGCTGATGACCGAGCGGCTGCGCAAGCTCATCCCGCGCCAACAGTTCGAGGTCCCGATCCAGGCGGCCATCGGCGCGCGGATCATCGCCCGCGAGAGCATCCGCGCGATGCGCAAGGACGTCCTGGCGAAGTGCTACGGCGGTGACATCACCCGCAAGCGCAAGCTCCTCGAGAAGCAGAAGGAGGGCAAGAAGCGCATGAAGACCATCGGCCGGGTCGAGGTCCCGCAGGAAGCCTTCATCGCAGCGCTCTCCGGCGACGTGGAAGAGAAGAAGAAGTAGCGCGCGTCGCGCCGGGTTCCGACATTTCGCGCTGAGCGACACCGCACGCGCCGGGGCGGCCGTGAAGTGTCGCTGGGCGCGAGAGTTCGCCCGGGCCGGTCGGCGCCGGCGGCCGCGGTCGGGCGCCGTCAGCGGAGGCGCGCGGCGCGGGTCCGCAAGGCGGCCAGGCAGAGGGCCGGGAGGCTCGCGGCGGCCAGTCCCGCCAGCGCGGTCCGCAGGATGGTCCAGCCCGCAGCCGCGGCGAAGTCGTCCTGCGCCCCCGCGGCGATCCCGGCGAGCACGGCACCGACGACCATCGTGAGCGTCACGGCGGCGAGCAGGCGCGGCAGTCGCGCCGCGCGGTGCCGACGGACCGCCACGACCAGGGTGGCTCCGAACAGCAGCACACCCGCCCCCGCGCAGCACGCGCCGACGCAGGCGATCACGTTGGCGGTGTCGAAGGTGTCCCACTGCGCGGCCGGCACGGTGACGTACCGCGTCGACGAGCCGATGCTCGCCGTCGTCGCGTCGACGAGGACACGCGCGAGTGCGGCGGCGCCGAAGGCGACGAGCGTGAGCGCGGCGAGCGTCGCGGTCCGACGGTCGACGGACCGCCAGGGCGCGGGGGTGGAGCGGGGCACGCTGCAACGATAGGGGCGGGGCGGGCGGGTGTCGGGCCTCCAGTTCGGGGTGCACGCGAACCGGACGACGCGACCCGGACGACGCGACCTGAGCGGTGATCGGTTCGATCCGACGGGGCAGGCGCAAGTAGGCTGGCGGCATGAGCATCCGCGGGAGCTACCGGACCGCCCTGACCTACGGCGCGGTGGGGGCGACCCAGGCGTCGGACCTCATGACGTACCCGCCCGAGGGATTCACCCCCACCGAGTCGCGTGCCCGGATCGGGCACGGCGACCAGCGGTTCGAGACCGCGGTGACGCAGGCCCTGACGTGGCAGATCCAGGAGCGCAGCGGCATCCGCGTGCGCGTCGAGGAACAGCCCGACGACGACGAGGTCCGGTACAACCCGGTGACGTTCGACGACGACGGCGTCCCGATCGCCCCGGCCTCGATCGGCACGCCCCGGGTCGAGAAGTTCGCGCCGGACGGCACCCCGCTGGTGACCGCCGGCACGTCGGCGACGCTCACGATGCACGCCTTCGGGCGGACCGTGCAGGCGCCCGTGCGGGTCGTGTCGATCATCGACGAGCACGACCGCAAGGGCTTCGCGTACGGCACGCTCGAGGGGCACCCGCTCTCCGGCGAGGAGTCGTTCGTCGTCGAGCGCACGTCGGACGGTTCCGTGTGGCTGCAGATCCGGCAGTTCTCGCAGCCGTCGAGCCGGAAGTGGCAGTTCGTCGCGCCGCTGCTGCGTCGGCAGCAGAAGGTGATGGCGGAGCAGTACCTGGCGGCGCTGCGGGGCGACTAGCGGCGAGCGCGTGCTTGCGAGCGCCTGCGTGCTTGCGTGCGCGTGCGTGCGTGCGTGCGTGTGCTTCGTGCGCGTGCGCGCTGGGTCAGCGCAGCGGCGGCAGCGCCGCGATGGCGTCCTCGATCAGGGCGGCGTCGACCCGGCAGTCCCGCGCGACCGTGACCGCGTTGGTCACCCGCAGCGCCTCGACGTCGAACACCCCGGTGGCGACCGCCAGGAACGGGATGCCGGCGGCGTCCGCGGCCTCGCCGTCACGCGGGGTGTCGCCGACGATCACGGCACGGGTGCCAGCGAGCTCCGCCGCCGCGCGGGTGGTGACGTCCGCACGCTCCACCTCGGTGTCGCCGAAGTAGGAGTGGTCCCAGTCGAACAGGCCCTCGTCGAACCCGGCACCGGCCAGCTTGACGCGGGCGCGGTACTCGGAGTTGCCGGTGAGCAGGCCGTTCCGCCACCCGAGCTCCGCGAAGCGGGTGAGCAGCGCGGTGGCACCGGGGACGGGGGACCGGTGGTCGCCTGAGGCGTGCCGCTCGGCGGTGAGGTCGCGCAGGTGGCGGCTGACCGTCGGGATGATCGTGTCCTCGAACGCGTGCGCACGGACGTGCTCGGCGATGAGCCCGGCATCGGTCCGACCGTGCTGGTGCCCGACGCGCAGGGTGAGGTCGCGGCCGACCGCACGCTCGAGCGCGAGGTGGTAGAGGTTGCCCGGGGACGACGCGTTCATCACGAGGGTGCCGTCGATGTCCCACAGGACCGTGGTGGGGACGGGGTGGTGCTCCATGCGTCCATCATGACGGACAATGGACTCCATGCCGAGTGCTCTCCCGATCGCCGATCCGGCACCCGCTGACGGACTGATCGTGCCGCGAGCCGCGGCGGGCTCCGCCGCCGGTTCCGACCCGGCGGCCGTGCCGTTCGGGGTCTACGTCCACGTGCCGTTCTGCCGGGTGCGCTGCGGCTACTGCGACTTCAACACGTACACGGCGTCCGAGCTCCGCGGCGTGCGCCGCGACGACTACGCCGGCCACGCCGTGCGGGAGATCGAGTGGGCCGCGACCGTGCTCGACCGCTCCGGCGTCCCGCGTCGGCCGGTGTCGACCGTGTTCTTCGGTGGCGGGACCCCGACGATGCTGCCGGCGTCCGACCTGGCGATGATCCTGCGGGCCATCGACGACACGTGGGGGATCCTGCCCGGCGCCGAGGTCACGACCGAGGCGAACCCGGACTCGGTCGACGCGTCCTCGTTGCAGACACTGCGCGAGGGTGGCTTCAACCGGATCAGCTACGGCATGCAGTCGGCGGTTCCGCACGTCCTCGCGACCCTCGACCGCACACACGACCCATTGCGCGTGCCGGTCGTCGTCGACCTCGCGAAGCAGCAGGGCCTCGACGTCTCCCTCGACCTCATCTACTCGACACCGGGGGAGTCCCTCGACGACTGGCGCACCTCGCTCGACGCCGCGCTGGCCTGCGAGCCCGACCACGTGTCGGCGTACTCGCTCATCGTCGAGGACGGCACCGCGATGGGCCGCATGGTCTCGCGCGGGGAGCTCCCGGCCCCCGACGACGACCTGGCCGCCGACATGTACGAGCTCGCCGACCAGGTGCTCGGCGACGCCGGGTACTCCTGGTACGAGGTGTCGAACTGGGCGCGCGGCGACGCGCACGCGAGTCGCCACAACCTGTCGTACTGGAAGGGGCACGACTGGTGGGGTGTCGGCCCCGGTGCCCACTCCGCGGTCGCCGGCACGCGCTGGTGGAACGTGAAGCACCCGGCCGCGTACGCGAACCGGGTGCTGTCCGGCGAGTCGCCGGCCGCCGGGCGCGAGGTCATCGACGACGAGACCCGCTACGTCGAGCGCCTGCTCCTCGCCGCGCGGGTCCGCGGGGAGCTCGCGACGAGCGAGATCCGCCAGGAGGCCCGTGGCCGGGTCGCGGGACTCATCGCACGGGGTCTCGTGGACGGGTCGGCCGCGGTGCGGGGACGCATCGACCTGACCCTGCAGGGTCGCCTGCTCGCCGACGCGGTGGTGCGGGAGCTGCTGGACTGACGCTGTGCTTGCTACTGCACTGTGCTTGCTACTGCTTGATGAACTCGATCGACAGGGGGTAGCGGTAGAACTGGCCCCGGTTCGCCGCGACGGCCGCCAGGATGCCGAAGACGACGGTCAGGACGGCGACGATAGGGAACAGCACCAGTCCGATGACCACGACGCTCAGCACGCCGCACGCGACGTACGCGATCGCCACGGTGATGTGGAAGTTCAGTGCGACCCGGGTGTGCTCGCGGATGAAGCCGCCGCGGTCGCGCAGCACCAGGTACGCCACGAGCGGGGCGACGAAGTTGAAGAAGATCCCGCCGATGTGCGTCAGCGTGGCCCAGAGGCGCTGGTCCTCCGGGCTCATCGGCTGCGGCGGGGTGTACCCGCCCGGGTACTGGGGCCCGTTGGGGTTCTGCGGGCCACCGGGCTGCTGTCCGTAGGTCATGCCGGAAGCGTATCGGGGGTGCAGTCGTGCGGGCGTAGGATCAGCAGCCGACACGTCCGAGTGCCAGGTCGACCAGGAAGGAGCGCTCGTGGTCAGTGAACGCAGCCTCGAGGTCCTGAAGGCCATCGTGCGCGACTACGTGGCGTCCCGCGAACCGGTCGGCTCCAAGACGATCGTCGAGCGGCACGCCTTCGGCGTCAGTGCCGCCACGATCCGCAACGACATGGCCCTGCTCGAGGACGAGCAGCTCATCGTCGCGCCGCACACCTCGTCCGGCCGGGTGCCGACCGACAAGGGCTACCGGCTGTTCGTCGACCACCTCGCCGCAGCCCGGCCGCTGACGAGCGCCCAGCGGCACGCCATCGAGACCTTCCTCGGCGCCCCGAACGACCTCGACGAGGTCCTCGGCCGCACCGTCCGCCTGCTCAGCCAGCTCACGAACCAGGTCGCCCTGGTGCAGTACCCCTCGATGGTGCGCGCCCGGGTGCAGCACGTCGAGCTGGTGCGCCTCGGCGACGCCCGGCTCATGGTCGTGCTCATCACCGACACCGCCCGGGTCGAACAACGCGTCGTCGAGACCGACGTCGCGCTCGACGAGCCGCTGCTGACCGAACTCCGCACCGTGCTGAACGGCGCGGCCGTGGGGCTCCTGCTGCAGGACGTGCCCACCGCGCTCCGTGCGGTGCCGCAACAGCTCCGGCCCGACGCCCAGGCGCTCGGCGGGGTCGTCGTGGCGACCCTCATCGAGCAGGTCGCGGCGAACCGTCAGGACCGCCTGGTGATGGCCGGCGCCGCCAACCTGGCGAAGAGCGAGCAGGACTTCTCCGGCGGCCTCTTCCCGGTGCTCGAAGCGATCGAGGAACAAGTCACCCTGCTCCGGTTGTTCGGGGAGATGCAGGTGGACGACATCGCGGTGGCGGCCAGCATCGGCGTCGAGAACGCCGAGTACGGGCTCGACGCCACGAGCATCGTCGCCGGCGGGTACCTCGCCGGTGGCGGCGAGGTGGCACGCCTGGGTGTCCTGGGACCGACCCGGATGGACTACGGCACGAACATGGCTGCCGTCCGGGCCGTCGCACGGTACCTGTCCAAGCTCCTGGGCGAACACTGATCGACTGCAACACCGACCGACCGACCGAACACAACCGACTGAGGGATACGTGGCAGACCACTACGACGTCCTCGGCGTCCAGCGAGACGCCTCCGATGCCGACATCAAGAAGGCCTACCGCCGCCTGGCGCGTGAGCTCCACCCGGACGTGAACCCTGCCCCAGAGGCAGCCGAGCGGTTCAAGGACGTCACGCACGCGTACGACGTCCTGAGCGACCCTGAGCAGCGGCGCCGGTACGACGCCGGGCCCCAGGCCGACAGCCCCTTCGGTGGCGGCGCCGGCGGGTTCAGCGACATCTTCGACGCCTTCTTCGGCGGCGGTGGTGGTGGCGGCCGGGGCAGTGGTCCCCGCAGCCGTGCCGAGCGCGGGCAGGACGCCCTGCTCCGCATCGACGTCGACCTCGACGAGGTCGTCTTCGGCACCCACAAGGACGTCGAGGTCGACACCGCCGTCCTGTGCGAGACCTGTCACGGGTCGTGCTGCGCACCCGGCACCAGCCCGCGCACCTGCGACATCTGCGGCGGGTCCGGCAACATCCAGCGCCAGGTCCGCTCGCTGCTGGGCAACGTCGTGACGAGCGCCCCGTGCGGCACCTGCCGCGGCTACGGCACCGTCATCCCGAGCCCCTGCCCGACCTGCCAGGGTCAGGGCCGCGTCCGCGCCCGTCGCACCGTGCCGGTCGACGTCCCCGCCGGCGTCGACTCGGGCCTGCGTCTGCAGATGCCGGGCCAGGGTGAGGTCGGCCCCGCCGGTGGCCCCTCCGGCGACCTGTACCTGGAGATCCGGGTCCGGCACGACGACGTCTTCAGCCGCGACGGTGACGACCTGCTCGCCACCCTCGAGGTCGCGATGACCGATGCCGTGCTCGGCACGACCACGACGATCGACGGACTCGACGGGCCCGTCGAACTCGAGATCCGTCCGGGGGTGCAGAGCGCGGACGTCCTGGTGATCAAGGACCGCGGCATCACGAAGCTGCGCGGGAGCGGCCGCGGCGACCTCCGGGTCGGCGTGCAGGTCGTCACCCCGACGAAGCTGTCGCACAAGGAACGCCAGCTCGTCGAGCAGCTCGCGAAGTCGCACAAGGCGTCGGCGCCGCAGCTCGCCCGGTTCCAGCAGGGCATGTTCGGCAAGCTCCGCGACCGCTTCTTCAACTTCTGATGGCATCGCTCTACGTCGTGGAGTCGCTCGACGGGGTCGCCGTCGGTGGCTCCGTGACGCTCGACGGGGCAGAGGGGCGGCACGCCGTGACCGTCTCGCGCGTGCGGGTCGGTGAGACGCTGCGGCTCTCGGACGGACGGGGAACCGTCGTGTCCGGTGCGGTGGAATCCGTCGACCGCGACTCGCTGGTGCTGTCCGTGGCATCGCTGTCCGTCGACCCGCTGCCGGTCCCGTCGCTGACGCTCGTGCAGGCCCTCGCCAAGGGCGGTCGCGACGAGATGGCGGTGCAGGCGTCGACGGAGATCGGCGTCGACCGGATCGTGCCGTGGTCCGCCGCGCGCAGCGTCTCCCGGTGGGAGGGCCCGAAGGTCGAGAAGGGTCGATCGCGGTGGACGGCCATCGCGCACGAGGCCGCGAAGCAGGCGATCCGGTCGCGGGTGCCCGAGGTCGGGCCGCTCGTCACGACGGCGCAGCTCGTCCCCGCGCTCGGTGCCGGTGCTGCGGTGCTCGTGCTCGACCCCACCGCGACCGTGCGGCTCGCGACCTGGGAACCGACGGCGGACCTCGACGAGATCGCCCTCGTGGTGGGGCCGGAGGGCGGCATCGACGCCTCCGAGCTCGAGCGGCTCGAGGCCGCGGGAGCGATCAGGGTCCGGCTCGGCGACAGCGTGCTGCGGACCTCGACCGCCGGCCCCGCGGCACTCGCGATCCTGCAGGCCGGACTCGGGCGCTGGTGAGGGAAGGCCCGAGGTCGGTCCTGCGTTCTACGATGGAGTCATGAGCACCAGCACGCCCAGCGTCTTCAGCAAGATCATCGCGCGCGAGATCCCGGCGACCGTCGTCGCCGAGGACGACCGCGTGATCGCGATCGAGGACATCGCCCCGAAGGCACCCGTCCACGTGCTGGTCATCCCCAAGACCGAGCAGTACGCGAACGTCGCCGAACTCGCGGCCGGTGACCCCGACCTCCTCGCCCACCTGGTCGCCACCGCGCAGCGCATCGCCGACGAGCGCGCCGGCGGCCAGTTCCGTCTCGTCTTCAACACCGGCGAAGCCGCCGGTCAGACCGTGTTCCACGTGCACGCGCACGTACTCGCAGGTGAACTGCAGGAAGGCACCCTTGCCGGCTAACGAACCAGCACAGCCCACCACCGACGACGACCAGGTCGTCTCCGTCGCCCTCCAGGTCGACGGCATCGCCATGGTCCAGCTCCTCGGTCCCCAGGACCGCCTGCTGAAGACCGTCGAACGGCAGTACCCGGGCGTCAAGGTCGTCGTCCGTGGCAACGAGGTCACGCTCACCGGGCCCGAGCGCGAGGTCGCGCGGGCGAAGGCGCTCGTCGACGAACTCGTCGGCATGGTCAAGCGCGGGCAGGACATCGGCCCGTCGGACATCCCGATGTCGGCACGGATCCTCGACGACGACCGCAAGCCGTCCGACACCTTCGGCACGCCGATCGTGTCGAGCCGCGGCAAGTCCGTGCGGCCGAAGACCGACGGGCAGCGCGCCTACGTCGACGCCATCGACGAGCACACCATCACGTTCGGCATCGGCCCCGCCGGCACCGGCAAGACGTACCTGGCGATGGCGAAGGCCGTGCAGGCCCTGCAGCGGCGCGAGGTCACCCGGATCATCCTGACCCGTCCCGCGGTCGAGGCCGGCGAGCGGCTCGGGTTCCTGCCGGGCACGCTCACCGACAAGATCGACCCGTACCTGCGGCCGCTGTACGACGCCCTGAACGAGATGATGGACCCCGAGCTGGTCCCGAAGCTGCTGGCTGCGGGCACGGTCGAGGTCGCGCCGCTCGCGTACATGCGCGGCCGGACGCTCAACGACTCGTTCGTCGTCCTCGACGAGGCGCAGAACACGACGCCCGAGCAGATGAAGATGTTCCTGACCCGTCTCGGGTTCGGCTCGAAGATGGTCGTCACGGGTGACATCACCCAGGTCGACCTGCCGGGCAACGTGTCCGGACTCCGGCTCGTGACGCGGATCCTCGAGACGGTCGAGGACATCCACTTCGCCCGCCTCGGCAGCGAGGACGTCGTGCGGCACACGCTCGTCGGTCGCATCGTCGACGCCTACACCGTCTACGACGAGGAACGCCTCGCCGAGCAGGCCGGTCACCGTCCCGGTGGCCGGGGCACCGCGCCGGTCGGCAACCCCGACGGCGCCAACCGTGCCGAGCGCCGTGGTCGGCCGCCGCAGGACCGCCAGCGACCCCCGTACCCCCAGAACGACGCCCGAGGAGGCAACCGGTGAGCATCGAGCTCAACAACGAGTCCGGGGTCGAGGTGGACGAGGCAGCCATCCAGCGCCTCGCCGCGTTCGCCCTCGACGCGATGCACGTGCACGCGGACGCCGAACTCGCGATCGTCCTGGTCGACGAGGGCGCGATGGAGCAGCTGCACGTGCGGTGGATGGACGAGCCCGGCCCCACCGACGTCCTGAGCTTCCCGATGGACGAGCTCCGACCGGGCACCGAAGAGGACCCCACGCCCGCCGGCCTGCTCGGCGACATCGTGCTCTGCCCGCAGGTCGCCGAGGAACAAGCGAAGACCGCCGGACACTCCAGCACCGACGAGATGCTGCTGCTCACCTGCCACGGCATCCTGCACCTGCTCGGGTTCGACCACGCCGAGCCGGACGAGAAGGCCGAGATGTTCGGGCTGCAGGGCGAGATCCTGACGGCCTTCGCGGCCCAGCGCCGGGGTCGGTAGCCGATGCTCGTCGTCGTCGGTCTGCTCGCGGTCGCGCTCGGGCTCGTCGTGCTCGGCGGGCTCCTCGCCGCGAGCGACGCCGCGCTCTCCGTGGTGTCCCGTGCCGACCTCGACGAGATCGCCCGCGGCAACGAGCGTCGTCGTGCGCTCGAGGCGATCGCGGACGACGTCGGCGCGCACGTCAACGCCCTGAACTTCTTCCGCGTGCTCGCCGAGACCGCCGCAGCCGTGCTCGTCACGATCGCCCTGGTGCGGGCGTTCGACAGCTGGTGGGTGGCGCTCATCGTCTCCGCCGCGATCATGACGGCCGTGTCGTTCGTGCTCGTCGGGTCGAGTCCGCGCAGCGTCGGACGGGCGCACGCCGAACGGCTGCTGGCGTCCACCGGCGGCCTGGTCCGCGCCGTCCGGATCGTGCTCGGTCCGCTCGCCGGTCTGCTCGTCCGGATCGGTGACCGCGTGACCCCGGGCCGCGGCCGCAGCGCCTCGACGGTGTCGAGCGAAGAACAACTGCTGTCCCTCGTCGACGAGGCCACCGAGAGCAACGTGCTCGAGGACGAGGACCGCGAACTCATCCACTCGGTCTTCGAGTTCAGCGACACCCTCGTGCGCGAGGTGATGGTGCCGCGCACCGACATGCTCACGGTCGACGGCTCGGACACGCTCGCCGCGGGCATGGAGCAGTTCCTCGCCGCCGGGGTGTCCCGCATGCCCGTCACCGGCAAGGACAGCGACGACGTCCTCGGCGTCCTGTACCTGCGTGACGTGTCGCGGGCGCTGTACGAGCGACCGGGGTCCGGCAGTGAGCGGGTCACCCGGCTGCTGCGTCCGGCCGAGTTCGTGCCGGAGTCGAAGGCCGCCGACGACACCCTGCGGCACATGCAGGTCGCGAAGAACCACCTGGTCCTGGTCGTCGACGAGTACGGCGGCGTCGCCGGTCTCGTCACGATGGAGGACCTCATCGAAGAGCTCGTCGGGGACATCTCCGACGAGTACGACCGCGCCGTGGTCGACCGGGTCGAGGTCGAGCCCGGCCTCTGGCGCATCTCGGCCCGACTGCCCGTCGACGAGCTCGGCGACCTGTTCGGCATCGAGCTCGACGACGACGACGTCGACACCGCCGGCGGTCTGCTCACCAAGGAGCTCGGCCACCTGGCGGTCTCCGGCGACACGGTCACGGTGTCCGGCGTCGTCCTGACGGCCGACCGGGTCGAGGGCAAGCGCCGCCACCTCATCACCGTGCTCGCCGAACGCACTCACGCCCTCGCGGGTGTCGAGGACGCCTTCGACGACGCCACCACCACGACGGGAACCACGCACGCATGACCGACTCCGACTCCACCCCCACCGCCTCGGGCAAGCCCTACCGCGCGGGCTTCGTCTCGTTCGTCGGGCGTCCGAACGTGGGCAAGTCCACGCTGACGAACGCGCTGGTGGGCCAGAAGGTCGCGATCACCTCGTCGAAGCCGCAGACCACCCGTCGCGCGATCCGCGGCATCGTGCACCGGCCCGACGGCCAGGTCATCATCGTCGACACCCCGGGTGTGCACCGTCCCCGCACCCTGCTCGGCGAGCGGCTCAACGACCTGGTGCAGTCCACGCTCGGTGACGTCGACGTCATCGGGTTCTGCGTCCCCGCCAACGAGCCGATCGGCCCGGGCGACCGCTTCATCAACGACACCCTCGACCAGTACCCGCGGGCCAAGAAGGTCGCGATCGTCACCAAGATCGACCGCACCTCGAAGGACAAGGTCGGCGAGCAGCTGCTGGCCGTCTCCCGGCTCCGCGACTGGGACTCGATCATCCCGACGTCGGGCACGAAGGGCCTGCAGCTCGAGGACCTCCTCGGCGAGATCACCTCGTTGCTGCCGGAGTCGCCCCAGCTGTACGACTCGTCGGCCGTGACCGAGGAGACCGACGAGGAGCGCATCAGCGAACTCATCCGCGAAGCCGCGCTCGAGGGCGTCCGCGACGAACTGCCGCACTCGCTCGCCGTCGTGATCGAGGACATCGTCGAGCCGGACGAGGACGACGACGCCGACGGGCCCCTGCGCATCTTCGCGAACCTGTTCGTCGAACGCGACAGCCAGAAGGCGATCGTCATCGGCCACAAGGGGGAGCGCCTGAAGGACGTCGGCTCCCGCGCCCGCGTCGAGATCGAGTCGCTGCTCGGCGGTCGGCACGTGTACCTCAACATCCGTGTGAAGGTCGCCAAGGAGTGGCAGCGTGACCCCAAGCAGCTCGGACGCCTCGGCTTCTGAGCGTCCGGCGCCAGGAGTCATCCACACGAGGGACGCGCCCGTGAGCCGAGCGCCGTACCGTGGACGCGTGTTCCGTCCCATGCTGCGCGCGCAGGTCATCACCGACGTGGTCATCGCCGTGGTGCTCGGCTCGCTCGTGCTGATCACCTCGGCGCGGGGCATGGAATCCCCGCTCGCGATCGTCACGGTCGTCGGCATGACCGCTGCCCTCGCGCTCCGACGGCTGTCGCCCGGCCTCGCACTGGCCGTCGCCTGGGTGTTCGCGGTCTTCGAGATGGTCACGGGTCAGATGCCCGACCTGTCGAACGCCTTCATCGCCGCGGTGCTCTACACGACGAGCGCCTACGGCAGTCGGCGGGTGCGGCTGGCCGGACTCGTCTCGGCCATCGTCGGGTCCGTCACCGCGGCGCTCTACATCGGCGTCGACGACTACCGGAACCGGTTGACGATCGAGACCGCGTCGACGCCGTTCCAGGAGTCGGTGCAGGTCACGGTCTCGTACTTCGCCGTCGTCCTGCTCCTGCTGCTGCTGCCGTGGTTGGCCGGCCTCGTGGTCCGTACCCGCCGGTCGGCGAGCATGAGCCGTGAGGCCCAGCTGCTCGCCGAACGCGACGCCGCCCGTGCCGACCGAGCGGTCGCGGTCGAACAGGAACGCGTGCGCATCGCCCGCGACATGCACGACATCGTCGCGCACTCGCTCGCGGTCGTCATCGCCCAGGCGGACGGAGCCCGCTACGCGCTGAAGGCGGACCCCGCCGTCGCCGATCAGGCCCTCGGCACCATCTCGACCACCGCCCGCCGGGCCCTCGGCGACGTCCGCGAGCTCCTCGGTGCGCTCCGACACGAGCAGGGGACCGTCCCGACGCCGGAGATCGACGACATCGACCGGCTCGTCGGCGAGATGCGCCAGGTCGGCCTCGACGTCCGGGTCGAGCGCGAGGGCGATCCGACCGGCCTCCCCACCACGACGCAGCTCGCGGTGTACCGGATCGTGCAGGAGAGCCTGACGAACGCCTACAAGCACGGTGAGCCCGGCACGCCGGTGCACGCATCACTGACCTACCGCCCGGACACCGTCGAGATCGCGGTGGTGAACCGCCGCGCCGACGACGGCACCCGGGGTCCCGGCACCGGGCACGGCCTGGTCGGCATGCGCGAGCGTGCCACCATGACCGGCGGCACGATGACCGCCGGGGTCCGTGGCCCCGACTTCGAGGTCGCCGTCCGCATGCCCGCCGTTCCCGCGAGCGGGCAGATGCCCCGCGGGCGCATCACCCCGACCGCGAGCCGGGCCGCGAGCCCGGCTGCGGGCCCGACCGCCGAGTCGGCCCCCGCCCCGACCATCAGTCCGACCGAGCAGGAGCGCACCGCCCGATGACCACCACCCCGCCGGCCGACGGCCGCATCCGCGTCGCCCTCGTCGACGACCAGGCACTCTTCCGCACCGGCATCCGGATGCTCATCGGCTCCCAACCCGACCTGCACTTCGTGGGCGAGGCGGGCGACGGTGCCGAGGGCGTCGAACTCGTCCGGCGCACCCGACCGGACGTCGTGCTCATGGACGTCCGGATGCCCGTGATGGACGGCATCACGGCGACCGCGCACATCGTCGAACAGGCCGGCACCGACGGCGCGAAGGTGCTCGTCCTGACCACGTTCGACTTCGACGAGGCCGCGGCGAAGGCCATCCGGGCCGGGGCGAGCGGCTTCGTGCTGAAGGACGCCGATCCCGAGTTCCTGCTCGCCGCCGTGCGGACCGTCCACGCCGGCACCGCGGTGTTCGCGGCCTCCGCGACGCGGGAACTCCTGCGGCGCTACGACGACTCCGTCGAGCAGGCCGCCACCGTGCCGGCGACGTTCGACGACCTCACCCCGCGCGAGCGCGAGATCTTCGACCTGGCGGCCCGCGGCTTCAGCAACAGCGAGATCGCGCAGCACGAGTACGTCAGCGAGGCGACCGTGAAGACCCACATCTCGCGGGTCCTGACGAAGCTCGGACTCCGCGACCGCGTGCGCCTCGTCGTGTTCGCGCACGAGCACGGGCTGGTGAGCAAGGCCGACTGACGGACGTCATCCGATCGGATGACCCGTCCACAGGAAGTCGAGCCGAGCGGCTCATCCACAGGAGCCGCCCGACGGACGCGGGGCGGGCCTCCCGGACGCCATCGTTGGTGCATGACCACCAGCCACGCTCCGATCATCCGACTCGACCACGTGTCCAAGCACTACGGCGACGCCGCGCGCCGGGTGACGGCGCTCGACGACGTCAGCGTCGACATCGGCGCGGGGGAGTTCACCGCCGTGATGGGGCCGTCGGGGTCCGGCAAGTCGACGCTCATGCACGTCGCCGCGGGCCTCGACGCGGTGTCCGCGGGCCGCATCGAGATCGACGGGGTCGACATCACGGGGCTCGGTGACAAGGACCTGACCGAGCTCCGTCGCCGCCGGCTCGGGTTCGTGTTCCAGTCGTTCAACCTGGTGCCGACGCTCGACGTCAGCGAGAACATCCGGTTGCCGTTCCTGCTCGGCGGGCACAAGCCGTCGAAGGACGAGAGCGCGTGGATCGACCGTCTGGTCGACCAGCTCGGACTCGGCAACCGGCTCTCGCACCGGCCGCACCAGCTGTCGGGTGGGCAGCAGCAGCGCGTCGCCATCGCCCGGGCACTCGCCTCGCGTCCGGCAGTCGTCGTCGCCGACGAGCCGACCGGTGCCCTCGACTCGCGCACCGGCCGTGACGTGCTCGCGATCCTGCGCGGGGCCGTGCAGGAGTGGGGCCAGAGCGTCGTCATGGTGACGCACGACCCCGTCGCCGCCGCCAACGCCGACCGGATCCTGTTCCTCGCCGACGGCCGGGTCGTCGCCGACCGCCCGGCGATGGACGCCGGCGCGATCTCCACCACGATGCTGGGGATGGAGGCGGCAGCGTGAACGGCGTCCGCTCCTTCGCCCCGACCGTGCTGGTCGCGGCGCTCGGCACCACGTTCGGCTCGGCACTCGTCATCGCCCCGGGCATCGTGACCGAGGCGCTCGGCGCCGCCGGGCTCGCCGACCTCGGCCCGGTCAGGGCGATCCTGTCCGTCGTCGGGTGGCTGTTCCTCGGCATCGCGCTGTACGTCGGCGCGATCGTCACCGCCAACACCTGCGCGACCCTCATCGCCGGGCAGACCCGCATCATCGCCTTGCAGCGGCTCGTCGGTGCCACCGGCGCCACGCTCCGGGCCCGGATCACCCGGACCGGACTGGCCGTCGGGGTGCTCGGCGGACTGATCGGCGCCGTCGTGGGAACCGGGCTGTCCGCGGTGTTCGTGGTCGTCCTGCGCGGCAACGGGTTCCTGCCCGACGCCGACTACACGCTCCTGCCGTGGGAACTCGTGTTGCCGGTCGTCGCCGTGGTCCTGGCGACCTGGGGAGCGTTCGCCGCGGGTTCCCGCCGGGTGCTGACCGTCACCCCGCTCGAGGCGCTGTCCTCGAGCGTCGAACCGAGCCACGACGACGTCCGCTCGGGCACCGCCCGCAAGGTCTGGGCCATCGTGCTCATGGCCGGCGGCGCGGCGCTCATGCTCATCGGGCTCGCGGTCAGCGGGAGCTCGCCGATCGCGGTGCTGCCGGCTGCCCTCGGCGGGTTCGTGTCGTTCGCCGGCGTCGCCGTCGGAGCGACCATCGTGATGCCGCCGGTGCTGCAGCTCATCGGTCGGATCGGCTCGCACGACCCCGTCGTCCTGCTCGCCGGCCGCAACGCCATGCGTGCGCCGGGTCGGTCCTCGAGGGCGACGATCGGGCTCGTCATCGGCGTCACCCTGCTCGTCACCTTCGCCGTCGCACTGGGGATCATGCAGCACGTGCTCGAGGCCCAGCTCGAGCAGATGGGACAGGGCCAGATGACGACCGAGATGGTGCAGGCGCAGCGCGACTTCTTCGTCCAGCTGAACGCCGTCGTCAGCGTCATCGTCGGGTTCTCGGCCGTGATCGCCGCCGTCGGGGTCGTCAACGCGCTGGCACTCGGGGTCCTGCAGCGCCGACGCGAGCTCGGGTTGCTGCGGGTGCTCGGACTCACCGGGGCACAGGTCCGCCGGATGATCGTGACCGAGGCCGTGCAGATGGTCGTCGCGGCCGTAGTCTCGGGGCTCGTGCTCGGCACCTTCTACGGATGGGTCGGCGGGCAGACGCTGCTCGGGTCGCTCGGGCACCCGGTCACGCCCGTGCTGCCGCCGCTCACCATCGGGATCGTCGTCGTCGGGGCGCTCGTGCTGGCGGTCGTCGCGACGATCGCGCCGGTGCGGCGCGCGATGCGCGTGCCCCCGACCGAGGCGCTCGCGGTCGACTGACGCCGCGCTCTGGTCGCACCACGCGGCGGACGGGAGGCACGGTGTCAGCTGGCACCGTGCCTCCCGTCCGCCGTTCCGTGCGTCCACCGCGGCGCCCGCGCCCGCCACGCCGCTCGCGTTCGCCGAAGTTCCACGATCCGCAGTTCTCGGCGGCGCTGGCGACGCTTCGTGGAACCTCGGCGAGCGACCGGCGGCATGTCGTGACCACTCGGGCGCCGACCACCGACGCGCTTGTCACACAGCAGCCCGCCGGTGCTACCGTGGACTCGATGTACTCGGCACTCCTCCTCCTTCGCTGCCGCGACGAGGCCTGACACACCGGCCCACCTCGTCGCGGAGTCCGTCGTGGCCGCCCTCATCCAGAGCACACGAAAGCGACGAACGATGCAGAACACGCAGCAGCCCTCCGGGATGCCGATCCACAAGTACGTCCCCTTCCACGAACAGATCTCGGTCGAACTGCCCGACCGCACCTGGCCGACGAAACGCATCGAGCGGGCCCCGCGCTGGTGTGCGGTCGACCTGCGGGACGGCAACCAGGCCCTCATCGACCCGATGGACGCCGAGCGCAAGCGCGCCATGTTCGACCTGCTCGTCGGCATGGGCTACAAGGAGATCGAGGTCGGGTTCCCGAGCGCCTCGCAGACCGACTTCGACTTCGTCCGCAGCCTGATCGACGAGGGCGCGATCCCCGACGACGTCACCATCCAGGTGCTGACCCAGGCGCGCGAGCACCTCATCCAGCGCACGTACGAGGCGATCGACGGCGCGAAGCAGGCCATCGTCCACCTGTACAACTCGACGTCGATCGTGCAGCGCGAGGTCGTCTTCCGCACCGACGTGCAGGGTGTCGTCGACATCGCGGTGGCCGGCGCGAAGCTGTGCAAGGCGGCCGAGGCGACGCTGCAGCACGACACGACGGTCTACTACGAGTACTCGCCGGAGTCCTACACGGGCACCGAGCTCGAGGTCGCGCTGCAGATCTGCAACGCCGTGCTCGAGGTCTTCGAGCCCACCCCCGACCGCAAGGTCATCATCAACCTGCCGGCCACCGTCGAGATGGCGACGCCGAACGTCTACGCCGACTCGATCGAGTGGATGTCGCGCAACCTCGCGCACCGCCAGGACGTCATCCTCTCGCTGCACCCGCACAACGACCGCGGCACCGCCGTCGCCGCCGCCGAGCTGGGCTACATGGCCGGCGCGGACCGCATCGAGGGCTGCCTGTTCGGCAACGGTGAGCGCACCGGCAACGTCGATCTCGTCGCGCTGGGCATGAACCTGTTCACGCAGGGCATCGACCCGGAGATCTCGTTCGCGGACATCGACCAGGTGAAGCGCACCGTCGAGTACTGCAACCAGCTGCCGGTGCCGGAGCGTCAGCCGTGGGCGGGCGACCTCGTCTACACGGCGTTCAGTGGCTCGCACCAGGACGCCATCAACAAGGGCTTCGAGGCGATGAAGGCCAAGGCCGCCGCCGCGGGCAAGGACATCGACGAGATCGAGTGGGCTGTGCCGTACCTGCCCGTCGACCCGAAGGACATCGGCCGGTCGTACGAGGCCGTCATCCGCGTGAACTCGCAGTCCGGCAAGGGCGGCGTCGCGTACCTGCTCAAGACCGACCACGCTCTCGACCTGCCCCGCAAGCTGCAGATCGAGTTCTCCGGCGTCGTCCAGCGGCACACCGACACCGAGGGCGGCGAGTTCTCGTCGCAGCGCATCTGGGACGTGTTCCAGGACGAGTACCTGCCCGCCTCGACCGACGACGACAAGTGGGGCCGGTACGAGCTCACCAAGACGGCGACCTCGAGCGACTTCGACGGCACGACCTCGCTCTCGGTCGCACTCCGCGTCGACGAGGGCTCCGTCACCGCCGACGCCGTGGGCACCGGTCCGATCGACGCGTTCCTCAAGGTCCTCGCCGAGCAGGGCGTCCAGGTCACGCTGTACGACTACTCGGAGCACACGATGAGCGCCTCCGGTGACGCCAAGGCGGCGTCGTACGTCGAGCTCGACGTCGACGGCGTGCGCCTGTGGGGCGTCGGCATCGACGCCGACATCTCGACTGCCTCGCTCAAGGCGATCGTGTCCGCGGTGAACCGCGCGGTGCGCGCCGGTGCTGCAGCCGGCGCCGACTCGCCGGAGCTCGTCTCCGCCTGAGACGCGACCAGACCGGGAGGCGCGGTGCAGGTCCGTCCTGCACCTGGGCCCACGCCGGCCGGTTCCGGGCCGACGCGCCAGCGGCGGACCGGCCGTGCCCGGTGGGGAGCCTCCCGTCTGTGCCCGGTCTTTCCCCCGTCACGCGCGATGGCAAGTCGAATCGGGCGTACCTGATCGTTTCTTTCGACCAGGTACGCCCGATTCCGCTCGGTACACGCGCGCCGCGCGCGCGGCTGCGCGCTGCGCGCCGCACGCGGTGTCGGCGGGGCGGGGGATACTGGGGGCATGCCGCTGTACCGGGACGAGTGCGTCGTGTTGCGCACCCACAAGCTCGGGGAAGCCGACCGCATCGTCACCATGCTCAGCCGGCAGCACGGCAAGATCCGCGCGGTGGCCAAGGGCGTGCGGCGGACGGCGTCGAAGTTCGGCAGCCGGCTCGAGCCGTTCATGGTCGTCGACGCCCAGTTCTACGAGGGCCGCTCGCTCGACATCGTCACGCAGGCCGAGTCGCTCGGGGCCTACGGGGCGCAGATCGTCGCCGACTACGGCGCGTACACGGCAGCCAGTGCGATGGTCGAGACCGCCGACCGCCTGAGCGAGGCCGACGCCGGGCTGCAGCAGTACCTGTTGCTCGTCGGCGCGCTGCGGTCGCTGTCGCGCGGTGAGCACCACTCCAGCGCGACGCTCGACTCCTACCTGCTCCGTGCGATGAGCATCGCGGGGTGGGCGCCCTCGTTCAGCGACTGCGCGGTGACGGGGGAGCCCGGGCCGCACTCCGCGTTCGTGGTGCAGCTCGGCGGGGTCGTCGCCGACCGGGCTGCGCCTCCCGGCACACCGCGGCTCGACCCGGCGACCCTCGGCGTGCTCGGCTCGCTGCTCGCCGGCGACTGGGCGAGCGTCGACGCCACCGACGAACGGACGCGGTCGCGGGCCTCCGGCGTGGTCGCGGCCTACGCCCAGTGGCACCTGGAACGATCGCTCCGGTCCCTGCCGCACGTCGACCGCTCGGAGCACCCGCTGCCCGTGCCGCTGACCCACGACGGACCCGAGGCGACCGCACGCGCGGTGGCCTCCACCCCGGCACCCGCACTCCCTGACCCCGATCCCGCCGCGGAAGGAACCCGCACCGTGGAAGGAACCCCCACCGCATGAGCCCCCGCCGCCCCGACGACGCCGAGCCGTTCCGCCCGATCGACTGGACCGGTGAGACGCCTCCGGCGATCCCGGCCCGGTTCGTGCCGGACCACGTCGCGATCGTGATGGACGGCAACGGCCGGTGGGCCAACGGCCGCGGGCTCACCCGGATCGAGGGGCACAAGGCCGGCGAGGCCTCGCTGCTCGACGTCGTCGCCGGTGGGATCCAGATCGGCGTCAAGCACATCTCGGCGTACGCGTTCTCGACCGAGAACTGGAAGCGTTCGCCGGAAGAGGTCCGGTTCCTGATGGGCTTCAACCGCGACGTGATCCGTCGTCGGCGCGACCAACTGAACGAGTGGGGCGTCAAGGTGCGGTGGGCCGGACGCCGTCCGCGGCTGTGGCGGAGCGTCATCGACGAGCTCGACCGTGCCGAGCAGATGACCGCGGGCAACGACGTGCTGACCCTGACGATGTGCGTCAACTACGGCGGCCGGAACGAGATCGTCGACGCCGTGCGGGGGATGGCCGAAGAGGTCGCCGCCGGACGCCTCAAGCCGAGCCAGGTCACCGAGAAGGCACTGGCGAAGCGGCTCTACGTGCCCGAGATGCCCGACGTCGACCTGTTCCTGCGCAGTTCGGGGGAACAGCGCACGAGCAACTTCCTGCTGTGGCAGTCGGCGTACGCCGAGATGGTGTTCCTGGACCGCCTGTGGCCGGACTTCCGGCGCACGGACCTGTGGGGTGCGATCGAGGAGTACGCACGCCGCGACCGGCGCTACGGCGGTGCGGTCGACGCCCCGACCGCCTGACGCACCCGTCAGCCGGGCAGCGGCCCGTCGAGCAGGTGTGCCGCCGACCGCACCGCATCCAGGGCGGCACGGACGCTCGGGACACGCTCGGCCCCTCGGGCGATGACGACCTCGACCCGGCGGGCCAGGTCGTCGTCCACGGGGTCGACCCGGACGTCGGCGGGGATCACCGTCGTCGCGAGCGCCAACCGGGGGAGCAGCGCCACGCCGAGTCCGGCGGCGACGAGCCCCACCACCGCTGCCGCGTTGTCGGTCTCGAGCACGATGTCCGGGGTGAACCCGGCGGTCGCACACGAGGCGAGCAGGTGGCCGCGGCACCGGGGGCAGCCGCCGATCCAGCGGGCGTCGCGGTGCGACGCGAGGTCGACAGCACCGGAATCCGCGGCACCAGAGTCCGCAGCATCGGACCCCACGGACACGGAGGGCGTCACCAGCGCGAGCGGATCACGCCCGAGCGCCCGGGTGACGAGCCCGGGGTCCGGGGCGGACCCGACTTCGTCGCCGACGTAGGTGAAGGTCAGGGCGACGTCGACCTCCCCGCTCCGCAGCAGGTCGAGCGCCTCGGGCGGTTCGACCTCGACGTACGAGGTCGTCACGCCCGGAGCCGTCGACGCCAGCCGGGCGAGCACCGCGGGCACGAGGGCCGAGGACGCGCTCGGGAACCCGGCGAGGCGAACGCGGCCGCGGGTCAGCCCCCCGACGGCGTCGAGGTCCTCTCGCGCCGCGGTGAGTGCGGCCTGCACGTGCAGGGCGTGGTCGGCGAGCACCCGACCGGCGTCCGTCAGGGTGGCACCGCGCCCGCCGCGACCGTCCTGCCCGGACCGCAGCACCAGGGTGTGCCCGAGCCGCCGTTCGGCCCGGGCGAGCAACTGGCTGACCGCGGGTTGGCTCGACCCGAGTGCTGCGGCGGCGCGGGTGATCGACCCACCGTCGGCCACAGCGCGGAGGATCCGGAGCAGCTGGGGATCGATGTCGTCCATCACGCGATGTTATCGGCTGCACAACAGAACAGGCCTGGTGTGATGGGGCACGAGCCGGGACGCTGTCCGCATGGACTCCTTCCCCGCCGGTCGTGGCTACCTCGCGGCGTGCACCGCCGGTCTGCCGACCCGTGCCACGATCGCCGCCCAGCGGGCCGACCTCGACGCGTGGTCCCGCGCCGAGACCTCGCCGGCCCACTACGGGGCGTTGGTCGAGGAGGGCCGCGCGCTGTTCGCCGCCCTCGTCGGGGTGCCGGTGTCCCACGTGGCGACCGGCTCGCAGACCTCGGTGATGGCTGCGGTCGTCGCCGATGCGTTACCGGACGGTGCTGAGGTGGTCGTGCCCGACGGCGACTTCAGCTCGGTCGTGTTCCCGTTCCTCGCCCAGGCGCACCGTGGCGTCCGCGTCCGGCACGTGCCGCTCGACCGGCTCGCCGCGTCCGTCGGGCCCGACACCGCCCTCGTCGCGTGGTCCGCAGTGCAGTCCGCCACCGGCGCGGTCACGGATCCGTACCCGGTCGTCGCCGCGGCCCGGAAGGTCGGCGCCCTGACCCTCTGCGACCTCACGCAGGCAGCCGGTGTCCTGCCCGTCGACGCGGCACTGTTCGACGTGACGCTCACGCACGCCTACAAGTGGCTCTGCGCACCGCGCGGCGTCGCCTTCATGACACTCTCCGACACCGCCCTCGGTCGGCTCCGCCCGGTCCAGGCCGGCTGGTACGCCGGCGCGGACGTGTGGTCGTCCTGCTACGGCCCCGACATGCGCCTGGCCGACGACGCCCGTCGCTTCGACGTCTCGCCGGCCTGGCAGGCGTGGCCCGGTGCCGTGGCCGCGCTCGAACACGCGGTCGCGCTCGACCAGCAGGCGGTCTGGAGGCACGCCACCGGTCTCGCAGATCGGCTGTGCGACGCCCTCGGGTCGCCTCGGCAGTGCGACGGGCAGGCGATCGTGACGTTCGCGGACGCCGACGGGTCGGCCCTCCGGGCCCTCACCGCCGCCGGGCTCACCGCGTCGGGGCGTGCCGGGCGACTCCGGATCGCGTTCCACCTGTGGAACGACGAGTCCGACGTGACCGACGTGGCGGCCGCACTGTGCGGGGTGGGGGCGACCACGGCGAGGACGTGAGCGCTGCGGGCGGACGCGGGGCGGGCCTCCCGGCCGACGATCGCCGGTAGTCTTGCCCGGACCGTTTCCGCACCGAGCACCCAGCTCGGCGACCTCTGGAGCACTCTTTGGCACAGCCCACCCGTCTCGACAGCGTCATCGCCCTGGCCAAGCGCCGCGGCTTCGTCTTCCAGTCGGGTGAGATCTACGGAGGCTCCCGCTCCGCGTGGGACTACGGGCCCCTCGGTGTGGAGCTCAAGGAGAACATCAAGCGTCAGTGGTGGCAGCGGTTCGTCCGCGGCCGTGGCGACATGGTCGGCCTCGACTCCGCCGTCATCCTGCCCCGCAAGGTGTGGGAGGCCTCCGGCCACGTCGCGACCTTCACCGACCCGCTCGTGGAGTGCCTGCACTGCCACCACCGGTTCCGCGAGGACCACCTGATCGAGGCGTTCGTCGCCAAGAAGGGCCGCGAGCCCGAGGGCCGCATGGCCGAGATCGCCTGCCCGAACTGCGGCACCCGCGGCGAGTGGACCGAGCCCCGCGAGTTCTCCGGGATGCTCAAGACCTACCTCGGCCCGGTCGAGTCGGAGGAGGGCCTGAACTTCCTGCGCCCCGAGACCGCCCAGGGCATCTTCGTCGACTTCGCGCAGGTCGTGACGACCAGCCGGATGAAGCCCCCGTTCGGCATCGGCCAGGTCGGCAAGGCGTTCCGCAACGAGATCACGCCCGGCAACTTCATCTTCCGCACGCGTGAGTTCGAGCAGATGGAGATCGAGTACTTCGTGCCGCCGGCCGAGGCGGGCGAGCACTACGAGCAGTGGATCGCCGACTCCGTCGCGTTCTACACCGACCTCGGCATCGACCCGGAGAACCTGCGTCGCTTCGACGTGCCGGACGGCGAGCGGGCGCACTACTCCGACGCCACCGCCGACATCGAGTACCGCTTCGGGTTCACCGGCTCGGAGTGGGGCGAGCTGATGGGCGTCGCGAACCGCACCGACTTCGACCTCAACAACCACATCGAGTCGTCCGGCCAGGACCTGCGCTTCTTCGACCAGGCGGCGAACGAGAAGTACGTGCCGTACGTCATCGAGCCGTCCTTCGGCCTGACCCGTGCGCTCATGGCGTTCCTGCTCGACTCGTACCACGAGGACGAGGCACCGAACGCGAAGGGCGGCGTCGACAAGCGCACCGTGCTGCGACTCGACCCGCGCCTGGCTCCCGTCAAGGCCGCGGTGCTGCCGCTGTCGCGCAACGAGCAGCTGTCGCCGGTCGCCCGCGGCCTGGCCGACGACCTGCGCAAGAACTGGAACGTGGACTTCGACGACGCCGGTGCGATCGGCCGTCGCTACCGTCGCCACGACGAGATCGGCACGCCGTTCTGCATCACGGTCGACTTCGACACGCTCGAGGACAAGGCCGTGACCGTGCGCGAGCGCGACACCATGGCGCAGGAGCGGGTCGCCCTCGACCAGCTGCAGGGCTACCTGGCGCAGCGCCTGCTCGGCGCGTAGGGGTTTCGGCTCCGCAGAACACCGGTGTTCGTGCGTTGCACACCCGCAGTCGGGTGTTCGACCTGCGAACACCGGTGTTCTGCTGCCAGCGGCGGGAATGCGCGCGCAGCGTCCGCGTTGGGATCAGCATGAACGACTCCGTGAAGGTCGATGTCTGGTCGGACATCGCCTGCCCCTGGTGCTACATCGGCAAGCGCAAGTTCGAGGCCGGCGTCGCCGCGTTCGGCGCCTCGGCGGACGGCCGCCCGGTCGAGGTCGAGTACCACTCCTTCGAGCTCAGCCCGGACACCCCCGTCGACTTCGAGGGCACCGAGGCTGAGTTCCTGTCGAGCCACAAGGGCATGCCCGTCGAGCAGGCGCAGCAGATGCTCGACCAGGTCACCGGCATCGCGGCCTCGGTCGGGCTGGACTACGACTTCGAGGCCATGCACCACACGAACACCGTGAAGGCGCACCAGGTCATCCACCTCGCCAAGCAGCACGGCAAGCAGCTCGACATGGTCGAGCGCCTGTTCACCGCCTACTTCGAGCGCGGCGAGCACGTCGGCGACGACGCGACGCTGGCCGACCTGGCCGCCGAGATCGGGCTCGACCGCGACGAGGTCCTCGCCACGCTCCGCGACGACTCCCAGCTCGCAGCCGTCCGCGCCGACCAGGCCCAGGCGCAGGCCTTCGGCATCAACGGCGTCCCCTTCTTCGTCATCGACGGCAAGTACGGCGTCTCGGGCGCGCAGGATCCGGCAGCGTTCGAGCAGGTGCTGACGCAGGTCGTCGCGCTGCGCGAGATGACTCCGGACGAGGTCGCCTCGGCGACCGAACGCGCTGCGGACGACGCGAGCGCCGACGTGGCGGCGACCCGATGACGGGCGCGACGGTCACCGTCGGGGGTGGGGCGGGCCTCCCGTCCGCCCCGTCGGTCCCGGATGCGATCTCCGGTCTGGAGGCGCGCCCCGGCCTGCTCACGCTGGTCACGCCCGGCGGTGCGCCGGTCTGCGACGGTGATTCGTGCCTGATCGACGCCGGATCGTTCGCCGGCGCCGAGGGCGACTGGACCGAGGTGCCGGACTGACGGATCCGTCGGTCGCGCTTCGCGCGCTGCTGGTCCCGCGCCGCGCGCTGCTGGTCCCGCGCCGCGCGCTGCTGGTCTCGCGCCCCCGTGCGGTCGTCGCGCCCCGACTCTGCAGGGCGCGACGGCTGCGCGGGGGCGCGATCCGTCGGTCGCCGGACCGATCAGGCGCGCTGCGGTTCCTCGTCGGTGATGTCGGCGACCGTCGCGCCGTACGCGGCGACGAGGGCGTCGGCGTCGACGAAGGCGCTCGCGCCGTGCCGGCCCGCGCCGAGGGCGACCCGTCGACCGGCGATCCGCTCGTCGGCGTAGACGGGCAGGTTGCCGGTCGCTCCGATGGGCGTGATCGTGCCGCGCTCGTAGCCCGACGCCTGGAGCGCGGTCGCCGCGTCGGGCATCGAGAGCTTGTTCACGCCGACGACGGTGCGGAGCTTCTTCCACGCGATGCTCCGGCCGCCCGGCACGAGCGCGAGCAGGAAGCCGCCGTCGTGGCGCTTCACGACGAGCGTCTTGACGATGTCGCCGGGGTCGATGCCGAGCAGTCCGGCGGCGTGCTGCAGGGAGTCCGCGGCGGGGCGTTCGACGACCTCGACCGTCAGGCCGCGGGCTGCTGCGTCGGTGTCGAACCGGGTGCTGGCGTCGATCGTCATGTGGAGAACGCTACCGGCGAGCACCGACGTGGGAAGATGGGACAGGTATGACGATCACACAAGCCCCAGCACGGCCTCTGCGCATCGGCCCGATCGAGGTCGACGTGCCGGTCGTGCTCGCGCCCATGGCGGGCATCACGAACATGGCGTACCGCCGGCTCTGCCGCGAGTACGGCGCCGGTCTCTACGTCTGCGAGATGATCACGTCGCGCGCACTGGTCGAACGCACCCCCGTGTCGATGCAGCTCATCCAGCACCACGAGTCCGAGACCCCGCGGTCGATCCAGCTGTACGGCGTCGAGCCGAACACCGTGGCCGAGGCCGCGTCGATCCTGGTGGGCGAGGACCGTGCCGACCACATCGACCTGAACTTCGGCTGCCCGGTGCCCAAGGTCACCCGCAAGGGCGGCGGCGCGGCACTGCCCTGGAAGCTCGAGCTGTTCCGCGAACTCGTCACGAAGACCGTCCGCGCCGCAGGGAACGTGCCGGTCACCGTGAAGATGCGCAAGGGCATCGACGAAGACCACCTGACCTACCTCGACGCCGCCCGCATCGCGCGGGACGCCGGCGTCGCCGCGGTGTCGCTGCACGCCCGCACGGCGAACGAGCACTACTCCGGTCACGCCGACTGGTCGGCGATCGCGACGCTGAAGGAGACCGTCACCGACATCCCGATCCTCGGCAACGGGGACATCTGGTCGGCGGCCGACGCCCTGCGCATGGTCGACGAGACCGGCGTCGACGGCGTCGTCGTCGGACGCGGGTGCCTCGGGCGCCCGTGGCTGTTCGGCGACCTGGCGGCGGCGTTCCGCGGCGAAGGGCTGCGGTACATGCCGACCCTGGGCGAGGTCGCCGACGGGTTCCGTCGGCACGCCGAACTGCTCGTCGAGTTCTTCGGGTCCGAAGACCACGGTTGCCGCGACGCCCGCAAGCACGTGGCCTGGTACTTCAAGGGGTACCCGATCGGCAGCGACGTGCGGTCCGGTCTCGCGCTGTCGTCGAGCCTGCAGGAGATCGACGACCTGCTCGGCCAGCTCGACCGCGACGCACCGTACCCGGGCGAGGGCGCCGAGGGCCCCCGTGGTCGCTCCGGCAACCCGAAGCGCACCGCCCTGCCCGACCGCTGGCTCGAGTCCCGCGACGTCGACAGCGAGTTCCGCAAGGTCCTCGCCGCCGCCGAGCTGCACCACAGCGGCGGATGAGCGCCACCGCTTCGTACGGCCCGGCCGACGCCGAGCGCTGGCTCCCCGAGGAGCACGGGAACCGCCGATCGGACTTCGCCCGTGACCGCGCACGGCTGCTGCACTCCAGCGCGCTGCGACGCCTCGCCGCCAAGACCCAGGTGCTCAGCCCGACGACCGGGCTCGACTTCGCCCGCAACCGCCTGACCCACTCGCTCGAGGTGGCGCAGGTCGGTCGCGAGCTCGCGGACTCGTTGGGCCTCGACCCCGACGTGGTGGACACCGCGTGTCTGGCGCACGACATCGGCCACCCGCCCTTCGGCCACAACGGTGAGACCGCCGTCAACGCCTGGGCCGCCGGCATCGGCGGGTTCGAGGGCAACGCGCAGACGCTGCGGCTGCTCACCCGGCTCGAGCCGAAGGTGTACGGACTCCGTCCGGGGTCGGGCGCCGCTGGCGCGGGGGCCGGGGCTGGCGCTGGCGCTGGCGTCGAGCGTCCCTTCGGGCTGAACCTGACCCGCGCGTCGCTCGACGCCAGCTGCAAGTACCCGTGGCCGGCCGCGCAAGGTGTCTCCGAGTCGTCATCGGGTCGGACCAAGTTCGGCTTCTACGACGACGACCACGACGCCTTCGAGTGGCTCCGCGCCGGGGCGCCCCGGCGGCAGCGGTGCATCGAAGCGCAGGTCATGGACCTGTCCGACGACATCGCGTACTCGGTGCACGACTTCGAGGACGCCGTCGTCGCCGGGTTCATCGACGTCGCGGCGCTCGGCGACCGGGTCGGCGAGAACGACATCGTCACCGCGATGCACGCGTGGGTGGGTGACGACCTGAGTCGTGAGGAACTGCTCGAGGCGTTCGACCGCCTCCGGGCACTGCCGCTCTGGATGACCTCGTACGACGGGTCCCGGCGCGACGCAGCGCACCTGAAGAACCTGACCTCGCAGCTGATCGGACGCTTCGCGCGGACGGCGACGGCCGCGACCCGCGAGTCCTACGCCTCCGGGTCCCTGGTCCGGTTCGCGGCGTCGGTGGTGACACCGCCGGAGATCATCGGCGAGATCGCGGTCCTCAAGGGCATCGTGGCAGCGTTCGTGATGACGCAGGGCGACCGGCAGCCCGTGTACGAAGACCAGCGTCGGATCCTGACGGAGCTGCTCGACGCCCTGGCAGCATCGGGTGCGTCGGACCTCGAGCCCGGCTTCGCCGCCGACTGGCGTGCGGCGTCCGACGACGACGGCCGACTCCGCGCCGTGGTCGACCAGGTCGCGAGCCTGACGGACCAAGGGGCGATCGCCTGGCACCGGCGGTTGGTCGTCGGCGAGCGGGAAGCGGTCCACATCCCGGCGTGAGCGGGGTGCTCCGTCGGCCTCGGTGGTTCGTCCACATCTCGGGGCCGCGGTCGGCCGAGGTCGGTCCCACGAACTAGGATCAGAGAGTGGCTGGCAGGATCGCGCGGAACGACATCGACGAGGTCCGCTCGCGTGTCAACATCGCCGACGTCGTCGGCGACTACGTCACGCTGAAGAACGCGGGCGTCGGCTCGATGAAGGGGCTCTGCCCCTTCCACGACGAACGTTCCCCGTCGTTCCACGTCCGGCCCCAGGTCGGCCGGTACCACTGCTTCGGCTGCGGCGAGGACGGCGACGTCTTCAGCTTCATCATGGCGCAGGACCACACCACCTTCGCCGAAGCCGTCGAGCGCATGGCCGCGAAGATCGGCTTCACCCTGCACTACGAAGAGGGCGACGGGCCGCGCACCGACTACAACACCCGCGCCCGGCTGATCGCCGCCAACGAAGCCGCGCTCGAGTTCTACACGGCGCAGCTCACCACCGCCGCGGCCGACCCCGCACGGCGGTTCCTGGGGGAGCGCGGGTTCGATCCCTCGGCGGCGCAGCACTTCGGTGTCGGCTTCGCCCCGAAGTCGTTCGACATGCTCAAGGACCACCTGCGCGGTCGGGGCTTCACGCTCGAGGAACTCACCTCGGCCGGGCTCGTCAGTCAGGGCGACCGGTCGCCGTACGACCGGTTCCGTGGTCGCCTGATGTGGCCGATCCGCGACGTCACCGGTGCGACGATCGGGTTCGGTGCCCGTCGCCTGCTCGACGACGACAAGGGCCCGAAGTACCTCAACACGCCCGAGACCCCGATCTACCACAAGAGCCAGGTGCTCTACGGGCTCGACCTGGCCCGCCGCGACATCTCGAAGCAGAAGCAGGTCGTGATCGTCGAGGGCTACACCGACGTCATGGCCTGCCACGTCGCCGGCATCACCACCGCGGTCGCCACGTGCGGCACCTCGTTCGGCGTCGACCACATCAAGGTGCTCCGCCCGATGCTCGGCGACCTGGCCGGCGCCGACCCGAACGCCAACGGCGAGGTCGTCTTCACCTTCGACCCGGACGAGGCCGGGCAGCGTGCCGCATCTCGCGCCTTCGCCGAGGAACAGCGGTTCGCGGCGCAGACCTTCGTCGCCGTGGCACCCGGTGGCCTCGACCCGTGCGACCTCCGGCTCGCCCGCGGCGACGACGCCATCCGCCGCCTGATCACGAACAAGCGCCCGATGTTCGAGTTCATGATCCGCCGCACGTTGGAGGGCCACGACCTCGAGACGGTCGAGGGCCGCGTCAGTGCCCTCCGCGCCGCCGCGCCCGTGCTCGCCGGCATCCGCGACCGCTCGCTCACGCAGGGGTACGTCCGCGAGCTCGCCGGCTGGCTCGGCATGGACATGCCCGAGGTCCGTCGATCGGTCGAGACCGCGCGTCGGCGTGCGGGGTCGACGGACGATCGGTCAGGAGGCCCGGGGCGCGACGGCCGCGCCGGTCACGCCACCGACGGGGCCGGTGTGGTCGAGGAGCCCGTCGCCGGGATCCGCTCGCTGCCGAACGACCCGATCAGCCGCATGGAGCGCGACGCCGTCATGGCGATGGTGCAGCAGCCGACCTCGGTCGGAGCGCCGCTGCTCGGGCTCGCCGCATCGGCCACGTTCTCGGCGCCGATGCTCGCCGTCGTGCGGGACGCCGTGGTCGCCAACGTCGACGTCATCGGGGCGGGGGACTGGCTCGACCGGTTGCTCGCCGACGTGCCGACCCCCTTGCGCACCCTGACGCACGAGCTCGCCCTCGCGCCGATCCCCGCCCGCAACGCCGAGGACCTCGCCGCGTACTGCCGGAGCATCGTCGTCGCCCTGGTCGAGCGGGACCTGCTCGCCCGCAAGGCCTCGTTGCTCGGACAACTGCAGCGTGCGGACCCGCACGAGCAGGCCGAGCGGCGCGCTGAGATCCAGCGGCAGCTCGTGGACATCGACGCGCAGCGCATGCGGCTCCGCGCCGACGCCGAGGCGTCCTAGCCCCTCGCTCTCGCCGCCCGAGTGCCGGGTGCCGGGCGCGCGGCCGTGTCGGGCGTGGAGTGGTCGTAAGGCGTCGGCTGGCCGGGGTCCGGCCGACGGGACGTGACCGCTCGGGGTGGGACGGGCGGTGTGTCGTGACCGGTCGGCGAACCCCGGACCAATCAGGTTGCAGCGCGCAACTTTCGTGTGCGGCGCGCCGGGCCGATGCGCACGAATGATGCATCACGCGACGGGTGCTTGCATTACAGCGGTGTAAACAAATCGCTCCCGGTTCGATCTGTTCCGTGACAGGGTGATACCAATGAGCGTTCCTGGCCGGGCACACAGACGTACCACCCGCCGGTCCGGACACTTGCACCCAACTTCAAGAGAGGCATCGAACATGGCATCCGTGTTCAAGAAGCACACAGCCACGTGGGGCAGGCGCGGCATCGCGCTCGGCGCCGGAGCAGCAGCGACGGCGCTGGTGCTGACCGGCTGCGCGAGCAGCAGCGTGAGCGACACCGAGTTGAACGGCCTGAGCATCGGGACGACGGACAAGATCACGTCCCTCGACCCGGCCGGCTCCTACGACAACGGCTCGTTCGCCGTGCAGAACCAGGTCTTCCCGTTCCTGATGAACACGCCCGTGGGCAGCCCGGACGTCGAGCCGGACATCGCCACGAAGGCGGAGTTCACGAGCCCGACCACGTACGAGGTCACCCTCAAGGACGGCCTCGAGTTCGCGAACGGCAACAAGCTCACCTCGAGCGACGTGAAGTTCTCGTTCGACCGTGAACTCAAGATCAACAACGAGAACGGCCCGCAGTCGCTGCTCGCCAACCTCAAGAGCATCGACACCCCGGACGACACGACCGTGGTGTTCAATCTCGACCACGCCGACCAGACCTGGCCGCAGGTGCTCTCGAGCCCCGCCGGCCCGATCGTCGACGAGGACGTCTTCAGCGCGACGAAGCTCACCAGCGCCGACGACATCGTCAAGGGCAAGGCGTTCGCCGGGCAGTACCAGATCAGCTCCTACAAGGAGAACCAGCTGATCCAGTACAAGACGAACCCGAAGTACGACGGCCTGCTCGGCAAGGCGAAGACCTCCGAGGTGACGGCCAACTACTACACCAAGGAGACCGACCTCAAGCTCGCCGTGCAGCAGGGCGACGTCGACGTTGCGTACCGCTCCCTGACGCCGACCGACATCTCGGACCTGCGCAAGGACGACAAGCTCAAGGTCACCGACGGCCCCGGCGGCGAGATCCGCTACGTGGTCTTCAACTTCAAGACGCAGCCGTTCGGCACCGGTCAGGACGACGCCGACGAGGCGAAGGCCCTCGCCGTGCGACAGGCCGCCGCCGACGTGGTCGACCGCGCCGCCCTGGCGAAGGAGGTCTACAACGACACCTTCACGCCGCTGTACTCGATGGTGCCGGACGGCCTCACCGGTGCGGTCCAGCCGTTCAAGGACATGTACGGCGACGGCGACGGTGGCCCCGACGTCGACAAGGCGAAGAAGACCCTCGCCGACGCCGGTGTCTCCGGCAAGGTGCAGCTCGACATCCAGTACGCGCCCGACCACTACGGTTCGGCCTCGGACGACGAGTACGCGCTGCTGAAGACGCAGCTCGAGGACTCGGGCCTGTTCACCGTCAACATCCAGTCGACGGTCTACACGACCTACGCCCAGGAGCGCACGAAGGACGCGTACCCGGAGTACCAGCTCGGCTGGTTCCCGGACTTCTCCGACGCCGACAACTACCTGTCGCCGTTCTTCACCAAGGAGAACTTCGTCCAGAACCACTACGACGACTCGGTCATCCAGGACCTCATCGCGAAGGAGCAGGCGGAGTCCGACCCGGACAAGCGTGCCGACCTGATCGAGCAGGCCCAGGAGCGCGAGGCATCGCAGATCTCGACGCTGCCCCTGCTGCAGGGCAAGTCCGTCGCCGTCGCCGGCAAGGACGTCAAGGGCCTGACCCTCGACGCCTCCTTCAAGTTCCGGTACGCCACCCTCAGCAAGTAGCACCACGCCCCTCGCGCAGGCCGCGGGCGTTCCCACGAGGAACGCCCGCGTGCCTGCGCACCGGCATGAAAGGCACCCCTCCCCGTGACCCTGAGCACCCCAGAGGCGACCCAGGACGTGAACGGCACCGATCCGACCAAGCCACAGGCACAACGTCGTGCCAAGAGCAGTGGCGGCGGACTCGGCCGGTACGTCCTCGTCAGGTTCCTCCTCATCATCCCGACCGTCTTCATCCTGGTGACGCTCGTGTTCTTCCTGATGCGCGTCATCGGGAACCCGATCACCGCGTCGGTCGGCGGCCGACTCACCCCGACGCAGCTGCAGGAACGCCTGCACGCCGCCGGGTACGACCGTCCCGTGCTCGTGCAGTACTTCGAGTACCTCGGCGGCATCCTGCGCGGTGACTTCGGCAACGCGTCGACCGACAACCGGCCGATCACCGAGATCATCCTGCAGTACGGCGGCGCGACCGCCGAGCTCGTCTTCTACGCCCTCGTCGTCGCGCTCGTGCTCGGCATCCCGCTCGGCATGCTGGCCGCGTACACGCGCGACAAGTGGCCCGACGTGCTGCTCCGTGCCCTCGCGATCCTGACGTACGCGACCCCGGTGTTCTTCGGCGGCCTGCTGCTCAAGCTCGTCTTCTCGGTGTGGCTCGGTTGGCTGCCGCTCGGCGACCGCGCGTCGACCAGGGTGGAGCTCATCCTCGACGGCATCCCCGGCGCGAGCGGCATCTACATCATCGATGCACTGCGGACCGGCAACGCGGCGGTCATCGGCGACGTGCTGCAGCACGCCGTCCTGCCGGCGCTGACCCTCGGACTGCTGACCGCCGGCATCTTCCTGCGCCTGGTGCGCGCGAACATGATCGGGTCGCTCGGCTCCGAGTACGTCGACGCGGCCCGCTCGCGCGGTGTCCGCGAGTCGCGGTTGGTGCGGACGCACGCGTTCCGCCCCGCTCTCGTGCCGATCATCACCGTGATGGGCCTGCAGATCGCGATGCTGCTGGGCGGTTCGGTCCTGACCGAGACCACCTTCGGGTGGCGCGGCCTGGGCTTCGAGCTCAACCAGTACCTGTCGGCTCGTGACTTCGTCGCGGTCCAGGGCATCGTCGCGATGCTGGCGGTGATCGTCGCGGTGACCAACTTCATCGTCGACGTCGTCGCCGCCCTGATCGACCCGAGAGTGAGGTTCTGACGATGGCCGACACCACCCTCGTCGACCGCCACGAGCCGCTCTGGAAGCGGCTGCCCGTGGTGGTCCAGCTCCGCAAGAGCACCGGCTGGCAGCGCGCCATGCTCATCGTCGGCGTGGTCATCTGCGCCCTGTACCTGCTCGTCGCGGTCTTCGCGCCGCTGCTGGCCCCGTACGGCTTCGGCCAGCTGCAGGGCGCGGACGGCGAGAGCTTCCCGCGCACGGGCGCACCGAGCGCCGAGCACATCTGGGGCACCACCGTCGGCGGGTTCGACGTGTTCAGCCGGGTGGTCTACGGCGCCCGGACCGCGGTCCTCGTCGTGATCGTCGCGGTCGTCGTGTCGATCATCGTCGGCGTGCTGCTCGGGCTGGTCTCCGGCTACCTGGGCGGTTGGCTCGACCGGGTCCTCGTCGTGGTCGCCGACGCGATCTACGCGTTCCCCTCGCTGCTGCTCGCGATCGTCGTGTCGATCGTGATCTCCGGCGGCAACTCGAGCTACTCGGGCGGCATCATCGCGGCGGCGATCTCGATCACCGTCGTCTACGTGCCGCAGTACTTCCGGGTGGTCCGTGCCGAGGCCGTGCGTCTGAAGAACGACGCGTTCGTCGAGTCGGCGCGCGTGATGGGCACGAACCCGTGGCGCATCATGACCCGCCACGTGCTGCGCAACTCGACCAGGTCCCTGCCGCTCATCCTGACGCTCAACGCCAGCGACGCGATCCTGACCCTGGCCGGCCTCGGCTTCCTCGGGTTCGGCATCGGTCCGACGTCCGGCGCCGAGTGGGGCTACGACCTCAGCCGTGCGCTGTCCGACGTCGCGAGCGGCGTCTGGTGGACCGGTGTCTACCCGGGTGTCGCGATCGTGGTGCTGGTGCTCGGTGTGACGTTCATCGGCGAGAGCCTCAACGACATCTCCGACCCCCGTCTGCGTGCGCGCCGACGGCTGAAGCAGCTGGTGTCCACGCACGACGCGCGCAACACGGCCACCGCGGAAGGATCGGGCGCATGACGACCGACACCGAGAACGCACCCGTGGTCGTCGTCGACGACCTCACGGTCACCTTCGCCACCGACGGCGGCGCCGTCGACGCGGTCAAGGGCGTCAGCCTCGACGTCCGCCCTGGCGAGGTCCTCGCCCTGGTGGGCGAGTCCGGCTCCGGCAAGTCCGTCACGGCTCGCGCCATGCTCCGGCTCATGCCCGAGACGGCGACGCTCGGCGGCGCGGTGCTGCTCGACGGCACCGACGTCGTCACCGTCGGCGCGCAGAAGCTCCGCAGCCTGCGGGGGACCGCCGGTGCGATGGTCTTCCAGGAGCCGTCGACCGCCCTCAACCCGGTCTTCACGGTCGGGTGGCAGATCGCCGAGGGGCTCCGCGCCCACGGCGGCATGTCCAAGAAGGAGGCGCGGGCGAAGGCCATCGACTACCTCGGCCGCGTCGGCATCCCCGACCCCGAGACCCGCGTCGACCACTACCCACACCAGTTCTCCGGCGGCCAGAAGCAGCGTGTCGTCATCGCGAGTGCCCTGGCCCTCGAGCCGTCGGTGATCATCGCCGACGAGCCGACCACGGCGCTCGACGTCACGGTGCAGGCCGAGATCCTCGACCTGCTCCGCCGCTGCCGCGACGAGTTCGGCACGGCGATCGTGATCATCACGCACAACATGGGTGTGGTGGCCGACCTGGCCGACCGCGTCGCCGTGATGTACCAGGGCGAGATCGTCGAAGAGGCATCGGCGACGGACCTGTTCGCGCGTCCGCAGGCCGACTACACGAAGCGGCTGCTCGCCGCCGTGCCCCGGCTCGAGGCGTCGACGGGCACCGCCCGCCGTGCCGCGATCACCGAGGACGTCACCCCGCTGGTCGAGGCGAAGGGGCTCGAGATCGAGTACCCCGGCCGCCTCGGTTCGCCCGCGTTCCGTGCCGTGAAGGGCGTCGACCTGGCGATCCGTCCCGGCGAGGTCCTCGGCTTGGTGGGGGAGTCCGGCTCCGGCAAGACCACGATCGGTCGCGCCATGGCCGGGCTGACGAAGGTCACCGGCGGCTCGCTGAAGGTCCTCGGCGCCGAGATGCTCGGCTACCGGGAGCGCGACTTCAAGCACCTGCGCAAGGACATCGGGTTCGTGTTCCAGGACCCGGCGACGTCGTTCAACCCGCTGCTCACGATCGCCGAGTGCGTCGCCGAGCCGCTGGTCGTCCACAAGGAGGTGTCGAGCCCGCGTGCGGCCCGTAAGCGCGTCGACGAACTCCTCGAGGCGGTCCAGCTGCCGAAGGCGTACGGGGACCGCTACCCGCACGAGCTCTCCGGTGGGCAGCGCCAGCGCGCCTCGCTCGCCCGGTCGCTCGCGCTCCGGCCGAAGCTGCTCATCGCCGACGAGCCGACGAGTGCGCTCGACGTGTCGGTGCAGGCCCGCGTGCTCGAGCTCTTCCTCGAGCTCCAGCAGGACCTGGGCTTCGCGTCGCTGTTCATCAGCCACGACCTGGCGGTCGTGGGCGCGCTGTCCGACCGGATCGCGGTGCTGTACCGCGGCGACCTGGTCGAGGTGGGCACGACGGCGCAGGTCCTCGGCGCCCCGCAGCACCCGTACACGCAGCGCCTGCTGGCGTCGCTCCCGGTGCCGGACCCTGCGGAGCAGGCCGAGCGACGGCGTACGCTGGAGCAACTGGAGAACGTCGGGTCCTGACCCGATGCGACCCGCGTCTGGTCTCGACCCGGCGCGACCCGTCCAGGAGGCCCGTCCAGCGTCGTCGACGCACGCCGGGCCTCCTGGACGGTCGCCTCCACAGCTGTACGCACGACGGTCCTGCCAGCGCGGTCCGTCGCGAACCGCCGCCAGGGGGCGGCGTGGAAGGGGACCCATGATCGCGGTCAACGGACCGGCGGTCGTCGCGGACGACGTGTCGATCGAGTACCGGGGCGGACGGGGGTCCGAGTCGATCCGAGCGGTCGACGGGGTCAGCCTGACGGTGCGGCAGGGCGAGATCCTCGCACTGCTCGGTGAGTCGGGGTCGGGCAAGTCGACCTTCGCCGCCGCGATCGCGGGGCAGCTCGGGTCGCACGGCGAGGGTGACGGTGCGCTGCGCCGGCACATCGTCGGAGGCGAACTGACCGTCCTCGGCCAGAAGACCCGCGGGCTGCGCGGTTCGTCCCGCAAGCTCGAGCGGCTGAGCGGCCGGATCGGCTACCTGCCGCAGGACGGCGCCGATCGGCTCAGTCCGGACCTCACCGTCGGCGAGGCCATCGCCGAACCGATCTACCAGCGCGACCGCCGCTTCGACCGCAAGGAAGCGGGCATGATCGTCGCGCGCCTGGTCGACGCCGTGCACCTGCCGCTCGGCGTGATGCGGCTGAACACCTGGGAGCTCTCCAGCGGGCAGCGGCAGCGTGTCGCCCTGGCGCGGGCCCTCGTGCTCGAACCCCAGCTCCTGGTCGCCGACGAACCCGCCCGCGGCGTCGACGTGCTCGTGCGCCAGTCGGTGCTCGAGGCCCTGGCGACCCTGCAGCGCAACCGGCAGTTCTCCGCCGTCGTGGTGTCCAGCGACCTGCGCGAAGCCGGCGCCCTGGCCGACCGCGTCGCCGTGATGGCCGATGCCCGGTTGGTCGGCCTCGGCACCTTCGACGAGGTCCTCGACAACCCCGTCGACCCCTACGTCAAGACCCTGGCCGCGACCGCGGCCCGCGGCGTGAAGCGTCGCCCGGCACCCACCGCCCCGCGCCGCTCGACGGCGCCACGCCGACCGGTCGCCGCCGGCACCGGCCCCCGCACGGACCGACAGGAGAACCCGTGAGCACCGCCACCCGAGGCCACCGCGCCGTCGTCCCCACCTCCGGTGCCCCGCTGCCGATTGACGCACCGCAGTCCGGCCCCGTCGCCGTGCTGCCGGAGCCGACCGACCTGCACGTCACCGCCGTGACCGAGGCCGGCGGGACCGTCGCGCCGCTCGACGCGGACACCCGCGGGCTCGTCTGGCTCGACCCCCGCGACCCGTCCGGCCTGGCGGACGCGCTCGACGCGGCACCGGGGATCGGCTGGGTGCAGCTGCCGTTCGCCGGGGTCGACGCCTTCGCGCACCTCATCCAGGAGCACGGGGACCGCGTGCTCTTCACCTCGGCGAAGGGCGCGTACGCGGAGCCCGTCGCCGAGCACGCCCTGGCGCTGACGCTCGGGACGCTGCGGGTCCTGCAGAAGCGTGCCCGTGCACACTCGTGGGCCACCGAGCCCGAGGGTGTGTCGCTCTACGGCCGGAACGTCGTCGTCATCGGCGCCGGCGGGATCGCGCTCGAGTACATCCGCCTGCTCGCCCCGTTCGACGTCGACGTCACCGTGGTGCGTCGCTCCGCCGACCCGGTGGCCGGCGCATCGCGCACCGTCACCACCGACCAGCTCGACGAGGTCCTGCCCGACGCCGACGTCGTGATGATCGCAGCAGCCATGACCTCGGGCACCGCGAAGCTCTTCGGCGAGCGGCAGTTCGCGATCATGAAGCCGTCCGCCCGGCTCGTCAACATCGCCCGCGGGGGACTCGTCGACACCGACGCCCTGGTCGAGGCCCTGCGCACCGGTGCGATCGCCGCCGCAGGGCTCGACGTCACCGACCCCGAGCCGTTGCCGGACGGCCACCCGCTGTGGTCCGAGCCCGGCGCGGTCATCACGCCGCACCAGGCCGACACCCCGGAGATGGTCGCGCCGCTGCTCGCCGAGCGGGTCCGGCTCAACACCACGGCGTTCCTCGACGGCAGCGGCGAGGGCTTCGTCGGCGTCGTCGACCCGGTCGCCGGGTACTGAGGAGCAGCGCTGCACCGGGGCCCACAGCGCGGCGCGCCCGGGCGGCGTGTCCGATGCGGTGAGGGGCCCTGCGGTGCTGCTATGCTGTTACCCGTTGTTCGCACGACATTCGCCAGCGGACAGTGATCCTCGATAGCTCAATTGGCAGAGCAGCCGGCTGTTAACCGGCAGGTTGTTGGTTCGAGTCCAACTCGGGGAGCGTCTGGCCCGGATCCTCACGGATCCGGGCCTTTTGCGTTCCCGGGGCGATGCCCACGGCCGCGCGCCGCACGGCCGCGCGCCGCACGGCCGCGCGCCGCACGGCCGCGCGCCGCACAGCCGCGCGCCGCACAGCCGCGCGCCGCACAGGCGCGCCGGTCAGGACGCGGGGCTGCTCGGCTCGATGTGCAGCGTGCCGTCGCGGTTGTTGTCGTCGATCGTGCCGGTCTTCGGCACGTAGACGTCGAGGTAGTCGAGCCGGAAATGGTCGAGCTGATCGGCGTACGCGGAAAGGAACTCCGTGACCTGGTGGGGCATGGCCCGACGGTCGTCGTGGCCGACCACGATCGCGTCGAACGGTCCGTACTGCGGCTTCTGCGTGCCCCGGTCGGGCAGGTAGATGCGCCAGGTGTTCGCACTGAAGCGGGCGAACAGCACGCCCTCGGAGTCCTTGCCGCGCACGTGCAGGGCGTCGGAGAGCAGGGCGATGCCGCTCGGGCGGGACTGTGCCACCGCGACCCCGAGCCGCACCGCCGGCACGAGCAGGCAGGCGACGAGGACGGCCGCCGCGATGCGTCCGACGGGTGGCCGCACCGATGCCAGCCGGCCGTACCCGATGGCGGCCAGGGCGATGATCAGCGGCATCCAGGCGTCGTAGTAGTACGGGAGCGAGACGTTCGCGACGATGACGTAGAACACGAGGGAGACACCGAGCGCGATGCCGAGGAACGCGACGAGCCGGTCCGGCCGGATCGCCAGAGCGCAGGCGGCGCCGATGACCAGCACCGTGAGCAGCAACCAGCCGGTGCCCGCCGCCAGGAACGCGAAGTTGGCCCACCACGGTGCCTGGGGGTAGATCGTGCCGAGGATCGTCGTCGGGTGTCCGTGCGCGTTCTGCTGTGCCTGGAACTTCAGCATGTGCCCGATGGCGGTGAAGAGCCCCACCGGCAGGTACAGGAGCACGAAGACCACCACGAACGCGACGCCGCCGTACACTGCGCCCACGCCCAGGTCACGCCAGCGGCGGAACAGCAGCGGCAGGGCGCCGATCGCGAGCACGAGCACGGCGGTCGAGACCTTGGACGTGACGGACATCGCGAGCAGCGCCCCTGCTGCGGCGATCCACCACCGGTTGCCGGTCCGCATCCAGGTCCAGGCGGCGGCGAGCGAGGCGACCGCGAAGAAGACCATGAGGGGCTCGAGCATCGCGAAGCGGTCGATCCGCGCACCGATCACCGAACCGGCCTCGGCCCAGGAGGCGCCGGAACCGCGCGGCGTCAGCCACCACGCACCGGCGGCGAGGAGTCCCGTCCAGAAGCCGACCTCGCGGCGCAACCAGACGAACAGGACCACGCCGGTGCCGAGCATCGCGGTCGCGGCGACCAGGCGGGGCCCGAGTGGCCCCTGTCCGACGACGAGCTGCGCGATGCCGTACAGGTACTTCGCCGTCGGCGGGTGCTCGAGGTTGAGCGAGAAGTTGCCGTGCACGTACGCCCAGCTCGCCCGGAGGTAGACGAACTCGTCGTTGACGATGGTCGGGCGGCCGAGGTGCCAGAAGGCGACGAACAGGGCAGCCACGGCGACGACCACGAGGGCGGCGACGCGGACGGGGCGGGAGTGCAGGCGGGGGATGAGGACCTCCAGGGCGGGGCGTGCCCGACCATCATCGCAGGAGCGACCGTGCGGGTCCTGCCGGGCAGTTGCTGTTAGCGTTCACAGGTGCACCGATCCCGTCCGCCCCGCGCCGTGCTCCTCGGCGTGCTGCTCGCGGCGGTCATCGCGCCCGTGCTGGTCGGGTGCAGCGGTGCCGGACCCGACACCGACTCGTCAGAGGAGCCCACGAGCTCGGAGACCGGGCTCGGGTCGGGTGCCTCGCCGGTGGTGTTCGCCTTCGTGTGCGACGACGGCGACCGCGAGACCTACACGACCTACTCGGCGGTGTGGGAGGACGAGCGGACCTCGTGCACCGCGAAGCGGCTCACGGGCTCGGTGCCGTCGACGCAGCAGCAGGCCGCTGTCGACGCGACCCGGGGCGAGGCCACCCTCGTCGAGCTCGCGAGCACCTGCGCCGTGACCGGCACGGACCCGTGGACGTCGGCCGTGGCCGACGACGGCGCAGCGCACCTCGCCGCCGGCCTCCTGCAGTACTGCCCGGGGCACCCGGAGACCGACCACCTGCGCGACGCGCTGACGACGTACCGGAGCTGAGCCGGGCCTCCCGGCCGTCAGCCGACCACGGCAGGCGACGCGCGGGCCGGACCGACCCGTCAGCCCTCGGGGTGGTCGCGACCCGGTAGCCACGACTGGCCGGGGCCGCCCCAGCTGTTCTTGCGGATGGCCTTGGCGACCTGCTTGGCGTAGGGGTGCGCCAGGCGGTCGGCGTAGAGCCAGCCGTCCAGGTGGTCGTACTCGTGCTGGAAGATGCGCGCGAGCCAACCGTCGGCCCGGACCTCGAACGGTTCGCCGTGCTCGTCGAACGCCCGGAGCAGCGCGCTGCCGGAGCGTCGGAGCGGGAAGCGCTCGCCCGGCACGGACAGGCAGCCCTCGGACTCGTCGTCCTCGTCGAGCTCGTCGACCGACTCGGGGACCGGCGGGCTGATCCAGAGGACCGGGTTCACGGCCGCGGCGCGGTGCAGTACGTCGTCGTCGGTGTACGAGTACACGAACAGGCGCTTGCCGACGCCGACCTGGGGTCCGGCCAGCCCGACGCCGGGGGCGAGGTCCATGGTCTCGAACATGTCGGCGACGAGGGAACGGAGGTCGTCATCGAACTCGGTGACCTCGGCTGCACGCTCGTGCAGGACGGGTTCGCCGGTGATGCGGATCGGGAGAACGGCCATTCACCCAGGTTATCCGGCGGTGGACGGTAGCCTCGACGCGTGACGACGGACCTCCAGCTGCCCGACGCAGTGAACCTGACGCCGTTCCAGGCCCTCATGATCCCCGTCGCGCTCATCGGTGCGGTGTTCCTGTCGCTGGGAGCGCAGTTCCAGAGCCGGGGTGTGCAGCGGGTCGAGGCACGGCTGGGGCGGCAGTCGAAGGGGCTGAGCGTCCGGCACGTCGTCGGGCTGGTCTCGAGCGGCTACTGGGTGCTCGGCACGCTCATGCTCGGCATCGCCGTCGTGCTGCAGCTCATCAGCATCACGTACGCGCCGCTGATCGTCGTGCAGCCGCTCGGGGCGGTCGCGCTCGTGATCACCACGTGGTTCTCCTCTCGGTCGTCGGGCGTGCCGCTGGGCCGTCGGGCGAAGCGTGCGGTGTGGACCTGCATCATCGGTGTCGCGATCTTCGTCGGCATCGCGGCGTTCGTCGGCCACGAGAGCGCGATCACCCGGCAGCAGCTGGTGACCGTCCTGATCATCCTGGCGGTGGTGCTCGTGCTGGTGCTGGTGTCGTTCCGACTCGTGGCCAAGCACAAGAGCGCGCTCTACTACATCGTCGGCGCGGGCATCCTCTACGGGTTCGTCGCGACGCTCGCCAAGGTCGTGCTGAACCGGTTCGTGAACGGCACGTTCGACTGGTTGACGGTCCTGGCGATCATCGGGGTGGTCGTCGCGGCGTCGCTCGGCGGGTACTTCGTGCAGAACGCGTACTCGGCCGGTTCGGCGGACCTCGTCATCGCGGGGCTGACCGTGATCGACCCGATCGTCGCCGTCGGGATCGGCGTGGTCGTGCTCGACGAGGCGTCCGGGGCACCGTGGGGTGCGGTCGCCGGGTTCGTGGTCGCGGCCGGCATCGCCATCACCGGGGTGTTCCTGCTCGCCAAGCACCACCCGCAGACGCGCGCCTGACCGCGCGGGCCGCGGGGCGGCGCCGCGCCGTCGCCCCGTCACCCCGCGGGAGCACGGGGTCCTCCGCGCGGCTGACGCGGCCGCGGAACCAGGTGCGGTACCGTCGGCAGTCCGACCAGCAATCGCCCACGAGAGGACGACGCCAGCCGTGTCAGGAGATGTCACCACCGCCACCGCCGAACCGACGGGTGCGACGGGCGGACACCGACCCTTGCGCATCCTGATCGCCGCGGACACCTTCCCGCCGGACGTCAACGGCGCCGCCACCTTCGCCGAGCAGCTCGCCGTCGGCCTGGCCGAGCGCGGGCACGAGGTCCACGTCGTCGCCCCGGCCTCGAGCCGCAACTACGGCACCTTCGACGAGGAGCACCAGGGCGTGACCCTCGTCGTGCACCGCCTGAAGTCGTACAAGTGGCCGCTGCACGCCTGGCTCCGTTTCGTGTGGCCGTGGAGCGTCAAGAAGTGGACCGGCCCGATCCTCGACGCCGTGAAGCCCGACGTCCTGCACATCCAGTCGCACGTCGTCATCGGTCGCGGGATCGTTCCCGAGGCGAACGCGCGCGGCATCCGGGTCATCGCGACGAACCACTTCATGCCCGAGAACCTGCTCGAGTACACGCCGTTCGGCAAGTGGACGCTGCCCATCGCGCTGAAGATCGCGTGGAGCGACGCCGCGAAGACCTACCGGCTCGCCGACACCATCACGACGCCGACGAACCTGGCCGCCGACTACCTGCGCAAGGCCATCGCCGGTCAGCGGGTGCTGGCGATCTCGTGCGGGATCGACGCGTCGCGGTACGTCGCGCGCGAGGGCCGTCCGGTCAACAACGACATCGTGTTCGTCGGCCGCGTGGCGCCGGAGAAGAACCTCAACGTGCTGGTCCGGGCCGTGGCGCTGCTGCCCGGTTCGCTCGCGGCGACCCTGACGATCGTCGGCGACGGCGAGATGATCCCGAAGCTGACCGCCCTGGCGAAGGAGCTCGGGCTCGAGGACCGCGTCCGGTTCCTCGGGTTCGTCTCGGACGAGGTCAAGCGCACCGCCCTGACGAACGGCACCGTGTTCGCGATGCCCTCCACCGCCGAGCTGCAGAGCATCTCCTCGCTCGAGGCCATGGCGTCCGGGCTGCCGGTCGTCGCCGCCGACTCGATGGCGCTGCCCCACCTCATCGACGGCAACGGGTACCTGTTCGCCCCCGGCGACGAACACGACCTCGCCGCCAAGCTCGAGGCGGTGCTCACGGCGTCGGAAGCGGAGTACACGGCCATGCGGGAGCGCAGTTCGGCCATGATCGAGGCACACGACATCAACCGCACGCTCACGACGTTCGAGGCGCTGTATCGTGGGGAACCGGTGGCCTGACGGTCGTCGAGGGGCGGTAGCCAAGCTGGTCAAGGCAGTCGGCTCATAACCGAACGATTCGCGGGTTCAAGTCCCGCCCGCCCTACGTGCAGATGAAACGCAAGCGCGAGGACGACCACGACGCAGCTGGTCCGACGCCGAACGTCACGTTCCAGGTGAACCGTGGTGGCACCGGCGTGCGCGTCAACGCCTTCCGCATCGGGTTCATGGGTGCCATCGGTGTGCTCGTCGCGCTGCTCGCCGGCACCATCATCGGCGAGCTCAGCACCGTCCTCGTCTACATCGGGGTCGCGCTCTTCCTCGCGCTCGGCATCGACCCGCTCGTCTCGTTCCTCGAGCGGCTCATCCCGCGGTGGGCGGCGATCACCGTCGTCGTCGTGGGGGTCCTTGCGGCGTTCGCCGGGGTCGTCTTCGCGGTCGTCCCGATCCTGGTCGAGCAGGCGACGAACCTGATCCAGAACTTCCCCGAGGTCGTCGACGACATCTCGAAGCAGCAGTGGGTGCAGGACCTGTCGAAGCAGTTCGCCGGGTCGTTCGACATCGACCACGCGCTCGAGTCGGTGCAGTCGTTCGTCGAGAACCCGGGCAACCTGCTCAGCGTCGGCGGCGGCATCCTGGCGGTCGGCAGCGGCATCCTGTCGGGGCTCACCGGCGTGCTGATCGTCCTCATCCTGATGCTCTACTTCCTCGCGTCGATGCGGGGCATGAAGCGTGCGGCGTACCGGTTCGTGCCGGCGTCCCGCCGCGAGAACTTCATCGACGTGAGCGAGCAGATCACCCAGGCGGTCGGTCGGTACGTCGTCGGCCAGGTGTCGCAGGCGCTCATCAACGGCATCCTGAGCCTGGTGCTCCTGCTCATCATCGGTGCGCCGCTGCCCGTGCTGCTGGCCTCGTTCGCGTTCCTCGGCTCGCTCATCCCGCTCGTCGGCACCCTCGGCGCCGCGGTCGTCATCTCGTTGCTCTGCCTCTTCGCGTCGCCCGCCACAGCACTCGCCGCGGCGATCTACTACCTCGTCTACATGCAGGTCGAGGCGTACCTCATCTCGCCGCGCATCATGTCGCGTGCCGTGCAGGTGCCCGGGGCCCTCGTGGTCATCGCCGCGGTGGCCGGTGGCACGATCGGCGGCGTGCTCGGTGCCCTGGTCGCCCTGCCCGTCGCCGCGTCGATCATCATCATCGTGCAGAAGGTCATCTACCCGCGGCAGGAGCTGGCGTGACGGACGCCGCCTCCGGCTTCGCCGACCACGTCGCGGAACGCGATCGCTGGGCGCGCAGTCCCCGTGGCCCCTTGGCCCTCGTGAACGCCCAGCACGTCGACCACCCGCAGCCGGTGTGGCCGGTGCCCGGCACCTGGGCGCCCGCGGTCGGCGGCCTCGCGGTGACGGCCGCCGCCACCGACGGTGTCGTCGTGGACGGCGTCCCGGTCGACGGCACGGTGCTCGTCGCCGGTGACACCGCCGTGGTGCCGTCCGCCGTCGCGTTCCCCGACGGCTTCGCGGGCACGGTGTCCGGCTCGACGCTGCGCGTCTGGGATCCCGCAGCGGAGCCGATCCACCGCTTCGAGCGCATCGCCCGGTTCGACCGGTCCGACGACTGGGTGGGTTCCGGCACGTACGTCCCGCTGGACGCCGGTGCGGGCGACGACCGGGAGGCCCGTGGCAGCGTCCTCGACGCCGCCGGCGACGCGCTGCCGGTCGCCGGGCACATCGAGACGGCCGTCGGCAGCACGACCATGCGGTTCGTCGCGGTCCGGTCCGCGGCGTTCCGGAGTGCTCCGCGGCTGCAGCTCATCGTGCAGGACGCCACGAGCGCCCTCGCCGAGGACGACCCTGGCAGCGCCTACTCGATGGGCCGCTTCCTGTACCTCGACGACCCCGGCGCCGCGGGCCCGGTCGAGCTCGACTGGAACCTGCTCGTCCTGCCGCCCTGCGCGTTCTCGTACCAGTTCGCCTGCCCGATCCCGCCGGCCGACAACCGCGTGCCCGTGCCGATCACGGCGGGCGAGCGGCACCCCGTCGACGCTGCGGGCACCGTCCTGCACTGAACCGGACCGCGCTCGGCGGGGTCCTTGCCGTTCCCAGCCGGAACGCTGCATAATGGGCGTGTCCTGTCGGGACATCACAATCGCATACCGAATGGTTCCGTGGCTCGCAGCCGCTCGGATCCTCCGCACCAGGTCGATGGGGAAGTCGCACCTGACGTATCGGAGGAACCGTGAACGGAACGACGACAGGAGTGCTCTACGTGCACTCCTCACCCCGCGCGCTCTGCCCGCACGTCGAATGGGCGGCAGGTCGCGCGATGAACCGCGCCGTGAACTTCTCCTGGCTCGACCAGCCGGCACAGGACGGTGCCCGGCGGACCGAGTTCACCTGGGCCGGCGCGGTCGGTGCCGGTGCCGCGATCGCCTCCGCGCTGCGTGGCTGGGAGCACCTGCGCTACGAGGTGACCGAGGAACCGACGACCGAGTCCGACGGTGGCCGCTGGATGCACACGCCTGACCTCGGGGTCTTCTACGCGCAGACCGACGTGACCGGGAACATGGTCATCCCCGAGGACCGCGTCCGCTACGCGATGGAGGTCGCGGGCAGCAACGCGCTCGAACTCCACCGTGAGCTCCGGCTCGCGCTCGGACAGGCCTGGGACGACGAGCTCGAGCCCTTCCGTCACGCGGCCGAGGGCAACCCCGTCGTCTGGCTGCACCGCGTCGGCTGACCCGTCGTCGGGCACTGGACGGTGCCACGGAACGACGGAAGCCCGCCCCGACGACGCGGGACGGGCCTCCTGGCAGGGTGCGACGGATCAGACGCTGCGGAACGCGACCACGGCGTTGTGGCCGCCGAAGCCGAACGAGTTGCTCACCGCGAGGAGGTCGCCGTCGGGCAGCGCGCGCGGCTCGCGCGCGACGTCCATGACGATCTCCGGGTCCTGGTCGTTCAGGTTGATCGTCGGCGGCGCGACACGGTTGTGCAGCGCGAGGACCGTGAACGCGGCCTCGATCGCACCGGCGCCACCGAGGAGGTGACCCGTCGACGCCTTGGTCGCCGACACGACGATGTCGTCGAGGTGGTCGCCGAACACTCGGCGCATGGCGTGGTACTCGGCGACGTCGCCGACCGGGGTCGAGGTGGCGTGCGCGTTGACGTGCACGACGTCCTCGCGGCTGGCACCGGCGTGGTCGAGGGCCTGCAGGACCGCACGGGCGGCCGCGCTGCCCTCGGGGTCCGGTGCCGTGATGTGGAACGCGTCCGAGGTGATGCCGGCGCCGGCGACCTCGGCGTAGATGGTCGCACCGCGGGCCTCTGCGTGCTCCTTCGACTCGAGGATGAGCGCCGCGGCGCCGTCACCGAGGACGAAGCCGTCACGGGTGACGTCGTACGGACGCGACGCGGTCTCGGGGGAGTCGTTGCGGCGCGACAGAGCCTGCATCGCCGCGAACGCCGCCAGGGGCAGCGGGTGCAGTGCGGCCTCGGCGCCACCGGTGATGACGATGTCGGCGTCCCCGTCGGCGACGTGGCGGTACGCCTCGGCCAGGGACTCGGTCGACGAGGCGCAGGCCGACAGGTAGGTGCGGGCGCCGCCACGGGCGCCGAACTCCATCTCGATGGCAGCCGCCGGACCGTTCGCCATGAGCATCGGGACCGTCATCGGCAGGACCCGACGCGGGCCCTTCTCGCGCAGGGTGTCCCAGGCGTCGAGCAGGGTGTTGACGCCGCCGATGCCGGTCGCCCAGTCGACGATCAGGCGCTCGGGGACGACGGACTCGGCGTCGATGCCGGCGTCGGCCCACGCCTCACGCGCCGCGACGAGCGACAGCTGCGACGAGGGGTCCAGGCGCTTCGACTCGGGGCGGGTGAGCTGGTCGGTGAGGAACCGACGTGCCTGGCCGGCGAACTCCACGGGGAGTTCGAGCTCGGCGTAGCGCGGGTCCTCGATGCGGGTGATGCCGGACTTGCCGGCGAGCAGCGCGTCCCACGTTTCCGGGGCAGTCGCGGCGAGGGGTGAGATCGCACCGATCCCGGTGACGACGACGGTCTTCTTGGTCATGGAACGACGGTTCTTTCGTTGGGGAACAAGATGAGCGCCGCGGCCGACGGTGACCGCTGGCCGCGGCGCTCAGGAAGCTCGTGTCAGGCCTGGGCCTTGACGATGTAGTCGACCGCGTTGCCCACGGTCTTGAGGTTCTTGACCTCTTCGTCCGGGATCTTCACGTCGAACTTCTCCTCGGCGTTGACCACGATGGTCATCATCGAGATGGAGTCGATGTCGAGGTCGTCCGTGAAGGACTTGTCGGCGGCGACGGTGTCGGTGGCGATACCGGTCTCGTCGTTGATCAGCTCGGCCAGGCCGGCGAGGACTTCTTCGTTGGACAGGGCCATGAGTTTCTCCTTGAGGGGGGTGTCGTTTGACCGTGGACCAGCCTAGGGCACGCAGCGTGCTCGCGCCCGGAGACTCGTCGGGGTGGTCGCTGGTCGCGCGGGATGCGCGGCCGGGTGGGATCAGGGCAGGACGACGACCTGGGCGCCGAACACGAGCCCGGCACCGAAGCCGATCTGCAGGGCGAGCCCGCCGGACAGCTCGGGGTGTTCCTCGAGCAGGCGGTGGGTGGCGAGCGGGATGCTCGCGGCGGAGGTGTTGCCGGTGGTGGTGATGTCACGGGCGATCGTGACCGACTCGGGCAGGCCGAGCTGCTTCGCGAACTCGTCGATGATGCGGATGTTCGCCTGGTGCGGCACGAACGCCGCGAGGTCCTCCGGTCGGACACCGGCGGTCTCGAGCGCTTCGCGGGCGACCTTCACCATCTCCCACACGGCCCAGCGGAAGACCGTCTGGCCCGCCTGGCGCATGGTCGGGCGGGGCGCGCCGGCCTCCCACTCGTTGTAGGTCGCCGTCATGCCGATGGCGTCCCACTTCGAGCCGTCCGAGCCCCAGATGGTCGGGGCGATGCCGGGGAAGTCGCTCGGGCCGACGACGGCCGCGCCGGCACCGTCACCGAGCAGGAACGAGATCGAGCGGTCGGTCGGGTCGACGACGTCGCTGAGCTTCTCGGCACCGACGACCAGGACGTGGTCGGCGAGGCCGGACTTGATGAACGAGTCGGCCTGGGCGATGCCGTAGGCGTACCCGGCGCACGCGGCGCTGATGTCGTACGCGGCGGCGGGCGTCGCGCCGATCCGCTCGGCGAGCAGCGACGCCATCGACGGGGTCGCGACGGTGTGCGTCACGGTGCTGACCAGCACGACACCGATCTGGTCGGGGGACAGACCGGCCTTCCCGATCGCCTCGCGCGCGGCGGTCTCGGCGAGGTCGACGGCCTCGACGTCCTTGCCGGCACGCTTGCGCGTGATGATCCCGGTGCGCTGGCGGATCCACTCGTCGGACGAGTCGATCGGGCCGACCAGGTCGTCGTTCGGCACGACGTTCTCGCCGCGGGCGGCACCGAAGGCCAGGATCCGGGTGAACTCGTGGCCGCGGCGCTGGGAGAGTGCGGGACGTTCGGTCATGCGGTGGCGTCTGCTTCCTGGTCCGCGCGCTGCAGCAGGTCGATCGCTGCGGGCAGGTCCTCGGGGGTCTTGATGGCGACGGACGGTGTGCCGCGCAGGCCGCGCTTGGCGAGCCCGACCAGGGCGCCGGCCGGCGCGAGCTCGATGATGCCGGTGACCCCGGCGGCGGCGAACGACTCCATCACGGCATCCCAGTGCACGGGGCTCGCGATCTGCTGGACCATCAGGTCGACGAACCGGCGACCGTCGTCGACCCGTGAGCCGTCGGCGTTGGTCCAGATCGGCAGGGTCGGGTCGTGCACCGTGGCGGCTGCGGCGACCGGGGCCACACGCTCGACGGCGGGGGCCATGAAGTGGGTGTGGAACGCACCTGCGACCGCGAGCGGGACCACGCGGGCCTTGGCGGGCGGGTCCGCCACGAGCGCGGCGATGCCGGCGGCCGTGCCGGCGACGACGGTCTGGCCGCCGCCGTTGTGGTTCGCGGGGACGAGCCCGTGGGACTGCAGTGCTGCGGCGACCGCGTCGGCGTCGCCACCGAGCACGGCGGCCATCGAGGTCGCTTCGAGGGCAGCGGCGTCCGCCATGGCCCGGCCGCGCTCGGCGACGAGCGACACGGCGTCGGTCGGCTCGAGGACCCCGGCGACCGCGGCGGCGGTGAACTCGCCGACCGAGTGCCCGGCGACCCCGCCGACGAGCGCACGGCGGCCGTCGGCCAGCAGCGCGTCGGCGGTCACGAGACCGGCGGCGACGATGAGGGGCTGCGCGAGTGCGGTGTCCTTGATGGTGTCGGCGTCCGACGTGGTGCCGTGTGCGGCGAGGTCCACCCCGATCGACTCGGACCACTGCCCGACACGTTCACGAACGGCGGCGTCCTCGAGCCAGGGGGCGAGGAAGCCGGGGGTCTGGGAGCCCTGTCCGGGCGCGACGACGACGATCACCGGACAATCCTGTCGCTCATGCACCGTGGGGCCCGTGTGGGCTTCCCACACGAAACCCCGCGTGACATTGTCGGTTCCCTACCGGCGCGGGACGATGCGGCGGCGACCGGTGGCTGATTCGGACATCGCGCCGAGGATCAGGGCCGACTGCACGATCAGGGCATCCCTGGCGTGCGTGGCATCCCACCCGATGATGTCGGCGACCCGGCGCAGGCGGTACCGCACGGTGTTCGGGTGCACGAAGAGTTCGCGCGCCGTGGCCTCGAGCGACCGACCGGTGTCCAGGTAGCACCACAGGGTCTGCAGGAGCTCGGTGGACTGGTCCTTGAGCGGCACGTAGATGCGCTGCACCAGGGCGGACCGCGCGAGTGGGTCGCCGGCCAGGGCGCGTTCGGGCAGCAGGTCGTCGGCCAGCGCCGGACGGGGGACCCCGCGCCATGCCCGCGCGACGGCGAACCCGGCGAGGGCTGCCTTCGCGCTGGTCGAGGCGTCGACGACCCCGGGGACCTCGTTGCCGAGCACCAGGTGGCCCTCGCCGAACAGCGGCTCGAGCGCCTGCGCGATCGCCGTGAACGAGACCGGGTCCTCGCCCTCGGGCACGTCGTCCCGCGGGGTCGAGCGCCCGATCACCACGACGAGCCGTGAGCCCTGCACCCCGACGAGCACGTCGGCGTCCATGTGGCGGGCGGTGCGGCGGACCTGGTCGACCTCGAGCTGCTTCGGTGCCGTGCCGACGAGCACCGCGACCTCGCCGTGCCCGTGCCACCCGAGGGCAGCGATGCGGGACGGCAGCTCGTCGTCGTACTCGCCCGACAGGATCGAGTCGACCACGAGCGCTTCGAGTCGGGCGTCCCACAGCCCGCGGGCCTCGGCCGCCCGGGCGTAGACGTCGGCCGCCGCGAAGGCGATGTCGCGGGAGTACTTGAGGATGGCCTCCTGCAGCATCTCGTCGTCGGCGGCGCGTTCCTCGACCACCGTGACGACCACGCGGATGAGCTGCAGGGTCTGCTGCAGGCTCACCGAGCGCAGCAGCTCACGCGGTGCTGAACCGAAGACGTCGGCCGCGGCGATCCACGGCGTCGACGCGGTGCCCTCGAGCCAGCTGATGAACGAGGTGATGCCCGCCTGGGCGACGAGGCCCACGGCGGAGCGGCGCCCCGGCGGCATCTCGCTGTACCAGGGGAGGGTGTCCTCGAGCCGCTTGATCGTGGCGGTGGAGAGTTCTCCGGACACCTGACGGAGCCAGGAGAGCGCCCGCTCGCGCGCGCTCTCCTGGCTCTGGGCCTTCGACAGGCCCTCGGTGTCCGGCTGGACGGGCGTCACCTGCTGATCAGCTCTCGCCGCCCGCGCTGCCCGTGGTGCCGGCGGTCACGTCGTGCAGGCGGTACTTGTCGATCGCCTGCTGGACGAGTGCGCCGTCGACCTTGCCCTGGCGGGCGAGCTGCTGCAGCGTCCGCACGACGACCGAGGGGCCGTCGATGTGGAAGAAGCGGCGAGCGGCCGGACGGGTGTCCGAGAAGCCGAAGCCGTCGGCGCCGAGCGTGGCGTAGTCGGTCGGCACGAACGGGCGGATCTGCTCCTGCACCTGGTGCATGAAGTCGCTGACGGCGACGACCGGCCCCTCGGTGGCGAGCAGGCGCTCGGTGACGTACGGCGTGCGCGGCGACTCGTTCGGGTTGAGGAACGCGTGCTGCTCCGCGTCGAGACCGTCGCGGTACAGCTCACCCCAGCTCGTGACGCTCCAGACGTCGGCGGAGACGCCCCAGTCCTCGGCGAGGAGCTGCTGCGCCTCGAGGATCCACGGCACGGCCACACCGGAAGCGAGCAGCTGGGCCTTCGGGCCGTCGTGCTCGCTCGGCTTGAGCAGGTACATGCCCTTGACGATGCCGTCGACGTCGATGCCCTCGGGCTCGGCCGGCTGGACGATCGGCTCGTTGTAGACCGTCAGGTAGTACATGACGTTCGGGTCGCTGTGCTTCGGCGAGCCGTCCTCGTCCGTGCCGTACATCCGGTCGAGGCCGGCCTGCACGATGTGCCCGATCTCGTACCCGTACGCGGGGTCGTAGGACACCACGGCCGGGTTCGTCGTCGCGAGGAGCAGCGAGTGGCCGTCGGCGTGCTGCAGTCCCTCGCCCGTCAGCGTCGTGCGACCGGCGGTGGCGCCGATCATGAAGCCACGGGTCATCTGGTCGCCGGCGGCCCAGATGGCGTCACCCGTGCGCTGGAACCCGAACATCGAGTAGAAGACGTAGACCGGGATGAGCGGCTCGCCCTGCGTCGAGTACGAGGTGCCCACCGCGGTGAACGCCGCCATGGCCCCGGCCTCGTTGATGCCGACGTGGATGATCTGACCCTGCGGGCTCTCCTTGTACGCCAGGAGCAGTTCGCGGTCGACCGAGGTGTAGTGCTGGCCGTTCGGGTTGTAGATCTTCGCCGTCGGGAAGTACGCGTCCATGCCGAACGTGCGGGCTTCGTCCGGGATGATCGGCACCACGCGGTTGCCGAAGTCCGGGGAGCGGAGCAGGTCCTTCAGCAGCCGGGCGAACGCCATGGTGGTGGCGATCTCCTGCTTGCCGGAGCCCTTCTTGACGACCTGGTACTTCGCGTCCTCGGGGAGGGTGATCGAGGTGTACTTCGTGCGACGCTCCGGCACGTAGCCGCCGAGCGCCTGACGACGCTCGTGCATGTACTGGATCGCCTCGTCGTCGTTGCCCGGGTGGTAGTACGGCGGCGTGTAGGGGTTCTCCTCCAGCTGCGCGTCGGAGATCGGGATGCGCATCTCGTCGCGGAACTGCTTGAGGTTGTCGAGCGTGAGCTTCTTCATCTGGTGGGTCGCGTTGCGGCCCTCGAAGCTCGGGCCGAGGCCGTAGCCCTTGACCGTCTTCGCCAGGATGACCGTCGGCTGGCCCTTGTGCTCGGTCGCGGCCTTGAACGCGGCGTAGACCTTGCGGTAGTCGTGGCCACCGCGCTTGAGGTTCCAGACCTGGTCGTCGCTGTAGCCCTCGATGAGCTCGAGCGCCTTCGGGTCGCGCCCGAAGAAGTTCTCGCGGACGTACGCGCCGTTCTCGGCCTTGTACGTCTGGTAGTCGCCGTCCGGCGTCTGGTTCATCAGGTTGAGCAGCGCGCCCTCGGTGTCGCGGGCGAGCAGGTCGTCCCACTCACGCCCCCAGACGACCTTGATGACGTTCCAGCCCGCACCGCGGAAGAACGCCTCGAGCTCCTGGATGATCTTGCCGTTGCCGCGCACCGGACCGTCGAGTCGCTGCAGGTTGCAGTTGATCACGAAGTTCAGGTTGTCGAGGCCGTCGTTCGCCGCGACCTGGAGCTGTCCGCGCGACTCGACCTCGTCCATCTCGCCGTCGCCGAGGAACGCCCAGACCTGCTGGTCGGAGGCGTCCTTGATGCCGCGGTTGGTCAGGTACTTGGCCTGCTGCGCCTGGTAGATCGCGTTGATCGGGCCGATGCCCATCGACACGGTCGGGAACTGCCAGAAGTGCGGCATGAGCCGCGGGTGCGGGTACGACGACAGGCCGCCGCCGGCGTGGGACTTCTCCTGACGGAACCCGTCGAGCTGGTCCTCGCCGAGACGCCCTTCCATGTAAGCGCGGGCGTACATCCCGGGGGAGGCGTGGCCCTGGAAGAACACCTGGTCGCCGCCGGACGCGTGGTCCTGCGCGCGGAAGAAGTGGTTGTAGCCGACCTCGTACAGCGCGGCGCTCGACGCGTACGTCGAGATGTGGCCGCCGACGCTGATGCCCGGACGCTGCGCGCGGTGCACCGTGATGGCCGCGTTCCAGCGGATCCACCGGCGGTACCGGCGCTCCAGTTCCTCGTCGCCGGGGAACTCGGGTTCGTTCTCCGGCGCGATGGTGTTCACGTAGTCCGTCGTCGGGACCATCGGCACACCGAGGTGCAGTTCCTTGGACCGCTTGAGCAGGCTCAGCATGATCTCGCGACCGCGCTGGTGTCCGTGGGTCTGGACCAATCCGTCGAGGGACTCACGCCATTCGGCGGTCTCCTGCGGGTCCTGGTCGTTCGCCCCGGTGCTGTACGGGTCCTGGTCGTTCACCGTCACCCTTGACCTCGTTCGTTCTCGTGGTGGTGGACATGGTGGCTCCGGTGGTCGGGTCACGACCGGATGGGGCCCCGTCCACTCTAGGCCCCAGCACCGACGGTGATGCTGATGGTGCGGTGCACGTGGCGGGTGCTTGCATTCGGGTGCGGTCGGCGTAGCATGGCCGATCGTGCACACGCGACCCGCGTGCGCACGGACCCGACGGGTACACCCCACACCCGAGGAAGAAGCACACGTCCCGATGGCTCTCGAGATCGGCTCTCTCGCGCCGGACTTCGAGCTCCCGAACCAGTTCGGTGAGCACGTCCGACTCAGCGACTTCCGCGGCAACCGCCCGGTCGCACTCGTCTTCTTTCCGCTCGCGTTCTCGTCGAACTGCACGAACGAGCTCTGCGCCCTGCAGGACAACGTCGCGATGTTCCAGGACCAGCGCGTCGAGCTGATCGGCATCTCGGTCGACTCCAAGGCGACGCTCCGCTCCTTCGCCGAGCTCAACGGCTACGACTTCGAGCTCCTCGCCGACTTCTGGCCGCACGGCGCGGTCTCGAAGGAGTACGGCGTCTTCCTCGAGCACAAGGGCTTCGCCACCCGCGCGACCTTCGTCATCGACGTGCAGGGCCGGATCAAGGCCTCGATCATCACGGAGCCCGGCCTGCAGCGCGACGTCGCCGAGTACAAGGCCGCGCTCGACCGCCTCGCCGCCTGCACCGCACCCGTCCCGGTCGGCTAGCGTTCCGAATCCCTCCTGCGACGCATCCGCGTCGACAGCGGACAGGAGGCCCGGTGCACGCCATCGACACGGACGCACGTGACCGTGTGGTCACCACCGAGGCCTACGCCCCCTACCCGGTGTCGCCCGCGCCCGCCGCGTGGCACCTCCGGCGTACCGAGGTCCTGACGCCCGCCGGACCCGTCGTGGTGCACCACCGCCCGGGTCCTGACCCGCTCCTGCTGCTGCACGGCGTCGCGGGCTCCTGGTCGACGTGGACCCCGCTGCTGACCGCGGCGCACGGCGTCGGTGACCGTGGCCTCGTGCTCGTCGACCTGCCGGGATGGGGATCGTCGCCGGCGCCGACCGGTGCGTTCGACCTCGACGACGTGACCGTGTCGCTGGTCACGGTGCTGGATGCACTCGGGATCACGACGGTGGACGTCGTCGGGCACTCGATGGGGGCCTTCGTCGGGATGCACCTGGCGGTCGTCGCGCCCCGGCTCGTGCGCTCGGTGGCCCTGGTGTCCGGCACGACCGTCGCGACCGCGGACGCCGCACGGCACCCGCTCCGAGGGCTCCGGACGCTGCCGTCGTTCACCCTGCTGCGTGCTGGCCTGTCGATCACCGGCGAGGCCGCGCGGCCGATGCTCCGCGCGCTGTCCCGCGTCGGGCTGCTGCCGCTGCTCGCCGCGCCGGTGTTCACGCACGTGCGGCGCCTCGACCGCAGCGTGCTCGACGCCTTCGTCCAGGAACTCCGGCCGACCCGGTTCACCGACGCGGCGCGGACCGCTGCGGGCTACGACCTCGGCCGCTGGCGGGGGATCACCTGCCCGGTCACCGCGATCGCCGGGCGCGACGACGTGTTCGCGCGCGTCTCGGACCTCGAGGCCCTTCGGGAGCTCGTGCCGCAGGTCCGCACGGTGCTGCTCGACGACTGCGGGCACTTCGCGCACGTCGAGCACCCGGACGCCGTGGCCCGGGAGCTCGGGCTCGCCTGACGCTCGCGCGGGCTGTCATTGCGCGCGCATGTTCCGACGAAGCACGCGTCGATCGACCGGTGGATCGTCGGAACATGCACACGCACCTGATGCGTGCGCACACTGCGACAGACCACGAGTCGATCCGCTCGTGGAACGTCGCTCGATGCACACGCACCGGAGCGGGTCGACGGGTCAGGCGGGGACGGGGAACGTCGCCGCGACGCGGGAACGCACCTCGGCGCGCACGGCGCGACGCATCACGGGGGAGAACAGCGAGTGGTCGCCGTCCTCGACCCGCACGATCGACACCGAACCGCGCCGACCGACACCGCCGTAGCGGCGCAGGGCCTTCTGTCCGCCGAGCCGGTCGAACAGCGCGGCGTCGTCCGGGGCGGCGATCACGACGACATCGGTGCCGTGCTCCACGAGCGGTCGGACGTGCTCGACGACGCCGCCGACGCGGTCCCGCCGCGCGATCCACTCGCGCAGGGCCTTCGGCACGACGGCGTTGTACCGCCGGCGGACCCACAGCCGACGTGCCGAGGGCGCGTCGACCGCGCGGACGGCGTCCTCGTAGCTGCCGGGGGCCGCCGGCTGCCGGCGGTAGTCGTTCGGGCTGATCTCGACGACCAGGCGCGGAGCCTCGTCCGCCGACCGACCGGCGAGCCACGCGCCGGCGCACATGCCGACGAGCACCAGGCGGTCCGAGGGGGTGCCGAGGTCGGCGACGACGGCGGACTGGTCCTCCACCCACTCCTGGGCGAAGAGGAAGCTGCGTTCGTCCTCGCGCACGCTGGTGCTCTCGCCGGTGGCACGGCGGTCGACCCGGACGACGCGGGCGCCGTCACGCGCGAGGGCACGGGCGAGGTCGACCTGGTAGTCGGTGGCGCCGACCCGGTGTTCGGCGGCGCCGTTGTGCAGGACGACGAGCGGGGCGTCGTGGTGCTGGGCGGACGACACGGTCTCGACGGCGAACAACGCGTCGGGGCCGAGGCGGACGATGCGCTCCGACACGCGGCCGTCGACGTCCAGGACCTCGTCGAGCACGGGCGGCACCACCGGCGCCGCAGCGGTCGGCGCCCAGGCGTCGAGCCAGGCGACGGCTCGGTCGACCGCGGCTCCGGGGATCCGGGCGTGGATGCTCGTGCCGTCGAGCAACTCGGCGCTGCCGGGCACCTCGACGGTCTCGACGGGTCCGAGGGCCTTCGGCGCGCGGGTCTCGGGCCGCACCAGCGCCACGGTCGGACCGGTGCGCGGCGCGAAGGCGAGGGCGGAGAGCGCCGTCGCCTCGTCGGGTTCGACCTCGATGCCGATCAGGCTCTCGACGCCGTCCACGATCCGCTCGCTGCCGATCGTGATCGTCGCGAGGGCACGTTGCCGACGGAGCCAGCCCCGACCGGACGCCGGGGCGTCCCAGACGAGCAGGGCGTCGGCGTCCTCCGCGGCGGCCGCGGCGACGAGGGCTGCGGAGGCGAGTCCGACGAACGCGACGTGCTGCACTCCCGACGTGCGGAGCACGGCGGCCGCGTGGCTTGCGGACCGGACCTGCGCGTCGGGGTCGGTGTCGGGTGCACCGTCACCACGTCCGGACGGGTCGTAGCGCACCGAGGCGATGCCACGGGCCTCCAGGCGGTCTGCGAGCAGGCGGAGCGTGCGGTACGCGATCACGCCCTCCTGTCCCAGCGGCGGGCAGATGACGACGCCGGCCCGCGCCGCGGGCGGCAGCTGCACGGCGGCCCGGACGGCCGGTGAACCGGACCATCCGTGCAGCGTCGTCACAGCTCGAGTGCCGCGCGGACCGACGCCGGCCAGGCGTCGACGTCCGTGCCGTGCGCGGCGAACAGGGCGATGGTGATGCGCTCCAGGCCGAAGGCGATGCAGGCGCTGTGGGCGACCTCGCCGTCGGCGGTGCGGAGGCCGAACGAGGTGCCGAAGTGGTCCTCGTGCAGGTTCGCCGAGCTGATCGCCGTGGTCGGGTGGTCGTCACCGTAGACGGGCGTGACGAACTCGAACTTGAGCGCCTGCTCGACCTGGTTGCGGGCGAGCATCTGCCCGACGCGGCCGAAGAACGGGTCGTTGGCGGGGACGACGTCGATCTCGAGGCCGAACGACTCGAGCAGCTCGCGCATCACCGGGATCCGGCCGTCGCGGTGCTGCTGGGCCGACGCCGGCGTGCCGATGTGCACGAACTCGTGCATGTGGAAGGCCTGCAGGCGCATCGGGTCGAGCGACGGCTCGCGGCGGAAGGAGTCGCCGACGATGTCGAAGAAGCGGCCCTCCTGCGGGATCGTGTCGCCGACCAGGCCGTACACCGGGTGGCAGACCGCGGGGGTGAGCATGAGGTCGGCGGGCTCGAGGAAGCCCTCCCAGCGCTCACCGCGCTCGCGGGCGGCGAGCAGTGCCCGGTGCGTGCGGTCGTCGCCGGTGAAGCCGGAGATCGACGCGGCGAGGTCCGGGAACGACGCGATGTAGTCGGTGCGCTCGAACGCGGCGAGCGGCTCGACCGGCGGGAAGCGCAGCACCTCGGCGTCGAGGTCCTGCTGGCTGCGCACGGCCGCGGCGTCGACGGCTGTGTACACACGCTCGAACACGCCGGTGCGGCCGTACAGCCCGGGGGAGCCGAGGTCGATGAGCACGCGGTCGGCGAGCAGGCGGGCACGGAGTGCGGCGCGCGCGGCGTCGAGGTCCGGAGCGGTGGGGCTGGTCGTGCTGGTCGTGCTGGTGGTGGGGTCCGTGATGGTCACAGGATCACTCCCGTCATGAGGGCCAGGTCGGCGTCGTTCTTGAGGAGACGGTCGTTGCTCACCATGACGGCGGCACCGTGGGCGTCTCGGAGGTGTCGGGCGATGCTCATCGGGCCGGAGGCGGCGTAGCCCGCGATCCCGACGATCCGCATCGCCTTCGTGACGATGTCGGTGACGCGCTCGGACGCCCCGATCTTCAGGGCGTTCGCGGCGAGGGCGTAGGCGCTCGAGGCGAGCACCTCGGGGTCGTCGGCGGCGGCGTCGAACCGCTCGGCGGCGTGCCGGACGGAGTCGGCGAGGGCCTGCAGGTCGACCAGGAGTTCGGCGAGCCGGAGTGCTCCGGGTGGGGTCGTCCCGATCGCGGCGCGGGCCTGCTTGCGGACGGCGGTCCGGGCGCGCTCGCTTGCCGAGGCGGCGATGCCGAGCCACACCGAGGCCCAGAGCACGTGCGACACCGGCAGGACCGTCTGCGCCGAGATCGCGGCGTAGTCGTCGCGGAACACCCGGTCGACGGTGGTCTCGGTGTCGAGGATCCAGCCGTTGCTGCAGGTCCCGCGCAGCCCCATGGTGTCCCAGGTGGAGGTCTGCGACAGCACCATCGAGTCGGTCCGGCAGATGAGCAGCCGCTGATCGGAGGCCGGAGCGTCCGGGTCGCGGCGGGCGGTGACGAACACCGCGTCGGCCTCGGTGGCGTACGAGATCACCGGCGCGTCCTTGCGCAGGCGGATCCGGCCGTCGTCGGTGGCCTCGATCGAGCACGTGGAACGGCGGGCGTCGCCGCCGACACCGCGCTCGGTGGTGGCCGAGGCGACGAGCGCGCCGTCGCGGACCGCTGCGATGGTCTCGAGCACGCCGGCACCGTCGCCGCCGTGCCGCCAGAGCGCCATCACCTGACCCTGGTGCATCGCGAAGACCATCCCGGTGGCGGCACAGGCACGCCCGAGCTCGGTGGCGATCGCGGAGAGCTCGGACACCGAGGCGCCCTCGCCACCGTGCTCGGCGGGGACGGCAGCGGCGAGCAGACCGTACTCGCGCATCGCAGCGATGGCCTCGCGCGGCGGACGGGCGTCGCGGTCGACCTCGTCCGCGAACTGCGCAGCGACCGCGGCGACGGCGGCGGCACGCTCGGCGAACCGGTCGACGACCGCGGTCGCCGCCATGGTCAGGGTCACGAGGCGAGCTCCGCAGCGGCCACGATCGACTCGACGGTGGCGAAGGTGGACCGGTTCAGGACCGAGTCGGGGAACTCGACGTCGAGCTCGGACTCGACGGCGAGCATGACGTTCACCGTGGCGTGCGACGACAGCCCGAGCGCGTACAGGTCGGCGATCGAGGCGACGTCCTGCGCGTCCACGGTCAGGCGCCCGTGGTCGGCGAGAGCGCGGCGGACGGCCTGCTCGATCGCCGGGTCGGCGAGCGTCGCGGTCGTGGTCGCCGTCGGTGCGGTCGTGCTGGAGAGCTGTGGTTCCTGGTCCATGACGGCAACGATAAGGAAGACCGGGCCTCGGGAAACCGCCGTGCGGGTGCGCGAAACCGCACGGCGTCCGACGCCCCTGTGCGGTGGTACAGGGTGGCGCGGGCGGTGGTGCCGGTGCGCCCCGTCAGCGGTCGGACAGCGCGACCGCCGTCGCCACGGCCAGACCCCGCTCGTGCGCGAGCGACACCGCGATCGGGCCGCACCCGACCGACTCGGCCAGCGCGGCGGCGGCCCCGGTCAGCTCGACCGTCGGCGCCCCGTGGTCGTCGAGGACGATCGCTACGTCGCGCAGCGGGATCGCCTGGTCCGGAGCGGGACGGAGGAGCTTCACCACCGCTTCCTTGCCCGCGAACCGTGCCGCCAGACGCTCCGGGTCGTCGCCCGCGTCGGTGCGCTCCCGCACGGTGAAGAGCCGGTCCAGGTACCGCTCACCGTGGGCGGAGATGCCCGCCACGACGTCCTCGACCGCGGCGAGGTCGGTGCCGGTCCGGATCGTGCCCATGGCAGCAGGCTACGCAGGTCGCGGTGGCCCCGCATGCCGGCAGCGGCATGGGCGTCGGAGGGGGTTCGTATGATCGGTGCCAGAGACCACCGAGGGGGAACCGATGGCATCACCGTGGACCGGCATCATCGAGGACGCGCGACACTACCCGTCGCCGCACAACTCGCAACCGATCGTCGTGCGTGTCGAGGACGACCGCACCGCGACCGTGTTCTACGACCTGCGACGGGGGCTGCCGGCGGAGTCCTTCGGCATCCCGTTCGGGCACGTCTGCGCTGGGGTGTTCCTGGCCGGGCTCGAGGTCGTCGCCCGGGCGCACGGCTTCACCGTGCAGGAGCGGCTCGACCACGCCGAGATGGACTTCGGCCGGCTGGACGGCGCGGCCGATGACCGTCTGCACCGCTTGGGCAGCGTGACCTTGCGTCCGCGGGCGGTCACGGTGGACGACCGGGAGGCCCTGGCCCGCTTCCTCGCGCGGCGCACCTCACGCAGGCCCTACGACGCCACCCTGGTGGACGACTCAGCGATCGAGGCGGCGTCCGCCATCGCGTCGGCCGCTGGGCAGCGCTTCCGCACCACGTCTGACCGGCCGACCGTCGACGAGATCGTGCGCGTGAACCAGGAGACGCTGTTCGACGACCTGCAGCACGACGCCGTGCACGACGAGATCCTGCACTGGCTGCGGTTCTCCAAGCGGCAGGCGGCGACGACCGGTGACGGCTTGTCGGCCGAGACGATGCTCATGCCCGGCCCGGTGCTCCGGTTCGCGATGGAGCACCGCGGGCTGTGGGAAGCACCCGGCGTCGGCGGGGTCTTCAAGCGCGTGTACCTGTCGACGATGCGCGGGGTCCGGCAGCTCGGCTGGCTCGAAGGGCCGTTCCGCACGCCGGCCGAGTACGTCGAGGCCGGCCGCGTGTTCATGCGGATCTGGCTCGAGTTCACTGCGCGCGGGATCGCCCTGCACCCGTTCGGCACCGTGATCACGAACCCGCGCTCGCACGCCGCCTTCGTCGAACAGGCCGGCGTCGACGAGTCCGACGGCCGGATGGCGTGGATGCTCTTCCGCTTCGGGCACAGCGCGCCACCACCCCTGGCACACCGCAGACCGGCGGCCGCCATGACACTCGGGGGTGCACGGTGAAGCGCGCCGCGGTCTTCACGGTCGTCTGGGTCGTCGAGACCTTCGTGGCGCTGTTCATGCCGCGCGTCGGCACCCACAAGCTCCTGCTCACGCCGGGCATCGAGCCGCTCCGCTGGACCCTCGGACGCTGGCGTGCCTGGCGGACCGTGGAGCGGGCTGCGAAGCGGGTGCCTGCGTACGGGGCGTTCCTGGCGGAGGCGGGGAGGGCCTCCCGTCCGTTCCGTCTCGACACGCGAGGCGGGATCGCCGCAGCGATCTCTGGGTTGCCCGAGATGGACAAGGAGTCCTACGTCAAGCGGTGGAGCATCCCCGAGCGCTGCGTCGACGGGCGGCTGCCCCGACGCGGGGTCGTCGTCGACGAGTCGAGCGGGTCGAGCGGCACGCCGACCAGCTGGGTGCGGGGTCCCGACGAACGGCAGGCCACACGGCAGCTGCTGCAGCTCGGGTTCTCGCGCACCGCGAAGCACCTGCCGAAGCAGCCGTTCGTGCTCAACGCGTTCTCGCTCGGGGCCTGGGCCACCGGCATGAACGTGACGGCGTCGCTCACCGAGTCGTCGATGATCAAGTCGATCGGGCCCGACCGCGACAAGATCGTGCAGACGATGCGCGAGTTCGGCACCGACTTCACGTACATCATCTGCAGCTACCCGCCGTTCCTGAAGGCGCTGTTCGAGGACGACCGGCTCGACTGGAGCGAGTACACGATCGTCGCGGCGTTCGGTGGCGAGGGCATCAGCGAGAACATGCGAGCCCACATCGAGCAGTACGCACAGGCCGTCCTCGGCTCGTACGGGGCGAGCGACCTGGAGATCAACCTCGGCATCGAGACGCCGTTCAGCGTGCAGCTGCGTCGGGCGATCGCGGCGTCGCCCGAGCTGTCCGCCGCGCTGACGAAGCAGGCCGAGTACGGCGTGCTGCCGATGGTGTTCCAGTTCAACCCGTTCGGGTACCTGATCGAGACGAACGAACTCGGCGAACTCGTCGTCACGATCACCCGGTCCGAGAACATCAGTCCGCGGATCCGGTACAACATCCACGACCGCGGGCACGTCGTGCGGATGCGTCCACTGCGGCAGACGCTCCGCGCACACGGCTTCGACGAACTCGCCGACGCAGCCGAGCTCGACCTGCCGCTGCTGTTCCACTACGGCCGGTCCGACCTGTCCGTCGACTACAACGGCGCGGTCGTCGCACCGGACGTCGTGCGCGACGTGGTCTACGGCGACCCGGAGCTGCTCGAGGCCGTCGAGAACCACCGGCTCATCAGCTACGAGGACGACCGGGGCGACCGCCAGCTGCACATCGCGTTCCAGCTCGCTGCGGGCGCCGGGTCCTTCGACTCGGACGCGGCGCGCCCCGCGGTCATCGCCGAACTGCGGCGGCTGAACAAGGACTTCTCGAACGCGATCCGGACGGCGCCGCCCGGCACGCTGCCGACGGTGGCGTTCTACCCGTACCGGACGGGGCCGTTCCGCGAGGACGGCAAGAAGCTCAAGAACGAGTACGTGTGGCAGTTGCCTGCCGGCTCCGTGGAGCAGTGGGAGCTCGACCTGACGTGGGTCGCGCCGAAGGAGGCGTGAGCGGGGGCGGTGCGGTGCTCGCTAGCCGTACTGCGGCGGCCAGTCGAAGGGGGCCGGCAGGCGCGGGACCTCGCCGATCGTCGTGACGATCAGGACGACCTCGCGCCGGTTCGTCAGCTCGATGGAGCGTGGGTTGCCGATCGTCCGGCGCCCGTCCACCCACACCGTGAGCTCGCCGCGCAGACCACCGACGTGCTCCGGACCGAGCGAGACGCCCCACTCGTCGAAGAACTGACCGAGCGTGAACGTCTGCTCGGTGGGGGACTCGACGTGCACGATGCCCGAGGTGTCGTGCGTGTGGATCTCGGCGGCGAACTTCCCCCGGTCCGAGTGCCCGATGTTCGCCGGGACCGTCACCGGGGTGTCACCGTCGAGGATCGTCAGGTGGGTGTGGACGTGCTCGGCGAGCCGCTCGCCCCACACGTTCCGGAGGCCCGCAGCGTCGGCACGGGCGGACAGGTCGGTCGGCCGCGGCCACGGCGGAGCGTCGCGCGACGCCCCCGCCCCCGGCGCTGCGCAGCCCGACAGCAGCAGGAGTGCGGCCACCGCGACCGCGACGACGCGGGTCCTCACCAGCGGTCGTGGACCGTGGCGCGGAACCACGTGTCGTAGAGGTCGCGCACCGTGGCGTCCAGGCCGTCGATCTCCGGCAGGTCGCCGGCCGCCGCGTTCGACCGGGCCTGCTCCGGGTTGCGGGCTCCGGGGATCGCCGCGGTCACGCCGTCCTGCGCGATGACCCAGGCGAGCGCCGCCTGGGGCACCGAGACGGCGTCCGGCAGCGACGCTGCGAAGGTCTGCGCCGCGCGCACGCCGTCGTCGTAGTCCACACCGCTGAACGTCTCGCCCTGGTCGAAGGCCTCGCCGTGGCGGTTGTAGTTGCGGTGGTCGCCCTCGGCGAACGACGTCTCCGTCGTGTACTTGCCGGACAGCAACCCCGATGCCAACGGGACGCGCGCGAGGATGCCGACCCCTGCCTCCAGGGCTGCCGGCAGCACGCGGTCGAGCGGCTTGAGCCGGAACGCGTTGAGGATGATCTGGACGCTCGCGACGCCGGGCCGGGCGATCGCGGCGAGTGCCTGGTCGGCCGTCTCGACGCTGACGCCGTAGGCGGCGACCGAGCCGTCGGCGACCAGCGCGTCGAGGGCGTCGTACACGGCGTCGTCGCCGATCACGTCGGACGGCGGGCAGTGCAGCTGCACCAGGTCGAGCGTGTCCTGCCGCAGGTTCGTCCGGGAGCGGTCGACCCACTCGCGGAAGTTCGCCGCGACGTAGTTCGCCGGGACTTGCTCGGCACGGCGGCCCATCTTCGTCGTGACCGTCAACGGCACGTCGGGGTTCGATGCGCGCCACGAACCGATGAGCTGCTCGCTGCGACCGTCGCCGTACACGTCGGCGGTGTCGAAGAGCGTGACACCGGACTCGACCGAGGCGTCCATCACGGCGTTCGCGTCCGCTTCGCTCACCGGACCCCAGTCACCGCCGAACTGCCACGTACCGAGACCGATGGGGGAGACTTCGCGGCCGGTGCGACCGAGGGTGCGACTCTGCATGCCGCCGAGCGTAGTCAGCGGGTTCCGGCGGTCGCTCAGCCGATGGTCCCGCGCGGTCGCTCAGCCGATCGTGGAGACGCCGCGGCGGAGCAGCGCACGGGCCGCTCGAGCGCGGGGGATGACCCACACCGCCGCCCACAGGACCATTCCGGCCCAGAGCAGGATCAACATCGTCGTGATGAGGGCGTCGTGCTGGTCACGCATCGACCACGTCATCGCGATCCACAGCGTGCCGAGGACGACCTTGCCCCAGCCGGCTCCTTCGCGGTCGGCCTGCGCCTGGACGAGCGGGATCCACAGCTCGGCGGGTACTCCGACCGGGATCTGGCCCTCGGCGACCCAGTCGCGGACCAGGACCGAGTTCTCGTACCCGCCCTCGGCGCGCCAGGACCGGAGCTGCAGGTACACGGCGATCGCGGCACCTGCCGCCGCGGACGGGATGCCGACGGAGACCAGGACGGTGGTGGTCGCCTCGGTCCACGACGACAGCACGAGCATGACGAGGACGACCGCGAACGCGGCACCCGTCACCCCGGAGCCGAGGAGCCGCAGCCGCCCGGATTCGTCGAGGACACCGGCACCGTTCACGAGGGAGAGGGTACCCGCCACCCCCGGGGTTCTCGGGTGCGGGTGCGCCCGAGGTTCCGCGGTGTGCCGCCGAGGTTCCGAAATCTCGGCATCTCGGGCCGCTGTTCGCCCGGATCGGCACCTCGGCGATCATCGCGCGGCATGTCGTGGAACCTCGCCACGTCCTTCCGGTTCGGACTGGAGGCCCGTCCCACGTCGTTCTCCACAGATGCGTCCGACCGTGGTCGGGCCCGACACCTCGTGCGCGATGCTCTCGTCATGGGGAACCGAGCACGCGTCGACCACCCGCCGAGGCCGTTCCTGGTGCGGCAGGCCATCGCGGCCGGAGCGAGCCCTGCGCGGCTGACCCGTCGTGACCTCAGGGCTCCGGTCCACGGCGTCCGGGTGCGAGCGGACGTCCCTGTGACGGTCGTCGAAGCGATCGCCGTCGTCCTCCGGAGCGACCAGTTCGTCAGCCACACCACGGCCGCTCGGCTCTGGGGAGCGCCGCTCCCGTCACGGCTCGACGACGAACTCGTGCACGTGACGGCGATCGGGACCGCGCCGATCATGCGCCGCCCCCAGGTCATCCCGCACCGGCTTCGGATCGAGGGCTTCCGGCCGGAACTCGTCCGCGGCATCCCGGTCAGTCCGCCAGCGCGCGCGTGGTTCGAATCCGCGTCAGTGCTGACCGCCGTCGAACTCGTCGTCCTGGGTGACCACCTCGTCGGTCCGAGCGGGCTCGCCACCATCGACGGACTGGCGGCCGCGATCGTCGCGGGGAGTCGCTCGGCACGACGAGCACGAGCGGCGCTGGACAAGGTGCGGACAGGAGTCGAGTCACCCATGGAGACGCGTCTCCGGCTCGGAGTCGTCGACACCGGGTTCCCGGAACCCGAGGTGAACGTCGACGTCGTGGACGACCGCGGTTCGTTCCTCGGCCGAGCAGACCTCGCGTGGCCGACACTCCGGATCGCGCTCGAGTACGACGGCGACCACCACCGTGACCGCCGCACTTTCCAGCACGATCAGCGCCGGTCGAACGGGTTCGCGGTGAACGGCTGGATCGTCATCCACGCGACAGCTGCCGACACCGGGCGTCCGGCCGTGCTGTTCGAGCGACTCCGACAGGCGTTCGTCCAACGTCAGGTCGAGGGTCGGGCGCGCCGCGCAGCCTGACGAGGCTCCGAAAGCGCCCGATGCCGGGCTGACTCGCTGGGCCGAGGTTCCACGACTCGCAGCCTGTTCATCGCCGAGGTTCCACAGCGGCGCGCTCGGGGCCGCGAGATGCCGAGATTTCGGAACCTCGGGAAACGCGCGCGACGGGCTCCGCGCGGGTCAGCTGTGCGCCAGGAGCCAGCACATGCCGGCGGCGGCGAAGGCCATCGCCCAGCTCACCAGGCTGCCGATCAGGAAGTACTCCGCCTGGTAGCCGGTCGTCTCGCGCCGGATCTCGGGGAACCGGACGATGCCCTTGGCCGCGATCAGTGCGGCGACCACCGGGAAGGCCCCTGCCATCGCGAACCCGGCCAGCAGCAGTCGTTCGATCGGGCCGATCAGTCGTCCACCCTTGAGGCTCACCGTGCTGTCCCCGGACTGTTCGGCGTCGGCGTCGGCGCGTCGGCGTCGCCCGAACCGGCGGCGGAGGTCATTGGCCTCGGCGCCCGTGGTGGTTCCGCGCTGCAGTCCCGGCGGGAGTGCCTGGGCGACGACCACGTTCGCGGAGTCGACGAGGAACAGCGCCGAGCCGACACCGCCCACGACGGCGGCGAGCGGAACGGCGTCGACGAACGCCAGGCCCGAGCCGTCGTGCCAGTCGACCACGAAGCCCGTGCCGTCGGGCAGTGGCCCCCAGAGCAGCAGCACGGCGACGGCGAGGGCGAGCAGGACCGCTGGCCAGGACCCGGACCGCCGCAGCAGCCCCCGGGTCGTCGGCGCGTCATGGTCGTCGTCGGCGGTCCCGGTACCGGCTCGGACCGGCGCGGTCGTGGCGATCCACGCCGCCGCGAGCACCACCGTGACGAGGACACCCCACACGGGGACACCGAGACCGAGCCACGCCACGGCGGACACCCCGGCCCACAGCACGACGACCGCGATGGTGGTCAGCGTGCGCTGCCGGTGTGCATCGGCACCGGTGCGGGCCCGGACGACGTCGCCCAGACCGATGAGTGCGAGGAGGATCCCGGCGAGCATCAGCGTTCCTGTCCCACGAGGACCCGGAGGCCCTCGACGATCGCGGCCACACCCGACTTCTGCACCGACTGGGACACCGCTGACGGGGTGATCCCCTCGGTCGCGGCGATCTGCGCCTGGGTCCGGCCCTGGACGAGGCCGAGCGCGATGCGTCTCGTCCGGGGCGTCAGGCGGGCCATGACGTGGTCGCGGCTGAGGAAGTAGGCGTTCACGAGTCGCTCCTCGGTGTCGTGGCGATCGTCGGACGCGTGGAACCACGACCGGAGGAAGGACGTCCTGCCGTCTTCACGGCGGTGCGTCTCGTTGATGGCGTCGCGGGCGGACCACCACGCCGGGCCGTCCTGGAGCGGACCGCTCGTACCGGACCCCACCGTCCGCACCGTCCCGCGACCCATCCCGAGCCGGACCTGCACCGTCGGTGGCAGGGCGAGCATGGCGGCGGTGCTGGCGACGAGCGCGTCGGTGAGCGTGGCGTAGATCACCTGGAATTCGTCGCCGACGGTCGCGTGCACCGGGTCCACCGGGGTGACGTCGGTCGTCTCGCGGAACGCCTGCTCGACCTCGCGCTGTGCGGCGGGGCGGTCGTCGAGCGTTCGTGAGTCGACGAGGTCGAGGATCACGGCGTAGACGGGGTCGTCGGACATGGGTTAAGTGTACGGCTTACTATCGGCGAAATGAAGCCGAGCGCTGAACTGGCCAACGGACGGGATGTCCAGCGCAACGATACGGGGAATCGACCTCTAGGATCGTGTCGCGGGCTCTTAGCTCAGTTGGTAGAGCACTTCGTTTACACCGAAGTGGTCGGCGGTTCGAGCCCGCCAGAGCCCACCGCAGACGCGATCACGGGGGGTCCGATGAACAGCCGACGACACGAGCCGGTCCGACAGCACTCCGTCGACTTCTTGCCGGGAACGAGTGGGAACCCGGTCGCCCCGTTCCAGCGCGACCACCAGCCCGGACAGGGTCCGATCCGTCACGACTGGGTGTACCTCGTCCCGATCGGCGCGGTCTTGGTCGGCGGGGTCATCGCGTTCTTCGTGTGGGGGAACTGACCGCACCGCCTGACGACCGCACCGGTCCGCGCGACCGACGCGGGGCAGGTCACGCGCGCCGACGGCGGACGGGAGGCACGGTGCGGGCCTGCACCGCGCCTCCCGTCCGTCCCTCGGTCGCGCCCAGGGCGCGACGTCAGCGCTCGACGTCAGCGCTCGACGTGTTCCAGGTCTGCCAGCAGTGATTCGTGGACCGGCTCCCAACCGAGCGTGCGACGCGTGTGCTCACTCGACGCCGGCTGGTCCATCACGAAGATCGGGGCGAACGCCCCGAACGTCTCATCCGCGACGCGCTCGACCGGCAGTCCGAGCCGTCGGCCGATCACCTCGGCGAGGTCGCGCACCCGGTCGCCCTCGTCGGCCACGGCGTGCCAGACCGTGCCGGCCGGTGCGACCTCCAGCGCCAGTCGGAAGAGCACGGCAGCGTCCCGAGCGTGCACGGCGGGCCAGCGCTGTTCGCCGTCTCCGGGGTACCCGGCCACACCGCTGCCTCGGGCCGTCTCGGTGAGGATGCCCGCGAAGCCGCCCGTGCCGTCGGCGTGCACGGTCCGCGGCAGGCGGATCGCCGACACCCGGACGCCGCGCTCCGCGAGCTCGAGCGCGGCGAGCGTCGACCGAGCGCGGCCGGCGACCGGTCCCTCGAGGGGCAGAGGGTCGGCCTCGGTCGACGCCCTGCCCGGGACCCACGGGGTGCCGGACACGACGACGAACGGGCGGTCGGAGCCGACGAGTTCCTCGCCGAGTGCGGCCATCGCGTCCGCCTCCTCGGCGATGCCCCGGGTCAGGGCGTCCGGCGAGCTGAAGTCGCTCGAGAACGCGAGGCTGACGACGCCGTCGGCGGCGCGAGCACCGGCACGCAGGACGTCGAGGTCGCCGAGACCGCCCCGGATCGGTTCTGCGCCCGCCGCGGTGAGGGCTGCGGCCGAGCGTTCTGAGCGGGCGAGCGCAGTGACGCTGTGGCCTGCGGCGATGAGTTCGGCGACGACGGCCGTTCCGATGGTGCCGGTGCCGCCGGTGATGAAGACGCGCATGAGATCCTCCAGTGATGGGACAAGTGTCTCGTCACCGTACACCTGTGATGAGACAATTGTCCCGTCCCGTAGGATGCTTCCATGGCGCGATGGGAACCGGGAGCTCGGGAACGGCTGGTCCTGGCCGCCGTCGACCTGTTCTCCGAGCAGGGGTACGACGAGACGACCGTGACGCAGATCGCCGAGCGAGCGGGGGTCACGAAGAGCACCTTCTTCCGACACTTCCCGGACAAGCGCGAACTGCTCGTCGCCGGGCAGGAGACGCTGAGCCGCTTGTTGTCCGAGGGGATCACCGACGCAGCGCCCGAACGTTCACCGCTCGACGCCGTCGCCGCTGGGCTCGAACGTGCATCGGGCGAGATGGGTCCGATGAACCGCGAGCTGGGACCGCGACTCAAGGCCGCGGTCGCCGCGAGCGCCGAACTGCAGGAGCGCGACGCCCTGAAGAGCGTCGGGATGGCCGCCGCGATGACCGATGCGCTCATCGAGCGCGGGGTCGCGGAACCGACGGCCCGGCTCGCGAGCGAGATGGGCGTGCTCGCCTTCAAGCAGGGGTTCGACCGGTGGGCCGGTGCGGCACGCGCTGATGACGACGGACTCGCGGGTCATGCGCTCGCAGCGTTCGCCGAGCTGCGGGAGGCTGCTGCGGCGCTCCGGTGAGCACCGCCGACGCGGTACGACGAGGCCGTTGTCGCACGACGTCGACCTCGTCGTTCCGCATCGGGTCAGCGCCCGACCGGCGCCCGACCAGCGCCCGCCCAGCGCCCGGGTCAGCCGGCCACCGCGTGCGGGTACTCGTCCGAGCGCCCCTGGAACGCGAGGATCGCCGGGTTCCGCACGTGGCCGTCCTCGATCTCGACGGCGCGTCGGATCGTCTCCGAGTCGGCCCACGCAGCCGCACCGGCCATCACCGGCCGGAGGAACGGCATCAGCGCGTCGCTGATCTCCCACGTCGTCGAGTTCCAGAGCAGCGACGGGCTGTGGTCGACGGCGTAGTAGTTCGTGCTCTCGCCGACGGTGGTCATCGGTTCGGCGAAGGTCGTCGCCTGCGCCCATTCGAACCCCATCCCCACGTCGATCGAGACGTCGACGATGAGGCTGCCCGGACGGAACACGCCCAGGTCCTCGGTGCGCAGGTACGTGAGCGGCGCGTTCGGGTCCTGGAGCGTGCAGTTCACGACGATGTCGTTCTCGGCCAGGTACGGCGCCAGCGGCACCGGACCGTCCTCGGTCTTGACCGTGTTGCCGCTGGGGTCGTGGTCGTCCTGGCTGATCTGCAGCATGTCGACGGAGGGGATCGGCGACCCCACGGCGGCGATGTCGCGGTTGGTCAGGACGCGGACGTCGTGGATCCCGTGGGCGTTCAGCGCGGTGACGGCACCGCGGGCGGTGGCCCCGAAGCCGATCACGACCGCGGTGAGGCGGCGGCCGTAGTCCCCGGTGGAACCACAGAGCTGCAGGGCGTGGATGACCGAGCAGTAGCCCGCGAGCTCGTTGTTCTTGTGGAACACGTGCAGGCTGAACCCGCCGTCCGACCGCCAGTGGTTCATCGACTCCCACGCGATGAGGGTCAGGCGCTTGTCGATCGCGACCTGGGTGAGGGCGGGGTCCTGCACGCAGTGCGGCCAGCCCCACAGGACCTGCCCGTCCCGCAGGTCCTCGAGGTCGGACACCTGGGGCTTGGGCAGCAGGACGACGTCCGACGCGGCGATGAGCTCGGCTCGGTCCGCCATGGCGCCGACGAGGGGTTCGAGCTGGTCGTCCGTGACGCCGAAGCGGCGACCGTACCCGCGTTCCAGGATGATGTTCGCGCGCAGGTCGGGGTCGATGCGCTCGAAGTGGGCGGGGTGGATCGGGAGGCGGCGTTCGTCGGGTTTCCGCGACTCGGCCAGCACCCCGAGGTGCAGCAGCGGCGATGCTGCCGGTGTTTGGGTCATGGTGCACTCTACGGCCGCTTGCCGCCGCCGAGCGGCCGAGCCGTCGAGCCGTCGAGCGGCCGAGCCGTCGAGCGGCCGAGCGGCCACGTCACCCGCGGCGGTCGGCGAGCGCCGTGAGCACCAGGGTCTCCATGTCGGGGCCGTCCGTGGCCTCGTGGTCGATCAACAGCCCGTGCATCCCGGCGGCCCAGGCCGCCTCCACGTCGTGCGCGACACTGTCCCCGACGAACAAGCAGCCGCTCGGCTCGACGCCGAATTCGGCGGACAGGGTCTCGAACGCGCGACGGTCCGGCTTCTGCACCCCGATCCGCTCCGAGGTGCACACGACGTCGACCGCGTCGAGCAAGCCGGTGCGGCGCAGCTTGTCGACCTGCTGCGTCTCGGTGCCGTTCGTCAGCACGCCGATGCGGTACCCCTGCACACGGAGCGTCCGCAGCAGCGGCAGGCTCCCCGGGTACGCACGCCACGATGCCTCGTACTGGTGCCGGTACGCGTCGAAGAGCTCGTCCAGCCCACCGTCGTCGGCGGGGATCGGCACGCCGAGCGCGGGAAGGACGGCCCGCAGCCGTTCGCGCCGCTGCTCGGGGAAGCTGATCTGCCCTGTTCGCCACCGCTCGAACTGCTCGGTCTCGGCGGCGAACCAGCGGCCGATGGCGAACGCCGAGGCGTGCACGCCGAGTGACTCGAGGAACCGGGCGGCACCGGCGGTCGCTGCGCCACGGTGGTCGAACAGCGTCCCGTCGAGGTCGAACCCGACCGCTCGCAGATGCGCCATGTCCTCAGCGTAGGGACGGCGACCTCGACGACCTGACGTGATGCGGTTCTCCGCACGAAGTGGGCCGGCCCGTCGGCGCTCGGCCAGGATGCACTGGGAGGCGTCGTCCTGCCGGAAGAGGAGTCACCCCATGCGGGTCCTGAGCTACGTCCTGCTCATCGTGCTGATCACGGCGCTCACCCTCGGGGGCACCCTGCTGGCGGTGTTCGAACTCAGCGACGTCTCGGACGTCCTGATCATCGCGGTGAGCGTCAGCATCCCGATGTTCGTCGTCGGACCTGCGGTGGTCGGGTCGTTGGCGGGCTACTGGGACCACCGGTCGTCCACGGACAGCTCCCGGTACCTGCGGTGGTGGCTGCTGGGCGTGGTCGCCGTGGACGTGGCGGGTGCGGTGGTCATCGTGCTCGCGTCGGTCTCGGCCGGTGCGCCGGTCTGGGTGCCGGTCGTGCTGATCGGGGGAGCGGCGGCGCTGCTGGTGATCGCGCGTCCACTCGGTGCGCTGTTCCGGCGCACGGAGCCGTCGCCGTCGGCGTACCCGGTCGGCTACCGGTTCGGACCGGCCGAACTCCGCCACACGATCGTGGTGATCGCGGTGACCTTCGGCGTGTCCATCGTCGTCGTGACGATCGGCGTGGTGGTCCTGGCCGCCCTCACCGGGGACGACCCCGCTGGACTCACCCAGGCGGCCTTCCTCGCCGGCCAGCTGGTCTTCACTGCGACCGCGTTCGCGGCCCTGCTCCAGTCGCTGCCGTTGAACGGGCTCTTGCGGGCGTCCGCCGGCCACGACCTCGGTCGACTCCGTCGCTTCGCGAAGATCGTGGCCCGCGGCGCGGACCTGCCGCTCGACCCGGCTGAGCAGGTCGGCGCCGTCCGGTACGCCACGGTGGTCCCACTCGCGCTGCGGTTCCAGCTCGCGTACATCGGGCTGCTCTACACAGCGCTCGCGTTCCAGATGGTGTCGACGTGGATCCGCGGCGACCTCGGGATCCTGCCGCCGGTGTTCCTCGCGCTCATGGTGGCGGTGCTCGTCTGGATCGTCCCGCTGACGCTCCGCCGGATCCGCCGTGCGACGGCCTACGCCGCGCGGCACGCGGACCTGGTCGACATCGACCAGACTTGATCCGTGTCCCAGACGATCCACTTCCACCAGAAGCACCACGACGCCGTCCAGCGCGGCGAGAAGGTCACGACGGTGCGCTGGCACGAGGACGTTCGCACCGGCCCCGCGGTGTTCGTCTTCGACGAGCACCCCTCGGCGACGCCGTTGGCCGGCCAGGTCACCGAGGTGACCGACCACCGCCTGGCGGAGCTCACCCCTCGGGCGGCGCACCAGCCGGCCGACACCGACATGGTCGACTTCGCCCGGCAGCTGCGCGCCAACTACTACCCGGACATGCCGGACGACGCGGTGGTCCAGGTCGCGGTCATCGCGCTCGACGCGACGCCGTCTGCGTGACGTCCGTCAGGGCGGTGGACGGCACGACCTGACGGACGGGAGGCGCGGTCCGGGCCCGCCCCGCGCCTCCCGTCCGCCCGTCGGCCCTGCCCAGGGCACGTGGCGCGCGCTCGACCGGTCACCGGTGCAGCGTGGCCTTCGGGTACTCGCCGTAGCGGCTCGTGTACTCCGCCGAGAACCGGCCGAGGTGGGCGAACCCCCAGCTGCGGGCGACCTCGCTCACCGAGGTGGTCGCGGTGTCGAGTCGCAGCAGGTCGCCCCGGACGCGCTGGAGCCGGACGGACCGGACGTAGGCCGACGGCGGCATCCCGAACAGCCGCTGGAACGACTCCTGCACGGCACGGACGCTCAAGCCGGACACCGCGGCGAGGTCCGATACGGCGATGGGTTCCGCCGCGTGCTCGTGCACGTGGTCGACCGCTCGCCGGATCCGGGCGTTCCGGGGTGCCCACAGGGCGCTCGACGGTTCGGCGGCCTTCGGTGGGTACAGGGCGAGGAAGGCGACGGCGACGGCCCGGGTGGCGTCCGACCAGGCGGTGGAGGCCACACCCTGCGCCGCGAGGACCCGACGAGCGGACTCGAGGACCTGCCGCCAGCGCACGACGGCGTCCGCTGCGGGGACGGCACGCTCGTCGAGGTGCAGGCCGCCGGAGGGCAGGCCGTGGCGCTCCTCGGCGACGGACCGCACGAACGCGCGGGTGAGGTGCACCATGACGGCGTCGTGGTTGCTGGCCTCGACCACGGCGCGTCGTTCGGTGGGCATCAGCGCCGGCACGCCGTTGTCGACCGGCCCGCCGCCGCGCAGGAGGTCGAGCGTGACGACGCCGCCGAGCACCAGGACGACGATGTACGCGTCGTCGGGGGCCACGGTGCCGCGGACGTAGCCGCGCATCTGCGACCGGCGCAGCGTCACGTTGCCGTCACCGACGGCCAGGTACCGGAACGAGTACGCCCCGGTGGTCGGACGGGTCTGCCAGGAGGTGCCCGTGACGAGGCCCGGCAACTGCTCGAGGGCCTGCTCGGGCGAGGACGCCGAGGCCTCCAGGCGGACCGGTGCGGCGGCGGTGGCGGTGCTCAGTTCGGTGGTGGTGGTCGCGGATGACGTCTCGTCGACGGATTCTTGCGGCACGGTGACACTCCCTGATCGTCTCGAGGAACACAGGAGTTCCGGCGACCGGGGTCCGGGGCAGCTGCCGCCAAGCTACGTCGGTCCTGCTCCGGGCACAAGGGCGGCGATGATGCTCCTGTTCCGCGCGGTGCGCGCTCTCCTACGTTCCGTGACGAATCACTGCGTCCCGTTACGTCGACGCTCGTGCGCGTCGCTCGCTCGTGTTTGCATCGCTCCACTGACGAGGGAGTGTTGCATGACGCACGTCGAACGCACCGCCCGCGCGGCCACGGTGCCGTTGCGGATCGCGGTGTTCTCGCACGGCACCGAGGCGCCGCCGGCGACCCGGGCCTACCGCGAGGAGCTCGAGCTCTTCACCGCGGCGGAACGCCTCGGGTACGACGGGGCCTGGGTCCGCCAGTTCCACTTCCGGCACGACGACGCACCGGCTCGCGGCGGTCTGCCGTCCCCGTTCGTCTTCTTCGCCGCCCTCGCCGAACGGACGTCCACCCTGCGCCTCGGGCTCGGCGCGGTCACGTTGCCGCACGAGGACCCGGTCCGGGTCGCCGAGGACGCCGCCGTCCTCGACGCGATCAGCGACGGCCGGGTGGAACTCGGCGTCGCGAACGGTGGCGGCCCGGAGACCCTCGACGTCTTCGCGCCCGGTCTGGTCGGGGCCGACCACGACACCCGTCGTGCCGCGTTCGACGAGCAGCTCGCACGGCTGCTCGACGCGCTGCGTGGTGCATCACTCGGCACGGGGACCGCACGCCTGAACCCGGACGGCAGCGGGCTGCTCGACCGGATCTGGGACGCCACGCTCAGCGCCGAGAGCGCCGCCATCGCCGCCCGTCGGGGGCACGGAGTGCTGATCGGCACCACGCAGACCGTGCCGGCCGAGGTCACCGCGGACGCCTACCACGCCGCACTGCCAGACGGCGCTGTTCCCCGCGTCGCGCTCTCGACGGCGATCTACCCGGCCCCGGACCGCGAGACCGCGCTGCGCGAGGCGCGTGCGGGCATCGAGGCGAAGTACGCGTGGGGCGAGTCGTTCCTGCCGCCGGCGACGACCCTGGCCGAGAAGGCCGCGTCGCTCAACCTCCACTACGGCACGGCCGACGACATCGCGGAGTCGATCGCGTCGAAGCCGTACTCCCGGTACGCGACGCAGCTCAACGTGCAGGTCGACGACGGCTACTCCGACGTCGGTGCACGGACGGACGCCCTCGCGCTGTTCGCCGAGCAGGTGGCCCCGCAGCTCGGCGCCGTCCTGGCCCACGAGGCGGTGACGGCATGACCCGCGACGGCGGCCTGGTGCTCGGCGGGATGGTGTTCTACCCCGGCGGCGAGCACGTCACGAGCTGGCGCCTGCCGGGCAGCGAACCGAACGCCTACCTGGACGTCGAGTACTACGTCCGGTTCGCGCAGACGCTCGAGCGCGGTGGGTTCGCGACGCTGTTCATCGCCGACGAGCTGTACGTGTGGGACCGCTTCGCATCGGGCATCGACCACGCCGTGAACATCCGCACCGAGCCCTTCACCCTGCTCGGTGCCCTGTCGCAGCGGACCGAGCACATCGGGCTCGCCGCGACCGTCTCGACCACCTACAACGAGCCGTACCACGTGGCCCGGAAGCTGGCGTCGATCGACCACCTCAGCGAGGGCCGGGCCGCCTGGAACCTCGTCACGAGCGCCTCGGACGAAGAGGCCTGGAACTTCGGTCGCGACGCGAACCTCGACCACGCCGTCCGCTACCGCCGGGGTGCCGAGTTCGTCGACGTCGTGCAGGGCCTCTGGGACAGCTGGGACGACGACGCGTTCCTGTACGACCAGGAGTCCGGGTACTTCGCGAAGCGCGACGGACTGCACGTGCTCGACCACGAGGGCGAGTTCTTCCGCGTGCGCGGGCCGCTCAACATCGCCCGGCCGCCGCAGGCCCACCCGGTGCTGTTCCAGGCCGGGGCGTCCGAGGCCGGCCGCGCGCTGGCCGGGGCGAAGGCCGAGGGCGTCTTCACCCTCTGGCAGGACGACCTCGCCGACGCGCAGGCCCTGTACGCCGACTACAAGCGCCGCGCCGTCGAGCACGGACGTGACGCGTCGTCGATGCTGATCCTGCCGGCGGTGTCGCCGGTGATCGGCGACACCGAGGCCGACGCGCTGCGGCAGCTCGACGAGATCGAGGAACTGACACCGGACCGCGTCTCGCTCGACCTGCTGTCCCACTACCTGCAGACCGACCTGTCCGACCGGCCGCTCGACGCACCGTTCGAGCACGTCTTCGACGAGACGGCGATCAACCAGTCGAAGTCCGTCTACGAGTCGATCCGCCGCATCGCCGCCGAGGCCACCACGCTGCGCGAGGTCTACCGGACGATCCTGCGCCGTCGGTTCCTGCCGGGCACGCCCGAGCAGATCGCCGACTGGCTGGCCGAGCGCTACGAGCAGGACGCCGCCGACGGCTACATGCTCGCGTTCTCGTCGATCCCGGTGAGCGTCGACCGGTTCGTCGACCAGGTCGTGCCGGAGCTCGAACGTCGTGGCGTGTACGACCGCACGTACCGCGGCGACACCCTGCGGGAGCACCTCGGGCTGGCGCGACCGGCGAGCCGGTACGACGGTTCGGCAGCCGCGCCCGCGCCCGCGGCTGTCGACCAGGAGGCGTCCGCATGAGCGACCGCATCCTGCTGGGCGCCTTCGCCTTCCACCCGGGCGGCGCGCACGTCACCGGGTGGCGGCACCCGTCCTCGCGCCCCGCCGAGCACCTGAGCATCCGGCACCACCGCCACATCGCGCAGACCGCCGAGCGCGGGGTCTTCGACACGCTCTTCCTCGCCGACGGCCTGTACTTCTGGGACCGGTACCCGTCGGGCGTCGACCACTACGGTGCGCTGCGGCCCGAACCGTTCACGCTGCTCGCCGCGCTGTCCCAGGTGACGTCGCGGATCGGCCTCGCCGCGACCGTGTCGACGACCTACAACGAGCCGTACCACGTGGCCAGGACCCTCGCCTCGCTCGACCACCTCAGCCGTGGGCGAGCCGCGTGGAACCTCGTCACGAGCCGCTACGACGAAGAGGCTCGCAACTTCGGTGGTGACGCCCACATCGACCACTCCCGGCGGTACGAGCGCGGTCGCGAGTTCGTCGACGTCGTGAACGGGCTGCTGGACAGCTGGGACGACGACGCGATCGTGGCCGACCCGTCGTCCGGGGTCTTCGCGCGCCGCGACGGCCTGCACCGTCTCGACCACGAGGGCGAGTTCTTCCGGGTGCGCGGGCCGCTCAACATCGCCCGGCCGCCGCAGGGCCACCCGCTGCTGTTCCAGGCCGGCGGGTCCGAGTCCGGGCTGGAACTCGCCGCCGACACGGCCGACGCGGTGTTCACCCGTGGTGGCTCCACCGCGGACGTCCGACGCTTCGTCGACGACCTGCGCGCCCGCGCCGTCCGGCATGGCCGCTCCGCCGACGCGGTGAAGATCATGCCGTCGGTGATGCCGGTCGTGGGGGAGACCGCCGCCGACGCCCGAGCCGAGGCGGACGCGATCCTCGCCCTGACGCCGGACGCTCTCATCCTCGAGGACGTGTCGCACCAGATCGGGCAGGACCTGTCCGGCCGCGACGTCGACGTGCCGTTCGACTACGCCGAGGAGTTCGACACCTCGAACGAGACCCGCTCGCCGAAGCCCGCGGTCGACCGGCTCCTCGCCGACGGCCCCGCGACGCCCCGCGACGTCTACGCGTGGTCGTACCGCCGCAGCCTGCTGACGGGCACCGGACCGGAGATCGCCGACCGGTTCGAGGAGCTCGCCGACGACGGTGGCGCCGACGGCTTCATCGTGCAGTTCCCGTACCTGCCCGGCGGGATCGACCGGTTCGTCGACCACGTCGTGCCCGAACTGCAGCGCCGCGGCCGGACCGCCACGGCGTACGACGACCTCACCCTGCGCGAGCGCTTCGGACACCCCCGGGTGCCGGACCGCGCGCACCGCTGACCGCTCCACCCCTCCCAGCACCGCACCCCTGCAACCCGAACCCCTAGGAGTCATCCGTGACCGTCGACCTCACGTCGCGGCGGCGTCGCCTCAAGCGCCTCGCCCTCGCGGCCACCGCGTCCGCCCTCGCCCTCACGCTCGCCGCGTGCTCGTCCGGCGGCGACGCCTCGCCCGGATCGTCCTCGGACACCGGCACCTACACGCTCGGACTCCAGGAGCCCGACAGCACGATCAACCCGCTCACCACCTCGGACTACAACGCGATGTTCATCGTGGGGTTGGCGTCCGAGGGCCTGCTCAGCCAGGACGCGAAGGGCAAGCTCGAGGGCCGTCTGGCCGACTCGTGGAAGGCGTCGTCCGACGGACGCACCTGGACGGTGCAGCTCCGCGACGACCTGCAGTTCTCCGACGGTGCCGCGCTCACGAGCAAGGACGTCGTCGCGACGTTCGACTCGATCATCGGCAAGGACAGCCAGTCGCCCGGCAAGTCGAGCTTCGACGGCATCCTGCAGTCGGTCGCCGCCGACGGTGCCTCGACCATCGACTTCACGCTCGCCAAGCCGTACGCCGACTTCCCGTACCTGCTCACGGGCTCGAACACGACCATCCAGCCGGCCGGCTTCGACGCCGGCGCGAACTGGGCCAAGCAGCCCGTCGGCGCCGGACAGTTCGTGCTGACGAAGTACTCGGCCGGCCAGGGCGCCACGTTCACGAAGAACCCGGACTACTGGGACGCGAAGGACGTGGAGCTGCAGCAGGTCGACGTGAAGTTCTACGCCGACGACCAGGCCCAGCTGCTCGCGTTCCAGAGCGGGGAGATCGACCAGATCGCCGCCAGCCCCACCGCGACGTCGACGCTGCAGGCCTCGGACTACACCGAGACCGAGCCGTACTTCAACAAGTTCGACGGCATCTTCCTCGACGTCACCAAGGCGCCCTTCGACGACCCGAAGGTCCGTGAGGCCTTCGCCCTCGCGATCGACCGTGAGGAGATCGTCAAGACGGTCTACGGCGGCGCAGCCGAGGTCGGCAACGACACCACGTTCTTCCCGAGTTCGGCGATCCGACCGAAGGGACTCGAGCAGCGCGAGCAGGACAAGGCCGAGGTCGCGGACCTGCTCGGCGGCAGGACGGTCTCCTTCGAGATCACGACGCTCGACGCCGAGAAGGCCCTCGCCCAGGTGGTGCAGCAGCAGCTCGAGGCGGTCGGCGGGTTCGACGTCACCCTCAAGGTGCTGACGAGCGCGCAGTACTACGCCGACGGCGACGACACCCCGTGGCTGAACGCCCCGGTGACGATCACCAACTGGGCGCAGCGCCTGCCCGCGCAGTACGTCGACCTGATCTACCGCGACGGCGCGGTCTGGAACGCCTCGAAGTACTCGAGCCCGGAGCTCGAGCAGCTGACCGACCGGTACGAGTCGACGACCGACGAGTCGGAGCGGCAGGACCTGGCGAACCAGATCGCCGAGATCGAGTGGACCGACCTGCCCGTGATCGTCCCCGCGTTCGCGTCGAGCAGCATCCTGCTGCAGAAGCGCGTCACGGGCACCTTCCGGTCGGGGCAGGACTTCCCGGGCGGGTTCGACTTCCGGGGCATCGGGGTCACCGCGTCATGAGCACCGCGCGCCGCCGTCGTCTGCTGACCCTGGTCGGGCAACGGGTCGTCCAGATCCCGCTCGTCCTGGTCGTGGTCTCCGTCCTGACGTTCTGGCTCGTCCAGGTCGTGCCGGGGGACCCGGGCCGGAACGCCCTCGGGCAGTACGCGACGGCGGCGCAGGTGCGCGCGTGGAACGTCGACCACGGCCTCGACGGGTCCCTCGTCAGCCGGTACCTGCACTGGATCGGCGGGTTCGTCACGGGGGACTGGGGCACGAGCTTCGTCTACTCCGAGCCGGTCCGCGACCTGGTGCTCGGTCGTCTCGGCAACTCCCTGCTGCTCGGCGCGTACGCGTTCGTCATCATGGTGCCGGTCGCGATCACGCTCGGTGCCGTGCAGGCGTACCGGCAGGGTCGCCGCTCCGACCGTGCCGTCACGGTCGGGCTGCTGACGATCTCGGCGGTGCCGGAGTTCGTCGTCGGGATCGTGCTGCTGCTCGTCTTCGCGGTCTGGCTGCGGGTGGTGCCCGTGCAGGCGTCCGGTGCGCTCGACGCCGGGTTCGGCGAGCGGCTCCGGGTGCTCACGCTGCCCGCCGTGGTGCTCGCCCTGGCGTACCTCGCCGTCCTGACCCGGATGGTGCGTGCGGGGACGATCGAGACGATCCGGTCGCAGTTCCACCGCACCGCCGTGCTCAAGGGCCTGACCACCGGCGAGGTCGTCCGCCGGCACGTCGTCCGCAACGCGCTCATCCCGACGTTCTCGGTGCTCGGCATCTACCTCGGCACCCTGCTCGGCGGCAGCGTCATCGTCGAGACCCTGTTCTCCTACCCGGGCCTCGGCGCGCTGCTCGTGTCGGCCGCCGAGCGCAAGGACGCCCTGCTGCTCGAGAGCGGGGTGATGCTCGCCGGGGCGCTCTCGCTCGGCGCGCTCCTGCTCACCGACCTGCTGTTCGTGGTGGTCGATCCCCGGATCCGCTTCGAACGGGTGGCCACCGCATGACCGCCGTCGTCCCCGGCGCCGTCGAGACCGACGCCCTCGCTGGTCGGCCGTCGGCGTCGACCACCACGGGCACCGCACGGGTCACCCGCCGCGGGTGGCGCGGACTCCTCCGGCGTCCCACGTTCCTGGTCTCCGTGGCGATCCTGCTCTGGTGGGTCGTCCTGGCCGTGGGCTGGCACCTGCTCGGCCTGCAGCCCTTCGCCCGCACCGGTGAGCTCCTGCAGGCGCCGAGCGCTGCGCACTGGTTCGGCACCGACTCGCTCGGCCGCGACGTCTTCGCCCGCGTCGCCGCCGGGGCCCGGCCGGCGCTCGTCATCGGCCCGTTCGGCGCGGCGCTGGCGACCGTCGTCGGCGGCACCCTCGGCCTGCTCGCCGGCTACCACCGCGGCTGGGTCGACACCGCCCTGATGCGGTTCTTCGACGTGCTGCTCGCGTTGCCCAGCCTGATCTTCCTGGTCGTGCTCGTCGGTGCGTTCGGGGTGTCGACGCCCGCGCTCGTCCTCATCGTCGGCGTGCTCTTCGCGCCGGGCATCGCGCGGATCGTCCGGGCCGCGGTGCTCGTCGAGATGGGCAAGTCCTACGTCCAGGCCGCACGGCTGCAGGGCGAGAGCGCCGTCCGGGCGATGGTCACCGAGTTGCTGCCGAACGTGATCGGGGTCTTCGTGATCCAGGCGGTCCTGAGCCTCGGTGCCGCGATCTTCATCACCGCGTCGCTGTCGTTCCTCGGGCTCGGTTCGCAACCACCGGCCGCCGACTGGGGGCTCGACATCAACGCGAACCGCGCCTACCTGCAGGCCGCGTGGTGGACGGTCGTGTTCCCGGGTGTCGCCGTGGCGTCGATCGTCGTGTCCGCGAACCTGATCGCCGACAACCTCAAGGAGGTCTCCGAGTGACCGAGCAGACCGGCACGCGCGAGCAGCCCCGGACCACCGGCACGACCGACGCACTGGTCCGCGTCGAGGGGCTCACCGTGTCGTACCGCGGCACCCGGGTGGTCGACGACGTCGCCTTCGTGATCGAGCCCGGTGGCTCGTACGGGCTCGTGGGCGAGTCCGGCTCCGGCAAGAGCACCGTCGCCGGCACGCTGACGGCGTCGCTCGGCCCGGACGCCGCCGTCGGATCGTCGGCGCTGGTCGTCGACGGCGTCGACGTCGCGTCCCTGCGCGGTGAGCGCCTCCGGCGGTTCCGGCGCGACGTCGTGGCGGTCGTCCACCAGGAACCCGGCCTCGCCCTCAACCCGACGATGACGGTCGGACGCCAGGTCGCCGAGGTCCTGCGCGCCACGGGCTCCGGCCGCGCGGCTGCGGACACCGCGACGATCGAGGCGTTCACGCGGGTCGGGCTGCCCTCGCCGACGACGATCGGGGTCCGGTACCCGCACGAGCTGTCCGGCGGTCAGCAGCAGCGCGTCGCGATCGCCATGGCCCTGGTGGCCCGTCCGCGCCTGCTCGTGCTCGACGAACCCACCACCGGCCTGGACAGCACGGTCGAGGCGGGCATCATGGCGCTCATCGACGAGCTCCGGACCGAGATCGGCTTCGCGACCCTGCTCATCAGCCACAACCTGCCGCTGGTCGCGGCGCACTGCGGCCGGGTAGGGGTGCTCCGCCACGGGGTGCTCGTCGAGGAGGGCCCCGCGACCCAGGTGCTGCTCCACCCCACGGAGCCGTACACGAAGCAGCTCGTCGACGCCCTTCCCGACATCACGACGGGCAAGGCAGGAACGGCGGGCAAGGCGGGAACGACGGGCAAGGCGGGAACGACGGGCACGACCGCCGAGACCGCGCAGCACGACGTCCTCGCGACGATCAGGGGCCTCCGCAAGGAGTACGACGGCGCCGTCGCCCTCGACGGCATCGACCTCGAGCTGCGCCGCGGTGAGGTGCTGGGCGTCGTGGGGGAGTCCGGCTCCGGCAAGACGACCTTCGGCCGAGCCCTCGCCGGACTGGTCCGACACGACGGCACGATCACGCTGGACGCCGGCGACCGGACGCCGACCGGCACCCCACCCGTGCAGGTCGTGTTCCAGAACGCGGACGCCTCGCTCAACCCGCGACGGACGGTCCGACAGGTGCTCGGACGGGCGATCCGGCTGCTGCACGGCGACGGCACCGCCGAGCAGCTCGCGGCGCGGGTCGGGCTGCCCGCCGACGTCCTCGACCGCCGGCCGGCCCAGCTGTCCGGCGGGCAGAAGCAGCGCGTCGCCATCGCCCGGGCGTTCGCCGGACCGGTGCCGCTGGTGGTGTGCGACGAACCCACGTCGGCCCTCGACGTCTCGGTGCAGGCGCGGATCCTCGACCTGGTGCTCGACCTGCAGCGCACCACCGGCACGACCTGTGTTTTCATCTCGCACGACCTCGCCGTCGTGCGCCGGGTCGCCGACCGCATCGCGGTCTTCGACGGCGGTCGTGTCGTCGACGTGGGCCCCGCGGAGCGGCTGTTCGACGCGGGCGCGCACCCGCGCACCCGCGAGCTCGTCGCGGCCGCGCTCGACCTGCGCCGGCGCGCCGGTCTGGTGGCTCCCGCGGCCTGAGTGGGGCCCTGGACCTGCGCACAGGGCGGACGGGCGCGGGCCGATCAGCGTGACGCGCCAGCGGCACGCGGGCCGCGCCGACCGAGCCTGCGAGGGAGGGGTGGCGGGTCTGCCACGGGCCTCCCGTCCGCCCTGTCTCCGCGCTACTTCGCGAGGAACGCCAGCACCACGCGGTTCCACTCGTCCGGGTGGCTGACGTTGACGCCGTGCGGGCCGCCGGCCACGACGTGCAGCTCGGAGCCGGCGATCGCGGCGTGCGTGCGGGCACCCGAGCCGTCGAACGGCACGGTCGCGTCTCCGTCACCGTGGATGACGAGCGTCGGCACGGTGACCTTCGGCAGGTCGTCACGGAAGTCGGTGTTCGCGAAGGACGCCATCGCCTCGAGCGCGGCGGTCTTCGACGCCTGCTTCGCGAGCGTGAGTGCCTGCTGCCGGTCCTCCTCGGAGACGACCAGGGTGCCGTCCACCGAGAAGAAGTCGGTCGTGAACTGGTCGTAGAACGCGTCCTCGTCCTTCGTCAGGCCCGCGGTCATCTCGGCCGCCTGCTCCTTCGGCAGCGGGCCGTCCGGGTTGTCCGACGTCTGCAGCAGGTACGGCGGCACGGCCGAGGCGAAGACGACGCTGTGCAGCCGCTCGGTGCCGTACTTCGAGAAGTAGCGGGCGACCTCGCCGCCGCCCATCGAGAAGCCGACGAGGGTGACGTCCTGCAGGTCGAGCTCGGTGAGGATCGTGTGCAGGTCCTCGGTGAGGTGGTCGTAGTCGTAGCCGGTCTTCGGCTTGTCGCTGCGACCGAAGCCGCGACGGTCGTAGGTGACGACGCGGTGTCCGGCGTCGACGAACGCCGGGACCTGCTTGCTCCAGGACTCGCCGGACAGCGGCCAGCCGTGGATCAGGACGACGGTGCGGCCGGAGCCGCCGGTGTCGTCGACGTGCAGGTTCGTGTCCTTGAAGAGCCCGTGGTGGGCGGTGATCTCGGTCAAGAGTCGCTTCCTTCCCGCGCCGCACGGGAGGCGGCACGCACCTCGTTGCTACCAGCGGGATCCCGAGCGACAGCGCGGAGTGGACAGACCCCTCGGCGTCGGCGTCGGCCTCGGTGTCTGTGACGCTCGCGGGGACCACGGCCTACTGTCCAGCAGGATCAGGGAACCGTCACCGCGGCGGATGCCCCTCGTCACGAGGGAGCACCGATGAAGTACGTCAACTACGCGGGGACCGTCCGGGTCCTGACCGGTGACACGGTCGCCGACGCGGTGATCCGGTACGCGGCCGCCCTGCACCAGAGCCGGTTGAGCGACGTCGTGTCGGTCCCGACGACCGACGACTTCGGTGCGGCCAGCACGGTGGAGCTGCTCCTCGCACCAGCGGTGGCAGTCGCCCTGGAGCCGGCGCCGGACGACGACCTGGAACCCGAGAGTGGGGCGTTCCTGGCCGAGCTGAGCCGACGGACCGAGGCGGTCCTGGCGGTCGACGCCAGCAGGTTCCCGACCGACCTCGGGCGGTGAGCGCGGTGAGCGCGGTGCGCACGGTGCGCGCGGTGGGCGCTGTGCGCGCGGTGCGTGTCGCTCCGACCGCGCTGCGGTCAGGCGACCGGTCCGTCGCCCGTCAGGTCCGAGCGGGTGTCGGCGTGGATCGTCTCAGGGTGGTCGAACGTCCGCGCTGCAGCACGCAGGCGTTCCACGAACTCACCGTTCTCGACCTCGAGCTCGTCCTCGTCCGCGTCGGCGACGACGATCTCGCTCGACGGGCCGATGAGGATCTTCGTGGTCGTCATCGTGCCGTCCTCCGCCACCGTCGGGACCGCGATCGCGTCCGCGCGACTGCCGCCGGCGAGCGCCGCGGCGTACTCGATCACGGCGTCGGCGACGTCGTCGCTCGTCAGGAACGTGGAGCGGTCGTACTGGATGTACTTCATGTCGCATCAGTCAAACGCGCGGATGCTGGTCGTCGTCCAGGAACCCCGGCGCGTCGTGCGTTGCGCGGATGCCGACATGTCGCGAGGATCATCACGTGCCCGAGATGATGCACCGCACGCAGCGGGAGATCAGGACAGACGAGCCGTCGGTCGCGGCCGAGGCACTGTCGGTGACCCACGTGACCCACGGACTCACCGTCGAGGCGACCGGAGAGGGCTTCGTCTTCGAGGAGCGCGTGCGGGGCACCGCCCTGCTCTCCCTCGAGTCGACGCGGTGCACGGGTGCCCTGAGCGGCGCGGTCGAGCCCGGGCGGGCGATGATGATCGTCTGGGTGAAGGCCGGTTCGGCGCAGGTCGACGACAACCCGGTGCAGATCGGCCGCCCGGTGCTCTACCGACAGGACCCGCAGCGGTTCCGGTGGGTGGACTTCCAGCACGACGTGCTGCGCATCGACCGGTCGATCGTCGAGCAGGTCGCCGCCGAACGCGGTGACTGGGCGCCGGGTCCGCTGGAGTTCCGTCCCCGACACGTGCCAGAGGGTGCGCCGCTCGCCGCCTGGTGGCTCATGGTCCGGTCGGTCGCGCAGGAGGTCCTGCAGGGTCCGACGGACGTGCCGCTCGAGCGGGAGCGCGAGCTCGCCCGGTTCGCGGCCGGCGGCTTGCTGACCGCGATCCCGCACTGGCCGGTGGGGCAGCACGAGCCGGTGATGGCGTCGACCGCGCGCTTCGCCCGTGCCGAGACGTTCCTGCTCGACCACGCGACCGAGCAGATCACCGTCAACGACGTCGCCGAGGCCGCGGGGCTGAGTGTCCGCGGGGTGCAGGCGGCGTTCCAGCGGCACCACGGCATCACGCCGACGATGTACCTGCGTCGGATCCGGCTCCTGCTCGCCCGGGAGCAGCTCGAGGCCGGTGACGACCGCAGCGTCGCCGAGATCGCCCGGGCGACGGGGTTCGCGCACCTGGGCCGGTTCGCGGGGAGCTACCGGCAGGAGTTCGGGGAGCTGCCGCGGCAGACGGCGCTGGCGGCGCGGGAGTAGCGGTCCGACGTTCCGTCAGCCGCCGGTCGGCGGTCGGCGGTCGGCGGTCGGTCGTTGTCGACGGTCGGCGGTCGGTGGTCGGTCGTTGTCGACCGCTCCGCGCCGGCTCATCCGTCGGGCGTCAGAGCCGTCCGAGGCCGTCGCCGACCAGGACCGCGCCGACGAGCACGAGGACGACGACGGTCACGGCGCGCGAGTTGTGCCGCAGCCAGGCGCGGAACCGCTCCAGGTCCGCGCGGGCCGGCTCCCCACCGACCAGCGCGAAGACGATCGGCCCCGTCACCGTGGCCGTCATCAGCAGGGTGCTCGCCCCGACGAGGACGGTCGACGGCACCGCCGGCAGCTCAGCCGGGGCGAGCACGATGCCGACGCTGGACGCCAGCAGCAGGGCCTTCGGACGCAGCGCGAGCACGGCGCCCACGGCGAGCGCGACGGCGGGTCGGACGGTGCCGACCGCCGCCGTCAGGAGTGCGCTCGTCCGGCTCGGTCCCGCTGCGGCGGGGCGCCGGAACACGACCCCCGCGGCGACGACCGAGACGACCCCGAGCAGGCACTCGCCCAGGCCGAGGCCCGGTGACGCCGTCGCCGGCAGGTCCACGACGAGGACACGGCCGAGCAGCGCCGTCGCGGCGACCGTGACGACGAAGACCCCGGTCACCGAGCCGACGGCGAACAGGACGGCCGGACCGAGGCCGCGCCCGCCGAGCAGCAGGGTGAGCACCGCGGCGATGGGGACGGAGCTCAGCGCACCGGCGATGGCGAGGGGCAGCAGCTGGCCGATCACGGCGAGCACGGTGCCGGTCAGACCCCTCGGTCGTCCTCGTCGACCCGGCGGACGACACGCTGTCCGGTCACGGGGTCGATCTCGGTGACGACGCTCGTCGTGGCACGGCGCGGGCGGAGCCGGAGGACGATCCCCAACACGAGGACCAGGAAGCCGGCGACCATCAGGATGTAGCCGATGAGCTGGATGTCGATGCCGACGACCGTGAAGTCGAACGCGAACGCCATGATCGCGCCGACGACGAGCAGGAAGATCCCACCGCCGATGCTCACGGTGTCACCGCGGGTCGTGCTGTCACGGGGTTCATGGACGCAACGATCAACGGCCGGTGCCGGCGGTGCATCACCCGCCCCGGGTGATCTGCGGAGGCATGCCAGATCACCCGCTCAGGGTGGTGCCCGACCGGTTCCGCCGCGGCTACACCTGGTGCCATGACCACAGGGGAGGCACCGTGACCACCTTCACGTACGGCCCGGCCGAGGTGTTCGTCGTCTCGTTCCGAGGCGAGCTGCCCGACGACGCCGTGCTCGGCGCGCTCGTCGACCTGACGGACGCCGAGACGGTCCGGGTCCTCGACCTGCTGCTCATCAGCCGGGCCGAGGACGGCACCGTCAACGTCCGCGAGGTCGACGACGTGACCAGGACCGGCACGTCCGGCTCGGTCGCCCTCGAAGCCCGCGGCCTGGCCGCCAACGACGACGTCGACCAGGTCGCGGACACGCTCGCGCCCGGGACCTCGGCCGCGATCGTCGTGATCGAGCAGCTCTGGGCCAAGGACCTGGCGGAGCGGTTCGCCGACAGCGGGGGCCAGCTGCTCTGGAGCGCACGCGTCCCCGCACCGGAACTCAACGACCTCGCCGCCTCGGCGCACATCGGTTAGGAGACACCATGCCGTTCCGACGATTCGGCCGACCCGGCCTGCTCGGGCTCGCTGCACGGACCGCGGTCGTGGCCGGGACCGCGTCGGCGGTCGGCGGTGCGGTGCGCGGGCACGAGGAGCGTGCGGCGGAGGACCGCGCCGCAGAGGAGCGGGTGGCAGCGGAACGCGCCGCAGCGGAACGCTCCGTGGCGGACGTCCCCGCCGCTCCCGACCTGCTGAGCGAGCTCGAGCGACTCGGCCGGCTCCGGCAGCAGGGCCTCCTGTCCGACGACGAGTTCGCCGCCGCCAAGCAGCGCCTCATCAGCGGGTGACGGACACCGACCACCTGCAGCACGACCGTTCGACAACCACCAGGAAAGGGAACCCCATGGCCACCACGACCACCGCCACCGACTCGACCGTCGGTGTCTTCGCCACGAGTGACGAGGCCCTCGGCGCCGCCAAGGCGCTCAAGGACGCCGGGTACGGCGACGACGTCGTCTCGATCGTCGGCAAGGGCGTCAAGGACGACAAGAAGGTGCACGGCTGGATCCCGGTCGGCAACGAGGCCGGCACGTTCGGCGGATGGGGCGCCCTGTGGGGCGCGCTCACCGGTTGGCTGCTGCTCGGGTTCGTCTGGCTCCCCGGCATCGGGTGGGTCGCTGCCGCCGGGTGGCTGGCCAGCACGCTCGTCGGAGCCGGCATCGGTGCGGGTCTCGGCGCACTCATCGGCCTGGCCGTCCCCGAGGACGAGATCCCGCAGTACGAGGACGACCTGAAGGCCGACCGGTACCTCGTCATCGTGCACGGTGACGGCGCCACCGTCGACGCCGCCCACCGCATCCTCGACGGCGCCGGCCCCGTCCGGGTCAGCCGCTACTCCGAGTGACGACCACCACCAACGGAAGGAAACGATCATGGCAGACCTCATCGTGATCTCGTTCGACGACGACGCCAGTGCCGTCGCCGCCTACGAGGAAGTCCAGCAGCTACAGAGCGACCTCGTCGTCGAGCTGTCCGGCCTCGCGCTCGTCCGCGTCGACGACAAGGGCAAGACGCACGTCGAGACCCCTGGTCCGGCGGGCAACGTCGGGGCCGGTGCCGCCGGAGGTGCCCTGTTCGGCACCCTCCTCGGACTCCTGTTCTTCGTGCCGTTCTTCGGACTGGTGATCGGCGGTGCGCTCGGCGCGCTGTTCGCCGGGCTCGACAAGACCGGGCTGAACGCCGAGTTCCGCGACCGGGTGAAGAGCGCCGTCGCGGACGGTCGTTCCGCGGTCGTCATCTACGCCACGAAGATCACCGAGGACAAGTTCGGTGCAGCCCTCTCCCGCTTCGGCGGGACCATCGTGCAGACCTCGTTGTCGGCAGACGACGAACACGAGCTCGCGCACGACATGACCGGCGCGCGCTGAGCGTGCGCCCCGGGCGACGCGCCGCCGACACCTGACGTCGGCGGCGCGTCGCCACCCCCCCACCGTGGAAGGACCGGGCTCATGGGTGCGCTCATCGTCGGACTCATCGCGCCGGCGCTCGGGATCCTGCTCAGCCCACTGGCGATCATGGCCCTGGTGGCCGAGCTGCTCTCGCGGCGGTACCGCGCCAACGGCCTCGCGTTCTTCATCGGCTGGTTGCTCGCCACCGTCGTCGTCGTGGGGGTCTCCGTCGCGGTGTTCACCGCGATCGACTTCCACCCCCGGACCGACACCCCGCTCTGGACGGCCGTGGTCCGGCTGGTCATCGCACTCGGGCTGATCGCCGCCGCGGTCTGGGTGTTCCGGCGCGGCGGCCGTGACCTGCGGAAGATGTCCGAGGCGTCGACGCCAGAGCAGGTCGCGGCAGCCGCACCACAGCTGCCCGGCTGGCTGCAGAAGGTCAGCGAGTTCACGCCGGCGCGGTCCCTCGCACTCGGGTTCGGCATCTTCGCCGTCAACCCCGTCGACGCCTCGTGCGCGATCATCGCCGGCATCGACATCGCGGGCGCTCCGGTGACCGCCGGGCAGGGCGCCGCCGTGGCGATCGCCTTCGTCGCCGTCGGGGTCGCACCGATCGCCGTCCCGGTGTTCTTCGTGCTCGCGCGTGGGGACGCTGCGGCACCGCTCCTCGAGCGCCTGCGCACCTGGATCGCCGGCCACACCAACGTGCTGAACGCGGCGCTCATCCTGGTCATCGGTGTGCTGCAGCTGCAGAAGGCCGTCTCCGCCCTGATCTCCTGACGTTCGCCGCTCCCGGGAAGGACCGCAGCCCATGACCACCACCGAGGACGAACTCGCCGCACTCCGCGCCGAGAACGAGCGCCTGCGCATCCGGCTCGCCGGGCAGGACTCCGACGACATGACGGTCCACCGCCGCGGGTGGGGCTGGGCGATCCCGTCCGCCGCACTGATCGTCGTCGGGGCGCTGCTCGCACCGGTGGTGGTGATCACCACCTGGGCACAGCGCGAGGTCACCTCGACCGAGGCCTTCGTGGCGACGTTCGCGCCGCTCGCCCGCGACCGGGCGGTCCAGACGCTGGTCGCGGACCGCACGGTCGGCGCGATCGAGGACCAACTGGACGTCGCCGGGCTGACGGGAGCGCTCTTCGACGGCATCCGCGGGCTGGACCTGCCACCCCGGGCCAAGACCGCGCTCTCGGCGCTCGAGGCACCGGCGACCGCCGGCATCCAGGACCTGGTCTCCGGCACCGTGGACCGGTTCGTGGCGTCCGATCAGTTCGCCGACCTGTGGAAGCAACTGCTCCGCACCGGGCACACCCAGATGGTGGCGTCGCTCAGCGGCGACCGACGGGCAGCGGTCGCGATCGGGGCGGACGGGTCGATCGGCATCCAGCTCGGGCCGGTGGTCGCCGAGGTCAAGGAGCGGCTCGTCGACCGGGGGCTCACCTTCGCCGAACGGATCCCCGCGGTCGACCGGACCATCGTCATCGCGACGTCCGACGCGGCGGTCCGGGCGCAGACCGGGTACACCCTGCTGCAGGTGTCCGCCGTGTGGCTGCCGTGGCTCCTGGTCGCCTGCATCGCCGTCGGCGTCGTCATGGCCAGACGTCGGGCCCGGGCGCTCACGCTCGCCGCGGTCGGCGTCGCCCTCGCCATGCTCGCCACGCTCGCCGGGATCGGGATCGGACGGGTGTTCGCGGTGCGGGCGCTGGCGCCGGACCTCATGCCACGCAACGCAGCTCGAGCCGTCTACGACACCGTGGTCGCCTTCGCCGCGCACGCCGCCGTGGCCGGCGCGGTCCTTGCGGCGTGCGTGGCCCTCGTCGCGTGGTTCGCCGGCTCGTCCGACACAGCCCGACGTCTGCGGCACCTCGCCGTCCGCGGTGCCGGGGCACTCCGCCGCCGCGGCGACGCCCTCGGCATCGGCACCGGGCGGGTCGGGGTGCAGCTGTACCGGGGCAGGGTCGTCATCCGCGCCCTCATCGCGCTCGGTGCGGGCACCGTCATCGTGCTCGGCCGCCCGCTCGAACCGGCGCTCGTCGTGTGGACACTGGTCGGCGCGCTCGTCCTCGTCGCCGTGCTCGAGGTCCTCCAGCGTCCGGAGGGGGCTCGCGGCGACGCCGGGGTCTCACCCGGAACTGACGATCCCGTCGGTTCCGCAGCGCACTAGCGTCCGAGCACGGCATCCGGGGACCGGGGCCGCGAGGGAGACGAGGCCCCGATGTCACTCTGGAAGCGCCGATCGCACCGACCGCGCCGACCCGCCGATCCGGCGACGCCGAGCCACGCCGGGCCCGACGTCGGTCCCGACGCCGCGCCGGTAGCCACTGTCGGGTCGGGTCGCGGGCTGCGCATCATGCTCGGTCTCGCCGCAGCGGTCGTCATCGCCGTCGGCTGCTCCCGGTTCGCCGGCATCATCGCTCCCACGGCGCTCGCCCTCGTCGTCACCATCTGCGTCCAGCCGGCCCGGGTGTTCCTCGAACGACTCGGCCTCGCCCGGAGCCTCGCCTCGACGGTCGTCATCGTGGTGATCCTGGTCCTGCTGGTGGGGTTCTCGCTGGCGCTCGTGGTCTCGGTGGCCCAGTTCGCCACGCTGTTCCCGCAGTACGCCGACCAGATGCACGCGGTGGAGGACCAGCTCGGGCAGTGGTTGACGTCGCTCGGCGTCGGGCAGCAGGAGGTGCAGAGACTGCTGGCGGGGCTGAGCCCCGGCACCGTCATCGGCGCGGTGTCGGACCTGGTCGGCAGCGTCTTCGGCCTCGGCGTCGGCCTGGTCGTCGTCCTCGCGCTGATCGTCTTCATGACCCTCGACGCAGGGTGGGGTCGACTCATCGCCGACCGGCTCCGGCCGGTCCGCCCCCAGCTCGTCGAAGCACTCACCGGGTTCACCGTCAGTGTCCGCCGGTACATGGTCGTCACGGCCGTCCTCGGCGCCGCGGTCTCCGCGCTCGACGCCCTCGCGCTGGTCCTGCTCGGGGTCCCCGGTGCGGCGCTCTGGGGCCTGCTGGCCTTCATCACCGGCTTCATCCCGAACATCGGGTACTGGATCGGCATCATCCCGCCGGTGATCCTCGCCCTGCTCGCGAACGGCTGGCAGAACGCGATCGTCGTCATCGTCGTCTACGCCGTGATCAACGGGGTCATCCAGTCCGGCCTGCAGCCGCACATCGTCGGGTCGGCGGTGTCCCTCAACCAGACCATCGCGTTCCTGTCCGTCGTCTTCTGGTCGGCCGTGCTCGGGCCGATGGGTGCCGTCCTCGCCATCCCGCTGACCCTGCTGGTCCGCGCGGTCCTGGTCGACGCGAACCCGGACGCGCGGTGGATGCGCCCGGTCCTCGGCGACGTGACCGGCCTCGGGCCCCCCACTGGGCGGACGGAACGCCGCGCACCGACCGCTCCCGGCGGCACCACGACGACGAAGGGCACCCCGTGAACACCGCTCCGCTCATCGGCGAGCTCCTGCCGCAGGCCGTGACCATCGCGATCAGCCCGATCCCGATCATCGCCGCGATCCTGATGCTGCTCGCGCCGCGCGCCAGGTCGGTCGCGACGGCGTTCCTGGTCGGCTGGGTCGTCGGCATCGCGGTGGCCGTCGTGGTCGTCACCCTGCTGTCGTCCCTGATCCCGGCCGGTGACCCCGACGCGTCGCAACCCGTCGCCGGTGCCGTGAAGCTGGTGCTCGGCGTGCTGCTCGTGCTGCTCGCCGTGCGGCAGTGGCGGGCACGGCCGGCCCCTGGCACCACGGCGACGCCCCCGAAGTGGATGTCCGCGATCGACTCGATGACACCGGTGCGCGCCGCCGGACTGGCCTTCCTGCTCGCCGCCGTCAACCCGAAGAACCTCATGATGGCCGTGGCGGCCGGCGTCACCGTCGGTACCAGCGGCGCGGACACCGGGTCGGTCGTCTGGGCGCTCGTCGTGTTCGTCGTCCTCGCCTCGCTGAGCATCGCCGTCCCCGTCGTCGGCTACCTGGTCGCCCGCACCCGGGTGCAGGGAGCGCTCGGGGCGCTGCGCGACTGGCTCACCGCCAACAACGCCACGATCATGGCGGTCCTGCTGCTCGTCATCGGTGTGACGACCATCGGCAAGGGCCTCGGTGCGTTCTGATGCGCATCCTGGCCGGGCTCGACCGTCACTCGTGGCGCACGGAGGCCCTCTCCGGCGTGACCCTCGCAGCGATCGCCATCCCGCTGAACATCGGGTACGCGCAGATCGCCGGTCTGCCACCGACCGCCGGGCTGTACTCCCTGATCGTGCCGGCGGTGCTGTTCGCCCTGCTCGCGTCGAGTCGACAGCTGGTGGCGTCGCCCGACGCCGCGGCGGCCGCGCTCGTCGGATCCTCGCTCGCCGGGCTCGCGGCGACGGGCAGCGCGTCGTACGTCCAGCTCGCACTGGCGCAGGCACTCGTCGGCGCCGTCGTGTTCGCCCTGTGCGCCGTCCTGAAGCTGGGGTTCCTGGCGAACTTCCTGTCCGCGCCGATCCTGGTCGGGTTCGTGGGCGGGCTCGCGCTCGACATCCTGCTCAGCCAGGTGGCGAAGATGCTCGGGGTCAAGGTGAACAGCGGTGACGAGTTCCTCCCGCGGTTCGGGGAACTCGTCACCGGGCTCGGACACCTCAACGTGTGGTCGGTGTGCCTGTCCGTCGGGTCCGTGGCCGTGCTGGTCATCGGCCGTCGGTTCCGAGCGATCCCGTGGGCACTCGTCGTGCTCGTCCTGACGACCGTCGTCCTGATCGTGTTCCGGCTGGACGACGCCGGCGTGGCCGTGCTCGGCGAAGTGCCCGCCGGACCACCGACCCTGACGTGGCCGCAGATCTCGTGGCACCAGTGGGTCCAGGTCATCCCGAGCGCCGTCGCCCTGACCCTCGTCGCGATGGCCGAGGGGCTGCTCGTGGCCCGCCGGTACGCCGAAGCGCACGACTACACGGACCGGGCGAACCGCGACCTCTGGGCGTTCGGTGCAGCGAACCTCGGCTCCGGCCTCACCGGCGGGTTCACGGTCGGTTCGTCGGCCTCGCGGACGGCGGCCATGGACCAGAGCGGGTCCAGGACCCAGCTGCCGTCGCTGATCGCCGCGGTGCTCACCCTGCTCGTCGTCTGCTTCGGCACCGCGCTGCTGCAGGACATCCCCTCGCCGGCGATCGGCGCGATCGTCGCCGTCGCGGTCGTGCCGCTCCTGGGCCTCCGCGACTTCGCCCGGCTCTGGCGGCTCCGACGGTTCGAGTTCGCCGTCGCCGCCGTCTGCTTCCTCGGGGTGCTGCTGCTCGGCCCGATCATCGGCATCGCGATCGCCTTCGTCCTGTCGCTCGTCAACGTCATCCGGTCCGCCGCGAACCCGCCCGCCGACGTCCTGGTGCCGAGCGGCGACCCGGTCGACGTGTTCCGGGCTGCCCGAGACGGCAGCGTCTCGTCGGCACCCGGCGTCGTGGTCCTCCGGTTCTCCGGACCGCTCTTCTTCGGCAACGCCCAGCGCTTCGCATCGGCGGTCCGCTCCGTGCTCGCCCCTGACGACCAGGCTGTCCCGGTGCACGCCCTGGTGCTCGACTGCAGCGCGGTCACCGGGATCGACACGACCGCGGCGGACGTCGCCGGCGAGGCGCTCGACTGGGCCCGCGCCAACGGGGTCGAGGTCGGCTTCTCGCGAGCACGGGCGGCGACGCGGGCCGACCTCGAGCACTTCGACCTGGTCGGGGGCAGTCGCTTCTTCCCGAGCAACCGGGCGGCCGTCGCCGAACTCGGCCGCTGAGGTCACTGAGCCCGCTGAGTGCGCCGAAGCCCCCGAGGCCGCGTGCGCCCGTCCGGTGTCAGCGCAGCTGCCGGAGCTCGGCGATGTCGAGCCCGAGGTCGGCGATCCGGGCAAGCAGCCCGTGCAGCTGCGTCTGGTCGGACAGGTCGCCGACGAGCAGCGTCTCGCCGGGGCCGATCTGCACCAGCGAGAACTCCGGGAACGCGGCGACGAGGGTCTCCGACATCGCGTAGGGAAGACGGACCTCGTAGCGGCTCATCGTCGGCCTCCTGCTCGTCGTGGAGCCACGATCATCCCGCGCGGGGGCCGGTGCGGGGTTCCCCTGATCCGGGTGAGGTCTCCGTCGTGTCCGCAGCACGCCGGGGGTCCGGCCCGAGCGTGCCGGGTCCCCGGTCGGACTGCCTCAGAGCAGGCCGCGCCGACGAGCGGCCTGCACCGCCTCGGTGCGCCCCGCGGCGGACAGCTTGCCGTAGATGCTCCGCAGGTGGGTCTTGATCGTGTTCACGCTGAGGTGGTGCTTCGCCGCGATCTCGGCGACGGTCTGGTGCGCCGGAAGCTCGAGCAACAGCTCCTGCTCCTTGGGGGTCAGCGGGACCGTGGCCTCCGGACGTTCCAGCCCGACGCCGATCCGCTCGTGCTCCGCCAGCGCGAGGACGTGGTCGGCGTACGGTTCGAGCGCCCCGTACGACCCGTGGTGCCGGAACACCAGCTGCGCGCCCGCACCCCGGCAGGCGAGGAACTCGCGGGCGTAGCCGAACTCCTCGCTCACGGCGAGCGCGCGGCGGATCCGCTCGGCCGCCTCGGCGGGCCGGCCGTGGGTGCACGCGTGCTCGGCGAGGGCGAGGTGGGCGTTCACGATGCTCGTGCCGGACCACGCCGCGTCGTCGCCGTCGACCGCCGCGGCCAGGTCGCGTTCGACGAGGTGGTCGGTCCGCCCGCCGGCCAGCAGCCGGAGCGTGTTCACCTCGAGGGAGTCGGTGCCGAGGACGTCGGCGACGATGCGGCGGACCTCGGCCGCTGCGGGTGCGCCGTGGAGCGTGCTCGACCAGGCGTGCAGGCGCGTCGCGGCCCCGGCGACCACCCGCGGGTGGTCACGGCCGTCGAAGCGGACGAGCTGCACGAGCCGGGCGAGGGCCTCCCGCGGGGCGGGCGAGGCGTCGATCGCCGCGACGAGGAGCAGTGCGCGCACCTGGAAGAGCAGCCCGAGCTCGCTGCCGGTCGGGTCGGCCTGGTCGATGCGGTGCAACGAGGTGAACGACACCGGTTCGCAGCGCAGGTAGGCGCGTGACGTCGCGAGCAGCAGTGCGCGGGCGGTCGCGCGGTTGTAGGGCGGTGCGGTGTCGAAGGGCAGTGCGCCCATCCGCGCCTCGTACTCGCAGGCCGTCCGCCAGTCGCCGGTGCGGACGGCGAGCGTCGCGGCGGTGTCGCAGGCGATGAGGAAGACCCACGAGAACCCGGCGTGCGCAGCGGCCGCCTGGATCGAGCGGAGCAGTTGGTCGGCGTCGCGGCGGCGGCCGGCGACGACGAGGCACCAGGCGACCGCAGCCCGGAGCAGCAGCGCGACGTCGAGCGACTCGACGGGCGTCTGCCGCAGGTACGCGCCGAGTTCCTGCAACCGCGCCGAGGCGTCGTCGGGGTCCTCGACGGTGAACGACCGGAGCGCCTCGACCACGGGCCGCCAGGCCCGTGCCTCGTCGGGTGTCGCGGCAGCGAGCTGCACGGCGGCCTGGGCGAACCGCTCCTCGGTGCCGATGCGGTCCGGGAACGACGGGGCGTCCATGCCGATGCGGATCGTGAGCGTGGCCAGTGAGTCCTGGCTCGGTGGGAGCGCTCGCAGAGCCGTCGCCACGATGGCCGCGCGGCCCTCCATGAGCAGGACACCGCCGGACCGCTCCAGCTGCCCGCGCACCGCCGACTGGTCGCGCGCGAGCAGTGCCTGTTCGAGCGCGAGGACGTGCAGGCCCCTGGACTCGTACCACCCGGCCGCCGCGACGTGGTTGCGGACCGCGCCGCACTCGTCGCGGCGACGGAACTCGGCGCGCATGAAGCCGGCGAGGATCGGGTGGAACCGGAAGCCGTCCTGGTCGGCACTCGTGGTCACGAGCACGTTCCGGGCGCTCAGCCGCTGCAGCACCGTGCCGACGTCGGCACGCCCGGTGAGCTCGACGGCGAGGGCGAGCGGGACCTCGGACCCGACGGCCGTCCGCATCAGTACGTCGCGGTGGTCGTCGTCGAGCGTGTCGAGGACCCGTGCCACCAGGTAGTCGGCGACCTGGTGCTGGTCGCCGCCGAAGTGGCGGACCGCTGCGCCGCGGTCGGACTGCTCGAGCAGGTACGGCATCGCCAGCGCGAGCCCCGCAGCCCACCCCGCCGTCCGGTGGGTGAGCGTTTCGGCATCCTGGATCGGCAGCACCAGGTCGAAGCGGAGCGCGAGGGCCAGCGTGTCCTCGACGCTGAACGCGAGGTCCTGCGTCGGGACGACGAGCCGCCCGCCTGCCGCCTGCGTGACGGCGGCGAACCCGCTCGGCTCGAAGCGTCCGGCGACGACGACGCGGGTCCGGGGACCGCACGCGCGCAGGAGTCGGATGAGCGGCGGGACACCGAGCCCGCCGAGCAGACGGTCGACGTCGTCGAGGAACAGCCACTGCTCGGTGTCGTCGTGCACGGTCTGCGGAGGGTCCTCCTGCAGCAGTGTGTCCGCGTCGAGCCACCGCACGACGACGTCGTCCGCCGAGAGGACTTCCGCCCACGCGGCGAGCGCGGTGGACTTGCCGGCACCACCCGGCGCCCACATGGTGAGCAGGCGTCGGTCGGAGCGGCGGAACCGTCGGAGGTGGTCGAGCAGCCGCGGTCGCTCCAACGCATCGGTGGGTGGGACCGTCGTGGTCGGGTCCGACCCGACCGGCGTCCCCGTGCCGGTGCGCTGTCCGCTGCTCCTGGTCTGTTGGAAGGTGTGCATGTGGAGGCCTTTCCCTGAAAAGGCTTGCGTTGCTCACGATAGGTGCGGCGGGCGGTTGAGGCGAGGGATCGTCGTGCGCGTTGAGGACATTCACCCCATCCGGGTGAGGGCGGGCCGCCTCATCCGGTCCGGGTGAGGCGGCCCGCGGTCCCGACGCCCGAGGATCGGGTGCATGCAGACCCTGCTCGAGGCCGTGGACGTCGCGGGCGGTGCGTTCCTGATGGGTTCGGACCGCTACTACCCCGACGAGGGGCCGGTGCACGAACGCACGGTCGCCGCGTTCCGGATCGCCGCGCACCCCGTCACGAACGCCGAGTTCGCTGCCTTCGTGGCGGCGACCGGGTGGACGACCGAGGCGGAGCGCGCGCTCGACCCCGTGCAGTACCCCGACCTGGCGCCGGCCGACCGGGCTCCGGGGTCGCTGGTGTTCGCGCCCACGACCGGACCGGTGGACCTCGGCGACTGGCGGGCCTGGTGGACCTGGTGTCCGGGTGCTGACTGGCGGCACCCGGCCGGGCCGACGTCGTCGGTGGACGGACGCGAGGAGCACCCGGTGGTCCAGGTCTCGCACGGCGATGCGGCGGCGTACGCGGCGTGGGTCGGTGGGCGACTGCCGAGCGAGGCCGAGTGGGAGTACGCGGCGCGCGCCGGCGGTGACCCGTCGTGGCCGTTCGCCTGGGGGAGGGAGGCGCACCCGGGCGGCCGGACGATGGCCAACACGTGGCACGGGGCGTTCCCGTACCGCAACAGCGGGGCTGCCGGGTGGACGGGGACGTCGCCCGTGGGGTCGTTCCCCGCGAACGCGCTCGGTCTGGTGGACATGATCGGCAACGTGTGGGAGTGGACCGATTCGCGGTACACCGAGCGGCACGATCCGTCGACGACCCCGACGACCCCGACGACCCCGACGACCCCGACGACCCCGACGACCCCGACGACCCCGACGACCCCGACTACCCCGACGCCGCCGGCCGAGGCGCGGGCGACCGAGTCGTCCGCGCACTGCGGCTGCGGCCCGACGGACACCCACCACGACGCCGCCCCGGAGACGCCGTCGACCGTCACGCGGGTCCTCAAGGGCGGGTCGCACCTGTGTGCGCCGGAGTACTGCCTGCGGTACCGGCCGGCGGCTCGGTCGCCGCAGACCAGCGACTCCGCCGCCACCCACATCGGCTTCCGGGTGGTCTGGGACGGCTGATCCCGGCCTCAGCCCGGGTCGGCAGCCGCAGCCTGAGCCGTCCGCGCGGCCATCGCGGCGTCGACCGTCGGCAGCACCCTGCCGTCGTCGACGAGCCCGCGGAACCACGCGGTCCGCGCCGCCGTCGCCGTAGCCGACCCGGGGAGGCCCACGAGCAGGAGCACGACGCCGCGTTGCGCGAGCTCGTGATCGAGGTCGGCGAGGCCGTCGAGGACGGTGACGGTCGCCTCGTGCATCCGCGACAGGTCGAGGACGACGGCGTCGGCCCCGTCCTCGTCGTCGGCGAGCCGGAGGACGGCGTTCTCGTACGCCAGGACGTTCGCGGTGTACACGGCGCCCTCGATCCGTGCGCTGATCGTCGTGCCGACGGCGGGGCCCGGTGCCAGCCGGACGCGCTGCAGTTCGCGGAGGACCAGGAAGTACGTCCCGGCGACCCCGGCGACGACGGCTGCCAGCAGTCCGGCGGTCAGTCCGACCGCCGCGGTCACCACGGCGAGCCAGAAGTCGCGTCGGCTGATGCGGGCCAGCCTCCGGAGCGCGGGGACGTCGATGAGTCCGACGACGGCGGTGACGACGAGCGCGGCGAGGGTCGCCGTGGGCATCAGGGCCAGGACCGGTCCGAGGACGAGCGCGACCAGCACCGCGAGCGCGACGGTCACCAGGGTCGACACCTGGGTGCGTGCGCCGGCCCGTTGGTTGACCGCGCTCTGCGAGAACCCGCCGGCGGCCGGCAGTGTCTGGGTCAGGGATCCGGCGAGGTTCGCGGCGGCGGCCGCGAGCAGCTCGCGGTCGCTGTCGATCGGCGGCTCGCTCGGCTGCCGGATCCCACGTGCCACCGCTGCGGACTCGAGGAACGCCATCATCGCGATGCCGAGGGCACCGGGGAGCATCGCCGGCACGAGGGTCAGGTCGGGCAGCACGGGTACTGGGAGACCGGTCGGGACGGGGTCGATCACCTCGACGCCGAGGTCGGTCAGGTGCAGGACGGCCGAGGCCGCGATGCCGCCGGCGACCACGACGAGCGGACCCGGCACCGCGGGCACGAAGCGGCGCAGCAGCAGGAGCACCGCGACCGAGGCGACGGACAGCGCGACCGTCGGGCCGTGCGCACGGGGGAGCGCCTCGACGACCGCCACCACGGAGCGGATGAACCCTGCCCCGGTCGGGTCGTCGGTGAGTCCGAGCAGCTTCGGCAACTGCCCGACCGCGACGGTCGCGCCGACCCCGATCTGGACGCCGATCAGCGTCGACTTGTTGATGTTCTCGACGAGCGAGCCCAGGGTGAGCAGCCGGGCGACGACGAGGACGACGCCGACGAGCAGGGTGAGGGTCGACAGTGCGCGGAGCGCGTCGTCGGAGGAGACCGCGACGCCCGCGGAGACGAACGTCGTGGCGCTGAGCGTCGCGATCGTCGACGTCGTCGACACGCTCATCGCGCGTGACCCGCCGAGCAGGGCGTAGACGGCCATCGGCGCCATGCACGTGTAGAGCCCGACCTGTGCCGGCAGCTCCGCGATGCTCGCGTAGGCCATGGCCTGGGGGACGACGACCGCGCCGGCGCTCAGGCCGGCGAGGACGTCGCGCCCGAGCCACCGGCGGTCGTAGCCCCGGAGGGTGGGGGCGAACCACGTCCGGCTGCGCGCCGGTGCCGCCCCCACCTGCCGGGTCGCCATCTCAGTCGCGCGACATCGCGGCGGCGAGGTGCGCCTCGAGGTCGACGTAGGCGTCGTCGGCGATGTCGAACACGACCTTGTGGATCGTGCCGTCGTGGAACTCGAACCGCTCGCCCGCGTAGGCCTGCGTGACGGCGTCGCCACTGTCGTAGCCGATGCAGAGTCCCTCGCCGCAGAGCGAGAAGTGCCCGAGCACGGTCCTGATCGGCGTCTCGGCGACCTGCTCGTCGTCGACGAAGAGCGCGAGCGGTCCGGTGGCCTCGCGGTACTCCCCGGTACCCTCCTTCGTGAAGGAGACCCCGACGAGGTGCCGCCCGGAGGTGGGAGCCGGGGTGGAGACGACGTTCTCGGGCGGGATGCCGAGGAAGTTGTACACGTAGGACAGCTGCCCGTCCTTGACGTACAGGGCGTGGCCCCCGAACCGTGATCCGTGCGCGAACACGACGCCCTCGGTGTCCGGCGTGAAGTCGACGTCCGCGACGATCTTGTACGACACCCCGTGCACATTCGCCGCGGAACGCTCCGGCACCTCGGTGGTGCCCGGGTAGTACGTGTACTGCCCGCTCGGCGGGACGGGGACCTTGAACTCCATCGTGATGAAGGTCTCGAAGTCCTCGGGGTTCCCCAGGATCTGCAGGTCGTTCAGGGGCAGCACGTTGTTCGCCTTCGCCTCCGCGAACCAGCGCGCCACGAGTTCCTCGACCTTGTCCGGGTGCTCCGCGGCGAGGTCGTGCGCCTCGGAGCGGTCGACGTCGGTGTGGAACAGCTGCCACCGGTCGCTGTCGAAGCCGCTCGTCCCGGCTCCCGGTCCGTGCTCGGTCACCGCCTTCCAGCCCTCGTGCCAGATGCCACGGTTGCCGAACATCTCGTAGTACTGCGTGTGCTTCGACGTCGGCTCGTCGGCTGCGTCGAAGGACGACCGCATCGAGACCCCGTCGAGTGGTCGCTGTTCCACGCCGGCGTACGTGTCCGGGAACGTCACGCCGCAGGCGTCGAGGATGGTCGGCACGATGTCGGTCGAGTGGTGGTACTGGTTCCTGACCTCGCCGCGGGAGGCGATGCCGGCCGGCCACGAGATCACCAGCGGGTCGCAGATCCCGCCCTGGTACACGTACCGCTTGAACATCCGGTACGGAGTCGAGAACGCCGCTGCCCATCCGGTCGGGTAGTGGTTGTAGGTGTCCGGGCTGCCGAGCTCGTCGACCATCGTCAGGTTCTGCGCGAGGTCGTCGGGGTAGCCGCCGAAGATCTTGCCCTCGTTGACCGAACCGTTCGGGCTGCCCTCGCCCGACGCGCCGTTGTCCGCGCAGTAGACGACGATGGTGTTGTCGAGCTGCCCGGACTCCTCGAGGTAGTCCACGATGCGGCCGACCTGCGCGTCGGTGTACTCGGAGAACCCGGCGTAGACCTCGGCCATCCGGCTGAACATCGCGCGTTCCTCGGCGTCGAGTTCGTCCCACGGACGCACGACGTCGGAGTCCGAGAACGTGCCGGGGGTCATCGGGTTGAGCCCCGTGAGCTCGGTGCCCTCCGGGAGGATCCCGCGTTCGATCATCCGGGGGAGCACCCACTCACGGTAGGCCTCGTAGCCGTCGTCGAACTGTCCCTTGTACTTGTCGATGTACTCCTGCGGGGCGTGGTGCGGAGCGTGGTTCGCGCCCGGGCAGAACCACAGGTACCAGGGCTTGTCCGGCTCGGTCTGCTTCGTGTCGCGGATCATCTTCAGCGCCTGGTCGGCGAGGTCCTTCGACAGGTGGTAGCCGTCCTCGGGCAGCGACGGTTGGTCGATGTAGTGGTTGTCCTCGGCGAGCGAGGGGTACCAGTTGTTCGTCTCACCGCCGATGAAGCCGTAGAACCGGTCGTAGCCCTGCGCGAGCGGCCAGTTCTTCTTCGAGGCGCCCGCCGTCCACTCGTCGATCGGGACGTTGTGGTTCTTGCCGACCCAGAACGTCGACCACCCGGCGTCACGGAGCACGTTCGCCATCGTCGCGTTCTCGGGCGGGATGTGCGAGCTGTAGCCGGGGAACCCGGTCGACGACTCCGAGATCGACGCGAACCCGTTCGCGTGGTGGTTCCGGCCGGTCAGGAACGTCGACCGCGTGGGGGAGCAGAGCGCCGTGGTGTGCCACTGCGAGTAGGTGAGGCCGTTCGCGGCGAGCCGCTCCATCGTGGGCATCTGGATCCGGCCGCCGTACGGTGACCACGCTGCCTGCCCGGTGTCGTCGTAGAGCACGACGAGGACGTTCGGGGATCCCGTCGGCGCCTTCGACGGGATGAACGCGTCCCAGTCGGCGACGGAGTCGCGCACGTCGAGTTCGATCTTGCCGGAGAACTGCTTGGCCATGGTCCGCTCCTGTTCGTTGGTCTGCGCGACGAGCCTCACCGCCCGGCGCGTCGACGTGCACGCCCGGAACGGGTGAGATCGCACGACCCCGCACGACCCCGCACGACCCCGCAGAACCGTCAGTCCACGGCGTCGACGAGCGCGGTCAGGAACCGTGGTCCGTCCGACGACACCGAGCAGGTCAGGCCGGTGCCGCCGAGCGCCACCGCGACCGCGCGCACCACCGACGACCGGGCGGCCTCGCGGTCGTCGTACGCGGACCAGAACCGGATGGTGATGTCCGCCCAGGCCGGCGTGATCGTGTGCAGGAAGACCTCGGGATCCGTCGACGACACCGAGGACCCCGACGACACCGAGGAGACCGAGGACACCGAGGACACCGAGGCCACCGCGTCCAGCAGCACCGGGCAGACCCGGTCGAGGTCCGGTGACCCGTGCAGCCGCGCCCGGACCTCGCTCCGGACCGACCCCGACTCGCTGGCGTTCCAGAGCGGGTTCTCGAGCAGCATGGTGTTCGGGATCCGGATCGTCCTGCCGTCCGAGGTGGCCAGCAGGACGGAACGCCCCGTCAACTCGACGATGCGGCCGGCCACGCCCTCGACCTCGATCGAGTCGCCGATCCGCACCGGTCGTCGGGCCTGGATGACCAGCCCCGCGCCGAAGTTCGCCGCGATCCCGCGCAGGGCCAGGAACGCGACGGCACTGATGATGATCACCGCGGCGAGCACCGGCTGCAACGGCGCGCCGAGCACGGTGAGGACGATGCCGATCGTGAGCAGGAGGATCGAGTAGCGCACGAGACGCGCCACGAGGTTCGTCCCGCTCGGTCCGAGCCCGCTCCACTTCGCCAGCGCCACGACGACGCCTCGCCGGGCCCACACGGACGCGAACCACCCGACGACCAGGACGACGACGGCGAGGACCACGTCCCAGGCGCCGAAGGACGAGTTCTGCACCAGACCGCTCACGAATTCCTGCATGTCGCCTCCCAGCCGCAGCACGGTAGGCGTGCACGGGCGCTGCCCGGATCGCACCGACCGGGTGAGATCGCCCGCCGTGCCGGCCGGCGGGCGATACCGCAAGGATCGCGCAACCACCAGTGCGTCCGTTGTCGAGCGGCCCTGCAGCGCCTACGTTTCGGCTGTGCGACCCCGCACCGTCCCCCGAGCCCAGGAGGCCGCATGGCCACGCCAGCCGTCCCCGTCCCCGTCCCCGTCCCCTCGACGTTCGCCCGACGCCTCCGCGAGGACGTCGCGCACGCCCGGGAGCACGTCCTGCTCACGGCCCTGCTCGGCTCGCCGTTCCTGCCGCGGGTCGTGCGACGGCTCCTGCTGAACGCCGCGGGCGCGCACGCCGAGTCGGCCCCCGGCGTCGGCTTCTCGCTCACGGGCGACCCGCGCAACCTGTCGGTCGCGCGGGGCGTCTACTTCAACCGCGCGACGACCATCGAGGCCATCGCCCCCGTCAGCATCGGTGCGAACGCCGCGATCGGCATGCAGGTCCTCATCATGACGAGCCACCACGCGATCGACGCCGACGGCCGGTGGAGCGACACCGCGACCGGCCGTCCGGTAGTCATCGAGGACCGCGTGTGGATCGGCGGCCGTGCGACGATCCTGCCCGGCGCGCACATCGAGCACGACGTGGTCGTCGCGGCCGGCGCGGTCGTCACCGGGCGCCTGCTGGCGCACGGCGTCTACGCCGGCGTGCCGGCGAAGCGCATCCGTGACCTGGCCGGGGCAGACCCGGCCACGGACCGCAGAGCGACCGCCTGACGGCCTGGAGGCGCGGGGCGGCGCCGCCACCCCTCCCTCGCAAGCTCGGTCGGCGCGGCCCGCGTGCCGCTGGCGCGTCACCGCTGAGCGGGTCGCGCCCGTCCGCATCGCACGCCCGTCCAAGGCGCGGTGCCCTTCCGCGGGCACGTCGCGTCTGCGACGATGGGCGCGCAGCGGGCGACGACGCCCGCCCGTCGTGAGGAGTCCACCATGTCCGTGCGTCTCAACCCGTACCTCGGCTTCCGCTCGGGGGCCCGCGAAGCCCTCGACTTCTACCACTCGGTGTTCCACGGCGAGCTCACGATCGGCACCTTCGGCGAAGCCGGCATGAGCCAGGACCCCGCCGACGCCGACAAGGTCATGCACGGGCAGCTGGAGGGCGAGAACGGCCTGCTGCTGATGGCCTCGGACGCGCCGACGGGCATGGAGACGCCGTCGGAGAGCACGATCTCGTTGTCGCTCAGCGGCGACGACCACGAGGCCCTGACCCGCTACTGGAACGGGCTCGCCGAGGGCGCGTCGATCATCGAACCGCTCACGACGGCCCCGTGGGGCGACACCTTCGGGATGCTCACCGACCGGTTCCGCGTCACGTGGCTCGTGAACATCACCGGCGCGGCGAGCTGAGGGGGACCGGGACCCCGCCGACACTCGCCGCGATGGGCCACCGCGGCACCCAGCACCGGACCCGCGCGGCGTAGCGACGGAAGTCGTCGCCGAAGCGGGCCTCGAGGTCGGCCTCCTCGAGCGGCCGGACCACGCAGTTCCACACGATCGACCCGGCGAGCGCGTAGACGACGACCATCCACGACCCGAGCAGCAGCCCGACGGCGACGCCCTGCGTGATGCCGGCGAGCGCCATCGGGTTGCGCACCGAGCGGTACGGGCCGGCGACGACCAACCGGTTCGCACTGGCGGACGGCAGCGGGGTCCCAGCGCCCTTGGTCGACATCGCCGCCGCCGACGCGATGCCGAGCGCGCTGGCGAGCGCGAGGACGACGAGCCCGACCACCAGCAGCGCGGTCACGACCGGTCCGGGCAGTGCGGGGTGCAGCCGCCAGCGGTGCTCGGCGACGGCGATGGCCACGGGGAACACCCCGAGGAACAGCCCCCAGAAGACGACGATCTGCACGGTCGTCGCGACCACGTGCCGTGACGTCGCGGCACCCGGGTCGGCCGTGCGGAACCGCAGTGGACCGGACGTCAACCACTCGGTCGGCACCCGACCGAGCAGGACGAGGGCGAGGGCCAGCACGGAGCCGACGGTCGCCGCGGTCATGACGACGACGCCCCAGCCGGCCTCGCCGGTGACGGTCGCCCAGACGGCGAGCCCGGCGAGGACGAGCGCGGTCCACGCGGTGGCGACGGTTGCCGCGATCCGCCCGACCGCACCTGCGGAGACCGCTGCGAGCGCCGAGGCCACGACGAAGAGCGGGACGTCGAGGGCAGCGACGACCACCGGGTCCAGCGAGCCGAGCGTGAGCGTCCGGATGGCGGGGAGCGTCGCGACGGTGATCCACCACACCGCGCCGCCGAGGGCCTGCAGTGCGAAGTAGAGCCGGCCCCAGGACACGTCTGCACGCTAGCAGTGGGAGACTCACGCATGGGACACACCTGGACGTCCGACCGCGGGGGAACCGGCCCCGTCCTGCTCCTGCTGCACCCCGGCGGGACCGACTCGCGGGCGATGGAGCCGCTCGCTGACGCGCTGTCCGGCTACCGGGTCGTGCTCGCCGACCGCGCCGGGCACGGCCGGACCGCCGACGTCGAGGGCCCCTGGCACCTCGCGGACGCGGCGGCCGAGATGGCCGTGGTGATCGAGACGCTCGGTGTCGGTCCGGTCCACGTGTTCGGCTGGAGCGACGGCGCACTCGTCGGACTGCGCCTGGCGCTCTCCCGACCCGACCTGGTGCGGACGCTGGTGCACGGCGGTGCACCGTTCGACGTGACGGGGTGGTACCCGGGTGTGCTCGACGGCGTGCCACCGCAGTTCATGGCCGACGCGTACGCCGAGGTGTCGCCGGACGGAGCCGCGCACTGGGCGGAGGTCACCGAGAAGTCGCGGGCGCTGCACGAGACCGAGCCCGCGTTCGGGAAGCGCGAGCTCGCCGAGCTCGCGGTCCCCGTGCTGCTGCTGTACGGCGACGACGACGAGGTCCGGATCGACCACGTCACCGCCGCACTCCACGTGCTGCCCGACGCCGAGCTCGCCGTGGTCCCGCGGGCCACCCACGGCCTCATCGTCGAGAAGCCCGCACTCGTCGCAGCGCTCCTGCGCGACTTCCACGTGGCGGACAAGACGGACGGCGTCGCACCACGGAGGCGGGATCCGCAGGTCAGGGCGTGACCATGCCGCCGTTCACGTTGAGCGTCTCGCCGACGACGTAGCTCGACTCGTCCGACGCCAGGAAGACGTAGGCCGGTGCGAGTTCGGCTGGCTGTCCGGCGCGGCCCATCGGCGACTCGCTGCTGCCGAACTCGGGCAGCGTCGACGGGTCGACGCCGCCGCTCGGCTGCAGGACCGTCCACGTCGGCCCGGGAGCGACGACGTTGACGCGGATGCCGCGCTCGACGAGCAGCTGCGACAGCCCCTTCGACAGGTTGTTGATCGCGCCCTTCGACGCCGCGTAGTCGAGGCGATCGGGTGCCGGCTTGTACGCCTCCATCGACGCCGTCGTGGTGATCGTCGCACCGGGTTCCAGGTGCGGCAGCGCCGCCTTGACGAGGCGGAACAGCCCGAAGACGTTCACGTCGAAGGTCGCCTCGAACTGGTCGTCGGTGATGTCGAGCACGTCCGGCTGCCAGCGCTGCTTGCCGGCGACGCTCACCAGGGCGTCGAGTCCGCCGAGTCCGGCGACGGCCTGGTCGACGAGCTCCTGCGCGTACGCCTTGTCACGCAGGTCGCCCGGGATCGCCACGGCGGTGCGTCCGGCGGCACGGATCTGTTCGAGCACGTGGTCGGCGTCGGACTGCTCCTCCGGCAGGTAGGCGATCGCGACGTCGGCGCCCTCGCGGGCGAACGCGATCGCGACGGCGCCGCCGATGCCGGAGTCGCCGCCGGTGATCAGGGCCTTGCGGCCGGCGAGCCGGCCGGTGCCCCGGTAGCTCGTCTCGCCCAGGTCGGGGACCGGGTCCATGGCGGACTGGAGGCCCGGCTCGTCCTGCGTCTGCGGCTCCGGCTTGACGTCGGGGTAGCGGGTGCGCGGGTCGCCGTGTTCGTACTGGTCGGTGGGCATGCGAGTTCCTTCCTGCTCGTGCCTCCACGGAACCCGTCCCGGCTGGACGGCGGCGGAGCGCCATCCGCCCTGCGCACCCGTCCAGGACCGCGGGGTTGCCTCGGGACCATGAGTGACGACGACGACGACCAGCAGACCGAGCGCGACTTCGCCGACGCGGTGAACATGACCCCGTCGGAGCTCCGCGAGTGGCTCGACACCGACGAGTCGAAGCACGTCGGGCAGAAGCCCCCGGGCGGCGGTGAGTCGACCGGGCACGAGAGCGGGCGGCACGTCATCCGGATCCTCGAGAAGCACGAGGCGGACCGGACCGACGACGACCACGCCCACATGCGGAAGGTGGTCGGCTACGTCGCCCGGCACTCGGAGCAGCGGCCGGACGGTGACGTGCGCGACACCCCGTGGCGGTGGTCGTTGATGAACTGGGGCCACGACCCAGAGAAGCACTGAGCCGCCAGCGGCTCGGAACGACGCCGGGCCGCCGCCGGCGCGGAACGACGCCGGGCCGCCGCCGGCGCGGAACGACGCCGGGCCGCCGCGCGTACCGTGACGCACCATGCCGAACCAACTCAAGAAGCCGGACATGTACGAGGAGCTCCGCAAGGAGGGCAACTCGAAGGAGAAGGCCGCGCGGATCAGCAACGCCGCAGCGGCCCGCGGCGAGGAGGCCGTCGGGAAGAAGGGCGGCGAATCCGGCTCCTACGACGACTGGACCGTCGCGGACCTCCGGAAGCGGGCGAAGGAGATCGGCCTGACCGGGTACTCGTCGAAGCGCAAGGCCGAGCTCGTCGAGGCGCTCCGGGATCACTGACCGAGGTCGGCGACCGCGTCGATGCCCTCGGCGATCTCCGCCGCGTGCGTGTGGTGCAGGTAGTGCCCGCCGTCGAGCAGGACGACCTGGCCGTCGGTGACCGACGCCGCCTGCTCACGGTGCAGGCGCTCCCACCCCGGCACATCCGGGTCGTCGCCCACGACGAACAGGCGGACCGGCAGATCGGCGGGGAACGCGAGGCTGCGGGCGTGCCGGAAGTTCGCGCCGAGGTGCTCGTACTCGTCCAGGTACGTCGCGCGCATGCTGGTGCGGTGTGACAGCAGGGTCATCTGCTCCTTCTGCGCATCGGTGTAGGGCAACCCGGCGTACGCGTCGCCGGACACGGCAGTGAGCACACGGGCGAGCCCGGTGGCCTTCACGAAGCGGAACAGGCCCGACCCGACGGCCGCGTCGATGCCGGGCTGCGTCGGCACACTGCTGTCGATGCCGACGAACGCCTGCACCTCGTCCGGGTACGCGTTCGTGTACTCGAGCGCGTAGATCCCGGCGACCGAGTGCCCCGCGAGCACGTACCGGTCGATGCCGAGGGTCGACAGCGCCTGGTGCACCTCGTCGACGATGTTCGCGCTGGTCCGGGGCCGGTCGGTGCCGTCGCTCAGGCCGTACCCGAGCGGCTCGACGACCACCACCCGGTGCGTGTCCTGCAGCCGGTCGACGAGCGGGGCGAAGTCGATCACGGGGGATGCCGTGCCGAAGCCTGGCAGCAGCACGACGGTCGACGCCCCGGACCCGGTGACGGCGACGTTGACCCGGCCGCCGGTGACGGGGACGAGTTCGCCGTACGGGCGGATGTCGTCCCGTTCCGCCGCCGTCGCGATCGCGTCGTAGGTGGCCGTGCCGCCGAGCGTGAGGGCGCCGAGGCCGACGAGCCCGACGAGCGAGAAGCCGATGATCCGGAGCGGGCGACGGCGTCGGCGTGCAGGGCGGGCCGGAGTGCTGGTGGGGGTGGCCGTGGGGTGGTGCGTGTCCATGCCTGCACGCTAGGTCCGGCCGGCGGCGCCGCACATCGGAGCACGGTACCGACGTGCCTCGCCCGCGTCGTACCGCGGGCTGACGTCGGGCGACCGCACGGCGGGCGCGGCATGGGGGAGAATGGCCGGGTGAACGAGACGGGCATGCCGCGCTTCCGACGGATCTGGTCGACCGTGCAGGTCGGCGTGCTGGCGATCGCCGTTGCCTTCTGCATCGTGATGCTCGTCATCGGGCAGGGGAAGCTCGACCGCGTCTACGCCGTCGCCGCGATCTTCTTCGGCCTGGCGCTCGTCGGGCACAGCACGTACCTCTGGCTCCTCGCCCGGAACGCCCGCACCGGCCGCTGAACCGAACGGCGACGCGGGCTCGGCTCCGGCTACACGCCGAAGCGCAGCGCGAGCGGCACGAGCAAGCCAGCCACCCAGACGAGCACCATCACGAGCGCACCGATCGCGATGAACCGACGGCGACGACGCAGCTTCGGACTCCGCTCCTCGCCCCACATCTGTGCACGGACCAGCACCCGGTTCGCCTGCTCGACGACCTTGCGGACCTCGGGGTCGTCCAGCTCGAGGGCACCGGACCGGGCGTGTTCGGCGATGACCGTGGCTTCGTCGACGGTCAGGTCGTCCTTGCGCATGCTCCATCCTCGCACCGGGGCGAGGGGTACGGCTCGTCTGTGCGGGAACGGACCAGCAGGCGCGTACCAAGGACGCATGGGACATCGGTACCGCGGGAAGATCGTCGTCGTCACCGGAGCATCGAGCGGCATCGGGAGGGCCGCGGCGCACGAGTTCGCCCGACAGGGTGCCACGCTCGTGCTCGCCGCACGCGGCCACGACTCCCTCGAGGCCGCCGCCGCCGAGTGCCGCGCACTCGGGGCCGACGCGGTCGCGATCCCGACGGACGTCGCCGACGAGCACCAGGTCAAGGACCTCATCGGCACGGTGACGAGTCGGCACGGGCGGATCGACGTCTTCGTCGGCAACGCGGCCCTGTTCGTCTACGGCCTGTTCGAGCAGACCCCCACCGAGGCGTTCAAGCGGGTCGTCGACACGAACCTCTACGGCCACCTCAACGCGATCACGCACCTGCTGCCGCACTGGAAGCAGCGCGGCTCGGGCACGTACGTGCTCGTCGGCTCGATCCAGTCGCTGCTGTCAGCGCCCTACCAGTCGGCGTACGTCACGAGCAAGCACGCGGCGCTCGGCCTGGTCGACGTCCTCGGTGACGAGTTCGCGCACACCGGCATCCGCTTCACCACGCTGCTGCCGTCGACGATCGACACGCCGATCTACCAGAACGGCGCCAACTACACCGGCAAGAACTCGCACCCGCTGCCGCCGACGGTGTCGGTCGAGCGCGCGGGTCGTGCCGTCGTGACCGCCGCCACGCACCCGAAGCGGTACCGCTACGTCGGCCGCATCCAGGCGTCGCTCGTCCCGCTGCAGTACGTGTTCCCGGGGCTGTTCCACAAGATCACGAAGCCGATGGTCGAGACCTTCGCGCTGCGCGGGAAGGGCGACCCGACCGACGGCAACCTCTACGCCCCGGCGGACGCCGGCAACGCCACGAACGGCGGCTGGGTCGCGAAGCGACGGCGTGTCACGCGTCCGCTCGTGTGGCTCGGTGGCGCTGCCGCGGTCGGCGCGATCGTCCTCGGCCGCGCACAGCGGTAGCCCCTGAGGCCTGCCGAAACCGGGCGTACCGCTCCGAAACGGGCGTACCTGCCGTGATCTTCGTGGCAGGTACGCCCGATCTCGCTTGCTACCGCAGCAGTTCTGGGAAGGAACGTGCGGCTCAGAAGAGCTTCGCGCTCGCGCGGCGTGCGCCCTCGCCGAGCGACTCGAGCTTCGCGGCGGCGATCTGCGGGTGGATGCGGCCGCCCAGGCCGCAGTCGGTGCCGGCGATGACGCGCTCGCGCCCGACGACCGAGGCGAACCGCTCGATGCGCTGCGCGACCAAGTCGGGGTGCTCGACGACGTTCGTGGCGTGGCCGACGACGCCGGGGACGATCACCTTGCCGTCGGGCAGCGTGACGTCCTGCCACACGGTCCACTCGTGTTCGTGCCGGGCGTTCGCGGCCTCGAACGAGTACGCGCCGGCGTCGATGTCGAGCATCAGGTCGACGATGTGGCGGAGCTCGATGTCGGTGGTGTGCGGACCGTGCCACGAGCCCCAGCACAGGTGGAAGCGGACACGGCTGGTGTCGAGCCCCTCGAGCGCGTGGTTGAGCGCCTCGACGCGGATCCGGGTGAAGGCGCGGTAGTCCTCGAGGCTCGGCTCCGGGTTGATCTGGTCCCAGTTCTCGGCGATCGAGGGGTCGTCGATCTGCAGCACGAGGCCCGCGTCGAGGATGATCCGGTACTCCTCGCGCAGGGCGTCGGCCCAGGCCCAGATGTGCTCTTCGTCGGTGGCGTAGTACTCGTTCGCGACCCGGGCCGCGGAGCCGGGGGAGAGTGCCGTGATGAAGCCGTTCTCGGCACCGGCGGCCTCGACGGCGTGCCCGAGGTTGGCGGCGTCGGTGCGTGCGGCCTCGTGCCCGGTGTAGGCGATCGGGCCGGTCGTGGTGGGGAAGGCGGTGGCGTTCTTCCCGGTGCCGATGCCCGACGCCGGGTCGGTGTAGGCCTCGCGGAAGATCGTCCAGTCGCGACGGTCCGGGAAGCTGGTGAGCTGCACGTTGCCCGGGCTCGAGCGGACCGGCTCCTGCGTGAAGATGTCGGCGTCCGTGAGCGAGAGTCCGCTGACCCGCTGGAACGAGTAGCCCCACCACGCGCCGTAGTCGACGCTGTTCGACATCGCCTTGCCGAACTCGCCGTCACCCGGCTGCGTGATGCCGAGGGCGGTCTGGCGGGCGACGACGTCGTCGACGGCCGCGCTCGTCATCGCGCGGACCTCGTCGGTGGTCTCGAGCGTGAAGCCGTCGGCGCCCACGGGGCGGGCGGCGTTCGCGGCGATGAGCTCCGGCGTGCGCGGGAGCGACCCGGCGGTGGTGGCCTGGACGTGGTCGCTGTTCTCGAAGGGCATCGGCCCAATGTGCCACGGGGCGCCTGCGAGCCGGGCTCCGTTACGCGGCACGACGCGAGCCGGGGACAATGGGACCCCTATGCCCAGCGCACGCCCGACCTCCCGCATCCCGCTCAACACCCTCGCCGCACCGTTCGGCCTGGCCGGCTTCGCGGAGACGTGGTCGTACGCGGCACCCGTCCTCGGCGTGCCGCCCGTCGTCCCGCAGGTGTTCTGGGTGGTCGCGGCGGTGGCCTGGTCGTGGTTGCTCGGCGCGCACGTCCTGCGGGGCGTCCGGGTCGACGAACGCCTGGTCGACCAGCTCCGCCACCCGGCGCAGGGCCCGATCGCCGCCCTGGTCCCCGCGACGGCGATGCTCCTCGGCGTCGACCTCGCGCGGTTCTGGGAGATCGGGGGACAGGTCCTCGTGGTGCTCGCGGTGGCGGTCGCCGCCGGGTTCGCGGCGTGGTTGCTGAGCACGTGGTTCGAGGGGCGCCTGACCCTGGAGGCCGTGCACGGCGGTTACCTGCTGCCGACGGTCGCCGCGGCCCTCGTCGCTTCCGTCGCCACGCACGAGGTCGGTGTGGGCTGGCTGTCCTGGGCGTGCTTCGGCGTCGGCGTGTTCTTCTGGGGCGTGATGACCGGGCTGCTCCTCATCCGGCTGTCGTTCCGCCCTGCACTGCCCGACCCGCTCGTCCCCACGATGGCGATCCTCGTGGCTCCGCCCGCGGTGGCGACGGTGTCCCTGTTCGCGCTCACCGACGACGCCCGAACCCTGCCCGTGCAGGCCATCGCGGGCCTCGGGGTCCTCATGCTCCTCGTGCAGCTCGCCCTGCTGCCCCGGTACGTCCGGCTCGGGTTCTCGCTCGGGTTCTGGTCGTTCGTGTTCCCGGCTGCGGCGGTCGCGACGGCGGCGATCGAGTGGTTCCGGGTGCTCGACCTGCCGGTGGCGTGGGTGCCCACGACCGTGCTGCTCGTGCTGCTCACCCTGCTCGTCGTCGTGGTCGGGGTGCGGTCGCTGAGCCTGGCCGCGCGGCACCTGCTCGGGCAGGCCGAGTCGGTGCTGCACGCCGCCGATGACGAGGACGCGGCACCCGCGACGCACTGACGTGGCGGTGACGGTGGCGCGGTGCGTCAGCACCCGTTCTGCGACGAACCACGCGTCGAACGACTCGTGGTTCGTCGCAAAACGGGTGCGCGATCCGCGCGGATCAGGCGCTGACGGTCTCGTCCGCCGTCAGCACCGGGGCGATGGTCCCCGTCCGGGCACCCTCGTACGCCGCCAGGATCATGCCGAGCACCGCGATGCCCTCGCGCTCCGTGTGGATCGGCCGCGTACCGTCGCGCAGGCACGCCCCGAACGCGCCGATCTCGGCCGCGAAGGTGTCGACCTCGTCGAAGGTGACCGACTCGCTCGTGCCGTCCCGCAGGTCCCACCGCAGCGTGGTGCCGTCGCTCGTCAGGGCGCCGTGTTCGCCGACGACGCTGAACCGCTCGGTGCCGGCGGCCGGGTCGTACGCCCAGCTCGTCACGAGCTGGCCCACGGCGCCGTTGTCGAACCGGAACAGGGCCTGTGCCGAGTCCTCGCCCTCCATGAACGCCAACCGGTGCGTGGACAGCATCGCGGTGGCCTGCACGGGGACGCCACCGGCCAGGTGCATGAGCAGGTAGCTCGGGTGGTACCCCGTGTCGATGAGCTCACCGCCGCCGCTCGTCGACGCGTGGGCACGCCACCCCATGTTCGACGGGTCGAACTCGTTGCGGAACGAGTCGGTGGTGCGGACCTCGTAGACGGTGCCGAGTGCCCCGCCGTCGATGAGTTCCTTGGCCTTGGCGACCGCGGGCATGAACAGCTGGTTGTGCGCGCACATCAGGGTGATGCCGGACTCGGACACCGCGCGCTGCACGTCGGCGGCCTCGTCGGGGCTCAGGCACAGCGGCTTCTCGCACAGCACGTGCTTGCCCGCCTTCGCCGCGGCGACGATCGCGTCGCGGTGCAGGTGGTGCGGCAGACAGATGTCGACGGCGTCGATGTCCGCCTGCTCGAGCATGGCGAGGTAGTCGGTGAAGAACGGGACGCCGAGCTCCGCCCCGCGTTCCTCGGCCGTGGCCGCGAACGCGTCGGCGACCGCGGCGATGCGGATCGTGTCGGGGTGCTCGGCGTACCCGGCGATGTGCGCGGACGCGATGCCGCCCCCGCCGATGAGGCCGACGCGGATGATGTCGCTGGACATGGTGACTCCTGTGGTTGGTTCGAGGTGCTGGACTGCTGGGACGGTCAGGCGGGTGCGCCGACGAGGGCGTCGCTGGTCGCGGGCTGACCCGCGGCCTCGTTCGCGGCGACCACCAGGCGGGTGAGCTCGACGGCGCGGGCGAGGTTGTCGTCGGCACGCGTGTCGGCGGCGATGTGGTCCACCCACTGACCGAAGGCGTCCTGGGCGTCGGCGGGGACGTCGAGGGTGACCGGCTCGTCGCCGTAGGCCGGTCCGCCGGCGGTGAGCCGGGCCTCCTGGTCGGAGTACGCGAGCCAGCCCCGGGTGCCGGCCACGTCGATCGTGAACGGCGTGCCCGCGACGAAGCCGGCCTCGATGACGCCGATCGCCTGCGAGGCGTAGCCGACGGTGACCACGGCGTGGTCCTCGACCGCGCGGCCGGTGTAGGAGCGGTAGACGGCCTCGACGGTGTCGGGGCGGGCGCCGAGGAACAGCTGCGTCAGGTAGACGGGGTGGCAGCCGAGGTCGGTGAGGGCGCCGCCGATCGCCGTCGCCGGGTCGAAGAAGCGCTCCGGCAGCCACGGTGCGACGGCACCGTCGTGCGAGAGCCGGACGCGGGAGTACGTGACGTCGCCGAGGCGGCCCGCGTCGAGCTCGCGCCGGATCGCGGCCGTGTAGCCGTGGTAGAGCCGCGGGAGCGAGACCACGAGCGTGACCCCGGCGGCATCGCAGGCGGCGATGACCGCGTCGCACTCCTCGACGGTGGGGGCGAGGAGCTTCTCGGTGAAGACGTGCTTGCCGGCCGCTGCCGCGCGCTCGATCACGTCGCGGTGGACGTCGGTCGAGGTCGTGATGGTGACGGCGTCGACGTCGGTGCGGGCGAGCAACGCATCGAGGTCGTCGGTGTACTCGACACCGAACCGTTCGGCGCCGGCTCGGCCGCGCTCGGTGTCGTCGTCCCAGACGGCCACGAGCTCGGTGCCGGGGTGGTCGACGGTCTGCTGCGCGTAGTCGCCGGCGTGGACGTGCCAGAAGCCGAGGACGGCGACGCGCAAGGGGGTGGAGGGCATGTGTGTTCCTTTCGTGGTGGGTGACCAGAGCGTTCCTGCTCAGATCCGGACCTTGTCGTAGTCCTTCGGCAACTTGAACGGCGAGTAGGTCTGCATCATCGGGTCGACGCGGTTCTGCGCCCGCTCGACGGCTTCCTGCGGACTCGCGGTGCCGAGCAGGACGCTCGACCGCGCGTCGGCGAGGGAGTCCCACCACGCGCCGCCGACGGGCAGCGGCGGGCGGCAGGTGGACGCGCCGATCGACTCGGTGAAGAAGCGGATCGACTTCGCGGAGCCCTTCGGGTCCTTCAGCGCCGCGATGTTCGACGGCACGCTGGTGGCCGGCACCATGTAGGTCTCCTGGCCCTGCTTGCTCGTGAAGTACTTCATGAGCTCCCACACGGCCTTGTTCTTCTTCGAGCCCTTCGGCACGCACAGCGCGAAGCCACCGGACCACGTGTACTTGTCGCCGCCGTCCTGCTGGGTCGGCAGGTACGCGGTGCCCCAGTCGAGGTCCTTCGGGCCGTAGTTGTCGAAGGTCTGGATGGTGGAGGGGACGCTGACCATGAACGCCATCCGGTCCGCCATGAACGCGGTCTGTCCCGGCGGGTGCCCGGTCGGCTCGTAGGTCGCGATGAAGGTGTCGGCGTCCTTGTAGCCGTACCGCTTCGCCCAGTCCTCGTAGAACTCGAAGATGCTGCGGACGCTCTTCGAGTCCATCGTCATCTTCGAGTCCTGCTGGTCGAAGTACGACGCACCGAGGCCGAGCCCCCACGTGAACGGCCAGCCTTCGCCGTACCAGGGGAGCAGTCCCATGTGGGTGTAGTTGCCACCGGACTTCTTCGTGATGCGTTCGCTGACGTCCCACATCCGGTCCATGCTCACCGGGCCGTTGTGCTCCCAGTCGAACTCGTCCGGGTCGATCCCGGCACCGGTGAGCATCTTCCGGTTCACGAACATGCCGCGGGCGTCGGTGTCGTGGGGGAGGCCGTAGGTCTTGCCCTGGTAGCTGACCTCGCCGATCGTGAACCCGAGCCACTGCGCCAGGAACTCGTCCTTCGGCTGGTCCTCGAACTCCTCGATCATGTCGTCGATCGGTTCGATGAGTCCGATCGCCGCGTACTGCGCCGCACTGAACCGGTCGAGGAGCCACAGGTCGGGGGCGGTGCCGCCGCGCACGGCCGTGATGATGCTCGTGGCGTCGCCGGTGCCCTGCGACGGGACGACGTTCACCTTGACGTCGACCTCGGGGTGGATCTTGTTGAAGTCCTTGATCACCTTCGTCTGGAACGGCACGAACGTGCCGGTGACACCCCAGATCGTGACCTGGTTCGGGTTGCTCCGGCCGCTCGAGCCGGAGGCGCACGATGCGGCGAGGAGCGCGAGCGCCCCCGCACCGCCGGTCGCGGCCGCACCGCGCAGGAACGATCGTCGGTCGAATGCGCTGCTCACTTGAAGCTCCCGATCTGGACGCCCTTGATGAACGTCCGCTGGAACACGAAGAACAGGACCACGAGCGGCAGGATGATGAGCACCGATGCCGCCATCAGCTGGTTGAACTGGAAGTCCTGCGAGTTGTTGAGGCGGAAGATCTGCAGCCCGATGGACAGCGTCTGCACGTTCTCGTCCTGCAGGTAGATGAGCGGCCCGAGGAAGTCGTTCCAGGCACCCACCGCCGCGAAGATCCCGACCGTGACGAGCGCCGCCTTGGCCTGCGGGAAGACGATCCGCCAGAGGATGCCCCACTCGGAGGCGCCGTCCATCCGCGCTGCGTTGAGCAGGTCCTTCGGGATCTGCAGCAGGAACTGCCGGAGCAGGAACACGTAGAACGCGGACCCGAACAGACTCGGCACGATCAGGGGCAGGAAGGTGTTGATCCAGCCGAGTCGGGCGTACAGGTCGAACATCGGGATGAGCGTGACGGGGAACGGGATGAACAGCGTGGCGAGCACGACGTAGAACACCTTGTCGCGGCCGCGCCACTCGAGGCACGAGAACCCGTACGCGATCACGAGGTTCGACACCATCGAGAAGAGCGTCACGCAGACCGTGATGATGAGCGTGTTCCGGAAGAACGTGAAGAACGGCATCGCGTCGATCGCCTTGCCGAAGTTCGACCAGTCGAGCCACTGCGGGAACCAGGTGGGCGGGAAGGCACCGAGTTCGGAGTTGCCCTTCAGTGCCGAGATGACCATCCAGTAGATGGGGATGAGGAACAGCAGGCTCATCGCGATGAGGAGCACGCGGGCGAGGACGGACGACCACGGTGAGCGGATCGAGCCGTCGGCGTTCCGGGAGCGGTCGTCGGCCCCCTTGCGACCGCGGGGCCGGACGGACTCGATCGACGAGGTGACGGTGTCGCGGTCCGGGTGTCGTTCAGTGCGCAGTGTCATCGGTCACTCCCCGGTCACGTCGTAGTTGACGAAGCGCTTGGACAGCCAGTACACGAGCCCGGACAGGATCATGCCGGCCAGGAACAGCAGCACGGCCATGGCGCTGGCGAACCCGAGCTGCGCGTAGCTGAACGCGTTCTTGTAGAGGTAGAGCATGTAGAACAAGGTCCCGTTGTCCGGGCTGCCGAGTCCTCCGGTGCCGGACGAGATCACGTACGCCTCGGTGAAGACCTGCAGGCCGTTGCTGATGCCGGTGATCAGGTTGAACAGGATCACGGGGGAGAGCAGCGGCAGCGTCAGCGCGAAGAACTGCCGGAGCGGTCCGGCCCCGTCCACGCGAGCGGCTTCGTACAGGGTCTTCGGGATCCCGCGCAGCCCGGCGAGGAAGATCAGTGCCGCGTTGCCGGCACCCATCTGCGCGAGTGCGACGATGACGAGCTTCGCCGTGGTCGGGTCGCCGAGCAGGTTCGTCGCCGGGATGCCGACGAGCTTCATGACCTGGTTGACGAGGCCGGTCTGCGGGTTGACGAGCACCACGAAGATGAACGCCAGCGCGAAGGTCGGGATGAGCGACGGGATGTAGAGGGCCGTCCGGTACCAGCCGATCTCGCGGACGTCCTGGTTCATCGCGATGGCGATCACGATGGCGATGACGATCCCGACGGGCACCGCGATGACGGCGTAGAACAGGGTGTTGCCGACCGCGGTATGCACGAGCGGGTCGATGAACGCGGCGACGTAGTTGGCGAACCCGACCCAGGTGATGTCGGCCATGCCCGAGTACCGGGTCAGGCTGATCGCGAACGAGTAGATCAGGGGGTAGGCGATGAACACCAGCACGCCGAGGATCCACGGCGAGATGAACGCGATGCCGACGCGCAGCCGGCGCTTCTCGGCCGGGGTCCACGGATGCTTCTCGCGTGGTCGTCGACGGACCGCGACGTCACCGCCCGTGCGCGTCCGTGGTGGTGCAGTGGTTCCGGATCGTGCGGTCGTCGTCACGAGCGTCCCTTCCGACCCCGTGCCACGCCGGTGTGGCACGGGCGAATCCGTCGTCGGACGGGCGAACCGATCGCACCGTCGCGGTTTCAATCCAATTGATTGACAAATTCGTATGACCAGAGATGCTAGGGACCATGTCCGAGCCGCGTCAACCCTTTCCTGACACCGTGGTGCAGGGCAGAACGGGCGGCACGAACCTCGTGCGCGTCGGGGTCCAGAACCGTGCGCTGGTGCTCGATCTCGTCCGTCGCCGGGGACCGTTCGCCCGCGCCGAGCTGATGCGTGCGACCGGGCTCAGCGCGCAGACGGTGTCGAACATCGCGGCCGGACTCGTGGCAGCGGGACTCGTGCGCGAAGCACCGGGCGGCGGGCGACGACTCGAGGTCGTCGCTGGGTCGCGGTCGGCGATCGGGGTCCACCTCGACCCGGCGCACCTCGTCGTCGTGCGCACCGACCTGACCGGCGCCGTGCTGGCCGTCGAGCACGTCGACCTGGACGCGACGGACGACCCGGCGCGGACGCTCGACACGATGGCGGCGGCGGTGCACCGGGTCCGCGGCGACGGCAGTCGGGCCCGCTCGCGCACGGGCGTGCCCGCCCCTGCCGGCATCGGCCTCGCCGTCCCCGGCTCGATCGACCCCGACGGCGTCCGGATGGGCACCCCCGCGCAGTTGCCCGCCTGGTGGTCGCTGCCGGTCACCGACGAGCTCGCCGCCCGGACGGGTCTGCCCGTGCGGCTCGAGAAGGACGGCGTCGCGAGCGCCCTCGGCGAGGTCTGGTCCGCTGCCGGTGCCGACGACCTGGTCTCCGTGTTCCTCGGCCACGGCATCAGCGCCGCGACGGTCGCCGCGGGCGAGGTGGTCCGCGGCGCGACCGGCAACGCCGGCGAGTTCGGTGGCATGCCCGTCGAGGCGCACGGCCGCTGGACCGAGGTCTGGGAAGCCTGCCAGCCCCTGCAGCAGGTCCGGCGCGGGATCGACGCCGGGCTGCTCCCCAGGGGCATCCCGCTCGACCGCGCCAGCGACGTCCGGCACGCGTTCGAGCGGCTCTGCGCGACGCCGTCCGCGGCGCCGCTGGTCGCCGAGGCCGGCGCCGCCCTCGGATCCGCGCTCGCCCACGTCGTCGAGCTGCTCGACGTGCCACGCGTCGTGATCGGTGGCAGCGCGGCCCTCGCCGGCGGCGACGTCTTCATCGCTGCCGTCCGCGAGCGGCTCGCGGTCCGGCTGCCGAACGGGCCGTTCCCGACGGTCGCGGCGACCGCCTTCGGCGAGGCCTCGGTGGCCCGTGGCGCCGCCTGCGCGGTGCTGCAGGCCGACCTCGCCGTGCCTGCCCCCGTCGGCCGCGGCGCCGGCGTCGGTACGGGGCGTCGACCGGGAGGCCCGGTGCACGTCCGCAGCATCGCCCACCCCTGGTGAGCGGGACCGTCCAGGGCCTCGGGTCGGCCGTGCGCGTGACGTCGCGCGACGGGGACGTCGCGTTCGCGGCCCGGGCGTCGTAGCGTCGGGGGCATGAGCACGACGACGCCGACCGCACCCGAATCCGCCACCGAGTGGGCGGCCTGGCACGACGCCCACGAACGAGCCCGGGCGAGCGAGCACGGCTTCCTCGCCATCACGAGCATCCGGTGGCTGACGAGCACGCCCGAGCGGTTCGACGACGCCCCGGGCACCTGGTCGACGGGCGAGGACGGCCCCGTCGTCGAGCTCGCGGACGGCGAGACCATCACGGTCGACGGGCAGCCGGTCACCGGCACCCACCGCTTCGGACCACTGCCCGAGCGCTCGAGCACGAACGTCGTGTGGCAGGACGGCGACGAGACCGTCGTGATCGAGGTCGCCCGTCGTGGCGGCAGTGACGTCATCCGGCCCCGGCACCCGGGCAACCCGACCCGGACCGAGTACCCCGGCACCCCGACGTACGAGCCGTCGGACCGGTTCGTCGTCGACGCGCACTTCGAACCGTTCGACGAACCGCGCGAGGTCACCGTCGGCTCGGTCGTCGACGGGCTGCAGCACGTGTACTCGGCCCCGGGCGTCCTCACCTTCGACCTCGACGGGCCGCGGTCGCTCCTCGCGTTCAACGGGCACGGCGACGGTCTGCACGTCCTGTTCACCGACCGCACCAGCGGCGTCACGACCTACGCCGCGAACCGGAGCCTGGACATCGCCGCCCCGGATGCCGCCGGCGCGACCCGGATCGACTTCAACCGCGCGACGAACCTGCCGTGCGCGTACACCGCGCACGCCACGTGCCCGCTGCCGCCGGCCGAGAACCGGCTCGACGTCGCGGTCGAGGCGGGGGAGCGGCTGCCCGCCTGAGCGCGCCGCCGCGGTGCGACGCGGTAGGACGTCCTCGATGTCGTTCGCTGCGCGTGCATCGTCCGACACTCCACGAGGTGATCGACTCGTGGAACGTCGGAACATGCACGCCCACTCGATGCGTGCGCAAGAGACGACGATCCACCCGATGATCAACGAGTGGAACGTCGGAACATGCACGCGCACCGGCCCGCGTGCGCGTCAGGCGAGGGGCACGCGCTGCCAGGTGCTCGTCGCCCGCCACGCCCGCGCATCGAACGCGAACACGCTGCCCATGCCGGGTTGGTCGAGCGCGCGTGACACCGGCGCTCCCGTCAGGTCGGCGAGGAGCAGCGCCCCGACCGCACCGTGCGACACGATGGTGGCGTCGCCCGCCGCAGTGAGCCGCCGGACCGCTCCGACGATGCGGGCCTGGGCGTCGACGGCCCGCTCCCATCCGCGGACCGATCGGGTCGGCTCCGCGAAGAACCGGTCGACGACACCCTCGAACTCGGCCGGCGGCAGGTAGCCCGTCGCGCTGCGGTCGATCTCGCCGAGCACGGGTTCCTGCGCGGGCACGAGCCCGACCGCGGCCCCGAGCAGCTCGGCGGTCTCGACGGCCTTGCGCTCCGTGCTCGACACGAGTGTCCGGACGCCCGGATCCCAGGCCAGCGGACCCGACCGCGCTGCGCGTGCGCGTCCCGCGGCGGAGAGCCCCCACGACTCGATCGGGTCGGCGGGTTCCACGACGACCTCGGCGTGGCTCAGGAAGTACGAGACCATCCGGCGATCCTGGCACGGACCCACAGCGGCGCCGAGCAGCCGTGTTACGGACCGTGAAGCTCCGTCGCTTCCTGGGAGCGTTCCTGTGATGAGGTGAAGCATTCCCCCGACCGCTCCACAGCCCGGAAGCGAACCCCGATGACCCGAACCCGTCGCGCACTCCTCGCGGCCCTGTCCGTCGCAGCCGTCTCCGCACTCGTCGCCGGCTGCTCGAACGGCAGCACCGCGTCGAGCAGCAGCACGCCGCAGGACGGTGGCACGCTGACGTACCTCGAGCCGCAGACCTGGAACACGCTGTACCCGCCGTCGGCCGGCTTCTACCCGAACGGCGGCATCGTGAACAACATCACGGACCGCCTGCTGTACCAGGACCCGAAGACGCTCGAGCTCGAACCGTGGATCGCCACGGCGCTGCCGAAGGTGAACGCTGACGCCACCGAGTACACCTTCACCCTCCGTGACGGCGTCACCTACTCGGATGGCACCCCGCTCGACGCCGAGAACGTCGTGAAGAACTTCGACCTGTACGGCAAGGGCGACACCGATCGCGCGCTCACCGTCTCCGAGGCCATCAACAACTACGACCACGGCGAGGCCGCCGACGACCACACGGTGAAGTTCTTCTTCTCGGCGCCCGCTCCGGGCTTCGCGCAGGCGACCTCGACGATCAACTCCGGGCTCGTCTCGAACGAGACGCTCGACCGCACGGGTGAGGAGTTCGGCCCGGGCAACGCCGAGGACGTCATCGGCTCCGGACCCTTCGTCGTGGCGAAGGAGAAGGTCGGCACCGAGATCGACCTCGCCGTCCGCAAGGACTACGACTGGGCGCCGGAGTCGGCGGACCACGACGGTCGCGCCCACCTGGACGGGATCGACATCGTGCTCGCCGGCGAGGACAGCGTGCGCGTCGGGACGGTCACCAGCGGCCAGGCGGACGTCGCCCGGCAGATCCCGGCCCCGGACGGGAAGCAGTTCGACGCGAGCGGCCTGTCGATCGTCGCCGCCCCGACGAACGGCGTGAACAACGGTCTGAGCTTCCGCTTCCGGACGCCGGAGCTCTCCGACGTCGCGGTGCGCAAGGCGATCATCGCCGGCATCGACCGCAAGGACATCCTGTCGAAGCTCTTCACCGACAACTACACGCTCGCGACCGGTGCGCTCGCGAAGACCGCCGCCGGCTACGTGGACACGTCGGAGTACTACGAGTACGACCCTGCGAAGGCGAAGGACCTGCTCGACGACGCGGGGTGGAAGGAGAACGGTGACGGTGTCCGCGAGAAGGACGGTGTCACGCTCAGCCTGACCTTCAACGAGGCGCTCCCGCAGCCCCGCTCGAAGGAGGTCGTGACGCTCATCCAGGAGCAGCTCAAGGAGATCGGCGTGCAGGTCGAACTGTTCTCCGGCGACCAGGCTGCGCAGACCGAGGCAGCCCTCGACCCGGACACGATCCAGGTGTACCACTCGATGGTCGGCCGAGCGGACTTCGACGTCCTGAAGTCCCAGTACTTCTCGAAGAACCGCAACACCCTGCTCAACCTCGACACCGCGGACGAGAGCATCGGCGACGAGCAGCTCGACGACGACCTGAACGCGATCGCGTCCGAACCGACGACCGCGGAGCGCGCGGCCGCGTCGAAGAAGGCCCAGGAGCGGCTCGCCGAACAGGCGTACATCCTGCCGATCTTCGAGGAGCCGCAGGTGTTCGGTCTCCGTGACACCGTGCGGGGCTTCGCCACCGAGTCCGTCGGCCGTCCGTCGTTCTACGACGTCTCCAAGTCGAACTGACGAGGACGCCGACCCGATGACCTTCCTCTCCAGGCGTGCCGGGCAGGCGCTCGTCGTGCTCGTCGTGGCGTTCGTCGCCGCGTACGTGCTCCTCGCGCTCCTGCCCGGAGACGCCGTGCTCGCCCGGTACGGCAGCCCCGAACTCGGGCTGTCGCCGGACCAGCTCGCCGACATCCGGGCGTCCTACGGCGCGGACGACGCGTTCCCGGTGCGGCTCTGGCGGTCGGCCCTCGGGTTCCTCACCGGTGACTGGGGCTACTCCGTGCAGAGCGGCGCGGCGGTGTCCACCCTGATCGCGACCGCACTGCCGGCCACCCTCGTGCTCGCAGCCCTCGGCTTCGCGCTGGCGCTGCTGCTGGCCGGCACCATCGCCTTCACGGCGACGTACGGCCGCGGCCGGTGGCTGCGCCGGGTGTTCCGCTCGCTGCCGCCGTTCTTCGTGTCGCTGCCCGTGTTCTGGATCGGCATCATCCTGATCCAGGTGTTCTCGTTCCGGCTCGGCCTGGTGCCGGTGCTGAACGCGAACCCGGTGCAGTCGCTCATCCTGCCGGTGATCACGATCGCCATCCCGATCGCCGCCCCGCTGGCCCAGGTGCTCATGCGGAGCATCGACGAGGTGTCGGAGCAGCCCTTCGTGGCCGTCGTCCGGGCGCGCGGCGCGAGCACCTCGTGGCTGCTCTGGAAGGACGTCAGCCGGAACGCGCTCCTGCCGACGCTGACGATGGGCGGCCTGCTGTTCGGCGAGCTCGTCGGCGGCGCGGTCGTCACCGAGGCCGTCTTCGCCCGCGAGGGCATCGGCCAGCTGACCGCACAGGCCGTCGCGAACCGGGACACCCCCGTCCTGCTCGCGGTCGTCGTGCTGTCCACCGTCGTCTTCGTCGTGATCAACCTGGTCGTCGACCTGCTCTACCCCGTGCTCGACGCACGCCTACGCACGGGAGGCGCCCGATGACCGCGGCCACCATCGCCACCGGGACGCTCGGGCGCTCCCGCGTCGCCGTCCGACTCGTCCCCGGACTCGTGCTGCCCGGACTCGTCATCGCCGTCGCCCTCGTCGCGGCGGTGTTCCCGCAGCTCTTCGCACACGGTGACCCGACGACCTCGGTCGGCACCTCGCTGCAGGCGCCGAGCGGTGCGCACTGGTTCGGCACCGACTCCACCGGACGCGACCTGTACACGCGGGTCGTGTACGGCGCATCGCAGTCGGTGGTCGGTGCGCTGGTCGCCGTGCTCGTCGGACTGGTCGTCGGCACCGCCATCGGCGTCGCGGCGGGTTCGGCCGGCGGGGTCCTCGACGACGTGCTCATGCGCGTGGTCGACGTCCTGCTCGCGATCCCCGCCCTGCTGCTGTCGCTCAGCGTCGTCATCCTGCTCGGGTTCGGCACCACGAACGCGGCGATCGCGGTCGGCGTCACCTCGATCGCGGTGTTCGCTCGACTGTCGCGGTCCGAGGTCGTCCGTGTCCGGGTGAGCGAGTACGTCGAGGCGGCGTACGGCTCCGGTGGGCGCGGTGTCGTCGTGCTGCTCCGCCACGTGCTGCCGAACTCGCTGACCCCGGTGATCGCCCTCGCCGCCCTGCAGTTCGGGTCGGCGATCCTGCAGATCTCCACGCTCGGGTTCCTCGGCTACGGCGCACCGCCGCCCACGCCGGAGTGGGGGCTCCTCATCGCCGAGGGCCGCAACTACGTCGCCACCGCCTGGTGGCTCACCGTCCTGCCGGGGGTGGTCGTGGTCCTGGTGGTCCTCGCCACCAACCGGCTCAGCCAGGCCATCCGAGGAGGCGTCCGATGACCGCCCTGCTCACCGTCCAGGACCTGCGCGTCGCCTACCGCACGGCCCGCGGCGACGTCACCGCCGTCGACGGGGTGGACCTCGAGGTCGCCCCCGGCGAGGTCACCGCCCTGGTCGGCGAGTCCGGCAGCGGCAAGTCGTCGGTCGCCCAGTCGGTGATCGGGCTGCTCGCGAGCAACGGTCGCGTCGCCGGCGGGTCGATCCGCCTCGGCGACCGCGAACTCACCGGCCTGTCCGAGCGCGAGTTCCGGAGCGTCCGCGGTCGCGCGATCGGGCTCGTGCCGCAGGACCCGGGCAACTCGCTCAACCCCGTTGCGACGATCGGCGCGAACATCGCCGAAGTCCTGCGGATCCACGGGTGGAAGGACCGGGTGAAGACCCGGGCGCGTGTGCTCGAACTGCTCGAGCGCGTCGACATCGACGACCCGGAGACCCGGATCCGCCAGTACCCGCACGAGCTCTCCGGCGGCATGCGGCAGCGGGTCCTCATCGCGGCGGCGATCGCCCTCGAGCCCGCACTGGTGATCGCCGACGAGCCGACCAGCGCGCTCGACGTGACCGTCCAGCAGCGGGTCCTCGACCTGCTCGACCGCCTGCGCAGCGAGACCGGGACGGGCGTGCTGTTCATCACGCACGACCTGGCCGTCGCCGCCGAGCGGGCGGACCGCGTGGTCGTGATGCGGAACGGCACCGTGCAGGAGTCCGGCCCCGCCGACCGGGTGTTCTCGGCACCGCAGTCCGACTACACCCGCACGCTGCTGACGGACGCTCCGTCGCTGACGCAGGTGGTGGTCCGGGACCGGCCACGCGCGGACGCGACGGACACGGGCGGGCGATCCGGGCCTCCCGTCCGCAGTGACCTGCTGGTCGTCCGCGACCTGCGACAGGAGTTCCCCCGGCGCGGCGCCACGCCGCTCGTCGCCGTGGACGATGTGTCGTTCCGCGTCGCCGTCGGCACGACGCACGCCATCGTGGGGGAGTCCGGCTCCGGCAAGACCACGACCGGCCGGGTGGTCGCCGGGTTCGCCCGGCCGACCGCCGGCACGGTCACGGTGGGCGACACCGAGGTGACCGCGCTGCGGTCGCGGCGTGCGCTCCGCGACCTGCGGCGCACGACGCAGCTGGTGTACCAGAACCCCTACGGCTCGCTCGATCCCCGGCAGAGCGTGCGGCGGATCGTGCGCGAGCCGCTCGACAACTTCCGGATCGGGGACGCGGCCGAGCGGAGCGACCGCGTCGCGGAGCAGTTGCGGCACGTCGGTCTCGCGCCGGAGATCGCGGACCGGCTGCCCCGGGAGCTCTCCGGCGGACAGCGGCAGCGCGTCGCGATCGCCCGCGCCCTGGTGCTCGAACCGCGGCTCGTGGTGCTCGACGAAGCCGTCTCGGCGCTCGACGTCACGGTGCAGGCGCAGATCCTCCGACTCCTCGCGCGGCTGCAGGAGGAGCTCGGCCTGACCTACGTGTTCATCTCGCACGACCTGGCCGTGGTGCGGCAGATCGCGGACACCGTGTCGGTGCTGCGCCGCGGGGTGCAGGTCGAGCACGGCACCGCCGAGCAGGTGTTCGACCAGCCGGAGCACGAGTACACACGCCAGCTGCTGGCGGCGATCCCCGGGCGCGCAGGCAGGGCGTCGGCCCAACCGGCCCAGCCGGCCACCCCGGCCCAGTCGGCCCCGCAAGAACCGCAGGAACAGGAGGCACACGCATGACGGACCACGAGCAGCCCGCTCCCGCACGCACCGGGTTCTTCACGAGGATCCTCGAGGACGCCCCCGCCGCCGACCGCTACCGCTTCGCGCTCGAGCAGATCGAGACCGCCGAGCGCTTCGGTCACGCCAGCGCCTGGGTGGCCCAGCACCACTTCCACGAGCACGAGGGCGGGCTGCCCTCGCCGTTCGTCCTGCTCGCCGCGGCCGCCAGCCGCACGACCACCATCGCGCTGGCGACCGGCGTGGTGACGCTGCCGATCGACGACCCGCTCCGCGCCGCCGAGGACGCCAGCGTGCTCGACGCGATCAGCGGCGGTCGCGTGCAGCTCGGTGTCGCCGCGGGCGGCACACCGTCCTCGTTCCCGCCGTTCGGGCGCGATGCGGCGGACCGCCGGACGGTCTTCGCGGACCACCTCGACGTCTTCACGGACGCCCTCGCCGGACGGGGGATCCGCGGTACCGGGGCGACCCTGTACCCGCCGGCCGACGGACTCGTCGACCGGCTGTGGGAGGGCACCTTCTCGGTCGGCGGCGGCACCCGTGCGGGCGCAGCGAGCCACGGCCTGATGCTCTCGCGCAGCCAGCCCCGCCCGGACCGTGCCCCCGACCTGCTCCTGCACGACCTGCAGCTGCCGATCGTCGACGCGTACCGCGCGGCCCTGCCCGAGGGTGCGCCGTACCGGGTGCTGGCGTCCCGGTCCGCGGTGGTCGTCGACGAGTCCGACCGCACGCGCGTGCTCGAGGAGGCCGAGCCGCACCTCCGTCGGTTCGCGGCCACGATCGTCGGGCCCGACCGCGCGGCCGAGCTCGACCTCGACGGCCTCGTCCGGGTGACGGACACGCACGTCGGCACCGTCGACGAGGTCGTCGCCTCGCTCGCGCGGGACGAGACCCTGACCGTCGCCACCGACGTCACGTTCCAGGTGCACTCCGTCGAACCGCGGCACGAGACGACCCTGCGGTCGATCGAACTGCTCGCGACCGAGGTCGCCCCGCGCCTCGGCCTGGCCACCGGCCTGGACGCCGCCGCGGCGCTCCGCGACGCCCACCGCACCCGCACCCCCGAGAGGACAGCATGACCCAGCCCACGGCCGACGTCATCGACCTGCTGGCGGGCATCGCGCCCGGCAGCCACCTGGACACGATCCGCGCGCGACGCCCCGAGGCCCGCGTGAACGCGCAGCGCAGCTTCGCCGCCCTGCTCGAACCCGCCACGCCGGGCGCGTTCCCGCTCGTCGACCGGTACGTGGTCGCCGCGTTCGTCGCGGGACTGCACGGGTTCGACCGCGCCACCGCGTTCTACGCCGACCTGCTCGCAGACGAGGCCGACGCAGCCGTCCTGGAGGCCCTGCACCGGTCCGTCGCGCAGGCTGCGACCGCGGGGCCGGCCGGCTCCTACCGCGAACCCGGCTTGGCAGCGGAGAGCACCGTCGCCGCCGTGTGGACGCCGGAGGCGTCGGAGGCCGACGTGTTCGGTGCGCGCCTGACGGCGGCGCTCGTGCACGCGCAGCTGCTCGTCCTGCGGCCGCGTGAGGCGTCGCCGGACGCCGTGCGCGCGCTCGTCGACGCCGGGTGGGACGCGGACGGGATCGTCACGCTGTCGCAGCTCGTCGCGTTCCTGTCGTTCCAGCTCCGCTCCGCATGGGCGTTGTCCGTGCTGCAGAGCGCTCCCGTCCCCGTCGAAGGAGTCCTCCGATGAGCATCGTCCACGAGTACCCGGACCTGCACCGCCCGGACGCGTTCACCCAGCAGGGCCTCGGCTGGGTGCCGTGGGTGTCGCCCCTCGAGCGTGATGCGCTGACGGAGGAGCACGTGGCGGCCCTGGTCGAACCCGCGCGTGCCGCCAACCCGTACTTCCGGCTGCTGGCACGCGACCCGGCGGCGCTCGAAGCACGCACGCGCACCGACCTCGACATCTTCCACAACGTCGACGCCGGCGCCGGGCGCGCCGAGCGGGAACTCGCCGCCGCCGTCACCTCGCGCCGCAACGGCTGTGTGTTCTGCGCCTCGGTGCACGCGGCCGCCGCGACCCGCGAGTCCGGTCGCGAGGACGACGTCCAGCGGCTGCTCGACGACGGCGTGGACGCCGACCTCGGCGACGAGCGGTGGAACGCCGTCGCCGCAGCGTCCTCGGCCCTGGCGGACACCCCGCTCGGCTTCGGCGCGTCCGACGTCGAGGGGCTCCGCGCTGCCGGGTTCGACGACGCCGCGATCGTCGACGTCGTGAACGGCGCCGCGTTCTTCAACTGGGCGAACCGGCTCATGCTGTCCCTCGGTGAACCCGAGGTCCCGGCGCGCCGACGGGCCACCTCGTGAGCGCCGCCGGCCTGCTCGACCACGTCGTCATCGCCGGCCCGGTGCTGGCCGACGTCGTCGCCTGGTTCGCGGACCGCACCGGGGTCACCGCTGCCCCCGGTGGCGTGCACCCGACGGGCACCGCGAACGCCCTCGTGGCCCTGACCGTGGACGGGCAGCGGGCGCCGCACTACGTCGAGCTCATCGGCCCGGACCCGTCCCGCGACGTCGTCCCCACGACCTTCGGGATCGACGGGCTGACCGAGCCGACGGTCGTCACGTACGCCGTGCACCCCGACGACGTCGCCGCGACGGTGGCCGCTGCGCACGCCGCCGGGCACGACGCGGGCGAGGTCGCCGACCTGTCGCGCCGCACGCCGGACGGCACGCTGCTCGAGTGGCGGCTGGCGCGGAGCGACCGGTTCGACGTGCCGTTCCTGATCGACTGGGGGAGCACGCAGCAGCCCGGCCTCGGCGAGCTGCCCACCGTCGAGTTCGTCGCACTCGACGTCGTCCGTGCCGACCCGGCGGCCACCGCTGCGGCGACCGCGGCCCTCGGCCTGCCCGAGGGGTCCCTCGCGCCGATCGTCGCTGGGGAGTCCGACGCGCTCCGACTGACCGTCCGCACCGAGGACGGCACACTCGTCACCCTCTGACCGGTGCCGGGTGTCACCGCGTCGCCGTAGGGTGAGCGCGTGGAGTTCCCGGGGGAGGCGGCCGGCGCGCGTGACGCGTCGACCTCTCCGGGGTCACCCCGGGGCACGCAGGACCAGCAGGACGACACGCCCCGAGCAGGCGAGCGCGCTCCGCGCGCGACGCTGCACGGAGGCACCGACAGGTCCTCCGGGAACCCCACGCCCCTCTCCGTCGTCACCGCGGCGCTGGCCGATGCGTTCCTGACGGCCGAGCGGTGGGCGGCGGACGAGCTGGCGGCCGCCGGGTACGTGGTCGTCGGCGTCGAGCGCGCGTACGTCGGGCTCGCGGTCGCCGCTGCGCTCGAGGCGTACCCCCGGCCACCGGTGGACGCTCCGCGCCAGCTCGCCGCCGTGCTCGCCGTCGCACCCCGGCTCGTGGCGCTGCACCGGTCGCGCGAGGACCGCCGGCCGGTCCGTGTGCTCGTGCGCCGGGCCACCGCGGTGCGTGCCCGTCCGGAGACCGCGAGCCCGTTGCTCGTCGACACCCTGCCCGAGCTCGCCCGGGCCCTCGACCTCACCGTCGGCCGGTTGCTCTGGCTCGCCGACACCCGCGCGTGGAACCGTCGCTCCGGGCCCTCGAGCCCGCTCCACCACTACCGGCACGAGTGGATCACCAGACCCGGTCGCGCACCGCGCCTGCTCGAGAAGCCGATGGACATGCTCCGCCGCACGCAACGGACGATCCTCGACGAACTCCTGACGATGTTGCCCGTGCACGACGCCGCGCACGGGTTCGTGGCCGGGCGGAGCGTCGTCACGGGAGCGGCCGTGCACACCGGCCAGCAGGTCGTGGTCACCGCCGACCTCACGACGTTCTTCGCGAGCGTCAGCGCCCCGACGGTCTACGGCGTCTTCCGGGCCGCTGGGTTCGCTGAACCGCTCGCGCACGTGCTGACCGGGCTGTGCACCCACCGGGTTCCGGTGCACGTGCTCAGCGCGATGCCCGCCGGTGGCTCGCCGGAGGAGCGCCACGCGCTCCGCCAGGCGCTGGCGACGGCGCACCTGCCCCAGGGGGCACCGACGTCGCCCGCGCTGGCGAACACCTCGCTCCGGCACCTCGACGCCCGGCTGGTCGGGTGGGCCGGCGCCGTCGACGCGGTGTACACCCGCTACGCCGACGACCTGACGTTCAGCGGGGGAGACCAGCTGGCCGCGCGACCGGACGCGTTCCTGCGGGGCGTCGACCGGATCGTGACCGAGCAAGGGCACCGCCTCAACCCGTCGAAGACCCGGGTGCGGCGCCGCGGGGTCCGGCAGTCGGTCACGGGCGTCGTCGTCAACGAGCGGACCTCACCAGGGCGCCGCGAGGTCGACCGGCTGCACGCCGTCCTGCACAACGCCGCGGTGCACGGGCCGGCCTCGCAGAACCGTGCGGGACACCCGGAGTTCCGGGCGCACCTGCTCGGGCGCATCGGGTGGGTCGAGCAGGTCAACCCGGGCCGGGCCCGACGGCTCCGCGACGAGTTCGCGCGCATCGTGTGGTGAGGCCGTCCGCGCACCGTGTGACGTCCGGTTGCGCTCGGTTGCCCCGCGTTGCGGCGCCCTGCCGCTCGCCGCGCGCACCTGGGTAGCGTGCCGGCATGTGTCCGAGTGAGCTCCCGGCCGACGACCACTACGACGCGCTCATCGCGCCGCTCCGGCCCGTCATCGAGCGGATCGGTCTCGATGCCCGCCAACGGGAACGCGAGGAGCGTCTCGCCACGGAACAGCTCGGTTGGCTCGTCGACGCCGGCTTCGCACGGTGGCGGACGCCGGTCGCGTGGGGAGGCGTCGGTGCCCGGCTGTCCGACGTGTTCCGGGCGATCGCCGAGATCGCCGAGGTCGACCCGAACCTGGCGCACGTGTGGCGGAACCACTTCTCGTTCGTCGAGGACCGCGTGCACGCCGAGGGCGCCGCGTTCGACCGTGCGATCGTCACGCGGCTCGGCGACGGCGAGTTCGTCGGCGGCGGGTGGAGCGAGTCGCCGAACACGACCGGGGTCGACCTCACCACGCGGATCGTCCATGACCCGGACGGGTCCTGGCGGTTGACCGGTCGGAAGTTCTACTCGACGGGCAGCGTGTACGCCCGGTGGATCACGGTGCTGGCGGTCGACGACACCGGCGCGAAGTCCGTCGCGCTCGTCGACGCTTCCGACCCCGGTGTGCTGATCGGCGACGACTGGGACGGCTTCGGCCAGCGGATCACCGGCAGCGGGAGCGTGACCTACACCGACGTGCCGGTGCCCGACGAGCGGGTGCTGCCGTACGCGACCCGGTACCCGTACCAGGAGCAGTACTACCAAACGGTGATGCACGCGATCCTGGTCGGCATCGGCCGCGCTGCCCTGCGCGAGGGCGTCGAGGCGCTGCGGTCCCGGGCGCGCGGACACCACAACGGCACCGCGGCGGATCCGACCCACGATCCGGAGCTGCTGGGCGTGATCGGCACCGTCGACGCCCGGGTGCACGCCGCCGACGCCGCGTTCGCCGCGAGCCTCGGCCCGGTGGACGCGGCCGTCGACCGGCACACCGCCCTGCGTGCAGCCGGTGCGGACCCGTCGACGGACCCGGCGCTGCGTGCGGCGCTCGAGCGCAGCTGGGTCGCGGTGGCGCGCGCCCAGACCATCGTCACGGACGCCGTGCTCGACGCGACGACGCTCGTGTTCGACGCGCTCGGGTCCTCGGGGACGTTCCGCTCGCTCGGTCTCGACCGGCACTGGCGGAACGCCCGCACCCTGGCGTCGCACAACCCGCGCGTGCACAAGCGCCGCATCGTCGCCGACCTGCTCGTCAACGGTGCGAGTCCGCTGGACCGCTGACGGCAGGCCGCTGAGCGCTCCGCCGTAACGGACCGTCACGGGGCGCAACCCGCCGACACCTGCGTGCAGCGTGCCGAGGTGAGCACCTACGGTCGGTGCACCGGCTCGCCACGGACGCTGGGGAGGTGACCGTGGCGGGCCGTTCTGCGCACCTCGAACGGGAGGACCACCGTGACCACCGCGCCCAGCGCCCCCGCACCACTCGTCGTCGCCGTCCCGGACACGGACCTCGCCGCGGCGGCCGCCGCACCCGGCGGCATCGCCCGACTCGCGGTCCGCATCGTCGGTTCCGGAGCCGCCGTCGTGGCGATCGGCACCGACCGCCTCGACCCCCTGACGAGCACCGGCCACCGGCTGGACCCGACGACCGCGGCGCTCACCCTCGGCCGTGCCCTGCCGGAGCACGGGTTCCTCGTCGCCGTGGCACCGACCCGCGAGCACCCGTACAACGTCGCCCGTCGGGTGCTCTCGCTCGACCACGTCCTGGACGGCCGGGTGGGCATCGTCGTCGGCGCCCGGGACCACGGCGCACCGAGCACCGGAGCCCCGAGCGCCGGCGCACCGCACGACCCTGCCGAGTTCGCCCGGGTGCTCCGCGGGCTGTGGCGCACCTGGCCGCTCGACAGCATCGTCGGTGACCGCACGTCGGGGGTCTTCGCGCACACCGACCGGATCCGACCGCTCGACCACGACGGCGGACCGGACGGCTACCGCGTCCGGGGACCGCTCACGACGCCGTCGAGTCGGCAGGGCGAACCCGTCCTCGCGGTCTGGCACGACGTCGACGTGCCCGGAGCGGACCTGGTGCTCGGCGGTGCGGCGCACCCGCTCGCACCGCTGCCGGGGGCGACGGACGGGGCGGAGCCGCACCGGGCCTCCCGGTCGACCGTGACGCGACCTCCACGACCGACGCGACCAACGCGACCGACACGTCCGACGCTCCGCGCCCTGCTCGGGCTGGCCGTGCCGGACGCCGCGGCGGTGACCGCGTGACGGGCGCTGGCGGCGACGCCGGCCTGATCCTCGGCGTGAACCTGCAGGGCTTCGGGCAGCGTCCGGCGGCCTGGCGCACCCAGGACGTCGACCCGACCGACCTGCTCACGGCCGAGTTCTGGGGCGACCTCGGGCGCACCGCCGAACGCGGGCTGCTCGACATGGTCTTCTTCGCCGACCACCCGGCGTTCGGCGACCCGAACGTCCGCGCCTACGGACTGCTCGAGCCGTTCGTGGCGCTCGGGGCGATCGCCGACGCGACGAGCCACCTCGGGTTGGTCGGCACCGCGTCGACGACGTACAACGACCCGTTCGACGTCGCCGAGCGGCTGCTGTCGCTGGACACGGTGTCCGGCGGGCGCGTCGCCTGGAACGCCGTCACCACCTACGACCGCTCGGTCTCCGCCAACTTCGGTGTCGCGACGAACCCCGACCGGCCCGAGCGGTACGCCCGCGCGGGGGAGTTCGTCGACCTGGTGACGGCGCTCTGGCGGTCCGCTGCGACGGGGAAGCCGGTCCTGCACCACGGCGAGTTCCTCGACCTCGAGGGCGTGCTCCGGGTCCCGCCGTCGGCGCAGGGGCACCCGGTCGTGTTCCAGGCCGGGGGATCGCCGCACGGTCGTGACCTGGCGGCGCGGGTCGCCGAGGGCGTCTTCGCCGTCGAGCTGACGCCGGAACCCGCCCGCGAGCACCTGCGTGCGGTCAAGGTCGCCGCCGAGACGTACGGCCGGAGTGCAGCCGACGTCGCCGTCGTGCCCGGACTGTCGCTCGTGCTCGGCAGCACCGAGGCCGAGGCGCAGCGCCGGTTCGACGAGCTCGAGGCCCTCGCGCCGGACGGCTACTCGCTCCGGGCGCTCGGGACGCACCTCGACGCCGACCTGTCGGGGCTCGACCCGGACGCGCCGATCCCGTCGGCGGTCCTGGACCGCGAGGTCGACCCGGTCACCTACGGGCCCTCGCTCGGCTACCACGAGACGGTGGTGCGGTGGGTGCGGGCCAACAACACCTCGTTGCGGGACGTGCTGCGGGGCTTCGGCGGGTACGGCGCCCGCATCGTGGTCGGCACGCCCGAACAGGCTGCCGACACCATCGAGGACTGGTACCGCACCGGTGCCGCCGACGGCTTCAACCTGATGATCGACGAGTTCCCGCGGGGCCTCGAGACCGTCGTGGACGAACTCGTGCCGATCCTGCAGCGCCGCGGGGTGTTCCACCGGTCGTACGAGGACGTGACGTTGCGCGGGCGGTTCGCGGCGCGCGCCCGGGGGCTCTGACGCCGCACGGTGCGCGGTCCGCGGTACGGCCGCGCTGCCGCACGGTGCGAGGTTGTTCACCCCGTGCGGGCTTGCAGCCCCGCACCAGGTGATCAACCTCGCACCGCCGGCCGACCCCGCCGCCGCCGGCCGACCGCCGCCGCCGCCGCGCGGCCGCGCCGCGCGCCCCGCGCCGCGCGTGACGCCGTGTGACGGCCGGCCGGCGGCACCGTGTCACACGACGACACCGCCGGTCACGGTCCGCAACACCCGTCGCCTCGGGGCCCCGACCGCCCTAGCGTCGCCGACATGACCGACTACCTCGACCGCGAACAGGACAAGACCTTCACGAAGGTCTACAAGCAGCAGACCCCGGACATCCTCAAGGCCTTCGTCCAGTTCGACGAGTCGGTGTTCCAGGCCGAGGGCCGCGCGATCCCGCTCAAGTACCGGGAGCTCATCGCGCTGGCGGTCGGGATCACGACGCAGTGCGTCTACTGCGTCGACGGGCACAGCCAGCGCGCCGTGACGGCCGGTGCGACCGAGGCTGAACTCGCCGAGGCCGCCTGGGTCGCCACGGCCATCCGCGCCGGCGGCGGGTTCGCGCACGGCCGACTCGGCTTCAAGTTCGGCGCCGACGCGACCCCCGTCGACGCGAACCCGGCCGACGCAAACCCGGCCGACGCGGCCCCCGCCCACGCGACCCCCGCGCCGGCCGCCGCCGACCACGCCGCGCACACCCACTAGGAGGACCGCCATGCCCGACCGCATCACCCTCGTCACCGCGCTGCAGGGCGCCGGCTGGCACCCCGCCGCCTGGCGCGTCGCCGGCCCGACCGCGCAGCGCCTGTCGAGCCTCCGGCACTGGCGCGACGTCGTCGTCGAGCAGGACCGGCTCGGCATCGACGCCGTCACCATCGAGGACTCGTTCACCGCGGGCCCGACGGCTGCCGACCACGACCTCGACACCACTACCGTCGTCGGACGGCTCGACGCCCTCCTCGTCGCGAACGCGGTCGCCCCCGCGACCCGCGCCGTCGGTCTGGTGCCGACCGTCTCGGTGACGCACACCGAACCGTTCCACGTCGCCACGGGCCTCCAGACCCTCGACCACGTCTCGCTCGGGCGAGCCGGGTGGCGGATCCAGGTGAGCCCCACGACCCGCGAGGCGGCCCTGTTCGGCCGTCGACCCGGCGGCGACGACGCGGCCACACTGTTCGACGAGGCCCGCGAGGCGGCGGAGGTCGTCTCCCGCCTCTGGGACAGCTGGGACGACGACGCGATCATCCGCGACGTCACCACCGGGCGCTTCATCGACCGCGACCGGATCCACAACGCCGAGTACGCGGGCCGTGCCCTGTCCGTGCACGGCGCGTCGATCGTGCCGCGGTCGCCGCAGGGCCGGCCGCCGGTCTTCGCCCTGGCCCACCGCGCCGACGCTGCCGCGTTCGCCGTGGACGCTGCGGACGTCGTGCTGGTCACGCCCGGGTACCAGGGCCGGGAGGCGCGGGACCTGGTGGGCGAGGTCCGTCACCTCGAGCAGGTGGCCGGGTCGGACGTCCGTCGTCCGGTCCTCGCCGACCTCGCGGTGCTGATCGGCTCCTCGACCGCTGCCGCGGCCGACGAGCTCGCCGCGCTCGACGCCGCTGCCGGTGCCCCGTACGCCGTCGGCTCCGGGTCGGACACGTCCGTGCTCGCGACGACGGTGCCCGAACTCGTGTCGCTGATCGGAGACCTGCGAGGCATCGGCTTCGCCGGCGTCCGGCTCCGCCCCCTGCGCATCCCGATCGACAGCACCGCCATCGCCAGGCAGCTCGTCCCCGCCCTCGTCACCGCCGGGCTCCGCGCCGACGTGGCGTCCCGTCCCACCGCCGACCTGCGCACGCGGCTCGGCATCGCCCCCGCCGTCAGCCGGTACGCGTCCGCACCCGCCGGTTCCGTCTCCGTGGAGGTCTCAGCATGAGCACCAAGCGTCAGGTCCACCTCGCCGCCCACTTCCCCGGCGTGAACAACACCACGATCTGGAGCGACGACCGCGCCGAGAGCCAGATTGCGTTCTCGTCGTTCGAGCACTTCGCCCGCAACGCCGAGCGTGGGTTCTTCGACTTCCTGTTCCTCGCCGAGGGCCTGCGGCTCCGCGAGCAGAAGGGCCGCGTCCACGACCTCGACGTCGTCGGACGCCCGAACACCCTCGCGGTCCTGGCCGCCCTGGCCGGGGTCACCGACCACATCGGGCTGGTCGGCACCCTGCAGACGACGTTCAACGAGCCGGTCGAGCTCGCGAAGCAGCTCGCCACGCTCGACCACCTGACCGACGGCCGTGCCGGGTGGAACGTCGTGACGAGCTCGGACGCGTTCCACGGCGCGAACTTCCGCCGCGGCGGGTTCCTCGACCACGCCGACCGGTACACGCGCGCCGCCGAGTTCATCGCGCTGTCCCGCGAACTATGGGACTCGTGGCAGGCCGACGCCGTCGTCGCCGGCACCGCCGCGGGCGGCGCGCTGGCGGACGGCGTGTTCGCCGACCGGTCGCGCATCCGCGACGTCGACCACCACGGCGCGCAGTTCGACGTCACCGGTACGTTCCCGGTGCCCCGCAGTCCGCAGCGGCACCCGGTGATCGTGCAGGCCGGTGACTCCGACGAGGGGCGCGACCTCGCCGCCACGAACGCCGAGGTGATCTTCTCGCTGCACACCGAGTTCGACGACGCGCAGGCGTTCTACCGCGACGTGACCGAGCGGCTCGAGCGGGTCGGCCGGTCGAAGGACGAGCTGCAGATCCTGCCCGGCGCGACGTTCGTGATCGGGTCGTCGGCGGAGGACGCCGAAGAACGGTCGAACGCCATCCGTCGGGCCCAGGTCAGCCCGGCCACGGCGATCGCGTTCCTCGAGCAGGTCTGGAACCGCGACCTGTCGTCGTACGACGTCGACGGTCCGCTGCCGACGATCGAGCCCGACTACGAGGGCACCGCGATCACCCGCGGGCGCGCACGGCACACCCGCGACGTCCCCGCCCTGGTGCAGTCCTGGCGGGACCTGGCCGAGGCCGAGCACCTGTCCATCCGCGACCTCGTCATCCGCGCCTCGACCCGCGGCGGGTTCGTCGGGACGGCGTCGCACATCGCCGCCGAGATCGACCGGTACGTGCAGGAGCGCGCCACCGACGGGTTCGTCGTCGTGCCGCACACCAACCCGTACGGCCTCGACGAGTTCGTCGACACGGTCGTCCCGCTGCTGCAGGAGCGCGGTGTCTACCGGCAGTCCTACGACGAGGGTGCGACCCTCCGGCAGACGCTCGACCTGCCCGGCACGATCCGCGACCGTTCGGCCGCCGCACGCACGGCCGCTGCGGCGGGTCCGGTGCGTGCGGCAGCGTCCGCCGGGGTGCTCGCGTGACGGTCTCGAGCCTCGCCATCCTCGTCCCCGGCAACTTCGAGGACGACGCCCCCGTCGACGGCCTCGAGGCCACCCTCGACCTGTTCGCCACGGCCGAGCGGCTCGGCGTCGACGGCGCCTGGGTCCGGCACCGGCACCTCGAGCACGGCATCGGCTCGGCCGCGGTCTTCCTGGCGGCCGCGTCGCAGCGCACCACCGCCATCGAGCTCGGCGTCGCCGTCGTGCCGATCGGGTGGGAGAGTCCCTTCCGCCTGGCCGAGGACTTCTCGCTCGCCGACGTCCTGTCGCACGGTCGGCTGCAGGTCGGGCTGTCCACCGGCTCGCCGCACGCCGAGATCCTCGGTGACCTGGTGTTCGACGGCGACTGGCGCGCCTTCGACCGCGGGTACGGGCGGGTCTCCCGGTTCGTGGAGAACCTGCGCGGCGCGTTCCTCGGCGTGGACGACACCGTCATCCAGAGCCCCGGGAACGTCCAGCGCCCCCGGTTGCAGCCCTACGCCCCGGGTCTGGTCGACCGGGTCTGGTACGGCGGCGGGTCGCTGCGGTCGGCCTCCTTCGCCGGCAGTTCCGGGCTCAACCTGCTGCTCGGCAACCTCACCTCGGGCGAGGGCACCGACGACTACGGCACCGCCCAGCGGAACCAGCTCGCGGCGTACCGCGCCGCGCTGCCGACCGGGCGAACGCCCCGCGTGGCCTGGGGCCGGTGCGTCGTACCGACCGACTCGGCCGACCGGGTCTCGCGCGAGCGGTACCGCACCTGGTACGAGTCCCGTCTCGCACGGCAGACCGCGCCCCAGGGACCGCGGCGGACCCTGTTCTCCGCCGACCTGGTGGGGCCCGCCGAGCAGATCGTCGAGCAGCTCGTGCACGACGCCACGCTCGCCGAGGTCGACGAGTTCCGGATCGAGTTGCCCTACGAGTTCGCCGGTGACGAGTACGAGCAGATCGTCTCGGACGTCGTGGCGAAGGTGGCACCGGCGCTCGGGTGGACGCGTGCCCGGACGGCGGTGGCTGCATGACCCGCTACGTGCTCTCCCGCATCGGCCAGGCCGTGCTCGTGCTCTGGGCGGCGTGGACGATCTCGTTCTTCGTCCTCTACGTGCTGCCGAGCGACCCGGCCCGCATCATGGTCGGCCCGGACGCCACCGACGTCACGGCGGCGCAGCTCGACGCGCTCCGGCACCAGTACGGCCTCGACCAGCCGGTGCTCGTGCAGTACGTCCAGCACCTCGGCGCCCTGCTCACCGGCGACCTCGGCCGCTCGATCGGCGTCGGTCGACCGGTCGCCGAGGTCATCGGCGAAGCGATCGCGCCGACCGCCCAGATCGCGGTCGCCGGCCTCGTGCTCGCGATCGTGTTCGGCGGCGGGATCGCGGTCCTCGCGACGTGGACCCGGAACCGGGCCCTCGGCCAGTTCCTGCTCCAGCTGCCCCCGATCGGCGTCGCCGTCCCCGGGTTCTGGTTCGCGCTGCTGCTGGTGCAGTGGTTCTCGTTCGGGCTGCACGTGTTCCCGGCGTTCGGTGGCGAGGGCCCAGCGTCGGTCGTCCTGCCGGCGATCACCCTGGCGCTGCCGACCGGTGCCACGATCGCCCAGCTGCTGTCGAAGTCCCTCGTCCAGACGCTCCGCGAGCCGTACGTGGACACCGCCTACGCCAAGGGCGCCGGGCGGTGGCGGGTACAGCTCCGGCACGCGCTCAAGAACGCTGCGCTGCCCGCACTCACCGTGACGGGACTCATCGTCGGGCAGCTGTTCTCCGGCACCGTCGTCACCGAGACGGTGTTCTCCCGCCCGGGCCTCGGCCGGGTCACCGCCACCGCCGTGCAGCAGCAGGACATCCCCGTCGTGCAGGGCATCGTGCTGCTCGCCGCCGCGGTCTTCGTCGTCGTGAACCTGGTCGTCGACCTCGTGTACCCGCTGCTCGACCCGCGCGTCGTCGTCGCCGGCAGCCGTCGGAAGCTCCGCGACCACGACGGAGCGACACCTGGCGCGACGCCGGGCGGGACGCCCGGCACCACCCCGGCCGGCACCACCCCGTCCAGCGCCACCGAACCGAAGGCGGTCCCCGCATGACCGAGACCACGCAGCTCGCCATCGGCCGCCCCGCGTCGCTCGTCAGCGACCGCGTCCCCGGCGGCACGACGACAGCGCTCCGCGCGCTCGTCGCCCGTCCGACGCTCACCATCGCCATCGTCTGGCTCGCCCTCGTCGTCCTCGCCGCGCTCCTGCCCGGAGCACTCACCCACCACGACCCGCTCGCCGCCGATCCGGCCGCCAAGCTCACCGCTCCCGACGCCGCGCACTGGTTCGGCACCGACCAGCTCGGCCGCGACCTGTACGCCCGCGTCGTGCACGGCACCGCGCTCACGCTGCAGGCCGCGGTCCTCGCGATCGTCATCGGCCTGGTCGGCGGCTCGCTCGTCGGGCTCGTCGCCGGCTTCATCGGCGGGGTCGTCGACGCCGTGCTGATGCGCGTCGCCGACGTCCTACTGGCGATCCCGAGCCTGCTGCTCTCGTTGACGATCGTCACCGTGCTCGGCTTCGGCACCGTGAACGTCGCGGTGGCGGTCGGCGTCGCGAGCATCGCCACGATCGCGCGCATCATGCGTTCCGAGGTCGTCCGGGTCCGCACCGCGCCGTACGTCGAGGCCGCGAGCGCGAACGGCAACCGCTGGTGGCGCGTGCTGCTCGTGCACGTGCTGCCGAACGCGGCCGGTCCCGTCCTGGTGCTCGCCGCCCTCGAGTTCGGCACCGCGATCCTCGCCGTCTCCAGCCTGAGCTTCCTCGGGTACGGCGCGCAGCCACCGCAGCCCGAGTGGGGTTCCCTCGTCGCCACCGGGCGCGACTACATCGCGTCCTCGTGGTGGCTCACGACCATCCCCGGCCTGGTGATCGCCGTCACGGTGCTCGCCGGCAACCGCGTCGCCCGTGCACTCGACACCGAACGGAGGGCCGTCCGATGAGCCTGCTCAGCATCCAGGACCTGACCGTCACCTACGGCCGCGGGAGCAGTGCGCGCACCGCGCTCCACGGCGTCTCGCTCGAGGTCGGCCGCGGCGAGCGCGTCGCCATCGTCGGCGAGTCCGGTTCGGGCAAGTCGACGACGGCGCACGCGGTCCTCCGGCTCCTGCCCGCAGCGGCGGAACTGACGGGAGGCACGGTGCGGCTCTCCGGGGCGGCCGACGGAACCGGGGACCTCGACCTGGTCACCGCGACCGACCGCCAGGTGCGGTCCGTGCGCGGCGTCCGGATCGGCTTCGTGCCGCAGGATCCGACGGTGTCGCTCAACCCCGTGACGCGGATCGGCACCCAGGTCGCCGAGGTGCTCCGGATCCACGGACTCGCCACCGGCGCCGAGGCCCGGGAACGCGCCGTCGAGGAGCTCCGCCGTGCCGGCATCGACCGTCCCGAGCTCCGCGCGCGGCAGTACCCGCACGAGCTGTCCGGCGGCATGCGGCAGCGGGTGCTCATCGCGATCGCCCTGATCGGCGACCCCGAGCTGCTCGTGGCGGACGAACCGACGAGCGCGCTCGACGTCACGGTCCAGCGCACGATCCTCGACCACCTGGACCGGCTCGTCGCCGAACGGGGCACGAGCGTGCTGTTCATCACGCACGACCTCGGGGTCGCCGCTGACCGGGCCGACCGCATCGTCGTGATGTCCGAGGGACGGATCGTCGAGCAGGGCACCCCGGCCGAGGTGCTCGGCGCACCCCGTGAGCCGTACACGCGCGCGCTGATCGCAGCGGCGCCCAGTCTCGACGACGTGACCGCGTCCGTGGGGGTCCGCACGGGCCTCCCGGCCGACGGCGACCCACTCGTCGTCGCGACCGGACTGCGGAAGTCCTTCGACCGCGTGACCGCCGTCGACGGGGTGGACGTGACCGTCCCGCGGGGCCGCACCCTGGCGCTGGTGGGGGAGTCCGGGTCGGGCAAGTCGACCACCGCGCGCCTCGTGCTCGGACTCGAACGCCCGGACGCCGGCAGCGTGCGGTTCGACGGTGCCGACGTGGGCGGAGCCCGCGGTGCCGCGCTGCGGGCGTACCGGCGGCAGGCGCAGGTCGTGCAGCAGAACCCGTACGCGGCGCTGCACCCGCGGTTGTCGGTGGGGGCGGTGATCGCGGACCCGCTCGCGGCCTTCGGCATCGGCACCCGGCGGTCCCGTACGGCTCGGGCGGCGGAGCTGCTCGACCTCGTCGCGCTGCCGTCGTCCGTGCTCGGTCGTCGACCGGCGGAGCTCTCCGGCGGACAGCGGCAGCGTGTGGCGATCGCCCGCGCGCTCGCACTCGACCCGTCGTTCATCGTCCTCGACGAACCCGTCTCCGCACTCGACGTGTCCGTCCAGGCGCAGATCCTCGACCTGCTCGCGGAGCTGCAGTCGACGCTCGGCGTCTCCTACCTGTTCATCTCGCACGACCTCGCTGTCGTCCGTCGCATCGCGCACGAGGTGTCCGTCCTGCGGGGCGGCCGCGTCGTGGAGCACGGCGACGTGGCGCAGGTGCTGCACGACCCGCAGCACGAGTACACGCGCGCACTGCTCGACGCGATCCCGGGACGATCCCGGCGCGTCCCCACCACTGAAGGAGTCTCATGACCACCCACCGCACCCCGTTCCGTCTGGTGGCCGCGATCGCGGCCGGCACCGCGGCGGCCCTGGTCATGGCGGGCTGCTCGTCGGGCGGTACCGCGTCGACGTCCTCGTCGTCGAAGCCCGTCGACGGCGGCTCGCTCACCTACGCCATCGCGAACGACCCGATCACGCTCAACCCGACGGGTACCGGCGCGGGCAACGACACGCTCGCGATCACCCGGCAGCTCGTCGACTCGCTGCTCTGGCAGGACCCGTCCGACGGCTCGCTCAAGCCGTGGCTCGCGACGAAGTACTCGGCGAACGCCGACGCCACCGCGTTCACGTTCGACCTGCGCTCCGGTGTCACGTTCTCGGACGGCACCGCGTTCGACGCGACGGCCGTCAAGGACACCTTCGACGACATCGCCTCGGCCGGCGCATCGAGCACGGCCGCCGCGTACTTCTCCGGCTACGAGGGGACGAAGGTCGTCGACGACGACACGGTCGAGGTCGACTTTTCGACGCCGAACGCCGCGTTCCCGAACGCCACGTCGTCGGTCGCCCTCGGCATCGTCGCCCCGAAGACCACCGAGACCCCGTTCGAGGACCGCGCCGACGGGAAGGCCGTGATCGGGACCGGACCGTTCACGCTGCAGTCGTACACGAAGAACACGTCCACGATCCTGACGAAGCGAAAGGACTACGACTGGGGTCCCGCAGCCCGCGGCGGCTCCGGGGCAGCGCACCTGTCGAAGGTCACGTTCCAGGTCGTGCCCGAGGCGAGCGTCCGCACCGGCAGCCTGCAGTCCGGGCAGCTCGACGCGATCAGCAGCGTGCAGCCGAGCGACGTCGACACCCTGCAGGCGCAGTACGACCTCGTCACCCGCGCCAACCCCGGCCAGGTGTTCGGTCTGACGTTCAACCAGAAGCGGCCGATCGTGTCGGACCTCGCAGTCCGGAAGGCGATCGCACAGGCCGTCGACCCGAAGGCGGTCCGGGACACCTCGCTGAACGACCTGTTCAAGGTCGCGAACTCGGTCCTCGGGTCGACGACGCCCGGGTACGCGGACACGTCGTCGGGCTCGGCCACGTCGTCGGGTTCGGCCGCGTACGACCCCGCCGCAGCGAAGAAGGCGCTCGACGCCGCCGGCTGGGAGAAGGGCTCCGACGGCATCCGCTCGAAGGACGGCACGAAGCTGCAACTCAAGCTCGTCTGGATCACGAACTTCGGACCGAACCAGACGTCCCTCGAGCTGATCCAGCAGGAGCTGAAGAAGGTCGGCGTCGGCGTCACGCTCGAGAGCGGGACCGTGCCGCAGTACCTCGCCAACCTGACGAGCGGCGACTGGGACCTGTCGTGGGACAACAGCTCGCGCGCAGACGGCGACGTCCTGCGATCGAAGTTCTCCAGCTCGGGTGCCCAGTCGATCGGTGCATCGGACAAGACGCTCGACGCGCTCTTCACGAAGGAGCTGTCGCAGTCGTCGGCGTCCGACCGGTCGGCCACCTTCGGGGAGATCCAGCAGCGCATCGCGTCCCAGGTCGACTTCGTCCCGGTGCACGAACTCACCAGCATCATCGCGCCGGCGACGGACGTGCACGGCATCGTCTTCGGGGCCGACACCCGGCTCGACCAGCTGACCGGCGCGTGGAAGGACGCCTCGTGAGCGCCGCTCGCTCCGTCCCGCTCTCGGTGCTCGACCTGGTGCCGGTGACCGCCGGGTCGTCCGCAGCCACGGCGCTGCACCGCACCGTCGACCTGGCCGTCGCTGCCGAACGTGCCGGGTACGCCCGCTACTGGCTCGCGGAGCACCACCTCAACCCCGGTGTCGCGGGCAGCGCGCCGACCATCGTGATCGGGGCGGTCGCCGCGGCCACGTCGACGATCCGGGTCGGCAGTGCGGCGACGCTCGTCGGCAACGTCCGCGGGCTGCAGATCGCCGAGACCTTCGGCACGCTCGCGGCGCTGTACGGGCCGCGGATCGACCTCGGGCTCGGCCGCTCCGGGGCGCCGGCACCCGGCACCCCCAAGCCGCCGTCGCTCGCGCCCCGTTCGGACGAGGTCGTCGACGGACTGCTCGTGCCCGCACCGTTCGACTTCCACATCGCACCGGGCAGCCGGTTCGCCCTGCAGGGGGAGCTGCTCGGACGCGTCCCCGGTGACGTCGACCGGTTCGAGGGCGAACTGTCGCTCATCCGGGCGCTGTTCGCCGGCACCTGGTCGCGGGACGGCGCCGTGGTCGAGGCGCCGCCGGCAGCAGGAGCGTCCGTCGAACTGTGGATCCACGGGTCGACCGGCGGTGAGAGCGCCCGGGTCGCCGGAGCACTCGGACTGCCGTACGGCGCGAACTACCACACGTCGCCCGGCACGGTCCTGGCGTCGGTGCAGGCCTACCGCGACGCGTTCCGCCCGGGGGTGCTCGACGCACCGCACGTCATCGTGTCGGCGGACGTCGTCGTCGGGCGCACCGAGGCCGAGGCCGCGGAGCTGTCGCTCGGGTACGCGGAGTGGGTGCACTCGATCCGCTCCGGCGTCGGGGCGATCGAGTACCCGACGCCGTCCGCGGCACGAGCTGCGCCGCTCGCTGCGGCAGAGGCGGCGTCGGTCGCCGATCGGCTCGCCACCCGGTTCGTCGGCGACGCTGCGGCCGTCGCGGACCGCCTCGAGGTCCTGCAGCGGGCGACCGGCGCGGACGAGCTCCTGGTGACGACGATCACGCACGACCACGACGCCCGGGTGCGTTCGTACGAGCTGCTCGCGGCGGAATGGGCAGCGCGGGGTGCGGGTGCTGGTGCTGGTGCTGTGCGTGCCGGGGCTGGCGTGGGTGCCGGGGTGCGCTGACCGTACTGGTCCGTGTCGACCCGGAACGACGAGCTCGACGTCGCGCGACATCGGGCTCGTCGTTCGTGCGCGCGTGCAACCGTGGCGCGCGGAAGGAGCGACACCGTGGTCGTCGTGCGACGTCGACGATGTCGTTCGGGGTCGGTGCGCGTGCGGTCCGTGCGCGTGCATGTTCCGACGATCCACCCGTCGATCGTCAGGTGGATCGTCGTCTCTTGCGCATGCATCGAGTGCGCGTGCATGTTCCGACGATGCACGCGTCGATCGCCTCGTGGAATGTCGGACGATGCACGCGCAACGAGCGACATCGTGGTCGTCGTGCGACGTCGACGATGTCGTTCCGCATCGGCGCCGACCACCCGCGCGCGCACAGAACGACTCCCTCGACGTCGTGCGACATCGAGGGAGTCGTTCCGAGTCGTTCGGACCCGCCCGAACCCGGCTCAGCTCGCGTCGAGCGGCAGCCCCTCGGGGTTGACCTCGGAGTGCTCCACGGCCTCGTTCGACAGGTTGTACGACTTCAGCCACTTCGCGTACGTGCCGTCGTCGATCAGCTCGTCGATGGCGTCCGCGATGGGCTCGGCGAGCCCGCTGTCCTTCTTCGTCGTCGCCGCGATGAGCCCCTGCAGGTCCCCGCCCGCGCCGGAGAACGTGCCAGCCGTCTTCGTGGGGTTCGCGCCGTCCGCGCTCAACGTGTTCTGGTACGCGACCGTCGGGTTCGGCCCGAAGTAGGCGTCGATCTTGCCGGAGTCGAGCGCCAGCTTCACGGCGTTGCCGTCCGGGTAGTACTTGATCGAGATCGTCTTGCCCTGCTTCGCCAGGTCGGCCTTCCAGCCGAGCAGGATGAGCTCCTGGTTGGTGCCGGAACTGACGGCGACGGTCTTGCCGGCGAGCACGGACGGGTCGCCGTCGAACGTCAACGAGGAGTCCTCCGGCACCTGCAGCGCGAGGTTGTCCTGGCGGTACGAGGCGAAGTCGTACTTCTCCTTGCGCTGCTCGGTCACCGTGATGTTCGAGAACCCGGCGTCGTACTTGCCGCCGTCGATCCCGACGAACAGGTTGTCCCACGTGGCGTTCTGCACCTGGGCCTCGAGGCCGAGCTTCGCGGCGACGAGACGACCGAGGTCGGGCTCGGAGCCGGTCAGCGTCTTCTGGTCGTCGCCGGTGAACGCGAGCGGCGGGAACCCGGCCGGCAGCGCACCGATGCCGACGACGAGCTTGCCGGACTTCTTGATCGACGCGGGGAGTTCGTCGTGCAGCTTCTCGTCCGCGTCGACGGTGACCTTCGTCTCGGTGGCGGCACCGTTCGACGCGGCGCCGATCGTGACCGTGCCGTCCGACGCGCCGCCAGAGCCGGAGCCGGAGCCAGAGCCGGCGGACGCCGACGTGGCGCACCCGGCGAGGGCGACGACGACTCCGGTGGCGAGGACGAGGGCGCCGGCGCGGTTCCGCCAGCGTGCGGGGGTGGTGGGGGACATGGTTCTCCTGGGATCGGGTGGAAGGGGAAGAAGGAACGTCGAGGGGACGGCGTCAGCGGACGCGGGACAGGAAGTCCCGCGTGCGAGCGTGCTGCGGATCGTCGAGCACCTGGGCGGGGGAGCCCTGCTCGACGACGCGGCCGTGGTCGAGGAACACGACGTGGTCGGCGACCTCGCGGGCGAAGGCGATCTCGTGCGTGACGATGACGAGCGTGGTGCCCGTGTCCGCCAACCCCCGGATGACGCCGAGCACCTCGCCGACGAGCTCCGGGTCGAGCGCCGAGGTCGGCTCGTCGAGCAGAACGACCGACGGCGCGAGCGCCAGTGCCCGCGCGATGGCCACGCGCTGCTGCTGCCCGCCGGAGAGCTGCCGCGGCCGGGTGTCGCCACGGTCGCCGAGTCCGACGCGCTCGAGCAGGGCCGCCGCACGGTCGCGCGCCACGGCACGGGGGACCCCGGCGGCGATCGGCCCCTCGGCCACGTTCTCGAGCGCGGTCAGGTGCGGGAACAGGTTGAAGTGCTGGAACACGAAGCCGATCCGCGACCGCTGCCGCAGGATCAGGCGCTCGGGGAGTTCCTTGTACCGGGCGACCCCGTCGCGCCCGGTCCGGAGCCGGACGCCGATCGTCTCGCCGCCGACCGTGACGACGCCGCGGTCGAGCGGTTCGAGGTGGTTGATCGCGCGCAGCAGCGTGGACTTGCCGGACCCCGACGGGCCGAGCACCACGGTGACGCTCCCGGACGGCAACGACAGGTCGACGCCGTCGACGACGACCGTGTCACCGAACGCCTTGACGGCTCCGTGGATGCTGATCGCTGCGCTCATCAGATGGTCCTGTCGTCGATGGTGGAAGCGGGGCCGGACGCGACCACGCGCGCGCCGGAGGCGGCCTGCCGGGCGCGATCCGGGCCTCCAGGCCGTCCCGACCCACGTCCGGAACCGCGACGCACGGCGGCCCGCACCCGCTGGAACGGCGTGGGCGGCAACGCCCGGACCGAGCCGCGGGCGGTCCACCGCTCGACGTAGTACTGCACGACCGACACCGCGCTGGTGAGCGCGAGGTACCAGAGCGTCGCGACCACGAGCAGCGGGATGATGTCGGTCGGGTAGGTGCTCGACAGGTTCTGCACGACTCCGAACAGGTCGAGCAGCGACACGTAGAACAGCAGCGACGACGCCTTGAGCAGCCCGACGACCTGGTTCACGAACGCCGGCACGATCGACCGCAGTGCCTGCGGCAGGATCACCCGCACGAACTGGCGACGCCGGGGGAGCCCGAGGGCCTGCGCGGCCTCGTGCTGGCCGTGGTCGACGGCGAGCACGCCGGCGCGGACGATCTCGGAGGCGTAGGCGATCTCACTCAGGCTCAGGCCGATCACCCCGATGGCCAGGTCGCCGAGGACGTTGGTCGTGGTGACCTCGACCTGCGGCCCGAACGGGATCCCGATGCCGATCGTCGGGTACAGCGACCCGAGGTTGTACAGGAAGACGAGCACGAGGATGAGCGGCACGGAGCGGAACAGCCAGACGTAGCCCCACGCCAACCCGGACAGCACCGGGTTGCGCGAGAGCCGGGCGATCGCGACGACGATGCCGCCGGTGAAGCTGATGACCGCGCTCAGCGCCGTCGCGAGGAGCGTGAGCTGCAGGCCGGTCAGGATCGCCGGGCTGAACAGCCACTTCCCGACGGCCGGCCAGCCCCACGACTCGTTCGTGAACAGCGTCTCGACGAAGTTCAGGAGCACCACCAGCACGACGGCCGCGGCGATCCAGCGCAGCGGGTGCCGCAGCGGGAGGACGGGTCGGTCGAGCGCGGCGCGTCCGGCGGCGTCGACGGAGGTGTCGGTCGCGTCGGCCGGGTCGGTCGCGTCGGTCGCGACGGTCGCGTCGGTCGCGTCGCTCGCGACGGTCGGCCGGGAGGCCCGTGGTGCGTCCGGCGCTCCGGCCGCGTGGTCGACGCCGGTCGCGTCGACCCCGTCGGTGCCGGCGACGGCGCTGGTCGCGTCGCGGGGCAGTCCCGTTCTGGTGTCGGTCATGTCGCGACCGTAGAAGGGTCGCGGTGCCTGGACAACGCACCGTGAAACACACCGCTACGGGGCGGAACGCTGCGTCACAGTCGCCGCGCGCGTGACGTTCCGTGACGCCGGGTGCGCAGTACTGTTCTGCCATGACAGCGCACCGTGTGACCGCTCCAGCGCCCCCGGCGGACGGCAGCACGGCGAAGGGGCCGGCGTCGTACTTCCCGAGCATCGAGAAGACCTACGGCCGCCCGGTCCAGGAGTGGCTCGACCTGGTCACCGAGCAGCTCGACGAGCACCCGCACATGCAGGTCGTCGCCTGGCTGAAGACCGAGCACGGGCTCGGCCACGGCCACGCGAACGCGCTCGTCGCCTACGCGAAGCAGGCCCTCGCGGGCTGAGCGCACCCCGGTTTCCCGCAGTGTCGGTGGCGGTGCCTAGCGTGTGGACGTGGCCGAACCCGTCGACGCGTGGTGGCGCCGCCGACAGTGGTCGCGCGGCGAGGCGGTGCCGTACGCCGTCGGGCAGTTCCGCGCCGACTGGGCGCCGTACCCGGTGCTCATCCGGCAGTACCACCCGGACTGGAACCACGGCGTCGTCCTGACCCAGGTCCCGCCGGCGGCCGAGGTCCTGCTGACGTGGGAGTGCGACGTCGGCCACGTCTTCGTCGCCACGCCGTCCGAACAGCGGTCCCGGCCGGGTCGTGAACGCCGACGCTCGGTGTGGTGCCCGGAGTGCGCGGTGCAGGCGCAGCCCCAGCGCTGGCCGGTCCTGCCGTCCGACTGGCCGTCGCAGGTGCCGGTCCCGCAGCGGGTCGTCCGGGCCACCGGTCGCCAGACCCTGCCGGCCGCGCCCTCCCGCGGCACCCCGGCGGGTGCTGTCGCCTCGAGCCGCACCCGCGCACGTCGACCGGCGCCGGGCACGCCGCGACGTCCGAGTCAGCCGGTGCCCCGCACGATCTGCCCGAAGACCCCGCGGCTGCCCTCGGGCGAGTCCTTCACGAGCGTCTGCGCCCCGGCGACGGCCTCCGCGGTCGAGGCGGAGCTGCGCGCGGCGCTGTCCGACCGGTTCGCGTTCACCTACGACCACTCCGCGATCCGCCTCGACCGGCCGTTCTTCGACCACGTCGAGGTCTGGCCGGACATCATCCTGCCCGAGCTGCGCGTCGCGATCGAGTACGACTCGACCGGCCGCCACGGCCTCGAGCACGTCGGCCCGCGGCAGGACACCGACCGCCGGAAGGACCGCGCCGTCCGTGCCGTCGGCTGGGAGGTCGTTCGCATCCGCACCGGACGCCTGCCGGCGCTCGGGCCGTACGACCTGCAGGTGTCCGGCATCTCCGGCCGGACCGTCGATCGGCTCGCCGACACCCTGCGGGAGATCCGCGGCGACCTCTTCGTGGACGCGTACGCACGGTGACCGATCGGGGTACAGGATCCGCCGACGGGGTACACCCCGCCTGGGTCCACCGCGGAGCGACCGGTAGGCAAGAGGAGTGACCCCTGCGTTCTGCCTCCACGCGTTGGGGGCGAGCTCCGAGGAGTTCGCCCTGCTCCGCCGCGCCCTGATCCGCGACGACCTCGAACTCATCGGGATCGACCTGCCCGGCTTCGGCCGCAGCCCGGCGTCGTCCGGCACCACCGTCGAGGAGATGGCCGTCCTCGTCGAGCGCGCGATCGGCGCCAGTGGCGCGAGCGAGTGGGTACTGGTCGGTCACTCCATGGGGGGCAAGGTCGCCACGGTCGTCGCGGACCGGACGATGTCCGGCGCGAACGGCCTGTTCGGGTTGCGCGCCGTGGTGCTGCTCGCGGCCTCGCCGCTGGCGCCCGAACCGATGGACGACGACCGCCGCGCCGCGATGCTGTCCTGGGCGGCGGACGGCCCGATCAGCGCGGCGCACGCCGCCGAGTTCGTCGACGCGAACACCGCGTCCACCCTGGCGCCCGAGCGACACACGACGGCCGTGCAGGACGTCGAGCGCGCCGATCCCGGTGCGTGGACGGCGTGGCTCACGCGCGGCAGCCGCGAGGACTGGTCCGACGCGGCCCCGAACCCGGTGCCGGCACTCGTGCTCGCCGGTGCCGAGGACGGCGATCTGGACGCCGAGGCACAGCGGCGCCTGACGCTGCCGCACTGGCCCGACTCGGAACTCCACGTCGTCGAGGGTGCTGCCCACCTGCTGCCGTGGGAGCAGCCCGAGGCGGTGGCGGACCGCATCCGCGACTTCTGGACCCGCCGGTTCACCGGGGCGCCCGTCGTGCCCGTCGAGCAGGCACGGGTGATCGCCTCGCCGCGGGTCAGCGCGCGCATGCGCTCCCTGTTGGCGGCCCGGGCGCTGCCCGATGACCCGACCGCCGAACCGCGAGCGCTCACTGCTCGGCAACTCGACACCCTCCGTGCGATCGCGCGCATCGTCGTGCCGCAGCCCGGCGACGGTCAGGTGGACCTCGCCCTGCGCGTCGACGACCAGCTCGCCGCGGGGCTCGGTGACGGATGGCGCGTCGACGGCATGCCCACCGACCTCGAGGCGTACCGGGCAGCGCTCGACGTGCTCGCCGGGCCGGCACAGGACGGCGTGCTCGACGGCGCCCTGCAGGACGTGGCCGCCGGTCGGTACGGCGTCGACGGTGTGCCCGATGCCGGACGCGACGCCGTGGTGGACGCCGTGCTGGACACCGAGATGGATGCAGCGCAGCTGCGCGCTTGGTACGAGGACGCCAGCGTCGACCTCGTGAAGCACTGGCTCGCGCACCCCGCGACGATGGCGGCGATCGACTTCGACGGCTTCGCGAACGGCGGCGACGGCGTCCGCAAGCAGGGCTTCGAGTTGCTCGCCGCCGACCAGCGCGAGGCCTGGGAGCCAGCGGCACCCGACCGTCGCGAGCGCACCCGCGACGACACGCACGACAACACGCACGACGGCACCACGACGACGGAAGCAGCACGATGAGACTCGACGGACAGCGCACCTACGGCACGGACGACGTCGTCGACGTGGTGGTCGTCGGCACCGGAGCCGGCGGAGCGCCCCTGCTGGCATCCCTGGCCCGACGTGGCCTACGGGTCGTCGCCCTCGAGGCCGGTCGCAACACCGAGCCGGGCGACCACGTGCCCGACGAAGTCGCCGCCCCCGGGGACATCAACTGGATGGACGAGCGGCTGAGCGGCGGCGGCGCACCGACGGCGTTCGGTCCGAACAACAGCGGCACCGGGGTCGGTGGTTCGACGCTGCACTGGGGCGCGTTCACCCCGCGTCCGAGCACGCACGACCTGTCGCTCCGCTCCGCGTCCGGTGTCGGCGAGGACTGGCCGATCAGCCACGCCGAGCTCACCGGCTGGATCGAGCAGGTCGAACACGACGTCGGGGTCGCCGGACCCGAGCACTACCCGTGGGACCCGTCGCGCCGCTACCGGATGCGTCCGCCGGCGCGCAACGCCTCGTCGGACATGATGATGCGCGGGGCGGCGGCCGCCGGCATCACCGCGACCGATGCCCCCGTCGGGCTGACCACCGAGGACCGCCACCAGGAGCACCACGGCCTGCGGCACGCCTGCGTCTCCTGCGGCTCGTGCCACCAGGGCTGCCGCAACGGCGCGAAGGTCTCGATGGATACCACCTACCTGCCCGCCGCGGTGGCGTTCGGCGCCGAGATCCGGCCGGACTCCTTCGTGCACGGCATCGAGCTCGATGCTTCCGGCGAGGTCAGCGCCGTGCTGTACACCCACGACGGCCGCGAATACCGGCAGCGCTGCCGGGCCCTCGTGCTCGCCGCCGGCGGCATCGAGACCCCGCGCCTGCTGCTGCACACCGGGCTCGCGAACAGCAACGGCCAGGTCGGCCGGAACTTCACCGCGCACGGCGCCACCCAGGTCTGGGCACGGTTCGACGAGTCGATGCGCTCCTACCGCGGCTACCCGTCGTCGATCATCACCGAGGACTTCGTCCGCCCCGCCGACGCGGACTTCGCCGGCGGGTACCTGATCCAGAGCCTCGGCGTGCAGCCGCAGACCTTCGCCAACACGCTCATCCGGGGCGGCGGCCTGCGCGGCGCGGAGCTCGTGCGGGCGCTGCAGGACTACCCGCACTCCGCGGGCGTCGGCATCAACGCCGAGTGCCTGCCGTACGACGACAACCGGCTGGTCCTCGCGGACGAGGTCGACGAGCACGGCGTGCCACGAGCCCGGGTCTCGTTCACCCCGGGCGCGAACGAGGACGCGATCCGCCGCCACGCCGTCCGCACCATGACGACCATCGTCGAGGCCGCCGGCGGCAAGGACGTCCGGGTCCTCGAGCGCACCGCACACACCATCGGCACGGCACGCATGGGCGCGGACCGCGAGACCTCGGTCGTCGACCCGGACGGCCGCTCGTGGGACGTCCCGAACCTGTGGATCGCCGACAACTCGGTGTTCCCGAGCGCCGTCATCGCGAACCCGGCGCTGACGATCATGGCGCTGTCCCTGCGCACCGCCGACCGGATGCTCCGCGCGGCCTGACCGGCCTGGGCGGGCCGCCGACGTGGGCGGGCTGCCGACGTGGGCGGGCCGCTGGCGCGGACGCGTTCCGGTCCGCTCGGTCAGCCGCGCAGGGCGAGTGCCTCGCTCGTCCACCGGGCGTGCACGTCCCACGGGTCGTCCACACCGGCGGCGACGGCGTCGACGTGCGCGAGCAGGTCCGGTGTCGCCCGGAACCACTCGGTGCCGGGGTACCGGGTGGCCGCGAACTGCGCGTGCCGCCGACGTTCGAGTGACCGGTCGCCCCGCTCGAACGCCAGGAGGTCCTGGTGCGGGATCGCGGCCAGCCGCTGCCTCGGGTTCATCGTCGTGCCGATCTTCACCCGGTCGCCGAAGTCGTCGCGCATCCGCAGGTAGTACACGACGTCGACCCGCGGGGGAGCGAGGTCGCCGTCGGGCACGTCGCCCCACCGCCACTCGCACCGTGCGCAGACGAAGCCCGTCGGGAACCGCACCCCGACACGGGATCCGCACACCGGGCACGGGCCCGGCAGGGTGTCCTCGACGCCGACGTGCTCGGCCGCGAACTCGGTCACCAGCGTGACGTGCGTCGCGCACAGGGGCACGCCCGCGAGCGCGTCCGCAGCGGGACCCGCGCAACCCGGCACGCAGCACGACGAGGTGACCATGCCCGGAACGCTAGCCGGACCCACCGACGCGCCCCGGGCCTCCCGACCGCCTTGCGCACCTGCGCACCCGCGCACCCGTGCCGGACCGGTGCGTACCTGCCGAGACCGGGCGTACCTGGTCGGTTGGAACGACCAGGTACGCCCGTTTCCGCTTCCCACCGCAACCGCTCTGGGAAGAACCGGGCGTACCTACCGGGACCGGGGCGCGCCCGAGCCGGACCGGTGCATACCTGCCGAAACCGGGCGTACCTGGTCGGTTGGAACGACCAGGTACGCCCGTTCCCGCTTCCCACCGCAACCGCTCTGGGAAGAACCGTGCAGGCCGAGACCCGTCAGTCGGTGAAGATCACGCCGACCGGCTCGCGCTTCTCCTCCTGGAACTGGTCCTCACCGCGGCCGAGCGCCCAGTAGGCCGACAGCGACATCTCGCGCTTCTCCAGCCCCCAGCCGTCCTGCAGCAGCCGACGGATCGCCTTCATCGCGGTCCGCTCGCCGTGTGCGAACACCTGGACCGGCCGGGAGGCACGGGGCAGCGCCCGGGCCGCGTCCAGCAGGAGCGTGCCCGGCTGGGCGCCGGTGGCGTCGCGGTGCAGCCACCGCAGGTCGACCCCGGCCGGGTGCGCGATCTCCTGCTCGTCGGCAGGGCCGGCGACCTCGACCAGGGCGACGCCCGTGGCCGTGTCGGACATCGACTCCAGCGCGGCGCCGATGGCCGGCAGGGCGCTGTCGTCGCCGAGGAGGACGTGGGTGACGTCCGGGTCGTCGACGGGCGCGTAGCCACCGCCGGGACCGGACAGCGCGAGCTTGTCGCCGGGCTGCGCCGCTGCGGCCCAGGGCCCGGCGAGCCCGTCGTCGCCGTGCACGACGAAGTCGACGGCGATCGTCTTCGCGGTGTGGTCGACGGCCCGCACCGTGTACGTCCGGCGGGCCGGTCGGTCCTGCTTCGGCAGCGTCTCGCGCAGTTCCTCGAGGTCGTACGGGGGCTCGAGGCCGAGCGACGGCTTGGCGAGCAGGAGCTTGACGTACTTGTCGGTGGCGGCCAGCTTGTCCGGGTCGGCCGTGCCCACGAAGTCGTCGAAGGCCGGGCCACCGAGGTGGACGCGCACCATGTGGGGCGACAGTCGCTCGGTCCGGTCGACGACGAAGACGTGCTGGGGGCGTTTGGGCTTGGAGCTCATCGGTACGAGCGTCCTCTCTCCTGCTTGACGTTTGTCGAACTAAGGTTAGCCTTACCTCATGGACACGACCGTCATCCCGTTCTCCGAGCTGCTGCGCAAGCGCACGCGTCGCTCGCACGGTTCCTCGGCCGGGAACGGCTTCATGCACGACCTGCTCGGCGGGAAGTGCGACGTCGCCGACTACGCGGCGTTGCTCGGACAGTACTCGTTCGTCTACGACGCCCTCGAACGTGCAGCCGAACGGATGGCGGACCACCCGGTGGCGGCACCGTTCGTCACCTCGCAGCTCACCCGGATGCCGGCCATCCGCGCCGACCTCGAGTACCTGATCGGCCCGGACTGGTCCGAGCTGGTCTGCCCGCTCCCCGCCACGACGGCGTACGTGCGGCGGCTCAACGAGGTCGCGGCCGAGTGGCCGGGCGGCTTCGTCGCGCACCACTACACGCGGTACCTCGGCGATCTGTCCGGCGGGCAGATGATCGGTCGGATGCTCTCCGACCAGTTCGGCTTCGACACGAACGGCGTCCTGTTCTACATCTTCGACCAGGTCGCGGACCCGAGTGCCTTCAAGGACACCTACCGTGCGCAGCTCGACGCGGCGCCGTGGACGGCCGACGAGCAGGAGCGGGTCATCGCCGAGGTCGAACTGGCGTACTCGCTCAACAACGGCCTGCTCGAGGGGCTCGACGCCCGGCGTCGCCCGGTGACCGACGGCGCCGGCGACGTGGCGGTGACCGCGTGACCGAGCCCTTCGACGACGAGGCGCGCCGAGCGATCCTCCGGCACATGAACGTCGACCACGCGGTCGACAACCTGGCGATCGTCCGCGCGAACGGGGCCGCGACCGCGGTGGCCGCGACGATGACCGAGATCGATGCGATCGCCGGTGTCTGGCTCGCCCGGCTCGACGACGGCGACGAGGAACAGGTCATCGTGCCCTGGACGTCGCCGCTGACCGACCGCCGCTCGGCGCGGGTGCAGATCGTCGAGGTCCACTCCGCCGCGCAGGCCCAGCTCGCCGAACCGAGCTGAACCGAGCCGATCCGATCCGCGCTGATCCGAGCCGATCCGCGCCGACCACAGACCCGCCGGGATCGCGGACCGCGTCGCAACTGCAGGGGTGCTCCCGCCACGCGTCGCGATCCCGGCGTCCCCCCTGCATGCCCGCGCTGCGCGCGCGTCCGCGTTCCGGGCACCCTGCCCGCTGGTCCGTCCGGACGGTCGACGTCACGGGTGGCCACGGGCCGATACGCTGCTCGGAGCCGGGACGGTGTTCCCGGACGACCCCGAAAGGACCCCATGACGGCGATCGACGGATCGGCGCGCCATGAGCGCGCTCGGGACGACGTCAGCGGCGCGGTCGACAGTGACCTGCGCGCCGACGTGCGCTACCTCGGCAACCTGCTCGGCCGGGTGCTGCGCGAGAACGGTGGCGACGAGCTGCTGCGTGACGTGGAGTCGCTGCGTGCGGCCGTGATCGACGCCTACGAGGGCGACCACGCCGAGGGTGCTGCCCGCGCGCAGACCCTCGTGTCCGCGATGTCGGCCGAGCGCGCCGAAGCGGTGGCGCAGGCCTTCACGACGTACTTCCACCTCACGAACCTGGCCGAGGAGCACCACCGCGTGCGGGTGCTCCGGCAGCGCGGCGACGACGGCGGCCTGGCCGGTGACTCGTTCCCCGCGACCTACGCGGAACTCGTGGCCGAGGTCGGCGAGGCCGAGGCGGCCGAGCGACTCCGGACGCTGCGGTTCCACCCGGTGCTGACCGCACACCCGACCGAGGCCCGCCGTCGTGCGGTCACCACGGGCGTGCGGCGCGTCACGGACCTCATCGACGAGCGCGACCGCTCGAAGAACGCCACGGCACGTGCCGAGAACGAGCGACGGCTGCTCGAGGAGATCACGACGCTCCTGCGCACCTCGCCGCTCCGCACGACCCGTCCGACCCCGCTCGACGAGGTCCGCACCGCCATGAGCGTCTTCGACCAGACGCTGTTCGAGATCGTCCCGCAGGTCTACCGCCTGCTCGACGACCGGCTGCAGGGCGACGACGCCGGTCGCGCACCGGTGACGGCACCCGCGTTCGTGCGGTTCGGCACCTGGATCGGTGGCGACCGCGACGGCAACCCGCACGTGACCGCCGACATCACGCGCCAGGCTGCGGAGATCGCGGCCGAGCACATCCTGATCGGGCTCACCCGCGCCACCACCCGCATCGGTAGCGCCCTGACCCTCGACGCGAGCGACACCCCGGCCGACGCCGGGCTCGCCGCGCTCGTGGCGGCGCAGGAGTCGCTCGACCCGGGCATCGCCGAGCGCATCGGCGTCCGCGCCCCGAACGAGACCCACCGTCGCGCGCTCCTGTTCACCGCCGCGCGCATCGAGGCCACCCGCCAGGGCACGACGCCGCTCGCGTACGACGGCCCGGACGCCCTGCTCGCCGACCTCCGGACGATCCAGGCGTCGCTCGTCGCCGCCGGCGCGATCCGGCCGGCGAACGGTGAGCTGCAGAACCTCATCTGGCAGGTCGAGACCTTCGGGTTCCACCTGGCCGAGCTCGAGGTCCGGCAGCACTCGCAGGTGCACCGCACGGCCCTGGCGGAGATCCGGGCCGGCGGCGCGCTGAGCGAGACCACCGAAGAGGTCCTCGCGGTCTTCCGGACCATCGCCGACCTGCAGGACCGCTACGGCGTCCGCGCCGCCAGCCGGTACATCGTGTCCTTCACGCAGTCGGCGGCGGACCTGGCGAACGTGCACGAGCTCGCCGTCGCCGCACTCGGCTCGCCCGAGGCCGCGCCGGTGCTCGACGTCATCCCGCTGTTCGAGACCTTCGCCGACCTGCACGCCAGCGTCGACATCCTCGACGAGGCCGTTCGCACCGAGACGTTCCAGCGTCGCCTGGCCGCGACCGGCCGTCGGCTCGAGGTCATGCTCGGCTACTCGGACTCGTCGAAGGACGTCGGTCCTGTCTCCGCGAACCTGGCGCTCTACGACGCCCAGGCGCGCATCGCCGACTGGGCGCGGGACAACGAGGTCGAGCTCACACTGTTCCACGGCCGCGGCGGTTCGCTCGGTCGCGGTGGCGGGCCGGCCAACGAGGCCGTCCTCGCGCAGCCGCCGGGATCGATCGACGGTCGCCTGAAGCTCACCGAACAGGGCGAGGTCATCTTCGCGCAGTACGGCGACCAGGACATCGCGGCCCGCCACCTCGAGCAGATGGCCTCGGCCACCCTGTTCGCGTCATCGCCGTCCAACGAGGCGCGCACGGCCGCTGCGGCCACCCGGTTCGCCGACCTCGCGCAGCAGCTGGACGACGTCTCGCGCGTCGCGTTCTACGACCTGGTCAAGGCGGACGGCTTCGCTCCGTGGTTCGCTCGGGTCACCCCGATGGAGGAGATCGGGCTGCTCCCGCTCGGCTCCCGCCCGGCCCGCCGCGGGCTGTCGGTCGAGTCGCTCGAGGACCTCCGGGCGATCCCGTGGGTGTTCTCGTGGACCCAGGCGCGGATCAACCTGGCCGGTTGGTACGGGCTCGGCTCCGCGCTCGAGGCGGTCGGTGACGTCGACGTCCTGCGTGCCGCCTACGCCGAGTGGCCGCTGTTCGGCGCGATGATCAAGAACGTCGAGATGTCGCTCGCGAAGACCGACGAGCACATCGCCCGCCGGTACCTCGAGCTCGCGGACCGCGACGACCTCGCCGCCAAGGTGCTCGACGAGATGACGCGGACCCGTGACTGGGTGCTCCGGATCTCGGGTGGCAGCGACGTGCTCGAGGACCGTCCGGTCCTGGCCCGGGCCGTGCGCCTGCGCAGCCCCTACGTCGACGCCCTGTCGCACCTGCAGCTCCGCGCGCTCCGGTCCATCCGGACGACGGGCAGCACCGACCCGACGGACGCCGACCACCGTCTGCTCCTGCTCACCGTGAACGGGATCGCCGCCGGCCTGCAGAACACCGGCTGACGCCGGACGGTCCGCCCCGGCCGGCCCGGCTCCGCACCGCTGAGTGGTCACGAACCGTCGGCTCCGTCGTCGCCGCGCGACGGTTCGCGACCACTCGGCGGACGTGAGCGGCGCGCCGTGACCGCTCGCGGTGGCGGACGGGAGGCCCGTGGCGGCGCTGTCCCGGGCCTCCCGTCCGCCACCGCGCACGTCCAGGGCTGCACCGTCGAGCGGTCACGCGACGTCGGCTGCCCGGTCGCCGCGCGACGGTTCGCGACCAGTCGGCGGACGTGAGCGGCGCGCAGGGCCCGTCGAATCGATTCGGGTGCGCGTAGCGTGTCGGTCGTGACGACGGAGCGCACCCGGAAACCGACCACGACCACCCTGCCGCCGATCGTGCCGCTGGCCCTGATCGTCGGGGTGTCGCCGTTCGCCACCGACATGTACATCCCGGCGCTGCCGCAGATCGCCCACGACCTCGGCACGACCCCCGGTGCCGTGCAGTTGTCGCTCACGGCGTTCCTCGTCGCCTTCGCGGTCGGGCAGTTGCTCGTCGGACCCGTCAGCGACGGGGTCGGTCGGCGGCCGATGCTCGTCGTCGGCACCGCGGTGTTCGCGCTCGCCTCGGTCGGGTGCGCCCTCGCGCCGGACGTGGTCACGCTCGTCCTCGCCCGCATCGCCCAGGGGCTCGGCGGGGCGGCCGGAGCGGTCGCCGGCCGGGCGATGGTGTCGGACGTGGCGAGCGGGACCCGGATGGCGAAGGTCTTCGGCACGCTCGCCGCGATCAACGCGATCGGCCCCGTCGTGGCACCGCTGGCCGGAGGGGCCGTACTGACGTTCGGCACGTGGCGGATCATGTTCGTCGTGCTCGCGGTGCTCGGCGCGCTGTTCTTCGCGATGGTGGTGCTGCGGTTCCGCGAGACCCTGCCGCCGGAGCGACGCGGGGGCGTGGGCTTCGCCGCGAACGGTCGACGCATCCGCGAACTGCTGGCGATCCCGCGGTTCCGGGCCTACGTGCTGAGCGGGGTGCTGTCCACCGTGGGGTTCTTCGCGTACATCGCGACCAGCTCGTTCGTGTTCCAGACCCAGTTCGGCTTCTCCGAGGGCATGTACACGCTGGTCTTCGCCACGAACGCCTCGATGATGATCGTCACCACGCTGGTGTTCGGCCGGGTCGTCGGACGGTTCTCCGAGGACTCCCTGCTCACCGTCGGACTGCTCGTCGGCACCGCGGGCGCGGCGGCGGTCCTCGTCTCGGCGCTGCTCGACCTCGGTCCGGTGCCGGTCTGGTGCGCCCTCGCGGTCGTCACGGGTGCGTGGGGCTTCGTGCTGCCCGCGGCGATGACCCGGACGCAGCACGTCGGGGCGGCGCACCCGGGGACGGCCGCGGCCCTGCAGGGCGGCCTGACGTTCGGGATCGGCGGCCTCGGGACACCGCTCGCCGGCGCGCTCGGCGGGACCGCGCTGGCGATGGGCGGGGTCATGGCGGCACTCATGGCCGCAGCCGTCGTGGTGCAGGTCACCGCGACGCGTCGGGATCGCAGCGGGACCTGACGCGGCGGAGCCGGTAGGTTGCTGGTTGCAAGGCGCACCGATCAGAGGAGACCACCCGGCATGGACATCGTCGTACACGAAGCGCAGCCCGACACCGCGGTACTCGAGTGCAGCGGGCGCCTCAACATGGTGTCCGCCCCCGAGTTCCGCGAGGCGGTCGCGAAGGTCGTCGACAACGGACGTGCCCGCGTCGTGGTCGAGCTCTCCGGTGTCGAGTTCATGGACTCGTCCGGGCTCGGCGCGCTGGTCGGCAGCCTGAAGACCGCGCGGCAGGCGGGCGGCGACCTCCGCATCGCAGCGCCGTCCGAGCAGGTGCAGATGGTCCTGCAGCTCTCCAACATCGACAAGATCCTCCGCACGTACCCCGACGGGGACGCTGCGGTCACCGACTGGTGATGACCGCCTCGGCCGCCGAGCACACGCTCGCGTTGTCGTGCCCGCCGGACGACGTGTCCGCCGTGCACGAGTTCCTGGCGGGCGTGTGGCAGCACGAACCCTCGGTCTCCGTCGAGGACCGGATGGCCCTCGAGCTCGCGATCGTCGAACTCACCTCGAACGTGATCGAGCACGGGACACGCCCGGAGGGAGTCTCCTGCCGCCTGCGCCTCGAGATCGGAGCGGACCGGTTCGCCGCACTGCTCTCCGACGACGGCGTCGCCGCCACCGTGGACACCGAGTCGGCCGAGTTGCCCGACGGACTCGCCGAGAGCGGTCGCGGACTCGCCCTGGTCCGGATGGTCGTGGACGACCTGCGGTACGAGCGGATCGCCGACGAGAACCGGTGGACGGTCCTGCGCGCCCGTCACTGACCGCCACCACGCGACCGGTCGCTTCGTCCGTCTCGCGCACTCCGTGGGCCACAATCCGCAAGGTGCCGCGGGGGATTCCCGGGGTTCCTGGCCGCCGTGTCACGATTCGCGCGATGACAGCCGAACCGGATCCCAGGATCAGCTTCGAGACGTCGGGGGCCGATCTCGACGCTGCCGTGCACATGTACGAGGACGCCTACGCCAGTGTGGGCTTCACTGCGACCCGCACGGAGCGTCCGTTCGCGTACCGTTTCCGCGTCGTCGGCGACGACGTGATGTCGTTCCGCTCGACCCGGTTCGACGCCCGCATGCAGGGTGAGCTGGACGTCCGCGACGAGTACGTCGTCATGTGGATCACGGACGGCGGCGGGCGCGTCGACATCGGCCGGCAAGAGGTCGCGTTCACGCCCGCCACCCCGATGATGTTCCCGACCGGCCGTCCCTTCGCCTTCGACCTGCAGGACGTCCGGCAGAGCCTGGTGCAGTTCGACCGCACCGCCCTGGAGCGCGTCGCGGCTGAGGTCCACGGTGCGCAGCCGGGTCCGCTCGTCTTCGACCACACGGCGACGCCGCGCACGGCCGAGCTGCGGGGCTGGAACGCGCAGGTCCAGCGTGCCGCGGCGGTCGTGCTCGGTCGGGCGTCGGTCAGTTCGCTCGCCCTGGCCGAGGTCGCGCGGGACACTGCCCGGTCCCTGCTCCGGACGTTCCCGCACAAGCTGCTGGCCCCGGACGTCCCCCTGCCGCAGGGCGCCACGGGCCGTGTCCGCGAGGCCGTCGAGTACATGCACGCCTTCGCACACACGCCGATCTCGACCACCGACGTCGCCGAGCACGTCGGGTTGAGTGTCCGCGGTCTGCAGCAGGCGTTCCAGCGACAGGTCGGCACAGCCCCGAACGCGATGCTGCGCGGGATCCGTCTCGACCGGGTGCGCGAGGAACTCCGCCGTGCGTCGACGGGCGACCTGACCGTGGCGAGCGTGGCGATGCGGTGGGGCTTCGCACACCTCGGCCGGTTCTCTGCGGCGTACGCAGCGCGCTTCTCCGAGTACCCGCGCGACACCCTGCAGCGCTAGGTCCGTCCGGGGTTCGCTACGCTGCCCGGGTGAGCAGACCTCGACCGTGGGTGATCGTGCCCGGGATCTGGAACTCCGACGCGGAGCACTGGCAGTCCGTCTGGCAGCGGGAGCGCGGTGACGACGCCGTCCGCATCGCACCGGCGTCCTGGGGTGAGCCGGACCCGGGGGACTGGCGAGAGGCCATCTCCCGCGCGGTCGCCTCGTGCGCCGAACCGCCGGTGCTCGTCGCGCACAGCCTGGGCGTGCTCGCCGTCGCCGACTGGCTCGTCGCAGCCGCCGCCGGCGCCGCTGGCCCCACCGTCGCCGGCGCCTTCCTCGTCGCGCCCCCGGACCCCGCGGCACCGGGCTTCCCCGCGGCCGCCTCCGGGTTCCCCGCGCCCCGCCCGATCCCGGTCGGCACCGCAGCGGCCCGCGTTCCGACCCGCCTGGTGGTGAGCGACGACGACCCGTACTGCACCGCCGACCGTGCTCTGGCGTTCGCGGAGACGATGGGGGCCGCGGTGCTCCGGGTCGGCCCGCTCGGCCACGTCAACGTCGCCAGCGGTGTCGGCGCCTGGCCCGCCGGTCGGGAGCTCCTCGGCGCGTTCGAGCAGACGCTCTGACCCGACCCCGGGGCGACGGGCGACACGCCGTTCACGTTCGGGGCGATATGGCAGGGATTGCTGCGACACACCGCGGATGTCCCGAGTTTCGGCGCGCGCGATATTTATCCTTCGGACATGGAGACCCAGTCCGGTGCACGCACCCCCCTCGTCGACCCGTTCGGTCGCGAGGTCGAGGAGTGGCTTCGCGACGCCCCGGCGACGCGCACGCCGTACGTGGCGGACCTCGTGGTCCCGCCCGTCACCGGCCCGGTGCAGCGCCCCGGCGCCGTGGCCGACGCCACCGCCGTCCAGACGCCGGACCCCAGCACCGCGGCTGCAGCAGTCGCCGCGCCTGAAGCCAGCACCGCGCCTGAAGCCAGCACCGCGCCTGAAGCCAGCACCGCGCCCGAAGCCAGCACTGCGCCCGCAGCCCCCGCGTTCCGCCGCGACCGCGCCCGGCACGCCGCCGTCTGCGCACCGTCGTTCCCCGAACCGCCGGAGCGCCTCGCCCTGCGCATCGAGGACCTCGCGATCCAGGTCTCGTCGTCCACCGGTCGCAGCACCATCGAGCGGATCGTCCTGCTCGAGGACGAGGTCCGTCGCCGCGACGAGGACCTCGCCCGCCTCGCCGCCTGGGAGGCCACCGTCGACGGCGCGGACGACCCGGAGGTCACCGCAGCCCGCGCCTTCGCCCAGACCGTCTTCGCGGACCTGCTCGAGGACGCCGCCGCCGAGTCGGACCGTCGCGACCGTGCAGCCGCCCGCCGTGCCGCGACCGCTCCGGTCGCCGTCGTGACCGGCGTTGCCCCCGCTCCCGCGGTGGCCGTGGTCCGCCCCGCACCGGCGGCAGCAGCCGCACCGGCAGCCGACGTCGTCACGGCGACCCCGGCCGTGGCGCTGGTCGCCCCGGAACGCGACGAGCCCGTGCGACCGGTGCTGGGCCTCCCGGCCGTGTCGCCGGTGTCCGCGAACACGCGACCCACGCCGCTCGTCCAGCCCGCCACCGGGCCGACGGTCATCGACCGTGCCGCGTTCGCGGCCGCCCTCACCGCCCACCAGGGCACGACCGCGAGCACGCCCGTCGTGCTGCCGGACCTGATCGCCGTACCCGTCGTCGAGACGGCCGCCCCGGCGAGCGTCGACACCGAAACCGGCACCGAAACCGGCACCGACGAGCCGGCCCGGCCCGGCTGGTGGTCGCGACTCGTCGCCGGCCTGCTCCGTGCGCTCGGTCGCCGCTGACCGGGAGGCCCGGATCACCCCGCGCGGACCGGCTGCCGGTGCCGACGCGGTCGCCTCGGTAGACTGACCGGATGCCGACGCTCCGCGAACTCCAGGCCGTGATCGAAGACCTGTGGCCCGCCGCAGGAGCCGAGTCGTGGGACGCCGTCGGACTGGTCGCCGGCGACCCGGACGCCACCGTCGAGCACGTCCACCTGGCCGTCGACGCCGTCCCCGCGACCGCACGTGAAGCGGTCGAGCTCGGTGCCGGGCTCCTGCTCACGCACCACCCGTTGCTCCTGCGCGGCGTGACGACGATCGCCGAGTCGACGTACAAGGGCAGCGTCCTCGCGACCCTCGTGCGCGGTGGCAGCGCCCTGATCGCGGCCCACACCAACGCCGACGTCGTCACCACGGGGACCTCGGCCGTGCTCGCCGACCGGATCGGCCTGACCGACCAGCGACCGCTCGACGCCGGCACCGACGACGCGACAGGCATCGGCCGCGTCGGGGTCCTCGCCGAGGGCACGACCCTCGGCGCCCTGGCCCGGAAGCTCGTCGACCTGCTGCCGCCCACCGCGACCGGGGTCCGGGTGTCCGGCGACTTCGACCAGCCCGTCCGCACCGTGGCACTGTGCGCCGGCGCGGGGGACTCGCTGCTCGGCCACCCCGCCGTCCTCGCTGCCGACGTGTACATCACGAGCGACCTCCGCCACCACCCGGCGTCCGAGTTCCGCGAACAAGCACTGCTCGGCGGCGGTCCCGCCCTCATCGACACCTCGCACTGGGCCACCGAGTGGCTCTGGCTCGACGTCGCGGCCGCGCAACTGCGCGACGCCGCCGGCGTCCGGGTCACCGTGAGCGACCTCCGCACCGACCCGTGGGACTTCGCGGTCCTGCCGGCGGCCGAACCCACCACCCCCACTGAAGGAGTCTGACCATGAAGGCAGCACCCGAGGACCAGGTCATCCTCCTCGACGTCCAACGACTCGACAACGACGTCACCCGCATCGCGCACCGCATCACGTCGCTGCAGAAGGGCGACCAGCTCACCGAACTCGGCACCAAGGCGGCCGGGCTGCGCAGCGAACTCGTCGCCGCGACCGGCCTCGTCGAGGACGCCGAACGCGAACTCGCCCGTCTCGAGTCAGACACCGCCACCGCGCAGGCCCGCGTCGAGCGCGACACCACGATGCTGCAGAACGTGTCGAACTCGAAGGACGCGACCGGGCTGCAGAACGAGCTGGAGTCGCTGCAGCGGCGCATCGGTGGCCTCGAGACCGCCGAGCTCGAGGTCATGGAGAACCTCGACGGCCTCCGCGCCCGGGTCGGCGACATCGAGGCGCAGCTCGCCGACGTCGAGGCCGCCCGCTCCGGCCTGGTCGCCGAGCGTGACGCCGAGATCGCGCGGCTGTCGTCCGACCGTGCATCCGCCGAGCAGGCCCGTGCCGACGTCGCCGCGAAGGTGCCGGCCGAGCTGCTCGCGCTCTACGACCGGCAGCGTGCTCGCTACGGCTTCGGTGCGTCGCTGCTGCAGGGTGGGGTGTCGACGGCCTCGGGCGTGGCGCTGAACAACTCGGACCTGCAGGACATCCGCCGGGCCGCGCCGGACGACGTGGTGCTGTGCCCGGACAGCGACGCGATCCTGGTGCGGACCGCCGAGTCGGGGCTGTAGGCGCTCGCACGCTGCCGACGGCAGGCGCGGTGCCAGCTGGCACCGCGCCTCCCGTCTGCGGTGCACGGTGCGGGGTGTGGCGGTGCGGGGGCGCACGGTGCGGGGTCCGTCGCCTGGTGCGAGGTTGCACGCTCGGTGCGGCCTTGTGGCGCTGCACCGAGCGTGCAACCTCGCACGGGATCGCGAGCGCCGCACCGTGCGTCGAGCACGGGTCTCGTGGAAGTGGGGCGAATGGGCCGGCCGTACGCCGGGTTCTGTCCCGCCGCTTGCACGGCGGTGACGGCCATCTCTCTCGGACCGACGTTGCCGTCGGCCTCCAGCGGTCTACCCGAGGACTCGGCGAGCAGCCTCAGCGTCCTCTGTCTGACCTTGCTCCGGGCGAGGTTTACCGAGCGGATCCGGTCACCCGGACCCCTGGTGGTCTCTTACACCACCGTTTCACCCTTACCGACGTTGCCGCCGGCGGTCTGCTTTCTGTGGCACTGTCTCGCGGATTGCTCCGGGTGGGTGTTACCCACCGCCCTGCTCTGTGGAGCCCGGACGTTCCTCGGCACTCCCGGAGGAGTGACGCGACCGTCTCACCGACCCATTCGCAGGTCCGAGTCTACCGGCCCCGCGCCCGTGCCCGCGCCCGCCCGTGCCCGCGCCCCGAGGTTCCGAGATCTCGGCATGTCGGCGCGCACGAGGGGGCTCCGTGGAACCTCGGCGCACCGCAGACGGCGAGTCGTGGAACCTCGGCGCCAGCGGCCGGGCGCGTCGAACCGCACCGAACACCTCCCGCGCCGCACGGTGCAGGCCAGTGCGGGCTCGACCGTCCGACCGATCGCCGGGTCAGGCGCTCCGGGCAGCCAGGGTCGCGGCGCCGATGATGCCGGCGTTGTTGCGCAGGGTCGCGGGGATGATCTCCGCCTGCAGGTCGAGCAGCGGCAGGAACTCCTCGTACTGCTTCGACACGCCGCCGCCGACGACGAAGAGCTCGGGGGAGAGCAGGGCCTCGAGCGTCGAGTAGTAGGTCTGCAGGCGCTTCGCCCAGTGCTTCCACGACAGGTCGTCGCGCTCCTTGGCAGCGAAGGAGGCGCGCGACTCGGCGTCGTGCCCGTCGATCTCCAGGTGTCCGAGCTCCGAGTTCACGATGAGCACGCCGTCGTTGATGAGCGCGCTGCCGATCCCGGTGCCCAGCGTCGTGACGATCACCAGGCCGTCCTTGCCCTTCGCCGCGCCGAACTGCTGCTCGGCGAACCCGGCGGCGTCGGCGTCGTTGACGAAGTGGATCGCGCGGCCGAGCTCCTTCTCGAACAGCGCTTCGGCCTCGAAGCCGATCCACTTCTTCGAGACGTTCGCGGCCGACATGGTCTTGCCGTCCCGCACGATCGCGGGGAAGCACACGCCGACGGGGACGTCGGCCGCGGGTGCGAGCTCGTCGAGGATCGAGGCGACGACGGCGGTGATGTCGTGGGGCTTCCCGCCTTCCGGGGTGGCCTTCTTGATGCGGTCCGTGGTCAGTTCACCGGACGCGACGTCGACGATCGCGCCCTTGATGCCCGTACCACCGATGTCGACGCCGACTGCGAGGGAGGTCATGAGGTTGTCGTGCCTTTCGGTTGCCTGCCGGAGTGCCCGGTCAGGAAGGGGTGTCCGGTCAGGAGACGGTGAGGAGCTCCGCGCCGCGTTCGGTGACGACGAGGGTGTGCTCGAACTGCGCGGTCCACGACTTGTCGCGCGTCGAGACCGTCCAGTCGTCGGACCAGATGTCGGCCTCGATCCCGCCGAGGGTCAACATGGGCTCGATGGTGAACACCATGCCCTGCTCGATGACGTCGTCGTACTGCGGCGCGTCGTAGTGCGGGATGATCAGGCCGGAGTGGAAGGCACGACCGACTCCGTGGCCGGTGTAGTCGCGGACGACTCCGTAGCCGAAGCGCTTCGCGTACGCCTCGATGGCGCGGCCGATGACGTTCACCTGCCGGCCGGGGGCGACGGCCTTGATGCCGCGTCGGAGCGCCTCTTCGGTCCGCGTCACCAGGTCCGACACCTCCTGCGACGCCTGCCCGACGATGAACGTGCGGTTCGTGTCGCCGTGCATCCCGTCCTTGTAGGCGGTGATGTCGATGTTGACGAGGTCGCCCTCCTGCAGGACGGTGTCGTCGGGGATGCCGTGGCAGATGACCTCGTTGAGGCTCGAGCACAGCGACTTCGGGTACCCGCGGTACCCGAGCGTCGACGGGTAGGCGCCGTGTGCGACGACGAAGTCGTGGCCGATGCGGTCGAGTTCGTCGGTGGTCACGCCCGGACGGATCGCCGCGCCGACGGCGTCGATGGCCTGGGACGCGATGCGGCCGGCGGTGCGGATGCGCTCGACCTCGTCGGGGGAGTACGTGTCACCGAGGCCGTGCTCGTGCGGTTCGACCTTGCCGACGTACTCCGGGCGTTCGATGTCCTTCGGGACGGTCCGGAGCGGGGAGACGCGGCCGGCGGTCAGGTGTCCGTGTTCGTCCCGGGGCATGCCGACCACTCTAGCCGCGGCGCGACGCGCCGAGCGCAACCGCCCCCTGCTGCGGCCCGACGGGGTGAGCGCCACTGCCTGGAGGCCCGGTGCCGGTCCGCCGGACCGGCACCGGGCCTCCAGGCCGTCACCTGGGTACGGTGGGCGACATGAGCGACGAACGCATCGAGTCCCAGTGGTGGTTCAACGACAAGACCGGCCAGGTCGAGCAGGGTCCGCAGTCCCCGCAGCGCGACCGCATCGGCCCGTTCGACACGCGCGAGGAAGCGCAGCACGCGCTCGACCGGATCGCGGCGAACAACGAGAAGTGGGACGCCGACGACCAGTGACGCACCGGTGACGGCACGGTGACGGACCACTGACGCGTCGCACGGCCCCGCGCACGCCGCGGGACCACTAGCCTGGGACGAGGCCCGCCCGCGGCCACCCGATACACGGAAAGGTCGTGCATGGACAAGCAGACGGACTTCGTGCTCCGCACCATCGAGGAGCGCGGCATCAAGTTCATCCGACTCTGGTTCACGGACGTCATCGGGACGCTGAAGTCGGTGGCGATCGCCCCGGCCGAGGTCGAGGGCGCCTTCGCCGAGGGCATCGGGTTCGACGGCTCCGCGATCGAGGGCCTGTCCCGCTCGTACGAGGCCGACGTGCTCGCGCACCCGGACCCCTCGACGTTCCAGATCCTGCCGTGGCGCGGCGAGGTCGACCCGACCGCGCGGATGTTCTGCGACATCACGACGCCGGACGGCCAGCCCGCCGTCGCCGACCCGCGCAACGTGCTGAAGCGCACGTTGGCCCGCGCGAGCGAGCGTGGCTTCACGTTCTACACGCACCCCGAGATCGAGTTCTACCTGCTCAAGAGCCGCGAGTGGAAGGACGGCGGGCCGCAGCCCGTCGACCAGGCCGGCTACTTCGACAACGTCCCCGGCGGCAGCGCGCACGACTTCCGTCGCCGTTCCGTCCGGATGCTCGAGGACCTCGGCATCTCGGTGGAGTTCAGCCACCACGAGGCCGGCCCGGGCCAGAACGAGATCGACCTCCGCTACGCCGATGCACTGACGATGGCGGACAACATCATGACCTTCCGCACGGTCGTGAAAGAGGTCGCGATCGAGCAGGGCGTCTACGCGACCTTCATGCCGAAGCCGATCTCCGGCCAGCCGGGTTCGGGCATGCACACGCACGTCTCACTCTTCGAGGGCGACCAGAACGCGTTCTACGAGGCCGGCGGCGAGTACCAGCTGTCCCGGACCGCCAAGCACTTCATCGCCGGTGTGCTCAAGCACGCACCGGAGATCACCGCGGTCACGAACCAGTTCGTGAACTCGTACAAGCGCCTCTGGGGTGGCGACGAGGCCCCGTCCTTCGTGACGTGGGGCCACAACAACCGTTCGGCGCTCGTGCGCGTGCCGCTGTACAAGCCCAACAAGGGGCAGTCCTCGCGCATCGAGTACCGCGGCATCGACTCGGCGGCGAACCCGTACCTGGCGTACTCGCTGCTGCTCGCTGCGGGGCTCAAGGGCATCGAGGAAGAGTACGAGCTGCCGGCCGAGGCCGAGCACGACGTCTGGAGCCTCACCGACGCCGAGCGTCGTGCCCTCGGGTACAGCCAGCTGCCGTCGAGCCTCGACCACGCCCTCAGCCTGATGGAGGACTCCGAGCTCGTCGCCGAGACGCTGGGCGAGCACGTGTTCAACTTCGTGCTCCTCAACAAGCGCCAGGAGTGGAAGCGCTACCGCGACCAGGTCACGCCGTTCGAGCTCGACACCAACCTCGGCGCCCTCTGAGAGAGCGCACCACATGACCGGTCGGACGACGTCGTCGCGTTCCGAGTTGGCCCGCCTGGGCTTCGCCGAGCTGTCGGAGAGCCTGGAGCGGATCGCCGACCTGGAGGCGCGGTTCGGCTCCGTCGTGCCGCTGCCGGTGAGCGGCACCCCGGCGCTGTGGGGCATCACCGCGGATCCTGACGGCGCGCTGCGGCTGCTGGAACGGCTGCTCGAGCGTGCTCCGGACGAGCTCCGCCCCGTCCTGACGGACGAGGCGGCGACGGAGCGGCTGATCCGCCTGCTCGGCGCCTCGGTCGGTCTCGGCGAGTTCCTGCACCGTCGTCCTGCCGAGCTCGCACTGCTGCTCGAGCCCGTCGTCGCACCCTGGTCGCAGGAGCGGTACACGGCGTCCCTGCTCGAGGCGATCGACGGTGCCACCGGCGAGGACGCACGGATGTGCCTGAGGGTGCGGTACCGCCGGCACCTCGCGCAGATCGCCCTGTACGACGTGCTGCACTCGTCGCCGACCGAGGCGTTCCCGGCCGTCGCTGCCGGACTGGCCGACCTCGCCGGGGCAGCGCTCGACGCCGCGGTCGACGTCGCCCGGCGCGAGGTGCCGTTCCCGGCCGCCGACGTCGCTGCGACCCCGCTCGCGGTGATCGCGATGGGCAAGGCCGGCGCACGCGAGCTCAACTACGTCAGCGACGTCGACGTCATCTTCGTCACCGAGGCCACCGACGACATCGACACCGACCGTGCCGTCCGCATCTCGACGCGGATCGCGATCGCCGCGACCCACGCGATCACCGACCTGGCCGCCGAACCCGGTCTGTGGGAGGTCGACGCGAACCTGCGACCGGAGGGCAAGGACGGCGCCCTCGTCCGCACGCTCGACTCGCACGTCGCGTACTACGAGCGCTGGGCGAAGTCGTGGGAGTTCCAGGCGCTCCTCAAGGCCCGGCCGATCGCCGGCTCGGCCGACCTCGGCGCGCGCTACGCCGAGGCCGTCGCACCGTTCGTCTGGAGCTCGTCGGCGCGCCCCGGGTTCGTCGAGTCGGTGCAGCGGATGCGCGAGCGCGTCACCGACCACATCCCCGACGGCGAGGTCGACCGGCAGCTCAAGCTCGGTCCGGGCGGCCTGCGCGACGTCGAGTTCACCGTGCAGCTCCTGCAGCTCGTGCACGGTCGTGACGACGAGTCCGTGCGCGTCCGTTCCACCCTCGAGGCGATGGACGCCCTGACCGCGGCCGGGTACGTCGGACGCGCCGAGGCCGCCCACTTCGGTCCGGACTACGCGCTGCTCCGGGTCCTCGAGCACCGCATCCAGCTCCGCCGACTGCAGCGGACGCACCTGATGCCGACCGACGAGGAAGAACTCCGCGTCCTCGCCCGGTCGAGCGGTCTGGCCACCTCGGCCTCGGCCCTCGAGACCCGGTGGCGTGCGGTCAAGCTCGAGGTCCGCGGCCTGCACGAGCGGCTGTTCTACCGTCCGCTGCTGTCCGCCGTCGCCACGACCGAGGGCGAGATCGTGCTGACCGACGACCAGGTCGTCGACCGGCTCGGCGCGATCGGGTTCGTCGACCCGCCCGGTGCGCTGCGGCACATCCGGGCGCTCACACAGGGCACGAGTCGACGTGCGGCGATCCAGCGCAACCTGCTGCCGGTGCTCCTGCGGTGGATGGCCGAGGGGCCGGCGCCGGACCGGGCCCTGCTGGCGTTCCGAAGGCTCAGCGACACCCTGGGGGAGTCCAGCTGGTTCCTCCGGATGCTCCGCGACTCGTCCGGGGCTGCGCACTCGCTGACCACCGTGCTGTCGGAGTCGGCGTTCCTGTCCGGTCTGCTCGAGCGGCTCCCGGAGGCCGTCGCCTGGCTCGACGAGCCCGAGTCGCTCCTGCGTGCCCGCCCGATGGACTCGTTGCTCGCCGAGATGACCGCGACGACCGCGCGGCACGGCAACGACGTCGACGGTGCGGCCAGCCTGCTGCGCTCGGCGCGCCGCCGCGAGACCCTGCGCCTCGGCATGGCTGCGGTGCTCGGCCACCTCGACGTGGACGCTCTGGGTGCTGCACTCAGCGACGTGACCGAAGCGACGCTCGCCGGGGCCCTCGCGCTCGCCCGGCGGGACGCCCCCGCGGACTTCGAGTTCGGGATCATCGCGATGGGCCGCTACGGCGGGCGTGAGCTCGGCTTCGGCTCCGACGCCGACGTCCTCTACGTGTACCGCGCCCCGGACTTGGCGACCGAGGTGGCCTCCCGGACGGCACAGACCATCGTGCGCGAGCTGAACCGGCTCACCGAGGACACCGTCCACCCGCTCGACCTCGACATCGACCTGCGCCCCGAGGGGAAGAACGGCCCGGTGGCGCGCACGCTCGAGTCCTACGGCGCCTACTACGCCCGGTGGTCGCTGACGTGGGAGGCGCAGGCGCTGCTCCGTGCCCGTGGCGCCGTGGGGGATGCCCAGCTGCTCCGGGACTTCGAGCACCTGGCCGACCGGACGCGCTACCCGGAGCGGATCGACGAGAACGAGGTGCGCGAGGTCCGACGCATCAAGGCCCGTGTCGAGTCCGAGCGACTGCCACGTGGGGCCGATCCGGCTCGCCACCTGAAGCTCGGGCGCGGATCGCTCAGCGACGTCGAGTGGTTCGTCCAGCTCCTGCAGCTGCAGCACGCCCTCGAGTTCCCCGCGCTCCGCACGACCTCGACGCTCGAGGCACTCGACGGTGCCGTAGCTGCCGGGTTCGTCAGTGCCGACGACGGCGAGCGGCTCGGTGCGGCCTGGCGCTTCGCCTCGCGGACGCGCAGTGCGCTGGTGCTCTGGTCGGGGAAGACCACCGACGTCCTGCCCGTCGACCGAGTCCAGCTCGAGGGCGTCGCGCGGCTGATGGAGTACCCGCCCGGCTCGGCGAGCGAGCTCGAAGAGGACTACCTCGGCGTCACCCGACGTGCACGGCAGGTCTTCGAGCGCGAGTTCTACGGCGCCTGACGCGGCACCGACACGCCCGGGCGTGCTCCCCGGACGCGAAGGTGACGAGTCGTCGCAGGTTAATTCCCCGTGTCGCGCACCGTCCCCCGTTCGTTTCGGACTGTACCCCGATTCGGACAGACGGGTCCGTCGTTACTTCGCCGTGACCACCACGCCCCGGGCCGCCGGCAGACGTGCCAGAGGTCCGCGCCGACTCGCCCGGTGACCCTGTCGTGAACAGGGGTTTCCCGGTGCGGTGATCCGCGCCTCCCGGCAGTGATCGCCGCCCACCAGGGTGAGTGACAGGGTGAACGCGGTCCGCAGGAGTGCTGTCAGCACGAGGGGGGACCACCGGTCCCGGTGGAGATGGGGACAAGTGTGTACCCCGTAACGCGCTCGAAACGCCCCCGGACGGGGGTCGCGTTGCGCGGGGGTTCAGGTTTCTGCGTCAATGGGGTCACCCGAACCGACCCTGATTCCCCAACGTCGCGGAATCTCCACCTCGAACGTTGAAGCAGGGATCAGTGTTCACCTTCATTCTGCAGATCAGGCAGATGGTCGAAGGCCACCCCGAGTTCTACCTGTTCGCCGTGTACTCCGCGGTGATCTGGTTGCTCTGGTTGGTCAAGGTCGTCATCTCCGCCCGCTACCGCCCGTTCACCGGCACCTTCGTCGGTACCACCAGCGTCGTCGTCCCCGTCGTGGACGAACCGCTCGACCTGTTCCGCGACGTCATCGGTCGCATGGTCGAGCAGCGACCCGGCGAGATCATCGTCGTCATCAACGGCGCCCGCAACGAGGCGCTCGAAGCCGTCTGCGACGAGTTCGCCCCGCTCGTCCGCTGGACCCACACGCCCATCCCGGGCAAGCGCAACGCCGTCAAGGTCGGCACCGAGATGTCCAACGGCGACATCACGGTGCTCGTCGACTCGGACACCGTCTGGACCCCCGGCGCGCTCGAGGAACTCCTCAAGCCGTTCGCCGACGAGTCTGTCGGCGGTGTCACGACCCGGCAGCGCATCCTCGAACCCGAGCGCAGCTGGATCACCCGCTGGGCCGACTGGCTCGAGAACTCGCGAGCGCTCTACTCGATGCCCGCGCAGAGCGTCCTCGGGCAGATCGGCTGCCTGCCCGGGCGCACGATCGCCTTCCGGCGGAGCATCCTGATGCGCGTCATGGACAAGTTCATGCACGAGAAGTTCATGGGTGTGTTCCTCGAGGTCTCCGACGACCGCACGCTCACGAACCTCACGCTCAAGGAGGGGTACCGGACCGTCTACCAGTACACCTCGCTGGTCTACACGGACGCTCCGCTGCAGGTGAAGAAGCTGTTCAAGCAGCAGCTCCGCTGGGCCCGTGGCTCGCAGTACAACACGCTGCGCATGCTGCCGTGGATGCTCGGCCACGCCCCGGTGCTCGCGGCGTTCTTCATCACCGACATCATCCTGCCGTTCATGCTCTTCGGCGTGATCGCCGGCTGGATCTACCGTGCCTTCACCGGGCAGGGCGAGAACCTGTACCAGGGCATCCTGTCGCAGTACGGCTTCTCGACGGGCTTCGTCTACGTCGCCGCCCTGATGGTCGTCTCGTCGGTGCTCAGCATGGCCATCCGGCAGATGCGCCACCTGGCCGAGAAGCCGAGTGACTTCTTCCGCCTGCCGATGTTCATCATCGTGTCGACGTTCTTCCTCATGCCGATCCGGCTCATCGGCTTCTTCCGCCTGGCGCACGCGTCCGGCTGGGGGACCCGCGCCGGCGCTTATGCCGGCGGTCCGATGCAGGAGGACCCGTCCGACGCCGCGCAGCCGTCGTCCTTCGGCACCCAGACCCCGGTCAGCCCGATCGACGCCGCGGACCGTGCCCGGGCCGTCGACGGACGCGTGCCGCTCGGGAGTGACCAGGTGGCCGTGGACCGCGCGTTCGACGAGCTCTTCGGGGCCGACGCCACCACCAACTCCACCACGACCGTGCTCGCGACCCGGCGCGAGGCCGCTGCCGCAGCAGCAGTGCAGCCCACAGCCCCACGGACCGCCCCCGTGAAGGCCCGCCGGTACAACCCGTACGCCGCGATCCCGTACTGCATCGGCATCGCGATCTTCGTCCTGGAGGCCTTCCTCATTGTCTGACATCATCCGCTCCTCCAGTACCTGGTGGGCGCAGTCGAGCAAGCACGCCCGCTGGACGGCCGTCGGCACGACCGCCATCGTCCTCGCCCTCGCCCTCATCACCTGGTCGGTCTGGGTCTCCCCGGCCGGCCCCGTCTCCACCGCCGTGCACCAGGCCCTCGGGGTCACCGCCCCGAAGGCCAAGAAGGTGTCCGCCGCCGAACTGCAGACGCAGCTCGACGCCGCCCAGGACCGCATCTGGGCGCTCGAGGGCAAGCTCGACTCCCGCACCGCCCAGGCCGGGTCGCGTGGCGACCAGATCACGGAGCTCAAGGCGCAGGTCGCGTCGCTCCAGTCCCAGCTCGGTTCCGCGAAGGGCTCGGGAGGCTCGTCCTCCGTCAACGCGTCGGGCTCCGGTGCGAACGGGGCCGGCACCTCGGGCTCCGGCTCGGGTTCCGGGACCGGCGGGTCCGCCGTCTCCGACAACGGGTCCGGGTCGGGTTCCGGCTCCGGTTCCGGCGGTAGCTCGGCCGGTGGGTCGGGTTCGAGTGGCGGCTCCGGCGGCTCGGGTGGTGGCTCCGGTGGGGTCACCAACCCGAACCCCGGCCCGTCGACCGACCCGGGCACCACGCCCGTGGCGGTCCCGACCAAGGCGGACATCCTCGGGCAGCAGTCCCGCTGGTACGGCCTGTACACGGCGCAGTCCCCGTTCAACTGGTCCGAGTACGACCAGGTCTCGCAAGAGGTGGGGAAGGCGACGAACATGGTCGGCTTCTTCCAGGGCTTCGACCAGGACTTCAACCAGAACGCGGTCCAGCGCTCGTGGGCGAACGGTCGTCTGCCGATGATGACGTGGGAGTCGGTGCCCGCGAAGACGGGCAACGACGAGCCGTACGTCGAGGGCTACACCAACGAGGACGTCATCTCCGGCAAGTTCGACGCCTACCTGACGCAGTACGCCAAGTCCCTGGCGGCGAACGGCCAGCCGCTCGTCATCCGGTTCGACCACGAGATGAACGGCCAGTGGTACAACTGGTCCGAATCGGCGAAGCAGCAGAACGCCGCCGGCTCGTACACCGCGATGTGGCAGCACGTCTGGAACGTCTTCCAGGCCAACGGCGCGAACCAGTACGCCATCTGGGACTGGTCGCCGTCGCGCATCGACAAGCTCGGCAACGCGAAGTACCAGACGCTCGAGTACATGCAGAACTACTACCCGGGCGCCGAGTACGTCGACTGGGTCGGCATGAGCGGCTACTACCGTGACGCCACCGAGCAGCCGACCTTCGAGAACACCTTCGGTGCGACGCTCGCCCAGATCCGGCAGGTCGCGCCCGGCAAGGGCATCGTGCTCAACGAGATCGGGGCCACCGAGACCGGGGGCAGCGTCTCGAACCCCCAGAAGACCCAGTGGATCAACTCGCTCTTCGACGCCCTGGCCGACCCCGCCAACTCGGACATCATCGGCTTCGCGTACTTCAGCGAGACCGCGACCACGATCGTCGACGGCACACGCACCACGAACGACTGGCGGCTCAACTCGCGAGCCGACTCCCTGGCGGCCTTCGCCGAGGGCATCAAGCGCAACGACATCGACTACGACCTGCAGGAGGTCACGCCATGACCGCGTCCAAGAAGTCGCCCGACCAGGCCGACACCCGTCCCGCACCCGTCATCAGCGTCATCGGTACCGGCTACCTCGGTGCCACCCACGCGGCCGCCATGGCCGAGATGGGCTTCGAGACCATCGGCGTGGACGTCGACCCGGCGAAGCTCGCCGCGTTGTCCGCCGGCGAGGTCCCGTTCTTCGAACCCGGCCTGCCCGAGCTCATCACGAAGCACGTCGCGAGCGGCAAGCTCCGGTTCACGGCGGACATCGCCTCGGCCGTCGCCGCTGCGGACGTCCACTTCGTCTGCGTCGGCACCCCGCAGAAGGCGGGCTCGCACGCCGCCAACCTGGCGTACGTCGAGAGCGCCACCCGCGGCGTCGCCGAGAACCTCACCCACCCGGGACTCATCGTCGGCAAGTCGACGGTCCCGGTCGGCACCGCGGCGCGACTGCGCGGCATCGTCCGCGAGTTCACGCCCTCGGGGATCGACGCCGAGCTCATCTGGAACCCGGAGTTCCTCCGCGAGGGCAAGGCCGTCGAGGACACCCTGCACCCGGACCGCCTGGTCTGGGGCGGCGCGTCCGAGGCTGCCGACGCCGTCATCCGCGAGGTCTACGCCGCGCCGATCAGCGAGGGCACCCCGGTCATCACCACCGACCTCGCCACCGCGGAGCTCGTCAAGGTGAGCGCCAACGCGTTCCTCGCCACGAAGATCTCGTTCATCAACGCGATCTCCGAGATGTGCGCGATCACCGGCGCCGACGTGTCGACGCTCGCCGACGCCCTCGGACACGACGCTCGCATCGGCCGGAAGTTCCTGAACGCCGGCCTCGGGTTCGGCGGCGGGTGCCTGCCGAAGGACATCCGAGCGCTCATGTACCGCGCCAACGAGATCGGTGCTGGCCAGGTCGTCGGCCTCATGCAGCAGGTCGACGAGATCAACATGGGCCAGCGTCAGCGGGTCATCGACATGGCGATCGACTCGGCCGGGGGATCGGTGCTGAACCGTCGCGTGGCCGTCATCGGTGCCGCGTTCAAGCCCCTGACCGACGACGTGCGGGACTCCCCGGCGCTCAACGTGGCCGCCGCGCTGCACCTGCGCGGCGCCCAGGTCACCCTCTGGGACCCCGAGGCGATGGAGCCGGCGAAGCGCTCGTTCCCGACGCTGAGCTACGCCGCGTCGATGGCGGACGCGATCGAGGGCGCCGACGTCGTCCTGGTGCTCACCGAGTGGGACGAGATCATCACCGCCGACCCGGTCGCCCTCGGTGACCTCGTCGGTCGCCGCGTCGTGATCGACGCGCGCAACTGCCTCCCGGTCCACGACTGGGTCAAAGCGGGGTGGACCGTCCGTTCCCTGGGGCGGCCCACGCCGGTCACGGGTGCACCCGTGAGCGTCGCAGCGGGGACGAACGACTCGTTGGCCACGGCTCGCTAGTCACCGTTCGCGAAGCGGGGTCCGTGCCGGGCGGCACGGGCCCCGTTCCCGTGTGCGCGGTGCCGGGTCGGATCGGATCGAGCACAGGTGGTCGAAACGGGCGTACCTGGTCGGAACTTTCGACCAGGTACGCCCGATTCGGCTTCCCAGTCCGGGTGCGATGGGAAGGAACGTGCGTCGCGACCAGCCGGGAGGCCCAGTGCCGGCCCGCCGGACCGGCACCGGGCCTCCAGACGGTCGCGTCCGTACCCCCCCCCCGCCAAAGCGACACATTCCTGCGGATGGTTCGCGGCACACTGTCGCTGTCGCGACACACACGAAGGCCCCGCACCTGACGGTGCGGGGCCTTCGTGTGTCAGCGAGGATCAGACGCCGAAGTACAGCTCGTACTCGAACGGGTGCGGGCGCTGCGCCAGCGGGAGGATCTCGTTCTCACGCTTGTAGTCGATCCAGGTCTGGATGAGGTCCTCGGTGAAGACGTTGCCCTTCGTGAGGAACTCGTGGTCCGCCTCGAGGAAGTCGAGCGCCTCGTCGAGGGAGCCGGGGACCTGCGGGATGCCCTTTGCTTCCTCGGGCGGGAGCTCGTAGAGGTCCTTGTCGACGGGCTCGTGCGGCTCGATGCGGTTCTGGATGCCGTCGAGGCCCGCCATCAGCTGCGCGGCGAAGGCGAGGTACGGGTTGCCCGAGGCGTCCGGCGCGCGGAACTCGATGCGCTTGGCCTTCGGGTTGGTGCCCGTGATCGGGATGCGGATCGCAGCCGAACGGTTACCGGCCGAGTAGACCAGGTTGACCGGAGCCTCGAAGCCCTTGACCAGGCGGTGGTACGAGTTGATCGACGGGTTGGTGAAGGCGAGCAGCGCCGGAGCGTGCTTCAGCAGACCGCCGATGTACCAACGGGCCAGGTCGGACAGGCCGCCGTAGCCGTTCTCGTCGTAGAAGAGCGGCTTGCCGTCCGACCAGAGCGACTGGTGGGTGTGCATGCCCGAGCCGTTGTCGCCGAAGAGCGGCTTCGGCATGAACGTGGCGACCTTGCCCCACTGGTCCGCCGTGTTCTTGACGATGTACTTGAACTTCAGGATGTCGTCCGCGGCGTGGACCATCGTGTCGAACTTGTAGTTGATCTCCTGCTGGCCGCCGGTGCCCACCTCGTGGTGCGAGCGCTCGAGCTCGAAGCCAGCGTCGATCAGCTTGAGGGTGATGTCGTCGCGCAGGTCGGCGGTCTTGTCGACCGGCGACACGGGGAAGTAGCCGCCCTTGTACGGGGTCTTGTTGGCGAGGTTGCCGCCCTCTTCCTCACGACCGGTGTTCCAGGCGCCCTCTTCGGAGTCGACCGCGTAGAACGACTCGTTCTGGGTGACGGAGTAGCGGACGTCGTCGAAGATGTAGAACTCGGCCTCGGGGGCGAAGAACGCGGTGTCCGCGATGCCCGTCGACGCGAGGTACTTCTCGGCCTTCTTCGCCACCTGGCGCGGGTCGCGGCCGTAGATCTCGCCGTTCCGCGGGTTGTAGATGTCGAAGATCATGATGAGCGTGCGCTCGGCGCGGAACTGGTCCACGTAGGCGGTGGTCACATCGGGGATCAGCTGCATGTCGGACTCGTGGATCGACGCGAACCCGCGGATCGAGGAGCCGTCGAAGAGCTGGCCGACCGAGAAGAAGTCCTCGTCGACGGTCGAGGCGGGGATGTTGAAGTGCTGCTGCACACCCGGCAGGTCCGTGAATCGGATGTCGAGGAACTTGACGTCGGTGTCCTTGATGAAGGCCAGGACCTCGGAGGAATCGCTGAACATGGGGGCCGATCTCCAATGGGTTGGGTGATGTCGGAGGTACCGATCAAGGCACCTCCGACGAGGCTATTGACACGGGGTTTCCCGGACGTGACTGAATTGTTTCGGGCGTGTTACGGGCGGCAGGTCGCCTACGCTTGGGGGCATGGCCCGCAGCTCCTCCAGTCCGTCCGCGCCCTCCGAGCACCCCGACGGCTGGCCGGGCAAGGACCTCGGTCTGCCGGAGGAAGGACCCCGCAGCGTCGGGCGGATCGGACGGCGGATCGTCGCCCTGCTCATCGATGGTGCCCTCGCCGACCTCATCGCCTACGTGACCGGGGTCTGGTCGCCGGTGAACGGTTCCGGGGACATCGCGCACTCGTGGGTGCAGTTGGCGATCTTCGCCGCGCTCCAGGTGCTCTTCATCTGCCTGTTGTCCGGATCGTTCGGGCACATCTGCGTCGGGCTGCGCGTCGTGCCGATGCGCGGGGGCTACGTGGGGGTGTGGCGTCCGGTCGTCCGGACCGTCCTGCTCTGCCTGGTGGTGCCGGCGCTCATCATCGACCGGGACAGCCGCGGCGCCCACGACCGCATCGCCGGCACGGTGCTCGTCCGCCGCTGACCGGCGCCCCGCGCCACCGGTCGCACGCACGGTGCGAGGTTGATCACTCCGTGCGTCGTTCCGTCCTCGCACCGAGTGAACAACCTCGCACCACCTGCCGCCACCAGCGACCGCAACGCACGCACGCAGAACGCCCCCGACCTGGCACGGTCGGGGGCGTTCTGCGTGGTGGTTCGGGGACGGGTCAGCGCGGACGTCCGGCGCGGGCCCGCATCGGGTCCATGCCCTTCGGGATCGCCGCGGCAGGGCTCTGCGTGAGCGAGTCGAGGCGGTTCGCGACGGCCAGGACCTCGTTGCGGTTGAGCGACTTCTTGAACTTGTTCATGGCACGGGGGAGCTTGTGCAGCGTGAGGGTGTCGTCGCCGTCACCGACGCTGACCACGTGGACCGCGACGTTCGGGACGATGCGCTGCACCTTGCGACGCTCTTCGTCGACCTGACGCTTCAGGTTGCCGCGCTGGCCCTCGGTGATGAGGACGACGCCGGGGCGCCCCACCGCGCGGTAGACCGCGGACTGCGAGCGACCGTGCACGGCGACGGGCATCTCGCTGGAGCGCCACTGCCGACGCAGCGAGTTGGAGAGCACCGCTCCGACGGCGCCGGGCTGGCCCTCGATCTGCGAGTACGCCGCCCGCTCGGCCAGCCGGCCGAGGACGATGAGGAAGAGCAGCACGCCCATCAGGACACCGGCGACGATCCACAGGATCATCGCGAGCCAGTTCTGGCCCGGGAGCACCAGCGCCAGCACGATGCCGAGGACGACGGGGCCGCCGAATGCGAGGGCGAACCACCAGACGGACGACGGGTCGGCCCGTCGGGTCATCTGGAAGACCTGGAACATCTGCTTGAGACGCCCCGGCTCCTTCGCCTTCGTGTCTGTGGAAGTGCTGCGTGCCATGCTGACAGGATACGGCCTCCGCGGTCCGGGGGAGACCGCAGTCGGTCCGGCTGTGCGCGAACACGCGTTGTCCACAGACCGGGCAGGACGGACAGGAGGCCCGGCTCGCCTCCGCCACGCTCGTCACCATGGACCCGAGCACCGACCAGAGCGTCGACGACGCCCGCAGCGACCGTTGGGTCGCGCCGGCCGACGACGCTGCCGTGGCGGCCTGGATCGCGGACCGGTGCGCCACCGGACACCGGCACCTGGTGCCCGTCGAGGCGGTGGGCCGGACCGGGGCCGGCGGGCTCGTGACCCTGCTCGACCGCCCACGCGGCACGCCGCTCCCGGTGGCGCTGGACCGTCTCGGCACCCCGACGACCGGGGTCGCGGTGACCCTCTGCGTGCCGCTGCTCGAGCTCCTCGTCGCGGCCGTGGACGGCGCGGTGCGGCTCGGCGTCGCGGGGATCGACGACGTCCTGGTGGACGACGCGGGCGCCGTGGTGCTGTGCGACCACCCCGCTGGAGCCGTCCGCGACGGCACGGAGCTGCCCGGTGACGATGCTGCACGGGTCCTCGTGCTCGCCGCCCGGGTCGTCTGGGACCGTGTCGACCCGCGCGATCCGAGTCGCGACGACGTGGACGCTGCGCTCCTCGCGGCGCTCGACGGCGACCGCAGCACCGTGTGCGCGGCGCTCGAGGCGGTCCGGGGTGCGGCGCCGCCGCGGCCGTTCCGATGGGCCCCACCGCCGGCCGACCTGGTGTTCGCCGAGGCGGACCCGCCGCTCGACACGACGGGCCCGGCAGCTCGACTGCGCGAGGTCGTCGAGCGCGGCATCCCGCTCGGTGCCGGTCGGCGGTTGCCGCTCCGCCGCGCCGTGGTCGGTGTCGTCGTCGCGATCGGTACGGTCGTCGCCGCGGTGTCCGTGCTCGGTGCCGGAACGGACACCGGGACCGGTGCGGGTGGTGGTGGCTGACGCGCCCGGACACCCCCGGACGCCCCCGGACGCCGACGAACCGGAGCGGGAACGGGAACGGCCCCGGCTCCCCACGAGAGGGAACCGGGGCCGTCGGCCGTGGTGCTGGGGTGCTGGGGTCAGTACCCGAGGTTGGGGGCGAAGTTGCCCGCTTCCAGGCGGTTCTTGACCGCGACCAGGTAGCGCGAGGCGTCCGCACCGTCGATGATCCGGTGGTCGTACGACAGCGCGAGGTAGACGAACGAACGGATCGCGATCGCTTCCTGGCCGTCGACCCTCACGACCGCGGGACGCTTCGTGACGATGCCGGTCCCGAGGATCGCCGACTGCGGCAGGAACACCACGGGGGTGTCGAACAGCGCGCCACGCGAACCGGTGTTCGTCAGCGTGAACGTACCGCCGGCGAGCTCGTCGGGCTTGAGCTGGTTGTTCCGGGTGCGCTCCGCCAGGTCCGCGATGGACTTCGAGAACTGCGCCAGGTCGAGCGAGGCTGCGTCCTTGATGACCGGGGTCAGCAGGCCGCGCTCGGTGTCCACCGCGATGGAGACGTTCTCGGACTCCGGGTAGACGATCTCGTCGCCCTCCACGGTCGAGTTGATCTTCGGGTGGGCCTTGAGCGCCTCGGACGCCGCCAGGGCGAAGAACGGCATGAACGAGAGCTTCGAACCGGTCTTCTCGAGGAACTCCGCCTTGTGGGCGTCGCGGAACTGCGCCACCTTCGTGACGTCCACCTCGACGACGCTCGTGAGCTGTGCGGTCGAGGTCATCGACTGCACGGCCCGCTCGGCCACGACCTTGCGCAGGCGGGTCATCTTCTCGCGGGTGCCGCGCAGCGGCGAGACCTCGGCGATGAACGGACCGGACGCGGCGGCGGGTGCAGCTGCACCACCGGCGGCCGGGGCCTTCGCGACGGCCGCGAGCACGTCCTCCTTGCGGATGCGCCCGCCGACACCGGAACCGGTGACGGTGGACAGGTCGACGCCCTGCTCGTTCGCCAGCTTGCGGACGAGCGGCGTGACGTAGCCGGAGGCTGCGCCGTCCTGCGTCGGGTTCGGAACCGAGGCGGCGGTGGTCGCGCTCGGCGCGGCCGGTGCGGGTGCAGCAGCAGCCGGCGCCGGGACGGCGGCCGGGGGTGCGGCGGCGGGCGGCGGGACCGGAGCGGCCTGCGGGACCGGAGCGGCCGCGGGCGGTGCGGACGGGGCCTGCGGGGCCGCGGGCTGCGTCTGTCCGGCGGGGGCCGGCTCGGGCTCGGTGGGCTCCGGGGCGGGGGTCTCGGACTCCTGCTCGGTGCTCGGCTCGGCCTCGGGGGCCTCTGCCTCGGCAGCGGCTTCGTTCGAGGACTCGTCGGACGAACCGGAGTCGGAGGAACCGGAGTCGGACGAGCCGTCGCCGATCTTCACCAGCGCGGTGCCGACCTCGACGGTCTCGTCCTCCTGCACGAGGATCTCCTCGATGACGCCGGCGACGGGCGACGGGATCTCGGTGTCGACCTTGTCGGTCGAGACCTCGAGCAGCGGCTCGTCGACCTCGACCCGGTCACCGACGTTCTTCAGCCATCGGGTCACCGTGCCCTCGGTGACGCTCTCGCCGAGCGCCGGGAGGCTGACGGATTCGCTCATCGGGTGGACTCCTCTTCGCGGGGGGTTGCAGTTGTTGTGGATGTCATTGTCACAGGGCGCGGACTCGTGCGGGTCACAGCGCGTGCAGCGGCTTGCCCGCGAGGTGCATGAACGCCTCGCCCAGGGCCTCGTTCTGCGTCGGGTGCGCGTGCACGAGCGGAGCGATGTCCTCCGGGTACGCCTCCCAGTTCACGGCGAGCTGGGCTTCACCGATGAGCTCGCCGACGCGGGCGCCGATCATGCTCACGCCGACGACGGGGCCGTCGACGACGCGGACGACCTTGACCGAACCGGACGTGCCGATGATGTGGCTCTTGCCGTTGCCGGCCAGGTTGTACTCGTACGAGTCCACCTTGTCGGCGCCGTACTCGGCCTCGGCCTTGGCCTGCGACAGGCCGACGGAGGCGACCTCGGGGTCGGAGTACGTGATCTTCGGGATGTTCTTGTCCTCGATGATCACCGGGTTCAGGCCGGCGATCTCCTCGGCGACGAAGATGCCCTGCTGGAAGCCGCGGTGTGCGAGCTGTAGGCCGGGGACGATGTCGCCGACCGCGTAGACGTTCGGCAGGTTGGTGGCGAGGCGTTCGTTCGTGGTGACGAAGCCGCGGTCCATGGCGACGCCGACCTCGTCGAAGCCGACGTTCTGCGTGACCGGGCCACGACCGACGGCGACCAGCAGGACGTCGCCGTCGAAGGTCTTGCCGTCCTCGAGCGTCACGACGACGCCGTTCTCGTGCTGCTCGACGCCCTGGAACCGGACACCGAGCGAGAACTCGATGCCGCGCTTGCGGAAGGCGCGCTCGAGCTGCTTCGACATCGACTCGTCCTCAGCGGGGACGAGGTGGGGGAGCGCCTCGACGATCGTGACCTCGGCGCCGAAGGACTTCCAGACGCTGGCGAACTCGACGCCGATGACGCCGCCGCCCAGGATGACGACCTTGTTCGGCACGTAGTCCATGCGCAGTGCGGTCTCGGAGGTGATGACGCGGCCGCCGATCTCGAGCCCGGGCAGGGACTTCGAGTAGGAGCCGGTCGCGAGCACGACGTTCTTGCCGACGATGTTCTGGTCGCCGACCTGCACGGTGTTCTGCGAGGTGAGTCGACCCCAGCCCTCGACGACGGTGATGCCGCGGGCCTTGATGAGGCCCTGCAGGCCCTTGTACTTCGAGGTGATGACGCCCTGCTGGTACTCGATGACCTTCGGGACCTCGACACCGGCGAACTCCGCGATCACGCCGTACTTCTCGGCGTCACGCGTCGCGTCGGCGACCTCGGCCGCGTGCAGCAGCGCCTTGGTGGGGATGCAGCCACGGTGCAGGCACGTCCCTCCGAGCTTGTCGCCCTCGATGAGCGCGACGCTCATGCCGAGTTCGGCGGCCCGGAGCGCAGCGGCGTAGCCACCGCTCCCGCCACCGAGGACCACGACGTCGTAAGTCTGTTCCGTCACCTGGTGCAACTCCCTCGTGCGTGTCGGGCCGATCGGGCCCTACGTGGACACCGCGGGGGCGGCGTCCGACGGTCGGACCGCGTGGTTCCGGTCCCGTCCCGTGCAGTACCGGTGGGAGGCGCGTCGATGCCCCGTCCCACCGGTACCAAACCTACTACTCGGACTGGAGGTCTTCTGCGAGCGCGATGAGCGTGCGGACCATCACACCCGTCGCGCCCTTGCCGAGCCACCCGTAGCCGCCGCCCTTGTGCTCGGACGGACCGGCGATGTCGAGGTGCGCCCACGGGATGTCCTCGCCGACGAAGCGCTCCAGGAACTTGCCCGCGAGCAGCATGCCGCCGGCCGGGTTGCCGACCGTGGCGTTGACCATGTCGGCGACGTCGCTGGCGAGCCGGGCGTCGAGTTCCTCGGGCAGGGGCATCGGCCAGATCGGCTCCGACACACCCTCGGCCACGGCACGGAGCTTCGCGACGAGGTCGTCGCTGCCCATCAGGCCGGTGGTGCGGTCGCCGAGCGCGACGACCTGCGCGCCGGTCAGGGTGGCCACGTCGACGATGGCGTCGGGCGTCTCGAGCGAAGCAGCGGCCATGCCGTCGCCGAGCACCAGGCGGCCCTCGGCGTCGGTGTTCGTGACCTCGACGGTCTTGCCGTTCTTGAGGGTGAGGACGTCACCCGGGCGGGTCGCCGTGCCCGACGGCATGTTCTCGGCGAGTGCGAGCCAGGCGGTGACGCGCACGTCGAGGCCCAGGCGTGCGGCGGCGACGGTCGCGGCGAGCACCGTGGCGGCGCCGGTCATGTCGGTCTTCATGCCGAGCATCGACGCCGCCGGCTTGAGCGAGAGCCCGCCCGAGTCGAACGTGATGCCCTTGCCGACGAGGGCGAGGTGCTTCGTGGCGGACTCCGGTGCGTAGCGGACGACGACCAGGCGCGGGGGACGCGCCGAACCACGGCCGACGCCGAGGATGCCGCCGAAGCCCTGCTCCTCGAGTGCCTGCTCGTCGAGGACCTCGACGGTGAGCGGGAGGTCCGAGGCGAGCCCGGTCGCCACGTCGGCGACGTCCTGTGGTCCCAGGTCGCCGGCGGCGGTGTTCACGAGGTCGCGGACCAGCGACGCGGCGTCGGCCACGATCGCCGGACGGACCGCGGCGTCCGTCGCGGCGGACGGCGCGAGGACCGTCACGCGCTGGTCGCCACGCGTCGGCCCGGTCGTGCCGGCACCCTTGTGCCGCGTGAAGGCGTAGGCACCGAGCGCCGCGCCTTCGAGCGCTGCCTCGACGAGTGCGTCGGTGTCGGTCGGCAGCGCGAGGGCGATCGACGCGGCGTGCGGCAGCTGGCGGACGGCGCTGCCGGCGGCCGAGCGGTACGCGGCCGCGTCGGTCCCGGTGCCGAGCCCGATGAGCGCGATGCTCGCGGCGTCGACGCCGACGGCCGGGATGCGCACGAGCTGGTCCTTGGCGCCCGTCGCGCCGATCGCCGCGAGGTCGAGGTCGTCGAGCGCGGAGAACGGTGTCGTGGCCGGCTGGGCGATCGTCGCGGGGGCACCGTCGGCACCGGGCCGGACGCCGACCACGAGGACGTCGGCGGAGATCGAGGAGGGGGCGGAGGAGTCGGTGGAGAGCGTCGGTCGGACCATGCTCCAACCCTATCCACGCACTGTTCGCTGTCGGCGTGGTCGTCCCGCGCGGGGGCGTCGGTGGCCCCGCCTAGCATGGGGACGGTGAACCACCCCGAGGAGCTCTACACGTTCGACGAGGCCGCCCCGACCGTCCCGGCCGGGCTGCACCTGGTCGCCGGGCTCACCGGCTTCGCGGACGCCGGTTCGGCCGTTGCCCAGGTCACGACGTCGGTGCTCGAGGACCTCGACACCCAGCTCGTCGCCGAGTTCGACCCCGACGTGCTGCTCGACTGGCGTGCACGCCGGCCCGTCATCACCTTCGAGCACGACCACATCGCCGCCGTCGAGCCGCCCCGGCTGGCGCTGCACCTCGTGCGTGACGAGATCGGCCAGCCGTTCCTGTTCCTGTCCGGGTACGAGCCGGACTTCCAGTGGAACCGGTTCGTGGACGCCGTCACCGGGCTCGCCGCCCAGCTCCAGGTCGCGGACACCACCTGGGTGCAGTCGATCCCGATGCCGGTCCCGCACACCCGCCCGATCAGCCTGACCGTCTCCGGCACCCGCGCCGACCTCGTCGAGCAGATGAGCGTCTGGAAGCCCGAGACCCAGGCGCCGGCGAACGTCCTGCACCTCGTCGAGCACCGGCTCGCGACCTCCGGTGCGCAGGTCACCGGGCTCGTCCTGCTCGTCCCGCACTACCTGTCGGACACCGAGTTCCCGGACGCGGCCGTCGCGGCCCTGTCCGGCATCGCCGCGGCCACCGGCCTCATCTTCCCGACGGACGCCCTGCGCGAGGCGGGTCGCGAGTTCCTCACCCGGGTCGAGGAGCAGGTCGCCGGCAACGCCGAGCTGCAGCGACTCGTCGGTGTGCTCGAGGAACGCCACGACACGTACATGGAGGGCAACCCGGTCGCGTCGCCGCTCACGGACGTCGACGGCGAGGTGCCGACCGCGGACGCGATCGCGGCCGAGCTCGAGCGCTTCCTGGCGGATCGTCGCACCCAGGGTGACGGCGGCGAGTAGCCGGGTCGGGCCCTGGACGGTCCGGAACGGCGGCCTGGAGGCCCGGGGCGGGCCCGCACCGTCCCTCCCGTCGGTCGTCCGGTCGCGACCAGGCCGTCACCTGCGTCGGCGACACACGTCGCGTATCCGGCTCCGCCGGATCGGTAGCCTGTCGGGGTGAACTCCCGTCGCGCCTACCTGATCTGGGGCATCGCGGTGCTCGCCTACGTCCTGGCGGTCGTGCAGCGGTCCTCGCTCGGGGTGTCCGGGGTGGACGCGCAGGACCGGTTCGCCGTCTCGGCGGCGGTGTTGTCCACGCTCGCGGTCGTGCAGATCGCCGTGTACGCCGGACTCCAGATCCCGGTGGGCGTCGCGCTCGACCGGGTGGGGCCGCGCAAGCTCGTCCTGCTCGGCGCCGCGCTGCTCGTGGTCGGCCAGGCCGTCGTGGCCTTCTCGCCGACGATCGGCCCGGCGATCGCGGGCCGGGTGCTCGTGGGCGCCGGCGACGCGATGACGTTCATCTCGGTGATCCGCCTGGTGCCGATGTGGTTCAGCGGCCGGATCCTGCCGCAGATCTCGCAGTGGACGGGCAACCTCGGGCAGATCGGCCAGATCCTGTCGGCGTTCCCGTTCGCCGTGCTCCTGCACGCCGCGGGGTGGACGCCCGCGTTCGGGGTCGCCGCCGCCGCGAGTGCCGTCGGGCTCGTCCTGGCGTTCGTCTTCGTCCGCAACGGCCCCGTGGTCGTGCGGACCGGAACGATCCCGCTGCCGCACTCGTGGGGCGCCGCGTTCCGGACGTTCGGGCACGCGTTGCGTCGGCCGGGCACGCAGCTCGGGTTCTGGTCCCACTACGTGACGCAGTCGTCCGGCACGGTGTTCTCGCTGCTGTGGGGCGTCCCGATGCTCCGCGGGCTCGGGTACAGCCCCGCCGAGGCCGCCGGCTTCCTGACGATCATCGTCGCCGTGGGCTTCGTGGCCGGGCCGGTGCTCGGGCTGCTGTGCGCGCGGTTCCCGATGCGCCGCTCGAACCTCGTGCTCGGCGTGGTCGTGCTGCTCGCCGTGGTGTGGACCGCGATCCTGCTCTGGCCCGGCCACCCGCCGACCTGGCTGCTCGTGCTCCTCGTCGTGGCGATGGGCATCGGCGGCCCCGGTTCGCTGATCGGGTTCGACTTCGCCCGGACGTTCAACCCCGTGGGTTCCCTCGGGTCCGCGAACGGCGTCGTCAACGTCGGCGGGTTCCTGGCGGCCTTCGTGATGATGTACCTGATCGGGCTGCTGCTCGACGTGATGTCCCGCGTCACCGGTGAGACCGTGTTCGCCTGGGACAACTTCCGCGTGGCCCTCACGGTGCAGTACCTGGTGGTCGGGTTCGGTGTCGCGATGCTCCTGCACGCCCGGCACCGCACGCGCCGGGTGCTCCACGCGGAGGAGGGAATACGCGTCGGACCGCTCTGGGTTGCACTCGTTGCGCGCCTGCGGAAGCGGCACGTGCAATAATGATCACGGACCCACTCAGGACCCCCATCCTGTCGGAGCACTTCGGAGCGCCGATCAACCCGGGGGACTTGACATGGGTCTTAGTGCTGCCCGGAACGGTAGGACTCGACGACGCGGGGGACTGCGGCTCGGGCCCTGGGCGGCGAGGGAGGCCACGACCCCACGAACGTGGCACGACGAGAGAGGTGATCGCATGGCTGCCCGGAGCACGACGATCGATCCCACGAAGGACACTCAGCCCGAAGGTGCTGTGGCAGAGGACGCCACGGACGCCGAGGGAACCGCCGCGCCGAAGAAGCGCGCCACCAAGGCCCCCGCCAAGAAGGCCCCGGCCAAGAAGGCCGCCCCGAAGGCGAAGAAGGTCGACCCCGTCGACGAGGCGAACGAAGCCACCGACGAGCCGACCGAGGACGTCGAGGACACCGACGACAAGGCGATCAAGCCCGACGCCGCCGCTGCGGTCGCCGCTGGCGCGCTCGTCATCTCGCAGACCGACGACGACGAAGCCCCGGTCTACTCCACGACCATCACGGGTGCGACCGCCGACCCGGTGAAGGACTACCTCAAGCAGATCGGCAAGGTCGCCCTGCTCAACGCCGAGCAGGAGGTCGAGCTCGCGATGCGCATCGAGGCCGGCCTGTTCGCCGAGGACAAGCTGCAGCACTCGACCGGGCTGACCAAGCCGGCCGAGCGTGAGCTGCGCTGGGTCGCCCGCGACGGACAGCGCGCCAAGTCGCACCTGCTCGGCGCGAACCTCCGCCTCGTGGTGTCGCTCGCCAAGCGCTACACCGGCCGTGGCATGCAGTTCCTGGACCTCATCCAGGAGGGCAACCTGGGCCTGATCCGTGCGGTCGAGAAGTTCGACTACACGAAGGGCTTCAAGTTCTCGACCTACGCGACGTGGTGGATCCGCCAGGCGATCACCCGCGCCATGGCCGACCAGGCCCGCACCATCCGCATCCCGGTGCACATGGTCGAGGTCATCAACAAGCTCGCTCGTGTCCAGCGCCAGATGCTGCAGGACCTCGGTCGCGAACCCACTCCGGAAGAGCTCGCCCGCGAGCTCGACATGACCCCGGAGAAGGTCGTCGAGGTGCAGAAGTACGGTCGCGAGCCGATCTCCCTGCACACGCCCCTGGGCGAGGACGGCGACTCCGAGTTCGGTGACCTCATCGAGGACACCGAGGCGGTCGTGCCGGCCGACGCGGTGGGCTTCACCATGCTGCAGAAGCAGCTCGAGAGCCTGCTCGACTCCCTGTCCGAGCGTGAAGCGGGCGTCATCCGCATGCGCTTCGGCCTCGGTGACGGCCAGCCGAAGACCCTCGACCAGATCGGTGACACGTTCGGCGTGACGCGTGAGCGCATCCGTCAGATCGAGTCCAAGACGATGGCGAAGCTCCGCCACCCGTCGCGGTCGCAGTCGCTGCGCGACTACCTCGAGTAGGCCGATGCGGTTCTTCATCCCGATCCTGATCGGGCGGATCCTCCGTGCCCTCGCGCGAGCGCGGGGCGGGGGATCCGCGTACCCCGGCTTCATCGTGCTCAAGCTCGTGCCGGACTTCCTGCAGCACGTGACGAAGCAGTTCCCGAACGGCGTCGTCTTCGTGCTCGGCTCGAACGGCAAGTCGACGACCACGCACATGATCTCGGACATCGTCCGGGCGCACGGGCTCCGCGTCTTCACGAACCCGTCCGGGGCGAACCTGCCGCAGGGCATCGCGTCGGCGCTGCTGTCCGAGGTGTCGCTGACCGGTCGCCTGAAGGCGGACATCGGCATCCTCGAGGTGGACGAGGCCTTCGCGGTCGAGCTCGCCGGCATCCTGTCGCCGTCCACGGTGACGATGCTCAACGTGCAGGTCGACCAGCTGTACCGGTTCTTCGAGACCGAGCGCGTCGCCGACATGATGCTCGACACCGCGGCACTGTCCACGGCGAACGTCATCACGAACCGCGACGACCAGTTCCTCGACGCCTACGTGGCGCGCACCGGGCAGCGGGTGCTGCGCTTCGGTGCGAGCGCCGAGGTCGTCGCCGCCGCGCCGAACGGCCTGCAGAACGCCGACGACTTCGACCGGCAGGACGCCCAGCCGAACGCCGCTGAGTCAGAGGTCGTCATGAACACCGGTGACGGTGCGACGATCCGCTTCGACGGTGCCGACATCGCGGTGCGCCTGCCCGCACGCGGCCTGCACTACGCGGTCGACGCTGCTGCTGCCACCGCCACGGCCAGCGCGGCACTCGGCACGCAGTTCCGCGCCGACGCCGTCACGAAGGCCTTCGGCACGATGAAGCCGGCGTACGGCCGCGGGGAACGACTCCCCATCGCCGGCGAGTCGGCCGAGTTCACGATGTTCAAGAACGCCGCGAGCCTCCAGCTCAACCTCGACGCGCTGCCGGACCGCCCCGAGCAGGTCCTCATGGCGATCGACGAGGGCACGCCGGACATCTCCTGGATCTACGACATCGACTTCTCGAAGCTCGACCACGTCGACGTCGTCTCCGGTGACAAGGCCTGGCAGATCGCGATCGCCCTCGAGCACGCCGGTGTCCGCATCGGCCGGGTCGACCCCGACGTCGAGGCCGCGATCAAGCACATGGAGCAGCTCGGGTCGACGACCAGCGGGACGAAGAACTTCATCGTCAACTACGAGATCATGATGATCGCCCGCAAGGCCCTCGGCCACCCGGACATGGAGAAGACCGCATGACGGCCGACCGGCTGACCATCCTGCACGTCTACCCCCGGCAGATGGGCGTCTCGGGGGACCGCGGCAACGTCGCGGCCCTCGTCCGCCGTGCCGCCGCGGCCGGCCTCGACACCGAGGTGCTCGAGTACGCGCCCGGCGACGACCTGCCCGCCGCGGCCGACGTCGTGGTCATCGGCAACGGTCCGCTCAGCGCGATGCGCTCGCTCGGTGCCGACGTCGCCCGCATCGCCGCTCCGCTCCGTTCGTTCGCGAGTGACGGCGTGCCGGTCATCGCCGTCGGCGGCGGGTTCGACCTGGCGACGAACGAGGTCGTGCCCACCGAGGGTGCTCCGCTCGCCGGGTTCGGCGTGTTCGACGCCCGAGCCGTCCGCGGTGCCGAACGTCGGGTCAACTACTTCGTCCTCGAGACCCGGTACCCGCTGCTCCCCGGTGCGTCGAAGCGGCTCGCCGGCTTCGAGGACCACGCCACCACGATCGAGCTCGCGGCCGGGGTCACCCCCTTCGCCGACGTCGTGTCCGGCGGCGGCAACCAGGCGGGCGCCCCGGTCGAGGGCGCGATCGTCGGCACGTCGTTCGGCACGCACACGCAGGGTCCGATCCTGCCGCTCAACCCGCAGCTGACCGACGGTGTCCTCGCCGCGGCCGCCGCACGGCTGGGCCGCGAGTACTCGCCGGACCCGGAGCAGACGGCGACCATCGACCGCTACGCACGCGAAGCGCGCGCGACGGTCGACCGCTACGTCGACAAGGCGTTCAAGCGCATCGCGTGACGCTCACGAAGGCCGGGTCCCGACGGGACCCGGCCTTCGTCGTCTCCGCGCGTTCTGAGACGGGCAACAGACAGACGGGAGGCCCGGTGCCAGCTGGCACCGGGCCTCCCGTCTTGCTGTGCTCGCGCCTTCGCGCGCTACTTCGACTCGTAGAGTCGGCTGCTCTCGTCGTGCCACTCGATGGCGGTCGCCGCGAGCTTGTCCTTGAACTCGGCGCCGTGGTGCGCGCAGAAGAAGAGCTCGCCGCTCGACATGGTGGCTCGGATGTAGGCCTGCGCTCCGCAGCTGTCGCAACGGTCGGCGGCGGTCAGCTGGTGGTTGCTGACTTCGTCGATGGAGGGGTCCTGCACGGTCTGGGTCATTGCTGTGCTCCTCACGGATCGCAGGTGGTGCCGGGTGGTTGCACCATTTCAACACGTGATGCCTGAGAACGATGCATTGTGCAGCGCTGTTTCGCTGAGCGCGGATCGGTTGTCCCCAGTGCGAGTGTCCGCGCCGAGGGTGTCGGTGCCGCTCGGTAGCATCGGACGGTGAGCTCCGACTACTCCGCACGCCATCTCTCCGTCCTCGAAGGGCTCGAGGCGGTCCGGAAGCGTCCGGGGATGTACATCGGCTCGACCGACTCCCGTGGGCTCATGCACTGCCTGTGGGAGATCATCGACAACTCCGTCGACGAAGCCCTGGCGGGGCACGGCGACGAGATCGGCGTCGTGCTGCACGCCGACGGTTCGGTCGAGGTCCGCGACACCGCTCGTGGCATCCCGGTGGACGTCGAACCGAAGACCGGACTGACCGGCGTCGAGGTCGTGTTCACCAAGCTGCACGCCGGTGGCAAGTTCGGGTCGGGGTCGTACGCGGCGTCCGGCGGACTGCACGGCGTCGGTGCCTCGGTGGTCAACGCCCTGTCCGAGCGCCTCGACGTCGAGGTCGACCGCGGCGGCAGGACCTACGCCATGTCGTTCCACCGCGGCGAGCCCGGCACGTTCGACGACGCCGAGGGCATCGGTCCGGACGCCCCGTTCAGCCCGTTCACCTCGGGCAGCGAGCTGCGGGTGGTCGGCAAGGTGAAGAAGGGCGTCACGGGTTCCCGGATCCGGTACTGGGCGGACCGGCAGATCTTCACCGCCGATGCGCGGTTCAGCACCGATGACCTGGTCACCCGGGCGCGGCAGACGGCGTTCCTGGTGCCCGGACTCGGCATCACGATCACCGACGAGCGCGTGTCCTCGATCGAGGCCGCAGCTGCGCGTGCCGAGGCGACGGGGACCGCCGTCGAGGCCGGCCCGGTCGTCGAGCGCTTCCGCTACGAGGGCGGCATCGGCGAGTTCGTCGAGCACCTCGCGGCCGACACCGCCGTCACCGACGTCTGGCGCGTGCAGGGCACCGGGACCTTCACCGAGACCGTCCCGATGCTCGACGACAAGGGCCACATGGTGTCGACCTCGGTCGAGCGCTCCTGCGAGGTGGACCTCGCGCTGCGGTGGGGCGACGGGTACGAGACGGTGTTCCGCAGCTTCGTCAACATCATCGCCACGCCGAAGGGCGGCACGCACCAGGCCGGCTTCGAATCCGGTCTGGTCAAGGCCGTCCGTGCGCAGGTCGAGGCGAACGCCCGGAAGCTCAAGGTCGGGCAGGACAAGCTCGACAAGGACGACGTGCTCGCCGGCATGACCGCCGTGCTGACCGTCCGGCTGCCCGAGCCGCAGTTCGAGGGGCAGACGAAGGAGATCCTCGGCACGCCGGCGGTCCGCAAGATCGTCGACCAGGTCGTGTCGAAGCGCATCACCGAGATCCTGACGTCGACGCAACGCACCGAGAAGGCCCAGGCCGCGACCCTGCTCGAGAAGGTCGTCGCGGAGATGAAGACCCGCATCTCTGCCCGCGCCCACAAGGAGACGCAGCGCCGGAAGAACGCGCTGGAGAACTCCTCGCTGCCGACGAAGCTCGCGGACTGCCGGTCGCAGGAGACCGAGGGAACCGAGCTCTTCATCGTCGAGGGGGACTCGGCTCTGGGGACCGCAAAGCTCGCACGCAACAGCGAGTACCAGGCGCTGCTGCCGATCCGCGGCAAGATCCTGAACGTGCAGAAGGCGTCCGTGTCGGACATGCTGTCGAACGTCGAGTGCGCGTCGATCATCCAGGTCATCGGTGCCGGCTCCGGCCGGACGTTCGAGATCGACCAGGCGCGCTACGGCAAGGTCATCATCATGTCGGACGCCGACGTCGACGGCGCCCACATCCGCACGCTGCTGCTGACCCTGTTCTTCCGGTACATGCGACCGATGATCGAGCAGGGCCGGGTGTTCGCCGCCGTGCCGCCGCTGCACCGGGTGGTCGTGGTGAACCGCGGCAAGCCGAACGACACGCTCTACACGTACTCCGAGCAGGAACTGCAGACCGTGCTGAAGAAGCTCGAGAAGACCGGCAAGAAGTACCAGGAGCCGATCCAGCGGTACAAGGGTCTCGGTGAGATGGACGCCGACCAGCTGGCCGAGACCACGATGGACCGCGCGCACCGGACCCTGCGGCGGGTGAACATCACGCACGCCGAGAGCGCGGCGAAGGTGTTCGAGCTGCTCATGGGCAACGACGTGGCCCCGCGCAAGGAGTTCATCCTGGCCGGCGAGGGTCTGGACCGCGACCGCATCGACGCGTAGCCGCACGGCGGCACCGGGCGCGGTGCGTTCTCACGCACTGAGCGTCAGTTCACGCGGCTGGCGGCGCGCCAACTGTCGCTCAGCGCGAAAGTCCGCGCGCGTGCTCGACGGCGGCGCGTGGCGAGGCCGCCCCGCGCCTCCAGGCCGGCGGGGCGTGCGATCTGACGCGGTCAGCGACAGTTCACGCGGCCATCGGCCCGTGAACTGTCGCTGGGCGCGAAAGCGCGCGCCGCGCGCCGCGCCCCGGAGTCCGCGCGCTACGCGTCGCCAGCGGTGCCGTCGAGCGCCGCAGCACTGCCACCGATCGAGCCGATGACCGCCTCGAGCGGCGCCCCCGACCCGTCACGCTTCGACAGCCAGTCGGGCAGGGTCCGCGCGGCGCCGTCCGTACCGACCGCGTGCGGGGGAGCGATGCCCGCCCAGCCCACGGTGAGCCCGTCCTCGCCCTTCAGGAACGCGTGCGCCCGGACACCCTGGGTCGCCCGGCCCTTGGCGGGGAACTCGGACAGGGCGGAGACCTTGGCGCGGCCGGAGTCGGTGCCCGGAAGCGCCGTGGAGGTCGTGGACACGGTGGCGACCACGGCGTCGTCGGACCGGGCGACGGACCCGAACCAGATCACCGAGGACCCGGACGCCAGCGCCATGCCCGCGACACCGCCGGCCGGCAAGCCCTGGGCACGGACGCCGGACGCGGGGAAGCGCAGGAGCTGGGCGTTCGAGCTGATGAACACCAGGTCGTCGGACTCGGGTGCCTGGGCAGCGCCGACCACCGCATCGCCGGGCTTCAGGCCGATGGCGACGAACTCGGGCTTGTCGGGCCAGGCTCCGGGGACGACGCGCTTCACGACGCCCTGCGCGGTACCGATGGCGAGGGAGTCCGACGACGCGCCGGACAGGTCGACGAGTGCAACGACCGTCTCGCCCTTGGTGAGCACCAGGAAGTCGGTGACCCGTACGCCGGCGTCGAGCCGGACCGCGGCGGGCGGCACCGCCGGGACGTCGACGGGGGAGAGCCGCAGGACCCGCCCGGTCGAGGTCAGCGCGCCGACCTGGCCCCGGACGGTGCTCACCACGGCGGACCGGACGGCGTCGTGCTTGGAGCGCTTCGGCACGCGGACGATGCTGAGCTCCGACGTCGGGATGTCGACGCGGATGAGCCGTCCGGTGGTCGAGAGCAGCACGCGGCACGGCGAGTCGGCGACCTGGAGCGACTCCGGGTCGACCGCGGCCTTGCGACCGCCCTTGACGGGGGCGTCGGCCTCGGTGAGCAGGGTTCGGCGCGGGGTGGCGAACTTGTCGGAGACCTCGGTGAGCTCGAGCGCGACCTGGGCACGGAGCCGTTCGTCGGACGCCAGGAGTTCCTCGAGCGCAGCGATGTCGGCGAGCAGCTGGTCGCGCTCGGCCTCGAGCTCCATGCGCGAGAACTTCGTCAGGCGTCGGAGCCGCAGTTCGAGGATGTACTCGGCCTGCACCTCGGACAGGTCGAACACGTCACGGAGCCGGCTCCGTGCGGCTTCGGAGTCGTCCGAGGTGCGGATGACCTGGATGACCTCGTCGATGTCGAGGATCGCGATGAGCAGTCCCTCGACCAGGTGCAGCCGCTCGCGACGACGCGCGAGCCGGTACTCCGACCGCCGGGTGACGACCGACAGTCGGTGCTGCACGTAGACGTCGAGCAGCTCGCGCAGCCCGAGCGTGCGCGGGGACCCGCCGACGAGCGCGACGTTGTTGATGCCGAATCCGTCCTCGAGCGGGGTGTGCTTGTACAGCTGCTCGAGCACCGCGGTGGGGTTGAACCCGCTCTTGATGCCGATGACGAGCCGGAGCCCGTGGTTGCGGTCGGTCAGGTCGTTGACGTCCGAGATGCCGACGAGCTTCTTGGACTGGACGCCGTCCTTGATCTTCTCGATGACGCGCTCGGGGCCGACCAGGTACGGCAGCTCGGTGACGACGAGCCCGACCTTGCGCGGGGTGAGGTTCTCGACGCTCACCTTCGACCGGGTCCGGAACGTGCCACGCCCGGTGGCGTAGGCGTCGCGGACCCCGGAGAGCCCGACGATGGTGCCACCGGAGGGCAGGTCCGGCCCCGGCACGAACTCCATCAGCTCTTCGAGGGTGGCCTGCGGGTTCATCAGCAGGTGCTTCGCGGCCTCGACCACTTCGCCCAGGTTGTGCGGCGCCATGTTCGTGGCCATGCCGACCGCGATGCCCGACGCGCCGTTGACGAGCAGGTTCGGGAACGCCGCGGGCAGGACCCCGGGCTGCATGATCTGGTTGTCGTAGTTCGGGACGAAGTCGACGACGTCCTCGCCGAGGCCCTCGGTCATCGCCATCGACGGTTCGGCCAGGCGGGCCTCGGTGTACCGGGCGGCGGCGGGACCGTCGTCGAGCGACCCGAAGTTGCCGTGGCCGTCGATCAGCGGCACGCGCATCGTGAACGGCTGCGCCATCCGCACCAGCGCGTCGTAGATCGCGCCGTCGCCGTGCGGGTGCAGCTTGCCCATCACCTCGCCGGTGACGCGGGCGCTCTTGACGTGCCCGCGGTCGGGCCGCAGGCCCATCTCGGCCATCTGGTACAGGATGCGCCGCTGGACGGGCTTCAGGCCGTCGCGCGCATCGGGCAGCGCCCGCGAGTAGATGACGGAGTACGCGTACTCGAGGAAGGAGCCCTGCATCTCCTCGGAGACGTCGACGTCCTCGATGCGCTCACCGTCGGGCAGGCCGACTGCGTCCGTGCGTGCCATGGCACCTTTCTGGAAGACTCGTTGGAATGGGAACAAGCGTACCGACGGCCCCCGACGCCGCCGCGAACCTCGCCGACGTCTTCCCGAGTTGCCTCGTGGCGCTCGGGGCTGCGGACGGCGCGTGGTCGCGTGACCACGGCCTGGAGGCCCGGATCGCCCTCCGTCCCGCCCGTTCCGCGATCGTCGTCCTGGTCGACGGCCTCGGGAGCGTCGCGCTGTCGGCTCGCGCCGGACACGCCCGCTGGCTCACGGCCGCCAAGGGGTCCGGCACCGCGAAGAAGCTACGCAGCGGGTTCCCGACCACGACAGCCGCGGCGCTGAGCACCCTGACCACCGGACGGTCGCCCGGCACGCACGGCGTCGTCGGCTACAGCGGCTGGAACCCGGACACCGGCGCCGTGATGAACCTCCTGGGCGGGTGGGACACCGAGGTCCCCGCGGACTGGTTCCTCACCGAGACGCTCTTCACCCGCGCCGCGGAGCTCGGCGTCGACCCCGTCGTCATCGGCCCCGATCGGTACCGGGCGTCGGGCATGACCGCGAACGTCCTCGGCGGCGCGCGGTACGTGTCGGCGGACACGATCCCGGAGCGCATCGACGCTGCCCTGGCCGAGACCGCCACCGGTCGGTCGCTCGTGTACCTGTACGTGCCGGAGCTCGACTCGATCGGCCACAAGTCCGGGTGGCAGTCCGACCGGTGGACGGCGACGCTCGAGCTGCTCGACGGCGAGCTCGCCCGCCTCGATGCCCGCGGTGCGTCGGACGTGGGTGTCCTGGTCACCGCGGACCACGGTGTGCTCGACGTGCCCGACCACGCGAACATCGCCATCGACTCGCTCCTGTTGACGGACGTCGTCGGGGTGGCGGGCGATCCGCGGTGCCGCCAGCTCACGGTGGCGCCGGGCACCGACGTGCGCGGGCTGGTCGGGGCGTTCCGGGCGCGCTACGGCAAGAAGGCGTACGTCGCGAGCCGCGACGAGGCGATCGCCGCCGGGTGGTTCGGTGCGGTCGCGCCACAGGTCGTTCCGCGCATCGGCGACGTGATCGTCGTGGCACGCGGGTCGTGGGCGTTCAACGACGACCGCGCGCTGCGGGACGGCGAGGTACCGAAGCGCATGATCGGTCAGCACGGCGCGATGACCGACGAGGAGACGTTCGTCCCGCTTCGGCTTGCCGGGGCGTTCGCGCAGTAGCAGCCGGCCGCGGGTCAGTCCGAGCTGATCAGGTCAGTCCGAGCTGATCAGGCCGGGTCCTCCGGGCGGGTGCCGAAGACGATCTCGTCCCAGCTCGGCATGGACCGGCGGTTGCGCTTCTTGCGCTCCGCACGGCCCTCGGCTTCGGGCGCCGATGCCGGACGGGCGTCGGCCGACGGCGGGACGGTGTCGCCCTCGGGCTCGTCCTCGAACCCCTGCAGCGGGATGTCGACGACGCTGATCGAGGTGCCGCGGGCCGGCTCGTCACGCTGTTCGCCGAACGAGGCGGCCTCGCGCTCCCCACGGCGGCGGCGGAGCGCCTCGAGCAGGTCGGCGGTCTCGTTGCCGGGTGCGCGCTCCTCGACGGCCGCCTGGCCGATGCGGGGCAGCGGTGCACGGAGCGGTGCGCGGTCGGGGACGTCGGGGTTCGTGACAGCCTCGTCCTCTTCCTCGACGCGGAAGGCGCCGGAGTCGAAGCGGGTGCCGTCGTCGTCCTGCTGCTCGTACTCCACGGCGCGCAGGCGGGGCGCGATGCCCTCGTCGTCGGTGTGCGAGAGCCGGTGCGCGTCGCCGTTGTCCGGCACGAGCGTCGAGGTCTTCGGGTCGAAGCGCCACTGGGCGTCGTGCTCGACCTCGGCCGCGGTGTAGCGGACCCGGACCTGCCAGCCGCTCTCCGGGTGCTTCCACGAGCCCCAGCTGATCGCGGTGGCCTCGCCGGCCTCGAGCTTCGCGGTGATCGCCGCGCCGAAGGTGTCGGGGGCCTCGTCGTCGACCGGGGTCACCGGGACGCGGTGCGAGGCGTCGAGGACGAACGCGCGCTCGGCGAGCACCGGGCCCTCGAAGCGTCGGACGTACTCGACGTCGACGTCGAGCGCGGCCGCGACCTCGGCGGCGTCGGCACCACCACGGATGCGGGCCTGGACGTCCTTGGGGGAGACCCGCTTCTGCGGACCGGCGTCCGGGTTGGCCTGACGCACCTGCCCCGGCAGCGAGGACGTGACGGGCAACCGGAACTCGGTACCGCCGTCGGTCGCCAGGAGGAGTGCGCCTGCCTCGACTCCGATGACTCTCACGTCTTGCATGGTCCAGCCTTCCCAGCGTCGCGTACGGTCGTGCGTCGTACCCCGTGAGTATGCAGTGGTCGCGGACGGTTTCCACGGAGGCGCACGGGCGTGCCGCGGAGTCTGCGCATCAGTGGCGACGGGTGTCGGGAATGTTCCGATCCGGTCACGGGTTGCAGCGCCGTGACGACCCGCCGCAGATCTCGGTTTGCACTCTGGCGGGACGTAGTGCAAACTGTCGCCGCCGATCACCCGGCGACGACCTCTCGATACGAGAAATGGATGGGCATGGCCACCGATTACGACGCCCCCCGGAAGACCGATGACAACTCCGATTCGGAGTCGATCGAGGCCCTCAAGGAGCGCGTTCCCGACAAGATGTCGGGGGTCGTCGACGATGATTCGGACAACCCCGGCAGCTTCGAACTCGCCGGGCAGGACCTGAGCGACGTCGACCTCGACGTCGTGGTGCTGCCCCCGCAGGTCGATGAGTTCACCTGCGTCGAGTGCTTCCTCGTGAAGCACCGCTCCCAGCTCGACCACGAGTCGAAACTCGGGCCGGTCTGCGCGGAATGCGCAGCGCTCTAGACGCACCGATGACCGAAGGCCCCGCATCCTCCAGGATGCGGGGCCTTCGTCGTACGGTGCGGGACGGACGCGTGCCGGGCCTCCCGTCACCTGTGCGTGTCAGCGTCGCAGCAACGCGTCCCAGTCGACTGCGCGACGCAGCACCGGGACCAGGCGGTCCGCGAACGCTCTCGTGGTGTGCACCTGGTCGACCCGGACGAGCGTGTCGTCGATCACCGCGGGGCACGACGAGCCGTCGCTGCTGCACGACCACGCGGCCATGTCGACGTACGCCGCGCCCGGTCCGCTCGAGCGGACCGCGGCGGCCTCCGCGGTGCGTTTCGCTCGGGCGTCCGGGGTGACCGAAGCGGCGCACGGTCCGAACCCGTGGATCCGGTCGGGGCACGTGGATGTGTCCGGACCGTACTGGGGTGCGCTGAGCACGAGCACGCGGTGGTGGTCGCGGCGGAACGCGCGGATCGTCTCGGCCATCGACCGTTCCCAGAGCGCGGCTGCACGGCCCGCTGGGAGGTCGCCGAGGTGCTCCCGGTACTCGCCCGTGACGGCGCTGATGACCACGAGTCGGGGGTCAGCCGCTGTGACCGCCCGGTGGAGGGCCCGTTTGGCCGTCAGACAGGCATCGGACCACCGGTGCCGCACCGCGCGTGTCGGGATGACGGCGCTGCAGCTCGCCACGCCTGTCACGCCGATGGCGGTACCCGTCGGTAGCGCTCCGACGACGGTCGGCGACCACGCGACGGTGGTGGAGTCGCCGACCACGAGCACATCGGCCCCGGTCGTCGCGCCGCACGTCCGGAGGGGCTCGCCGACGCCGACGAGGCAGCCGCCGTCCCGCATGGCGGGCGGCAGGGAGGCGCGGGTGGCACCGGCGGCGAGTGCTGTGGCGTCCGGGTGCCCGTCGACGGCCACGGCGGTGCGGAGTGCGCGAGCGTCCGCGAACGGGAGTCGCTCGGGGGCGTTCGTGGGTGGTCGCTCGAGCAGCCGCGCCGCGGAGGCCGGATCCCCGACGGTCATCGTGGCGACCGACAGTGTGACCACGATCGCCGGGACCACCAGTGGGAGCCGTCGGAGGCGCTGTCGGTGTCGTGGCCGGTGCCCGACGGGACGTCGGGTCCGGAGCGGCTCCTCGACGTACCGCGTCGAGAGGGTGGCGAGCACGAGTGTGACCGTCACCGCAGCCGCCGTGCCCATCGCCCCGGGGGCGACGACGGCGGCGAACACCAAGAGCGGCCAGTGCCAGAGGTACGCCGAGTAGGAGACCCGACCGAGCGCGACCACGGGCCGGACCACCCACCGCACCGCGGGGAGCCGGAGCTGCAGGTCGCCGGCCACGAGCACCAATGCGGTCCCGACGACGACCGGGACCGTCGGGAACGGCGACACGGGGGCGAGGAGCACCCCGATGATGACGCCACCCGCGCCGACCGATCCGAGCCCGACGGTGACGGCTGTCGGCAGTGCCCGCGGCGTCGGGTGCGCGGTCACGGTCGACCGCGTCGCCACGGTCGGCAGCGTCGCCACGGTCGGCAGCGTCGCCACGGTCGCTCCGAGGAGGAGCTCCCATGCCCGGGCCCAGGTCTGGAAGTAGGCAGAGTCCGTGACGGGACCGGCACCGACGGCGACGACGGTCCCGACGGCCGTGAGTGCGGCGACCACAACAGGGACCAGACCAGCGCGCCGACGTCCGCAGACCGCCAGGACGGCGAGCAGGAGCACCGGCCACACGGCGTAGAACTGCTCCTCGACGGCCAGCGACCAGAAGTGCCGGAGCGGCGAGGCCGCGGTCTCGGCGAAGTAGTCGGCATCCTGGCGGACGAGATGCCAGTTCATCGTGCCGACGAGCGCCGCGAGGGCGTCGCCGAGCACGGACACGAACCTGGGCCGGAACCAGAGCGCCGCCGAGACCGACACGGTGACGACGACGACCACGAGCGCGGCGGGGAGGAGACGCCGGATCCGACGCACCGCGAACCCGACGAGGTCGATGCGGCCGGTGCGGACGTGCTCAGCGAGCAGGCTCCGCGTGATCACGAACCCGGAGAGGACGAAGAACACGTCGACTCCGAGCCACCCGCCGGCAGGGGTGCCGAGCGCGTGTTCGGTGATCACCAGGGCGACCGCGACGCCGCGAAGGGCCTCGACATCGATCCGCTTCGTACTGGGTGGTTTCGTACTGGGTGGTTTCGTACGGGGTGGTTTCGTACGGGGTGGTGGAGAACGATCCATCACCCCAGACTGGCATGTGAGATACCAGGTCAGCGCGTATGTTGCATGGCCTCGACCACCTTGGTGGGCTGCCGGACGCTGACCAGCCAGTAGGGCGTCGGGTCGGCGTCGTCGCGGACCTCGACCTTGACGACCCCGCGCACGTAGCCGCGGAAGAGCGTCCACGCTCGTGCGTCGAGCTTCGGGCCGCGCTGCGTGGTCGCCTCGGCGCCTTCGAACGCCTCAACGCTGCCGACGAGTGCGCGGGGGAGGTGCGCCTTGCCGGCGCGGAACTCGCTGTCCGTGACCTCGATGGTGGGTGCGAGTGCCCACAGGAGCACGAGGACGCCGAGCTCCATGCCGATCGCCACGAGCACACCGGCGAGCACGCTGATGGGCAGGAACACGAGCAGGGTGGCGGGGATGACGAGCGCCGTCGCCAGGTACAGGGCGGGCGGGGCCCAGAGTCGTTCGCGGTACAGGGTCACGGGTCCATTCGACCACGACTCGGAGCAGGTCACGGTCGGGTCACGTCTCTGCACTACCCTCGACACGTGACCGAACCAGTCGACGTCCTCTGGACCGGGGAGAACCGCCCCGGACACGCCCACCCCGGCGACGCCGGTGCCGACCTCGTCTCGACCGAGGCCTTCGTGCTGCAGCCGGGCGAGCGCCACCTGGCCGCGACCGGGCTGCGGATCGCGCTCCCCGAGGGGTACGCCGCGTTCGTGGTCCCGCGCAGCGGGCTCGCCGCCAAGCACGGCATCACCGTCGTCAACAGCCCGGGCACGGTCGACTCCGGGTACCGCGGTGAGATCAAGGTCTCGCTGCTCAACACCGACCGGTCCGAACCGTACGAGGTGCACGTGGGTGACCGGATCGCACAGCTGATCGTCATGCCCGTGCCGCGGGTGACGTACACGCACGTCGAGGAACTCCCCGACAGCGTCCGGGGCCAGGGTGGCTTCGGCTCGTCCGGCTACGGTGACCGGAGCGGTGCCGTGACCGGCGCCGCCGATGATGTTCAGGAAGGAACGCGCGCATGAAGTTCGGTCGACGCAAGCGTGACGAGGGCGAGGTGGCCGAGGTCGAGGTGGCCGAGACCGTCGCCGACGAGGTCGAGATCGCGGACACGACCCCAGAGGTCGACATCGCGACGGACGCCGACGCGGACCTCGACGAGGTCGACGGGGTCGCCCCGACGGACAAGTCCGCACCCGAGGACCGTGCCGAGAACGGCCCGCACGACGAGACCGAGGCGAACCTGGTCCGTCCGTACGTCGACCTGGGCGGCGTGAAGGTCCTGCCGCGCGAAGGCCTGCACCTGCGCCTCGAGGTCGAGGAGGGCTCGCAGCGCGTCGTCGCGGTCGGGCTCGACTACGACGACTCGACGCTGCAGGTCCAGCCGTTCGCCGCACCGCGCTCGACGGGTCTGTGGCACGAGATCCGCGCACAGATCGCCGAGCAGATCGAGCGCCAGGGCGGTGTCGTGACCGAGGTCGACGGCCCGTTCGGCCCCGAGCTCCGCGCGTCCGTGCCCGTCGCGGTCGACGGCGACGGCGGCACCGCCGGCGTCCGGCCGGCCCGCTTCGTCGGCGTCGACGGCCCGCGCTGGTTCCTGCGCGGGGTGATCGCCGGCAAGGCCGCCGAGCAGCCCGACGACGCGAGCGAGATCGAGGAGCTGTTCCGCAGCGTCGTCGTCGTGCGCGGCACGACGCCGATGCCGCCGCGCGACCTCATCCCGCTGCACATGCCGAAGTCGACGCAGACCGCGATCTGACGACCTGACCCGCCCTGGAGGCACGGTGCCGGAACACGACGACACCCAACGACCCGAGACGGCCGGGTCCGAAGCCGTGCCCGCGTCCGCTGGGATCCCTGACGCTGCGCCGGCGGCGCCGTCGTTCTCCTCGCAGTTCCGAGACGCGGTGCAGAACGCGGGCATCGCCCGCGTCGCCCCCGGCGAGGCGCCCTCCGGGCGCGCGCTGCTCGGAGCGGTCGGCGGGATCCGCGGGCTCGCCGAGTCGGTGCTGCCCGGGTTCGCGTTCCTCGTCGTCTACGCGATCACGAAGGAGCTCGTGCCGAGCGTCGTGATCCCGGTGGTCGTCGGCCTGGTGTTCGTCGTGCTCCGCCTGGTGCAGCGACAGTCGCTGACGATGTCCTTCGCCGGGATCCTCGGCGTCGCGGTGTCGGCCGGCCTCGCCCTCATCACCGGACGCGCCGAGAGCAACTTCATCCCGGGGATCATCATCAACTCGGTGTGGTTGGTCGGGCTCCTCGTGTCGCTGGCCGTCCGCTGGCCGCTCATCGGTCTGGTCGTCGGGTTCCTGCTGCCGGCGAACGAGGACGGCTCGCACGTCGACTGGCGCGCCGACCCGGTCAAGCGCCGCGTACTGACGGTCGCCACCTGGATCTGGGTCGGGCTCTTCGCCCTCCGCCTGGCCGTCGAGGTGCCGCTCTACCTCACCGCCCAGGTCGAGCTGCTCGCCGGCCTCAAGCTCATCCTCGGCGTCCCGCTCTACGCCGCCGTGCTCTGGGTCACCTGGCTGCTGGTCCGCACCGTGTTCGTGCGGAGGGACGACGCCGCCACGGTGTAGAGTTGTCTCGACATCAAGAGACTTTCCCGTCAGGCGCTCCGGCGTCAGCGGGATTAGGTTTGCCTTGCTGGTGGGACGGACCACGGCCCGCGATGATGAGGGCAAACCGATCAGTAGGGAGGCGGCACGGTGGCTGCAGTCAATAGCTTCGGCTCGAAGGACACACTGTCGGTTGGGGGTGTCGACTACGCGATCCACCGGATCGACACGGTGCCCGGGCACGAGAAGCTCCCGTACAGCCTGAAGGTGCTGCTCGAGAACCTCCTCCGCACCGAGGACGGCAAGAACGTCACCGAGGCGCAGATCCGCGCGCTCGGCTCCTGGCGCCCCGACGCCGACCCGGACACCGAGATCCAGTTCTCGCCGGCGCGCGTCGTCATGCAGGACTTCACGGGCGTGCCGTGCATCGTCGACCTCGCCACCATGCGCGAGGCGATGGCGGACATCGGCGGCGACCCGAACAAGATCAACCCGCTGTCCCCGGCCGAGATGGTCATCGACCACTCGGTCATCGCCGACCTGTTCGGCAGCACGGACGCACTCCAGCGCAACACCGACCTCGAGTACGAGCGGAACGGGGAGCGCTACCAGTTCCTCCGCTGGGGCCAGACCGCGTTCGAGGACTTCAAGGTCGTCCCGCCGGGCACCGGCATCGTGCACCAGGTCAACATCGAGTACCTGGCGAAGGTCACCTACACGCGTGACTTCGACGGCGAGACCTACGCCTACCCGGACACCCTCGTCGGCACCGACTCGCACACCACGATGGTGAACGGGCTCGGCGTGCTCGGCTGGGGCGTCGGCGGCATCGAGGCCGAGGCAGCGATGCTCGGCCAGCCGGTGTCGATGCTCATCCCCAAGGTCGTCGGCTTCAAGCTCTCCGGTGAGATCCCGGCCGGCGTGACCGCGACCGACGTGGTGCTCACCATCACGCAGGAACTCCGCAAGCACGGTGTCGTCGGCAAGTTCGTCGAGTTCTACGGCGAGGGCGTCAGTGCCGTCCCGCTCGCGAACCGCGCCACCATCGGCAACATGTCGCCCGAGTTCGGCTCGACCGCTGCGATCTTCCCGGTCGACGACGTCACGCTCGACTACCTGCGCCTGACCGGTCGCGACGAGGCGCAGATCGCCCTGGTCGAGGCGTACTCCAAGGCCCAGGGCCTGTGGCACGACGCCTCGGTCGAGCCGGCGTACTCCGAGTACATGGAACTCGACCTCTCCACGGTCGTGCCGTCGATCTCGGGGCCGAAGCGTCCGCAGGACCGCATCGAACTGTCCAAGGCGAAGGACCAGTTCGAGGTCGACCTGAACAACTACACGACCCCGAGCGAGCAGACCGACCTCGACGACGCGGTGGAGGAGACCTTCCCGGCCTCCGACCCGATCGCCGCGGGCTCGACCAACGAGGACACCAACCTGCACGAGCACGTCTACGTGTCGAGCGCCCCGTCGACGGCCTCGGCCCCGACGAAGGTCGCGATGGACGGGGCCGACCCGTTCACGATCGACCACGGTGCCGTCGCGATCGCCGCGATCACCTCGTGCACGAACACGTCGAACCCGTCCGTCATGATGGCGGCCGGCATCCTCGCGCGGAACGCCGCCGCCAAGGGCCTCACCTCGAAGCCGTGGGTCAAGACGACGCTCGCCCCCGGTTCCAAGGTCGTCACCGACTACTACGAGAAGGCCGGTCTCACGACCTACCTCGAGCAGCTCGGCTTCTACACGGTCGGCTACGGCTGCACCACCTGCATCGGCAACTCGGGCCCGCTGCCCGAGGAGATCTCGCAGGCCGTGCAGGACAACGACCTGGCCGTCACCGCCGTCCTGTCGGGCAACCGCAACTTCGAGGGGCGCATCAACCCCGATGTCAAGATGAACTACCTGGCGTCCCCGCCCCTGGTCATCGCGTACGCCCTCGCCGGGTCGATGCACTTCGACTTCGACAAGGACGCCCTCGGCAAGGACCAGGACGGCAACGACGTCTACCTGCAGGACATCTGGCCCGACGCGGCCGAGGTCCAGCAGGTCATCGACGAGTCGATCGACACCGAGATGTTCACCCACGAGTACGGCTCCGTGTTCGAGGGCGACGACCGCTGGAAGAACCTGCCGACCCCCACGGGCGACACCTTCGAGTGGGACCAGGAGTCGACCTACGTGCGGAAGCCCCCGTACTTCGAGGGCATGACCATGCAGCCCGACGCGGTGTCCGACATCTCCGGCGCCCGCGTGCTGGCGAAGCTCGGTGACTCGGTCACGACCGACCACATCTCGCCCGCCGGCTCGATCAAGGCGGACAGCCCGGCCGGCAAGTACCTGGCGGAGCACGACGTGGACCGCAAGGACTTCAACTCCTACGGCTCGCGTCGCGGCAACCACGAGGTGATGATCCGCGGCACGTTCGCGAACATCCGCCTGCGCAACCAGCTGCTCGACGGCGTGGAGGGCGGGTACACCCGTGACTTCACGACCGCCGACGGCGAGCAGTCGTTCATCTACGACGCCTCGCAGCACTACCAGGAGCAGGGCATCCCGCTCGTCATCTTCGGTGGCAAGGAGTACGGCTCGGGTTCGTCGCGCGACTGGGCGGCCAAGGGCACGAACCTGCTCGGCGTCCGCGCCGTCATCACCGAGAGCTTCGAGCGGATCCACCGCTCGAACCTCATCGGCATGGGCGTCGTCCCGCTGCAGTTCCCGGCGGGCGAGACGGTCGAGTCCCTCGGGCTCGACGGCACCGAGGTCGTCTCGATCTCGGGCCTGACCGAGCTCAACGAGGGCCGGACCCCGAAGACCGTGCACGTCACCGCGACGCCGAGCGAGCACTCGCCCGCCGGCAAGCAGCCGGTCGAGTTCGACGCGGTCGTCCGGATCGACACCCCGGGTGAGGCCGACTACTACCGCAACGGCGGCATCCTGCAGTACGTGCTCCGCTCGCTCGTCTGAGCGACGTACGCACGGGTCGCTGACGCGACCACAGGACGGACGGGAGGCCCGTGGCGACACCGCCACGGGCCTCCCGCGCGCTCCGCATGATGCGACGCGCCAGCGGCGCGCGGCGCCAGCGCCGACCGAGCCTGCGAGGTCGGTTGAATGGGAGTCCACGAGAATAGAGTGGGCCGACAGCCCCACGAAAGGAGCGCCCGTGAGCCTGCTCAGCAGCATCACGTCGCCGCGCGACCTGAAGCGTCTCTCCGACGTGCAGATGACCGAACTCGCCGCCGAGATCCGCCGGTTCTTGGTGGCCGAGGTCGCGAAGACCGGTGGGCACCTCGGGCCCAACCTCGGTGTGGTCGAGCTGACGCTCGCGATGCACCGGGTGTTCGACTCGCCGAACGACCCCTTCGTGTTCGACACGGGGCACCAGTCGTACGTGCACAAGCTCGTCACCGGGCGGCAGGACTTCTCGAAGCTCCGCGAGCGGGGCGGCATCGCCGGCTACCCGCAGCGCAGCGAGTCCGAGCACGACATCGTGGAGTCCTCGCACGCGTCGTCGTCCCTGTCCTGGGCCGACGGGATCTCCCGCGCGTTCGGGCAGACCGGACAGACCGACCGCACCGTCGTCGCGGTGGTCGGTGACGGCGCCCTCACCGGTGGGATGACGTGGGAGGCGCTCAACAACATCTCGGACGACAACGACCGCCGCCTGGTCATCGTCGTCAACGACAACGGCCGCTCGTACGCTCCGACGATCGGCGGCATGGCGCGGTTCCTCAGCTCCATGCGCACGCGGCGTGAGTACCGGGCGCTGTACGAGACCTCCCGTGCCGTGGCCGACCGCTTCGGTGCTCCCGGCCGGGCCGTGTACCGCGGGATGCGCGGGGGGCTGCACGGGTTCCTGTCGCGCTTCACGAACAACGAAGCGCTGTACTCGAACCTCGACATCAAGTACATCGGGCCGGTCAACGGACACGACCAGCGGGCCATGGAGGCGGCGCTCCGTCAGGCGAAGGCCTACGGTGCCCCGACGATCGTGCACGCGATCACCGAGAAGGGGCACGGGTTCGAGCCGGCCCTGCGCGACCAGGCCGACCAGTTCCACGCCGTCGGACACATCGACCCGGAGACGGGGGAGTCGCTCGACGCCGCGTCGGGTCCGTCGTGGACCTCGGTGTTCGCGTCGACCCTGGCTTCTGTGGGCGATTCGGACCCCCGTGTCGTCGCGATCACGGCTGCGATGCTCCGGCCGACCGGACTGCACCTGTTCCAGGAGCAGCACCCCGACCGCGTGTACGACGTCGGCATCGCCGAGCAGCACGCCGTGACGACCGCCGCCGGCCTTGCGTACGGCGGCCTGCACCCGGTCGTGGCGCTCTACGCGACGTTCCTGAACCGGGCGTTCGACCAGGTGCTGATGGACGTCGCGCTGCACAAGGCCGGCGTGACGTTCGTGCTCGACCGTGCCGGCATCACCGGACCGGACGGACCATCGCACCACGGCATGTGGGACCTCGCGTTGCTGCAGGTCGTGCCCGGCATCCGGATCGCCGCACCCCGTGACGCAGCGACCCTGCGCGAGGAGTTCCGCGAGGCGATCGCCGTCGACGACGCCCCCACCGTGCTGCGGTGGTCGAAGGGCCAGGTCGGGCCCGACATCCCCGCCGTCCGTCGCCTCCACGATGGTGTGGAAGTGCTGCACGCCGCTGCGGACGGCGTCGAGGACGTGCTCTTCGTGGCCGTCGGCTCCATGGTGCCGACGGCGCTCGAGGCCGCGGCGCTGCTCGAGGCGCAGGGCATCGGCGTCACCGTCGTCGACCCGCGCTGGGTGGTCCCGATCCCGGGCTCGCTCATCGAGCTGTCGCGGACGCACCGGCTCGTCATCACGATCGAGGACGGCGTGCGCGTCGGTGGCGTCGGGACCCGACTCCGGCAGGACCTGCGGGCCGCCGGGGTCGACACGGGCGTGAACGAGCTGGGGCTGCCCGACGAGTTCATCGACCACGCGACCCGGTCGCAGATCCTCGCCGACGTCGGACTGACGGCGCAGGCGATCGCCCGCGACGTGATCGACCAGGTCGTCGGGACGAAGTTGCCGCAGGCGAAGCCCGCGCGGTCGCGGGAGTCCGCCGACCGCTAGGCGGGTCGCGGAGGGTCACGCATGCCGACAGGGGCATGTCCCTCGGGGACGTCTGGCAGGATCGCCGCATGCGACGGGGGTTCAGGACGACGGCGGTGGCGATCGGTCTCGCGGTGGTGGCGCTGTCCTCAGGGTGCGCAGCGATGAACGACGGCACGGTCACGCCGGAGCTCGGTGCAGATGCCCGGGTCGGCGCCAGACAGACGATGCACCGTGTGGTCGACTGGGAGGGCACCGCCGCAGTCCACCGGGTTGATGCCACCTGGACGGACTCGTGCGGCCACGCGAGCAACTCCGGGTTCTTCCAGCCCGCTTCGGGCACGACGTGTCGGATCGACGCCGGAGCGGTGTACACGATCGACGGTGCAACCACACCGGTCGACGCGGTGCGCATCGCCGGACCGGCGCTGCGCACGGGCGGCCTGACCGACGAGGACCTCGTGGCACAGGCGATCCAGCCGGACGGCTCGACACCGTACTTGGTCGACATCGGTGGGCGGCAGTCGATCGCACTCGGCAACGACCTCGGGCAGGACCGGTTCGCGGTCGTGCGGGTCCGCGGTTGGGACGGGTCACTCGGACTGTGGCAGTCGGAGGGGTCGTCCGTCGTGCAGTCCGCACCGGGTCTCGGCGTCGACGGACGCGACGACGCGGTCCGGGCGAGCGGGGCGGACTACGTGCTCGTCGTGACGCACAGCGCCGCGTACTTCACGTCGTACGACAACGAGCCGCCCGAGCCGCCGGCACCACGGCCGTCGGTCCCGCCGTGCTTCAGCGGCAGCAACGACTGCGTCGGTGGTTGACGGCGGGCGCTGTCGGAGGCGGCGGACGTCGGGGATGCTGGCGGCGGCGGCCCGCATCAGTGCCGCACAACCGAAGTCACCCCGAACCACGGCGATCTGCGGTTCGGGGTGACTTCGGTTGTGCGGGGGGGGGGGGGGGGGACTCGCGCCGGCTACCGGGAAACCGGGCCGACGATCAGTGGGTCGTGGAAGCTCCCACCGAACACGCGCTCGGACGCACCACTGCGGTCGAGGTAGGGGCTGATCCCACCGGCCTGGAACGGGTAGCCCGCGCCGAGGATCAGGCCGAGGTCGATCTCCTCGACGTGCTGGACGACCTCGTCCTCGAGCATGCGGTGCAGCTCGTCGGCGAGGGCGTCCTCGAAGCGCTGCTGCATCGCGGCGGCGTCGACCGGCTTCGCGTCCTTCTTCGACGGCGCGACGAGCTTGACGGCGGCGGGGTCGTACCCGGTCGCGTTGCCCTTCTTGTCGCGGGTCAGGATCTTCCCGTGCTCGGCGATCTTCTTCAGCCCGTCACCGGGGTAGAAGCGCTCCGGCCAAGCGGCGTGGTGCGAGTCGAGCACGTGCGCACCCACCGGCAGACCGACGAGCTCGAGCAGTTCGAACGGCGACATCGGCAGTCCGAGCGGCGCGGCACCGGCCGCCACGACGTCGAACGAGGTGCCCTGCTCGACGCCGCGCATCGCCTCACCGAGGACCCGTGCGAGCACCCGGTTGACGACGAAGCCCGGCTGGTCGGCCGTGATGATCGCCGTCTTCTTGAGGGTCTTCGCGACGGCGAGTGCCGTGACGAGCGTCTCGTCGGAGGTGTCGGCAGTGCGGACGACCTCGAGCAAGGGCATCACGGCGACCGGGTTGAAGAAGTGGAACCCGACCAGGCGCGACGGGTCGGACAGCACCGAGCCCATCTCGGAGACGGACAACGACGAGGTGTTGGTGGCGAGGATGGCGTCCGGCGCGATGACCTGCTCGATCTTCCGGAAGACCTCTTGCTTGACGCTCATCTCCTCGAAGACGGCCTCGATCACCCAGTCGGCGTCGGCGAAGGCGTCGTACGACACCGACCCGCTGACGAGTGCGGTGATGCGGTTCGCGTCGTCGGGGGAGATCCGCCCCTTCTCGAGCAGCTTGCCGACCTCACCGCGGATCCGCTCCACACCGGCGTCGACGCGGGACTGGTCGACATCCGTGATCACGACGGGGACGCCGAGTCGTCGGGCGAAGAGCAGCGCGAACTGCGATGCCATGAGACCAGCACCGAGGACGCCGACCTTCGTGATCTTCTTCGGCTCGACACCCTCCGGAGCACCGACGGGCTTCTTCGCACGCTTCTGCACCAGGTCGAACGCGTACATCGACGCGGCGAACTGGTCACCGGAGAGCAGGTCGGCGAGGGCGTCGTCCTCGTCGGCGAACCGTTCGTCCAGGGAGCCGCCGCGAGCGGCGGCGACGAGGTCGAGCGCGCGGAACGGCGACTTCGGCACCGTCCCGATCTTCGACGCGACCTGCCCACGGGCGACCTTGACGACCGTGCCCCAGGCAGCCTTCTCGAGCATGCCCGGTTCGCCCGGCCGCTTGACCGACACGCGACCGGCAATGACGCCGTCGGCCCACGCGACGGCTGACGGCAGGAACGTCACCGACGGGATCAGCGCGTCGCCGATGCCGATCTCGACCGCGGCCGCTCCGTCCATCAGGCGGTTGTTCTTGAGGGGGTTCTCCACGATGACCCGCAGCGCGCGCTCCGGACCGATCAGACGGGGGAGCAGCGTCGCGCCGCCCCAGCCCGGGATGATGCCGAGGAAGACCTCGGGCAGGCCGATGCCCTGCGCCGCGGACGAGAACACCCGGTAGGTGCAGTGCAGTCCGATCTCGAGCCCGCCGCCGAGGGCGATGCCGTTGATGAACGCGAACGACGGCACGCCGAGGTCGGACAGCTTGCGGAGGGTGGCGTGGCCGAGGGCCGCGAGGTCGTGCGCCACGTCCCGCGACGGCACGGACGCTGCCTGCGACAGGTCGGCACCGGCAGCGAAGCAGTACTCCTTGCCGGTGATCGCGACGCCCTGGATCGTGCCGGCCGTCGCCTCGGTCTTCAGGGTGTCGAGCACACCGGAGAGTTCGCGCAGCGTCCGCGGCCCGAGGGTGCTCGGACGCTTGTAGTCCTTGCCGTTGTCGAGCGTGATGAGCGCCAGGGTACCACCGGAGGGCATCGTGACGTGCTTGACGAACGAGTGCGTGACGACCTCGTCCTCGCTGAGTTCGGACAGACGGTCGGTGTCGACGGTGGTCATGCTCATGCCCCCTTCCGAGCCGAACGTGCTGCGGACTTGCTGAAGCCGGGGTTCTCCCAGATGACGGTGCCGCCCTGGCCGAGTCCGATGCACATCGTGGTGATGCCGTACTGGACGTCCGGACGCTCGGCGAACTGCGCGGCGAGCTGGTTCATCAGGCGGACACCGCTCGATGCCAGCGGGTGGCCGACGGCGATCGCGCCGCCCCACGCGTTGACGTTCGTGGAGTCCTGCGCGATGCCGTAGTTGTCGAGGAACGCGAGCACCTGCACCGCGAACGCCTCGTTGATCTCGAACAGGCCGATGTCGTCGATCGACAGGCCGGCCTTCGACAGCGCCTTGTCGGTGGCGGGGACCGGGCCGACGCCCATGACCTCGGGCTCGACGCCGGCGAAGGCGAACGAGACCATGCGCATCTTCGTGGGCAGGCCGTGCTCCTTGGCGCCCTCGGCCGAGGCGAGCAAGCTCATGGTCGCGCCGTCGTTGAGGCCGGCGGCGTTGCCGGCGGTGACCCGTCCGTGCGGGCGGAACGGCGTCTTCAGCGCGGCCAGCGCCTCGAGCGTCGTGCCCGGACGCGGCGGCTCGTCGGTGCTGATGACGTCCCACCCGTCGCCCTTGTTCACCTCGACCGGGATGACGTCGGGCTGCAGCTTGCCGGCGGCCCACGCCGCGGCGTAGCGCTGCTGGGACTGGACGGCGTAGGCGTCCGTGCGGTCCTTCGTGATCGCCGGGAAGCGGTCGTGCAGGCGCTCGGCGGTGGACCCCATCACCAGCGCGTCGCTCGACACCATGCGTTCCGCGATGAACCGCGGGTTCGGGTCCGAGTTGAAGCCCATCGGGTGGCGTCCCATGTGCTCGACGCCACCGGCGATCGCGATGTCCGCGGCACCGAAGGCGATGGCACCCGCGAGCGTCGTGACGCTCGTCATGGCACCGGCGCACATGCGGTCGATCGCGTACCCGGGGACCGACTTCGGCAGGCCGGCCAACATGCCGACGGTGCGGCCGAGGGTCAGCCCCTGGTCACCCTGCTGCGTGGTCGCCGCGACGGCGACGTCGTCCACCGCTGCGGTGTCGAGCGAGGCGTTCCGGTCGAGCAGTCCGCGCATCGCGTGCACCGCGAGGTCGTCGGACCGGGTCTTCCAGAACACCCCCTTCTCGCCGGCTCGTCCGAACGGTGTCCGAACTCCGTCCACGAACACGACGTCTGATGCCTTTGGCAATCCGGGCCTCCCAGATCCTCATCGATCGGGCCGGAACGCTGGTCGCTCCGGCCGGCCGGGCCTCGCCCGGCGACGCTCCCGACGCTATGCCCCCAGGCTGGGCGGCCGCATGCCGGTTGGGCGGTTCCTACGACTCGACGTCATCCGTCGGCGCGGGCTGCTGTGCAGCAGCGACAAAGGCCGACGCGATGATCGAGGAGAGTTCCTCCACCTGCCAGGGGCGGGCCTCGTGTGCGGCGAGGGCGGCCCCGACCAGCTCGGTCGACGGCGGCGACGGCGGTGCCCACGAGACCACACGCAGGGTCTCCGGCGTGAGCAGGTTCTCGAGCGGGATGTCGAGCTCCTCGGACCGCTTCGTCACCGCGGCCCGTGCGGCCTTGTACCGGCGGTCGGCCGCGGGGTTGCGGTCGGCCCAGGCGCGGGGCGGCGGGAGCGTCGCTTCACCGGATCCGCGGAGCTTCGGCAGGTCCTCGGTCGTCAGGCCTTCGTCGACCGCGGCCCACCAGCGATCGAGCTCGGAACGGCTGGCGCGACCCGTGAAGGCCTTCAGGCCGCCGAGTTCGGCGCGCGACGACGGTGCGGCGGCTGCCGCTGCGACGATAGCGGCGTCGGGGATCGTGCGCCCCGGAGCGATGTCGGCGGCGCGGGCGTACTCGTCACGGGCGACCCAGAGCGACCGGGCGATCGCCAGGGCGCGGGCGCCACGGAGCGCGTGCATGCCGGACAGCCGGCGCCACGGCTCGGCACGGACGGGCTTCGGGGCGCGGTGCAGCACCGCGTCGAACTCCTCTTCCGCGATCCGGGACTTGCCGGCCTCGTCGAGCTTCGCGGCGAGGGCGTCACGCAGGTCGGGCAGGAGTTCGACGTCGAGCGACGCGTACACGAGCCACGACTGCGGCAACGGCCGGGTCGACCAGTCCGCTGCCGAGTGCGCCTTGGCGAGCGTGATCCCGAGCAGCTGCTCGACGACGGCGCCGAGACCGACGCGGGGGAACCCGGCGATGCGGGCTCCGAGTTCGGTGTCGAAGATGCGGGTCGGGACGAGACCCACCTCCTGCAGGCAGGGCAGGTCCTGCGAGGCGGCGTGGAACAGCCACTCCTCGTCGACGATGGCCGCCTGCAGTTCGGAGAAGTCGCCGATCGGGATCGGGTCGAACAGGAACGCACCGGCACCGCGACGGAACACCTGGATCAGGTAGGCGCGCTGCGAGTAGCGGTAGCCGCTGGCGCGCTCGGCGTCGACGGCGACGGGCCCGTGACCGGCGGCGATCGCCGCGACGGCGTCGAGGTAGTCGTCGCGCGAGTCGATGACCTTGACGGCCTCGTGCGAGTCCTCGAACGCGGGGTCCGGTGCACCGGGGGTCGAACTGGCGGGGTCGGTCACTTGGCGAGCCTCCTCGGGGCCAGCAGGGTCACGCCGTCCGAGGCAGGAGGCAGACCGGCGAGCATGGCGACGATGTCCTGCCATGCCTGGACGTGTGCGGTGAGGTCGTCGCCGCGGGGCGTCCACGACGCGCGGAGTTCCAGCTGGGCGCCGTCGCCCTGTGCGGCGAGGTCGCCGTACCCGCGCGAGATGATCTTGGTGGCCGTGCCCGAAGCGTGGTCGTACTCGGCACCGTGCGTCTCGAGCGCGTCGACGAGCCAGCTCCACGTGACGTCGGCGACGAACTCGTCGACACCGATCTCGGGTTCGAGTGGTGCTTGCGCGAACGAGACCACCCGGAACGCGCCGCCCCAGCCCTCGGGTTCTTCGGGGTCGTACAGGGCGATGAACCGTCCGGTGCCGAGGTCCGACTCGACGCCGTGCGCGGTGCCGGACACGTCCGCCGCCAGGGCGATCGAGAACGGTGCGATCCGCGTGGGCGAGGGGATCTCGGTGACGGTGGTCTCGGAGCGGCTGCTGCCGGAGGACACGAACGCGCGGAGCCGCGCGAAGGCGTCGGGCTCTCGGGTTTCGGACACACATGCAGACTAGGCTCCGGGCCATGTCCCGATCCGCGCGACCCGCCGAGGACGCCGTCCAGGAGACCGCACGATCGGCCGGCTTCATCGCCCTCGGTGCCGGTCTGGCCGCCGCCGCGGTGGGGACGGCCGTCATCGGTGGCTTCGTCGCCGCCGTCGCCCGCGCCGTCGTCACCCCGGACCGCAAGCGCACCGAACGCGTCCCGATCCACGCCGTCGACCCGGTCCGGATGACGGTGACCATCGAGCGGACCGCCGACACCGAGCTGCAGGGTCGCTACTCGCTCTGGTTCGGCGCCGGCACCGGGCACATGCGCGTCGGCGAGGTCCTCGGCACCACCGAGACCACGGTCACGCGCCGCATCATCGCGATCGACGCCGGCGACCCGACCGCTGCACGCCGCGGTCGCTGGGGCGGCTGGTTCTACCTGACCCCCGGCGAGCTCGACGTGCCCGTCGAGGACATCGACATCCCCACCCCGAACGGCCCCGCACCGGCCTGGGTCGTCCGTGCCGACGACCCGGACGCCCCGTGGGCCGTCCTGGTGCACGGCCGCGGTGTCACCCGCGCCGAGACCATCCGCGCCGTCCCCGTCTTCCGCGCCGCCGGCTACTCGGTCGTGCTCGCCTCGTGGCGGAACGACGGCGTCGCACCACCGAGCGTCGACGGCCGCTACGGCCTCGGCAGCACCGAGTGGGAGGACATCGACTCCGTCCTCCGGTGGCTCAGTGCGCAGAACGCGCAGAGCGTCGTGCTCATGGGCTGGTCGATGGGCGGTGCCGTCGTGCTGCAGACCCTGTTGCGCTCACGCTTCGCCGGACTCGTCGACGGCGTGGTGCTCGAGTCGCCCGTGGTCGACTGGCACGCGGTGCTCAAGTCCCAGAGTCAGTTGATGGGGTTGCCGCGGCCGGTTCGCGAGGTCGCTCAGCGTCTGCTCCGCACCCCGGTGCTGCACCGGCTCGCCGGCCTGCAGCAGCCGGTCGACCTGCGCGAGCTCGACATGGTCACCCGGTCCGCCGAGCTGACGGTGCCGATCCTCCTGCTGCACAGCGACGACGACGGGTTCGTGCCGTCCTCGGCCTCGCACGACCTCGCACGCGCCCGACCCGACCTGGTACGGCTCGAGGTGCAGACCACGGCCCGGCACACCAAGCTCTGGAACCACGACGCCGACTGGTTCGACGCCCGCATCCTCGCGTGGCTCACCGAGGTGGTCCAGCGTCGCGGGGCGGCCAGCGCGCGGTAGACGCAGGGACAGACGGACGGGAGGCCCGTGGCGGATCCGCCACGGGCCTCCCGTCTGCCCTTGCGTCCGTTCGGTCGCATAGTGAGCAGAAATGGTCGGATCACCGTCGCGCACTCGACCCTTTCTGCTCACGAAGCGGCCGGTGTGGCACTCGTTCCGTTCGTCGTCTGCTGGCGAGGCCCGACCTCCTCGAGACGAGTCGCCGGTCGGCCGGGCTGCGCTGGGCCGTGCGTCCGGTCGAAGGCATCGCTCATCGTCGTGAGCGGCGGTCGGACCGTCACGGTCCATTCGCCGCTGTCGAACGCGTCGATGCGGACGACCAGGTTCGTCTCGTCGGTCAGGTCCGTGCCAGGGAGGTACCCGAGGAACTCGCCGTCGATGAGCTGCCAGATGCTGTCGGCGATGTCCGTCGCCTCGGCTTGGTTGAGGATGAGCCCTGGGTCCTCCGCCGTGTTGACACGGCGTTCGAGGGGGAGCGCCTCGACCAAATGGTCAGGGGACGTGACGGCGGACAGCGTCGTGAGGACCCAGACGAGCTCGGTTGAATCGAGGCCTGGTGTCTCGCGCCCTGGCGTTTCGAGCCCTAGTGTTTCGAGCCCGCGAAGAACTGCACGAGGTCGGGTAACGCGACGTGATCAGCGGGGATCGTGTGCGTGACCATCCCCAGGTCGCTCGGCACTGTCGTGGTCATCCGTTCTCCTCGGTCGTTCCTGTCTGGGGCGAGAGCCCGCCGACGCTCATGGCGGCGAGGACGTCGATCCTGCCGGGCGTGAACGCGGTGATCGCGACCGCGGCGTCAGCCTGCACGGTGCAGAACCCCGGCTGCTCGCTACCGAGCGGCACAAGCGCACGTGCGAACCCGTCGAGTCCACGGACGTCGAAGCCCTTCTCGGCGGCCATCGTGTACTTCGTCAGGAACGTCCGTGCCGTCGACAGCGCGCCCTGCTCGAAGATGCGGACCCGCTCCTCGGACCGACACTGCGATGCCACCTCGAGCGCCAGTTCCACCCCCGGGGCGTTCGACACACGGAGGCGCGCGCACAGCTCCTCGACGGTGATGTGGACGAGACCGACGAATCGGTCGATCGCCGTGGCCGCCACGAGCGTTCGATCCGTCGCGAAGAGCACCACGGTCACCAGTTCATCGCCGTGCTCGACCTGACAGATCAGGACGTCCTCCTCCCCGAGGGCTTCGAGTGGGTCGATGAACGGTACGAGGTTCGGCTCCTGCTTCGAGTAGGTCCGCCGGATGGAGCTCCACAGTCGAATCGTTGGTGACCGCTCGGAGATGGCCGATCGAGATGTCCGGGGGTGCGTCCGTCACCGTCGGATCTCCGCCGACGATGGGTTGTGTCGGTTCCGGACCTCGTCTGGTCGAGGCATCTGGCTGCGCGGCCATCCTCAGCTCAGCTCAACCGCGCTCGATCGGAGTGCCGTCACCAGGTATCGAGATGAACAGGTTGCCACCTCCGAGAGCGGTCGCTCTGACCGGTGGCGTCTCAGGGCCGGAGTAATGCCACGATTCGTAATCGTCGTCCGGTTCTGCTCGAAGAGTCGTTCCCGATGAGAATGTGATTTCGAGCGCACTTTCGTCGATCCGAGCTCCCGTGACGTTCTGTGTGTGGAGATGGAGAGCGGGGAGCAGGGAATCCTTGTCTTCCGGATCCACCGAGACCGTCACACCATCCGTATCCCTGATCGCGAAGGTGGTCTCGAACGAGACCATGCTCCGGTTCGAGAACGCGAGGGTGAGCCTGAAGTCGATCCAGATGAGGTCGACAGTCTCGCCGACGAGTGCGAGGTGAACGTCATTTGCGGTCAGTTCGGCCATCCGAGGTACTCTCCCTGGTGCTCACTGGGAACATGGCTGTCCGGCTTTGAGCCGGGCTTCCCCGTTCGGGGATCGAGCCATTGCCCGTAGTCGTTGCTGTAACGGCTGTAGCCGTTCGGATACCGTTCGGTGGGTTCCATCACCCGGATCATGTTGGCATCGTCGTGCATGCCCGGGTTCGCTGCAGAAGCAGGATCTTGCGCAACGAGCCCTCGGTTGGTCCGAGCCGGTCCGATGTCCCAACCAGCAGGGATGTCGTAGGCCGTCCCCTGTGGCGTCACGACGAACGTCTTCCCGCTCGACGGGAGGACGTTGACAGGCGGGGTCGGCGCGAGGTCGTCCAACTTGTTCACCGCGGTCGGCAGGTGCACCTTCGACATCGTGCCGCCGGTGGCCGCCGACGTCGCGGCACCTTCGGCCGCGTTCCGGAGCAGACCACCCGGGGTCACCGGCTGGCCACTCACCGCGTAGTTCGCGACGTTCTCGACCGCTCCTTCTGCCGCGTTCCCGAGCAGGTGTTTCCCGATCAGGGCTCCGGCACCACCGCCGACGGCACCGAAGGCCCCGCTGACGGCCACCTGGCCCCAGTTCACCTCGCCGGTGGTGGCCTTCTGGATGATGGTGTCGGCACCGGCGCTGATGAGCATCGCGCCGACCGGACCGCCGACACCGGTGGCGACGAGCACACCGCCCGCAACGACCATCGCGCCGCCGGCGACGTACTCCCAGTTGTCCGCGAACCAGTCACCGGTGGCCGCGGCGGCCCGGGCGAGCGGACCCTGTTCGGCCGCCGCGTAGGCCTCCAGTTCCGCGTCGGTAACGGGCGCGAGACCGAGCGGGTCGATGGCGTGCAGCGGATCGTTGCCGGCGAACGAGTAGGGGTTGCCCGCCCAGGCTGCTCCGGCGGGCGCGGTGACCGGGTCGATGGACAGGAAGCCGCGCGACGACGAGTCGTAGGCGCGGGCACCCATCCACTCCAAGCCGGCGACCTGCAGCGAACCGTCGGCGCCGAGGGCGATCCCGCCGGGCAGGCCGGAGCCGCCGAGGTCGAGGAGCGTCTGCCACGGGTCGGCGTCGTCGGCTGCTCTCGTGGTGCGCCGACCGCTGGTTGCCCACCCGTCGCCCACCCCCGTGAGACCACCGGGAGCGCGGACGACCGGGGTGTCGCCGACAGCGAGGAGCGTCGGCGCGAACGCGGCGGTGTCCCAGTCGATCGGGACGCCGTCGACATCGGCGAGTTCACCGAGGGCGTCGACGTGCAGGTCGGTCGTGGTGCTGCCCGCCGCGGTGGTCTCCGCCACCCCGGTGAGGTGACCCTGCGGGGCCCAGCGGTACGTGGTCGCGACGCCGTCCGTTCGGACCGTCTGGATCCGTCGACCTGCGCCGTCGTAGGCGTACTCCGCCTCGGGCGCCCCGTCCGGAGCGTCGACCCTGGTCAGCTGTCCGGCGGCGTCGTACGAGAACCGTCGGGCCCCGGAGTCCGTTCGTTCCTCGACCAGGCGACCTGCTGCGTCGTAGACCCAGCCCGTGCGACTGCCGTCCTGGACGGACGCCACCAGCTGCGCGGCATCGTCGTGCTCGTAGGTGGTGCTCCCGCCGGGTCCGTCGACCCGGGTGATGCGCCCGTCGGCGTCGCGCCCGATGGTGCTGAGGTGCGTGCCGTCCGAGTCGATGCGCGCGTGCCGGACGACGTGTCCGTTCGCGTACTCCCAGGTCTGCAACTGATCGCCGGCGCGGGCCTGCAGGAGCTGGCCTGCCGGGTCGTGTTCGTACCGGACCTCGCCGAAGACCGAGTGCTCGACCCGGACGACCCGTCCGGTGGCGTCGTGCGTGTACCGGGTCGTGGACCCGTTGGGGGACTGCACCGAGGTGCGGAGCCCGTCGGCATCGTTGGTCCACCGCGTTTCCCGGGCGCCGGTCGAGCGTCGGACGAGCTGCCCCAGCCGGCTGAACTCGAGGACGTGGGCAGTGGGGGAGTCCGGACGGGTCTCATCGGTGATCGTCACCGTGCGGGCGCGGGCATCGCGGTCGATGCGGCCGATCAGACGGTCGCCGGCGTACTGCGCGGATTCCCGACCGGCTGCGTCGTACTCCCACCGCAGCACGGTGCCGTCCGGGTCGGTCTGGGTGAGCTGTCGTCCGGCGGGGTCGTAGGTCGCCGTCGTCGTGCGCCCGAGCTGATCGGTGGACGAGGCCACGTTGTCGAGCTGCGTGTACGTCCGGACGGTCACGCCACCCAGCGGATCGACGGTGCGGACGAGGCGTCCACGCTGGTCGTGCTCGTAGCGGGTGGTGCCGCCGAGCCCGTTCACCGCAGCGACGAGCTGTCCTGCGGCGTCGTACCGGAAGGTCCGCTGGCCGAAGCGGGTGTCCCGCGCCGAGACCACGCGACCGACCCGGTCGTACCGGTACCGGACGGTGCCGACCCCGGGGACGTCGGCGTGGACGACCCGGCCCTGGCGGTCGTACTCGGTGCGTGCGACCTCGCCGGTCGGCAGGGTGCGCGCGACGACCCGCGAATCGGCGTCGTAGGTCAGCGTGGTGCGTGCGCCGGCGGGATCGATCGCGGAGACCGGTCGGCCGCACGCGTCGTACTCGTACCGGGTGGTGCGGCCCGCCGGGGTGGTGACGGCGACGACGCGTCCGGCGAGGTCACGTTCGATGCGGGCGAGGCCACCGTTCGCGTCGACGAGCTCGACCGGGCGGCCGCACGCGTCGTACGTCGTCAGCTCAGCAGAGGAATCCGCGTGCTCGAGCCGGGTCGGACGCCCGAACTCGTCGGTCGTCACGGACACGGCGTCGAAGGCGTCGCGGACCGTGGAGACGCCGTCCGCGCGCGAGCGCCCGACCTCAGTGCGGACACCGGTCGGGTCGACGGTGGCGCCGAGGGCTCCGACCGCGTCGTACTCCCGCTCCCAGGTGCCACCGGCCGGGTCGACCACGGCTTCGAGCCGGGAGAGCGCGTCGTGCACGAACGCCCACTCGGCACCGTCGGGCAGGGTCATCGTCGACACGTTGCCGAACGCGTCGAAGTCCTTCGCGACGACGCGACCGAGGGGGTCCGTGGTGGAGACGACCTCGCCGTGTGGACCGTAGGTGACTTCCGTGCGGGCACCGGTCGGGTCGATCGTCGCCGTGACCCGACCGCCGTCGCCGTGCTCGAACCGCCACAGTCCCCCGTCCGGGTCCTCGCGCGCGGTAAGCAGCCCGGCGGCGTCGTAGCGGTACCGGGTCCGGTTGCCGAGCGGCGTGACGGCCTCGACGATCCTGCCTCCGGCGTCGCGCATCAGACGTGCGGTGTCGCCGACGGCGTTCTCGACGCCGACGAGCTCACCGGACGCGTCGTGGTGGAACGTGACGACGACGCCCGTCGGATCGGTGGTGCGGACGAGCACGCCGTCCCGCCACTCGAGCAGCGTGCGACCGCCGACAGGGTCGATGACGACGGACGGGTTCCGGTCGTCGCCCGTGTACCCGTACTCGACGACCCCACCGTTCGCGGTGACCACCGTGGTCATGCGGTCCTGCTCGTCGTACCCGAAGGTCAGATCGGCGCCCTCCGGCGTCACGGTCCGGACCCGACGCCCGCGGTCGTCGTACCCGTGGACGGTCACCTGACCATCGCGCTCGGTCACCGAGACGAGGTTGCCGTGCGGGTCGTACGACATCGACTGGCGCTGCCCGTCGGTGTCGATGATCCCGACGACGCGGCCCTTCCGGTCGGCGATCCAGGTGTTCGCGTGGACCCCGTCGATGTCGGAGACCGAGGTGACCCGACCCGGCAGGTACGAGAACCGGACCCGTCGACCGAACGGTGTGCGCTGCTCGACGACCCGGCCGCGGTCGTCGTAGGTGTTCTCGCACTCGACGACTCCCGTCGCAGCGGTCACCCGGTCGATCAGGCCGTCCGCGTTCCAGCGGTACCGGCGACTGCCGACGGCGTCGGTCGCCCGGACCAGCCGGCGGCCCTCGTCGTAGTGGTACTCGACGCGGCGCCCGTCCGACGCCGTCGCGGACGCCACCCGGTCGCCGCTGTACTCGATGTCGACGAACCGCCCGAACACGTGCGCGAGCCGCGTGATCCGATCGTGCTCGTCGCGTCGCACGGTCACGGCGGTGCCCGCTCCACGCGCACTGCTCAGCCACAGTCCGGACGGCGTGAACGCCCACCGGCCGCCGGCGTTGTCCCGCACGACGAGCGAGTCCTGCTCGGCCCGGAGCCACAGGTCCTCGCCGACGCCGCGGCTCCACCCGTCCCCCTGCCGTGGGAAGTCGACCTGCCGGCCGTCGTCCAGCACGACCGAGGCGGCCTCGTCGCTGACCTCGAGCCGGATGTCGAGGATGGAGGACCACCCGAGTCCGAACACCCCGACGCGGCCGTCGAGTGAGTTGTACATGCGGGTGAGCCGGAGCGACGCGGCCTGCCCCGCGAAGGACAGGTCGGTCTCGGGCTCGAGGAAGTTGCCGGTGGCCGTGTTGACCGGGTCGTCGGCGAACCCGTTGGTCGGGGGCGTCCCCATCGCCGAGAACGGCCCGATGGTGAAGTCGTCGCGACCTGCGTCGATCCCCGCCGAGGACAGCGCGGCCGCGATCGCCGCGTCCGACAGCGTCGCAGGCCCGGCACCGCCACCGGCGGCCTCGAACTGCGCTGCGACGGTGCCCGCCCAGTCGGCGTCCTTCCCGTTCGCCGTGAGCCAGTCGTTCACCGCGGTCAGCAGCGACTGGGCGTTCAGGGTGCCCCAGCACGGGTTGCACTCGGCCTCGTAGTCGCTCAGGGCGTTCCGGAACGTCGAGACGGCGCCGGACAGATCGGCGTCGAGCGTCCGGGTGGTCGCCTCGAAGGAGCGGAGGTCCGCGGGGACGGCGGACGACGTCCCACCGCTGGTCCCGCCGCCCGCCGGGAACTCCCGCCCCGTGACGCTGACCTCGTCCGCCTGCAGTCGTGGCTCCGGCTCGGGCTCCGGAGGCTTCGGGTCGTCGCCCCCGCCGAACCACGTCGAGACCTCGTGCCCGGCGGCGACGAGGAAGTTCTCCTCGCGTTCACGCTTGCGGGCGTCCCACGCCTTCGCCTGCTTCCGCCGGTCGTCCTCGTCCTTCGCGGCGTCGCGCAGCTGCTGCACGAACCCCGACAGGCTCTGCAGCGACTCGACGAGCTTCGTCGCGCTGCGCGAGGCGATGTCGGCGTTGTCCGCGAAGACCTCGGAGAAGTAGCCCCGGAACTCCGCACGCGCAGTCGTCACCGATGACGACCGCGACCCGGACTGGCCGTCGATCGACGACGCGAGCGCCGTCGAAGCCGACTTGAGTGCATCCGCCGCGCTGTACGAGTAGCCGGTCGGATCGTTCCCGTGGATCTTCGCCATCGTCATTCCCCCCTGGTGCTGACCGCACCATCCTGGCACGGATCCGGACTGAAATTCCAGAGGACGGCATGCGTGCCGAGGGGAGATGGACGGGAGGCCCGTGGCGGATCCGCCACGGGCCTCCCGTCCGCTTTCCGGTCGCGTCTACGACACCGCAGCCTGCACCTGACGCTGCACGCGTCCGAGCATGCCCACCATGCCGCGGATCCGCAGCGGGCTGACCGCCTCGGACAGGCCGATGGTCAGCGGGTAGTCCGCCGGCACGGCGAGCACCTGCGCTGCCGTCAGGCCGCTCAGGCCCTGCGCGAGGATGGAGGCGAAGCCGCGCGTGGTCGGCGCCTCGCGCGGCGCGGTCGCGTGCATGCGGACGACGTCGAGTGCGTCGCCGTCCTCGCCCACGGTCACCGTGATGAACACGGGGGACTGGCACTCCTCGACCCGTTCGAGTTCGTCCTCGTGCCCCTGCAGCCGTTCGGGCAGCGCGGGCAGCTCGTTCGAGAACTCGAGGAGGAGCTGCAGGCGGTCCTTCTGGCCCAGGGCGAGGAAGTCGTCGCGGATCTCGGCGAGGGTGGCGGGGAGGGTGGCCTCGGTGCTGTCGTTCATCGGTTCGGAACTGTACCCGGCTCCGCGCCCTGCACGATCGGGACGCGGACGGCGCTGCCCCACTCGGTCCACGAGCCGTCGTAGTTGCGGACGCTGTCGTAGCCGAGCAGGTGCTGGAGGACGAACCAGGTGTGGCTCGACCGCTCGCCGATGCGGCAGTACGCGATGACCTCGTCCGCATCGCCGATGCCGGCGCCCTCGCGGTAGATGGCGTCGAGTTCGGCGCGCGGCTTGAAGGTGCCGTCCGGTGCGGCGGCGGTCGCCCACGGGATGTTCACCGCGGTGGGGACGTGGCCGCCGCGCAGCGCACCCTCTTCCGGGTAGTCGGGCGCGGTGGTGCGGGAACCGTCGTACTCGCCCGGGCTGCGCACGTCGATGAGGGGCTTGCCGAGGTGGGCGAGCACGTCGTCCTTGTAGGCGCGGATCTCGGTGTCGATCCGGTCGACGACCGGGTACTCGGCCGGCGTGACGACGGTCTCGTCGGTGGTGAGGGCGCGGTCCTCGGCGATCCACTTCGCGCGGCCACCGTCGAGCAGGCGGACGTCCTCGTGGCCGAACAGCGAGAAGACCCAGAGGGCGTACGCGGCCCACCAGTTGTTCTTGTCGCCGTAGACCACGACGGTGGTCTCGCGGCCGATGCCCTTGCTGCCGAGCAGCTCGGCGAACGCCTCGCCGTCGATGTAGTCGCGCTGCACCGGGTCGTTGAGGTCGGTGTGCCAGTCGATCTTGACCGCGCCGGGGATGTGTCCGGTCTCGTAGAGCAGGACGTCCTCGTCGGACTCGACGACGACCAGGTCGGGGGTGTGGGCGTCCAGTTGTTCCTGCAGCCACTCGGTGGAGACGAGACGCTCCGGGTGGGCGTAGGCGGTGAACTTCTCGGACGGGTCGACCGGTGCGGTCATGGTGGGCTACCTCCAGGTGGTCATCCGGCACCGGACTAGGATCGGTCGTCGGTGCCTGTGGGCAACGGTACGCGGACGTACCGTGCCCCAGCCGCAACGTGACACCGCACGACTTGCTTCCCGGAAGGGTCCCTGATTGTCCACGAACACCGCGCCAGCGCACCTCGTCGACCGTGACCCCCAGGTGACCCCGCAGCAGATGGCCGCGGCACTCGTGCCACCGCCCCAGTTCGCGGCCGCCTCGTTCGACTCGTACCGGCCCGACCCGGACTACGCCTCGCAGGCCGACGTGCGCGACGCCGTCGCCGCGTTCGTCGCGGCCGGGCCGACCGACGCGCCACGTCGCGGGCTGTTCGGCCGCCGCAAGCAGTCGGTCGAGCCCGCCGCGAAGTCGGGCGTCTACCTGGACGGCGGGTTCGGGGTCGGCAAGACCCACCTACTCGCCGCGGCGTACCACGCGGCCTCCGGGCGGAAGACGTTCGGCACGTTCATCGAGTACACGGCCCTGGTCGGCGCGCTCGGGTTCCAGGGCACGGTCGACCTGCTGCGCGGGACCGCGCTGGTCTGCATCGACGAGTTCGAGCTCGACGACCCGGGCGACACCATGGTCATGACCCGCCTGATCAAGGAGCTGAGCGAGACCGGCACCCGGTTCGCCGCCACCTCGAACACGCCTCCCGGCGCGCTCGGAGAGGGCCGGTTCGCGGCCCAGGACTTCCTGCGGGAGATCCAGGCGATGTCCGACCGGTTCGACACCATGCGGATCGACGGGCTCGACTACCGCCGCCGCGCGGTCGACGAATCGGCCGGCGTGGTGTCCGACGTGGCCGCGGCGCTGCCGGCCGGCACCGTCACGCTCGACGACTTCTCGGCCGTGGTCGCGCACCTCGGCTCGGTGCACCCGTCGAAGTACGTCGCGCTCGTCGAGGACCTCGACGCCGTCGGGCTCACCGACGTCCGGGCCTTCACGGACCAGACCGACGCGCTCCGGTGGGTGGCGCTCGTCGACCGGCTGTACGACGCCCAGGTCCGGATCGTGGCCTCGGGCACGCCGCTCGACCAGGTGTACCCCGACGCCATGCTCGACGGCGGCTACCGCAAGAAGTACCTGCGCGCAGCGAGCCGTGTCGTGGCCCTGAGCCGCGCCCAGGACTGACCCGCACCGTCCGGGGCATCCGCTGACCGGTCGGTGCACCCCCTGTCCAGGGGGCATCGGGCCGTGCGAAACACGACGTTTACAAACCGCGCCGTCGCGTTACATCCGCGAAACACATCGTGCCCCCTCGTGAAACGTCACCTCGCCAGACTCGGTGTCACCCGAGGCGGTCCAAGAGCCGCTCGTGCAATCGAGAGGTGAACAGATGCTTGATCAGGGCAACACGACGTTCGTGTTGGTCATGGCGGCGCTGGTGTTGTTCATGACACCCGGCCTGGCCTTCTTCTACGGCGGTTTGGTGAAGGCCAAGTCCGTCATCAGCATGATGATGATGTCGTTCGGTGCGATCGCACTCGTGAGCGTCCTGTGGGTGCTCTACGGCTACGCGATCGCCTTCGCCAACCACGGGGACGGCACGGCGGTCTCCGGTGTCGTCGGGTTCTTCAGCATCGACTGGAACCAGATCGGCCTCGGCCAGGCCTTCGAGGAGGCGCAGTCCTCGAACATCCAGGCCGCGTACCCGTCGATGGCGTTCGTCGGCTTCCAGGCCACCTTCGCGATCATCACGGTCGCGCTCATCTCCGGCGCCATCGCCGACCGCGCCAAGTTCGGCGCCTGGATGGTCTTCGCGGGCATCTGGGTCACCGTCGTCTACTTCCCCGTCGCCTCGTGGGTCTTCAACCTGACCTCGGGTTGGGCTGCCACGTGGGGCGTCATCGACTTCGCCGGTGGCACCGCGGTACACATCAACGCCGGTGCAGCAGGTCTCGCCCTGGCGCTCGTCCTCGGCAAGCGCGTCGGCTTCGCCAAGGGTGCGCACAAGCCGCACAACCCGCCCTTCGTCCTGCTCGGCGCCGCCATCCTGTGGTTCGGCTGGTTCGGCTTCAACGCCGGCTCCGAGGGCGCCGCTGACGGCATCGCCGCGATCGCCTGGGTCAACACCCTCGCCGCACCGGCCGCCGCCATCCTCGGCTGGCTGCTCGTCGAGAAGCTCAAGGACGGCAAGGCCACCTCGGTCGGCGCCGCCTCGGGTGCCGTCACCGGTCTCGTCGCCATCACCCCGGCATGTGCCAACCTGACCCCGGGTTGGGGCATCCTGCTCGGCTTCGTCGCCGGCATCATCTGCTGCTTCGCCATCGACTGGAAGTACCGTCTCGGCTTCGACGACTCGCTCGACGTCGTCGGTGTCCACCTGGTCGGCGGCATCGTCGGCACGCTGTACCTCGGCTTCTTCGCCAACGACACCGGCCTGATCTACTCGGGCTCGTTCGAGCAGCTCGGCAAGCAGGCCACCGCGGCCCTGGCCGTCGGCATCTACTCCTTCGTCCTGGCGTTCGTCATCGGCTTCCTCATCGAGAAGACGATCGGCTTCCGCGTCAAGACCGAGGACGAGGTCGCCGGCATCGACACCGCGGTCCACGGCGAAGAGGGCTACGTCCTCTACGAGCAGACCGACGACTCGCCGGTCTCGGTCCGCTAGCCAGCAGACACCAGCTCCACCAGCACCACCCGCACGACGACGGGCCCCGCGCACACAGCAAGCGCGGGGCCCGTCGTCGTGCGGTCTGTCGTCGGTCATCTGGCGTCTGGCGTCTGGCAGGGTTGACGGCATGACGACGACGTCGACCCTCACCAACCTGCGCGAGGTCGGGGGACCGGCCCTGCAGGACGCCCGCCCTCGCACCGTGTACCGCGCCAACACCGAACGCGTCGGTGCCGACGCCTACCCGCACGGACTCGCGGCCGTGGTCGACCTGCGCCGTGACGACGAGGTCGCCCGCGTCCCGCACCCGCTCGGCACCACCGACGGCTACCGGCTCGTCCCGCTGTTCGACCCGTCGACCGTCGAGTCCGGCACCCAGGCCGTGCAGCTCGAGGAGCAGTACATCGACTGGCTCGAGCGCCACCGCACCGGGATCGCCGCCGCGTTCCGCGCGATCGCCCGGTCCGACGGCGACGTGCTCGTCTGCTGCTCCGCCGGCAAGGACCGCACCGGCGTCGTCAGCGGACTGCTCGCCCGACTCTGGGGTGCGTCGATCGAGGCCGTCGGCGACGACTACGCCGCCAGCGCTGCCGGGCTGTCCGATCGGTTCGCCGCAGAGCGTGCGGTCAGCACGGACCCCGAGGCGACCGCTGTCGCGCAACGGTGCGTGCCGGAGACCATGACCACCGTGATCCGGCACGTCGAGGCGCGGTGGGGCAGTGTCACCGCGTACCTGCGCTGGGCCGGGCTGACGGACGCGGAGATCGCAGCGCTCTGACGGGCGTGCGTCGTCCTGGCGACTTGCCACGGGCAGTGGTCGCAACGGCGGACGGGAGGCACGGTGCGCGTCCGACGCGCACCGTGCCTCCCGTCCGTGGTCCTGATCGCGGGCCGTGGTCCCGGCCCGTTCCGTCAGCTCACCAGGCGTAGTCCTCCGGTGAGGTCTTGTGCCCCGGGAAGATCTCGTCGAGCCGGTTCAGCGCACGCTGGTCCAGGCGGATGTCGACGGCGCGGACCGCGGACTCCCACTGCTCCATCGTGCGGGGGCCGGTGATCGGCGCGGTCACACCGGGCTGGTGGAGGAGCCACGCGAGGGCGAGCTCGCCGGGCGTGTGACCGAGCTCCTTGGCGAACGACTCGTAGGCGGTGAGCTGGTCGCGGTGCCCCTCGACGTACTCGGCGCTGCGACCCGACAGACGGCGGGAGCCGTTCTCGGTCTTCTCGATGACACCACCGAGCAGGCCGCCCTGCAGCGGGGACCACGGGATGACGCCGAGGCCGTACTCGCGGGCGGCGGGCAGGACCTCGCGCTCGATGTCGCGCACCACGAGGTTGTAGATCGACTGCTCGCTCACCAGGCCGAAGGTGTGGCGGCGCTTCGCAGCCTCCTGCGCCTGGGCGATGTGCCAGCCGGCGAAGTTCGACGACCCGACGTACAGGACCTTGCCCTGCTGCACGGCGACGTCGATCGCCTGCCAGATCTCGTCCCACGGGGTCGCACGGTCGACGTGGTGGAACTGGTACAGGTCGATGTGGTCCGTCTGCAGGCGCTGCAGGCTGGCGTCGAGCGACTGGCGGATGTTGAAGGCGCTGAGCTTGCCGCCGTTCGGCCAGTCGATCATGTCGCCGTAGACCTTCGTCGCCAGGACCGTCTTCTCGCGACGGCCGCCGCCCTTCGCGAACCAGCGGCCGATGATCTCCTCGGTGGCGCCCTTGCCCACCGAGCCGCCGTAGCCGTTGGCGGTGTCGAAGAAGTTGACGCCGAGCTCGTGGGCCCGGTCCATGATGGCGTGCGAGTCGTCTTCAGTGGTCTCCGGGCCGAAGTTCATCGTGCCGAGCACTGCCCGTGAAACCGACAGCCCTGTCCGTCCGAGGTGTGTGTAGTCCATGGGTCCGGTCTACGCGCTCCGAGGGGCACCCTGCCAGGCCCTGGGAGTACCGGTTCTGCATGCTGCGTCGCTGCGCCGCCGCATGCCGTCGGGGGCATGTTCTGGTTCGGGGGAGGAGTACCGTGACGACGGTGAACACCCCAGCACTCCGTGGCAGCCGGATCCTCGGGTTCGGTCACCACCAGCCCGAACGCATCCTGACCAACGACGAACTCTCGACCATGGTCGACACCAACGACGAGTGGATCCGCACCCGGACCGGGATCCAGACCCGCCACATCGCCGGGCCGGACGACACCGTCACGTCGATGGCGATCGAAGCGGGCCGCAACGCCCTCGCCGACGCCGGCGTCTCGCCCTCGGCCGTCGGACTCGTCATCGTCGCCTCCACTACGCACCAGGACCGTGCGCCCTACACCGCCGGTCGGGTGGCCGCCGCGCTCGGGATGACGAACGGCCCGGCGCCCATCGACATCAACACCGCGTGCAGCGGGTTCGAGTACGCGCTCGCCCTCGCCGACCAGTCGATCCGCGTCGGGTCCACCGACGTCGCGCTCGTCATCGGGTCCGAGACCCTCTCCGCCATCGCCGACTGGACCGATCGGTCGACGTGCGTGCTCGTCGGTGACGGGGCCGGGGCCGCCGTGCTCGGCGCGGCCGACGTCCCCGAGATCGGCCCCGTCTCGTGGGGCAGCGTGCCGCACCTGCTCGACGCGGTGCGGGTCGAGGGGTCGCCGGGTCGGTTCAACCAGGAGGGCCGATCGATCTACCGCTGGGCCATCACCGAGGCCGAGGGGCACGCCCGCAAGGTCGTCGAGGCCGCCGGGCTCACCATGGACGACATCGAGGTGTTCGCGTTCCACCAGGCGAACCTGCGGATCATCGAGCCGCTCGTCACCGCACTGGGCGGGGAGTCGAAGTTCGTCATCCGCGACGTCGTCGAGTCCGGGAACACCTCGGCCGCCAGCGTCCCGCTCGGGTTGTCGAAGGCGTGGGCGCGTGGCGACCTGCCCGAGGGCGTCCCCGCGCTGTTGTTCGGCTTCGGCGGCGGGTTCGCGCACGCCGGACAGGTCGTCAGGACGCCGGTGCGGTCGTTCTGATCGGGCCTCGGTCGTTCTGATCGGGCGTCGGTCGTTCTGATCGGGCGTCGGTCGTTCTGATCGGGCCTCGGCCGTTCTGATCGGGCCTGCCGCCCGGCTCAGCGCTCGGGCGTCTCCGACCAGAGGTCCTCGTCCTTCGCGGAGCCGCGGCGCCAGCCGAGTTGCTTCTGCTGCTTGGGCTGCTTGGGCTCCTTCAGCTGCTTCTCCTTGGGCTGCTTCTCGGGCTTCGCGGGCTTGGGCTCGAGGATGATCGGGAAGTGTGCCGACGGCGGCCCGAACCCGGTCCGCGAGGCCTGGATGACCTTCCGCCCGAGCGCGTGGTTGCCGAGCCCGCCGACGGCTGCGCCGATCCCGAACGGCAGTGCACGGCCGAGCACCGACGTCCCCTGACGCACTGCGAACCGCTTGATGAACTGGTCGCGGACCTGCCCGCCGAGGCCGTTGACGACCTGCTTCGGCAGGGACGAGGTCACCATCTCGCCCCAGAACGCCGTGCGCGCCTGACCGCCGGCGATCTGCCCGCCGAGCTGCTTGATGAGCTGTGTGCCCGGAGCACCGAGGATCATCGCCATCACCAGGGTCCGTGCCCGTTCGGGGTCATCCAGGGCGATGCCGTGCACCTCGGTCACCGACTGGGCGAACAGCGCGGTGGTCTCGAGGAACCCGACCGTCTCCGCGCCGCTCAGCCCGAGGGCGGCCACCATCCCGACGCCCGGGATGACCGCGCTCGCACCGACCGCTGCGCCACCGGTGGTGACCGCGGTGAGGTACTGCCGCTCGAGGATCTGGATGACCTCGGCGGGGGTGGCGTCCGGCTTGCGTCGGCGGATCGCGTTGACGTGCGCCACGACCACCGGGCGCTGGACGCTGATGGCACGGTCGAGCCACTTGACCCACCCGCCGGGTTGTTGCGGCTGCGGGGTCCGGGAGTCGTCGGGCATGGGGGAGACCTGGGCGTTCGGCAGCGGCACGATCGCCTGGTCCTTCGGGGAGCGGGCCATGCGCTCACCGTACGCCGGGCATGTGGGAGGCTCGCTGGATGGACATCGACGGCGCGCCCGGTCCGGCTGACGACGCTCGTCGGGCCTCCGGGTTCCTGACGGTCGCCGAGGTGCGCGGCTTGCTGCCCGAGGTCGTGGTGCTCGACCCCGGCTCCGTGCTCGTCGGCGCGGACGTCACCCTCGCAGCCGGGGTGGTGCTCTACCCCGGAGCCGTGCTCGAGACGCGTGCCGGGGGCTCGATCACCGTCGCATCCGGCGCGCGGCTCGGTCCGGGCCCGGTCTCCGTCGTCGCCACCGCGGCCCGGGTGACCATCGGTTCCGGTGCCGAACTTGGCCCGGGGCCCGTCACGATCACGGCCACCGTGGCGGACGTGCGCGTGGGGAACGGCGCTCGGTTGTCGGGCGGCTGCCTCGTCGACGGCCCCACCGAGCTCGGCGCCGGTGCCCAGGTGCTCGGGACGGTCGCCGTCCGCGACGCCGAACTCGCAGCCGGGGGCGACCACCGCGAGCCCGACCCGGATCGCCGTGCCGGTGTGGTGAAGGGCGTCGGGCGGGTCCACGGCGTGCGGGTCGGCACCGGCGAAGTGATCGTCGGCGGTGGCGTGCCGAGTGCACCGCTCGTGGTCGAACGGCAGCGTGCGCACCACCCGGAGGCGCCGAGCCGCTGATCCCGGCCGGCCCCTCGGAGCCGCTCGCCTGCGCATCACCGGCACGGGACACCCGCCCGGCGGAGTGCTGCACGCACGCGGTCGGGCTGCATGAGGTCGGCCCACGACAACCGGATGACGAACCGGACCTCGGGGAACGACCGGACGAAGTCCTCGCGACGCTTCTCCTGCCAGTGCGCCTCGGCGGTACTCCGCCCCTCGAGCATCGTCGGGTCCTCGTACTTCGCGCGACCGTCGACCTCGACCACGACGCCCTGATCCGGGAACCAGAAGTCCACGACGGCCGTCCCACCGCCGGTCCGTCGGAACTCGTGCTGCTGCACCGGCTCCGGCGCCCCGACCTGCCGGAAGCGCACCCGGCACACCGACTCCGCCGGCGACCCCGACTGCGCCGACCCCATCCCGATCGCCACCCTCGCCTTTGCCTGCGCCGAGCCCCGCAGTTCGAGATGAGCGGCCAGCGCCTCGGGCGTCGTGCGCCGATCGGCGAGCAGCTGGTCCACGACCGGCAGCGACTCGAGCAACGGACGGGTCGCAGCGACGTCCACCGCGCTCCGCGCCCACCCGGTGGTCCGCAGTCCGCCGGACTCGATGTACGCGGTCGGTGGCCGGGCTGCGGTGCCGTGCCGGACGAACCAGGCGGTCACCCGCGTGTGGGTGGTCGTCGGGTCGGACACGTGGACCTTCATCGGAGCTTCGCCGACGAGCGGCAGCCCGAGCACAGCGCACGCGGACTGGTGCGACACGAGGTCAGTGGCGCGGACGCGGTGGAGCGATGCTCGGACGAGCACGTGGTGTCGTTCACCAGGGTGGAGATGGTCGAGCGCCCCGGGCCGGACCAGGACGCCGGGGCGGATCCGTTCGAGGACCCCGCGGTGGACATCACGCTCGAGCGCCCGGCGTTCGGGATCCGGAAGGCCGGTCGTGCGGATGAGTTCGATGTCGTTCGCTCTGCCCATGCCCCACAGGCTGCTGGAAGCGAGTCGGAGCGAGGGCCCGACTGCGACGATCTGTGGACAGTCGAGCGCAACCGCCCTGTGTGGAGGAACGAGGGCGCTCTATTCGTGTGCACCTTGCGACGATGCACGTGTTGATCACCTCGTGCTTTGTCGACTCATGCACACGCAACGGTTGCGTGCGCATGTTCCGACGAACCACGCGCCGATCGACTCGTGGATTGTCGCAAAACGCGTGCGGCCGACGAGCCCCCGCAGCACCTACGCCCGCGCGAGCTCCGCCCGCAGCGGCAGGTCCTGGTCCTCCAGGATGAGCTGCGCGCCCACGGCGGTCCGGGCGTTCACGACGATCGGCGCGAGCAGGTTGACGGTCGTGCCGGACGCGCCGGGGTTCGCCACCACGAGCAGCATCGCGTCGGCGGGATCGGTCAGCTCGAGCCCCGCGGCCTGCTCGTCGGTGAGCTCGGGCGAGTACGACGGCAGGTGCACTGCGGCGTCGAGCACGAACAAGCGCGAGGAACCCCCGACGAGGGTGAACAGGCCCTCGGCGCCGTCCACCGGGGTCAGCGTGAAGACCGGTGCGGGGGACAGGCCGAACGGCGGGACGGCGAAGGTCAGGGAGATGCTCATCGGAGGTAGTCCATCAGGGTCGGCTGCAGGACCTTCGCGGTGACGGCGAGGGCTGCCTGGTAGTTGGTCTGCTGCACCTGCAGGTCGAGGACGGCCTTGGCGAGGTCGACGTCCTCGATGCCGGCGCGGCGGTTCTCGAGTGAGACGGCTGCCGTCTTCAGCGAGTCCTGCGCGGCGAGGGCGGTCGCGTGCCGGACACCGACGTCGGCCTGGGCGCCGCGGACGGCCCCGAGCGCGCCGTCGACGTCGTTGATCCGCGCGTTCACGTTCACCCCGTTCTGCAGGTCGCTGACGATGGAGTCGAGCACCCCGAACACGGACGACGCGCCGGTGCCGAAGACGTCCGCCCCGGCGGTGTCGACGCGCACGGTGGTGCCGTCGCCGATCCGGCGGGAGACGTCCGTGCCGGAGGCCGCCCACCCGGTCGCCGGGTCGTACGCGGCGGCGGCGGTCGAGGCGCCGGCGAAGACCGAGCGGGTGCCGTAGGTCGTGTTGGCCCGTGCCTCGAGGTCGGACTTCAGCGACTGGAACTGCGTGATGAAGGCGTCGCGGTCGGTGTCGCTCATGGTGCCGGAGTTCGCCGCCTGCACGGTCAGGTCCCGCACGCTGTTCAGCACCGAGTAGACGCTGGACAGGGCGCTGTCGGTGGTCGCGAGCCAGGCGACGGCGTCGTTCGCGTTGCGCGTGTGCTGCGCGGCGGCGGCCTGTTCCTTGCGGACCTGCATCGACGACGCGGTGCCGACCGGGTCGTCGGACGGCTTCTGGATCGCCTGCAGCGTGGTGGCCTGCTCGGTCAGCTGCGCCACGCGCGCCGCACCGGTCTGCAGCCGTGCCGAGGCCGCGGCCATCGACATCTGGGTGGTCACCCGGGTGATCACGATCAGCCCCTCCCGACGAGTCCGACGCGGTTGATGATGGTGTCGAGCATCTCGTCGACGGCGGTCAGGACGCGTGCCGCGCCCTGGTACGCGTGCTGGTAGCTCAGCAGGTTCACGTTCTCCTCGTCGAGGTCGACGCCGGCGCCCGACTGCTGCTGGGTGCGCGCGTTGGTCAGGGCGAGTCCGGTGAGCGTCGACTCCGTCGCGGCCGACCGGGAGGCGGTGCCCACCCCCGCCACGAACGTCGCCCAGGTCGTGTCGGCGGCTCCAGGGCCCGTGCCGAGTCGCGAGAGCGCATCGGCGAACGAGTCGTCGAGCTGCCCCGCCGCGTTCCGCGTCGCCAGGCCGGTGCCGTCCGTCGGGACGACGGACAGGCCCTGCGCTGCGGGGACGCCCGCCGCGAGGGCGAAGAACGCGGTGCCGGTGGTGCCGGCCGGGGTCGTGCCGGTGGCATGGACGGCGTTGACGGTCGCCGCGAGCTGGGTCGCGACGGCGTCGTAGGACGCGGCGGCCTGGGCGAGCGCGCCGCCCGTGCCGTTCCCGTTCGCCGGGGCGAGGACGGCGAGGGCGCCACCGATCGACCCGCCGCTGAGGGACACCGCGCCGGCGGTGCCGGAGGTCCAGGTCAGGGTGACCGCGGCGCCGTCGGCGAGGCGTTCGCCACCGCCGAGGGCGACGGCGCGGGCGTCGGTGCCCTGCACGAGCGGGTTGCCGCCGAGCAGCACGTCGACCGTGCCGTCCGCGTTGGTGCGGGTCGTCCCGCCGGCGAGCGTCGCGATCTGCTCGGTGAGCTGGTCACGCTGGTCGAGGAGTTCGTTCGCGGTGCCGCCGGAGGCCAGTGCGGTGCGGATCCGCCCGTTCAGGTCGGCCACCTGCTTCGCGGCGTCGTTCAGCTGGGTCACCTGGCCGGCCGCGGTGCCCCGGACCGAGGACCACTGCGCGTCGACGGCCTTCGATCCGGCTGCCAGCGCCGAGGCGACGGTGCCCGCTGCGCCGAGGACGGCGCTGGCGGCACCCGGGTCGTCGGGGTGACTGGCGAGTTCGCTCCACGACGACCAGAAGGCATCGAGCTTGGCGCTCAGGCCGTCCTTGCCGGGCTCGTGCAGGCCGGTCTCGAGGGCGGACAGTGCCGTCGCACGGGCGTCGGCGTAGGCGGAGGACCCCGCGGCGACCCGGACGCCGACGTCGAGCGTCAGCGATGCCAGGCGGGCGATGCCGTCGACGGAGACGCCCTGACCGGCGAGGGCGGCGGTGCCGCGCATGAACCCGGTCTGCGTCGCGGGGATGGAGTTCTGCGTGACGCGCTGCCGCGTGTACCCGGCGGTGCCGGCGTTCGCGATGTTCTGGCCGGTGACGTCGATGCCGGCACGGGCTGCGGCGAGGCCGGAGTACGCGGTGGCGAGGGAGCCGAAGGTGCTGACCACGGGGTTACAGGGTCCCCTCGAACAGGCGAGCGCCGTCGGAGCCGGGACCGGAGGTGCCCGAGGCGTCGTAGGTCGCGGCGGTCGTCACGGTGCCGGCGAGGGTCTCCTCGGTGGCCTGGGCGGCGGTGCGCAGGAAGCGGTCGTTCTCGTCGCGCAGGGCGCCGATCTGGGTGGTCAGCTCGACCATCGCGGTCAGGTGCGCGGCGAGGATCTCGCCCCACGGGCCGTTCGGCGCTGCGGCGACGACGTCGCGCAGGGGTGCATCGGCGGGGACGCCCCACTCCTCGGCGACCTCGGCACTCGACGCGGCGCGCTCGAGTCCGGTGCTGCGGAGTCGTTCGAGGACCTGCTCGACCTCGCGGCTGGCGTGCGACACCCAGCGGGAACGGCCCGCGGTGAGCAGGAGCTGCTCCTCCTCGAGCTTGAAGGTGAGCAGCTCGAGCAGTTCGCGTTCGCGCCAGAGCACGGCGGACAGGTCGTTCACGCTCATCAGCTCCTCCCGTGTGGGTCGTCGTCGGGTGTTCGGGTCCACCATCCGGCGGACACCGAGACCTATCGACCCGACGGCGGTGGTCGTAAGCGGCGGGGGACGTGACCTGCGAGGCGGACGTCCCCCGGGCCTCCCGGACAATCGGGAAACGCACCCCGTCCGGGGGACGGAAACGGTCGTTCTACGCGCTGGGTCCCCCCAAATGCCGACCGGGAAACACCGCGAATGCCCCCGCACTGGGGACGGATGAACCCCTGTTCAGGACATTGCCAGCCGATACATTCAGAACGCACCACGAGGGCGACCTCGAACCGCCTCACAGGGGCGCGGGGTGCACCGCTCGGAGGGAACCGGGCGGGTCTTCGGCGTACGCACCGGCCATCCGAGGCCGGCGTCCGTCGTGCCCAGGGACGGGTGAGTCGAGACAGTCACGTCAGGTCGATCAGGGGATCAGCATGGACCGCACCGCACGCAACGCGATGATCGTGGAGCACCTCCCGCTCGTGGGCTACATCGTCGCCGACGTCCGCTCCCGTGCCACGCACCTGGACCGCGACGACCTCGCCGCCGTCGGCTCCCTCGCCCTCGTCGCCGCTGCCGACGCGTTCGACCCCACCCTCGGCGTCCCCTTCGGCGCCTACGCCCGGACCCGGATCGCCGGAGCCCTCGCCGACGACATGCGCTCGGCCGACTGGGCATCCCGTGGCACCCGGAAGCGGATCCGCGAGACCCTCGCCACGCAGGAGGCCCTGTCCGCCCGACTCGGCCGGAGCGTCGGCGTGCAGGAGATCGCGGACGCGATGGGCGTCGACCGGCAGACCGCCTCGGACGCCATGAGCGACGCGGCCCGCCTCGTCGCGCCCCTCGACGAGACCGTGCACGACCTCGTCGCAGCCGACCTGCCGTTGCCCGGCGACGACCTGCTCGAGACCGAGAAGCGCCGCTACCTGCGCGCAGCCGTCGAGGCACTGCCCGAGCGGATGCGCTTCGTCGTCGAGGCCGTCTACTTCGGGGACCGCTCGGTGACCGACGTCGCCGCGGAACTCGGCATCACGCACTCCGCCGTCTCGCAGCAGCGCTCCGAGGCGATGCGCCTGCTCCGCGACGGACTGGCCGCCCACTACGGCGACGGCGGTGCCGCTGCCGAACCCGCCTCGCGCACCACCGCGGCCCGCCGGAGCGCCTACCTCGCACGCGTCGCGTCGAACGCCGCTGCCGGCGTCGCACGTGCCGTCCACGACGCGACCGCGCCGGTCGCCGTGGCGGCGAGCTGAACCGTCGACGGGTATTTCCGTCGATTCCCTAACGGCTCCCGGCACCCGGTCGAGAGTCATCCACGTCAGCCCACGGACGGGCTGTAGCACGACCCAGCATTCACGGAGGAAACCACCATGGGTATGTCCATCAACACCAACCTCTCGGCACTCAACACGTACCGGAACCTCAACTCGACGCAGAACGACCTGTCGAAGTCCCTCGAGAAGCTCTCGTCGGGTCTCCGCATCAACCGTGCTGCCGACGACGCGGCCGGTCTGTCGATCTCCGAGGGGCTGAAGTCCCAGGTCGGTGGCCTCACGGTCGCCGCCCGCAACGCGCAGGACGGCATCTCCGTCGTGCAGACCGCTGAAGGTGGGCTCACCGAGACCCACTCGATCCTCCAGCGCATGCGCGACCTGGCCGTCCAGGCCGGTAACGACTCGAACAACGAGGACTCGCGCACGGCGATCACCACCGAGGTCGGCGAGCTCACCAAGGAGCTCACCCGCATCTCGCAGTCGACCAACTTCAACGGCATCAACCTGCTCGACGGCTCCGCCGGCGCAGCGGGCGTCCTGAAGTTCCAGGTCGGCGCCAACGGCGACGCGGCGAGCCAGATCGACGTCGACCTGTCGAAGTCCAACGTGGAGTCCGTGTCGACCGCTGTCGGCGCCCTCACCTTCGACAGCGCGACGAACGCTCAGGCCGCCATCACCGCGATCGACGAGCAGATCAAGTACGTGTCCGCGGCACGTTCGAGCATCGGTGCTGTCCAGAACCGCTTCGACCACGCCATCAACGTGACGAACGTGGCCAAGGAGAACCTCACCGCTGCCGGTTCGCGCATCACCGACGTCGACATGGCCGAGGAGATGGTCAAGTACACCCGCGACAACATCCTCAGCCAGGCCGGCACGTCGATGCTCGCGCAGGCGAACCAGAGCACGCAGGGCGTGCTCTCGCTCCTGCGCTAGCACCCACGACGCCGCCTTCCGGGATCGTTCAGGCTTCCCGGGAGGCGGCGTCGCCCTCCTGACCATCCCCACGACGCCAGGGAGTGTCGACGATGTCATCGTCCGTGTCCTCGAGCACCAGCCTCGCGATCGACGGGCTCGTCAGCGGGCTCAAGACGACCGACCTCATCAACTCGTTGATGAGCGTCGAGGGCGTGCCGCAGACCCTGCTCAAGAACAAGCTCACGAGCACCAACTCGTTCATCTCGTCACTGCAGACGATCAACGGGTTGGTGCAGGCCCTCGCGACGAAGGCGAAGGACGCCGCGAAGGCGACCTCGCTCGACCTGTTCACGGCCACGAGCTCGTCGTCGGGCGTCACCGCCGTCACCGGCACGAACGCGAGCGCCGGGTCGCTGACGTTCAGCGTCGGCTCGACCGCTTCGGCCCAGGTCGGGGTCACCGCCGCGATGTCCACGTGGTCGGCCGCTGCCGAACCGATCACCCTGGTGGGTGCCGACGGCACGAAGACCACCGTCACGCCGTCGTCGGGCTCCCTCGACGACACGGTGTCGGCGATCAACAAGTCCGGGGCCGGCGTCACCGCCACGAAGGTCGCCGCGGGTGCGGCCGCCGACGGCACCAAGCTCTACCGGTTGCAGCTGACGTCCGCCAAGACCGGGGCCGCGGGTGGTTTCGAGGTGCACCGGGGGACCGCCGAGCAGGTGGCCGCGGGCACCGCGACGAACGTGCTGACCGAGGTCGGCGCCGCGGTCGTCGCGCAGGCGAAGGACGCCAGCGTCACGCTGTGGGCCGGCACCGCCGCCGAGCAGACGATCACGAGCGCGACGAACACGTTCACCGACCTGGTCCCCGGGCTCAGCGTCACCGTGTCGAGGGCCTCGACGGATCCGGTCACGGTCGGCGTCGCGCAGGACACCACGAAGGCCCAGTCCGTGGCGTCCGGACTCGTCGACGCGATGAACGCGGTCTCGGCCTACTACAAGACGAACACCGCGGTGACGAGCACCACGAGTGCCACCAGCGGATCGACGACCACGACCGCCGGGGTCCTGATGGGCGACGGCACCACGCGCGACGCCGTGCAGCGCCTGGGAAGCACCATGTCGGCGCCCGTCGGCGGGAAGTCGCCGTCGTCGATCGGCATCTCGATCACCAAGGACGGCAGCTTCACCTTCGACGCCGAGGTCTTCCAGAAGGCCCTCGCCACCGACCCCGAGGGCACCCAGGCGATGCTGTCCGGTGTCGCCGCGAACGTCGGCGCCGCCGCCACCGCGGCGTCCGACAAGTACGACGGGTCCATCACCACGACGATCACCGGCCAGCAGGCGGTCGCCAAGGACCTCAACACCCAGATCGACAGCTGGACCGACCGACTCACGATGCGCCGCGCATCGCTCCAGACGCTGTACTCGTCGCTCGAGACCAGCCTCAGCAAGCTCCAGTCCCAGTCCAGCTGGCTCGCCAGCCAGCTCGCGGCGACGACGAGCTGACGGGATCACCATGACCTTCGACTTCCAGGCCGCAGCCTTCCGCCAGGCCGCGCAGCCCCGCACCGTGACCGACCAGCGTCGCGCCCAGTACACGAACGAGGCCGTCCTGTCGGCCACCCCGGCGCAGCTCGTGACGATGCTCTACGACCGGTTGCTGCTCGACCTGCACCGCGCCGAGGCCGCACAGACCAGCGCCGACTGGGACGCCGCCCGCGAGCAACTGCTGCACGCGCAGGCGATCGTCGGCGAGCTGTCGTCCACGCTGCGGATCGACGTCTGGGACGGCGGCGAGGGCCTGCTCGCCGTCTACAACTACGCGTCGACGTCCCTCATCACCGCGAACGTGCACCGTGACGTGCAGGCGACGCGCGACTGCATCCGGATCCTCGAACCCCTGCGGCAGTCGTGGCACGACGCCGCGGCGTCGCTGCCGGCGACGCCGGCCCGCCAGCAGTCGACGGGCGGAGCCCTCGGTGTCGCGTGAACCGGCACCGTCGCCTGAACCGGCACCGTCGCCTGAACCGGCACCGTCGCCCGAGCAGGTCGACCACCGCCTCGCCTGGGAGGCCCTGCTCGACTCCCTGGAGCACGACGCCGCCCGACAGGCGGCCGACCCCACGGCCGTGGTGGGGTGGTCGGAGCCGGCCGGGCTGGGTCCGGTGCCGCGCGCGTTGGTGGGGCGTGCCTCCCGGCTGCTCGCTGCGCAGCGCGACCGCATCGCGAAACTGGAGTCGGACCGACGAGCGACGCTCGAGCACCTCGGTGCGCTGCGCGCCGTCGACGCGACCCGCGAGCCCCGTGGCGCGGTGTACCTCGACGCGTCCGCCTGACCCGCGCTCCCGCCACACCTGTTCCGCGACGAAGCACGCGTCGTTCGACGAGTGGTCTGTCGCAGAAGTGGTGCCACCCCCGTTCGGGGCGAGGGCTAACGCGGCCGGGGACGGGCACCGATAGCGCCACACGAGCACGGATCGCTCACCAGTTCGGCCACGGATCGGCCACCACCGCACGGCGACGTCCCACGGGCGACGCCTGACGAGGGGACCACCGTGTTCGATTCCGTGACGAGCGTCGCGCTGCAGAGCGCACTCGACGGCCTGTCGATGCGCCAGAAGGTGATCGCGAACAACATCGCGAACATCAACACGCCGAACTACCACGCCGAGAAGGTCCAGTTCGAGGACGCCCTGGCGAAGTCGATCACCGACGGCAGCGGGAACACCGCGCCGACGGTCGCCCGCAGCCTCGAGCCGACGAACACGAACGGCAACAACGTCAACCTCGACGAGGAGACGCTCTCCAACGTCGACACCGTGCTCCGGTACCAGTTCGCCACGCAGGCGATGAACTCCGAGCTCACGAGCGTCCGTGCGGCGATGCGGACGAACTCGTGACGACCTTCGACGCGATCGGCATCGCGAGCACCGGCATGACCGTGCACCGGAAGTGGCTCGACGCCGTCGCCGACAACATGGCGAACGCGAACACCGTGAAGTCGATGGACGACACCGCGTTCCAGGCCCGCTACGTCGAGGTCCAGGAGGGCAACGGCGTGTCCGGCGCCTACGTCAAGGGCGCCGCGTTCGGCAGCGCCGCCGGCCGCGTGACCTACGACCCGGACAACCCGCTCGCGAACGACGAGGGCTACGTCCGCATGCCGGACATCGACCTCGGCACGCAGATGGCGGACCTCATCATGGCCCAGCGCGGCTACCAGGCGAACGCCGCCGTGGTCGACCGTGCCAAGACCGCCTACGAGGCGGCACTGCAGATCGGGAAGAACTGATGCCCATCGACGCCGTCAACGGTGTGACCACCAACGCGATGACGAACGCACTGACCAGTGTGTCCGGCACCTCCAGCGACGTCACCGGCGCTACGGGTGCGACCAGCACCGACGGCAGCGGGTTCGCCGCCAGCCTCGGGAACGCCGTCGACGGGCTGCAGGCGCTGCAGAGCGACTCGAAGACCCTCGCGCTCAAGGCCGTCACCGGCAACCTCGACGACATCCACGACGCGACCATCGCCGCCACCCGCGCGCAGGTCACGCTCGAGCTCGTCTCCGCCGTCCGCAACAAGGGCGTCGACGCGTTCAACGAGATCATGAGGATGCAGGCCTGATGCCCGTCGCCGTCAAGAACGTCTTCGCGCGCCTGTCCGCGTACGTGAAGGGCTTCTCCGCCGCCCAGCGCACCATCGCGATCCTGGTGATCGCCGCGCTCGTGCTCGGGGGGATCGCCCTGGCGTCGTGGCTCGGCAAGGCGTCCTACGCGCCGCTCTTCACCGGGCTGGCCGCCGCCGACGCGAGTTCCATCACCGACCAGCTGCAGACCGACGGTGTGCCGTACCAGCTCACCGACGGCGGCGCGACGATCCTGGTGCCGCAGGCGCAGGTGTACTCGGAGCGCCTCAAGGCCGCGTCGAACGGGCTGCCGTCGTCGAACGAGGGCGGCTACTCGCTGCTCGACCAGATGGGCGTGACGAGCTCGGAGTTCCAGCAGGACGTCACCTACAAGCGGGCGATGGAGGGCGAGCTCGCCAAGACCATCGGTGCGATGGACGGCGTGCAGACCGCGACCGTGCAGCTCGCGATCCCGGAGAAGTCCGTGTTCGTGTCCGAGGAGAAGGACCCGACGGCGTCGGTGTTCATCGCCACCGACAACGGCACGCAGCTGAGCACCGACCAGGTGCAGGCGATCGTGCACCTGACCAGCGCCTCGGTCGAGGGCATGCAGACCACCGACGTCTCGGTCGTCGACGCCAAGGGGCAGACGCTGTCCGCCGTCGGGACCGGTGCGACCGGCAGCGGTGCCGACCAGGCCGCCGACTACGACGCCGCGACGAGCAAGAAGATCCAGGACCTGCTCGACACCACCCTCGGCGCCGGCAACGCGACCGTCGTGGTCTCCGGCACGATGAACCAGGAGTCCGGCACCCGCACGTCGGAGAGCTACACGTCACCGACCTCCGGTCCGGTCGCGCTCAACGAGTCGAGCACCACCGAGCAGTACGGCTCGGGTGCCGCGGGGGCGTCGAGCGGTGCGACCGGGGTCCTCGGCCCGGACAACATCGCGGTGCCGAACGGCACCGCCACGAGCGGCACCGGTGACGACGGCTACACCAACGAGTCGGCGACCAAGAACAACGCCGTCGACCACACCACCGAGACCACGCAGATCCCGTCGGGGTCCCTCGACCGGCAGACCATCTCGGTCGCGCTGAACTCGAAGGCCGACGCCGTGCAGAACGCGAACCTGCAGAGCATCAACGACCTGGTGTCGGCCGCCGCCGGTGTCGACCAGGACCGCGGCGACCAGGTGAAGGTCGCGATGATGGACTTCGACACCAGCGGAGCCGACCAGGCTGCGAAGGCCCTCGAGGCGCAGCAGAAGGCCGACCAGCAGGAAGCCCTGTGGTCGTCGATCCGCACCGCCGGCATCGTCATCGGCATCCTGCTCGCGCTCATCGCGGTCATGTTCGTCATCGCCCGTCGCAGCCGGAAGCAGGAGCGCGAGGCCGTCGACCTCGGCGAACTCGACGCCTTCGCCGGCGAGACGTTCCAGCTGCCCCTCGCGATGGACGGCGCCGCCGACCGCGCGACCCTCGGTGCCGGTGACGCCCCCACCGCCGTGCTCTCGACGATGCCCGCCGGTGACCCGCCGACCGAGGTGCTGACGACCGACGAGATCACGGCCGAGCGCCGCCGTCAGGACATCTCCGCGCTGGCCGAACGCGACCCGAAGCGCACTGCCGAGCTCCTGCGCGGGCTCCTCGACGACCGGGCACCGGTGTGAGCGCCCTGATGCCGAGCGGCAGCAACGGCAACGGCCCGGGCACCGGCAAGGGCTCGAACGACCGTGCGCTGACCGGCGCCCAGAAGGTCGCGCTCATCCTCATGCAGATGGACACCGACCGCGCGGCCGAGGTGATGAAGCAGTTCACCGAGATGGAGGCCGAGGAGATTTCGGCCGAGATCGTCCGGATGCGCCGCGTCGAGGACACCGTCGTCGACCAGACCATGTCGGAGTTCCACCGGATCACGATGAGCGGCCGGCTGCAGAAGCGTGGCGGCAAGGAGACCGCGCTCGGGCTGCTCGAGGCGTCCTTCGGCGCCGAGCGCGCCGCCGGCGTGATGGACCGACTCGCCTCGAACCTGGCCGGCCAGTCCTTCGACTTCCTCGACGACGCCGAGCCCGGGCAGGTCATCACCCTGCTCGAGGGCGAGCTGCCCCAGACCATCGCCCTCGTCCTGGCACACCTCAAGCCCGGTCAGGCGAGCGCCGTCCTCGCGGGTGTCGACGAGCGCGTCCGCACCGACGTCGCGCAGGCGTTCGCCACGATGGGCAGCGCGACCCCCGAGGCCGTCGGGATCGTCGCCGGTGTCCTGCGGCAGCGCGCCGGCGCCGTCGTGTCGCCGCGCGAGAGCGTCGAGGTCGTCGGCGGCATCGCGCCCCTGGTCGACATCATCAACCGCTCCGACGTCGCCACCGAGAAGGCCGTGCTCGACGGACTCGAGGCCCGCGACCCGGAACTCGCCGAGGACATCCGCTCGCGCATGCTCACCTTCGAGGACATCGTGAAGCTCGAGTCCCGCGACATCCAGCAGGTGCTGCGTGGCATCGACTCGAAGCTCCTCGCGACCGCCATGAAGGGTGCCGCCGGACCCGTCGTCGAGACGATCCGCGCGAACGTGTCCGAGCGCAACCGCTCGTTGCTCGACGACGAACTGCAGGCCATGGGCCCGGTCCGCGTCTCGCAGGTCGAGGAAGCGCGCGCCGAGGTCGTCCGTTCCGTGCGCGAGCTCGAGGCGCAGGGCGTCATCACCGTGCACCGTGCCGAGGAGGACGAGCTCGTTGACTGACACCACGACCGCCGGCACCGTGCAGCGCATCGCCTTCCCCGCGATCGGCACCGCCGCCGCGACCGACCGTGCGTCGGGTGCCGACGTCCGCGGCCACGCCGCCGGCTACACCGCGGGACTCCGCGCCGCACAGGCCGAGACGGACGCCCTGCGCGCCCGCCTGCAGGCCGAGCACGCCGCGCTGACCGCGTCGCTGCGCGCGGACACCGTCCGCCGCATCGCCGTCCTCGACGCCGCGACGAACGCGATGCTGTCCACGGTCGCGCCCGTCCTCAGCGACGCTGAGGCGTCCGTCGCCAGCGCGGCCACGGACCTGGCCGAGGCGATCGTCGGGTACGAGATCCGTGCCTCCCGTCCGGCGGTCGGTACCGATGACGACCGGGAGGCCCGGATCACGTCCGGTGCCGAGACCACCGTCCGGCGGGCGCTCGCGTCCATCGACCGCAGCGTCCCGGTGGCCGTCCGGCTCAGCCCGGCGGACGCCGCACGCGTCGCCGACGTCGACCTGCCGGTGCCCGTGGTCGCCGACCCCGCGCTGCGGGACGGCGACGCCGTCGTCGACCTGCCGGACGGCATCCTCGACGCCCGGATCGCCACCGCACTCGACCGTGCCCGCACCGCGCTCGGTGTCGAGCTGCAGGGGGTGTCCGCGTGACCGCCACGCTGCTCCGCCCCCGCGGGCTCGACGACGCCCTGCGGCAGGCCGCACCCCAGCGGGTCGGCGTCGTCACGAGCGCCGTCGGCCTCGGGCTGACCATCGCCGGGCTCGACGCCCACGTCGGCGAGGTCGTCACGGTCGGACCGGAGGACGGCGTCCAGACCGCCGTCGAGGTCGTCGCGACCGACGCCACCGGCGTGCGCTGCATGCCCCTCGGACGCCTCACCGGTGTGACCGCCGGCACCCCCGCACGCCCCACCGGCCGGCCGGTGCTCGTGCCGACGGGTGCCGGGCTGTTCGGCCGTGTGCTCGACGGGCTCGGCCGACCGATCGACGACCGCGGACCGATCGTCGGTGCCGGTGGCGAGCCCGTCGACTGGGTGCCGCTCGACCACGCGACCCCGAACGCGATGGCACGCACCCGCATCGACACCCCGATGCAGCTCGGTGTGCGGGTGCTCGACACCCTCACCACCGTCGGCCGCGGCCAGCGCATGGGGCTCTTCGCGGGCTCCGGTGTCGGCAAGTCGTCGCTGCTGTCGATGATCGCGCGGGGGAGCGACGCCGCGGTCAACGTGATCGCACTCGTGGGGGAGCGTGGCCGCGAGGTGCGCGAGTTCCTCGAGGACGACCTGGGCGCCGAGGGGCTCGCCCGCTCGATCGTCGTCGTGTCGACCTCGGACGAGCCCGCCCTCATGCGTCTGCGCGCCGCGTTCGTGGCCACCCGCATCGCCGAGTCGTTCCGCGACGCCGGCCAGGACGTCGTGCTCATGATGGACTCGCTCACCCGCGTCGCGATGGCGCAGCGCGAGATCGGGCTCTCGGTGGGGGAGCCGCCGGCCACCCGGGGCTACCCGCCGTCGACGTTCTCGGTGCTCGCCGGGCTGCTCGAGCGTGCCGGGACGGACCGCGTCGGCAGCATCACCGGCATGTACACCGTGCTGGTCGACGGCGACGACCACAACGAGCCGATCGCCGACGCCGCCCGCAGCATCCTGGACGGTCACGTCGTGCTCGACCGGAAGCTCGCGATCACCGGGCACTTCCCGTCGGTGGACGCCCTCGGCTCGGTGTCCCGTGTGGCCTCGAAGGTGACGGACCCGGCGCAGCGCGGTGCCGCGACGACCCTCCGCAAGGTGATGGCAGCACGTGCCGCCGCCCAGGACCTGCTCGACGTCGGCGCGTACCAGCGCGGCTCGAACCCGCTCGTCGACGCCGCCGTCGACCACCAGGGTGCGATCGACGCGTTCCTGCGCCAGGGGATGGACGAGCGGGCGACCGCCGACGCGTCCTGGCAGCGACTCGGCGGTCTCGTGCAGCAGCTGGGGGTGTCGTGATGGCCCGCCGGTTCCCGCTCGCGGGGCTCCTGCGCCTGCGGCACACCGAACAGGACCGCGCCGCTGCCTCGCTCGCGACCGCGAACGAGCGCGTGCGCGATGCCGCCGACGCCCGGATCGCCGCGCGCCGCAGCCTCGCCGACGCCGAGGGCGCGCAGCCGATCGAGGACGCCGCGACCCTGAGCGCCGTCGCCGCTGCGCGTGCTGCGACCCGCGGGATGCTCGAGGAGCTCGACGCCGTGGTCCGGACCCGCCGCGCGGACGCCGACCGGGCACAGGAGGAGTACACCGCCGCACGCCGTGCCGCGGTCGGCCTGGAGAAGCTCGAGGGCAAGCACGCCGCCGAGCAGGCCGCCGAGGAACTCCGCACCGAACAGAACGCCCTCGACGAGATCGCGGCACGACGCCGCACGGAAGGTGGTGCCCGATGAGCGTCGAAGCGGTGCTCTCCCGGATCTCCGAGATCCGCTCCCAGATCGACACCCTGCGCGGTGGCTCGGCCGCGGCGACGAGTACGTCGTCGTCCGCCGGGTCGACCAGCGCGTCGTCGAGCGCCTTCGCCGACGCCCTGGCCACGGCGACCGGGAACACCGGCACCGGGACCGCGACCGCTGCTGCCGCCGCTGCGGCGACCACCAGCAGCGCGCCCGCCACGTCGGTCGACGCTGGCGCGGGCACCCTCGCGACGGGCAGCGGCGCCACCGGGTCGGACGTCGTCGCGGACGCGAAGAAGTACCTCGGCGTGCCCTACGTGTTCGGCGGCACGACGACCTCTGGCATGGACTGCTCGGGCCTGGTGCAGACGGTGTTCAAGGACCTCGGCGTCACCATGCCGCGGGTCGTGCCGGACCAGGCGAAGATGGGCGTCGAGGTCGGCTCCCTGAAGGACGCACAGCCCGGCGACCTGATCATCCCGAAGGGCGAGGGCCACGTCGTCATCTACGTCGGCGACGGCAAGGTGCTGCACGCGCCGCGCCCCGGCAAGGACGTCCGCATCGTCGACAACTGGTACTCGGACGCCGACATCGCCACCATCCGCCGCATCGTGCCGGCGCAGGCGTCCGCCACCCCGGCGACGACCGCGACCACCGCCGCGAGCAGCGCCACCGATCTGCAGACCGCCGCGCTGCTGTCAATGATGCAGTCCGGGAGCGCCGCATGAGCCTGACCATCGCCACCCAGCCCGCGCCCGCTCCGGCGAGCAGCGCTGCGCCCGCCCGCGCCACGTCCGACCCCGGCGGTGCCGGTTCGTTCGACGCCGCCCTGTCCGCGGCCGCCGCGACCGATCGTCGTGCCGGTGAGCGTGCACCGGCGCGCCGGGAAGACTCCCGCACAACCGACGACACCGGGTCGACCACGCCCCCGAACGCTGCCACGACCGCCACCGGGACGGACTTGGCGGCTGCCGCTGACGGCGCGGCCGCTGCTGCCGGGGAGGGGCAGGCGTCCACGCCCACGCTCCCACTCGCCGGGACGGTGCCCGCCCCGGCCGCTCCGATCGTGGTGACGACCCCTGCCGAGACGGTCACACCGGTGACGGCGACCGCGTCCGAGCCGACGGCGCGGGACCTCACCGCGACGACGGCGGCCCCGGCGCCGGCCCCGGAGACGACCACGCCGACGACGACTGCTGCCGTCTCCTCCGCCGCCACCGGGGCTGCCACTGCCACGGGGGCCGCGGTCTCGCTGCCGGCCACGACGGCGCCGTCGGCCAGCACCACGGCGTCCGTCGCATCCGCCGCCGTACCGGCACCGGGCACGACCGCCGCAGTCCCCGCCGACGGCCCCGCACCGTCACCGGCGTCCGACATCCCGAGGCCCGGCACCCCGTCCGGCGGGACGACCGGCACCGGCACCGTCGGAGTCACGAGCACGAGCACGAGCAGCGCGCCCGCTGCCGCGGCCGCTGGGGCCGCGGTCGCCGCGACGCTCCAGCCGACCGGCCCGACCACCCAGCCCACCGACGGCTCCGCGACCGCGACCCCGGCCGTCGTCACGGTGGCAGCGGCGACCGCCGCGCGGGGTGGGCAGACCGGCCACGGGACGGACCAGCAGGGATCGACGGCGGGTGATCCGGGCCTCCCGGCAGTCACCACCACGCGCGGCGGCGAGACGCCCTTCGTCCTGCCCACCACGCCGACCGCCGCGCCCGCCCCCGTCGCAGCCGCCGCGCCGGTCACGTCCCAGACGGCCACGCCCGCGCCCCTCGGGCAGCAGCTCGCGCGACCGGTGTTCTCGCTCGCGCAGGCCGGGCCCGGGGAACACGTCGTCACCGTGCAGGTCGTGCCGGACAGCCTCGGACCGGTCACGGTCCGCGCGCACGTGACGGCGCACGGCATGCACGTCGAGCTGTTCGCGGCGTCCGAAGCGGGCCGCGACGCGGTCCGCCAGGTGCTGCCGGACCTGCGGCGCGACGCCGCCGGCACCGGGCTGAGCACCACGCTCGACCTGTCGTCGCAGAACCACCCGGGCACGTCGGCCGGTCGCGACGAGCGACCGGCCGACGGCCGCCTGCGTGCCGACACCGGCCTGGAGGCACGGCGCACCTCCGCCGCGCAGCCAGCCGCCGCCGCCGCCACGTCCACCTCCACCATCCGCACCGCGGGACTCGACGTCCTCGCCTGACCGGCTCACGAACAGGAACGCAACCATGCCAATCGACGGCATCACCGGCAGCGTGGACCAGGCTGCCCAGGCCGCGGCCCTCGCCGCGAACTCGACCGCGAAGAAGTCCCAGACGATGGACTCCGAGGTGTTCATGAAGCTGCTCGTCACGCAGCTGCAGAACCAGGACCCGTCGTCGCCGATGGACACCAACCAGATGATCAGCCAGCAGACGCAGCTCGCGATGATGGAGCAGATCACCAACCAGACCACGACGGGGAACGAGAACTTCTCGCTCCAGATGCGCATCGCCGCCGCGAACCTCGTCGGCAAGCAGGTCAGCTACACCGACGCTGCGACCGGTACCGCCGTCACCGGGACCGCTTCGGCCGTGTCCTACGCGAACAGCGTGCCCACGGTCACCGTGAACGGGAAGGAGGTCGCTCTCGACGTGATCTCCGGCATCACCACCACCGCTCCGGCTCCCTGACCGTTCTCCTTCCCCTTCTCCTTCCTGCTCTCCCTGCCTCTCCGAAAGGACGCACCATGCTCCGCTCGCTCTACTCCGGGATCTCCGGCCTCCGCTCGCACCAGCAGATGCTCGACGTCACCGGCAACAACATCGCCAACGTCAACACCGTCGGCTTCAAGGCCTCGTCGACGGTCTTCCAGGACACCCTGTCGCAGATGACCCAGGGTGCCGGCGGACCGCAGACCGGTGTCGGCGGCACCAACCCGGCGCAGATCGGCCTCGGCGTCCAGGTCGCCGGCGTCTCCACCAACTTCGCGCAGGGCTCGGCCCAGGCCACCGGCAAGGCCACCGACCTGATGATCTCCGGCGACGGCTTCTTCGTCACCCGCCTCGGCAACGACACCGTCTACACCCGCGCCGGTGCGTTCGACTTCGACGCGGACGGCCGCCTGGTCACCGCCGACGGCAAGATCGTGCAGGGCTACCCGGCCACGAACGGCGTCGTCAACGACAACGGTGGCCTCGCTGACATCACGCTCCCGCTCGACGCCGCGGCACCGGCCGTCCGCACCACCTCCGCCTCGGTCGCCGGCAACCTGCCGTCCGAGACCGCCGTCGGCGACACCATCACCCGCGAGGCCACCGTCTACGACGCCTCGGGCGCCAAGCACACGATGTCCCTCGCCTACACTCGCACCGGCACCGGCTGGGACGTCACCGCACGCAACGGTCAGGGGACCACCACGAACGGGTCGCTCACGTTCGGCACCGACGGCAAGCTGACCTCCGGCGGCGCCCTCACGGTCGGCGGCATCGCCGTCGACATGGGGGAGCTCACGGGCTTCGCCTCGCTCAACACCGCGTCGATCGGCTCGCAGAACGGCCGCGAAGCCGGCGCCCTGCAGGGCTACGCCATCTCGAAGGACGGCACCGTCACGGGCACGTTCTCGAACGGTGCGTCGCTCGCCCTCGGCCGCATCGCCCTCGCGACGTTCGCCAACCCGGCGGGCCTCGAGAAGACCGGCGCCTCGGGCTACCGTGCCACGGGCAACTCGGGCACCGCGACCGTCGGCGGTCCCGGTTCGGCCGGCGTCGGGTCGCTCGCGGCGGGCACCCTTGAGATGTCGAACGTCGACCTGTCGCAGGAGTTCACGAACCTGATCGTGGCGCAGCGCGGGTTCCAGGCGAACGCGCGCATCATCACGACCTCGGACGAGGTGCTGCAGGAGCTGACGAACCTGAAGCGGTAAATTTGCGGGAAACTCCGCTGTCTCCTGTAAGGGCCGTCTCCCGAAAAGTGCGGAGGCGGCCCTGTCTCTGATGTCTCGCGCGGGTGCATACTGTGTCCGTCGAGAGGCGTGCGATGACGCGAGTTGGGCTGCACCACGGAGGTGTATGGGACGAACCGACGGTCGGTCGTGTGTTGGGGGTCGAGCCGCTCCAAATCGAACCCCGCGAGGCGCCGGTCCTCACCGTGGATGGGCAGGTAGAACTCGATGCCTCGGCATGGCTCCGACACGTTGCTTCCCAATCCTTCCGACCGCACCAGACTTCGACCCCGCTCACACGAGCACAGAGCCTGCGACACCTGCTCCAATGGCTCACCGAACGAAACGGCTCGCTGCGCGGCGCAACCAATCAGCAAATCCGCGACTACCTGCTGAGCCGAATCGAAGGACCCGGACGAGTCTCCGGGAACACCCTCGCGAACGACCGAACCGCAATCAAGCAGTTCTTCGAGTGGCTTCGAGAAGAACGAGACATCCCGCTGCCCATCACGATCGACCTCCTGAAAAGTTCGCGCGGAAGCCTCTCATCCATGCGCGAGGGGCGCGGGATTACAGCTGCAAGCGCCGCCGCTACGCCGCTCGAGCCGCCGCAAGTCGACGAACTCATGGCAGCTGCTATCAAATACGGCGCGAATCGTGCACCTAACGGCACCTACACCGGGATGCGGGACGCCGCGTTCATTGCACTCGGGGCGGCCTGCGGTGGCCGCGCCAAAACGCTGACGTGGTCGTGCTCATCGACGACGCCGGCTACGGCCTGGCGAGCACGTTCGGTGGACTCATCGAGACCCCGACGTTCGATCGGTTGGCCGATGAGGGGCTCCGCTACTGCCAGTTCCACACCACCGCGCTGTGCGCGCCGACCCGTGCTTCCCTGCTCACCGGTCGCAACCACCACACCGCGGCGAGCGGGGTGATCGGCGAGCAGGCGACGGGGTTCCCCGGTTACACCGGCATCATCCCGAAGAGCTGTGGCACCTTCGTTGAGACGCTGTCGCAGAACGGCTACGCGACCGCGTGGTTCGGGAAGAACCACAACGTCCCCGACAACATGACCAGCCCCGCGGGCCCGTTCGACAACTGGCCGACGAACATGGGCTTCGACTACTTCTACGGGTTCATCGCCGGTGAAACCGACCAGTTCTACCCGCAGCTGGTCCGGAACACGACTCCGGTCGAACCCCCGCGGACACCCGAGGAGGGCTACCACCTCACCGAGGACCTCGCGGACGAGTGTGTCCAGTGGATGCGGACGCAGAAGAGCATCGCCCCGGACCGTCCGTTCTTCGCCTACTTCGCCCCCGGCGCGATGCACGCACCACACCAGCCGCCTCTCGACCGGCGGGGGCGTCACGACGGGCAGTTCGACTTCGGCTGGGACGAGTACCGCGCCCGGGTGTTCCAGCGCCAGCTCGACCTGGGCGTCATCCCGTCCGGCACCGACCTCACCGAACGGCACGCGGAGATCCCGGCGTGGGACGACCACACCGAGGATGAACAGCACCTGTTCCGCCGGCAGTTCGAGAACTTCGCGGACTACCTCGCCGCGACCGACGAACAGGTCGGCCGACTCGTGGACACGCTGGAGGAGCTCGGTGAGCTCGACAACACGCTCTTCCTGTACGTGATGGGCGACAACGGGTCCTCCGCCGAGGGCACCCTCATCGGTACCTTCAACGAGATCCACACGCTGAACGGCTACCAGGAGGACATCGCCGACCTCCTGCCGCACGCCGAGGAGTGGGGCATGCCCGGCAGCTCCCCGCACATGGCCGTGGGGTGGGCGCACGCCGGGGACACCCCGTTCCAGTGGACGAAGCAGATCGCGTCGCACTTCGGCGGAACGCGCAACGGGATGGTGGTGCACTGGCCGGCCCGCATCACGGACGCCGGTTCCCGGCGATTCCAGTTCCACCACGTGATCGACGTGGCTCCGACCGTGCTCGAGGCAGTCGGCATCAGCGAACCGACCATGGTCAACGGCGTTCCGCAGACGCCGATCGACGGTACCTCGTTCGCGTACACGTTCACGGATGACCCGGCGACGAGCCGGCACCGTACGCAGTACTTCGAGATATACGGCAACCGCGGGATCTACCACGACGGGTGGATGGCCTCTTGCTGGCACGGACGCCTGCCGTGGATCAACGCCGGGTCGTTCCCGTGGGACGACGACACGTGGGAGCTCTACGACATCGCCGAGGACTTCTCCCAGGCGCACGACCTCGCGGCCCTGCACCCGGAGAAGCTGACCGAGATGCAGGAACTGTTCCTCGTCGAGGCGTCGAAGCACAACGTGCTGCCGTTGGACGACCGGTTCGCGGAACGGCTCGACGTGCGACTGCGCCCGAGCTACTTCTTCGGCCGGGAACATGTCTCGTTCCCACCGAGCCTGCGCCGGCTTCCCGAGGGAAGCGGGCCGAAGCTCAACAACGTCGACCACATCGTGTCGGTCCCGGTGACCATCCCGGACGACGGTGCGGAGGGTGTTCTCTTCCACGTGGGCGGTGACACCGCGGGGTGGGTGCTCTACGTCCGCGACGGCAAGCTCGTGTACCACTACAACTTCTTCAACCTCCGTCGGCACACGCTCGAGTCCGACCGGCCCGTGCCGCACGGTGACACCACGCTCGGGTTCCGGTTCACCAGCGCAGACGTTCCGGGCGGCAGTGCCACGGTCGACCTCGTCGTCGACGGGGAACCCGCGGGGCACCTCGACCTGCCGGAACAGGTCCGGGCACGGTTCGGGGTCGAGAGCATGAGCGTCGGCGTGAACACCGGGTCCCCCGTTGACGAGTATTACCGGACCCGCGGCGGCTTCCCGTTCACAGGCCGGATCCACCGTGTCGACATCGACTTCGTCTCGGACGTCGCTGACATATCACCCGAGGAGAAGGTCCGCCAGTACCTCGGCATGGACTGACTGCCGAACACCGGCTTCGTCGCCGACTCCTCCCGACATCGCTCCTGAGAGGCATGAGGCGCTGCCCGTTAGCCGGTCGGCTACCAAACGCCGCCTCGGTCGCTCTTGGTCGTTCCGGTAGAGGATCCGCTACTGGGACGGTCTGAATGGCCAGTCGTGGGACTGGTCCATCGGGGTCGCGACGATCTGTACTTCGTCCTCGTATGTGATGCGCCCCGGTGAGGTGGTGCGAAGCTCGACCCAGGGGACGCGGTACCGGTCGAGGCGGTCGAGGTACCCGACGCTCATTGCGAGCAGGGTCGTCGCGTCAGCTCTGAACCAGGATCGTGCTCCCGGATGAAGCGTTGGGTCGTAGCAGTTCGGTTCGACCGTCGACGGATCCCGATACTGAGCTGTGGCCTGCTCGTTCGCACGCAGCAGCCAATTAGCGTCAGCAGGGTCGAGCATGCCGTTGCGCCGGAGGCCGTTGGCAAGCGCAAACACTCCGGGGAACGTGCCGCGTGGGTTCGGGGCTGCGCTTTGATACCGAATGAACAGGGGCACGTCTCGAGGGTAGTGAACCAAGGTCTCGGCCAGTATGAGACCGTGCAGCAGATCCCGATCACGGCGCCTGAGGGGGTGCGGTTCGTCCCGGACGATGCGTCGGGCGACGCGGTGCTGGTGATCGCGGGTTCTAGTGGCAGGGTCGATGTCGATCGTGCGCGGGTGTTCGCTGAGCACGGCTTCATCGCGGAGTCCATTCGGTGGTTCGGCGGTCCTGGTCAGCATGCGGGCCCGTGGGAGGTCCCGTTGGAGTGCTTCTTCGACCGGATCGCCGCGCTGGAGTCTGTGAGCGACCGGGTGTGGGTGGTTGGTACCTCGCTGGGAGCCGAGGCGGCGCTGCTGATCGCTGCGCACCTTCCGTCGGTGGCTGGGGTGATCGCGTTCGCGCCTTCAGATGTTGTCTGGTCGTGGACCGACGATGCGGGGACGGAGCGCTCCCACTGGACGCTGGCGGGCAGCCCGGTGCCATTCGTGCCGCTTGCGTGGGGTGGCTACGTGCGTGAGACGCCGCCCAGGTTCCGGCCGCTCTACGAGCAGTCCTACGCGCAGTCACCAGCGCGGGTCGAAGCAGCTGGCATCCCTGTGGAGCAGATCCAACAACTCGTCCTGGTGGCCGGCGGGGACGATCAGGTCTGGCCGAGCAGCGAAAGTGCGCACCGCATCAGTGCTCGGCGGCGGCGTGCGGGCCTCGAGACCACCGTCGTCACCAGGGCGGATGCGGGACACCGAACGATCCTGCCTGGTGAAACGGTCCTTACCGGAGGGCAATCGATGCAGCGTGGTGGGTCCGAGCATGCCGATCGCGCACTCGGTCGAGCTGCATGGGCAGCGATCAGGTTGACAGTCGCGCGGTAGAAGATCCTCTATCGGTCGCCCGACGGGGCTCCGGTAGCATCCCGGCGTGAGATCAATGAAGCCCTGGCCTCGGGCCTTTGCCTGGTTCGTTGCCATCGCTGCTGCTCTAATGCTTGCCCTGGGGCTTTTGAACTTGGTCATCAACACCGGGATGATCGGTTCTTGGCTGCCCCTGATCGTTCTCATGCCTTGGTCTCTGTACCTCGGCGTCTGGAGCCTCCGCAACCAGGACAAGCGCTGAGTTAGCAGAAGACCAGGTGCGTGTCCGGAAGCCGATCGGCGGTTTCAAGGGGTCGTTGCAACGGGTGGTTGTTTCGGGTCCGAGAGTAGCTGTTCGAATGCTTCTGCAGGGCTGCGGTAGTCGAGGGTCTTGCGGGGGCGGCCGTTGAGCTCGGCGGCTACGTGCGAGCGCTTCGTTCGAGGCGTTGCGAACATCGGCCGGGTAAACGACAAAGTCGGGAGGGGCGCCGACTGCGACCTCCGGATGCGTCCCCAGCGGTGACGAACACAGTTCCGGACCCGTCTCGCACGTAAGCCTTCTGCGTGCCAGTACCGGTCATGAAAGCTGATGTCGCCGAGGATGTGCGTAACCAAGCTTGCCTCCTCGTTGGCCGGATCCTGGAAGCCGCTGACGCACGACCTCCTGCGTGCGTCAGCGGCTTGAAGGTGGAGGCGGGTTACAGCGCGTAGTCGTACTGCTCGATGTAGCGCGGCTGCTGGCCGAGGTCCGTCGCGGCGTTGTTGATCCAGGACGCGTCGCGCAGCAGCGGCCGGCCGAGGAAGACAGCATCCACGTGCGCGTCCGCAACGAGCTCAGCCGCCCATGCGGGATCGTTGATCCGTCCGACTCCCGCCACCGTGAGGCCGGTTTCGGCCTTTATGCGTGCGCTATTGCGGGTCTGGTAGTCGCGGTTCCGAGGAATCGGGGCGGGTTCGGTTCCGCCGCTGGAGCCGTCGATGAGGTCGATTCCGTGCTGGGCGGCGATACGGGCGAACTGGACGGTCTCGTCAACTGTCCAGCCGCTCCGGTCATCGTCCGGGTTCTCATCGATCCAGTCGGTCGTGGAGACGCGCAGGAAGACGGGCTGCTCCTCCGGCCACACCGCGCGGACCGCGTCGATGACCTCGAGGGGGAAGCGGATCCGGTTCTCGAAGCTGCCGCCGTACTGGTCGGTGCGGGTGTTCGACGCCGGTGACAGGAACGAGTGCAGCAGGTATCCGTGGGCGGCGTGGACCTCGACGACGTCGAAGCCGGCGGCACGTGCGCGGACCGCGGACTCGGCGAACGCAGTGACGATCTCGCCGATCTCGGTGACGGTCAGTTCAGCGGGCTCCGGGTGACCGGGGAACGGTACGGGGCTCGGACCGACGGGGTTCCATCCGTGCCGGTCCGCGTCGAGCGGATCGCCGCCGAGCCAGGGCTTGTCGACGGACGCTTTCCGGCCTGCGTGTGCGAGCTGGACGGCGGGGACTGCTCCTGCAGCTCGGATGGATGCTGCCAGCCGTGTAAACGCGTCTGTCTGAGCGTCGTTCCAGAGGCCGAGGTCGTAGGGCGAGATCCGGCCGTCGGCACGGACGCCGGTGGCCTCGATCATGACCAGTCCGGCGCCGCCAGCTGCACGGGCTGTGTAGTGCGCAAGGTGGAAGTCGGTCGGGCTTGCAGTCGCATCACCGGTAGCGGCAGCGCTGTATGTGCACATCGGCGACATCCAGAGCCGGTTGCTGATCTCGAGACTGCGGATGCTGATCGGGGTGAAGGGCGTGGGCATGGAGTGCCTTTCGGTTCGAGGGGTCAGAGAGCGAGGGGTTCAGCGACGACGATGCGTGCCGGCTGTTCCAGGAGCGCCTCGCTCGCTGCGGCGTAGGCGAGGAAGTGCGGTGCGGAGAGGTGCGAGGCGAACGCTTCCCGTGTTGCCCACTCCTCGAGGAACAGCAGATGGTTCGCGTTCGCGGTGTCCTGGATGACGGCGTAGGAGATGTTTCCGCTCTCGTCCCGAGTGCCGGAGACGAGGGGGAGGAGCAGTGTGTGGAGTTCCTCTGCTCGGCCGGGCACGATGTACGCCTCGGCGACGACCCGGACAGTGCGTGCCCCGATGTCGGCGCTCACCAGTTCTGCTTCGTCGGCGAGATGACGAGGTCGTTCACGGTGACGTTCTCGGGCTGGTCGAGTGCGTACACGACCGCCCGGGCGACATCTTCGGAGGTGATCGCGATCCGGTTCAGTTCCTGCGCAGCCTTCCGGCCCTCGGGGTCGGTGACCTTGTCCGCCCATCCGGTGTTGATCACGCCGGGGCTGACGGTGTTGACGCGGATACCGTGGTTGACGCCGAGGTCCTTCCGCATCGATTCGGTGGCTGCCTGGATGAAGAACTTCGTCGCACTGTAGACACCTGCGGCGGGGTCGACTTGGTGTCCGGCGACGGAGTCCATGTTGAGGATCTGCCCGGCGCCCTGCGCCCGCATGACGGGCAGGACCGCGGCGATGCTGTTGAGGTACCCCTTGATGTTGACGTCGATCATGCGGTTCCAGTCGTCGACGGCGAGGTCGCTCCAGTAGGAGAACAGCATGAGACCGGCGTTGTTGACGAGCACGTCGACGGAGCCGTACGTGGTGTTCGTCCAGTCGGCGACGGTGCGCATCGCGTTGAGGTCGGTGACGTCTGCGACTTGGGCCGCGGCCGTTCCGCCCGTTGTGGTGATCTCCGAGACGACGGCGTCGAGGCGGTCCTGGTCCTGGCCGACGAGGATGACGGTGGCGCCGTGGGCGGCGAGGGCTTTTGCGGCGGCTGCACCGATGCCGGACGATGCCCCGGTGACGATGACGGTCTTGCGTTCGAGGTGGTTCATGGTCGATCACTTTCCTGACGCGGCGGAGCCGGTTCCGCCGTTGCGGGTGCCGGCTCCGTCGGAGTCGTTGGAGGCCCACGCTGGGCGGGCGGGGTGCTTACGCGGGGAGCGTGGTGTTAGCGATAAAGTTGATCTCCAGCAGCTGACCGGGGAAGAACAGCGAGTCGACGCCGACGGTGGTGCTGGTGGGGCGATGGTCGCCGAAGTACGCCAGGTGTGCTGCGGCGACGGCTGCTGCGTTCTCGGGGAGGTTCACGACGAAGACGCCATCCTGCACGATCTGGTTCCGGGTGATGCCGTAGTGGTCGAGGACCTTCTGGAGGTTCGCCCAGATCTGCTGGAACTGCCCGTCGAGGTCGTCGGCGTGGATGAATTCTCCGGCGCCGTCGTGGGAGAGCTGGCCGGAGATGTATACGGTGTCGCCGACCTTGACGGCCTGCGCAAAGCCGAACTCTTTCTCGCCAGAGACGTCGTGGCTGTAGCTGTCGATGGTGGTCATGGTCAGTCCTTTCGAGGGGGGGGGGGCTTGTTTCAGGCGGCGCGCGGCAGGGCCGTGACGGCATCGTCGATGGCCACCTCACCGTCAGTGAGCTCGACGATGACGTGGTGCAGCGACGTGTCGTGCAGGGCTGCTGCGATGAACGCGGCGACGTTGTCGCGGCTGACGGTTCCGTATTCAACGGCCAATCCCGCGGTGACGTGCTCGCTGCCGGGCTCGTCGGTGAGTAGGCCCGGTCGCACGATGATCCAGTCGAGGTCCGTGGTGGTGAGGTACACGTCGGCGGTCTTCTTCGTCGCCATGTAGTGCTCGAAGTCGTCACCGAGTCCGGCGGCTCGTTCTGATTCAGGGAACGCGGACACGAGAATGAACCGGCGAACACCCGCTTGGACTGCTGCTTGCGCAGCTTTCACGAGGCCTTCCCCGTCGATCTGTGTCGTCATGTCCCGGCCGGTGCCATGCGCGCCGGCGGAGAACACGACAGCGTCGTGTCCCGCCATCAGTTGGGAGAGGTTGTCGACGGTCGCCGCGACGAGGTCACCGCGGACGGGGGTAGCGCCGGTCTCGGCGATCGCGGCAGCTTGTTCCGGTGCGCGGTGCATCCCGGAGACCTGGTCGCGTTGGGCGCTCAGGCGGCGGGCGAGGAGACGACCGACGTTACCGCCGGCGCCAATCTGGAAGACCTGCATGGGGTGACCCTTCTCGAGCTGTTGCTGTGTCTCCGACTCAACAACACGCAGCGGACTTCGAGGGGGTCGTTGCTGGTTGTGTGCTGCATAGGCCGCAGAGGACCACCCAAGACGTGCAGCACAGCAAAAATGTGGAGGAAGATCGTGGGATGACTCGGAACGTCGAACTTGGCGGGTTCCTCCGCGCGTCGCGGGCGCGGCTGTTGCCGGCGGACGTGGGCCTGGATCCCGTAGGGTCCGTGACGACTGCCCAGGGTGGCCGTCGTGTCAGTGGGCTGCGCCGTGAAGAGGTCGCGCGGCTTGCGGGAGTGAGCGCCGATTACTACGCGAAGCTGGAACAGGGTCGCACAAAGCAGCCGTCAGCGTCGGTGCTCGGTGCCCTTGCAACGGCGTTGCGGTTGAACGACACGGAGCGGGAGTACCTCCTCACGCTCGTGCAGCCGCATGTCGTGCGCGGGGAGCACGGATCCCAGGTGCCGGCGCGGGTCCGCCCGGGGGCGCGCCGTCTGCTGGGCACGTTCACGAATGCTCCGGCGTTCATCATGGGACGTGGCACCGCGATCCTGGCGATGAATGACCTCGCTAAGGCGTTGTTCTTCGACCTCGACGATCGGCCGGCAGCGCTTCGGAACTTGACGGTATGGACATTCCTGGACCCGGAGGCTCGGGATCGTTACGTTGATTGGCGGTTGGTCGCTGCGGATAACGCAGCGATCCTTCGTATGGACGCGGCGTCATCACCGGATGATCCCGACATCGCGGCGATCGTCGGGATGCTGTCGGTGAAGAGCGACGAGTTCCAGGACATGTGGCGTGAGCGCCGCGTCTACGAGTGCACGTACGGGCGCAAACAGTTCGACCACCCCGTTGTGGGACGGATGGACTTGGATTATGAAGCGCTCGACGTTCCGGGCAGTCCCGGGCAGTCGTTACACGTCTACAGTGCCGCTCCCGGTTCGCCCTCCGACAAGGCTTTGGTGCGACTGGCACAGTGGACTTCCGGCGACGCAGGCATCTCCGCGATCGGTGTCGTCGAAGGTAGCGACATAGGACCACGCGCGTAGCCCCTCGATCGAGGCTCGAGGCTCGATAGCTAGCGAGTGCGACTGGTTCCTATTCTTTGAGACTGCTGCAGGAGCATGCGAGGGTCCAAAGGCGGTGCAGCAGACCCCAGCTTGAACGTCCTAGCCATGAGCACCTAAGTGACTCCCACCTAGTCGAGTCGAGAGGTCGGTCGGATCACTCGGAATGACGAGGGCAGTCCACCTCGAGAACAAGGCCGTGGAACGACGCGGGCTCTATCGTCGGGTAGGTGCAGACACGACCGTCGCCGACCCAGCCGACGTCAGACGATGCGTATGACCGGATTAGTGTATTGGCGTCGAACGGATTGCCGTTCGGCCGAACGCGTACGAAGCGCAGTCGTGCACGATTGGCGCAACTGGTCGCTGAGCGCGATGCTGCGCGCGCTGAGCGGGCAGTTGCAGTCGAGCAGGAACGCCTCCGCGCGGCTCGTGAGATGCACGACGTCATTGCCCATCGTCTTGCGGCGATTCTTGCACTGACCCAGGGGGCACAGTTCGTGCGTGCAGCCTCGGGCGCTGAAACTGAACAGGTAGCCGCGGCGCTCGAGAACATCAGCGCCCTTGGGCGCGATGCTCTCGGTGAGACTCGGGAGTTCCTCGCCGGGCTGCGCGTCGCCGGCAACGCATCGCAGACGGATCCGGTGGATCTACTGGTCCGGCTCCGCCAGATCAGTGCGCGCCCGTCCGCGGACAACGACCGATCTCGCTGATGAATACGGTCGCGTCAAACCATCGCGCAGGGCGTCCGGGACTGCTGCAGGTTTGGTTGACGTCGTTGACGTGCCCCACGGAAATCCTCTGCGGATCGGGTCCGTTCTGAGAGGCTCCAACCGTGCCACAACCGTTTCCGCCGAAGTTCCGTCGACGGGCCGTCGCGCTCGTCCGCGCCGGCAAACCGATCACGACCGCAGCAGTCGAACTCGGCGTCAGCGCAGCAGCCATCCATAACTGGGTTCGTCAGGGCCAGATCGACCGCGGGGGACGGCCCGCGTCACGACACCGGAGAGCATAGCCAGGACACCCACCTCGTCGTGAACGCCCTCGACGTGGCCATCAAAGCACGGCGACCAAGAGCCGGTGGCATCGTGCACGCCGACCACGGCGTCTAGTTCACATCCTGGGCGTTCACCAGCAGGATCCGCGACGCGGGCCTGATGCCGTCGTTCGGCACGATCGGCGACTGCTACGACGACTCCATGATGGAGTCGTTCTGGTCGAGCAGGCAGAACGAGCTGTTGAACCGGAAGAAATGGCGCACCCGCACCGACCTCGAATACATCGAAATCTTCTATAACCGGCAACGCCGGCACTCGAAACTCGGATACACCACATTCATCGAGCACGAACTACGCTTCACCACGACACCCATCCCCGCCCGAATATAAGAGCAAAACGGGTAACCAGACCGTAGGGCGCGTCAGAGTCAAGCGAACCTGCATCAGTCCCTTTCTTGACTTGCTCGACGAACATCCTGGAACAAAATTGCGAGCCCCGGTCCGCTACCAGACCAAGATCGGCCCCGGTGGCGGGAAGCCCTTCGTGAAGACCGCCAAGAAGAACTGCAGTTAGGGTCCATTCGATGTTGTTGAAGTTCATCGCGGTACCGATCGTCGTCCTCGGCCTGATCGGCTTCCTCACCGACACCAGTTGGTGGTTGCTCGCCATCCTCGGGGCAGCCTCGGCACTCGCACTCATCGCGGGTGACGCTCTGATCGCTCGCCGCAAGCGGCGTACGGCACCACGCCGATAGACACTGACGGCCAAGGAGAGCCCCAACACCGATCGGTGTGCTGGGGCTCTCCTTGCTGTGCCCCGTGCCACGAGCATGCGGAGGACCGCGTTCAAAATGCGGCAGACCAACGTGAACAGTCACACCTGATCGGTCGTGAGCTCGTCGACTCCGACGAGCTGCACAAACGTGGTCGCCACGGCGCCCGGTAGCGGATCGGCTACCGGACGCAGTCAGTCGTACGCGCCGATGGAGTGTCGGAGGCGATCGATCTGCGCTTCAAGCGCTTCGTGGCACTCCTGGTCGGTCGGAGCATGCCCCAGATCACGTCCCCGGTCGCTGCGCAACCTGTCTGTCATGTGCTGCATCAGTGGGCCGACAGCGCGAATAGTCGACTGCGCCGAGGAAGGCTGTTGCGAGGTTCGCAAGGACGCCGACCATGATGCGACGGCCGTCAAGGCCATTCCGACATTGGCTGAATCAGCCCCCGTGGATCGCGGCCATCACGTTCTGCAGGTGCGGCATCAGCCGCTCCACAATTTCGGTCGCGCCCGCGGACGCACCAGCGGCGATCGCTGCTGTCACAGCCTTATTGCTCAGTTCCCGAAGACGCGCGCCACGGGCGGGTCCTTCCGCTTCCGCTTCCAGTTCCCCGAGAGTGACTTCCACCGCCGGCCGCCCTTCGTCAGCAAGCTCAGGCAGGTGCCTGCGGATCTCGGCGACGAGCTCGAGTACCGCGGCCGCGCCGGATCGGTTGTCCTGTTTCTGGCTGACGTGCTGCGAGTGGCTCGCGATCTGGTTGTTGCCACCGGAGATAACGAACTGAGCCCCACCAGGCTGTGTCGACTCGTCCCACACAGAGCGCCCGCGCTCCACGACATCCTCGCCACGCTGGGTGCTGCTGGCACGAATCGGGGCCGAGGAGTTGTTTGCCATGACGCCGCCGATCAGCTCCCGGTCGTGCAGCCACTTCCCGGCACGCTCGATCTCTTGCGCCGTGTACACGTCGCCACACCAATTCGGTTCGGTCGCCTCAAACCGGTCGGGATACGCATCCGATCCCTGATCCGCTTGCTCCCAAACGTAGCGAAGGTACTGGTCCATCAGGTTGCGTCTTCTGGCCGCGGCGTCTGACTGGCGGGCTCTGAACGCGTCGACGGCGGCATACCCCGCGGGGCCAACGTTGAGCGAGCAGGAACCATCCATCGTGTAGTCGACGAACCGGCCGTACAGCTCCCCCTCGATCGCAGCAACCAATCCACGATCCGGCTCCGTGAACGTGTGGCCCGGATCCACGATCGCCTGTTCGAGCGTCTCGATGACCCTCAGCTCAGGGTCACCCGGTCGGTCGGATAGCGAAGTCATGAAACGACCGTAGGCCCGAGGAGTCGATCTGAGCTGAATCGGATACGACGGATGGCGCAGCCAGACCTGTCTCGATAGCCGATCTTGGGTTCAGCCGGTCGTTGCAACACCACCGTGATTTGGAGTGTTGCTGATGGGATCGAGGCTGGAACACCGTGCCCGAGAGGCGCGGTTCTGGGAGCTGTTGAGACGGGGCCTTGGGCGTACGGCGGCCTGTGATGTTGTCGGCGTGGACCGACGTCAGGGATATCGATGGGTCAAAGCAGCCGGCGGGCGGAACCCGTTCGCCCACACGCCCCGCTCCGACAGGTACCTCA
>NZ_SMBN01000003.1:422705-588900 GCF_004342995.1 Curtobacterium sp. PhB146 | reverse complement strand
CGGCTGCTGTGTGCGCGCCGAACACACCCTGGTGCAGGGTGGAGAACCAGCAATGTGCGGCTGGTGAGCGCTCCGGGTGTTTCCCGGTCTGTGCAAGTTATTCGGCGCCCTCCGACGAGGAGATTGGAACCTCGTACCCCGTTACCGCATCGTAATATTTGTTGTGGGAAATGTAACCTGGTCGAGGGTCGTGGGTGTTGTTGCAGCGCGTACCGGTTGAGGATCGGCTATTGAGACTGGTTGAAGGGAAGCGCGTAGAACGCATAGATTGCAGCTGATGGCTGATGGGGGAGTGCGCGACGAGATCCGCGCTGAGGCCGATCGCCTCGAGGAGAACGCGACATTCGGGCAACAGGGGAACCTTGAAGCGGCGAAGCTGTGGACCGGTTGGAGCTGGGCGTTGGGAAGCGTCATTGCTGCGGGAAGCGCTGTGGGCGGTGTGCTGACGTTCGCAACTGACGGATTGCAGTACCTCGCCGGTGGGCTGGCGTTGTTGGCAGCAGCGGCAACCGGCGTTCACGGAACCCTGCGGCCTGCGAAGCGTGCGGAGCGCGCGCAATCAGTTGCGGTGCAGTTTCTTGCAATTCAGGACCGAGTACGCCGACTCCGACGCGTCGACGCGCTGACGTCGGTTGATGACTCGGTTCTCAGGGACCGTCTTGACGAGATTGCTTCACAGCTCGACGCTGCGCGTGAACGGGCGGACCCGACGCCGCGGTGGGCCTATCTCCGGGCGAAACGGAACATCGAGCGCGACGGCGGTCAGACTCATCGGGCGGACGTCCGATGACCGTGCAGAGCTACCTGGATGATGCTGTCGCTGCGATGACGCCCTCAGCGGAAGACCGCACGGTCGCGAGTGCCCATCGAACCGCCATCCAGGATGCCGTTGTATCCGGCATGGATGCGTTCCGGATCTTCGAGACTGGGTCCTGGTCCCATGGGACCGCCCTCCGTGTGTGGAGCGACGTCGACTACTTCGCATCGATGCGGCATGTCCGTCCGAGCCAGAGCTACGACGACATCCTGCAGCTGAAGAACGTCCTGGCGGACAAGCTTCGGTGGTCCGCACGGTCCGTCACGATCGACCGTCCCGGGGTGCGCATCGAGTGGCCTAGCGGACCACCCACGGAGGTCATGCCAGCGCACATCACTGGCGATGATGACTATTGGATCCCTGATCCAAAGGGCACGGGGTGGGTGAAGTCGAGTCCGTTGAAGCACAACGAGTACGTCAACAGCACCCGTGATTTGATCCCGCGGACGAAGGACTTCGTGCGGCTCGTAAAGTTGTGGAAGTACCGGTCGGGGGCGCCGATCACGTCGCTGTACCTGGAGTTGCGTGCGGCGAAGTACCTGCGCGAGCACCAACCGTTCGCGATGATGCTGGACCTGACGGGCTTCTTCTCCTGGCTCAACGAGATCGAGCTCGCCGGCTTGAACGACCCAAGCCGCTTTGATGGCCGCCGGATCACCGCGGCAGGCGACTCGCTCCTCCCGCTCGCGCGGCTGTATTCAGAGAGGGCCGCCTCGCGAGCCGATCAAGCCAGAAGCGCGTACCTCGCGTCGGACTATCTCGGCGCGCAGTTGCATCTTCAGCAGCTCATTTCGCCGTAATCGCCTCCGCCGGCAGGGGTTCGACGATCGAGGTGTACTTCTCGTCGCCTCTACCGGTTGGTGTGCGCGTCCGCGCTCGCCCCTGATGCGGTCGCGGCGGCATCTGCGGTCACAGTCCTCCTGCGCGGGCCGGATTTGAGCTGACGATCCTCCGGTCCGTCCCATGCCGGTGGACTCATGCAGGCCGTACGGTGAGCGATCGACTAGCGGACGTCGGTCTCGTTTCTCGCACCTCTGCGTCGACGGATAGCTCGGAGAACCGCTCTCCAGCAGGCGAGGTACCCCAAAAAGCCGATTGCTATGGCGATCGGTTGAGGAACGTTCACGAGCATGAGTAACACGGCCGCGAGGAGCGCTGCCAGGAAAGCCCCGAGGAGAAGCAGGGTCTGAAGGTTGCGCAGCCGCCGCTCGGCTCTGGTTGCTCGCATGTGTCGAACCTAACGAGGGTGTCCGTGAGCCGATCGATCACTGGACAGCAGTTCGGACGTGCTCAGACCCGTTGGAACAGTTGCTGCTTACTGAGACCCATCCGAGCAGTTGGGGAGTGCCGCGATATCGGTGCACTCGTACTCTGTCCAACCGCCCTGGCCGTAGGTGTCGTATGCAGCGGTCGAAGCGACAGTGGCGCCCGAGCCTGCCGTCATGACGAAGGAGGGGACCGGATCACCCTCGGTCGTTCGCTGGATCCATGTGAGCATGCCGACGTCGCCTGCTCTGCTCGCATCCATGAGGCACTTCAGGTTCTTCTTGGAAAGCGTTCGCTGCTGTCCGAGCTCCACGCTGCCGCAATCGGTGCCAGTCGGCGTGCTGACCCATCCAGGTGCGTCTGCGAGTTCACGAGCCGACGCAATGGGGTCTCCGGGAGACCCAGCGCACGCTGAGAGCAGCGGGAGCGCAGCCAGCACGATTCCCGCGGCGGCAACGCTGAGCGTCTTCTTCATGGGACGAGCATCGCCTATTCGCGCCGCTCGCTTGGTCACAGTCGAGCAACAGTCAAGCCTGCGGCGTCGACGCAAGGCAACCGTCCGACCAGGCCACTGCTACTCGCTCGTATCACCCGTGTACCGATAGCGGATCCCCTATCGCACGCTCTCGCCGCTTGACATCCGGTGCACAGTGGGGACATGAGTGATCGAGAACGCCGGGCTGACGGGCTGGCGGCCATCATCGGCGGTGCGGCCGCGTTCATCGCCATCGTCGTCGTGATCGTGTGGGCTCTCGCAACACAATCCCCTGCCATTGCGACCTGACGGGTTGATCGTGTGCCTCGATCGCGCGGACAAGCCGGGCCGTCGCCCCGTGGCGGGTCCACTTGCGGAACTATCCCCTTCACCAAGAGTAGTCAGCCAAGCAACGTCAGAGCGTTGAAAAGCGCTCCGATCGCACCGAAGAAACCAGCGCAGAGCGCGGGCAACGCTCCGACAGCACCGATCCCGAACGTCGTCCACCCGAGCACTCGCACCCAAGTCACGCCTCGGCTGTTCCGCGCGGTGCTGAGCCCAGTGAGAATCGCGATAGCAGCTGCCGGCACTGCGAGCACGAGCACTGTGCCCACGAGGAACTCGGCAAGGGCAACTTGAGCGGGTGGATCTTGAAGGATGGGCGGATTGTTCAGGGAGTCGAGGTGGCCTTGGTAGGCGGTCTCGAGAGGAACGTAGTGCGCTTGCGCTACGCAGAAGAGCAGCACCCACGCGGCAACGACTGCGAGGCCTGTGAGCGCGTGTCGGTCGTCCCGGTGACCCACGGCGTTCTCCATGACTAGACACCCTGCCACCCGAACTCGTGCCTGTGAATCGGGCGGAGCGACGGACTCTCGACGCCACCCTTCGGTCACCCTGTTCCGGTCAGCGGTGCGCCTCGAGTACCAGCTTGACCGCTTCCCTCGCCGCTTCCGGCACCAACGGGATGTGCGCGAGCAAGCCCAGTTCCACCCACCTCGGCTCGTACTGGTTCAATTCCGAGGCACGGTCGATCTCTGGACCCCCGAGTACCAACGGACCAGGACGCACTCGCGCCACGAAGTAAGCCGCGGGAACGGCGCTATCCACTGGTACGTCCAGCAGGTCGCCGATGCTCGCATCAAGGCCCGTCTCCTCACGCAACTCGCGCTGACACGCTTCGCGGAGACTCTCGCCTTCCTCGACCCCGCCACCAGGGAGCACACAGTAGTGACGACCGTTCTTCAACCGATCGATGACGAGCAGGCTCTCGTCTCGGACGACAACGGCCGCTGACCTGATGCGCATCCAGCTAGCTCACCACAAAACGCCTATCCGAGTGCCACCGTCCGGCATCATGGTGCCTCGATTGACGATCGAATATCGGGCGTGACCTGCCCCAACAGTTGGTGGTCGGAGTCGATTCCGGTCTCTTTGTGGCGGCGGTTGAGTTGAGCAGCTTCCGTAGGCTGGTGGCATGGAATCAGCGACCACTTTGCTGCGGTACTGCTACCCCGATGGGCGCCTGCAAGCTGCGTTCCCGCTGCTGCTGCTCGAATCGACGGAAGATCGGCTCGTGGGGTGGCAGCCCTTGGGGTCCGAGATTGCGTACTGGGCAACCTCGAGCGGAGAAGACCCGAGGGCAACGCCGCTCGAATCGCGATTCCATCAGATCCTCACGACCGGTAGGAGAACTTGGACAGGCAGTAGTGTCCTTCGAGTCATTCCCCTGGATGAGCCGTGGCAGGTGGTGCACTTCTGGGACGCGTCAGGCACGTTCACCGGGTGGTACGTGAACCTCGAGTCTACGAAACAGAAGCACCGGCTCGGCGTTACCGCAGTCGACTGGCACCTGGACCTGCTGATTTCCCCCACGTTCGAGGTTGCGTGGAAGGACGAGGACGAGGCCAAGGCGGCGGTCCGGACCCAGTACTTGCGGGAGCAAGATCTTCTCCGGGCCCGGCGAACCGCTGAGCAGATCGCGGGAGACCCTCGCGGGTTCGTTGACTCACTCGGGCACTGGGACACCTTCCGTCCTCACACCAACATGCACGAACCATTGGTGCTGCCGAACGGATGGGACGCTCTCAACCCCTAGCACCCAGTGTCTCTGGTTCGGCCCCGACTGCGATGCGAGCCGGTCGCTCTCAGAACGATTACCCAGCAGTCCGGTAGTCGATCGGCCAACGGGACATCGCTGGCCCGTAACGTTCGACGCCGCGCTCTTATCGTTGGGCGATGGATCTCGATCACGTTTGGCCCTTGTTTGGGCTGCGCCTCATCACTCCTCGGCTGGAACTGCGGCCCCTGCGCGACGAGGATCTTCCTGGGCTCGCCGACATGGCTCTGTCCGGCGTCCACGATCCCGCTCGAATGCCGTTCGGTGTCCCATGGACGGACGCAGAACCGACAACGTTGGCTCGTTCTCTCGCGCAGTACCACTGGAAGCTCCGGTCCGGGGTGAGCCGTGACTCGTGGGGTGTGAGCTTCACCGTGCTTCACCAGGGGACACCGGTCGGGGTCCAAGAGCTGCACGCTCGCCGCTTCAACGCCCGCAAGACCGTCGAGAGCGGCTCATGGCTCGCCCTCGAACATCAGGGCCACGGGCTCGGGACCGAAATGCGGGCGGCGCTGCTGCTGTTCTCGTTCGACCATTTGGGAGCTGAGTGGGCGGAGTCGAGCGCAGTCGCTTGGAACGAGCCATCCCTTCGGGTGTCCGCGAAGCTCGGTTACGAGCTCAACGGTGTCACTCGCGCCCAGACTCGCGCCGATGAGGTCGTTGACGAGGTCAGGGTGCGCTTGAGACGGGAGGACTTCGCCCGGCCGAGCTGGAGCCTGATGACTGAAGGGGTCGAAGCAGCGACCGAGTTCTTGATGTAGTCCAACAGGCGAGCGCTCGGCGGTCCGGTAGCCGATCGGCTACCGGGCAACGAGATCGCGTCGGTAGTACACGTGCGACTGGTCGCGCTTGATCTCGATGAGACCGTTCTTCTCGAGGACACGTTGCGAGGGGATGTTCTCCAGTTCCGTGTCCGCGAGCGCGATCAGCGCACCGCGCGTAGCGGCGTGCTGAAGTCCGAGCTGCACGGCTTCGCTCGCGAGTCCCGCGCCTCGGGCTGAGGGAACCACGCCGTACCCGAACTCGACCGTCCCCTTATCGTCCGGCGGACCGAAGAATCCGAAACCACCGATGGCGGGGCCATCCGACCGCCGCCGGACGATGTACATGGTGAACTCCGGATCCGCTGCGGTCTCTGCAGCGAGGGCCCGGAGTGGGTCCAGTTCGTCGGCGAACGGGTACTCGGGGTGCCAGTCGTCACCGGGACGCTCGTCCCGCACGACGATGCGACGCGCCGTCGCCGGTGAGATCGCCTGAAGCACAGTTCGGCTACCGACAAGTGTCATGCCCTGATGCTCTCAGACCAGGCTGCCCGGTAGGGCAGCCAACCCGATAGAGGATCGACTACCGGGCGCTCTTGAGTGCAGTCGCACTCGACTGCTCCTGATCACGACGTAGCCTTCACCCCGGCCGGCCGGCAACCAGCGCGTCGGTGAGGTCCGCCAAGGTGTCGACTCGGAGGTCCGCGAGATGTGCTTCCGGCCGTTCCGCGTGAAGGTGACCCCACGGCCCCCGCCGGATGAACGCGGTCCGCATGCCGGCAGCGCGTGCTGGCAGGACGTCGTTATCGAGCCGGTCACCGACGTAGAGGATCGACCCGGGCTCGAGCCCTGCCTCCGCGACGACGCGAGCGAAGAACTCGGATGAGGGCTTCTCCACGCCCCACGCCGCGGAGGAAGCCAAGAAGTGCGGTGAGAAGCCGGCCGCGCGCAGCTGTGCCTCCACTTCCGCCGGCTGGTTCCCTGCAATGCCGACGACGAGGCCGCGCTCGGTGGCCGCACGAAGGCACGGCAGCGCGTCGGGATAGAGATCTGCTTCCTCGATCAGCGCACGCCCCGCGGGCCTCTCGACGCCCAGTAGCGCCCATACTCGACGGTGGTCTTCACCGCGCGCGATCAACGCACCGAGCACTCCCATCAACGTGAACGGTGTGACTCCCGCCGCTTCCGCTTGCGCCGACCAAGCACGCGACTCGTCGACGAGCGTCTCGCCGACGTCGAAAACGACGGCGAGGACTCCTGCGGGTAGTTCTATCGACACGAGGCGATCCTCCCACCCGAACAGCCTCGCTCAGCGATCCACCAGGTGAGCAACGGCGCCCGATAGCCTATCGAGACGGTGCTTGGCCGGACGCGGTTGCGTCCGGCCAAGCCACACTCACGCGTCGATGTCGGTCAGCTCCGCTACTTGCACCTGTTGCGGCAGACCTCGTACCGCTCCGCGCCATGCCCATGCGGCTGCGAGGAACACACCCGTGGCGATGAGCCACAGCAGCCACGGCATTCGTGAGTTGAACAGACCCAGGGTGAGCGGGAACAGTGCCATTCCAATCGAGCTCGCGGTCTGGAACACCCCGATTGCTCGACCGCGGACGCGCGGGTGCGGGGCTTCAGCCATGACCGCGTTCGCCGCAGGTAGGTAGATCATGTCCGCCGCGGCCAACAAAACAGCGACCACGACCACGTACGACCATGCGGCCAGCCCATGCAGCGGAGGAAGAACGATCAGCGGTGCTGCCGTCGCAGCGGTCAGGACCGAGCCGAGCGCGATGAGCGTCCCACGCTGCCGCCCAGCAACCCACCGGGTGACGGACGTCTGAAACAGTGCGCACAGGCCTGTTGCGATGGCGAACTGGACGGATGCGACCGCTGGGGACATGCCCCACCGCTCGACAAACAGGACGCTGAACGCGACGTTCGGCAGCACCATGGCGGGACCAATCAGGAACTGACCGAGCGTGATGAGCCGCATCGACCGGTCAGCAAGGAAGGCGCGAAGCGATCCGGCGGCGTCGGCCTCTTCCGTGTGGGCTGCTGTCTGCGGGGACCGGTGACCGGTGCGTTGCGTTGCGAACACGACGGCCGCTGCGACGCTGGTGACCACGTTGGCGAGGACCAGCCACCGCAACCCGTCCTGATGGCCGTTTGCGAGGGTGATCGCCGCGACGATCGCGCCAGCGCCGAGTGCTGCGGCTTTCGTTGCTTCGAGGAACGCGAACCAGCGCTCGAACGGGCGGCCTTCCGCGAGGTCGTGGACATAGGCAGTCCACGACGTCCAGTAGAGCCGCTCGGACGCGTTGGCGAGGAAGATCGCCGCAAAGATCATCGCCGGGTCGTGGGCGAAGAGGTAGAGCGTGAAGCCCGCTGCGGAGAGCAGGTTATTGAGGATCATCGACGCCTTCGCACCAAACCGGTCCGTGAGGACTCCTCCGACGAGTCCGATCGGTAAGGCGACCAGTGATGCGACGGTGGAGAGGACACCGATCACCGCCAGGGGCACGTCGGTGGTGATGGTGAAGTAAACGATCGTCAGCGGCAGCGTGAGGCCAGCGCCGATGGTGTCGGTCAGGACCGCGAACGTGACGAAGCGGTGCTCGCGCAGGCTCGCGAGTGAAGCCCGGAATCGGGCAGGAGTGAAGAGCATGGATGTGATCCCGTGAAGTTGTCGCACCGCTGCTGTGCGTGGCGCGGGCGTGCAGAAGCACGCGAGCAGAACGCTCGCGGCGAGGAAGGCCGACCGTGCTGGTCAGCTCAGTACTGCGTTGCCATGACTCCGGGAGGGATCGGCCGCGGTCCGACAAGCTCGGGCGCAGGCTTTGCGGGGAACAGTCCACGAGGGGCGCTGAACGGCATCGTTGTCACCTTCCCCATCGTCGGACCAGTTCATCGAACGCTAGCAGCGTTCAGGTTGACGGATCAACGCCTCCGTCTCGGTTGGCGATCGTCTACCGGGACGCGCTCACGACACAAAGGGGCGCGAGAACCACGACACCAACCGAAGCTGCCCACAGCGGAGGACCTCGACAAGTACGCCGCGGCGGTTGCCGGCGACGAGCCGTTCGAGCTGCACCTACGCGGGTAGCGCGCCGAGCAGCTGGAAGGCGTGCTGCGTGAGCTCGGACCCGAGCTCGCCGGCCATCGCCGTGGTGATCGCCAGGCCCAGCTTCGTCACGATCCCGCGGACCGCGTGCGGACGCGCCTGCCCCTCGACCTCTGCTCGCAGCTCCGCGACGGCCGCGGCGAGCTCGGTGCGCGCCTGCTCGCTTTCGACGTCGTCGAGCCGGCGAGAGACCTCGTCGACGAGCTCGCGGGCCTGGTCCTGCCAGCCGATGTTGATCGTCTGGTGCACGTCGTGGCTGTTCTGCGCCACATTCGCCGGTCCGTGGAAGTTGTTGGTGACGGTCGACCCTCCAGAGGTCTCGCCGTTCGCTGGCTCGTTCACTGATCTCCCCTCCTCGACGATCCACCGCCCTTTCGCGGTAGGTGATGGCCGCAGCGGATCGGGGCGCTGGCTTGCCATCGGACCCCTGATGAAACGCCCCTCGTACAACCACTTCCCGGCCTGCTCGAGATCCTCCTGCGTGTACGAGATCCCCAAGTAGGTCGCTCCCGTCGCCAGGAAGCCGTCCGACGTCGGCGAAGCGCCGGCGTCTTCCTGATCGACGACCCACACCAGGTACTCGTCCCGCATCCGCCGCCGGCGAGCACGCACGCTGCTGCGCGCCGTCTCCAACGCCGTCCACGCGTCCCGACCTTCTGCAGTCGGACGGGCGCTCCACCCGCCGCTGTACCGCCAGTCGACCGTCACGTAGCCGGCGCCCTCCAGATCCCGGATACGTTCGCGCAGCTCGTCCAGAGCTGAGGTGCCCGGTTGAGGACCGAGCAGGTCACCGGGGATCGCCTGTTGGTTCATGCTCCGCTCGCCGGCAGCAGCGATGATCCGGCCAAGCACATCGAGCCGGTGGAGATCCTCGGGGGAGTAGTCAGCCACGTCAGGACCTTACCCAGGAGGAGCGACACCAACATAGCCTGGAGCCGGTCGCCGGACTCACCGAACGCATCCTTGGCCTTACGAATGGCGAGCTTCAGTGTCCAAGTCCGCAGCAGTTGCCCCTATGATCTGCTTACTTTTGTGCCACATGTCTGGAGAAGCTATGAACGGTCTCCGCATGCTGTTCGGAGCAATGGTCTTGATGCTTGGTATGGCGGGCCTGACTGGATGCGCACAATTATCCAGCGCATGTCGCCCGGCTCCACTCTCACTTCGAGAGAAGTCTCATCGGGGTTGAGAAACGACAGCCATCGAGCTCCACCGAGCTAGCTGGCCGTCCGGACGCCCATCCTCGTCGGTCGCGCGGAAAGAACCCGCATCTTGCTGGAGGCATGCCCGGTGACCCGGTCAGTACCAGGCTACGGTCAGTCGCTAACTGCACGTCCTGGTCGGCGGCTGTCAGAGTCGACTTGCATGGGCTGAAGGCGCGGTAGAACAACACGCCGAACGGACGTGGCGCCGTTGTTCCGGCACCAGTGTGGTGTTTGAGGCCGGGGCTGATAGTGAGCACCGCTGCGACCGCAGGGAACCCCAAGAGCGCTGAAGTGCTGGGGGGAGGCCGGCCAGATGTCCAGGACTACCGCGATGAGCTAAGCAGTGCCGCAGCCCCTTGAGGCGAAAATGCGAGCCTCGGAGCACACGGTCCTACCCCACGGCACATCCCGCGCCACTTCACGTCAGCGAGCTGCGAGAGTCCTCCCGTCTGCGGCTTCCAAGGTCACTGACCCTCGAACGAGCGGTGGGCTGTGTCGGTGAGGATCGCTAAAGTTCGGTGACAGTCTCCGAAGGAGGACCGATGTCCCAAGACCCTCGTGATCGCGCGGCTCTAGCTCGCGACTACGCAGATCCCGCGTGGCGCGAACGATTCCTTGAGTTGCTCGCCATCGTCGAACTCCTGAGTCACTGTGTCATCGAAGGCAACTTCAAGGTTTCCGACGAGCTGAACCGTTCAATCGTCTTGAGTGAAGCCGGGAAGAAGGTCCGTGACCAGCTGATAACAAAGGAAACGGTCGATGCTAAGGACGCGAACCTCCTCTGCCTCCTCGGTCTTGTCCACGTTGAGCCCCTCGTTGACATCGCTGCTATCGACGTGGACAGGATCATCGGCGCGATCTCGACGTACATCGTTGATGGGCGCATCAAGTTTCCCTTCATCTTCGGAAGGGCGCTCTACGATGGGGCGACGGCGCTCATCCCGGAAGAACGATCGATCTTGAAGCACGAAGACACCCTGCGCCTCCTGGAAGGAAGACCACAAGGCGTCTTCCATTCTGGCCCCTTCCTGATCGGGCCATTCGGGATTCATCGCGTTCCGCATCAGCGCTCACTGAACCCACGGATGTCTGTTCCGATTCAGCACTGTGCAGACCTTTCGTGCGCGGCCGTTCACTCCGTACGATTGACAACGAGCTACGACGCGAGCATCAACAAGACTCGTGCGGCCTTGTACAAGGTTCTCGATCAGGTTTCGAAGGACCCTGCCGATTGGAACGGGTTCGTACTCGACTTCACAGAGGGTGACTTCAATCCGTACGAGATCGACGACGGCTCCACGCTGCCGTTCCTCCTTGGGGACGGATTCTCCGACGAGGAGCTGCAAGTGCTCGTCCATTGTGTCGCTGAAGAAGTGGACGGTCGCCTGACTCGAGCTGCGCGGACATTCGGATTGAACGGCGTGATCGAGAAATGGTTGCCAGGTCTGGACCGGGCACAGTTGCTCCAGTTGCTCCTCACCGAAGCAGATGATGTCCTCGCGAAGGTCCTCGACAAAGCCATCGTGGAAGAAGACATACGAGTGCCGTTTGGAGAGGTAAGACGCCCGGTCGTTAATCACCGTACGCGCTCTGGTGCCTGGCGGCTGCGGCCAGAGGCAAGCCATCTCGGATATCGAGTTCGACCCGGCGACGAAACGACCACTTTGCTGCGCTTGGCGTCGACAGTCCGAGCGATGTTCGACAAGAATTCGCCGGAAGACATGGACGAGCTCGCGTGGATGCTTCGCCAGGTGCGTGGGCGGACGACAGCGGAACGCCTGGAGGAGTTCCTTCGCAAGGAGAGCCCAAGGACAATCGTTTCCACGCTCATACTAGGTCGACGCCGCAATGCGCAGCGTGCTGCCGATCTGCTGAGTATCAGCTTGAGCACTGGCGACGATTTTGTCGATCGCATCCTTTGGAAGCTTGGTTTTCCGCTTGAGCGGCGTGCAGACATACGCGACGAGTACTGGAGCAGGCATCAGGCACTTGAGACATTCGTCACGACGGCGTCGGCAAATGCTGACTCGACCGAGTCCCGGCTGAGGGAGATCGCATCGAACTACTTCGTGGAACTCGAACGGTTTCTGTTCGATTCACTGACCTTCGCCACCTGGGCCCTCCTCACTGATCATGTCACTTCGAAGAGCCCGTTCAGGTACCACCATGCGGCGGCGCGATCCTTCACGATTGCGACGCTCAACGGCTCCGTGGAGCGCAAGCCGGGAACTTCGCAGAACGACCTTCGCGAGGATCCGGACCTCAGCAGCATCGTGCAGGGCTTCACGCGACTGGCGGACCACTTGACTTCGTTGTTGGGACGAGAGGAAGAAATGGTGCGGCTGGAGTCAGAGCTGCCGAAGTTCGTCAGGAAAACAGATCTGCAAAGATTCCCGTTCCGCCACGTCGTGCCGTTCCTTGATCTGCTTGATTCCTCGCAACACGCATTGCCTCAGACGCTACGAGCTGTGGGTCAACAGCTCAACAACTCCGGCATCATGACTGCGCGCAACGGGCTCGCTCACGCCAAGTCGCAACGAACTCCAACGATCGTCGAAGTTAACGACGCGCTGTCGAAGGCGCGATCGGCATTGCGACTCCTGGAGGAGATCGGCTGCGTGCGCAACACGTACCAGGCGGTGTCGACAAGTATCGACGCTTGGGGGCGAGCGACAACGCTGATGCGATCGCACGGCGCTGACATCAAGTTCTCCGGGCCAAACGGCTTCGGAATGCTTGGTTTGCCGTCGTTGATGCTGCCGGTGTACCTCGTGCAGGGAGCGGTCTTCGCCGAGCCGAACGAGATGCTCCGCTTCCGCGAAGGATTCGATTCGGACTACTCCTTGTACTGGGAAGGCATCCCGCACCGACCGGAGCGCGGAAGCCCCGACAGCCCAACCTCGCCAAACCAGACCGTCGAGGAGTTGGCCTCACCGGCGCCCATCGGTTGATGGTTCGGACCGCACGGGCTTGAACGTCGCCCGGTCGTTTGAGACTCAGGCCTGATCAGCGGCGATCTCGGGAGGAGACAGGTGGAACTCGTTCCTGCAGAATCGCACCAACCAGCAGGAGACAGCGCGGGGCTTTGGGACGCAGGAGACACCCCCGTTTCCCGACAGATACAGTAGGCGCGCTGCGCGCGTCGCGTTTCGTTGCGCCGCGGCGCTGTGCGCTTCGTGAGCAGAAATGGTCGGGTGCCTCCGGGCGACCCGACCATTTCTGCTCACGATCGCCGGTCGCGGCGTACCGTCGCGCGCATGAGCTCGCACAGCACTGGTACCGCTTCGGTCACCGCCAAGACCCTGCTCCGCATCGCCCTCGGAGCCGTGCTCGTCTCGCACGGCTCCCAGAAGCTCTTCGGCGCGTTCGGCGGCGGAGGCATCGAGGGCACCGCGCAGGGCATGCACGCGATGGGGTTCCGCCCCGCCAAGCGGAACGCCGTGCTGGCCGGCATCGGCGAGGCCGGCTCCGGTGCCGCCCTGGCACTCGGGCTCGCCACCCCGATCGCCGGTGCGGGCGCCGCGACGACGATGGGCGTCGCGTCGAGCGTGCACACCCCGAACGGCTTCTTCAACGCGGACGGCGGCTTCGAGTTCCCGGCGTTCCTCGGCTTCTCGGCGGCGATGTTCGCGCTCGGCGGCCCCGGTCCGGTGTCGCTCGACCACGCCACCCGGCACGTGTTCGACCGCCCGTGGCTCCGGGCGGTCGCCCTCGCCGCGATCCCGGTCGCGATCGCGGTCCAGGTCGCGCAGCGTCGGAAGGCGCTCGCGTCCGACGCGGCGGCGCCCGAAGACGCGTAGACCACGAGACGGGAGGCCCGGTGCCAGCTGGCACCGGGCCTCCCGTCCTGTCCGTGGTCGGCGCTCCTGCCGCGCTCGCGCCCGTCTCAGACCAGGACGGGGAACGTGGCGAGCAGGCACGCCCCGCCGACGAGGCCGATGACCGCGGCGACGAACAACGCGATGCGGGCCCACTCGCGGCCACCTCGGTCCGACACGGCCGCGAAGAACAGGACGAGGGCGAACAGCACCGTCAGGAGCGAGTAGTCGTCGGACTGCTGGTTGTCGGCGAGGGCACGGTCGAACTGCCGGTCGGCCTTCGCCGAGAGCGTTGCCGCGCGGTCCGATCCGGCGGGCACGTACGCGTCCGTCGCGAACGGCCCGTCCGCGGTCCGACCGGTACCGTCCCACTCCTCGAACGCGGTGCGGAGCTCCGGGGAGAACCGCTCCTGCACGTAGCTGCGGAGCGTGGCGTCGTCCCGTGAATCGGCGAGCACCCACTGCACCCAGATGGTGACGTCCCACTGCCGTGCGTCGCGCGCGCCGGACGCGGCGTCGGCGGCCTGGATCCGGGCGCTCGACGCCTGGCTGAACGAGATGGACATCTCGCCGCCCCACTTCGACGCCTGGAAGCCGCACCAGGCGGTCACCACCGCGGTGATCGAGAGGAGGACCACGGTCGCCACCTCGCGTCGGCGCGTCCAGTGGGGGCGCTCGGGCTTCTCGGTCATCGTCATCGTCATCGTCCTGGTCGGTCAGGCGCCCGGCAGGGGGAGCGTGCGTGCCCACCGTCGGATGGCGGTGTAGGCGGTCTCGCGGACCCGGGGTTCCGAGAGCATCACGTCGTGCAGGGCGCCGTGGATCCGGGCGACGCTGACGTCGTCGCCCAGCGAGAGTGCCCGGTGCGCGACGGCGTCGACGTTCAGTGCGACGTCGACGTGGGTCATCTCCTCCGACCACTTCGGGGACAGCAGGCTGTGCGTGCTGAGCAGCACGAGCGTCGGGGTCTCGGCACCGAGCCCGTGGGCGACCTGGTCCTGACCGGCGAACACCGCCGCGAGCCACCCCGGGTGGAGCGGGAAGCCGCGCTCCGGACGCCAGGCCTGGTTGTAGGTCCAGCTGCCGTCGGACCCGCTCGACACGGCGCGGGTGTAGAAGCCGGGGTCGACGGTCGGGAGCGGAGCAAGGGGGTTGCGTCGCGCGCCGAGCTTCATCAGCGGAGCGATCAGCTCGCGGGCGAAGCCGGTCGCCTGGAACTCCAGCCACGGACTGTTGAGCACCAGTCCGGCGGCCACACCCCGGTGGCGGCTGTTCCAGAGCGCCAGCGTCAGCCCGCCGGTCGAGTGGCCGAACAGGATGAGTCGCCGACGTCCGTGCTCGGGGTCACCGTGCCCGATGGTGTCGAGTGCCGCAGCGATGTCCTCGTCGTAGACGGCGAGGTCGTCGACGTACCCGGGGGTCTGGTGCGGCAGCAGACTCCGGCCGTACTTGCGGAGGTCCAGTGCGAAGAAGCGCGCGCCGAGCGCCTCGAGGTGCTCGGCCATCTCGCGTTGGAAGAAGTAGTCGGACCATCCGTGGACGTAGAGCACGTCGGCGCCGCCCAGGGGGAGGTGGCCCGACCGCCACGGGATCGCGGTCCGCCACCGTCGCGGGAGCCGGTGGGTCCGGGTGCGCCGCACCAGGGTCGCGGTCACCGGTCCTTCGTCGTCGTCCTCGAGCGGCAACGAGCGGGCCTCGAAGTCGGGACCGAGCACGTCCGGGGCCCACCCGCTCGACGGATCGTCGCCGCGACGGGCTCGTCTCGTCGGCCCCGCACCCGGGCGCGTCCTCACCCGGACCACCTGGTCCCGTCTCGACGCCGACGGCGGGTGGAACGGCGGATCGCGATGCCACCGGTGAGCAGGAGCGCGGCGATGGCGAGCGCCACGACCGCCTGACGACCGTCGTAGCCCGTGGACGCCAGGGAGTCCGGAGCGGGGCCGACCGGACCCGACCCGCTGCCGTCCCCACCCGGTGTCACCGACGGAGGGCCCGGTGCCGGTGTGGGTGTCGGGGTCGGGGTCGGCGTCGGCGGGGTGGGGGTGAAGTCGTAGTCGTTGGTGATCGTCACGACCTGCAGGGTCGGCACGCTCTGGTCGGCTGTCGATGCGACCAGCACCCGGACCGTGCCCGGAGCGACGGTCCGGGCGTCCTCCCCGTACGCGCCCACCGCACCGCGTTCCGCGACGTCGCAGGTGGCGCCGACCGGGATGCCGTCGATGCGCGCCTCGAGGGCGTTCTCGGACGTGAGGGCCACCACGGCGGCACCACCCAGGTCGAGCGCGACACCGGCCACCTCGCACCGGACGTCGGCGTCGAACCGATCAGGGGCTCGGCCTGCGCCGGCGCCCGTCACCTGCTTCCGGATGAGCATCGACCCGACGGACGGTGCGACGCCGACCTTCACCGGCGCCTGGGCGATCGGGAGTCCGCCGTCGCTCAGTGTGGCGGTGGTCCCGACCTGGTTGAAGGCCGTCTCGTCGCGGAGCGGGACCGTCGTGGGGACACCGTCCGGGTGCGCGGCGGTCACCGGCTCGTCGACGGTGCGGTACCGGGCCGTGACGGCTTCGCCCGGGTCGAGCCCGCCGACGGACCCGAGGTCGACCGAGACGCGCAGGCCCGTCACGTCGTCCCAGTCGCCGGTGAACGCATCGTTCGCGGTCCACGTGTTCGTCGAGCAGAGCGAGTCGTCCGTCCAGGTCGTCGAGTCGGTGGTCGAGCACACGGTGCGGTCGGTCGTGACCTGCCAGGTCGTCGTCGCACCGAGCGGTGCGTCGACCTCCACGCCGAAGGAGTCGTCGAACACCGGCCGGTAGCTGCTCCCACGCGGAGCCCCGGTCGCGAGGAGCCGGTCGCCGGGCTGCGGGAGCGGGTCGACGAAGGTGACCCGGTCCTGGTCGACGGTGCCGGTGTTCGTCGTCCGGACGCGCCACTCGTCGGTCCCGCCGACACGCGTGGCGGCGACGCAGGGCGGGAGGGTGAAGCCGTCGTCGTCCGGGGTGCAGGACGTGCCTGGGTCCGACGGGTCGGACGCACCCGAGACGAGCGGGTCGACGACGTCGCCACGCACCGCCTTGCTCGTCTGCAGCGCCGGCCCGGGCGTGGGCTGCACGTAGTTGGTCGTGCCGCACTCCTCGGCAGGGAGTCCCGAGATGGTGCCCTGCCCGTTGCCGGAGTCGTTCGTGCAGCGGTCGAGCGCCGAGCCGGTGACGGCGACGGCCGAGTTCGTGGCGCGCTCGTCCTCGTGCAGACCGGGTTCCAGCGTCAGGGGGATCGTGATGGTGAACGTCTCGTCCGGGGCCATCCGGTCGTCGTCGGTGGGCCAGGTGAACGTGATCGTCCGGCCGTCCTGGACCGTCGTGACGTCGGCGGACAGGGTCCCGTCGGGCGAGGTGCGGAACGTCGGGTCCGTTCCGTCCCACGTGAGGCCCTCGGGGAGCTCGTCGCGCACGGACGTCAGCGTGACGATGCCGGTCCCGGTGTTGCGCATCGTGACGGTCCACGGGACCGGGGTCCCGACCGGCACGGTGTGCTGGTCGTTCGCGGGCGCCTTGGCGACGTCGAGCTGGCGGGTACCCGGGTCGAGCGTGAGGGTGTCGTCCGCGGCGGCGGTGGCGTCGGGGAAGAGCGTGTCGTCGCTGCGGTGGGCGGTGACGGTCGCCGAGTCGTCGAGGGTGCCGGGGAACCGGACGGGTGCACCGTCCCGGCCGACCGGGAGCACGACGACGTGGAGCACCGCGGCGGCGGTCCAGGCTGCCGGCGGGTCGGCGTGGGAGAGGACGTCGCCGTCCGCTCGGTCGAAGACGAAGCGGATGCCCGTGATCGCGGCCGTGTCAGACGTCGGCAACGTCGCCGAGTCGGATGCCGCCCCGAGCTCCCACGCAGGCTGGCCGTCGAGCTGGACGTCGACGCTCACCCGGTCGGCCCCGGCCGGGAACGTCACGTCGTCCGCGGAGAACGCTGCGAGCCGGACGTCGTTCCAGAAGTCCTGGTCGGTGTCCTCGATGGTCACCGTGTCCGGCGAGACCGTCGCGTCGTCGCCCTGCGCACCGTCGAGGCGCACGTCGATCGTGTCGCTGCGGTCGGCCTCGAGCAGGGTGTCCGGTGTGAAGGTCTTCTCCGCGGTGACGTCGAGGACGCCGCGGACCAGCGCGACGGCCGCGGAGGCCGTGTCCGTCGGGGTGCTGGTCTGACCGGACGGCGCCAGGACGGGGTCGTACGACTGCGCGAACGCCCGGTTCGTGACGGTGGTCGTCGCGGTCACGGGGACGGACGGCAGGCTCCGGAGCGTCGCCCGCAACTGCGTGTGCATCGTCATGGTCAGCGGTCGGCCGGTGGAGATGGTCCCGCCGGTGCGGGTGGGGTCCGTGCCCTGGTAGACGACGCTGACGCCGACGACGTCCGCGAGCTGTGCCGCGGTCTGGGCCCGGGCGCCGGTGATCGAGGTCGTGCTGCTGGAGGTCGTCCCGGTGTCACTCCGGTGCAGCAACGTCACCGTCGATGCGTCCGCGTCGACCTCGTCGTCGTCGACGCTGAAGTCGAGTCCGGTGAGGGTGAACCGTTCGAACGGGTTGCCGGTCGTGGAGTCGGCTCCGTCGAAGGGGTCCGCCGACCACGCGTCGGGGTCGCTCGTGCAGTCGGAGAGGGTCGCCGGTGTGCACGGCATCGGGTCGGTCACGCGGACGTACGACGCGCGCGAGGCGGAGCCGTTCGTGGCGGTGACGGTGAAGTCGTTCGTGGGGTACTCGTCGGGGTCGACGTCACCGCGTGCCGGGACGGCGAGGCTGTCGTGCTCGGAGGTCTTCGCGAGCCCGACGAGGGGCGGCCGGTCGAGGATGACGAGGTCGTCGACCGCAGTGGAGCTCTGGTCTCCGTCGTCGGTCGTGGCCGTGACGTCGACCGCGTTGCGGACGGACCCGGCGGTGCTGAGGTTGTAGTCGGTGGTGCCGTTCACCCACTCGACGTCGGCGGTGCCCGGTGCTCGGAGGGAGTTCCGGAGCTCCCAGGTGAGGTGGAACGGTCGCGGCGTCGTGCTCGTGGCGATCCCCGACCCCGGAACGGGTCGGGTCGGGTCGGTGCTCGCCGCGCGGGCGTCGTCGTCGGGCGCCACGGTGATCCGGACGCCCGTCGTCGCAGCGGTCTGCTCGCTCGTCAGCGCGTACCCGACGAAGCCGGTCTGGTCGACCCAGCCGGAGGTCGGCGCCGGGACGGTGGACCACGTCCCGTCGCTGAAGAGCTCGACGGAGGTGACGGTGTCCCACCGCCAGAGCGGGTCGGTGCTCACCGCGATCGGGTCGATCGACTCGAGGTCGAACGCCTGGAAGACGGTGGCGGCCGGGTTCCCCGCGTTGCCTGCTGGATCGGTGACGACGATCTGGGACGTCCCGGTCGTCCGCGAGCCCCACTCGAGGACGGACCCGAACTGCTCGCCGGACTGGCTGTCCACGGTGGTCCGGTCGGTGGCGAAGTCGGTGTCGGTCCACCGCTTCCCGGCGATCGTGCTCCCCGTCCCGGTCGTCGACTCGATGTCGGCGTCGGCGTCGGCCTCGACGACGTCGCTCTCGATGGTGGTGCCGCCGTCGACGGCACCCTCGCCCTGTGCGGTCGCCGTGTTGGTGTAGGTCGACGGACCGGCGTCGGGGGTGCTCGTCGATCCACCGCCGTACCGCTGGTCCGCACGGGCCTGCGAGACGACGTTGGGTTGCACGGTGGTGCCCTGCGGGAAGCCGTCCGGGTTCGTGAACACGAACCGGAGTCCGGTGATCGCGCTTCGGAGGTCGGCGGGGACGGTGCCGGAGAAGTTCGTCGGGCCGGTGGCGGGGAGGCCGTCGATCGGGAGCGGCTGCCAGGTGGCGCCGTCGTCGGACGTGTAGTCGATGGTCAGCGTGGTGCCCGCGGGCACCTGCGTGGGCGCGATCGCGACCGGGTCGAACGCGTTCCAGAACGATCCGTCGTCGTGGGGCGTCGGCGCGACGTCCTCGATGGTGATCGTCGTCGGGGTCACGAACGCGGAGTCCGTGCTGGTCGTGGCCGGGAGCTGGGCCACGACCGTCCCGCCCGGTGCGATCGGCTCCTGCGGGCTGAGGGTCTTGGAGAGCGCGATCTCGATGTCCGGGCGGAACACGTCGAGCGGCGCGGACGCGCCGTCGTCGGCGGTCGTACCCCCGTTGCGTACGGAGGCCGTCGCACGGTTGGTGGTCCGGAGTGGTGCGTCGTCGGCAGCATCGAGCGCGGTGTCGATGCCGAAGCGCGTCGTCGTCGTCGCGTCGGCATCGATCGGGCCGTCGTACACGATCTCGAACCCGGTCACGAAGGTGCCGTCCGGGGCCGCGGCCGCCGGGGTGTCGCCGTCGGCGAACGGATCGGTGCGGGTCGTCCCGTCGCTGAAGTGCCAGACGACGTCGGCGCCGGTGGCGGTCGCGGGGTACGCGAGCGGACTGCTGAACCCGGCGAAGCCGACGTCGGCGGTGAAGTAGTCGAGGTCGCTGACGCGGAGTTCCTCGACCGGTCCGTCCGACGTGTTCGTGGCGGTCACGCTGCCGACCGCGTTCGTGCCCGCGGGGACCCGCGCCGGGTCGATCGACTTGGTGACCGCTGCTCCGAGGTTCGTCGGTGAGACGGTGTGTTCGGCGGAGGCCGTGCTCGTCGCGGGGTCCTGCCCGGGGACCGAGACGGTGGCGGCGGCGGTGTTCGTGGCGGACCATCCCTCGCCGAGCTCGACGTCGGAGTCCCGCTCGGTGCTGCGCTGTCCGACGTCGAGTTGGATCGAGGCAGCCGGATCGCCGGGCGTGAGGACGGCCCCGTCCGGGCCGGTGAAGGTGTACCGGACCCCGGCGACGTCGGCGTCGTCGACGCCGGCCGGGAACGTCGCGGATCCCGGCGGCGAAGGAGTCCCGGTGACCCAGCGATAGGTGCCGGTCCCGGGGTCGAGCACGTACGCGTCGACCTGCACGGCGGTCGCTCCTGCGGGCAGGGCGATCGTGCCGGGTCCGGTGACGTCGACGTACCGGAACGGGTTCGTGGCGTCCAGCGTCGCCGCACCCTCCGCCGCGTTCGACGGGTCCTGGACGACGAGGGACGTGGCGGGGACGTTCGACGCGTTCGAGGCGGAGAGCTCGATGGTCGACGGTGCGCCGGGGGAGTACTGCTCGTTCGTGGGCGTCCAGGACTTCGTCGTCGCGACGTCGACGGTCGTCGGGATGTCCACGGTGACCTTCGCGGCGCTGGACGCGGTCGCGGCGTTGTCCGCGGTGCCGGTACCGGTGTTCGTGATCGGCTGGCCGTTGTGGGGCCACGTCGGCGGGAGGTCGGCGGGGACCCGAAGGGTCGCCGTGAGCGTGTACGCCTGGCCCGCGGCGAGGCCCTGGGAGCCGTCGGCGAGCGGTTGGACGAACTCGAGGGTGCCCACGCACGGCGGGTCGCTGGTGACGACCGTCGCCGGTGTGCCGCCGCAGCCGGTGTGGGTGACGACCCAGTCCGGGTCTGCCGGCGCGGCGGGGTTGGGCGGAGTGGCGCTGAGGTCGACGATCGGGAAGCCCTCGAGCTCCGCCGGCAGGGTGTCGACGATCCGGGCGTCCACACAGTCGGCGTCATCGCACCCGAGTCGGATCGTGAAGGTGAACTCGTCGCCGGGGCCGAGGGTGGCGCTCTTGCCGCCGTCGACCAGCTTGTTCACCTCGATCGCCGCAGGGTCCGCAGCCGATGCGGGGACCGCTGTCGTCACGATCGCCCCGGTCGCGAGGAGCACCGCGGTCGTCGCGGCGATCGCCGAGCGCAGCACGTGGTTCCGGCCGATGCGCTTCACGTCGGGAACACCGTGGCCCAGTCGTCGCGGACGCTGACCACGGTGATGTCGCGCTCGTCGGCCTCACGGAGCACGACCTCGGCGCCCTTGTCGTACGGCTGGTCGCCGCGGCCGGTGTCGTCGTCGTGGTGGACGAGCAGACGGAGTCCTGCGTGGCCGGGCACGGTGTACTCGAGCATCTCCCGGTCGCCGTCGGAGTTCCCGACCGCGACCGCCGGCCGCCGTCCGATCCGGCTCCAGACCCGGACGGGCTTCTCCGGGCCGTCGTCGAAGAACGCGAGTGCGTCGACGTAGCGGACCTCGCCGTCGACGTACTCCAGGCCCATGGCGGAGCCGATGACGTGTTCCGGGGCGATGCCGTAGTTCTGCTCCGTCATGGGACGCATGAAGTCGCGTTCCCCCGCGGACACCACGTAGCAGGTGAACCCGTGCTCGTGCAGGAGCCGCACGAGCTCGACCATCGGCTGGTAGACCGTCGCCGCGTAGGGAACGCCGAGCACGGGGTGTTCGGCGTGCGCGTAGAAGTCCGACACGAGCCGTCGGTAGTCGTCGACGCTCATGCCGGCGGTCGCACGCCCCACCGCCGCCAGCAGCAGCCGGAGATCGGAGTCGTCCCCGCTCGCGTGCCGGTCGACGGCGCCCCCGATCCACGACAGGTCACCGGACTGCGCGGCCGCGTAGGGCTGCGTGCGAGCGAGCTCCGGGTCGGCGGACGCTGCAGCGGCCCACTGCTGGACGAGCCAGTGCAGCTGGGTCGGCATCGGCTTCTCGTTCCAGAGCGTGCCGTCGTTGTCGAAGACGGCGACGCGGTCGTCGACCGGCAGCGGGGTGTCCCCGCCGGTCGTGCGGGCCAGGAACTGTTCGACGGCGTCGCGGGCGTGCCCCGGGCGCCAGGAGGGGAGTGTGTCCATGCCCCGGATCGTCCGGCCGCGCGGGCCGGTGCGCACCATCCTGATCGGGTGAACCGGGAAGCCCGTCGCGCCGGATCGCCCGAAGCGGGTGGTGCCGGCCGCGCGCCGTCGGCGCTAGACAGCACGCCCACGCACTCCTGAAGGGAACACGATCATGGACTTCTGGTACACGTTCTGGGCAGTGATCTGGTACGGGCTGCTCATCTCGGCGCTCATCGCCTCGCTCATGGCGCTCTTCTCGGTCCTCGCGGACCTCGTGCGGGATCGTTCGCTCAGCGGGTGGTACAAAGCGATCTGGGTCTTCTTCCTGGTCTTCGTGCCGTTCCTGACGACGTTCGTCTACCTGATCGCACGCGGTCGTGGGATGGCGGACCGCAGCGCGGAGTCCGCCCAGCGGCAGAAGGACGCCGCCGACGGCTACATCCGCACCGTGGCGGGCACGTCCCCGTCCGACGAGATCGCGAAGGCACGCGCACTCCTCGACGCCGGCACGATCACGGCGGCGGAGTTCGACGCGATCAAGGCGAACGCGGTCGGCAGCACCCGCGCGGCGCCGGCACCGGCTGCGGCGTGAGCGACCGGGCGACCGAGCTCGTCGTCATCGCCTTCGACGACGACGACGGCGCCCGGGCGGCGCACGACGCCGCACTGCGCCTCGACCGCCGCGCGGAGATCGCCCTCGACGGCATCGCCGTCGTGCACGTCGACGAGCACGGTCGCACCCACGTCGACTCCACCGGGCGTGATTCGCAGCGTGGTGCACGGGCGGCCTCGAGCGCGGTGTTCGGCACCGTGCTCGGGTTCCTGTTCCTCATGCCGTTCGCGGGGCTCGTCGTCGGCGGTGCGGTGGGGGCGCTCTTCGCGAGCCTGGACCGTGCCGGCGTGGACGCGGACTTCCGGGAGCGTCTCGCCGCCGAGCTGGCGCGGGGCGGGGCGGCCGTCATCGTCTCGGTGGCGTCGGTCGACGGGGACCGGCTCGTCGGCGCGATGACGGACCTCGGCGGCACGGTGCTCCGGACGACGCTCTCCGACGAGGACCTCCGGGCGATCGCGCACGACCTTGGTGGGCACCCGTGACGAGCGCAGTCGGTCCATCGGCTCGGACACTCGTCCTCGTGACGGCGGCGTCGCTCGTGTCCACCGTGGCCTTCTTCGTCGTCTTCGGCCTCGTGGCGCCCCTCGACTGGTGGTGGACGCTCCCGATCGCGGGGGTCGGCCTCGTGGTCGTCGTGGTCCTGGGGTTCCTGCTGCGCCGGTTCGACGGTCGGCACCTGGTGGTGCGGTCGACCGCCACGGCGGCCCAGGGACTCGGGCTCCTGCCGATCGCGTGTGCGCTGGCGACCGCCGTCGCGGTGGCCGTCGCGCTGCTGACGGGCTGAGCAGACGACGTCCACGATCTCACCCGGTCGGGGTGGCCCGCACCGGAGCGCACCCGAGCACGATCCATGCACGAGCACGACCACACGAACGAGGAGGACAGCGATGCCGAAGGACAAGCCGAACATCCTGGTCATCTGGGGCGATGACATCGGGATCACGAACCTGAGCGCCTACAGCGATGGCCTGATGGGCTACCGCACACCGAACATCGACCGGATCGCGGATGAGGGCATGCGCTTCACCGACTCCTACGGGGAGCAGAGCTGCACCGCCGGCCGGTCGTCCTTCATCACAGGACAGAGCGTGTTCCGCACGGGGCTCAGCAAGGTGGGCATGCCCGGCGCGGACCTGGGGCTCCGCGCCGAGGACCCGACGATCGCCGAGGTGCTGAAGCCGCACGGGTACGCCACCGGGCAGTTCGGCAAGAACCACCTCGGCGACAAGAACGAGTTCTTGCCGACGGCGCACGGGTTCGACGAGTTCTACGGCAACCTGTACCACCTGAACGCGGAGGAGGAGCCCGAGTCGGCGAACTGGCCGTCCATCGAGGAGTTCCCGGCCTTCAACGAGCGGGCCCGGCCGCGCGGCGTGATCCACTCGTGGTCGACCGACGAGGACGACGACACCGAGGACGGTCGATACGGACGACGTGGCAAGCAGCGCGTCGAGGACACCGGCCCGCTGACCAAGAAGCGCATGGAGACCATCGACGAGGAGTTCGCGGACGCCGCGATGGACTTCATCGGGCGTCAGGCGGAGTCCGAGACCCCGTTCTTCGTCTGGATGAACACCACCCACATGCACTTCCGGACGCACCCGAAGCCGGAGAGCCGGGGGCAGGCCGGCCGGTGGCAGTCGCCGTACCACGACACGATGATCGACCACGACCTGGTGGTCGGCTCGCTCCTCGACCAGCTCGACGAGCTCGGGATCGCGGACGACACGATCGTGATCTACTCCACGGACAACGGCCCGCACATGAACACGTGGCCGGACGGCGGGATGACCCCGTTCCGCAGTGAGAAGAACACGAACTGGGAGGGCGCGTTCCGGGTCCCGCAGATGATCCGCTGGCCCGGCCACATCGAGGCGGGGTCGATCTCGAACGCGATCATCCAGCACCACGACTGGCTCCCGACGTTCCTGGCGGCGGTGGGGGACACGACCACGGTCGAGGAGCTCAAGGTCGGGAAGACGATCGGCGACCGGACCTACAAGGTGCACATCGACGGCTACGACTTCCTGCCGTACCTGACCGGGGAGGTCGAGCAGGGTCCGCGACCGGGCCTGGTGTACTTCTCGGACGACGGCGACGTCCTCGCGCTCCGGTTCGACAACTGGAAGGCGGTGTTCATGGAGCAGCGCGTCACCGGCACCCTGCAGGTCTGGTTCGATCCGTTCGTCGTGCTGCGGGTCCCGAAGCTCTACAACCTGCGGACCGACCCGTTCGAACGAGCGGACCAGACGTCGAACACGTACTTCGACTGGTTGTTCGAGAACGACTACCTGCTGCTCGCCGCCACGACGCTGGTCACCCAGTTCCTGGACACCTTCGAGGAGTTCCCGCCACGACAGCGCGCGGCGACGTTCAGCATCGACCAGGCGGTCGACAAGCTGCAGTCGTTCCTGGCCGGCGGCGACTGACGGTGCCGACCACCACCGGCCCGGCCACCGCCACGGCGATCCGCTCCTCGATGGTGCGGATCGCCGGCGGCGCGTTCACGATGGGCTCCGACCAGCACTACCCGGAGGAGTCCCCGGCGCGCAGCGTCACCGTCGCCGCGTTCGAGATCGCCCCGCAGGCCGTGACGAACCGGGAGTTCGCGGCGTTCGTCCGTGCCACCGGGTACCGCACGGTGGCGGAGCGGCCCCTCGACCCGGCGCAGTTCCCCGGTGCCCCGGCCGAGAACCTGCACGCCGGCTCGATGGTGTTCACCGGGACGAGCGGGCCGGTGGACCTCCGACACCTCAGCCAGTGGTGGGCGTGGACGCCCGGCGCGAACTGGCGTCGTCCCTCCGGTCCCGGCTCGACCATCGCCGACCGCGCCGACCACCCGGTCGTGCACGTGGCCCACGAGGACGCGGCTGCCTACGCGGTGTGGGCGGGCGGGCGACTGCCCACCGAAGCCGAGTGGGAGTTCGCGGCGCGCGGTGGCCTCGAGGGCGCGGAGTTCACCTGGGGGGACGAGGCGGAGCGCCCCGGGGAGCGGCGCGCGAACTACTGGCACGGCGACTTCCCCTGGCGCGCGGAACGCGGGTACGGACGGACGTCGCCGGTCGGGTCGTTCCCACCGAACGGCTACGGTCTGCACGACACGGCGGGCAACGTCTGGGAGTGGACGAGCGACCGGTACGTGGACCCCGCCGCCGAGCACGACTGCTGTGCGCCCGCGTCCGAGGCCGTGACCGTCGAGCGCCGGGTCGTGAAGGGCGGATCGTTCCTGTGCGCCGACAGCTACTGCCGCCGGTACCGTCCGGCGGCACGGCGTGGCCAGGAGTCCGACACCGGGATGAGCCACATCGGCTTCCGCATCGCGGGCTGACCGCCCCCGACCGGTCTGACCGCGCGCGACCGGTCTGACCGCCCCGTCCGGTGTCCCGCTACGCGGGGGTGATGCCGTCGAGTCGCGCCTCTTCCGCGTCGTAGCCGGCGCGGACCTGGCGGAGCACCAGGTCGTCGATCTCGTCCGAGTCACGGAGCCGCAGCAGGGTCGCGGCCTTGTGCTGCACCAGGGCGAGCTCGAGCGCGACGGCGGTGTCGTGCCGCTGCACCGCCGGGTGCTCGTCGTCGTCCTCCTCGCGCGCCTGGATGACGTCCAGGTGCGCCTCGTAGTCCTTGCGCACCCGGTCGACGGTGGCCTGGTCGGCTCCGGTCGACCGTGCCAACCGCGGCAGGGCGTCGAGGGCCTCCTCGATCGCGGTCCGCTCGGCGTAGCGACGTTCCTCACCGACCGACTCGTCCTCGGGCAGCGCAGCCCGCCGCAGGACCGCCGGCAGCACGAGTGCCTGACCGACGATGGTGACGACGACCACGCCCGCCGTGACGAAGACGATGAGGTCGCGGTCCGGGAAGTCCGCTCCGGACTCCAGAACGCGGGGGACGGCGACGGCCATCGCCAGCGAGACCGCGCCGCGGAACCCGGCGAAGCCGCTCACGAGCCGGTCGCGGTGGCCCTCGCGGGGCGCGCCTCCCGTGCGACGGGTGACGAGCCAGACGGTGCCGCCCGCGGCGTTGAGGAACGCGAACCGGACCACGACGAGCACGACCGCGACGGCCAGGACGACGCCGACGGCGCGGAGCAGCTCGGACGGCGTCAGCGCCCGGGCCGCGACCATCGCCTCGATGCCGACCAGGACGAACAGTGCACCGTTGAGCAGGAACGTCAGGAACGACCAGAAGGCGCGGACCTGCTGCCGGGTCTCGGCGCGGTCGAGCTTCGGCCCGACCTGGCTGACGACGATGCCGGCCGCCACCACGGCGAGCACACCGGAGGCGCCGATCGCCTCGGCAGCCAGGAACGCACCGAACGGCACGAGGAGCGTGACGAGGTTCTCGAGCACCACGGTGTCGACCCGGCGCAGCACGAGCGTGCCGACCCACGCCGCGGCGAGCCCCGCGGCGACCCCACCGAGGTACGACAGGACGAGCATCCCCGACACGCCCCAGAACGTGAGTTCCTGCGTGCCCACCGTGACGGCGACCGCGATGCCGTAGACGACGAGGGTCGTGCCGTCGTTCACCAGGCTCTCCGCCCGCAGCACGGTGACGTTCCGGCGCGGCAGCATCTTCGTGAGCACTCCGACCGCGGTCGCGTCGGTCGGGGCCACGGCGGCGCCGAGCACCCAGGCCGGACCCCACGGCATGCCGAGCAGGTGGAGCAGGACGGCGACGGCGCCCGCCGTGGCGACGACGAGCAGCGTGCCCATCAGGACGATGCCGCGCAGGTTCTTCCGGATCTCGCGCAGCGACGTCGTCAGACTCTCCCAGTACAGGAGCGCCGGCAGGAACAACAGCAGGACGGCGTCGGCCGGCAGCTCGACGTCCGCGAACTCCGGCACGAAGGCCAGCGCAGCGCCGAAGACGAGCAGCAGGACCGGAGGGGCCACCCGGATCCGGTCCGCGATCCCCGCCGTCAGTGCGATGGCGAGGCCGAGGACGACCACCAGTTCAGGACCCAGCACGTGCACTCCTCGTTCGACCGACACTCCAGTCAACGCGGCCGACGGTGATCGTGCACACGGGTGCCGGAGCGACGCTCGGCTCAGGACCCGTTCGCCGCGTCGTGTCGCAGGCGCGCGAGCACCCGCCGGAGGGCGTCGACGTCCTTCGGACCCCAGTGGGCGAGGACCGCATCGAGGTCCTGGCTGAGCTGGTCGCTGATCCGCTCGCCGTACCCGCGGCCCTCGGCGGTGAGCGCGATCAACACGCTGCGCTCGTCATCGGGAGCCGGTACCCGTACCACGAGCCCGATGTCCTCGAGCCGGTTCGCGATCTTCGTGAGGTTGGCACGACCGGTGCCCAACGCCCCCGCGAGCACGCTCGGCTTCGTCGCGCCGCGGTAGGTCAGCTGGTTGACCACCAGGAACATCGACAGATCGGCCACCGGGAAGTCGATCGCGGTCATCATGCGCTGCCGGACCTGCGGGCTGTCCGCCCAGTGCACGATGCCCGCGAGCGCGACCCGGATGTCGAACGGGTCGGGGGTGATGACGGGGCGCAGGTCCACACCGCTCGGTCGTCCGCCGCGACGGGTCATCCGACCACCAGACGAACGGGACCGAGCAGGCCGTGGTCGCGGACGTGTGTCGTCTGCACCGCGTCGGGGTCGCCGAGCAGCTGCGCGATGACGTCGGGGACGTCCTCGTAGTACCCGCGGGCGAGCAACCGGTTGTTGAGTGAGCTGGCGACCCGCACGACCACCGTGTTCTCTCCCACGCGCAGGTCGTCGGTGACGTCGACCACCGGGTGCGAGGTGTCGAACCCGCGTGCCGGTCCGCCGTTGAGCACGACCGAACCGAGCCCGCCGGCCGTCGACCCGAGGTCGAGCAGGAACCGGGCGCCGTCGTCGTCCACCGTGTCGACGGAGAACGACGTGGCGTACTCGCCGACCCCGGAGACCTCCGGTCCCACGGCGGGCAGGTCCTTCCACGGACGGAGCGGACCGGTACCGGCGTCGAGTCGTCGGACGTCGGTCAGCGGCCGGACCTCGCGCGTGACGTAGCCGTGGCCGCGGTCCTCGGTGATGAGCTCCTCACCGCCCGCGTCCCAGCTCTCGACCGCGATCCGCCAGTCGGTCATCTCGACGACGACGTCGGTCGTCGTGCGTCCGCCGAGCCGGGCGTCGAGTGCGGTCTCGCGCGCAGGCCCGCTGCGGTCGAGCGTGAACAGCGCGGTCTCACCGGGCGCGAGGTCCACGGTGACGATCGTCCGGTCGCCCTCGGTCCGTGCGGCCGGGTGGGGGAACACCGCGCCGGACCAGGCGTCGACGCGGTACACCGCGCCGGTGCCGGGCAGCGCGACCTCCACGGTGGTCGCCGAGGTCGTCTCGTACAGGAAGTGGTACAGGTACACGTGCAGCAGGTCACCGTCCTCGCGCAGGTGCGACAGGACGCTCCGGTCCTCCGTCACGAACTCGGCGCGGCCGGTCACGCCGAGGCCGCGCAGGGCGGCGACGGTGTCGGCGGCGTCGTCGATCGCGGTCACCGACGGCAGGGCCAGCAGCCGCTCGACGGTGTCCGCGAGCTCGGCGTCGCGTCCGTCGAGGCCCGGGGTGCGGGCGGCCGCTCGGGGGTGGTGCGTGTCCGTCCCGGCGATCAGCGACTTGAGCTCACGCGTGCCGTGCACGACGAGGATCCGCACGCCGTCCTCGGCCCAGGCGAGCAGGCGTGCTGCGACGTCGGCATCGAGCGCGCTCTGGAAGACGAGCAGTGCCTGGTACCCGGGGCCGTCCGGTTGCACCAGGCCGCCGTCCACCCGGACGTCGTCGCGGAGCAGCAGCGACCCGTCGAGGAACTCGTACGTCCACCCGGCGTCCTGCATGCCGAGGTCGCGCCACCAGTGGTTCTGCCGGTCGCGCATCCAGTACTGGCCGTAGGCGACCTCGTCGGGGACGCGGCCACCGTCGGCGTCGCGGAACACCATGCCGGACGCGTTGTCGGTGAAGTGGTCGGTGTGCAGGATGCCGACGTCGATCCGCGGGCGTCCCTGGCGCAGGACGTACTGGTACCGGCCGATCGCGTCGTTCCAGAGCGGGTAGAACTCGGCAGCGGGCTGCCGGGCGTCGAAGCGCTCCGAGAACATGCTCCACATGCCCTCGTGTCCCGGCCAGCTCGTGACGCCCTCGGCGCCCGTGGTGCTCGCCCAGCCGTGCAGGACGGTCTTCGTGATGCCGGCGGCGAGCTGCGTCGCGACGATCTGGTCGGTGAACCGGTGGTCGAGCATGTGGTTGCGGGTCGTCGCACCGGTCTCCGACGAGTACTGCTTGCCGAACAGGTGCGCCGGCCCTGCGAGCAGCCGGTACGCGTCGATCTGGGCGGCGAACTCGAGCGACTCCGTCTCGATCCCGTCGACCTCCGGCCCGGGGCGCGTCAACTCGAACGGCAGCCCGTAGCTGATCTCGGACCGCAGCGTCATGCCGTTGGCGTGCAGGAACGCCGCGAACGGGCGCAGCATGTTCTCGATGTACAGGTCGGTGAGCGTCCGGACGTAGTCGAAGCGGACCTTCTCGACGTCGACCGCCCGGTCCGGCACCGGTTCGGCGTGGTACGTGGTGCTCGACGCCATGAACGGGGCGCTGCGGGTCAGGAACGGCAGCCACGGCGTGATCGGGTAGCCGCGGCGCGTCCGGAACTCCTCGGCGACGTGCGCTCCCCAGAAGAGGCCACCGGCGCCGTAGGTCGACAGCTCGAGGGAGTCCATGTACATCTGGGCACGGGGGTTGCGGGCGATCTCGGCGCGGAGCTCAGCGGTCAGGACGACGTGTTCCCAGTAGTCGATCACGGCGTCGACGCCCGCTCGCTCCAGGTAGTTCACCGTCCAGTTGACCGTCGCCGACGGTGACGCCGTCTGGCCGGTGCCGTGGCTCCAGAACGTGGACAAGCGCCACGTGCCGCCCTCCGGTGCGGTCCAGTCGAGCGCCTCGTCGGTGACCGCGCTGGTCAGGTCCACCACCGAGCCGGGGTCCAGCACGGTCGCGGCGCCGGAACCGGCGGAGTCCGGGACGACGCGCGTCGCGACCACCGCGACGAGCGTCTGGACGCGCACCGTCCCGCGTTCACCGGGGAGCGTCGTGTGTGCGATCGGCGCGTCGAGGTCGATCCGACGGAGCGCACCCGAGCGGCTCGTCCCGCCGGGCAGGTCCTCGTGCACGACGTCGAGTTCCTGCGCAGCGGCGGGGTGGTCTGCGTCGATCGTCGGCAGGTTCGCGTTCGACCAGTTCGTCCCGGACGTGAAGCTGACCGACATGCCCCTGGCGGTGGTCTCCTCGACGACGATCTGCGAGTCGTGCACCCACTCCTCGGATCCCCAGCCGTACCGGCCGTGGTCGATCGCTCCTTCGTCCATCGCCAGGAACTCCATGCCGCCGAACCCGAGTGCGTGGGCGGTGTCGACCTCGCGTCGGAGGGTCACATCGGTGTGCAGGCCCTCGGCGAGCCACCACCGCAGCTCCGGACGGTACTCGATGGCCGGATGGGCGACGCCACGGGCGAGGTGCTCGATCGACATGGTGTTCTCCTCGGGAACGCGCGGCGACGGTGCCGCTGCGATGACCGTAGGTTCTGGGATTCGCAGAAGTCAATGTCCTCAGGAAACGAACAGCGAGGCTGTGGGCAGCAGGCGGAGTGAACGATCCTTGCGGTTGCGGCACTCGGCGAGCTACAGTGCCGCCGACCGGTTGAACCGTTTCATCCGGTGTTCGGCCGACGTTCAAAGGAGAACGCAGTGAACCGACCCCAGCAGCCCGCCCGGCGACCGCACCCCTGGTGGGTCGCCGTCGTCTCGGGGATGGCCTCGTACATCGACGCGGCCGCGATCGTGAGTTCCGGCACCGCGCTCGTCCTGTACCAGCAGTCGATCGGCATCACCGGCACGCAGATCGGGGTGCTCTCCGGCGCGCTCACGTTCTGCATCGCGATCGGCGCGCTCTCCGGCGGCCGGCTCGGTGACCTGTTCGGTCGTCGGGCGGTGTTCATCGTGACGATGGCGATGACCGTCGTCGGTGCGGGGGTCCTGGTGGCGAGCCCGGCGTTCGCGGGGCTGCTCATCGGCACGATCCTCGTCGGCCTCGGCACCGGAGCGGACCTGCCGGTCTCGCTCGCGACGATCTCCGAGGCGGCGACCGACGAGAACCGGGGTAAGCTCGTCGGCTTCTCCCAGGTGCTCTGGTTCGCCGGGATCCTGGCGACCTACGCCATCTCGGCGGGCGTCGGGGACCTCGGCCGCACCGGTGGTCAGATCATGTTCGCGCACGTCGGGGTCGTCGCACTCGTCGTGATGGTCCTGCGCTTCACGATCCCGGAGTCCACCACGTGGTCCGACGCCCATGCCGAGAAGGCCGCGGGCGTACACACCGTCCGTGCTGCCCGCCACGGCATCCGCGACGTGCTGACGCAGCGCATCTTCCTGCTGCCGTTCCTGTCCCTGCTGGTCTTCTACACGTTGACGAACCTCGGTGCGAACACCGGCGGGCAGTTCGGCGCCTACGTGGCCGTCAACGTCGTCGGGCTGTCGGTGCCGTTCTTCTCGACGATGAACCTGGTCAGCGTGCCGATCGGGATGCTGCTCGCGTTCTGGTTCATGCGCATCGTCGACGGTCGGCTGCGGATGCCGTTCTACATCGTCGGCGCCGTGTGCCTCGTGGTGAGCTACGGCCTGCCGCTCGTGTTCGGCTTCTCGCTGCCGACCCTCGTCGCGATGCTCGCGTTCGGCGCGGTGGGCAACGCGTTCGCCTTCGAGGCGATCATGAAGGTCTGGTCACAGGAGTCGTTCCCGACGTTGCTCCGCGGTTCGGTCCAGGGCACGATCATCGCGGTGGCCCGGATCGCCGCGGCGCTGCTGGCGTTCGTGACCCCGCTGCTCCTCGACCACCCCGAGGTCATGTACGGCATCCTCACGGCGCTCGTCGCGGTCGGTGTCGTGGTCGGGTGGCTCGGGTTCCGGCACGCGGTCTTCGACGCGTTCTCGATCGAGGGCAAGGACCTCGCCGACGCGCAGGAGGCACTCTTCGCCGCCGGTGTCCGCGATGACGCTCCCGCAGCCGCCGCTCGCCGCGACCACCGCTGACTCACGGAGCGAGGCCGCTGCTGCTGCGCGACCTCGCGGACCCCCGCGCCACCCGCCGCCACCACGCCCGCCACGGCAACGAGCTCGCGAGCGCCGAACCGATCACCACGCTGCCGAACCAGGCGACGACGACCCCGGGGATCGGCACGAGCAGGCTCGCCCACAGCAGCACCGCGAGCACTCCGAGCACGTACGCCGCCCCGGCCTTCAGGTACCGCAGCCGCTTCAGTCCCGCGGCCTCGTCCAACCGTGAGGTCAACCGCGCCAGGAACACGGCACCGACGCCGATCGCCGCCACCGCGACCGCCGCCTGTTCGAGCGCTCCGAGGCCGTCGGCGCCGAGGGTCCCGGACCCGGACAGGCTGTACACGCCGTCCAGGATCTCGAACAGCATGAACACCACGAGCCCCCGCTCGAACACGACGGTCGACGCGTGGGCGTGGATCCGCCAGGCACCCCGCCCGACCCCGATCGACGCGGTGTCCGAGCCGACCCCGTCGAGCGCCCAGGCGGCGACGCGCTTCGACCCGAGGTACGCGACGATGCCCGCCGCACCGCCGAGCACGACCGGCAGCAGGGCACCCGGCGACCATGCGCGGTCGACGCCGACGAGGACGGCCGTGACGGCGACCCCCGTCGCAGCGGTGACCAGGGACCAGACGCGAGGACGCGCGACGGCGGCGAGCCGGGCCTCCAGGCGGCCCAGCCAGGACCTGCGCGACGCACGGTCGGTGTTGAACAGGTACTCGGCGAACACGAGCCAGATGAAGGCGGCGCCGAAGGCGGCGAGGGCGGGGCGCACCTCGGCGAGGTGCGCCGAGAACGAGCCGGGGGCGAAGACGGCTTCCTGCACGGAGCTCGCGGGGTCGGTCGCGTCGCCGACCGCGACGGCAGCCGGCGGCAGGAGCAGCCGCATCGCGAGGACGCCTGCGACGATCCCGAGCGACAGGAACAGGCGCCGGGCGGGGGAGTGCAGCCGTCCCGCGATGCCGGCCATCGGCACCGACGAGTCGGCGGCCATCGCGATCTCGAGGAGCGCGAGCGCGACGAACGCCAGCGCGGCGGCGGGGCCGAGGACGAACCAGGCCGCCGCGGCGGCCGCGACGGTGATGGACAGGGGGACGGTCAAGAGCGATCTCGTGGCCATCACCCCATCCAGCACCGGTCGCCTGGATGGGTGGTGGAGCGCTCCTGCGCATCAGCCTGGAGGCACGGGTCGATCCGCGCAGAACGGGTGACGGCCCGTCCCCACTTGCGGGGACGGGCCGTCGGGTCACGCGGGCAGGCGGTCGCCTCAGTCGTGGAAGGTCTCGATGGACGCGCCGAGGGAGTTCAGCCGTTCCTGCAGCTGCTCGTAGCCGCGGGCGATGATGCCCACGTTGCGCAGGACGCTCTCGCCCTTCGCCGCGAGCATCGCCAGCAGGATGACCACCGCGGGGCGGAGGGCCGGCGGGCAGCTGATCTCGGCACCGGAGAAGTGCGTCGGACCGGTGACGTCGAGGCGGTGCGGGTCGCGCAGGGTGACGCTCGCGCCGAGGCGGGTCAGGTCGAGCAGGTGGATCGCCCGGCCCTCGTAGACCCAGTCGTGCACGAGCGTGGTGCCCTCGGCCATCGCGGCGATGACCACGAAGAACGGCAGGTTGTCGATGTTCAGCCCGGGGAACGGCATCGCGTGGATCTTGTCGATCGGGGCGTGCAGCTCGGACGGGTGCACGGTGATGTCGACCAGGCGGGTGCGGCCGTTCGCGGCGGGGTACTCGTCGGTGACGTCGAACCGCAGGCCCATCTCGGCCAGGGTCGCGAGCTCGATCTCGAGGAACTCGATCGGCGCTCGGGTGACGGTGAGCGTGGAGTCGGTGACGATGCCGGCGGTCAGCAGGCTCATGGCCTCGACCGGGTCCTCGCTCGGCCAGTAGTCCACGACCTCGTCGATGCGGCTCTTGCCGGTGATGCGGAGCGTCGTGGTGCCGATGCCCTCGACCTGCACCCCGAGCAGCTCGAGGAAGAAGCAGAGGTCCTGCACCATGTAGTTGGGGCTGGCGTTGCGGATGACGGTCTCGCCGTCGCGGGCGGCCGCGGCGAGGATCGCGTTCTCGGTGACGGTGTCGCCGCGCTCGGTGAGGACGACGGACTTCGTGGGGACGTCCTGGTTCGCGACGCCGACCTCGTACCAGCCGGAGGTCGCCTCGACGTCGACGCCGAAGGGGCGCAGCGCGATGAGGTGCGGCTCGACCGTGCGGGTGCCGAGGTCGCAGCCACCGGCGTACGGGAGCCGGAAGGACTCGTACCGGCCGCTGAGCGGACCGAGGAACATCAGGACGCTGCGGGTGCGGCGGGCGGCGTCGGCGTCGATCGCGTCGAGGTGCAGGTCGGACGGTGCGACGATCTCGAGGGTCTCGCCGTCCTCGGACCACGTGACGCTCGCGCCGAGGCTGCGGAGGACGTCGATGATCCGGTCGACCTCGACGATCCTGGCGACCTTGTGCAGGCGGGTGACGCCGCGGTTGAGCAGCGAGGCGCAGAGCAGCGCGACGGCAGCGTTCTTGCTCGAGTTGACGGCGATGGAGCCGCTGAGCTTCCGGCCGCCCTGCACGCGCAGGTGGGCACGCTGCGGGGCGCCGCCGATCGAGACGATCTGCTGGTCGAGGGCGTCGCTGATGCGGGTGAGCATCTCGAGGGACAGGTTCTGGCCGCCCTGTTCGATGCGGTTGATCGCGCTCTGGCTGGTGCCGACGCGTTCGGCGAGCTGCGCCTGGGTCATGCTGCGGCCCTTGCGGGCGCCCCGGATGAGGGCACCGACCTCGCGGAGCGGGGCGGCGGATGCCGGGGTGGCCGGCGAGACGACGGTGGTGGTGTCGGACATGGCGCCAACGTAACACGCTCATGAGATAAAACGACTGGAGAACGACACCCGTTGCGCGCCCCGAGGTCTCGAATACGTCACAGCTGAGAATTCGGGGGACGAAGACGCTCAGGGATCGGTCAGCGTCCCGCGCACGATCGAGTCGCCGGAGTGCGCCGGGTCGCCGTCGTCCGCTTCGGCGGAGACGTCGACCACGGGGAACCGCGCGGTGTCCAGGTCGGCGGGCACGGTGAAGGTGCCGCGGTCGCCGTCCAGGTAGCCGACGCTCACCAGGCCGGCGAGGTCGGACCGCATCATCCAGACCTCGCGGAGCGGACCGGTACCGGATCGACCGCGTTCACCGTGCAGGTCGACCGCGAGCGTCACCCGCCCGTCCCGGTCGCGTTCGAGTTCGGCGGTACCGGACGTGCCGGACCAGCCGGGGAGCGCCGCGAGTTCGGTGTTCGCGAGGACGGTCTCGGTGCCCCCACGGGGCAACCCGGGGACGACGCCGGTCGCCACGCCGATGCCCAGGACGACCGCGAGGACGCCGGCACCCGCGATCAGGACCGTCACGAGACGACGAAGACGCGTGGCCGACCGGGGTCGACGGGACACGACGTGGGACCGCGGGTCGACGGGGGCGGTCACCTGCTGCGGCGTCTGCGCGATCTCGGCCGCGATCCGGTCCCACACGTGGTCCGGTGGCGCGATGAGCTCGAGGTCGTCGGACGCCCGCGTGACGGCGGCGACCCGCTGCAGCACGGCGACCTCGTCGCGGCACCGGGCGCAGGACGCCAGGTGTTCGGCGACGTCGTCCTCAGCCACCTGGTCGGAGACCGCGAGCATCGCCAGGGTCTCGTCGTCGACGTGCTTCATTCGATCACCTCCAGACGTGTTCGGAGCCGAGCCAGACTCCGGTGGATGTGGCTCTTCACGGTGCCCAGCGGCAGGTCGAGCCGTTCGGCGATCTCACGATGGCTGAGGTCGTCGTAGAACGCCAGTCGCATCACTCGTCTCGGTGTCTCGTCGAGTCGGTCGAGCTCGCCCGCGACCAGTGCGCGCTCCGCCAGGTCGAACGCCGGTTCCGGTGCGGGCGTCGTCGCTTCGACGACTTCGGGGTCGGCTGCGCTGGCGTGCCGACGGCGATCGTTCAGGGCGTCGACGATGCAGTTGCGGGTGATGCCGACCAGCCAGGCGCCGAGCGGACCCCTGGCAGGGTCGTAGCTGGCGCTCCGCTGCCAGGCCTTCACGAAGACCTGCTGCGTGACGTCCTCCGCGGCTGCCGGGTCCGACAGCGCCCGCAGGGCCAAGGAGTACACGAGCGACGACCAGCGTTCGTAGACGGCGCGCAGGGCGCGCTCGCCCCCGGCGCTGAACGCGTCGGAGAGTTCGCCGTCGTCCGGGAGGATGGTCGTCACGTCTTCCTGTCGCTGGTGCGGTCGTCGTCGACCACGACCTGATCGTAAGCGGCCGTCGGTCGCCTCGGTCAGATCGGTGCCGCGGTGACGACGAGGTTGCTCTCGTAGTGTCCGGTGCTCGTGTCGAACCGGCCGCCGCACGTGACCAGGACGAGTCGGCGCGGTCCGTCGTCGCGGAACACGTCTCCCCAGGGGAGGCCCTGCTTCTCGAGCGTGCTGACGGAGTCGATCCGCCACCGGGTGTCGGCACCGGCAGCGTCGGTGAGGGTGACCGTCGTCCCGCGGGGGACGTCCCGGAGCCGGGCGAAGGGTCCGATACCGTACCCGACGGCGTCGACGTGGGCGGCGAGCACGACGGTGCCCTCCGGTGACGACGGCGCTGGGCCGAACCGGTACCACCCGGCGGTCGCGGGGTCGGGCGGGAGGCCCATCGCCCCGCTGCCGTCGACGCCCTCGGGCTGGACGGGGGCGCTGATGCCGTCGTGGTCGACGACGATGCCGGTCGGAGCCGGTGCGCGCCGGACCGGGGGGATGGTGGCTGCCTGCTGCGGCACCGCGGTCGAGAACGCCGTCGGGACCGGAGTGGGGGTGCTCGTCGGCAGGGCGGGCGGCTGCCCGTCGGGGGCGTATCCGGCCGACGAGCACCCGGTCAGGGATGCGACCGCCACGGCGACGACGATGGCCGTCACCGTGACGGACCGCACTGGGAACCGCACGTTCAGCGGCGGGCCGCTGCGGTGCGTCGACGGAGCAGCACGGCACCGATCGCGGCGGCTGCGGCCAGGGCCGCTGCAGCACCACCGACGAGCGGCAGGGAGTCCTGACCGTTCGTGGCCACCAGACCCGCGTTGCCGGCGGGGACACCGTTCGGCGTGCCACCGAGGTCCGAGATCGTCTGCGTGGCGAGCGCGAGGTTCGAGTCGTCCAGGCTGCCCCACGCGTACACGATGGTGTCGGCGCCGGCCGTGACCGCGACGTCTGCCGGGCCGATCACGGGGTCGGTCGTCCCGGTCGCGGCGACGGTCGCCGAGACCGTGCCGGCCGCCAGTTCCAGTGCCTGCTCGTCCGGGTTCGACAGGTTCGTGACGACGGCCTTCCCGCCGGCGAGGACGTCGACCGCGGGTGCGGCCGCGACGTGCCGGACGACGAGACGCCCCTGGCCGGCGGGCACGGCGGAGGTGTCGTTGGTGAACACCGTGGCGGTCGGTGATCCGTCCGCCGCGTCGTGTGCGACCGCGGTGTAGTTGCCGCCCGCGTCGAACGAGACGTCCGCCGGTCCGATGATCGGCTTCGACGCGTCGGCGGCGTCCGAGGCGGTGATGGCGAGTTGGTGTGCACCTGCCGGCACCATCATCGGACCGGCGAGGGTGCCGGGAGTGAAGTCGTCGATCGCCCGCTTCCCGTCGAGGTACACGTCCACGGTGACGTCCGGGACGGCGTGGAGGACCGAGAGTGTCGCCTCACCGGTGGCGGCGGTCGCGGCGGTGGCGGGCAGTACGACCGCGGCGGCCGCGAACAGCACACCGGCGCTCAGGCCGGTGACGAGTGTCTTGCGCATGGCGTTCTCCTTCGGGCCGGTCCGGGCCGGAGCGGACGGCGTCGTCATCGACGTCGTACCCCCACTACCTGCCGTGGACCCCGATCGGATGCACCGGATCCGTGCGGATCAGCCGAGCCGCCGCCAGACCGCTGCTAACGCCCCGGCCCCACCCGCCGATAGACCTCCGTGCAGGCCCACGGACGGGCGGCATCCCGCCCCACGGACGGCGGCGGGACGATCGAGAACCAGGACGGGCCATGATCGTCGTCACACGACTCAACGGCAGCGCATTCGCTGTCAACCCCGACCTCGTGGAGCGCATCCACGAGACGCCGGACACGACGCTCATCATGGTCGACGGGGCGAAGTACATCGTCCGCGAGTCCATGGCCGACGTCATCGACCTGATCGCCGCGTACCGCGCCCGCATCGTCGGCATGGCCTACGGCACCGACCTGCCGAACACGCGGAACGCCACCGGCCCCCAGCCGACGCTCGCTGCGGTCGCACCCCTCCGCACGCAGGACGGGGGACGCTGACGTGGACATCGCGACGATCATCGGGATCCTGCTCGCCTTCGGCGCCCTGTTCGGCATGGTCGAGATGGAGCACGTCGAGCTCGCCGGGCTGTTCCTGCCCGCGCCGATGCTGCTCGTGTTCGGTGCGACCATCGGCTGCGGGATCGCGAGCACCACGCTGAAGGACGCCATCGCGAGCTTCAAGGCCGTCCCGAAGGCGTTCACCGGCAAGGTCACGCCGCCGCAGTCGGTCATCGACGACGTCGTGGGCCTGGCGGAGACGGCTCGGTCGAACGGTCTGCTCGCCCTCGAGCAGGAGGCCGACAAGCACGACGACCCGTTCATGAAGAAGGCGTTGCAGAACATCGCGGACGGCACCGACGGTGACGAGCTGCGGATCCTGCTCGAGGACGAGATCGAGTCGAACGCGGCCCCCACGCGCAGTGCGAGTGCGTTCTTCATGGGACTCGGCGGCTTCGCCCCGACGGTCGGCATCATCGGCACCGTCGTGTCCCTGACCCACGTGCTCGCGAACCTCGGCAAGCCCGACGAGCTCGGTCCCCTCATCGCGAGCGCGTTCGTCGCGACCCTGTGGGGCCTGCTCACCGCGAACTTCATGTGGCTGCCGATCGGCGGCAAGCTCCGGAAGCTCGCACAGCTCGAGTCGGACCGCCAGACGCTCCTGATGGAAGGGCTGCTCGCGGTCCAGGCCGGCAGCCAGCCCCGCCTGCTCGGTGAACGCCTCAAGGCGATGGTGCCGCCGGCAGCGCGCACCGACACCTCGAAGAGCAAGGCCGGCAAGAACAAGCAAGACGCCGACGCCGACGACCAACAGCTGGCGGCCTGACGATGAGCGCCAACCCCCGTGGCCGTGGCCGCGGTCGTGCGAAGAAGGGCCACGACGAGGCCGAGCACCCCGACGAGCGCTGGATGGCGTCGTACATGGACATGATCACGGTGCTGATGTGCATGTTCCTGGTGCTGTTCGCCATGTCGACGGTCGACCAGGAGAAGTACATCGCCCTGAAGAACTCCCTGGCGACCGGCTTCGGCGAGGTCAAGTCGCAGAAGGTCGACACCGCCAGCGGCACGGTGGTGACGAAGGACCAGGTGGAGGACGGTTCCGGGTACTCCACCGACAAGTCGCAGGCCGACCACTCGACGGCGTCGTCCGGCACGAAGGACACCAACGTCGACCCCGCGTCGACCGTCGTGCCGGTGACCGCGACGAAGCAGGACCTCGCCGACGCCCAGAAGGAGCTCGACGACCTCACCGCGATCGAGCAGGCGATCAAGCAGAACCTCGCGAAGGCCGGCCAGACCGCGAACGTGCAGTTCACCGTCGACGCCCGTGGTCTGATCGTCCGCCTCGTCGGCAGTGAGACCTACTTCGGCACGAACAGCGCCGACCTGTCCGACCAGGCGAGGTCGATCATGGACGCGATCGCACCGGTCCTGCAGACGAGCCACCACGACGTCAGCGTCGAGGGGCACGCCGACCAGCGGAACTCGACGGCGCCGTACGCCACCAACTGGGAGCTCAGCGCAGCCCGGGCGACGGGGGTGCTGCGCGACCTCGTCGAGCGTGGCGGGATGCCGGGCGACCACGTGCAGAGCGTCGGCTTCGGGTCGAGCCGGCCGCTCGCGAAGGGCGGGACCGACCAGGACCTCGCCCTGAACCGACGGGTCGACATCGTGGTCCTGTCGAACGCCGACCAGGACGTCAGCGCGCTGATGCCGGCGCTGGCGAAGGCGCAGGACGGAGCACGCCAGGGCTGACGCACGACCGACGGGGCTGGAGACCCCGCATCCCCAGTACGGGGTACAGCACTGACGGGTGCCGCACAGGCGACCGATAGACGCACCCGTGACCGAGACCCTGCCAGCGCCCGAGGTGTACGACTTCGCGCGCCCGTCGACGCTCGCCCGCGAGCACGCCCGGGTCCTCGAGCTCGCGTTCGAGACCTTCGCGCGGCAGTGGGGCACGCAGCTCACCGCGAAGGTGCGCGCCGTCAGCCAGGTCACCTGCGAGCAGGTGCAGATGGTGACGTACGACGAGTACGCGGCCTCGCTGCCCGCGCTCACCGGCATGGTGCTGCTGCCGATCGCGGACGTCGTCCCGAAGGGCGTCCTGCAGGTCCCGCTCGACGCCGCGCTGACCTGGGTCTCGCACGCCCTCGGCGCGTCGAAGCCGCTGCCGACCCCGGAGCGCACCTTCACGCCCATCGAGCAGGCCCTCGTGCGCAAGATCGTCGAGGACGCCCTCGACGACCTCCGCTACTCGTTCGGCGGGTTGCTCGCGCACGACGTCACGGCTGGTGGCTTCCAGTTCAACTCGCAGTTCGCCCAGGCCGCCCAGAAGGGCGACCTGATGATCGTCGCGGCGTTCTCGATCCGCGTCGGCGACCGCGTCGCCCCCGGCACGCTCGCGCTGCCGGCCGAGGCCGTGCTGCCGCAGCTCGGTGAGGCCGCCGCGCACGTGTCGCCCGCTGACGCCCAGGCCCTGCTCGACGCGCAGCTCGCGGGCGTCCCCGTCGGGGTCAGCCTGCGCTTCGCGCCGGCGACGGTCCTGCCGACGCAGGTGCTCCGGCTCGCGGTCGGCGACGTCCTGCCGCTGCCGCACCCGCAGCACCGCCCCCTCACCATCGCGGTCGACGGTGAACCCGTCGGCACCGCCGCGGTCGGCGCGAACGGCTCGCGCCTCGCCGGCATCGTCGTCACCACCACGAGCACGGAGCAGCACTGATGACCGAAACGACCACCCTCCAGACCACCGCGGCCGAGTCGCTCGCGGCGCAGCTGCCGACGGCCGTCCCGCTGGGTGCGCTGCTGCTGCCGGGAGGCGCGACCCGGGTCGTGCTCGAAGCGGCGACCGACGCCGTGGTCGCGTCGTTCGTCGGCGGCCTGTCGGCCGATCTGGCCCTCGTGCTCACCGACCTGGAGGCCGTGATCGCGGCCGGCGGCACCGACCACGGAATCGTGGCCGTCACCGACGTGCTGCGTCCGTCGCTCGAGGCCGCCGCGTCGGTGCTCGGCGTGGGGGTCCTCGGCGAGGCGAGCCGCGAGTCGGCGGCGGCGCTGTTGGCCGACCCCGACACGGTGGTGTTCGAGCTGACCGCCGGTGGTGTCCCGAGCGGCTGGTTCGGCATCCGCGTGCGCGAGCACGGCACGGTCTCGGCCGCCGCACCCGTCGGGGTGCCCGCCGGCAACCTCGGCCGCATCAACAACGTCGAGATGACCCTGACCGTGGAGATCGGTCGCACCCGCATGTCGGTCCGCGACGTGCTCGGCATGGAGCCCGGCGCGGTCGTCGAACTCGACCGCAGCGCCGGTGCGCCCGCCGACGTCCTGCTGAACGGTCGTCTCATCGCGCACGGCGAGGTCGTCGTCGTCGACCAGGACTACGCCGTCCGGATCACCCGCATCCTCGACGTCGCCGAATCGCTCTGAGCCCCGCGTGGACACCCTCCTCATCACGCTCCGCGTCGCGCTGTCGCTCGGCGTCGTGCTCGCCCTCATGTGGGTGCTGCACCGTGCCAGCAAGAAGCGCTTCGCCGGCAAGACCTCCGGGCGCCGTGCGGCGACCGTCGAGGTCGTCGGTCGCCAGGGCCTCGGCGGCAAGGCGAGCGTCGTGGTGGTGGACGTCGAGGGGGAGCGCCTGGTGCTCGGGGTCTCCGAGCAGGGCGTCAGCCTGTTGACGAGCGGGCAAGCGCCCGCTCCGGAGCTCACCATCGTGACCGGACCCGTGCAGCTGCCCGTGCGTCCCGCCCCGTCGGCCGACGTGTTCGGTCAGGAACTGGCGCTGCAGGCGGACGCGACCACGTCCCTCCCGGCCGACGCGGCGACGCCGCTGCCGATGCGCCCGCGCAACCGTCGTCCGCAGCGCACCACGGTGCCGACCGCGCAGCAGCTGCAGGGCTCGATCCTGTCGGTCGACACCTGGCGGCAGGCGGCCGCCGCCCTGCGGAACCGGCGCGCCGGGTGACCGCGGTCCGCACCGGACGCACCGCCGCCCTCGTCCTGCTCGGGCTGGCGGTCGTCGCCGGCTTCCTCATGCTCACCGCGACCGGTGCCCACGCTGCCGGCGTCGTCGAACCGACCGCCCCCGCGACGCCGACCGCTCCCGCGAACGGCGACTTCAGCGTCAGCGTGAACGGTCCGGACGGCACCCCGTCGTCGGCTGTCGTGACGCTCATCGGCATCACGCTGCTCAGCGTCGCCCCGGCGCTCATGCTGATGATGACGTCGTTCACGAAGATCTTCGTCGTCCTCGCGATGACCCGGAACGCGCTCGGACTGCAGTCGATCCCGCCGAACCAGGTGATCGCGGGCCTGGCGCTGTTCCTGTCGCTGTTCGTGATGGCGCCGGTGCTCGGGCACATCAACGACGACGCCCTGCAGCCCTACCTGGCCGGCCACCTCGACTTCGACCAGGCCGTCGAGATCGGCACGAAACCCTTGCGGACCTTCATGCTGCACCAGACCCGTGACGAGGACGTCGCCCTGATCACCCGCGCCGCCGGGCTCGACAACCCGAAGTCGATGGCCGACGTGCCGATGACGACCGTCATCCCGGCGTTCATCATCTCGGAGCTCCGCAGCGCGTTCATCATCGGGTTCGTCATCTTCATCCCGTTCCTGGTGATCGACCTCGTCGTCTCGGCGGCACTCATGTCGATGGGCATGATGATGCTCCCGCCGGTCATGATCTCGCTGCCCTTCAAGATCCTGCTCTTCGTCCTGGTCGACGGCTGGGGCCTCATCATCACGTCGCTCATCGAGAGCTACCACGTTGTCTAGGGGGCGGGCATGAACCAGCAGGCCGTCATCGACCTGGTCCTCCAGGCGCTCCTGGTCGCGGGCAAGCTCGCCGCTCCGGTGCTCGTCACGTCGCTCGTCGTCGGGTTCGCGATCTCGCTGTTCCAGTCCGTGACCCAGATCCAGGAGGTCACGCTCTCGTTCGTGCCGAAGGCCGTCGCCGTCGCGATCGCCCTGGTCGTCTGCGGCAACTGGATGATCTCGGAGATGGTGGCGTTCACGCACGTCGCCTTCGACATGATCCCGAAGCTCCTCGGCAGCGGCTGATGGAGCTCGCGATCAACGCCGACCGTCTGGAGGCGACCATGCTCGCCGGCGTCCGGCTCGTCGCGTTCTTCGTCATCGCGCCGCCGTTCTCGTACCGGGCGTTCCCCGGCACCGTGAAGGTGATCCTCGGGCTCGGCCTGGCGATCGGCGTCGCCCCGCGCGTCGCCGTCGGCTACGAGTCGCTCGACACCGGGCCCTTCCTGCTCGCGCTGCTCACCCAGCTCGTCGTCGGGCTGTCGCTCGGCTTCCTGGTGTTCCTGGTGTTCGCCGCGGTGCAGTCGGCCGGTGCGCTCATCGACCTGTTCGGCGGGTTCACGCTCGCGCAGGCGTTCGACCCGCAGTCGCAGGTCAACGGCGCCCAGTTCACCCGGCTGTTCCAGATGGCGGCGCTCGCGCTCCTGTTCACCTCGGGCGGGTACCAGCTCATCGTCGGTGGACTCGTGCGGTCCTTCGACGCCGTGCCCCTCACCGGCAGCTTCGCGGTCGACGGTCTGGCCCACCTGCTCGTGGCGGCGATGTCGCAGATGTTCCTGGCGACGCTGCAGATCGCCGGACCACTGGTGGTCGTGCTGTTCCTTGCGGACGTCGGCCTCGGCCTGCTCACCCGCGTCGCACCGGCCCTCAACGCGTTCCAGATGGGGTTCCCGATCAAGATCGGGCTGACCGTCCTGTTCGCCGGAGCGCTCTTCATGGCCCTGCCCTCGGTGGTGTCGTCGCTGACCGGCGACGCTGTCCAGGCGATCACGGGACGGGGGTGAGGCACCGTGTCCGACAGTGGTGAGAAGTCCGAGAAGGCCACCCAGAAGCGCATGCAGGAGGTCCACCGGAAGGGCCAGCTCGGCCGGTCCCAGGACCTCGGTGCGTGGATCGGCATCGCCGTCGTCGCCCTCATGGTGCCGTCGATGATCGGCAACGCGGCGGCCGCCGGCACGGCACAGCTCGTCGCCGTGCAGTCCGTCATCGCGAACCCGACCATCGGCACCATGAACCACGTGTTCGGCGACGCGATGGCCAGCGTCGGCGCGACCCTCGGCCCGATGCTCGCGGTGGTGCTCGTCGCCGTCACCGCGGCCGCCGTCGCGCAGGGCGGGGTGCACATCCGGAAGCTCGCGCCCGAGGCCTCGCACTTCGACCCCATCGCGGGCCTGAAGCGCGTGTTCGGCGTCCAGGCGCTCTGGAACGGGGCGAAGGCGCTGCTGAAGACCACCGTCGTCGGGCTCGTGCTCTGGTTCGCCGTGCAGGGCCTGATGCCCGTGCTCATGACCAGCGGCTCGCTGCCGTTGTCCGCCGTGCTCGAGGCAGCAGCGGACGGCGCGGGCACCCTGCTCCGCGCCGCGATCGCGGCCGGGCTCGTCCTCGCCGCGATCGACGTGCTCGTGGTCATCCGCCGCAACCGCAAGCGCACCATGATGACCAAGCGCGAGGTCAAGGACGAGCAGAAGAAGAGCGACGGCGACCCGCTCGTCAAGGGCCAGCGCCGCTCCCGCCAGCTCGCGATGAGCCGCAACCGGATGATCCAGACGGTCGGCACCGCGGACGTCGTCATGACGAACCCGACCCACTACGCCGTCGCGCTCAAGTACGAGCCGGGCAAGGCCGCGCCCCGGGTGGTCGCGAAGGGCGCCGGGCCCGTCGCCGACGTCATCCGTGCCCGGGCGGAAGAGGACCGTGTGCCGATCGTGCGCGACGTCCCGCTCACCAGAGCGCTGCACGCCGCGTGCGAGCTCGGGCACGAGATCCCCGTCGACCTGTACACGCCGGTCGCCCGGGTGCTGTCGTTCGTGATGGCCCTGAAGGCCCGCGGTGCAGCGGCCGGCACCCACGCACCGCCGAGGCCGACCACGCCCGACGAGGTGGCGAGCGTCATCGACCCGGCCACGTTGACCGGTGACCTCCGCCCCCGCAAGCTCCGCGCACCGCGCACCGCCGAGACCCCGACCGAAGGACTCCCCGCATGAACCGCAAGGACCTGCCGAAGCTCGTCGTCCCGGTGTTCATCGTCGGCATCATCCTGCTGCTGATCCTGCCGGTGCCGTCGTTCCTGCTCGACTTCCTGATCATCATCAACATCCTGCTGGCGCTGGTGATCCTGCTCACGACGCTGTTCGTGAAGAAGCCGCTCGACTTCTCGGTGTTCCCGTCGCTGCTGCTCGTCGCGACGCTGTTCCGCCTCGGCCTGAACGTGGCGTCGACCCGGCTCGTGCTCGGCGAGGGCTTCGCCGGCGACGTCATCCAGGCGTTCGGCCACGTCGCCGTGTCCGGGTCGATCATCATCGGCGCGGTGATCTTCCTCATCCTCATCGTCATCCAGTTCGTCGTCGTGACGAAGGGTGCCGAGCGCGTCGCCGAGGTCGGGGCACGGTTCACCCTCGACGCCATGCCCGGCAAGCAGATGGCGATCGACGCCGACCTGAACGCGGGGCTCATCACCGACCAGCAGGCGAAGGACCGCCGCGCCGCGGTCTCCGCCGAGGCGGACTTCTACGGCGCGATGGACGGCGCCTCGAAGTTCGTCAAGGGCGACGCGATCGCCGGCATCCTGATCATCATCATCAACCTGGTCGGCGGCATCGCGATCGGCATGCTGCAGAACGGGCTGTCCGCCACCGACGCCCTGTCGAAGTACGGCATCCTGACGATCGGCGACGGCCTCGTCACGCAGATCCCGGCCCTGCTCATGGCGGTCTCCACCGGCATGATCGTCACGCGCTCGGGCGCGGAGTCCGAGATGGGTGCCTCGGCCGCCACCCAGCTCTCGCAGTCGCGCAACGCCCTGATGATCGCCGGCGTCGCCGCGATCGCGATGGGGTTCATCCCCGGCATGCCGATCCTGCCCTTCCTGCTCGTCGGTGCGACCCTGCTGTTCACCGCGTGGCGCATCGGCCGGAACGCCGCGAACGCCGAGTCGGCCGCCGCCGAGCAGCAGGCCCTCGAAGCCGCCGCTCCCTCCGGCGACACCCCCGAGGACCTCATCGAGCAGATGCGCGTGCACGCCCTCGAGATCCTGCTGGCGCCCGACCTGGTCGACATGGTGTCCGGCGCCTCCGACGACCTGCTCGGCCGGGTCCGTGCCCTCCGTCGCAAGATCGCGATCGACATGGGCATCGTCGTGCCGCCGGTCCGCACCCGCGACAGCATCGACCTGCCGCCGTCGACCTACGCCATCCGGATCGCCGGCGTCGAGGCCGGCCGCGGCACCGCACCCGCCCGCAGCGTCCTGGCCCTCGGCGACCACCTCGACGGGCTGCCGGGCACGTCGACCGTCGAGCCCGTGTTCGGCCTGACCGGCAAGTGGGTGCCCGCCGAACTCCGGCACGCCGCAGAGATGACCGGCGCCACCGTCATCGACCGGGTGTCCGTGCTCGTCACGCACCTGCAGGCCGTCATCGGTGACAACGCCGCTCGCCTGCTCACCCGCGAGGACGTCAAGGTCCTGACCGAGGGCGTCAAGCAGGTCAACCCCGCCGCGGTCGAGGAACTCGTGCCGGGCATGCTCTCGATGGCCGAACTCCAGCGCGTGCTGCAGGGCCTGCTCGCCGAACGCGTGCCGATCAACGACCTCGGGCGGATCTGCGAGGCGCTGACCCTGCGCGCCAAGGCCTCCACCGACCCCGAGGGGCTGGTCGAGGCCGCCCGCGCCGCACTCGGCCCCGCCCTCGCAGCCCGGTACACCGACCAGGGCACCCTGCGCGTCATCATGATCGACCCGCTGCTCGAGCAGTCGATGCTCGAGGGGCTGCGGCCATCCGAACAGGGCAGCCAGATCGTCCTCGACGCCCACCGCATCGAGCAGGTCCTGGGCTCCGTCCGCGATGCCGTGCGCAGCATCGAGGACCAGGGACTGTCCGCCGTTCTCGTCTGCGCCCCGCAGCTCCGCCCGGCCGTGCACCGCATGGTCGCCGCCCAGTCGAACGGGCTCCCGGTGCTGTCGTACCAGGAGGCCACCGCCGCGGGCTCCACCATCGAGACCGTGGGAGTCGTCCGTGCCGCCGACCCGATTGCAGCGTAACGGCGCAACGCTCGACGAGGTCCGCGACGCCGTCCGGACCGAGTTCGGCGCGGGCGCGAGGATCGTCGCCGCCGAGCGGGTCACCACGCCGGGCATCGGCGGGCTGTTCCGCAAGGCGCACGTCGAGGCCACCGTCGAGGTGCCGGAACCGGGGGAGACCCCGACCGCACGCGTCGTGATCGCCGACTCACCCGTCCAGCGGATCGGCATCGCGGCGCTGCTCGCCGACGCCGACGCGGCCGAGGCCCGCATCGCGCGCGGTGACGGCACCCAGGCCACGCGTGCCGACGCGTTCGCGTCGGTGCTCGACGGCTTCGTGGCGGACGGGATCACGGGGAGCGCCCCGCGCCCGACGCGCGCACTGCCCGGAGCGGACGGGCCTGCGGACGTCGACCCGCGCCTCCAGGCCGTCACCGACACCCTGCCAGGAGGCCCGACCACCGTCGCCGACGTCGCGCCCGGCCGGCGCGCGGCCCGGTCCACGGCGCCTGCCGTGCGATCTGCTGTCCCGGCAGTGCGGTCTGCTGACGGTGACCTGGTCCTGTTGGTCGGCCGGGCGAACGACGTCGACGCGGCGGCCGGGCTGTTCGCCGTCCGGCACGCGCTGCGGCCGACCGACGCCGCCGACCGGCGGTCCGCCATCCTCGCCCGCGCCGACGGCGTGCGCGACGGCCACGCGGTGCTCGCCGTCGCCGCGTGGGACGACCGCGCGACCGGCGAAGGGATCGAGGCCGACCAGGTCTGGGTGGTCGTCGACGTCGGACGGAAGCCCGAGGACACCGCGGCCATGGTGTCCGCGGTGGCCGCACGGCTGCCGGTGGCCGGTGTCGTCGCGATCGGCGCGGGGGAGACCGCCACGCCGGAGTCCGTCGACCTGCTGGGGGTCCCCGTCCTGTCGCTAGGCTGAGCGGGTGCTGGTACTCACGCGGAAGGTCGGCGAGCGGATCCTCGTCGGTGACGACATCGTCATCACGGTCCTCGACGCCCGGGGCGACGGCGTCCGGATCGGCATCGACGCACCACGCGGGGTGAAGATCCAGCGTGAAGAGGTCGTGCGGGCGGTCGCCGAGGCGAACGCCGAGGCCGCTGCGGCTGCCGGCGCGACCGGTGCCTCCGGCGACGACGCCGAGGCGCGGCTGCGTGCCGCGCTCGGCGACCGCGGCGGGGCCGACCAGGCGTAGTCCGGGCCGGGCGCGGTCGTTGTCGCACCGTCGTCGGCGAGCGCGCCCCGTGGCGGGCATAGCGCCCCGACTCTTCGGGGCGCGATGACGCTGGCGGGGCGCGGGCCGGGCGGCTACGCGCGCGGCTTCTTCTCCTGTTCGGGGAGTCGTCCGGCTGCCGCCTCGGCGGCGAACCACGCACGGGCCTCGTCCTGGCGCGCCTGCTCCTCGCCGAGCGCGATCGGCGCCCGCACGTGGCCGGGCTCGTAGCCGAAGGTCTCGATGAGCTGCGGGACCACCGGACGGAGCCGCGCCACGAGCCGGTCGATCGACGCCGACACCGCACGGGCACGCTGCGCGCTCAGACGGCCGTGCACCAGGTACCAGTCGAGGTGCTGCTCGAGCAGTCCCAGCGCGAACAGGTCGCGCAGCCACACGAGGACCCGACGGGTGTCGCCCTCGGGGACCGCGTCGAGCCCCTCGGTGAAGGCGTCCCACTGCATGAGTTCCGCGTGGGCGCGCGCAGCCTCGATCAGCTCGTGCTGCGACCGGTTCAGGAGCACGGCCTGGCGGGCGCGGTCCTTGCCGGCGGTGTTCAGCCGGAGCCCGATCTCGGTGACCATGGTGTCCACGCGGCCGGCGAGCAGCGCGCGCTGCGTGGCGGGGTCGTGCAGGTCCGTGACGCTCGCGGCGAGCGACCCGCGGTCGGCGACGGTCTGGCCCAGGCGGCGGAGGCCCGAGGCGTCCGCGAGCTTCGCGCCCACCTGCGAGGCGACGAACTTGGCGGTCGACGCGGCGTCGCGCGGCGCGCGCTTCCGGAAGTCGGTGAGCAGCCGCTTGCCGACGAGCTGCAGCAGGACGGTGTTGTCGCCCTCGAACGTCACGTAGACGTCGAGGTCGGCGCGCAGGCTCGTCAGGCGGTTCTCGGCGAGGAAGCCGGCGCCGCCGCAGGCCTCGCGGCACTCCTGCAGGGTGTCGAGCGCGGACCACGTCGACAGTGACTTGAACGCGGCGGCCTGGGTCTCCAGGTCCTCGCGGCGCTCCGGGGTGTCGGCACGCCCGCTGAACACGTCGTCGAAGGTGCGGAGCAGCTGCTCGTGCGCGAACGACTGCGCGAACACCGTCGCCAGACGGGGGATGAGCCGGCGCTGGTGCCGGCCGTAGTCGAGCAGGACGCCCTCGACACCGCCCGCCGTCGGGAACTGCCGGCGCTGCATCGCGTACGTCAGCGCGATCTGCAGCCCGATCTTCTGGGCGACGACCGCGGCACCGTCGAGCGACACGCGGCCCTGCACCAGGGTGCCGAGCATCGTGAAGAAGCGGCGTCCGGGCGAGTCGATCGGCGAGCTGTAGGTGCCGTCCTCGGCGACGTCGCCGTAGCGGTTCAGCAGGTTCGTGCGGGGGACGCGGACGTGGTCGAAGTGCAGCCGGCCGTTGTCGATGCCGTTCAGGCCGCCCTTGACGCCGTCGTCCTCGCCGCCGACGCCCGGCAGGAACGCGCCGTCGTCGTCACGGAGCGGCACGTAGAACGCGTGCACGCCGTGGTCGACGCCCTGGGTGACGAGCTTCGCGAAGACGACGGCCGCCTTGCCGTGCAGGGCCGCGTTGCCGATGTAGTCCTTCCACGCCCCGCGGAACGGCGTGTGCACGACGAACTCCTGCGTGGCGGGGTCGTACGTGGCCGACGTGGCGATGTTCTGCACGTCCGAACCGTGGCCGGTCTCGGTCATGGCGAAGCAGCCGGGAACGTCGAACCCGATGATGCCGGGCAGGAACTCCTCGTGGTTCCGCGCGGTCCCGAGGTGGTGCACCGCGGAGCCGAACAGGCCCCACTGCACGCCGGCCTTGATCTGCAACGACGGGTCGGCGGTGGTGATCTCCTCGAACGCCGCCAGGTTGCCGCCGTGGTTGTCCTGACCGCCGAGCTCGGGCGGGTACGGGCGCTGGATGGCTCCGGCGTCGACCAGGATCTGCAGCTGCTCGAACGCGCGGGCACGGTGCTCGATGGTGCCGAGTCCCTCGGTCTTGTGCAGTGCGGGGTCGAGCACGAGGCGGCGGGAGATCCGGCGGTCCTCGGCCCAGCGGCCCAGCAGGAGGGTCTCGACCATGTCGACGTCGATGCGGATGTCGGTGTGCTTGCCCGCGTTGTCGCTCGTGTGCTTGCTCGTGTTCTTGCCCGAGTTCTCGCTGGCGTTCGTGCCCGAGTTCTCGCTGGCGTTCGTGCCCGGGTTCACGCCGGCGTCGTGCTTCGCCGTGGGCGTGCCGGTGTGCTGCGCGGATGCGGTGTCGACCATGGTCGGAGTCCTCCTGAACTGCGGTGTCCGGTGTTGCGCTCCCCACGCTAGACACCACCGCCGGGAGCCGGCGGAACGCCGTGCGGGCCGCACAACGCTGCCCGGCACGGACCGTCCACGATGGTGGGAACCCTCCAACTGCACGCGTCGATCGATTTGATGAGCACCCATCAACGATTGGGCGCGCCACCGGCCCGCGGGGCAGACTGGCCGACATGTCAGGCTCCACCACGGGACACGATCCCAAGCCCAAACGCACCTTCTTCGGACAGCCGTTCGAGCTGTCGACGCCCTTCGCGGTGGAGCTCTGGGAGCGGTTCTCGTTCTACGGCATGCAGGGCATCGTCCTGATCTACATGTACTACACGGTCACGCAGGGCGGCCTGGGGATCGACAAGGGCATCGCGACCGGGATCATGGGCGCGTACGGCGGCGCCGTGTACCTGTTCACGATCATCGGTGCGTGGATCGCCGACCGGCTGCTCGGTGCCGACCGCACACTGTTCGGCAGCGCGATCGTCGTCATGCTCGGCCACATCGCCCTGGCGCTCATCCCCGGGGTGGCCGGCGTGGGCGTCGGACTCGTGCTCATCGCGCTCGGGTCCGGCGGACTCAAGGCGACCGCCACGACGATCGTTGGTGGGCTCTACAGCCGCGACGACCCCCGCCGTGACGCCGGCTTCTCGCTGTACTACCTCGGCGTCAACCTCGGTGCGTTCTTCGGGCCGCTCCTGACCGGGCTGCTGCAGAGCTCGCTCGGCTTCCACTACGGCTTCGGGCTCGCCGCCGTCGGCATGGCAGCCGGCCTGGTCCAGTACGCCATCCGTCGGAAGAACCTGCCCGACACGGTGCGCCACGTCACGAACCCGGTCGACCGCCGACGCCTGCCGCTGATCGGCATCGGGGTCGTCGTCGCCCTGGTCGTGATCGCGGTCGCCGTCCTGACCGGGCTGCTGAACGTCGGCAACCTGCCCACCGTGGTCGTCGCGATCGTGATCCTCGCCACGATCGGGTACTTCGTCGTCATCCTGACGAGCGGCATCACGGCGCAGGAGCGGTCGCGGGTGTTCGCGTTCATCCCGCTCTTCATCGGCAGCGCCGTGTTCTGGTCGCTCTACCAGCAGCAGTTCACCGTCGTCACGGTCTACTCCGACGAGCGACTGAACCGCTCGCTCTTCGGGTGGGAGATGCCGGTCTCGTGGGTGCAGTCGATCAACCCGGTCTTCATCATCGTGCTGTCCGGGGTCTTCGCGGCGCTCTGGACCAAGCTCGGCGACCGACAGCCGTCGACCCCGACGAAGTTCGGCCTGGGCACCGGCATCATGGGCGTCGCGTTCCTGTTGTTCCTGCCCTTCGTCGGGTCGGGCCAGAACGGCACGCCGCTGCTCGCCCTGGTCGGCATCCTGCTCGTCTTCACGCTGGCCGAGCTGCTGCTGTCACCCGTCGGGCAGTCCGTCGCCACGAAGCTCGCGCCGCCGAAGTTCCAGACGCAGATGGTCGCGCTGTTCTTCCTGTCCGTGTCGCTCGGCACCGCCGTCACCGGGGTGCTGTCGCAGTACTACGACCCGGCGAACGAGGCGCCGTACTTCGCCGTGCTCGGTCTCGTCGCCGTCGCGGTCGGCGTGGTCCTGCTCGTCCTGGCCAAGCCGGTCCTGAAGCTCATGCGCGGCATCCGCTGATCCGTCGCGGCATCCGCTAACCTGAGGGAAGCCACACGGCCGAAGCAACCAAGGAGTCACCCCATGCTCGAACTCATCGCCGGCATCATCATCGGCATCGGCGTCCTCGGTGGTGTGGGCTGCTGCATGGCGGTCGCCGCCATGATGAAGAGCGGCTCCGAAGAGTACTGAGCCCGCTGGGCTACTCGCCGCTGCCGGTCGTGATCGGCACCAACTGACGACTCAGGACGGTCGCGCGCTCGAAGGGGCCGCGGCCGTCCTTCGTGTACACGGGCTCCTCGAACGCGACGGTCCACGACAGCGGTTCGCCGACGCCGGGGTAGCCGACGATCTGGTTGCCACCGGGAGCCACGATCACACCGATCGGCTCGTCGGCCCACCGCTCGCCGCCCTCCGCGGAGTCGATGACCTGCACGAGCGCACCGATGCCGAGGCCGGGGGCGTCGTCGGGGCGGGGCTTGGGGGAGCGGCGTCCGAACACGGCCTCACCGTAGCGGCGAGTGGTCAAGGAACGTCTGTGCGGCGCCTGTCGACACGCTGACGAAGCACCCGCCGGGTGGTCAGCACACCCTGTCGGCCGCGCGCCGAGCGGTCGCAGGCCGTCGGCGGCGGCGCCGCCAGGCGACGCATCGTGACCAGTGCGCGAAGGTGAGCGGGGTGTTGCGACCGGCGGACGAGCGGCCGGGACGCCCGTGGCGGGCCCGCACCGCGCCTCCAGGCCGCCGTCGGCCGTTCCCACAGCGTGTGCCGGGTGGTCAGGACACCCCGCCGGTAGCGCGTCGAGTGGTCACCAACTGTCGGCGGCGCCGCCGCCATCCGACAGTTCGTGACCTCTCGGCAAGCGTCAGGCGTCGGCGGGGACCCGGGCGATCTCGGTGATGGACGAGTGACCGGTCTCGGGGTGCTTGCGCATCGAGAGCAGCCGCTCCATCGAGGGCTCGAGCGCCGTGACCTTGTCGAGCGGCGCACTCACCACCAGCTGGAACCCGAGCCGCAGCCACGCGGTGACCGCACGACCGGCGAACTCCGAGTCCGCCTTGATGAACGCCTCGTCGAGGAACACCGGGGCGAACCGGGGGCGTGGACGGGTCTCGTCGCCGAGCTGGTAGCGGAGCGCCGCACCGACGATGAACGCCACGAGCTCCTGCGTCTCACCACCGGACTTGTCACCGAGCGACGAGTACACACCGAGGTCGTTGCCCGACGTGTCGTAGCGGACCGCCGTGATCTCCATGTGCCGCCGGACGTCGAGCACGGCGTCGCGCTGCGTGGTGCGGCCACGGGCGGCGTCCGGGTCGGGGCGGATGACGGCCATGAAGCGCCGGAGCCGACGGAACCGGGTCTCGAGCACGTCGTCGGTCAGCTCGGCGTCGACCGAGGCGGACAGGGCGCGGAGCTCGCGGCGGAACGCGGTGACGTCCTCGCGGGTGACCCGCCGGATCTGGATCTTCAGACGGTCGCGGTTGGCGCCGAACGGCAGGTCCCGCAGGATCTCGTTGACCGGTTCGAGGCGCTCCTCGATCTCGACGACGGCCCGGTCGAAGGCCCCGGCGAGCGGCACGATGTCCTCGCCGCTCCACTGCGACAGCCGCCGACGCCACTCGGTGCGGCGGGCGTGCAGGCCGGTCGCGACGATCTGGTCGAGGATGGCGTGGTAGTCCGGGTACGACGCGACGCCGGTGCCGAGGTTCGGGTCCGGCCAGGCGTCCTGGTAGCGCTGGAACGTGAGCGTCAACGACGTCGAGGCCGCTGCGGCACCGTCGAGTGCCTGCGACAGCCGCTCCTCGAGGCGTCGCCGGAGCCGTCGGGTCGCGTCGTCGAAACCGTCCACACCGTCCGGTGCCCCGACCTCGGCGAACGTCTCGGCGAGGAGTCGCGACTGCTCGTCGTCGGGCAACGACTCGGGGGTGTCGTCGAAACGCGACAGGATCTCGGCGGCGGCGTCCTGGCCGTCCACGAGCACGGCGTGCCGCTCCTCGAGGCGCTGCACGGAGAGCCGTGCGGCGGAGCGGCGGTCGGCGGTCTCGTCGAGCGACTTCCGCAGGCGGGCGACCGAGGCGCGCAGGGTCCGGAGGCCGTCGTCGGCGGCGAGGAGCGCCTGGCGTTCCTCGTCGAGGCGGGCGAGCGAGGTCTCGACGCCCTGGACGTCGATGGCGTCCCACGTCACGTCGACCACGTGCTGGTGCGCGGCGCGGAGGACGTCGAGCGCGGTGAGGTCCTGCGCGACGTCGGTGCGACGGGCCTCGAGCGTGGCGAGGTCCTGCGCGATCGACGCGAGCTCCTGCTCGACGGCGGCGACGCGGGCCTCGTTCGTGAAGCCGATGACGTTCGCCTGGCGGCGGTCACCGTGCGCACCACGTCGGCCGTCGCGGAGCTGCCCGGACTCGGTCACGCGTCGGCCACCACCACCGAGCTCCGAGGCGTCGGTGACGCAGCGGGCGTCGGTGCGTTCCGACTCGATCCGCTCCCGCACCCAGGTGCTGAACGGCGAGTGCTTGATCGCGAGCTTGCCGGAGACCATCGCGGGATCGCCGTCGAGGTCCAGGTGCGGTCCGGTCGGCACGCCCTCGAACTGCACGCGGACAGGCAGGCGGAGTGCGTCGATCGCCTCACTGAACGCACCGAGGCGGTCCTGGTCGACCAGCAGGGTGCGGGCGACGGGGGCCAGCACGGACTCGATCGCCGTGCGCCAGCGCTCCTCGCCGGGCTGCACGTCGAGCAGTTCGGCGACGAACGGCAGGTCGGCGGGGTCGATGCCGGCGGCCCGGGCCATCGCGAGCCGGGCCTCGTGCATCGGCAGGGGCATCGCGCCCTGACGGTGCTCGAGCGACTGCCGCTCCTGCCGCAGCGAGCGCTCCCGGTCGAGCAGCGGGTACTCCTCGCGCGTCAGGGCGTCGCGGCGGTCGTCCAACGACGAGCGCGAAGCAGCGTAGGAACCGAGGAACTCGTGCGAGCTGCGCTGCGCGGCAGTGAAGTCGGCCTCGGTCGCGACGGACGTGCCGAGCACCGCTGTGCGTTCGTCGAAGGTCGCCCGGGTCCGGACCACCGCGTCGCGCTCACGGGTGAGTCGCTCGATGCGGTCCTCGAGCTGGGCGAGCGCGTTGCCGCCCTGGTCGCGGAGCCGCGCCTCGGCGTCACGCAGCTCGATCTCCACTGCGGCGTGCCGGGCCTCGGCGGCGGCGACCTCGGCGCGGGAGGCGGTGCGCTCCCGGCCGTTGCGGTCCACCTCGGCGTCGAGCAGGTCCCGCTTCCGCGAGGCCGTCCAGTGCGCGAACGGGGAGACCTCGGCGCCGGTGGCGATGCTGTCCAGGGCCTCGGCCGCGGCCTTCGACCGTTCGATCTCGTCGTGCAGGTCGGTGATGGGGGAGAGGATGCGGACCTTGCGCTCCTCGGTGTCCATCGCCTCGTAGGCCTCGTCGAGCGCGGAGAAGTGCGCGAGGGCGCGGTCGGCCGCCTCGTAGGTGCCCGGGGTCTCGAGCACGAGCGACTTGTACAGCGCGTCGACCGTCGGCAGGTGCTGCCCGGCCTGGATGCGCGCGAGCAGGCGCATCGCCCGGTTCCCGCCGCCGGAGTCGCCGATGCCGAGCCGGGTCTGCAGCGTGTACGCGAGCTCCTGGTAGGTGTCGCGGATCACCAGCCCCGGTACGCGCCCGGTCAGCTCGAGGTGGTGGAAGCGGGTCGGCACGAACTCCTCGAGCCGACGCAGGTCGAAGGTGTCGTCGACCGTCGCCATGGTCATCTGGATGTCGCCGACGCCACGCGCGCGCTTCGGCACAATGTACGCCCGCAGCACCGTGAAGCGCCGCTCGTCGTCGTTCCGGAACGTGACCGCGGCCGCGCCCCAGGTGGTCTGGTCGTCGCCGCGCAGGTTCACGTCGCGCAGGGCACCCGACTCGGGATCGCGGCGGGTGTCGACCTTGCCCCGCAGGTACGTGAGCAGGTTGCGCTGGTCGGCGCTCCGCGCGCGACCCGTCGTGGCGTCGTTCGAGGCGCCGTTGAACGGCACGTCGGACGGCATCATCACGGCCAGGTACGCGTCCATCAGCGTGGACTTGCCGGTGCCGGACGCGCCGGAGATGAGCGTCGCGGTGCCGGACAGCTCGACCTGTCGGTGGCCGTGGAACCCGCCCCAGTTGACGACCTGCATCGACTCGGCGCGCCACTGCGCGACCGTGTCGAACAGCGCGGGGATCTGGAAGGTGTCGGTCATGCTTCCGTCTCGCCGTCGTCGTCGGTGTCGGTCTCGGCTTCGCCGTCTGCCGGGAGGCCCGTGGCAGCTCCGTCGGTCGGCTCGCCGCCCTGGTCGGCCGGGTCCTCCTGCGCGGTGGTGGTCCGCAGCCACGTGTCCAGTTCCAGCAGGCGCTCCAGGGGGAGCAGCACCTCGACGACGCTCGCCACCCGGAAGCGGTCCGGGTCCGAGGTGCGGATGAGGATGCGCGCCGTGACGAGGCGCTCGACGGCCTTCGCCACCCGGCCCTCGTCGCGCGTGCGGTCGGTCGCGGTCGCCGGTCGGAAGCCGGCGACGTGCCCGAGGATCTCCGCGCGGTCGACGACCACCTGGTCCGGACCCGGTCGGGCATCGGCGCGCAGGCGCATCCGCAGGTAGACGAGGACGATCGTCTCCTCGCGGGTGTACGGCAGGTCGCGCAGCAACGTCGGGAACGTGCGGCGCTGGCTCTCCGAACGGGCCTGGCGCTTCCACGCGACCTCGCGGTCACGGTCGACGTGCAGCTCGAGGAACAGGTCGTTCAGACGCGACCGCAACTGGTACTCGGCGTCGAGCACCGCACGCCACTCGTCGGGGTGCGTCCGGGAGCTGACGTACGAGTGCCGGAGCAGCGCCACGAGCGCGCGTCGCTGGTGCTCGTCGAGCCGGCCCTCGTCGCCCTCGAAGAGGGCGAAGCTGGACTCGTCGCGTTCGTCGTCCTGCAGGACCGTTGTGGGGTCGTCGTACGGGACGGTCTCGTCGACCGGTGCCGGCGTCGTGTCGCTCACCGTGCCTCCTGTGCGTTGTCGTCGTGGGGATCGCCGACCGGCGCGTGCTCGGCAGCGAGCGCAGCGGTGGGCATGTGGAAGGTGACCGGGCTGCCGTCCGGGCGCACCGTGCGGTGCTCGGCGACGTGCGCGGCGGACTCGAAGTCGTCGCGTCCGGTGAGCAGGTGGGCGAGGCCGAACAGCTCGACCGGTCGACGTTGCTCTGGCGGCAGCCCGTGGAAGGCGTCGACGCTCGAGTCGGCCTCGGTGAACCGGAGCGCGGCGCGCAGCTCGGTCAGGAGCGGTCCGCCGTGCTTGCGGAGCATCTCGACGTCGAGGTCCTCGAAGACGTCGTCGTCGGGTTCCTCGATGGGTGGCGGCACCGACTCGGCGTCCGGGTCGTAGAAGCGCTCGCGCAGGGTGCCGACCTCGGCCGCCGCCGGCAGCAGCGGGAGCGGGATGCGGTCGCGCGCACCGCCCTGGTCCATGAGTGTCGCCAGGCCGCGGTTGATCGAGCGGATCACGGCGTCGAGCTCACGGTCGCGGACCACGTCGTGGGCGACGATCTGGTCGCGCAGTGTCGCGGTGAGCTGACGCCGCTGGGCGAGGACGTCCTCGATGCCATGGCGCAGGATCGTCACGGTGTTGCGGAACGCGCGACGCTCACCGGCTCCGAGGCCGTCGGCGAAGGAGTGGGACAGGATCGTCGCGATGTCGTCGCGCAGGCGGAGCAGCAGGGCGTCGTCGCGCAGGAGCTCGAAGGCGCCCTCGAACGCGCGGCCCTCGGGCGTCGCCTGCATCAGGTTGTCGGTGCGTGCGAGGTAGTCGTCGAGGATCTCGCCGATCGGGCGGACCTCTTGTCGGAAGTCCTCGACGATCGAGCGGTGCATCGTCGCGACGGCCTCTTCCACGCGCTTGAAGTCGCTCGGGAGCTGCCGGATCAGGTCGGAGATGTTCGTGTACCCGTCGCGCATCCGGTCGTCCTCGACGGTGACGACGTCGTCGCCGTGCTCGAGGCGCTCACGCTCGGCCCGCAGTTCGGCGATCTGGGCGTCGATGCGGCGGATCTGCACGTCGGGGTCCGGCTCGGCACGGGCGGCCCAGCGGTGCACGGCGTCGACGATCATCGCGAGGCGGCTCTCGCTGATCAATGCGCGGTCGGCCGACAGGGCGTCGACGAGGCTCAGGGCCTCGAGCGCGTGACTCGTCAGGGAGTACTGCTCGTCGCCGTCGGGGGAGTTGGAGCGGACCAGCCACTGTGCCGCCACCCATTCACGGCAGAGGGCGCGGCCGTTCGGTCGGGGGTCCTGCTCGCTCTGCTCGTGCTGTTCGCTCGCGGGCACGCGTGCACCCGATGCCTGCAGGCGGGCGACGTGCTCCTCGACCTGCAGGTGCATGCGGTCGGCGGGGACGTACTGGACGTCGCGGTCGAACACCGTGCGGAACACGGCGAGGACCGTCGCGCTCGTCGGGCGGGACATGAGGCGCAGGGTCGGACGGTCGAGGACCGCTCGGACCCGGGCGAACTCGAGGTCGACGTCGGTCATGCGCCCCTTCGTCCGATCGTGCTGGTGGCTGTTCTGGCTGCTGACTGTCTCAACAGATGCGAAGAGCCCGACGCTTGTGCGCCGGGCTCTTGCAGGGTGGGTGGGCGATACCAGACTCGAACTGATGACCTCTTCGGTGTGAACGAAGCGCGCTACCAACTGCGCCAATCGCCCCCTGCACTGTTCGTGCGAGTCGATAGTAGCCGAAGTCCGGCGGTGCATCGAACACGGCGCGCGCCCCGGGTGTGGCGCGCGTTCTGCGAGGGGTACTGAACCGGCCGGATCCGCATGAACTCGGGGGACACGCCCGGTGAACGGGAAGGATTTTGGTGGATGCCCCTGGGTTCGTATAGAGTTTACGTCGTCGCCGCGACAGCGGAAAGACAAATGCGGATGTGGCGCAGTGGTAGCGCATCACCTTGCCAAGGTGAGGGTCGCGAGTTCGAATCTCGTCATCCGCTCGAGTGTGGGGCTTTTCGAAGCCCTGCGACTCACCAGAGGGTATCCCACCGTTCGGGTACTCACGGAGACGTGAACCTCGATGGTGGGGTGGCCGAGAGGCTAGGCAGCGGCCTGCAAAGCCGTCCACGCGGGTTCGAATCCCGTCCCCACCTCCAGCAACACCCTCCAGATCCTGTACGAACCCCGGTTCAAACAGGGAATCTGGGCGATTGGCGCAGCGGTAGCGCGCTTCCCTGACACGGAAGAGGTCACTGGTTCGATCCCAGTATCGCCCACCACCGAGAAGCCCCCGGCAGGACCATCAGGTCCGGCCGGGGGCTTTCGTCGTTGCGGGCGACCGCCGCGCTCGGCTGGCACGATGGCGAGATGGATTCGATGCGTAGGTGGCCGCTGTGGGCCGTGATGATCGTCCTCGCGGTCGCGTTCGGCGGGTTCTGGTACCTGTCGACGTTCGTCACCATGCCCGCCGACGTTCCCGTCTGGATCCGAGGCACAGCGAGTGCCGTGACCGGCGCCGCGTTCGGCGTGGTCTTCGGGCTCTGGATCGGTCGGCAGCGCCGGAGCGTCGGCCCGGCAGCGCGTGATCGTGCACTCGGTCGGGCGGTGCGACGCGGCGAACTGCCCGCTGATGCCGACCCGGCGCAGTGGCGCCAGGCGCTCGAGCACTACCAGCAGCAGTACCGCCGACAGCGGTGGTTCGGACCCGTCGTGTTCGTGCTGGCGATGGTCCTCGAGGTGTCCCTCGCCGTCACCGGGCGGCCGGTCTTCTGGTTCGCGGCGGCGATGTTCCTCGTGTTCCTGGTCGTCACCCTCGTGCAGACACCGAAGGTGCTGCGGAACACCGCCGCGATGCTCGCCGAGCTCGACCGTCGTGAGGCAACCGAACCGCACCGAGCGACCTGACGCGGTGGACCGCCGGGCGGTACCTCGTCGAAGCCGACGCCCGCGTCGACGCCGAGGCGGCCGACGCCGGCGACGACTCAAGCAGAGACGGAGGCAGCCCGTCGCCGTCGGTCGATCGCGCAGATGGCGAGCGCCATCGCCGCCCCCAGCACCGCTCCGACGCTGTTCATGAACCAGTCGTTCGTGTCGCAGCGCCGGCCGAGCACCGGGGCGAGCGCCTGGACGACCTCGATGACAGCGGAGAGGGCGACCGCACCGGCGAGGACGGAGAGCGGTCGGTTCGTCGCCGTGCTGAGGAAGAGTGCGATCGGCAGCAGCATCGCGACGTTGGCGAGCGTGTCGAGGCCCTGGAACGGCACGGAGAACTGCACGGTGCACGTGACGCCGTCAGGCCGAGCGCCGTCGGGCAGCAGGGTGAGCAGGAGCACCGCGATGAACGACAGCCCGGACAGGCCGAGCAGCACACCACGGAGCCGCAGGCGGTGGAGCGCCCAGGCCAGGCCCGCGGCGACGACGACGCCGACCCAGAAGGCGACGCGCACGAGAGGCGCGTGCTCGACGAGGAAGGTGGAGATCATCGGGATCCTCCGTTGCCGCGATCGTTCCGCGGATCGAGTCGGTCGAGCCACACTCGCATGAGTGCGGCTTCCTCGGGCAGCAGCGCGCTCGACCCGCCGGCGTCGAGCTGCGCGCGGAGCTGCCGGAGGGGTGCTGCGTCGAGGTCGTCGTGCCCCGGGCCGGGCGGCACCACCAGGACCGCGCTCAGGACTGCGTCGCGGAGGGCGTCGGCAGCGATGCCGGATTCGTGCCGCGCGGGTGTGCTCATCCGGTCGAGGGCGAGTCCGACGTTGGCAGCGAGCAACATCGTCGCCGCGACGGGTACGTCGACGCGGAGCAGGCCGGCGGCGGCACAGCGCGTCAGTGTCCTCTCGAGCAGGACGGTCAGTCCATCGCGGGCAGCGCTGTTCGCCCACGGTCGCGGAGCGAACATCAGCCGGTAGAGCGCGGCGTGTTCGCGGGCGAAGGCGAGGTGGTCGTCCCAGCCGCGGCGCAGGTCCACCGACGGGTCATCCGACGCCTCGAGTTCGGCCTTCCGCTGCGTGTACCGCTGCAGACCCGTCTCGGCGAGGGCGTCCAGGAGACCACGCTTGTCGCCGAAGATCCGGTAGAGGACGGGCTGTGTCACACCGACCGCTTCGCAGACCGCTCTGGTGGCGATGTCCCCGTCCGAAGACGCGACCAGCTGCTCCTCCGCCGCGCTGAGCAGCGCGTTGCGAAGTGTTTCGTCAGAACGAGCCATGCGGCGATCGTAGCGCAGCTTGTAGCACCGATCGTAATCATGTTACGTTCTGTCGTAGCGCCGAAATGATGGGCGCATATCGATGAAAGGACACCCCATGGCTCACACTTCTGCACGCGTTGCCATCGTCACGGGCGGCTCGCGCGGCATCGGCCGCGCGGTCTCGTCCCGTCTGGCAGCGGACGGCTTCACCGTGGTCGTGAACCACGCGAGCGGGTCGGCAGCTGCCGCGGCCACCGTCGAGGAGATCACAGCAGCCGGCGGACACGCGGTCGCCGTGCAGGCAGACGTCGCCGACGAGCACGCCGTGGCCGCCATGTTCGACCAGGTCGAGGCCGACCACGGTGGCGTCGACGTCGTCGTGCACTCCGCCGGACGCCTCGCACTGTCGACGATCGCCGACCAGGACCTGGAGGTCCTCGACGCGCTGCACCGGACGAACATCCGCGGCACCTTCGTCGTCGCACAGCAAGCGGCTCGTCGCCTCCGCGCCGGCGGCGCGTTCGTCGGCATGTCGACCTCGGTGGTCGGGACGCAGTTCCCCACCTACGGCGCCTACGTCGCGAGCAAGAGCGCGGCAGAGGGCATGACGCTGATCCTGGCGAAGGAGCTCCGTGGCCGTGACGTCACGGCGAACGTGGTCGCTCCGGGGCCGACGGCGACCGAGCTGTTCCTCGACGGGAAGACGGAAGAGCAGATCGACACGCTGGCGAAGGCACCGCCCCTCGAGCGCCTCGGCACTCCGGAGGACATCGCCGGCGTCGTGGCGTTCCTGGTCGGACCGGACGGACACTGGGTGAACGGGCAGACCATCCGCGCCAACGGGGGGATGGTCTGATGCCCACGCCGCGGGTCGTCCTCGTCACCGGAGCCTCGAGCGGCTTCGGTCGCCTGACGGCGGAGTCGCTCGCACGGGCAGGCAACGTCGTCATCGCGGGAATGCGCGCCGTCGACGGTCGGAACGCGACCGCTCGCAGGGCGCTCGAGGACCTCGCCGACCGTGAGGCGCTGCGGCTCGGCGCCGTCGAGCTCGACGTCCAGTCGCTGCAGGCCGTCGAGGACGCGGTCGACACCGTCGTCCGTGCCCACGGGCGCATCGACGTCCTCGTGCAGAACGCCGGACACATGGCCTACGGCCCGGCCGAGGCGTTCACGCCGGAGCAGTTCGCGGCGCTGTACGACGTCAACGTGGTCGGCGCCCAACGCGTCGCCCGTGCCGTCCTGCCCCACATGCGTGACCGCCGGTCCGGACTGGTCGTCTGGGTGGGCAGTTCGTCGACCCGCGGCGGGCACCCGCCGTTCCTGGCGCCGTACTTCGCGGCGAAGGCCGGGTTGGACGCCCTGGCCGAGAGCTACGCCGCAGAACTCGTCCGCTTCGGCATCGACACCACCATCGTGGTCCCGGGTGCCTTCACCTCGGGCACGAACCACTTCACGAACGCCGCGCTGCCGGCGGACGCCGACCGCGTCGCTGCACACGACGAGGAGTACGGAGCGCTCCGGCGGGACCTGACCGGCCGCCTCGCCGAGACCGTGCCGGCGGACGCCGACGTGCAGGACGTCGCCGACGAGATCGTACGGGTCGTGGACCTGCCCGGCGGTGGTCGTCCGTACCGCGTCCACATCGATCCCTCGCACGACGGCAGCGAGGTCGTCTCGGCCGTCGCGGACCGCATCCGAGCCGAGTTCTACCGCCGCGTCGGCATCGAGGACCTCCTGTCCCCGAACGCCGCACCCTGACCCCCGGAACGTCCGGACCCCCCACTGAGAGGAACACCATGCCCTTCGCCAACATCAAGGTCCCTGCTGACACCCTGACCCCCGAGTCCAAGAAGAAGCTCCAGGACGCCGTCACCGATGCCATCGTCGACGTCTACGGCGAGCGAGCCCGACCGACGACGCTCGTCATCCTCGACGAGGTCGCCGACGGTGGCTGGATGCTCGGCGGCACCATCCTCAACGAAGCGATGCTCGGCCGCGTCTGACCGTCCGCGCGCGGCGGGGGCCGGCAACACGGTTCCCCGCCGCCTTCGGCCGCCACGCGTCGATCACGGGCCGGACTGGCTCAGCGAGACGTCGGAGGGCCGGCCGAGCTGCTGCTCGATCTGTGGGAGGAGCATCCGCACCGCCGCGACGACGACCTCGTCCACACGCTCCGGCGGGATCCGCCCGGCCGCCGCCAGTGCGCTGATGCCCTCGGTCGTCGCTGCGAGCAGGAACGGGACCGGGCCCATCGATGCCGGGTCGCGCTCACCGAGCAGTTCCGCACCCAGGGCGAAGAACCGCTCCGCCGAGGACCACGACCCGTGGTCGCCGTCGGGTCGCGGGCCGTCGTCGGTCGACGTGAACATCAGTTGGACGAGAGGGCCGTTCTCCTGGGCGAAGCGGACGTGCGCTCGGACGTACTCGGTGAGACGGGGCCCGAGGTCGCCGGGGCCGCGCGCGGCCTCCAGGTGGCCACGGAGTTCGTCGAAGCCGTCCGCGGCGATCGCGTCGAGGACGGCCTCCCGGTCGCGGAAGTGTCGCAGGGGCGCGCCGTGACTGACGCCGACGCGGCGCGCGAGCTCCCGCACGGTCACCGCCTGCTGCCCCTCCTCGACCAGGAGCGCACGGCCCTCCCGCACGAGCTCCTGCCGCAGTGAGCCGTGGTGGTACGGACGAGCTTGCGCACTCATGACCCCAGTGTAGACGTTGACAACAAAGTAGTCAGTGTCTACATTGGCGGCATGGACGACATCAGGACCGGTCGAGCTCCGACCGACGAGACCGTGATCATCACCGGCGGCACGAGCGGTATCGGCCGAGCGACGGCCGTCGCACTGGCGGGATCGGGAGCGCGGATCATCCTCGCGGTCCGCAACGAGGAGAAGGGCCGGGCGGTCGTCTCCGCCCTCCCCGGCGCTCCGGGGACCCACCGTGTGCGCCGTCTCGACCTCGCCCGGCTCGACACGGTCGAGGCGTTCGCCGACGGCATCGACGAGCCGATCGCGATCCTGGTGAACAACGCCGGCGTCGAGTCGAAGGACCTGGAACGGACGGCGGACGGGCACGAACTCCAGTTCGGGACGAACCACCTCGGACACTTCCTGCTGACGACGCTGCTCCTGCCGCACGTCACCGACCGCGTCGTCACCGTCGCCTCCCAGGCGGAACGCATGGCCCGACTCGACCTCACCGACCTCGACTGGTACCGGCGCACCTACAACGCCGGCCGTGCGTACGCCGACTCCAAGCTCGCCAACCTGCTGTTCACGTCCGAACTCGACCGGCGCCTGCTGGCGTCGGGGTCCCGGGTGCGCGCGCTGGCAGCCCACCCGGGCCTGGTGAAGACGGCGATCTACGAGCGACCGGCCGGACAGCGCCCCAACCTGTGGGACCGTCTCGTCCCGGTCCTCGGGCAGGAGCCAGAGGACGGTGCGCTGCCGTCCCTGATGGCCGCGAGCGCCGACCTGCCCGGTGGGACCTTCGTCGGACCGCGGCGCATGATGCACATGCGCGGTGGAGCCGAGGTCATCGGCCGGTCGAAGCAGGCACAGGACCCGGAGACCGCTGCTCGGCTCTGGTCGATCTCCGAGGAGCTGACTGCGGTGGACGCCCGCTCGTGAGCGTCGTCCTCGACGCGACCCGTGCCCTCCTGCTCAGTACCCGGGGATGGCACCGGCCGCTCGTGGCGTTCGCCGCGCTGATGGGCGTCTGGGCGGTGGTGTGCGTCGTCGGGTTGTTGGTCGATCCGCGCACGCTCGCAGCCGACCCGATCTGGGCGAAGCCGCTCAAGTTCTCCGTGTCGCTCGCGCTCTACGCCGTGACGCTGGCGTGGATGCTCTCCCTGGTGCAGCGGCCCGTCCTGCGACGGATCGGCTGGTGGGCCGGAACCGTCGGCGCCGCCGCATCGCTGCTCGAGATCGTCGTGATCTCGATCCAGGTGGTGCGAGGCGTGGGGAGCCACTTCAACGTGTCGACCCCGACGAACCAGTTGTTCTACCAGCTCATGGCCGGTGGGGTCACCCTGATGTACTGCGCCACGCTGCTCGTCGGCGCCGCAGTCGCGGTCTTCTCGAACCTGGACGACCGGGCGTCGGCCTGGGCGCTCCGGATCGGGCTCGTCGTCGCCCTGGCTGGCCTCTCCGTGGGGTTCCTCATGGTCATCCCCACTGCGGCGCAGCTGGCCGATCCGGGCTCGGGGACGTACGGCTCGCACTCCGTCGGGGGCGACGACCCTTCCGGCGGGATCCCCCTGCTCGGCTGGAACAGCCTCCACGGCGACCTCCGCGTGTCCCACTTCATCGGGATGCACGCCCTGCAGGTGCTGCCCCTCCTCGCGCTCGTCCTGCCGGCGACGATGCGGGAGCGGTCGCGCGTGCGCGTCGTGGTCGTCGCAGGGGCGGCGTACGCCGCGGTCACCTCGATCGCGCTGTGGCAGGCCCTGCGGGGCCAGTCGGTCCTCCGCCCGGACCTGCTGACGATCGGAGCGGTGGGAATCGTCGCCGTGCTCGTCGTGACCAGCGTCGTGCTCGTTGCCCCACCGGGGCGAGCCGTTCGAGCGTTCGTGGATCGCAGAGGGAATCGAGAAGGCGGCGGATGAACGCGGAGGGCCGTGACCGGGAGAGCGGGCGGCGGTGGTCGTGACCACAGCCGTGGGCGCGGCGCGCGGCGGACGCACGCCGCGCCTCCCGGCCGGGTGCGTGTACGCAGGGCGGTACCTCGTCGACGCGGTGCACCGCGCCGACCCCGCTCAGGAAGGCGCCCGCTCCATGACCTCACCCTTCGACCTCACCGGCAGGACCGCCCTCGTCACCGGCGGCAACCAGGGACTCGGTCGGGCGTTCGCGTTCGGCCTCGCCGAGGCCGGCGCCCGCGTCGCCATCGTCGGGCGCTCCGCGGAGCGCAACGCCCGGGTCGCCGCCGAGGCCGCGGACGCCGGCCTCGACTTCGTCACCATCACGGCGGACATCACCGACGGCGAGCAGGTGGCGCGCATGACCGAGGAGGCGATGACGGCCCTCGGCCGCATCGACGTGCTCGTCAACAACGCCGGCACGTGCCACCACCGGGACGCCTTCGACGTCCCCGACAGGGAGTGGGACGACGTGTTCGACCTCAACGTCCGCGCACTGTGGAAGACGTCGACCGCGGTCGGCACTCACATGCGCGATGCCGGCTCGGGCTCGATCGTGAACATCGGCAGCATGTCGGGCCTCATCGTGAACCGGCCGCAGTGGCAGCCGGCGTACAACGCGTCGAAGGCCGCCGTGCACCACCTGACGAAGTCGCTCGCCGTCGAGTGGGCGAAGTACGGCATCCGCGTGAACGCCGTCGCACCCGGGTACGTGAAGACCGAGATGGCTCCGGTGGACTCTCCGGAGTTCCGGCGGTACTGGATCGAGGACGCGCCGCAGCAACGGTTCGCCCTGCCCGAGGAGATCGCCCCGAGCGTCGTGTTCCTGGCGAGCGACGCGGCGTCGTTCATCACCGGATCCGTGCTGGTGGCAGACGGCGGCTACAGCGCGGTTTGAGCCGGTTCGGCCACCGACGTGCCCGCGCGGGCCTTCGCGCGGGCCATGCCGAAGCCGACGAGCAGGGCGGCGACGACCGTCAGGACGGCACCCGCGACGGTGATCCCGCCCTCGAACGCGGCCAAGCGTTCAGCCGTCCAGGACGTCGTCGCGATGCTGCCGGGCACGAGCACCGCCAGCACCGTCCCGGTCGCCGAGATGCCCACCGCGGTCGCGACCTCGCTCGAGGTGTCGACGAGCGCCGCACCGATCGACGTCCGGTTCGACGGCAGGCCCCGGAGCACGTTGTTGCCGGCGACGACCCCGACGACCCGCATCCCCGCGGCGACGAGGACGAGTGCCGCGGCGACCCAGCCGTACCCGGCACGCCCGCCGACCGTGAAGAGCGCGAGTCCCGCGACGACGGCGCCGGCGCTCAGCCAGGCCGCGCGGCCGAGGCCCACCCGCTGCACGAACGGGCCGACGAAGCGTCCGGATGCCAGGAGCACCACCACCTGCGGCAGCGTCCCGATCGCGGCGAGTGCCGGTGACCAGCCCCAGGCGAACTGCAGCTGCAGCGTCACCAGGTACGACAGGCCGGAGACGGCCAGGCCGGAGGCCGCCTTGTACGCCAGACCGCTCGCGACGAGCGGACGGGCGAGCAGGCGCAGGTCGAGCAGCGGCTGCGCCGCGGTGCGCTCCCGCCGCACGAAGGCCGCCACCGCAGCGACCGTCACGACGACCCCGGTCCACCCCGGCCAGGAGGCGCTGCCCGCCTCCGCGAAGAGGGTGGGCGTCCCGAGTGCACCGACCAGGGCCGTGGTCCCGAGCAGCGCGCCGGTCACGTCGATCCGCTCGGGGTGCAGGTCCTCCGGTCGGTCAGCGGGCACGCCGACTCGGATGCCGACGAACGCGAGCGCCGCGATCGGCACGTTCACCAGGAGCAGGGCCTGCCACGGCGCCACCGCGAGGGCGAAGCCGCCCGCCGTCGGACCGACCGCGAGCCCGACCAGGCCCGCGGTGGAGATGACCGTCAGCGCCCGGACCCGCAGGGCGTCGGTGTCGAAGAGCCGGAAGGCCAGGGCCATCGACCCGGGCGTCGTCATGGCCGCCGCGAGCCCCATGAGCGCGCGGACCGCGATGAGTTCGCCGGTCGTGGTGACGAGGGTGGTCGCCAGCGCGGAGAGCGCGAGCAGGACCAGGCCGACGAGCATCACCCGGCGTCGGCCGAACCGGTCGGCGACCGCGCCGAACAGGAGCATGAGGGCGCCGAAGACGACCGAGTAGGCGCCGGTGACCCACTGCAGTCCGGTCGTCGACGCGTGGAGCTCACGGCCGATGGTGGGCAGGGCGACGTTCAGCACCGAGTTGTCGAGCATCTCGAACAGGAAGACGGCGGACAGGCCGGCGAGGGCGATCCCGGCGTCACGGAGCCGGGCGGGGGAACGGGTGGACACGTGCACTCCTTCGATGAAGAAGTGGCGACTCGTCCGAGACCGCGTGTGGGTGCCTGGCCGACGGAGCGACGAGGCGTTTTGCCCTCTGGCAGGAGCGTACGTCCAGTGGGGCGTCTGCTGCAAGCGGGCCGTCCGCTGCGAGTGGGCCGTCCGCTGCAAGTGGGCCGGAACGCGCGTCGGTGTCGTGCGAGCCGCTGCCCACGCGAGCAGGCTGTCAGGAGTGCGCTGCGCCCTCGGCGTCGGCACGCCCTCGAAGGAGATCCGATGAGCACCACCACCCCTCGACTGCCGGGCGGCACCTGGACCCTCGGCGACCGGCCGGTCGCACGCTTCGGCTACGGCGCGATGCAGCTCACCGGTCCCCGGGTCGTCGGGCCACCGAAGGACCACAACGAGGCCGTCTCCGTGCTCCGGGACGCCGTCGCGGGCGGCATCACGCACATCGACACCGCCGAGACGTACGGCCCCCGCATCGTCAACGAGCTGGTGCACGAGGCGCTGCACCCGTACGCCGACGACCTCGTCATCGCGACGAAGGTCGGTGCGCGGCGGGACGCCCGAGGCGGGTGGCCGACAGCTCGGGAACCCGACCAACTGCGTGGGCAGGTCGACGACAACCTCGAGACGCTCGGCGTCGACGTGCTGGACCTCGTCAACCTGCGGCTGGGCGACGCGAACGGTCCGGTCGCGGGGCCGATCGCCCCGGCGTTCGAGACGCTGGTCGACCTGCAGCGACAGGGGGTCATCCGGCACCTCGGCGTGAGCAACGCCACGACGGACCAAGTGGCGGAAGCGCAGGGGATCGCACCGATCGTGTCGGTGCAGAACATGTACAACCTGGCCAATCGGCAGGACGACCCGCTCATCGACCGGCTCGCGGCCGAGGAAGTCGCCTACGTGCCGTTCTTCCCGCTCGGTGGCTTCTCTCCGCTGCAGTCCGAGGTGCTCTCGACCGTGGCGACACGGCTCGGGTCGACGCCGATGTCCGTCGCCCTGGCGTGGCTGCTGCGCCGTTCCCCGAACATCCTGCTGATCCCGGGCACGTCGTCGCGGGCACACCTGCGCGAGAACGTCGAGGGAGCCGCCGTCGTGCTGAGCGACGACGACCTGCTCGACCTGGAGGGCATCGGCGGCTGAGCCCGGCCCCGGACGCTCCCGTGTCCGTTACGGTGCTCGTGGGGCGGCACCGGCGCTGCTCGAGAGGCAGGACCGATGACGGACCACGCGGCCACCGCGGCGCAGGAGTTCCTCCGCACGCACGACGAACGGCTCCGTTCCCTGGTCGACCGGGTGGTGCCGGCGGACGAGTACCCGTCGGCGTCCGAGGCCGGCGCGCTCGACTTCCTGGCCGGGGTGCTGGTCGACCGGCCCGACTGGCTGGACCGGCTCCGAGCCGTCGTCGAGCACGCGGACGACCACGAGGGCGTCGACGAGCGCGTCGACGAGCCCCGGGACGAGGACGATCCCGACTGGACCTGGTTCGCCGAGCTCGTGGCCGCGGGCTACTACGCCGACGCGGGGAACGGCGGGAACGCGGGGGAGCGGTCCTGGGAGATGGTGGGGTGGCAGCCCGGTCCGCCGGACGGCTGGAGCGTGCCGGTACCGGTGCCGACCGCAGCGCCCTCGGTCCTGCACCCGTCGCAGCTGGCCGACCGGTACGACGCGGTCGTCGTCGGGTCGGGCGCCGGCGGGGGAGTCGCGGCGTGCGGGCTCGCCGAGTCGGGTCGGCGCGTCCTCGTGGTCGAGGCCGGTGGGTGGCCCGGCACCGCGGAACTCAGCCGTGACCACATCCGGAACCCGCGGTCGAGCTGGGGCGTGGCACCGCGGTCGGGGCCGTCCGACGTCGGCAACCCGCGGACGGTGGCGGACGGTCGCGAGCTCCTGGTGCTCCGGCCCTCGTCACCGGGGTGGCACAACAACGCCGTCACGGCCGGCGGCGGCACGCGGGTCTACGGCGCACAGGCCTGGCGGTTCGGGCCGCGGGACTTCGCGATGGCGTCGACGTACGGCGTGCCAGAAGGCAGCGCCCTGGCCGACTGGCCGTTCGGGTACGACGAGCTCGAGCCCTGGTACGAGCGCGCCGAGTGGGAGATCGGGGTCAGCGGGGGCGATGTCGACGGTCCGTGGTCCGGGGAACGTTCGCGCGCGCGACCGATGCCACCGCTGCCGTCGGGGGCAGCGCGGGACCGGCTCGCCGGCGCCGCGGACGCGCTGGGCATCTCGACGGTGCACGTCCCGCTCCTGATCAACTCGACGCCGTACCTGGGCCGCCGCGCGTGCGAGCAGTGCGGCATGTGCGTCGGCTTCGCGTGCCCGGTCGACGCCAAGAACGGCAGCCAGAACACCATGCTGACCCGCGCGTTCGCCACCGGGAACGCGTCGATCGTGCTCGAGTCGCGGGTCACCCGACTGCGCACGGACGGCGCCGGCCGCGTGGTCGGCGTCACGATCGTCGGCACCGCGGACGGCCGCGACTGGCGGGCCGAGGTCGACGCCGCCGAGGTCGTCGTGGCGGCCGGGGCGGTGGAGTCGGCACGGCTCCTGCTGAACAGCCGGAGCGACCGCGAGCCCGACGGCCTCGGCAACGGTGCGGACCAGGTCGGCCGGCACCTGCAGGGCCACGTCTACGGCGGCGCGATGGGGGTCTTCGACGACGCGGTGGACGACGGTCTCGGACCGGGGCCGTCGATCGCCACCACCGACTACCGGCACGGCGTGCCCGGGCAGATCGGTGGCGGGATCCTGGCGAACGAGTTCATCGCGACGCCGTCGAACACGTACCAGTACCTCGTCGGCACGGGGCTCGCGCCGCGTTCCGGGCTCGACGGCAAGCACGCGATGCGGGACCTGGCGCGGCGCAGCATGCGGATCATGGGGCCGATCCAGGAGGTCACCACGGCCGACGCACGCGTCCGGGTCGACCCCGCTGTGACGGACCGGTACGGCATCCCGGTGGCGTCGTTCAGCGGTGGGGTCCACCCGGAGGACGTCCGTGCTCGCGACCACACCAGCGCCCGGAGCGGCGACTGGTTGCGCGCGGCCGGCGCCACGCGCGTGGCGGAGCTGCACGGTCTGGTCCGGGGCACGAGCGGTGGCCAGCACCAGGCCGGCACGCTCCGGATGGGGACAGACCCGGCGTCGTCGGTCGTCGACCCGTTCGGCCGGGTGTGGGGACACGACAACCTGCGCGTGACCGACGGCTCGGTGCACGTCACGAACGGCGGGGTGAACCCGGTGCTCACCATCCTGGCGACCGCGATGCGGAGCGTCGACGCGATGGTCGCGCAGCACGGTTGACCACGTCACCGGTCCGCCACCGATACGGTGGCGTCCGTGACCGACGACCCTGAAGCCGCCATCGCCCAGCACGTCCACGACGCGTGGGACGGTTCCCTGCGGCTCGTGCACATCACGATCTCGGACGAGGACGGCGACGCCTACCCCGGCCAGGACGTCGACCGGTGGGTGATCGACGTCCGGGTGCCCATCACCGACGACGAGGCCGAAGCGGTGTCGGTCGCCGAGGTCGCCGCGTACACGAGCCGATCGCCCGAGTCGGTCGAGGCACTGGTGCTCGGGTACCAGGTGTCCGACGTCGACGGTGACTTCGCCGCGGCGATCGTCGTGCCGGACGCGACCGGCGAGACCTTCCTGTCGCTGCAGACGCACGCCGCCGAGATGCTCGGCAAGCCGGACCTGCTGGCGCTCGACCGCCTCACCGTGCGACCGGCGTACCGCGGGCTGCCCGGACTCGTCCCCGCCGTGGTCGACGCCGTGCGCCGTGGCCCCGCCGGTCGATCGGCGTCGTGGGTGCTCGCGGACCCCTCGGTCTGGAACGTGCCGTTCGAGGACCAGGACCGTGCGGCCGGCGAGTTCGTCCAGTGGGCGGACACCCCCGTGTTCGCGTCGATGAACGCCGACCACGAGGACCTCGAGCGGTTGGCCGCCGTGCCCCCGACCGGCGGCATCGTCATGGGGTCCCGCTCGGACGAGGTGCACCTCGGCGACGCGCTCGACGAAGCATTGGCACGTCCGGCGATCGCAGTCGCGTTCGCCCTGCCGCCGAAGCTCCCGGCGAGCATCTGGGCCGCGGCCCCCGAGGACGTCCACGGTGTGCACCCCGACGAGGCCACCGGATCCATCACCGTCGAGACGCACGACGAGCAGCTCGAGGTCGTCGGATCGCCCGGCACGGCACCGCAGCTGGTCGGGACCTCGGCCTCGGCCGACGCCGCGACGCAGGACTGGCTCCGGGCGGTGCACCAGCGCTGGTGGCAGTACGAACCCGGACTGCACGACCGGATCCACGAGGTCGTCGACGAGTACCTGACGTCGGGGGAGATCGAGTCCGTCACCGACGAACGCGCCCCGCACCTGCACGCACCGGACCTGCCCGTGTTCCGCACCGAGTGGCCCGGGATCGGCGAGGTGCACCTCGAGCCCCTCGGCGAGGACACCGAACCCGTCGTGTACGACGCCGTGCTCGAGGTCGGCGATGCCCACGACCACATCGGGGTCGTCGTCGTGCACGAGTCCGGGCACGTCCGCGCGTCCCTCCACGACGAGTGGAACCCCGGGCTGGTCGACGTGGGCGGTGCGCTCACGCACCTGGTCAGCCTCGGTGCGGGGGAGTTCTTCGCGGACGCGCTGCACGACGAGCTGTCGGCCGGCGCCGAGCACGCGATCCTGACGGGCGACGTGCGCGGGCACTAACAACAACTCACTCGGTGTATACGACGAAGCTCCCCGTGAGCAACTGACGCACGACACGCTACGTGTCCCGCGGGACACGTCGCAGATGTGCGATAGTTGAGAGTCTCTTACCTACTCGATCTAAGGTAGTCCATGAAGCTCGTGCGTTTGGACGTTAAATCGTTCCGCTCTTTTGTCGAAGGCATCGAAACTCCTCTTGTGTCGGGCATGAATGCCTTTGTCGGACCTAACAATTGCGGTAAGTCCAACCTCATTCGAGCACTCAAGATGGCGCTCGACGAAAACTGGGAATTTGACGCTGATCGCGATGTGCCTGGACAACGGCTTTTCGCTTACCCTCGCACGACTTTAACATTCAAAGTCGCAGGGAAGACAGGGCCTGAAAAAACCCTGCTTCGGTACCTGAAAGAATACGAAGAAAGCGTGCTAGGCGACGGTAAGTCGACTTACTCTGATATGGGTGAACTACGCCTGGTGGTGACGTATCGAGGCAACCGCAACACTGGGCTAGCCCGGCAAGAATACTTTGCGGCGCGCGGTGCAGGTGACCGTCGCGGAGATGCCGAGTTGAACGAGAAGGCCCTGAGACAATTTAGGAAACTCGTTCGGTTTGTCTCTGTGGAGAGTGGCCAGAGCATCGAAACCCTCCTCGTCGGTCAATTTCAGCAGATCCTGCACTCAGTCCTTAGGGAAGAATTAGGTCAGGCGTACGGTGAGTCAGAGCAAGCTCGGGCCAGCTATAAAGACTACCTCCAAAACGGCCTTCTCGCGCCGATGCGGGAAAAAATTCTCGCTCTTAGTAAGCGACTCTTCCCGGAGATGAATGACGTCTCTTTGGTGCCGTCAGTAAACTCACTCGAGGAAAGCCTCTCCGATATCCGCATTCGTCTGTTTGATTCTGTTGAAACCGACTTGGCAGCGAAGGGCACTGGGGTCGCCGGCGGCGTCCTAATTGCACTGCTTCGATACCTCAGTGATGCAACCAAGCAATCTATCGTGTTCGCACTCGAAGAACCCGAGGCATTTTTGCATCCAGCGGCACAGCAAGCCCTCCGCGATGACCTCGAAGGGTTAGCTGAGAGGGAGGATGTGACCCTGCTCGTGACGACCCACTCACCCTATATAATTTCGCGGTCTGGAAGCGCGCAGGTCGTAGGGTTGAACAAGTCTCTGGACGATGGCATTTCGCGGCTTACTGGCTCCGCTCTCGGTAACGACAACCATGCAGCTGTTCTTTCCGGGCTCTTCGTCGACGCAGTGTTGCCTGAAATGTTGGACCGTTACCACTCGGTGCCGACGGCTGCCGAGATATTGCTGGTTGTGGAGGGCGAAACTGACAAGCAATTTATTGAGCTCGCAGCTCGTGCGCTTGATAGGGAGGTCGACATCAATGGAGTGGAAATTGTCGCCTGCACTGGAGCGCATTCGGCCGTCGCTCAAGCAGTCTTACTGAAAGCTGAAGCGCGCCAGGAACTGATTGCGCTCTTCGATTCGGATCAGGAGGGCCGCGCGGCACGGGACCTGATGCGCCACCGGTTCAAGTTCGATAAGAAGAAAGTTCTTGAATATTCGAAGTACGCGAACAATCTTCAAGATGCCGAGAGCGAGTGGCTGTTCCCGGCGGCGATGATGCAACGGTTTGTCGACGAGCTTGGCGAAGACCTTGTGCTCAAGTCGAAAACGAAACTCGGCGGTGAATACCGCTACGACTTCACTCCCCATGGCAAGGAACAATTCCCGGTATGGCTCGCGGCAAACGCGAAGGCCGAGGACTTCGGTCGCTGGTCCGCTCTACTCGATGACCTCAAGAATTATCTAGAGCAAGCTAGATCTGCGTCTGCGACGTCCTCAACAGAATCCTGACGCCGTCGGCTCAGACCGGCCGGTAGATCGCGATGGGCGGAGCCTGGTCGTCCCCGTCGTCGTGCGCGCCCCCGGTGGCGAGCCAGGTCCGCCCCTCGTGCTCGATCGTGGTCGGCAGGTCGCCGTGCACCAGGATGCGGATGGCGGGGGTGTCACCGTCGATCAGGTCGACGCCGTGGGCCTCGGTCCCGCCCGGGTTGTCGTGCACGTAGCTCATGCTCCGATCGAACTCCTCGGTGCCTGATGACCGCGCCTGATGACCGCGCCTGATGACCGCGCCGGGCCGCGCCGGGCCGCGCCGGGCCGCGCCGGGCCGCGCCGGACCGCGCCTCGCGACACCGGACACGCCCGGATCTGCCGCAGAACACGTCCGTGGGCCCGGGATCGGGTACAGTCGACTCCGCACGGCCCACACGGCGTGCGAATGCGGATGTGGCGCAGTGGTAGCGCATCACCTTGCCAAGGTGAGGGTCGCGAGTTCGAATCTCGTCATCCGCTCGGACGGAACAGGACCCCCGGGGTTGCTCACAGAGCAGCACCGGGGGTTCTGTCGTTCCCGGGCGCCGTGAGCGGGCGCATCCGGGGGCGCAGGCTTCGGGTACCCGCGCCCACCGGACGCAGAGGCCGCACTGCCCCGAGTGGAGACGCCGGGTGGGTGGCCCAGCGATGTCCCGAAGAGTCATCCGGAGCATCGTCTCGGTCGGATTGGACCCCAGTTCGGGGCATGCGGAAAGCCGCAAGAACTCCGCACGACATGCGGTCGGCGATTGCGCTAGCCGCGATCCTCGGGTAATGGGATCAGCGTGGCGCGCGTGCCGGGGAGGCTGATCCAGCGCGCGGATCCGGCCTCGACCACCGTGACGAGCACGGTGTCACACGTCCGGCACCGGGCGTCGGTGCCCATCGCCGAGCAGTACACGGCGGTGCGCGCGACCGATCCGCGGGACCCGCACCCCGCGCAGCAGAGCACCGTCACGGTCGGCTCCGGTCCGAGCACTTCGGACAGGACCCCCGCGAGCGCGTTGCCGTCGACGACCGTCATCAGCTGCCCCCGAACCGTTCGGCACGGACGTCGGTGGTGTCGTGTCCGAGGTCGGCGAGCCAGCGGAGCACCTGTTCGACGAAGGGCGTCGAGCCGCACACGTAGACGAGCGCCCTGGCGTCGGGTGGGAAGACCGCGGCGGCGAGCGCATCGCGGGTCAGCCGTCCCGCGGGGACGGCGGACCCGCGTGGAGCGGTCCGGCTGTACACGGTGGTCACCTCGAGCGGAGCGTCGGAAGCGACGGCCCGGTCGAGTTCGGCGCGGAAGAAGACGTCGTCGGGGGTCCGGACGGCGACGAGCAACCGGAACGGTGCGGGGTCCCCGGCCTCGGCGTGCGCGGTGACCATCGCGACGAGCGGCACGATCCCCGAGCCGCCGGCGATCAGCTGCACCGGACGGGCGGACGGGGCGGGACGCCACACGAACCAGCCGCCGAGCGGCCCGTGCACCTCGAGCGCGTCGCCGACCTCGACCGCGTCGACCAGGAACGGGGACACCTCGCCACCCTCGACGCGGTCGACGGCGAGCACGACGTCGGTCCGGTCGCCCGCCGACGCGATCGAGTAGGAGCGGGATGCCTGGTAGCCGTCCTCGGCCGTGAGTCGCAGGTCCAGGTGCTGGCCCGGGTCGCTCCCCGGCCACGTCGGGACGTCCAGGACGACCCGACGGGCGTTCGGGGTCTCGCGCTCCACCGAGGCGACCGTCGCGGGGTGCCAGGCCGGCCGCCTGCGGGGCGGGGGCCGACCGGCGGGCGCGATCCGGGCCTCCAGGTCGGTGGACGGGTCGGTGGACAGGTCCGTGGACACGTCGGCGGACACGTCGGTGTCGGGAACCGTCACCAGTACCGCTCTTCCTTCCACGGGTCGCCGTGCAGGTTGTAGCCCGCGTTCTCCCAGAAGCCCGGTTCGTCGTCCGCCTGCATGACGATCCCGCTCACCCACTTCGCGCTCTTCCAGAAGTACAGGTGCGGCACCAGCAGGCGCGCCGGACCGCCGTGTTCGGGCTCGAGCGGTTCGCCGTCGGCCTCGAACGCGATCCACGCCTTGCCGTCCAGCAGCTCGTCGAGCGGCACGTTCGTCGTGTACCCGCCGGTGCTGTGCACCATGCAGTAGTCGAGCGACGTCTCGACGTCCTCGAACAGGCGGTCGAGGGGGACGCCGCGCCACGGCATGTCGAGCTTGGTCCAGTGGGTGACGCAGTGGATGTCGACGGTGACGTCCTCGACGCCGAGCGCGTGCACCTCGTCCCACGTCCAGGTGTGCAGACCGTTCTCGGTGCGGATCGAGAAGACCCACGACGCCGGATCGACGTCGGGCGTGGCACCGGCCGACAGGACCGGCCAGTCGCGCACCAGGGTCTGGCCGGGCGGGATGCGGGTGTCGTCGCGGTCGGCTCGACGGCCACCGAACCCCCTGGTGAACGTCGCCATGATCCTCCTCGGACGGAATGGTCCGATCATGCTCCGTGCCGGCGGCGCCCGTGTAACGAGTTCGTAAACACTCGGACGGACGAGGAGCAGGAGTTGGGGGATCGCCAGGTTCCCTCTATCGTTCACCGGAACGATTACAGGAGGGGCCACCCCGAATGCAGCCCATCGTCCCCGAACCCCGGAACGCCCGCGGCCCGAGCCGCCGAGCGCTCCTCACCGGCGCCGCCGGCCTGGCCGGCCTCGGCCTGCTCACCCTGACGGGGTGCAGCTCCGGCGCGAACGCCGGCACGCCCACCATCCCCGAAGCGGCGGCCACCGGCGTCGCCCGACGCGGCGGTCGCCTGCGCATCGCGCGCCCGGCCGCCTCGGCCGCCGAGACCCTCGACTCCGCCAGCTCCCTGTCGGCGTACGAGTACCTCGGCGCGCTCTACAACCGGCTCGTCAAGCTCGACGAGCAGGGCACCACCGTGCCCGACCTCGCCGAGGAGTGGTCCGCGAACGCCGACGGCACCGAGTGGACGTTCTCGCTCCGCCGTGGCGTCACCTTCCACGACGGCAGCCGCTTCACCGCGGACGACGCCATCGCGAGCATCCGGCACATCCTCGACGAGAAGACCGGCAGCCCGCAGGCCGGGGTCCTCGGCGAGGTGATGGACGCCGACTCCATGCGTGCGACCGACCCGTACACGCTGCGGTTCTCGCTGACCAAGCCGAACGCCGAGTTCCCGTCGCTGCTCACCGCGTACCAGTGCTACATCGTGCCGGCGGCCGCGATCGCCGACATCGGCCGCACCGGGATCGGGACGGGTCCGTTCCGGCTCTCCGCGTTCAACCCAGCCGGTGCCGGCAGTGTCGAGGCGTTCGACGACCACTTCGCCGGGCGTCCCGCGCTGGACGGCATCGACTTCTACTCGATCCAGGACACCACCGCCCGGGTGAACGCGCTCCTCGCCGGCCAGATCGACCTGATCTCGCAGACGAACCTGGACTTCGCGACCGCTCGGGTGGTGTCCGCGTCCGACCGCGCCACCGTCGCCCGGTCGAAGAACGCCCAGTGGTACACGATCCCGATGCTCGCCACGAGCGACGAGTTCAGCGACCCGCGGGTCCGCCAGGCGATGAAACTCGCCTACGACCCGCAGCAGATCGTCGACACCGCCCTGCAGGGCACCGGCTCGCCCGGGTGGGACAACCCCGTCCCGCCGCAGCTCGCCGCGTTCGTCGACGACCACCGCGAGTACGACCCGGACAAGGCGAAGGCACTGCTCAAGCAGGCTGGTCACGAGGGGTTCCGGACCTCGATCTACACGTCGAGCTACGAGTCGGTCTTCACGCCGATGGCCGTCGCCTACCGCGACGCCGTCGCCGACGCGGGCATCCGCCTGACGGTCCGCAACGCGAGCTCGGACTCGTACTACACGCAGATCTGGATGCAGAAGCCGCTCATGGTGAGCTACTGGTTCACCGGCCGGCCGATCGACCAGCTCCTCAACCAGATCTTCCGCACGGGCTCGTCCTACAACGAGAGCGCGTGGTCGAACGAGACCTTCGACGGGCTGCTCGACGACGCCCGCGCCGAGATGGACGACGCGAAGCGGCTGACGCTCTACCAGGACGCCCAGCGGCTCGTGGTCGAGGACGGGGCCGACATGACCCCGATGTTCGGCGATCGGCTCGTGGGGCTGTCCCGCGACGTCGTGAACTACTCGGAGTACGGCTTCGAGTTCGACTACCTCCGGATCGGACTGCGCCGATGACGACCAAGAACACCCCGTCGGACGTCTTCGTCCCCGTCCTCCGCCGGGTCGGCATCGCCGTGCTCACGGTCGTGCTCGCCTCGCTCTTCGTGTTCCTGGCCGTGCAGGCACTGCCCGGCGACGTCGCGCAGCAGCTCCTCGGCCAGAACGCCACCCCGGACGCCGTCAAGCAGCTGCGCGAGACCCTCGGCCTCGACCAGAACGTGTGGCTCCGCTACCTGCAGTGGCTCGGTGGCGCGGTGCACGGCGACTTCGGCACCTCGCTCGTCAGCGGCGAGGCCGTCGCGCCGACGCTGTTCACCGCCTTCCGGAACAGCATGCTCATCGCCGTGCCCGCCATGCTCGTCGGCGTCACGGTCTCCCTGACGCTCGGCGTCCTCGCCGGGGTCCGTCGGGGTCGCCCGTCCGACAAGGTGATCTCGATCGTCAGTCTCGTCGTGATGAGCGTGCCCGAGTTCATGGTCGCGACCGTGCTCGTGCTGCTCTTCGCGATCGGCCTGCCGGTCTTCCCCGCCGTCGTGCTGCGGGGGAGCGACGCCACGGTCGGCGAACTCCTGCCGACGATCTGGCTGCCGATCATCGTGCTCACCCTGGCGATGGCCGCCTACATCGTGCGCACCGCCCGCTCCTCGACCATCGACGTGATGGCGTCCGAGTTCGTCACCACGGCGGAGCTCAAGGGCCTGACGATGCGTCGCGTGGTCTGGAAGCACGCGGTGCCGAGCGCGCTGCTGCCGACGCTCAACGTCGTCGCGCTCAACGTCGCCTGGCTGCTCGGCGGGGTCGTCGTCGTCGAGAACGTCTTCAACTACCCGGGCATGGGCAAGCTCATGCTCGAGTCGGTCTTCAACCGCGATCTGCCGACGATCGAGGCGATCGCGCTCCTGAGCGCCGTCATCTACGTCGTCTGCAACCTCGCCGCCGACCTCGTGGCGCTCGCCCTCGACCCGAAGCTGCGGACCCGCCAGCGGCGACCGCGCACGCGCACCCGCACGACGCGCAGCACCAGGAAGGCCGCCGCATGACCGCCACCGCCACCCGCCGCCCCGGACGCGTCGTCCTCGCCGGGGCCCTCGCGCCCCTGCGCGGCTCGACGGCGCTGAGCATCGGCCTCGGCCTCATCGCCCTGCACGTCGTGCTCGCCCTGCTCGCACCGGTCATCGCCGGGTACGACCCGGTGGCCACGAACGCCGGCGACGTCCTCGCCGGCCCGACCTGGACGCACTGGCTCGGTACCGACCAGTACGGCCGTGACGTGCTGTCGCGGACGCTCAACGGCGGCCGGTACGCCCTGCTCGTGACCTTCCTGGCCACGACGATCGCCGTCGCGGTCGGCACGGTGCTCGGTTGCATCACGGCATACGCGGACAACTGGTTCGACGAGGCCGTCATGCGCGTCGTCGACGCCCTGCTCAGCGTGCCGTCGATCCTCGCCCTGCTGGTCGTGGTCACCGTCTTCGACGCCGGGCTCTGGGTGATCGTCCTCGCCGTCACCGTCGTCTACGCGCCCGCCGTGACCCGCGTCGTGCGCGGTGCCGCCCGCACCGTCATCACGCAGGACTACGTGACGGCCGCCCGGGCCCGTGGTGAACGCGCGCTGTCGATCGTGTTCCGCGAGATCCTGCCGAACGTCCTCGACGTGGTGCTCGTCGAGTACGCCATGCGGGCCTCGTGGATCGTGCTGCTCGTCGCGTCGCTGTCCTTCCTCGGCTTCGGCGCCAACCCGCCGACGCCGGACTGGGGGCTGATGGTGCAGGAGAACCGCACCGCGCTGACCGTGGTGCCGCTCGGCACGCTCGCACCGATCGTCGCCCTGGCGACCCTGGTGATCGGGCTCAACCTCGCCGCCGACGGCCTGAGCAAGTCGCTCGGCGTCGACCGCGCCACGAAGGGAGTGAGCGCATGACGCACACCGACACCGCACCGGCCGCACCGGCGACCGCGACGGACCCCATCGTCCGTGTCGACGACCTCGCGATCTCCTACGCGGCCGGCAAGCGCCTGGTCCCCGTGGTGCGCGGCGTCTCCTTCGCGATCCCCGCCGGGCGCACCCTCGGCCTCGTCGGGGAGTCCGGCAGCGGCAAGTCCACCGTCGCCCGGACCCTGCTCGCGCACCTCCGGGCGGGCTCGACGATCGTCGGCGGCTCGGTCCGCGTCGGCGGCGACGACGTCTTCGCGTTGTCACCGTCCGGCCGCCGCGAGCTCCGCGGCGGCGTCGCCTCCGTCGTCGCGCAGAACGCCGGCCAGGCGCTCACCCCGTCGATGCGCGTCGGCGAGCAGATCCGCGAGGCCCTGCGCGCCCACCGCGAACCCGACGGCCCCGAGCGCGTCGCCGAGCTGGTCCGGTTGGTCCGGCTGCCAGACCCCGACGCGATCGTCCGCCGGTACCCGCACCAGCTCTCCGGCGGGCAGCAGCAGCGCATCGCGATCGCGATGGCCGTCGCCGCACGCCCGCGGGTGCTCGTGCTCGACGAGCCCACGACGGCGCTCGACGTCGTCACCCAGGCCGCCGTCCTCGACCTGATCGCGGACCTCGGCCGGCAGCTCGGCATGGCCGTCCTGCTCGTCAGCCACGACCTCGGGGTCGTCTCGGCGATGGCGGACGAGATCGCCGTCATGCGCGACGGCGAGATCGTCGAGCACGCCGCCACGGCGGCGCTCTTCGCCGCCCCGCAGCACGAGTACACGCGTGCCCTGCTGGCCGCGGTGCCGGACGGGCGACGGCCGGGAGGGACGGATCGCGTGCCCGAGACGGCGACCGTCTCGTCGACGGTCGCCTCCACGGCCGGCCGAACCGTTCCTCCCGAACCGCTCGTCCGTCCCGTGGTGACCGCCGAGGACCTGGTGATCCGCTACGGACGCGGCCTGCCGGCCGCCGTCGACGGCGTGTCCTTCACGATCGCGCCGCGCGAGACGCTCGCGGTCGTGGGGGAGTCCGGAAGTGGCAAGTCGACGCTCGCGACCGCCCTCGCCGGCCTGGTTCCGGCCGAGTCGGGCACGTTCTCGTTCGACGACGGGACGGTGAGCGGCGACCTGCGCGAGCCGATCGCCGGACGGTCCCCGGACCTTCGTCGTGCGGTGCAGCTCGTGTTCCAGAACGCCGACACGTCGCTCAACCCGCGGCGCACCGTGGGCGCGGCGATCGGGCGACCGCTCAAGCTGTTCACGGGCACGTCCTCGCGGCAGCGCGTCGGCGAGCTGCTCACCCAGGTCGGCCTCGGCCCGGAGTTCGCCGAGCGGCTCCCGGCGCAGCTCTCCGGTGGGCAGCGGCAGCGCGTCGGCATCGCCCGGGCCCTCGCCGCCGAGCCGCGCCTGGTCATCGCCGACGAGATCACCACCGCGCTCGACGTGCAGGTGCAGGCCGGGATCCTCGCGCTCCTCGCCGACCTGCAGCGCTCGCGCGGGCTCAGTTGCCTGTTCATCAGCCACGACCTGGCCGTCGTCCGGGGCGTGGCCGACCGGGTCGCCGTGATGACCGGCGGCCGGATCGTCGAGATCGGACCGACCGAGCGGGTCTTCACCGGCCCGAACCACCCGTACACGTCGACGCTGCTGGCCGCGACGCTCGAGCCGGGCAGCACCGAGCTGCCCGACGTCGGCGACGGGGTACCGCGCTGGCGGCACACCGAGGGCTGGACGGACCACGGCGACGGCCACCTGACCCGGAACTGGGAGGACGCATGAGCCGCGATCGCTCGGTGTACGCCGACGCTTCGACCCTCACCGCCATCGGCGCGCCGGACTCGCTGCCGGACGGCGTGACCGTCCGCGACGAGTGGATCCCGATGCCCGACGGCGTCCGACTGCACACCCGGATCTGGTCGCCGGCGTCGCCCGACGGTCCGGTGCCGGTGCTGCTCGAGTACCTGCCGTACCGACTCGACGACTGGACCGCGCCGCGCGACTCCGAACGGCACCCCTGGTACGCCCAGCACGGGTACGCCTCGGTCCGGGTCGACATCCGGGGCAGCGGCTCGTCGGACGGGTTCTTCGACGACGAGTACAGCGAGCAGGAGCTCCGCGACGGTGAGGCCGTGATCGCCTGGCTCGCCGAGCAGGAGTGGTCGACGGGTGCCGTCGGCATGTTCGGCATCTCGTGGGGCGGGTTCAACGCCCTGCAGCTGGCGGCGCGTGCGCCCGCTGCCCTCAAGGCCATCGTCACGGTGTGTTCGACCGACGACCGGTACGACAACGACGTGCACTACGTCGGCGGAGCGGTGCTCGGCATCGACATGGCGGCGTGGGGCGCGACGATGTTCGCGTTCAACTCGCGGCCGCCCCGGCCCGAGGTCGTCGGCACGGACTGGGTCGACCGGTGGCGCGAGCGGCTGGAGTCGAACCGCCCGATGACGCCGGTGTGGCTCGCGCACCAGGAACGCGACGACTACTGGCGGCACGGCAGCGCCGCCGAGGACTACGGCAACATCGGTGCAGCGGTCCTCGCCGTCGGCGGCTGGGCGGACCCGTACCGCGACGCCGTGCTCCGACTGGTGTCGAACGTGCAGTCCCCGGTCAAGGGCATCGTCGGGCCGTGGTCGCACCAGTACCCGGACCGCGGTCTCGCACCCGGACCGTCGATCGGGTTCCTGCAGGAGACGCTGCGTTGGTGGGACCGCTGGCTCCGCGGGATCGACACCGGCGTGGAGGAGGACCCCGCACTCCGCGCCTGGATCAACGAGGGCGAAGCCCCGGCGACGTACTACGCCTCGCGACGGGGCCGGTGGGTCGGCGCCGAGGCGTGGCCCTCGGCGGCGACGCACCGGCGTGCGCTGCCGCTCGCGACGCTCCGCGGCGGCGAGGACGGGCCGGTCGTCGTCCGGTCGCCGCAGCACACCGGCGCCGACGCCGGACGGTTCTTCCCGTTCGGCAACGCGACCGACCTGCCACCCGACCAGCGTGCCGAGGACGGCCGCTCCGTCTGCTTCGACCTGCCCGTCGGCCGGGCGTTCGACCTGCTCGGCAACGCGCTCGTCACCCTGTCGGTCACGAGCGACCAGCCCCGCGCCACCCTGACGGTGCGGTTGTGCGACGTCGCGCCGGACGGCTCGTCGACCCTCGTGACGCGCGGGGTGCTCAACGCGGCGAAGCGGGACGGCATGGACCGGAACGACCCGCTGGTCCCCGGTGAGCCGGCGTCGCTGCCGGTGCAGCTCGTCGCGACCGGTCACCGGTTCGCCGCCGGGCACCGCCTGCGGATCGCGGTGTCGTCGTCCTACTGGCCCTGGGTCTGGCCGCACGGCACCGAGGCCACCGTCACGATCGACCCGACGGCGTCCGAGGTGTGCCTGCCCGTCTGGACGCGCGACACCGACGACGACGTGCGCTTCGACGAGCCCGAGCGGTCGACGCCGCTCGCGATCGAGCGCGTTGCACCGACCGAGCAGCTGCCCCAGCGCACCGTCACGCACGACGTCGAGACGGGGGAGTGGACCCTCGACGTCGACCCCGGGTACGGCGGTGGACGGGTCTACCCCGACGGGCTCGTCTTCAGCGAGGACGCCCGCGAGACGTACCGCATCCGGTCGGACGACCCGAACTCGGCCGTGGCATCGTCGCGCTGGGCGATCGGCCTGGAGAAGCCGGACTGGTCGGCACGGCTCGAGACGTCCTCCGAGGTCACCGCCGACGCCGAGGCCTTCCACGTCGTGAACACCGTGCGGGCCTGGGCCCGTGACGGCGGCCCCGACGCCCCCGAGGTGCTGGTCACCGAGCAGACCTTCGCCGACGACGTCCCGAGGACCTCGGCGTGACCGGGGCAGCGGGGGCTGCACCGGGGGCGGCGGCTGCACCGGGCGCGGCAGCGGACGCCGGGGGTGCGGCACCGCGCGTCCGGCAGCGTCCCGCGGTCCGGCGCGCGATGATCGTCGCGGCCGCCCGTGCCGTCATCGTCCGCAACGGCGTCGGGGCGACTGGCCTGCGGGACATCGCCGCCGAGGCCGGGGTGTCCGTCGGCACCGTGACGTACCACTTCGGCAGCGTGGCGGAGATCCTCAACGAGGTCGTCGTGCTCGAGACTGAGCGCTTCTACGGGGCGATCGTCATCGCCGTCGACGCCGAGTCCGACCCTGTCGAGGCGTTGCGGATGCTCGTCGCGCCCCTGTTCGACGACACCGAACAGGTCCGGCAGCACTGGCGGATCTGGTCCGACTACTGGACCGCGGTCGCCCGCCGGCCCGAGGTGGCCGCCGAGTACGCCGAACGGATCCGCGTCTGGGAGGCCTGTCTGGTCCGGGTGATCCGCCGCGGTGCCGACGCCGGCACGTTCCCGGGCGGCGCCGGACCGATCGAGCCGGACACCGTGGCCCTCAAGCTCGCGGCCTACAGCGACGGTGTCGCGACGCAGATCGCCCAGTGCGTCCCCGGGCTCACGAACACCGTCGCGCTATCGTGGATGTGGACGTTCCTGGCGCACGAACTCGGTGTGCCGGCTGTGGAGATCGCCGGAACCGGCCAGCAGCCCTTGTGATGAGGTAAGGCTTGCCTTACCGTTGCAGCATGGCACGGACCCGGCGACAGCCCAGCGAACGCATCCTCATCGCCGGCGGCGTCGAGGACCTGCCGGAGATCCGCCGTCAGCTCGAAGACCTGCCGGAGAACGCGTACGGACAGGTCTTCGTCGAGGTCGCCCTCGACGAGCAGATCCGCATCCTGCCCGCGCCGCCCCGTGTGACCGTGACGTGGCTGGTCCGCAGTGCCCGCACCTCGGCGGTGTCGCCGCTCGTCTTCGCCGACCACGGCGAGGCCCTCGCGCACGCCCTGACCGGCTGGGCAGCCGAGTGGTGCGTCGCCGACTGCGAGCCGCGTACGAGCGTCTGGATCGGGTGCACTGACAGCCCCTGGGTCGAGCGCGCACGTTCCGCCGTCCAGATCGAGCTGAGCGACGCCGGCTTCGACACGCTCGTCGGCTGACCGCTGCCGGCTGGCGGCTGCTGCCCGCCGGTAAGGGCAGCCTCCGCTTCCTTGCGGCATACAAGAGAAGCGGGCATGGTTGTGTCCATCGGCAGCACCGAACTGGTCAGGACAGGCCCAGCGATCCGGTGTAACCACGACGCAGGAGGTTCAGACATGACCACGACCACCACCACGACCACCACGTCCCCGTTCTCGACGACGCCGGAGCTCGCCGCCGGAGTGGCACAGTTCCTCGCCCCCGTCGTGATCGACCTCGAGGCACTCGTCGTCAACGGCAAGCAGGCGCACTGGCACGTCCGCGGCCGCAACTTCGTCGGTGTGCACGAGCTCCTCGACGACATCGTCGAGCACGCCCAGGCCTACGCCGACACCGCCGCGGAGCGCATCGTCGCCCTCGGCCTGCCGGTCGACTCGCGCATCGCGACCGTCGCCGCCAACACGACGCTGCCGCCGCTGTCGCAGGGCTTCCAGAACTCCGACGTCACCATCACCGAGGTCATCGCCCAGATCGACGCGGCCCTGCTGCAGGTCCGTCGCGCCGTCGAGGGTCTCGACGAGGTCGACCTCAACAGCCAGGACGTCGTCATCGAGATCGAGCGCGGTCTGACGAAGGACCGCTGGTTCCTGCAGGCGCACCTCGCCGCCTGAGTCGCGACCAACCCCTGACGGGAGGCCCGGTGCCAGCTGGCATCGGGCCTCCCGTCCGTCTGTCGTCGGGTCTGCCCACCGCGACCTGCGTCGACCCGGTGCGACACTCTCGATGTCGTTCGACAACGACCCTGTCGCCGCTCCGCGTGTGCAACCGTTGCGGGCGCGCAGTTGCGACGCACTCGATGTCGTACGACATCGGCGACGTCGCTGGTTGCGCGCGCAAGTACCCGCGCGTTACCTGTACCCGTGCCGGCCCTGCGACACCGACGAGATCGCGCGACACGCCGCTGACGCGCCGCCGAGGTTCCACGGACCGACGTTTCGGCGCGCGAGATGTGCAGATTTCGGAACCTCGGGGGACGTGAGCGGCGCGGCGGACGGGGGCCCGGCGGACGGCGGCGGCGCGTCAGGCGGACGGGCGGACCAGACCGGCCTCGTACGCCAGCACCACGGCGTGCACCCGGTCGCGCAACTGCAACTTCGCCAGCACCCGCCCCACGTGGGTCTTGACGGTCTGCTCCGCGATGAACAGATCGCCCGCGATCTCGCCGTTCGACCGCCCGCGCGCCATGAGCAGGAACACGTCGCGCTCCCGGTCGGTCAGGACGTCGAGCACCTCGGTACGCGGAGCGGCGGTGACCGGTCCGGCGACGAACGCCTCGACCAGGTGCCGGGTCACGCGCGGCGCGAGCAGTGCCTCGCCCGCGGCCACCGTGCGCACCGCCGCGACGAGCTCGTCGGCGCTCGCGTCCTTGAGCAGGAAGCCGCTCGCCCCGGCCCGCAGGGCGTCGAACACGTAGTCGTCGATGTCGAACGTCGTCAGCATGACCACGCGGACGGGTCTGTCCGTCGGCGCCGCCGTGATCCGTCGGGTCGCCTCGATCCCGTCGAGTTCCGGCATCCGGACGTCCATCAGGATCACGTCCGGCTGCAGCCGGATCGCCGCGACCACCGCCTCGGCACCGTTCGCGGCCTCGCCCACGACCTCGACGTCGTCCTGGGCCTGGAGGATCGCCCGCAGTCCCATGCGGAACATCTGCTGGTCGTCCACCACCATCACCCGCGTCATCGGCTTCCCCCGTCGGCCGCCGGTACGCGGACGGGCAGGGTCACCACGACAGTGAAGCCGCCGTCCGCCACGGGGCCGTGGTCGATCGTGCCCTCGAGCGCCGTCACCCGCTCGCGCATCCCGGCCAGGCCGAAGCCACCGTCGTCGGGTGGTGCGGCCGGCACGGTGCCAGCGGGTGGAGCGGTGTTGGCGACCTCCACCCGGAGACGCGAGCCGTGCCTCCTGACCGTCACGACGGTGGACGCGCCGGGCGCGTGCCGGGCGACGTTGCCGAGCGCCTCCTGCACGACCCGGTAGACGGTGAGCTGCGCGAGCCGGTCGACGACGTCGACGACGTCGACGTCGAGGTCGACGGGGATGCCGGCGGCGCGCGTGGCCTGCACGAGCGCGGGCAGGTCGGCGAGGTCCGGCTGCGGCGCGCGCTCGGCGGCGGTGTCCCCGCGCAGGGTACCGAGCAGCTGGCGCATCTCGCGCAGCGCGGTGCGGGAGGTCTCGGCGATCGCGGCGAACTCGGCGCGGGCCTCCTGCGGCAGGTCGGCCACCCGGTACGGGGCCGACTCCGCCTGCATGTGCACGACGGACATGCTGTGCGCGACGACGTCGTGCAGCTCGCGGGCGATCCGGGAGCGCTCCTCGACCGTGCGGCGCCTGGCCTGCTCGAGCTCGGCGTCGCGGCGGGCGGCGACGAGCTCCTGGCGGATGCTGCGGCGCTGCCCGATGACGACGGCGGCCGCGGCGACCAGGAGCGTGTCGCCGGCGGACACGACGAAGCTCGTCGCCCACACGGCGGGCTGGTCCCAGCGGCCCGGCGTCACCGCGACGAGCAGCAGGGGGAGCACGGCGGCGACGGCCCACACGATCGCGGTCAGCCGCCAGGTCGAGCGGACCCCGAGCACGACGAGCAGGACGCTCAGGCCGATGATGCCGGTGACCGGGATCGGCCACGGGCTCGTCTCGACCGGCGCGGTGAGCAGGCCGAGCGCGACGAGTCCGACGAGGTGGGCGGCGGCTGCGGTTCGGGGGACGAACGGGGCGATGCCGATGCTGACCGCGAGCACCGCCGACACGAGCAGGGAGAGCGGGACCGCGACGGCGTAGTAGACCGAGGTCACCGGGGCGGCGACGCTGAACAGGGACACCACCGCGACCACGAGAGCGATCCGGGTCGCCAGCGGCAGCCAGGTCGGTCGCGGGCGGAGCAGGGCGGTGGTCACGGTCGGACGATCTCTCCGGTGGGGACGATGCGGGGTGTGGCGGACGGGGCGTGCGTGACGGGTGCTGTGCTCGCGGTCGGCACGTCGGTCGCGGACACGTCGGTCGTGGGCACGCCGGTCGTGGGGACGATCGCGGCGGCCGCTCGGGCGGCACGGGTGTCGCGCCTGCGGCTGATGCTACCGATCACCCGGTCGACCGCGATGCCGAGGCCGCCCGCGACCACCATCGACACCAGGGCGGCGACGAGCGGCTCGTGCAGCACCTGCGACGCGGCCAGGGCGATCCCGACCGAGGTCGCGGACCACGCCGTCCCGGCGATCGCGCTGATGGCGAGGAAGCGACGGTAGGGCAGCCGGGTCGCGCCGGCGGTCATGTTCACCGCGACCCGGCCGACGGGGATGTAGCGGCCGACCAAGATCAGGCTCGCGGACCGGCGCTGCATCTGCCGTTCGGCGAACGCGAAGGCCGCAGCGATCCGCGGCCGTCGGGACTGCGCCAGGCGGGCGAGTCCGATCCGGCGACCGATCCAGTACGCCACCGAGTCACCCGCGATCGCACCCACCGCGGCGGCCACCAGGACCCCGGCCAGGACGGGCTGGCCGGACGTCGCGGCGATGGCGGCGATGGCGACCAGGGCCGACTCGCTCGGGACCGGCGGGAAGAAGCCGTCGACGAAGCACAGGGCGACGAGCACGACGTAGACGAGCGGACTCGCGGCCAACTCGACGACGAACGGGGTGATCTGGTCGAACACGGCGACGCTCCCTCCGCCGACGGACCTCGTCGACGGGTTCGACGCTACGGAGCGCCGGGAGCGCTGCCATCCCGCCGGGGTCTCGACGACCCCCTACTGCGGTATGACCTTTCCGTCGGTGGTCCCCTCGGGGTCGGGCGCGGCCGACGCGGCGGCCGGCACCACGGACCCGGCCGACGCGGCGACTGGCACCGCGGACCCGGCCGACGCCGCCGCGGCTTCGCGGATGCGCCGGACCACGGCCGTCGTGGAGTGCTCGGGGACGTAGTCGACCATGACCACCTCACCGCCGTACCCGCGCACGACCGCCGTCTCGCGGAGCATCTCGGGCGAGTAGTCGCCGCCCTTGACGTAGACCTCGGGGCGCAGCCGTTCGATGAGCGGGATCGGGGTGTCCGTCGCGAACACCGTCACCAGGTCGACGCAGGCCAGGGCGGCGATCACCCCGGCGCGGTCCTCGGCCGGGTTGATCGGGCGCTCCGGGCCCTTCAGTCGTCGCACCGAGTCGTCGTCGTTCAACGCGACGACGAGCAGGTCGCCGAGGTCCCGAGCCTGGCGCAGGTACGTCGTGTGCCCGCGGTGCACGACGTCGAAGCAGCCGTTCGTGAACACCACGCGCCGACCGGCCTGACGGGCCCGTTCGACGGCGGCCGCGAGGTCGTCGTGGTCGACGACGGTGGCTGCCGGTGCCGACACCGAGTCGAGCAGGGCGGCGGCGCTGCACACCGACGTACCGGCCTCGCGGACGACGACGTCGGCGGCGGCCTGCGCAACGGACACGGCGTCGCGGACGGATGCGTCGACCGCGAGCGCCACCGTCGCGGCGGCGCAGAACGTGTCCCCGGCGCCGGACGCCTGCTGCTCGGAGGCCGGCACCGCTCGGGTGCGGAACCCCTCGTCCGTGTCGGGCTCGAGCAGCACGGTGCCGTCGCGGTCGAGCGTGACGACGGCCGCGCGGGCACCGGTCCGGGCGAGGACGTCGGCGCGCGCACCCAGGACGGCGGCCACCCGGTCGGCGCCGGTCCCGAGGTCGCGTCCGAGCAGTGCTGCGGCCTCGCCGGCGTTGGGTGTGACGAGGTCGGGTCGCAACGACGCCCAGCGGGGCAGGTCGTGCGCGTCGACGACGATGGACCCGGGGCGGTCGCGGTCGAGCACCGGGACGACGTCCTCGGCACGGACGCCGAGTCCGTAGTCGCAGACGACCGCGGCGTCGGCGCAGCGGACGGCTCGGGCGACGGCACGTGCCAGCCGTTCGTTGTGGTCGGCGGTCGGGGTTCCGGCCAGGTCGTCGACCCGCACCACGACCCGGTCGCCACCGACCACGCGGGACTTCGTTGTGGTGCGTGCACCGGTGATCTCGACCAGGAACGTCGTGTCGACGCCCGCGGTCTCGAGCCGTTCGCGCAGGACGTCACCGGCCTCGTCGTCGCCGATGAGTCCGACGAGCCGGACCCGGGCGCCGAGCGCGCGGGCGTTCACCGCGGTGTTCGCCGCCCCGCCGGGCACCGCGATGGTCTCGGTGACCCGGACGACGGGTGCCGGTGCCTCGCGCGAGACCCGCTCGGCCTCGCCCACGGTCCACCGGTCGAGGATGCAGTCGCCGATCACGACGACGAGCGGTTCGCGGTCGTCGATCGTGGCGACCAGGTCGCGGACGAGCCGGACGTCGACGCTCATCGTGTGCCGCCGACGGAGCGTGCGGGGGCGGGCTCGAGGTGCACGACCGTGGTGGTGGTCATCTCGTCGAGCAGGTGCGGGCCGTACCCGAAACCCGCTCCCGAGGCACCGCGCGGCTGGGCGCTGCCGCCCGGCGCACCACCGAACACCGCGTTGACCTTGACGGTGCCGACCGGCAGTTCCGCGGCGGCGCGCAGGGCGTGACCGGTGTCGTTCGTCAGGACGGTGGCGGCCAGGCCGTACCGGTCGGCGGCCGCGAGCCGGAGCCCCTCGTCGAAGTCGGCCACGACCCGGACCGGCGCGATCGGCCCGAAGGTCTCCTCGGTCATCACGAGCATGTCGTCGGTGCACCCGGTGAGCACGGTCGCCGGGTAGAACGACCCGGCGCCGTCCGGGGTGACCCCACCGGTCCGTGCCGAGGCACCGCGCTGCAGGGCGTCGTCGACGTGCGCCTGCACGGTGCTGCGCAGCCGGTCGTCGACCAGCGGACCGTAGGTCGTCGCGGGTGCGGCGGTGCGGCGCTCCGCCTCGGCCACGAGGGCGGCGACGAAGGGCGCGGCGACGTCGCGGTGCACGTAGACGCGTTCGACGCTGGTGCAGATCTGCCCGGTGTTCGCGAACGCACCGAGCGCCACCTGGGCGGCGGCCCACTCCGGGTCGACGTCGGCGTCGACGACGACCGCGTCGTTCCCGCCGTTCTCACGGACCACGTGGGCTCGGGTCGCGACGGCGACCTCGGACAGCCGGTCACCGGTCGCGGTGGACCCGACGTGGGCGTACACGTCGATGCCGTCCTGGGCGAGCAACAGTTCGCCGGTCGACCCGTCCCCGTCGACGCCGACGAGCACGCCGTCGGGCAGCACCTCGGCGAGCAGGGCGTTCAGGCGCGCGGTGGTGGCGGGGGACCGCTCGCTGCCCTTGTGCACCACGGTGTTGCCGGTGACGATCGCGGCACCGAGGATCCCACAGGCCACGGCGACCGGGTCGTTCCACGGCGTCAGCGCGAGGACGACGCCGCGGGGGTGCGGGACGGCCCAGTCGGCGGCCCCGAACTGCCCGCGCAGCGCCTCGCCGCGGTGCACCGGTCCGAGCTCGGCGTACTGCACGAGGGTCCCGACGCCGGCCTCGACCCCGCCGAGTGCGTCACCCGGTACCTTGCCAGTCTCGCGGGTGTTCAGGTCGGCGAGCTCCTGGGCGTGTGCGCGCACGTGCTCGGCCGCTGCGTGCAACAGTGCGCCGCGCTCGGCCGGGGCGGTGCGCGCCCAGGCGGCGGCAGCTGCCCGGGCACGGGCGACGGCATCACGGACCTCGGCTTCGGAGGCACGGGGCACGGTCGACGCGACCGTCCCGTCGACGGGGTCGGTCACCACCAGGTCCGTGGCGGCGTCGGCAGCAGCGGGTGCGATCGTCATGGTGTCCTTCCGGAGGGCGGGCGGGGGTCAGACGGTGCTCGGACACCGCTGTGTGCCGACTCGACTCCGCGCTTCGTGTCCATCGGTGGCCGTCCGCCGCCCGGTGCTGGACGTCCCTCCGGCACCCGACCGGTAGACGAGAGACGTGCAGCAGATCGGTGTGGGCGGAGAACGGTTCGACGGCGTGACCGAGATCGCGGTGCTCCGCGGCGGGGGGCTCGGCGACCTGATGTTCGCCGTACCCGCCCTCGAAGCCCTCGCCGCGGCCTACCCGGACGCGCGCATCACGCTCCTCGGCACGCCCGCCGCGGCAGCGGTCCTGGGCGGCCGGACCGACGCCGTGCACGCCTTCGAGGAACTCCCGCTCGCACCGGGTGTCCGCGACGCCGGCGACGACGCTCCTGATGCCGAGGACTTCTTCGCGCGGCTGTCCGGCCGGTTCGACCTCGCGGTGCAGCTGCACGGTGGGGGTCGCAACTCGAACCCGTTCCTGCTCCGCCTCGGCGCCCGGCACACCGTCGGCTCCGCGACCGAGGACGCCGAGGTCCTCGAGCGATGGGTGCGCTACGTCTACTACCAGCACGAGGTCCTGCGTGCCCTCGAGGTCGTGTCGCTCGCGGGGGCCGCCCCCGTCACGCTCGACCCGCGGGTGCGCGTGTCCGACGACGAGCGTGCGGCGATCCGCGAGCGGCTCGGCGTCGCCGGGGACGGCACCCGGCTCCTGGCGATCCACCCCGGAGCGACGGATCCGCGTCGCCGATGGAGCCCCTCGCGCTTCGCCGAGGTCGCCCGTGTCCGGCTCGCCGCCGGGGACGACGTGGTGCTCGTCGGCGACGCGTCCGACGTGCCGGCGTCCACCGCCATCGTCGACGCGCTGCCCGCCGACCTCGGCGGACGGGTGCACGACCTGACCGGCGCCGTCCCGCTCCGCGAGCTCCCCGCCGTGCTCGCCGCCGCCGACGTCATGGTCGGCGACGACTCCGGCCCGCGGCACCTGGCGGTCGCCGTCGGGACCCCCACGGTCGGCGTGTTCTGGTTCGGCAACGTCGTCAACGCCGGGCCGTTCGACCGCGGGCGGCACCGCGTGCACCTGTCCTACGTCACGCGCTGCCCGGTCTGCGGGGTCGACGTCACGCAGGTGGGGTGGACGGCCGAGCGCTGCGTGCACGACCCGTCCTACGTCGACGAGGTCGACCCGCAGCAGGTCCTCGACGACGTCGCCGACCTGCTCCGCACCACCTGACCGCGGCGCTCTGGTCCCGCCCGGTTCCGGAAAGAGACAGTCTCCCGCGAACGTTCCGCGCGGAACTGTCGCGTTCGCGGCAGGGACGGACCGGCGCCGCGGAGATCTGTCGCTTCGGCGGGGTGGTCCGGTCCACCGCCGGACGGGAGGCACGGTGCCAAGCCGGCACGTGCCTCCCGTCCGCCACGTGGCGACGACCAACGCGCGGTGCGAGGTTGACCACTCCGTGCGGGTTTCCGTCCCAGCACGGAGTGATCAACCTCGCACCAGGCAGCGAGCGCCTACGGCCAGCTCGGCTCCGTCGCGGGCATGATCGACAGCTCCCGGATCTCGCAGCCAGCCGGCTGCGCCAGCGCGAAGAGGATCGCGTTCGCGACGTACTCCGGCTCGATGAGCTGCGCGTCCGGACCCGGCTTGTACTGCTCGGTGCGGTCGGCGAAGAAGTTCGTGCGCATGCCGGCCGGGATCACGTTGGTGACACCGATGCGGCCGGCGGTCTCGGCGGCCAGGGCCTGCGAGAAGCCGCGGACGCCGAACTTCGAGGCCGAGTAGGCGGTGCCGTCGCCGACGCCGCGCAGGGCGAGCGAGGACGAGATCGTGACCACACGTCCGTGCGCCGCCTCGAGGGCGGGCAGTGCGGCGCGGACGACCGAGGCGGTGCCGATGAGGTTGACCGCGACGATCTTCTCCCAGTTGCCGGAGGAGATCGCGTCGATCGGTGCCGGGGTGTCGATCCCCGCGGCGGTCACGACCGCGTCGAGTCCGTCGTGACGCTCGGCCGCCTGGCGGACCGCCTGCTCGACCGCGTCGGTGTCCGACACGTCGACGGCCACGGCGTCGATGCCCTCGGACACCGCGTCGACGCGCAGGTCGAGGACGATCGGGGTGCCGCCGGCCTCGACGACCGCGGCGACGACCGCCGCGCCGAGTCCGGAGGCGCCGCCGGTGACGAGGACGCGACCGATGGGGGTGGTGGGGACGGGCATGGACTTCCTTCCGTAGGGGCGTGGATCCGTCGGGCTCAGCCGACGTGTTCGAGGGCCGCCGCCAGGCGGGTCGTCGAGCGGCCGGGGTGGAACGGGACGGTGACGACTCGTCCGCCCCACTCGGCGAGGGTCGCGGCCTCGGGCAGCTCGCTCGCGGTGTAGTCGCCGCCCTTCGCCCAGACGTCCGGGCGGAACCGGCGGAGTGCCTCGTCGGGGGTGTGCTCGTCGAACACCACGACGGCGTCGACGCAGTCCAGGGCGAGCAGGAGTTCGACGCGGTCGTCCTGGGTCATGATCGGCCGGTCCGGACCCTTGAGCGCGCGGACCGAGCTGTCCGAGTTGAGGCACACGACCAGGCAGTCGCCGAGTGCCCGCGCGGCCGACAGGGTGCGGGCGTGCCCGGCGTGCAGCAGGTCGAAGCAGCCGCCGGTCGCGACGACGGTGCCGCCGGCGCTCCGGACCTCGTGCACGGTGCGCAGCGCGTCGCGGTCGGCGCCCGGTACCCGGAGCGGCGCGGGGCCGTCGTCGGCGAAGAGCGCGGTGACGCCGCCGGCGGCCAGGTACTCGGAGGCCGCGACCACGCCGGCGGCGACGGCTCCAGGGACGTCCGCTCCACCGGCCAGCGCCACGGCGACACCGGCCGCCAACCGGTCGCCGGCGCCGCACGGGTCGCCGGCGGTGACGGAGGGTGCCGGCACGAAGCGACTGTCCGAACGGTCGTCGGCGAGGAGTGCTCCGCGGTCGCCGAGCGTCACCGCGACGGCGCCGACACCCCACTGCTCGACGAGGGCCGCCGCGGCCACGGTCGCGAAGGGCACGGTCGCGAGGGGCACGGTCGCGAGGGGCGCGCCGTGGCCGTCGACGTCGGTGAACCGGCGGGCCTCGGCGGCGTTCGGGGTGGCCACGGTGATGCCGGGAACGGGTGCGGCGCCCCTCGGGTGCGGGTCCCAGACCACGGGGGTGTGCTCGGCGACGCGTGCGAGGGCCTCCCGCAGCGCCGGAGCGGCGGCGACCCCGCGGCCGTAGTCGGCAACCACGATCGCGTCGGCGTCGTCGAGGGCGGCCGTCATGGCGTCGGTGGCCTCGGGCACGGGCGGGGTCGCACAACCCTCGTCGATGCGGACGAGCGCATGGTCGACGACGCGCACGCGGGTCTTCACCGGCGTCGGCGCACCGGAGGGCCCGGCGACCACGGTGACGTCGGGGAGCAGGTCGCGGAGTTCCTGCGCACGGGCGTCGTCGCCCAGGACGGTGACCAGGGTGACGTCGTGTCCGTCGCGCACCAGCATCGTGGCGACGAGACCGGCACCCCCGGCGCGGCGGTCGTCGGTCGTGACGTCGACGACGGGCACGGGTGCGTCCGGGCTGAGCCGATCGCTGGTGCCGGCCACGTCGACGTCGAGCAACGTGTCGCCGACGACGACGATCCGCAGGCGACGACCCGCCGCGCGGTGCGGCCCGGCCGGTCGCTGCGCGGACGGCTGCTGGGGCGTCATCGCCGGACCCCGCGGCGCAGTGCGGGCTCCATCGCCCGGCACAGGGCGTGCACGAGCACGAGCTGCGCCTCCTGCACGTTGGCGGACGGCCCCGCGATGCAGATCGCGTCGTCCACCGCCTCGGCCAGGGGGTTCGGCCGCGGCCCGGTCATCGCGATCGTCCGGGCACCGACGGCGCGGGCGGCCTCGGCGGCGCGGAGCAGGTTCGGGCTCCTGCCGCTGGTCGACAGGAGCACGACGACGTCACCCGCCCGTGCGTGCGCCGACACCTGTCGGGCGAAGACCTGGTCGAAGCCGTAGTCGTTGCCGATCGCCGTGACGGCCGAGGTCTCCGCGTGCAGCGAGATCGCGGAGTAGGCGGGGCGGTCGCCGTCGAACCGTCCGGTGAGCTCCGAGGTCAGGTGCTGCGCCTCGGCGGCCGACCCGCCGTTCCCCGCGGCGAGCAGGCGGCGACCCGCGACGAGTCGGGCCGCGATGTCGTCGGCCCAGGCGGCGATGTGGTCGTGGTGGTCGACGAGCGAGGCGATCACCGGGACCGAGGCGGCGACGTGGTCGAGCACGATGCGTGCACTCGCGGTGGTGTGCTCGTCGATGCCGGGCTGCTGGTCGATGGTCATCGGGCGGTCCTCTCGGTCGGCTGTGCGGCACGCGGGACCCGTCCGGCGTGGGTGGCGGTGCGCTGCGGTGCGCCCGCCGTGGTGGTGCGCTGCGGTGCGCCCGCCGTGGTGGTCGGTGCGGCCACGGCGACGGCACCGGCCAGCAGCCGCTCGTACACGCGCTCGCTGTCGGCGGCCACCTTCTGCCACGTGTACCGCGACTCCGCACGTGCACGGCCGGCCCGCCCGAGGGATCCGCGGCGGTCCGGGTCGTCGAGCAGGGCGCCGACGGCAGCGGCGACCTCGGCCTCGTTGCGCGGCGGGACGTGCAGGCCCGTGCCGTCCTCGACGACGGTGTCGATGAGCCCACCGACACTCGACGCGACGACGGGTCGACCGCAGGCCATCGCCTCGAGCGGGACGATGCCGAACGGCTCGTACCAGGGTGCGCAGACCACGACGTCGGCGCTCCGGTACACGGCGGGCATCTCGTGCTGTCCCAGCTGTCCGCGGAAGGTCACGTGGTCACGGACCCCGAGCGACCGGGCGAGGGCGTCGAGCCGCTGGTACTCGGGGTCGTCCACCAGGTCGGCCCCGGCGACACCGGCACCGCCGACGACCACGAGTTCGACGTCGCGCCCCTCGGCGACCAGGGCGGCGAGTGCGGCGATGGTCGTGCCGACGCCCTTGCGCCGGACCAGCCGCGACACGGTGAGCACCCGCTGCGGACGGCCGCGCTCCTCGACGGGCCCGTCGGGGCGGAACAGCTCGACGTCGACACCGCACGGCACGACGGAGATGCGCTGCAGGGGGACGCCGAGGGCCTTCAGCTCGAAGGCCTCGTCTGAGCACGTCGCGACGACCTGGTCGGCGCTCCGTCCGACGGCCGGTTCGAGCCACTCGCGCTCGGCGGGACTCGTGTCCGCCGAGCCCTGGTGCCGACGCTTCACGACGCCGAGCGCGTGGAAGGTCTGCGCGACGGCGATGCGGGTGCCGCCGGTCCGGGCCTGCACCTGCGCGACGGCGTCGAGTGCCGCGTGACCGGACATCCAGAAGTGGGCGTGCACGACGTCGGGCCGGTCCACGAACCACTCCGCGGCGAGCACCGACGCGAACGTCCCCATGAAGGGGAACAGCTCGTCCTTCGGCACGTGCCGCGCCGGACCGGCGTCGACGTGCACGACGTCGACCCCCGGACGCAGCGGCACCCGGACCGGCGCGGATGCGTCGTCACGCCGGGTGTAGACGGTCACCTGGTGCCCGCGGTCCGCGAGCGCCCCGGACAGTTCGGCCACGTGGACGTTCTGTCCACCGGCGTCGACGCCGCCGAGCACGGCGAGCGGGCTCGCGTGCTCCGACACCATCGCGATCTTCATCGGAGGCTCCCCTCGAACGCGGCCGAAGTCGCGGCCGAAGTCGGGGCCGAGGTCGTGGCCGAGGCCGGGGCCGAAGTCGGGGCCGAGGCCGCCCGGTCGCGCCGGGCACCGCGGGTCACGGCGTCGTCGAGCAGGTCGTCCCAGTCGGCGGTGAAGCGGCCGAGCGCGTGCCGTGCGAGTACGGCCTCCCGCGCCACGGCCCCCCGTCGGCGCGCCTCGTCGGGGTCCTCGATGAGGATCCGGGAGGCCCGCACCAGCTCCTCGACGTCCGTCGCGATCGCGCCGGCCTCGCCCGGCACCGTGCGGGCCGCGTCCGTCGTCGCGAGCACCAGGACCGGCATCGCCAGGTGCATCGCCTCGAGGAGCGACAGGCCGAGCGAGGTCCACCGGTTCGGGTGGACGTACGCGCGGCGTTCGGCGAGGGCCGTGTGCATCGGGTCGGAGGGCACGTCACCGCGGGCGACCACGGCGTCGCCGAAGCCGAGCTCCGGCAGCCGTTCGGTGCCCATGCCCCAGACGTCGACGGGTGCCACGGCCGCGAAGCGGGGGAGCAGGTCGGTGCCGACGACGCGGTCCCGGCGGACGGGCTCGTTGATGACGACGCCGAGGCGGTCGAGCGAGCCGGTGTAGCGCGGGCCGGGGTCGACGACGCCGTGTTCGACGACCGTGGTGCGCGTGGTGCCGCAGTCCCACATGAGTGCGTTCCAGTGCGTGACGTGCGCGATGGTCAGGTCGTCGCGGTCGCGGAACGGGTGCGGGCTGTTCGGCACGTCGACGCGGGGCGCGTTGTGCTCGACGAAGACGATCGGCACGTCGCGACCGGCGAGCAGGCGCTTCGCCGCGTCGAGTTCCTCGGTGCGTTGCAGGACGACCACGTCGACCTCGGCGTGGGCGACGTCGGCGGGGTCGATCTCGATCGCGGACGCCGGCCAGGCGCGCCCGCCACGACCGAGGCCCCAGGCGTCGCGCGCCGGCGTGGTGGGGATCAGGTACTCGTGCGGGCCGCGGACGAACGCGTCCATCCAGCCGCCGTGCACGTGCCAGACGAGGATGCGCATGCGGGGCCTTTCGGTCGGTCGGGCACGAGGAGAAGGGGGAGCAGTGGCGGACGCTACGCAGCACCTTCTGGCGCGCTCCGCAGACTTCTCGGTTCCATCCGCGAAGCGCGGTCGAGCAGCCGTTCGTGGGCTGCGAGCACGTCCTCGATGCGCACCGTGGACAGGCACGGGTGGCCGGGGACGGGGCATTCGCGGGCACGGCTGAGCCGGCACGGCGCGGCCTGGTCCCCGAGCAGTTCGACCAGCGGTGCGTACGGCGCCCACCGGACGGCGGGGACGACCGGCGAGAAGAGGCTGACGATCGGTACGCCGACCGCCGCGGCGAGGTGCGCCGGCCCGGTGTTGCCGACGACGACGACCTCGGCACCGGCCAGGACCGCAGCGAGCTTGGCGGGCGTGGTCCGTCCGCCGAGGTCGATGCCGGTGGAGCCGGCGACGGCCGCGGTGAGGTCGCGTTCCCCGGGGGAGCCGGTGACGACGACGGGCACGCCACGCTCGGCGTACGCGGCGACGAGCTCCCGGTGGTGCGACGCCGGCCACGACCGGGCGGGGACGCTGGCGCCGGGGTGCACGACCACGTACCGTCCCAGCCCGGCCACGGACGGGGGTGCGACGGCGTCGTGACGCACCACGAGCCTCCCGTCGTCCCCCGGCGGCAGCCGGAACCCGGCCGCGTCGGCGATCCGCAGCGCGCGCTCGGGCTCGGGGACGTCCTCGGGCAGGTCCTCGCCGGGTCGCAGGCGGACGTCGAGGAGCGACCCCGGGTGGTCGACCGAGGCCCCGGAGACGCGGGGGACACCGGCGAGGCGGAGGAGCAGCGCCAGGGGCAGCGGCGACTGGTGGAACGAGGTGAGGACGACCGCTTCGTCGGGTCGTTCCTCGGCGACGAGCGCGCGGAACTCGGCGAGCACGGCGTCGTCGATCGGCTTCGCGGTCTCGGTGACCCAGGGCGCTGCCCACACCCGGACGCGGTCCACACCGGGCAGCAGGTCGGCGGCCGGGGCGCCCTGCGGTCCGCACAGCATCGTGACGTGCGAGGCACCGGCGGCGACGGCGCGCACGGCGGGGCCGGCGACCAGGACGTCACCGAACGAGTCGAGGCGCGCCACGAGGACGCGGGGACGGCTCACGTGCGGTCCGTCCTGACGGTCGACGGTCCGGCCGCGGCGATCACCAGGTCGACGGCCTCGGCGAGGGTCGCCGCGACGGTCTCGGCGTCGTCGACCTCCTCGGGCCGCGTGCGCGGCGTCGGCACGAGCACGCCCTGCGCTCCCGCGGCCCGCGCCGCCTGCACGTCGGCGCCGATGTCGCCGACCACGACGAGCGCCTCCGGCGGGACCCCGAGTCGCTCGGCGGCGTCGAGGACCATGCCCGGCCGCGGCTTCCGGCAGGCGCAGTCGTCGCCGGCGTCGTGCGGGCAGACGCACCAGACGTCGAACGGCCCGACGAGCGCGTCCACGCGGGCGTTCGTCGCGTCGACCTGCTCGCGCGTCGCGAGGCCCTTCGCGACCACGGACTGGTTCGTGACCACGCCGAGCAGCAGCCCGGCTGCACGAGCCCGCTCCACGGCACGACGGGCACCGGGGACGGGCACCACCAGGCGCGGGTCGGCGTTGTACGGGACGTCCACGACGAGGGTGTCGTCGCGGTCGAAGAGCAGGCCGCGGATCGCGCGGTCCGGTGCGAGGGGCATGGCACCGGAGTACCGGTCGGCGGCCGCGTGCCGGCTCAGGACAGCCGGGGAACGCGCCCGCTGCCGACGCCACCAGCGGACACCGCCTACCGTCGCGCCCGTGACCGCACTCGAGACCTTGCCCGCCGCCGACGGACGCCCGGAACTCGTCGTCCTCCGCGCCATCAAGCTCGGCGACCTCCTGGTCGCCGTCCCCGCGCTCCGCGCCCTGCGACGGGCCTTCCCCGACCACCGCATCACCCTCGCGACGACGGCGTGGCTGGCACCCGTGGTCGAGCTCGTCCCCGCCGTGGACGTCCACCTGGCGCAGCACGGCCTCGACCACCCGATCAACGTCCCCGCCGGCACGGTCGACGTCGCGGTGAACCTGCACGGCGCCGGCCCCGAGTCGTCCGACCTGATCGCCGCCCTGCAGCCCCGACGGGTCATCGGGCACGCCGACCCGACCCACGGGTACGACGGTCCGGAGTGGCCGTCCGACGTGCACGAGCGCGACCGCTGGGCGGACCTGCTCACCTGGCACGGCGTCCCCGCCGACGCCGACGACGTGGCCGTCGACCGCCCGGCGGCACCGCCCGTCGTCGCCGACGCCGCGGTCGTCCACGTCGGTGCCTTCCACGGGGCGCGGCACTGGCCCACGGGCCGCTTCGCCGACGTGGTGCGCGGACTGCGGGAGCGCGGTGCCGACGTGGTGCTGACGGGAGGCGCGGACGACGTCGTCCGTGCACGTGCCGTCGCGGACGCGGCCGGCCTGGCGCCAGGGGCGGTCCTGGCCGGCTCCCTGGAGCTGCAGGAGTTCGCGGGCGTCATCGCCGCGGCGCGGCTCGTCGTCACCGTCGACACCGGTGCGGCGCACCTCGCGACCGCGTACGGCGTGCCGTCGGTGGTGCTCTTCGGCCCGGCGCCGCCGGAGGCCTGGGGACCGCCCGCATCGGGTCCGCACATCGTCCTCACCGATGCCTCGGTCCGGCGCGGCGACGTCTTCGCCGAGGACCCCGACCCGGCGATCCTGGCGGTCGGCGCGGCCGACGTGCTCGCCGCGGTGGACCGGCTCGACGTGCTCGGGGTGACCGCACAGGCGACCGACCGGTAGCGTCGACCGAGAGCCACCCGGACCCACCGGGCACTCGGAAGGAGTCCTTCGTGTTCGAAGCCGCCAACATCCGTGACTGGATCGGCCTGCCGGTCGTCGACGAGGCCGAGGACAAGGTCGGGACGCTCGAGAGCATCTACTACGACACCGCCACGTCCGAGCCGGCGTTCGGTGCGCTCACGACCGGGATGGTCGGCTTCCAGAAGCTCGTGTTCGTCCCCCTCGTCGGGGCGACCGTCGCACCGAAGCACCTGCGCGTGACCTTCCCGAAGAAGCTCGTGAAGGACGCACCCTCCATCGCGACCGACGGTGAGCTCGACGCCGCGACCGAGCCCGAGCTGTTCCAGCACTACGGCCTCGAGTACCGCACGGGCAGCGGCGGCGAGCGTCGCCTCGGACGCCGCTGAGGCCGGAACTGCTCCGGATCGCCCGCCGACCACTGCGCACTGCCCTGGCGGTGGTCGGCGCCGTCTGTCTCGTGGCGGCGGGCCTCGGCGGGTCCGTCGGCGCGCCGCCGGCCTCCGCGGCGCCGATGTGGCCGGTGCCCGAGCCGTACCCCGTGACCGCCGAGCCCACCGAGACCCTTGACGCGGTCCCGCCGGGCAGTGAGTACGTGGCGCTCGGCGACTCCTACTCGGCCGGGTACGGCCTGGGGGACCGCACCGGGCTGCCCACGAACGCCTGCGTGCAGTCGGCGCGCGACTACCCGCACCGGCTCGCGGCGCAGTTCGGGCTCGCCCTGACCGACGTCACGTGCGCCGGCGCCACGAGCGACGACGTCACCACGGGCCACCAGTTCAAGGGCGTCCCGCCGCAGATCGAGTCGTTGTCCGACCGCACCCGACTGGTGACCCTGACGATCGGCGGCAACGACGCGGACCTGTTCGGCACGGCGGCCTCGTGCCTGGCGATCTCCGCGAACGGCCCGGTGTTCTCGGGTCGCGACGCCCCGTCGTGCGAGAGCACCCTGGTGCAGGACGGCGTCGACCAGCTCGCCGTGAAGATCCAGTCGCGCGTGGCCCTCGGCATCGCCGACACCCTGGGCGCCGTGCAGCGAGCCGCCCCGAACGCCGTCGTCGTGTTCCTCGGGTACCCGGCGATCTTCCCGGACGCCGAGGACACCCCCGCGAAGGGCTGCTTCCGGTCCGCACTCGACCTCGGCACCCTGGCGGGCTCGTTCCCGTCGGACACCTACCCGTTCACGGACACCGACGTCGAGTACCTGCACGGTGTCCAGGACGAGCTCAACGAGGTCTCCCGGTCCGCTGCTGCCGCCGCCGGGGTGCGGTTCGTCGACGTCTTCGCGAGCACGCAGGACCACTCGCCGTGCGCCGCGTCGAAGCGCTACGTGGCCGGTGTTACGCTCACTGGTTCCGGCGACCTGCGGAAGATCGACCTGAAGGCCGGCGCCCTGCACCCGAACGAGCGCGGCGTCACGTACCTGACCGCGCGGATGGCCGCCACGATCCGCGCCCTCGCCGGCTGATCCCACCGGCGGTCTCGGTCGCCGTGGCCGCTCGGCTGTCCGAGTGCGCCGCCGGCGGGACCACGCAGACCGGGGCGGCGGTCTCGCGCACGACGTCGTGGAGCAGCGAGCCCGAGAGCGCGCGCACGTGGCCGCGACCGAGCACCACCAACGACGCCCGGCGGGTGTGCGAGGCGATCGCGTGACCTGGGTGGCCCTCGACCAGCAGCGGACGGATGCGGAGCGACGGGTAGCGCGCGGTCAGGACGGACGTCACCTGCTGCAGGAGTTCGGCGTTGCGCGTCCGCCACCGGAGCGGGTCCTCGGCGAAGTCGGTCAGCCCCGTCCGCGTGAGCACGGGCATCTCCCACGCGCGCAGCAGCGTCAGCCGTCGGTTCCGCCGGACGGCCTCGTCGACGGCGATCGACACCGCGCGTTCGTCGATCGGGTCCTCCACCGCGAGCACCACGTCACCGTCGATCGGGTGCGGACCCTCCGGCACGACCACGGTCGGGACGGCAGCACGCTCGGCGACCCGCGCCGGGTCACCGCCGGCCGTCGATCCGCGCCGGTGGCGGAAGCTCCCGATCACGAGCAGGTCGCCGCCGTCCGACTCCTCGACCAGGGCTGCGGCGAACGGGCCCGCGTGCCGGTGCACCTCGACCGCCACACCGGGCAGAGCGGTCCGCGCGGCCTCGGCGAGCTGGTCGGCGACCGGCGTCCGGCCCTCCAGCGCGTGGTCGGCGCCGATGATCCGCAGCCGCTCGACACCGGCACCGGCGCGGGCCACGATCCACCGCAGGGCCTCGTCGTGGGGCATCGCCGCATCGGCGGCCAACGTCACCGTCGTCCATCGCTCGTCCATCCCGATCGGCCTCCTCCGTCGCAGGCTTCGGGGGCGTCACCTGGCGCTCCGTGCGCCACACGGTACTCCGGTCGGGGGCCGTGGAACCGGCCGTGCGCGGCGGTGGAACCGGCCGTGCGCAGCGGTGACCGCGGGCGGCGGACGTGGGCCGGGCCTCCTGGCCGACGCCGCGTAGTCTCGCAGGCGTGGTGGTGAGCGCCGGACTGTTGCTGCACCGGACCGGTCCGGCCGGGCCGGAGGTCTTCGTCGCGCACATGGGCGGGCCCTTCTGGCGGAACCGGCCACGTGCCTGGTCGATCCCGAAGGGACTCGTCGAAGCCGGCGAGGACCCGCTCGAGACTGCCATGCGTGAGTTCGGTGAGGAGATCGGGGTCCCCGCACCCGTGGCCGCCGACGACGTCAGGGACCTGGGCGAGTTCCGGCAGGCCTCGGGCAAGCGCGTCCGGGTGTTCGCCGCCCCGGCCCCGGCGTTCGAGGTCGCCGTCGTGCGGAGCAACACCGTCCGGCTCGAGCTGCCACGCGGTTCAGGACGGTTCGTCGACGTGCCGGAGGTCGACGACGCCCGGTGGGTGCCGGTCGCCGAGGCGCGGGAGCTGCTCGTCGCGGGCCAGGTCGCCGCGGTGGACGCGCTGCTCGTGCTGCTCGATGGACCCGCCTGAGTCACGATGTGGTGTCGGTGTGAACCGGGTCCGCGCCGTCTGGATAGCCTGCACGGACGTCGGGGCACGCCGACGTCATCACCAGGGGAGTACACATGCGGCGCTGGCGCGCGGTCACGGCGGGGCTCACCGCCCTCGCACTCGGAGCAGGACTCGCGATCGGCGGCGCGACGAGCGCCTCGGCGGAGCCCGCGGGCAACTGGGGCACGTTCACCCTGAGCGGGGCGTCGAAGGCGTACACGGGCACGATGACGTTGCCCGGGTTCCCCGCCACGACGTTCACCTCGAACTCGCGGCAGTCGACCGTGATCAGCGGGGCGTCGACGTGGCAGTCCGCGGGGACGCCGGTCGGTGGGGTCTACGGCACGAGTCGTGCGCAGACGTACATGAACCAGCGGCCCCAGGCTGATCGTCCCAACGGGGACTCGGCCTCGACCACCACCTACACGTTCGACGGCGCGACGCCCGGCGCGCAGAGCTGGTCGTTCGTCCTCGGGGACATCGACGCCGACCAGGCGACGATCTCCGCCACGGTGGCCGGCGGTGGTGCCGCGACCGCCGAGCAGCTCGGGTACCAGGGCTCCTACAACTCGTGCTCGGCTGCTCCGACGGCCGGCGGCTGGTCGTGCACCCCCGACCCCGACGGCACCACCGGCAAGGACCAGCCGACCTGGGACGCCGCCACGCTTACGCTGACCGGCAACGCCGCCGCGTCGGACACCGCGGGCGCCTCGGCCTGGTTCACGCCGACCGCGTCGCTGACGAGCCTGACCATCACGTACCAGCAGCGCAGCGGGTTCCCGGTGTACCAGACCTGGTTCGCCAACCGCACCGCGGCGATCAGCGGCACCGCGACCCTCGACGGCACGCCGATCCCGGGAGCCACCGTCACCGTGACCGCACCCCGCGGCACCGTCTACACGACGACCACCGACGCCGACGGCAACTACGTGTTCCCGCAGTTGCCGGTGATCGCGAACTACCGCGTCGAGATCACCCCGCCCGCGGGTGCTGACGGTGAGGCCGTGGCGACGGGTGTCTCGCTCGCCGTCGCCGGCACACCAGGCGGCGTCGACAAGACTGCCGACTTCGCGTTCACGTCGCCGGACGACACGACGTCCGTCATCGGGACGGTGACCGACGACGACGGCAACCCCGTGTCGAACATCCCGGTCGTCATCACCGACCCCGACACCGGCGACACGCTGGTCGACACCACGACGAACAGCGACGGCGTCTACACCGGTTCCGACCTGCCCGCCGGCACCGAGCTGGACATCTCCGTCGCCGACGAGCCGCCCGTGTCGATCACGACCGGTGACGCCGATGCAGCACCGGTCGAGCCGGAGCCGATCGTCGCCCCGCCCGCCGTGATCGCGACGATCACCGGCGTCGTCTCCCTCGACGGGACGCCCGTGCCCGCCGGCGTGGTCGTCGAGCTCCTCGACGAGTCCGGTGCCGTTGTCGGTTCGGCCACCACCGACGCCGACGGCCGCTACACGTTCGCCACGTCCGCCGGTACCTACACGGTCCGCACGGTGGTCCCCGCCGCGGGAGCGACCGGTGACACCGCGAACACCGGCATCGCCGCGATCGCCGGCACCAGCGTGACGTCGGACCTGCCGTTCGAGACCCCCGCTGCGCCCGAGGTCGTCACGACCGACCAGCCCGGCACCGTGGTCGACACGAACGGCGACCCGGTCGCCGGCGTGGACGTCGTCGCGACGCCGACCGACCCGGAAGCCGGCCCGCCGGTGACCGTGGCCACCGACTCCGACGGCGCGTTCGACCTGGTCGACCTGCAGCCGACGACCGAGTACACGATCACGGTCGACGTCGACGGCGCCACTCCGGTGACCGTCGTCACGCCCGAGGACGGTGCAGCGACCCCGCTCGCCTTCGTGGTCGAGGCCGCGGTGACCCCGGTTCCGTCGCCGTCGCCCAGTGCACCGACGCCGAGCAACTCGCCGACCGCGGTCCCGACCGTGCCGGCTGCCGGAGGCTCGGGCAACGCGCCGGCCGCTGGTTCGGGCGACGTGGGCAACGGTGGGCCGCTGGCCTACACCGGTGCGGACCTGAAGCCCGGGCTCATCGCTGCCGGGGTGCTCGTGCTGCTCGGTGCGGCGCTGCTGACCTTCCGCGCGGTGCGCAACCGTCGCCGGAGCCACCTGCAGGACTGATCGGTCACGACGAGGGGCGGGCCCGGCGCGATGCCGGCCCGCCCTTCGTCGTTGGTCTGCGCCGCCGCCCGCGACACGCCGCCGCCCCACCCCCGAGGTTCCGAAATCTGCCCATCTCGGCGTCCCGAACGGCAGTTCGTGGAACCTCAGCGCAACGCGAACGGCAGTTCGTGGAACCTCGACGCCGCGCGCATGGCATGTCGCCGCGGCCCCTCGCCACACGCCGCCACGCGCCGCCACGCGCCGCCACACGCCGCCGCGACGACGCCACGGCCAGGCCTCGACGCCGAGGTTCCACGACATGCCGCCGCTGCACCGCCGAGGTTCCACGGATCGCCGCCAGGACCGCCGAGATGCCGAGATTTCGGAACCTCGGCGCAGCGCGAGGCCGACGCCCCGCCCCGCGCCGCGCTACTGCGTGCGGTGCGTGCGGTGCGAGCCCGTGACCGTCGCGACCGAGCCCGTCAAGGTCTGGATCGCCCGACCGACGACGGGCACCGACGTGGTGACCACCGCGAGCGAGGACGTGATCGCCTCGATCGACGACGTCGACAGGTGCTCCTGCCCGACCGTGTGCACCGGGAAGCCCCGGCGCGCCAGCACGACGACCCCGAGCGACCCGAGCAGCACGGCACCACCGGCGAACGGCAGGTACTGCAGTCCCACGATCCCGAGCGCCTGCCCACCGATGGCAGCGCCGCCGGCGATGCCGATGTTCGACGCACCGTTGATGAGCGCACCGGCGATGTCGGGGGAGACGCCTCCGGAGCGGATCGCGGCCGCCATGAAGAGCGTGCCCGTCGTGCCGTTCGCGGCCATCCACACGCCGGCGACGACCATCGTGCCGACCAGGGAGCCGTGCACGAACGGCATCGCGGCGAACGCGACGGCCATCACGGCGACGGCGGCGATGAGGGTCTGGCGGGGTGCCCGGTCGACGAACATGCCCGCGAGCCACAGGCCGATCACCCCGGTGCCGCCCAGGACGAGCAGTGCACCGCTCACCATCGAGGCGTCGAGTCCGGCGTCGATCGCGTAGGGCCCGACGTAGGTGTAGACGACGTAGTGCCCCGCGAACAGGAGCAGGTCGGCGATCACGACGGACAGCAGCCCGGTGCGCGCCCAGGCCTTCGGGGACCCGATGTGCGGCGACGAGGCGCCGCTGACGGCGGGCAGGAACAGCAGCGCCACGGCGGCGAGCACGGCGGCGGCGACACCGATCGAGAACACGGCGGGGCGCCAGCCGATGTGCTGCGCGACCCAGGTGGCGACGGGCACGCCGAGCACGAACCCGAGCGAGCTGCCCGAGTACACGAACGCGATGGCGCGACCGGCCAGGCGCGGCGGCACGATCCGGGTGGCGTACGCCGAGGCCACCGAGAAGAACAGCGCGTGCGCGATGCCACCGACGACCCGGCCGGCGCAGACGACGGCGAACGACGGTGCGAACGCGATCATGAGGTTCGACACCGTGTAGCCGACGAGCGTCGACACGAGCACGGCCTTGCGGGGGAGCTTCGCGGTGAAGGCCGTGAGCGGGAGCGCCAGGAGTGCCACGGCCCCCGCGTACACGGTGACGACGATGCCCATGGTGGCCTCGGACACACCGAGGTCGGCGCTCATCGTGCCGAGCAGCCCGACGGGCATGAGCTCGGTGGTGATGGCGAAGAACGTCGCCAGCCCGAGGACGGCGATGCCGACGATGGACTGGGTGGTGACGGTGATCGGCCGCGTGTTCGTCGACACGGCCGAGGTGGTGGTGTTGGTGGACACGCTGCTGACCTCCTCCGGGGCACGGGCGAACGCGCGACGGTGCCGTTCGGGGGAACGACGATGACCGGGAGGTCTGCGGGGCGCGCTCGCTGTGGATGTGGGTGATGTGGGTACGACTCCACGGCGAGTGCGCTCATCCAGTGTTGCACGATGGACCGCAGCCCGCGAGGGGGTCAGCGGAGATTCTCGGAGCGCTCCAACAATCAGCGCCTCAGTTCTCGTTCGTCACCCGACCCTGCACGCCGCCACCCCGGAGCGCGATCGTCAACGTCCCGCTCATCGACTGCGCCGACATCGACACCGAGCCGTGCAGCGCTGCCTCGCGCGGGAAGCACGCCGTCGACGACTCGATCCGGTTCGCCGTCGCCACCAGGCAGATCGTCGACCGGTCCGTGCCGACCCCGGCCCACACGGCCCACGGTGTGTCGAACGAGCCGCCGTCCAGCGCCCGGTTCGTGAACACGAGCCGCGTGGAGTGCAGGCTCACGGGTGCCTCCACCGGCCCCGGCAGCTGGTCGGCGTAGGTCTGCGGCACGTCGAGCAGCTGCTCGAGCGTGACCGTTCCCGCCGTCGGCGTGACGCTCGGTGCCGCTGCGACGTCCCCGCGCACGGGCCCGACGACGGTGCCGGCGGCGAACGCCACACCGACCGCCGCTGCCGCGCCGAGCGCGATCCAGACGCGTGGCCGCTCCGTCCAGAGCAGCGTGCGCCACCGGGACCGTCGCGTCGGCCCGACCGGGAGGCCCGGCTCACCCCCGCCGCCGTCACCCGCGTCGTCGGGATGGTCGGGTTCTCGGGCTTCGGTCGCCGCCCACGGTCCGGCTTCCGTTCGCGGGGTCGGGTCCGGCTCGGCAGCAACCGTCGCGCGCTCCGGAACCGACCGCTCCGGCGACGAGCCGACCTGTGGAGCCGTCAGTTCCGGCGGCGAGCCGGGCAGTGGAGCCGACCGTTCGGGGGACGCGACCTGCCCGCTGGCCGGGGCCGTGCCTCCCGGCCGCCCGTCCGGCCCCGTGTCGGAGGCGACGCCCGCGACCGCTCGCCGACCACCGGACCGCCGCCCGCTCGCCAGGTCCTGCAGCGCGATCCGGGCGCGCGCCGCGTCGGCGGGGCTCGATGCCGCTCCCCAGGCGACGGCCTCGAGCCGTGCCCGTTCCGCTGCCACGTCGTCGTGGGCCATGCGCACTCCCGATCTGCCGGTCGCGTGGACTCCCTTCATCGTGGCACTGCCGGGGCGGCGGCGCGCACCCAGAACGAGGGGAGTAGGTGTGACGCATGAGCACCGAACCCGAACCGCGACACGACGTCGACCCGGAGACCCTCGAGCCGCTGAGCCACGACACCCAGTCCGGCGAGGCCGACTACGTGGCGACGAGCCCCGGCGGGACCGGCACGGAGCGCCACGTGCCGACCGCCGACGAGGAGCAGGGTCGCGGCACCGAGTACGACCCGGTCGACCAGGGGCCGCAGCAAGAGGGCCAGGGCGGCTGACGCCGGGCCCGACCGCCACGCGCCCGCGCTACCGGATCACCCGGCGCAGCACGGCTCGCTCGCCCGCCGTCCACGCGGCACTCGTCACGACGTACAGCGCGGCGGCGAGTGGCGCGATCGCGGCGAACACGACCGTGATGAACGGCGCGAACCGTCCGATCGCGGCGGTCGCTGCCGCACCGGGCACCTGTGCGCCCGGCTCGGGCGTCGGCACCGGGTTCCAGCGCAGGTTCGCGCGACGGCTGAGCTCGACGACGACGGCGAGCACGGCCAGCAGCAGGATGACGACCCAGGCGTGCACCCAGAGCGGCGACGTCAGCGTGACGACGAGCGAGTGCCCGAGCGGGACCCCGACCAGGGTGGCCTCGAGCAGCGCGTTGACCGTGCCGCCGATCGACGCGTGCGTGAAGAGGGCGTAGACGAGGGACAGCACCGGGGCCTGCGCGAGGACGGGCAGGCATCCGGCCAGGGGTGAGACCTTCTCGCTCGTGTAGAGCTGCTGGACGGCACGCTGCAGCTGTTCAGCGTTCTTCCCGTGGCGCTTCCGCAGGGCGGCGAGCTGCGGCGCGAGCCGACGTCGGTCGCGCTCCGCTCGGACCTGCAGGACGGACAGCGGCACGAGCACGACCCGGACAGCCAGGGTCAGGAGCACGACGGCGATCGCCGCGGCGAACGAGCCCGTGGTGGGGGAGAGCGCCGTGGTCAGGGCGGCGACGAGGTTCGCGCCGCCGTGCAGCAGCGGGCCGACGAGGGGCAGGGTGGACAGGTCCATGACGGTTCCGATCGGTGGTGGTTCGCAGGAGGGGTCGCGAGGGCCCGGCCACCGGTCGGTGGTCAGGCCGGGGCGGCGACTCCGGGGGCACGCGATCGGACGTGCCCGTCGGCATCGGGGTGGCTCCACGCGATGCGGGTGACCAGGTCCGGTACCGCAGCGTGTTCGACACCCGTCGACCGCAGCCCGAGGACCGTCGCCAGCACCGTGGCGATTACCTGCGCGACGACGACCGCCACGGCGACGGCCGTCAGGCCGAGCGCGGCCACTGCCAGCAGCGGCAGGACGCCGGCTGCGGGGTCGCCCGCTGTGGGCGCACCGAGCACCAGCGCGGCGGCGGCGCGGAGGATCAGCAGAGTGACGGTCATGGTCGGTTCAGCGTAACGCCCGCGTGCCGCCACGGACAGGACGGCAGCGCGGGAGAGGATCGCCGCATGACCGCAGGTTCGCCGAGCACCCCAGCGACCGTCGCGCTCGACCGAGCCGGGGTGTCGTACACGCCGCACGTGTACGACCACCACGAGAGCGCCACGAACTTCGGCGAGGAGGCCGCCGCCGCACTCGGCCTCCGCGAGGAGCAGGTCTTCAAGACCCTGGTCGTCTCGGTCGACGGCGCACTGGCGGTGGCGATCGTGCCGGTGGCGAACCGGCTCGACCTCAAGGCCATCGCGGCCGCGGTCGGTGGCAAGAAGGCGACGCTGGCCGATCCGGCCCTCGCCGAGAAGCGCACCGGGTACGTCGTCGGCGGCATCAGCCCGGTCGGCCAGAAGTCCCGGATCCGGACCGTGCTCGACGAGTCGGCCCTGGCGTACGACAGCATCTTCGTCTCCGGTGGGCGCCGCGGGTTCGACATCGAGGTGGCTCCGGCCGACCTCGCGCGGGTCACCGAGGCGATCTCGGCAGCGATCGCGCGGACCTGAGTCGGGTCGCCGCAAGTTTCTCCCACGACCGGGAATGACCCCGGCACTCCTGCGTTGCATTGAGTCGAAGGCACTCAAGTTCCCCAGGAGGTCCCTTTGCCAGAGACGTTCGGCCCGACCGGCGGCAGTGACTCGTTCGACGAGTTCCTCGCCCGCCTCCTCGCGGCGCAGAACACCGGTGACCCGCAGCGCCCCCGTGCGTTCGGCCGACCGGTGGACATCACGCGGCTCCTCAGCCGCCGTACCCACGAGCTGCTCCAGCACACCGCCGAGTACGCGGTGTCGCAAGGACAGCACGAGCTCGACGCGCTGCACCTGCTGCACGTGCTCGTCCGCACCGAGCCGTTCGACGCCGTCGTCCGTTCTGCCGGGGTCGACCCCGAGCGCCTCGCCGCCGAGATCGAGCAGCGCCTGCCGATGGCCCGCGAGCCGCAGCCCGAGCAGACCGGCCGCCCGGCCCTGACCGGCACGGCGCAGCGCATCCTCGTCGAGGCCACCCAGGCCGCACGGGGCTTCGGCAGCACCTACACCGACCCCGAGCACGTGTTCTTCGCGCTCGTGACCGACCAGGAGACCGTCACCGGGCAGCTGCTCGCCAGCGCCGGTGTCACCCCGCAAGCCATGCAGGACTACGCCCAGCAGGCCGCGGCAGCAGCACGAGAGGGGCGCCCCATGCCAGGAACCGGTGCAACGACCGGAACGGCCGACACCGACAGCGACAGCGACACCCCGACCCTCGACCAGTTCGGCACCGACCTCACCGCGCGGGCCCGTGACGGTCGCATCGACCCCGTCATCGGTCGCGCCGACGAGATCGAGCAGGCGGTCGAGATCCTGCTCCGTCGCACCAAGAACAACCCCGTCCTGATCGGCGAGCCCGGCGTCGGCAAGACCGCCATCGTCGAGGGACTCGCCCAGCGCATCGTCGACGGCGACGTCCCGTCGCTGCTGCAGGGCAAGCGGGTCATCGCCCTCGACCTGCCCGGCATGCTCGCCGGCACCCGGTACCGCGGCGACTTCGAGGAGCGCCTGACGAAGGCCATGGACGAGATCGCGGCGCACGCCGACGAGCTCATCGTCTTCGTCGACGAGCTCCACACCGTCGTCGGCGCCGGTGGTGGCGGTGAGGGCGGCTCGATGGACGCCGGCAACATCCTCAAGCCCCGGCTCGCCCGCGGCGACCTGCACCTGGTCGGCGCGACGACCCTGAACGAGTACCGCCGGATCGAGAAGGACGCCGCCCTCGAGCGTCGCTTCCAGCCGGTCACGGTCGGGGAGCCGAGCGTCGAGGACGCCGTCGCGATCCTGACCGGCCTCGCACCCCGGTACGAGGAGCACCACGGCGTCGTCTACACGCCGGAGTCGCTGCGCGCCGCCGTCGAGCTCTCGCACCGGTACGTCACCGACCGGCACCTGCCGGACAAGGCCATCGACCTCATCGACCAGGCCGGTGCACGGCGCCGGCTCGCCCGCTCGGGTGACGTCGACGTCGAGGCCCTGCGGGACCAGGTCGCCGAGCTGCTCGCCGAGAAGGACCGCGCGGTTGCCGGGGAACTGTACGAAGAGGCGTCGCGCCTGCGCGACGAGACGGTCGGACTGGAGGCCCGGATCGCCGCCGCCACGTCGGCGGACGCTCCCCGCGCCTCCCGTCCCGAATCCGTGGGCACCTCGATCACGGAACGCGACATCGCCGGTGTGGTGTCGCGTGCCACCGGCATCCCGGCGACGCGCCTGACCCAGGGCGACCGCTCGCGGCTCGCCGTGCTCGAGCAGGGACTGCACGAGCGCGTCGTCGGCCAGGACGACGCCGTCGCGGCGATCGCGAAGGCAGTCCGACGCAGCCGGACCGGCATGGGCGACCAGCGTCGTCCCGTCGGCAGCTTCCTGTTCCTCGGCCCGACCGGCGTCGGAAAGACCGAACTGGCGAAGGCCCTGGCGTCGTCGCTGTTCGGTGACGAGTCCGCCATGCTCCGCTTCGACATGAGCGAGTTCGGCGAGCGGCACACCGTCTCGCGGCTGGTCGGGGCGCCTCCCGGGTACGTCGGCTACGACGAGGCCGGGCAGCTCACCGAACGCGTGCGCCGGAACCCGCACTCGGTGATCCTGCTCGACGAGGTCGAGAAGGCGCACCCCGACGTGTTCAACCTGCTGCTGCAGGTGCTGGACGACGGTCGACTGACCGACGGCCAGGGGCGCACGGTGGACTTCCGGAACACCGTCGTGATCATGACGTCGAACATCGGCTCGGAGTTCCTGGCCTCGCGGTCGGGCGCCCTCGGCTTCGCGCCCGTGGGTTCCACTGACGGGTACGGCGAGGACGACCTCCGCGCCCGGGTGATGGGCAAGCTCCGCGAGGCCATGCGGCCGGAGTTCATCAACCGCATCGACGAGATCGTGCTCTTCCGCAAGCTCGACCGGTCGCAGATCACGTCGATCGTGTCACTGCTGCTGCAGGACACGGCGCTGCGGCTCGTCGCGCAGGACATGGTGCTCTCCGTCTCCGACGCAGCGATCGACTGGCTCGCCGAGCACGGGTACGAGCCCGAGTACGGCGCCCGTCCGCTCCGCCGGCTCATCCAGCGCGAGGTCGACGACCGCATCGCGACGCTCGTGGTCGACGGTGGTGTGACCGCCGGGGACACCGTGCGGATCGACGTCGTCGACGACGTGCTGACGGCAGCGGTGGCGGAACCCGCGACGCTGTAGCAGCCGTTCGCCCACGAAGGCCCGGTACCGATTCGGTACCGGGCCTTCGTGGCGTCCGGGTGCGGTGCGGGGTGTTCGGGAATGCAATTCCGGAGAAATCGGAGAAAGGGGTTGCGCTGCGAATTGCGGGGCCGATAGTGTTCACTCGTCGCGAACCGCTGCAGTGCAGCCGGGGAACGACTCCGACAGCTCGAGACCGAAAGGGGGCCGACCATGATGATCACCGCAACCACTCCGTTCCGTGGAATCCGTGGACGCGTCGGCACCCCGTTCCGCGTCCGCTGACCCGGAGCGTTCCGCCTTCTGCCGACATCTGTGTCGTTCGATCCTCGTCTCGTGACGAGTCCGTCGCCTGACACCTCGCGCTGAGCCGTTCTGGCTCGCGTCGAACCGGCTCCGTCGATCGCCGATCGGTCCCGACCCGTGTGCTCCGCGCACGCAATCGGACTGCGTCGATCGTCGCTGGAGAATGTCGGCGGTCGGTGCGACGCTCTCGGTACCGGAAGTCATTCAGTACCGCGTCGTCGGACATTCCTCCGGTGACCGCGGAATGCATTCTCACGCATTCATTTCGTCCTGCCCGTGTTCCGGGCAGTCAACTCCTGCCCGTGTGCCGGGCAACTCCGTCATGCCCTGAAAGGGATCACCGTGTCATCGAAGACCGCCACCCGTCCTCCCGATACCCGCGCAGCGCGCCACCGGGTCTCCCTCACCGACCGCATCGCGCTGCGCATCGGCATGTCGCTCATCATCTGGAGCCGGCGGACCCGCCGGGTCCGTCCGGTGATCGACCACGCAACACGGCTGCAGCTCGACCGCGAGCGGCAGCAGCGCGAGAACGACCTGCTCCTGCAGGCCGCACTCATGCGCGCCTGGCGCTGAGCCGGATCGGACACCCGACCGTCGCACCGTGCGACCGTCGCCGTCCCGTGCCCGCTTGGTGGCTCGGTGCGAGGGGACAGCCCCGCACCGAGCCACCGTCGGCGCACCGGCCGACGCAACCCGCACCGTGCGCCGCACCGACGACCCAGCACGGCGCGACCGACCCCGCACCGTGCGCCGACGTGTCGGACGCACCCCGGGCCTCCCGTACCGTTGATGGGTGACCGAAACCGCAGCTGCACTCGTCGAACGCCTGACCGCCGTCGTCCCGGACTTCCCGAAGCCGGGGGTGCTGTTCCGTGACGTGACGCCGGTGTTCTCGGACGCCGTCGCGTTCGGCCGCGTGTGCGAGGCACTCGCCGCGCCGTTCGCCGTCGGTGCCGGGTTCGACGCCGTCGCCGGCATCGAGGCACGGGGCTTCGCCCTCGCCGGCGGGATCGCCGCGCAGCACCAGGTGGGTGTGCTTACCGTGCGCAAGGCCGGCAAGCTGCCGGGCGAGGTCCTCAGCGAGCAGTACGCACTCGAGTACGGCGAGGCCGAGCTCGAGCTGCGTCCGGGCCAGCTCCCCGCGGGCACCAGGGTCCTCGTCGTCGACGACGTCCTCGCCACCGGTGGGACCGGCGCCGCCACCATCACGCTGCTCGAACGCGCGGGCTACCAGGCGGTCGGGTTCGCCGCGCTGCTCGAGCTCGACGGGCTGAACGGACGCGAGCGACTCGAGCCGCGCCTGCCCGTCACCACGCTCGGCGCCGTGCCCGCCTGAGCCCCACGCGCGCACTAGTCTTGACGCACCATTTCGATCGAGGAGTCCCATCATCGTGACCGAGTCAGTCGCCGCAGCGCCGGAGAGCGCCGAGCCCGCAGCCGTGCCCCAGGCACCCGAGCCCCGCACCGCGACGACGACCACGACGGGCACCGAGCTCTTCGACGGTGAGCGCGGCGTCGTCGCGATCCGCGTCGACGGTGTCCTCAAGGACCTCGCTGCCGACGTCGCCGCCGGCGAGACCGCCGAGGCCGTCACCCTGCAGGAGCAGGACGGGCTCGACATCCTCCGCCACTCGGCCGCGCACGTGCTCGCGCAGGCCGTCCAGCAGATCAACCCCGAGGCCAAGCTCGGCATCGGGCCGCCCGTCACCGACGGCTTCTACTACGACTTCGACGTCGCCGAGCCCTTCACCCCCGAGGACCTCAAGGCCATCGAGAAGGGCATGGACCGCATCGTCAAGCAGGCCCAGCGCTTCCGCCGCGTGGTCGTCACCGACGAGCAGGCACGCGAGCTGATGGCGGGGGAGCCGTACAAGCAGGAGCTCATCGGGCTCAAGGGTGCGGCGACCGACGGCGACTCCGGCGAGAGCGTCGAGGTCGGCGCCGGCGAGCTCACCGTGTACGAGAACGTCGACCCGAAGTCGGGCGAGGTCGTCTGGCAGGACCTCTGCCGGGGCCCGCACGTGCCGCACACCCGCTGGATCGGCAACGCCGCGAAGCTCATGCGCGTCGCGGCCGCCTACTGGCGCGGCTCCGAGAAGAACCCGCAGCTGCAGCGCATCTACGGCACCGCCTGGCCCGACAAGGACCAGCTCAAGGCCTACCTGGTGCGCCTCGAAGAGGCCGCCAAGCGCGACCACCGCAAGCTCGGTGCCGAACTCGACCTGTTCTCGTTCCCCGACGAGATCGGTTCCGGCCTGGCGATCTTCCACCCGAAGGGCGGCATCATCCGCCGCGAGATGGAGGACTACTCACGCCGTCGGCACGAGGAGAACGGTTACTCGTTCGTCTACACGCCGCACATCACCAAGGGCGACCTGTTCGAGACCTCCGGGCACCTCGGCTGGTACAAGGACGGCATGTTCCCGGCCATGCACATGGACGAGGCGAAGGACGAGGACGGCAACGTCACGCGTCAGGGTGCCGACTACTACCTCAAGCCGATGAACTGCCCGATGCACATCCTGGCGTACCGGTCGCAGCCGCGTTCGTACCGCGACCTGCCGCTCCGGATGTTCGAGTTCGGCACGGTCTACCGCAACGAGAAGTCCGGCGTCATCCACGGCCTCACCCGGGTCCGCGGCATGACCCAGGACGACGCGCACATCTTCACCACGCAGGAGAAGATGAAGGAGGAGCTGACCACGACCCTCGAGTTCGTGCTCTCGCTGCTGCGCGACTACGGCCTCGACGACTTCTACCTCGAGCTCTCGACGAAGGACCCGGAGAAGTACGTCGGCGACGACGAGGTCTGGGACGTCGCGACGAACACCCTGCGCGAGGTCGCCGAGGAATCCGGCCTCGAGCTCGTGCCCGACCCCGCCGGAGCCGCCTTCTACGGCCCGAAGATCTCGGTGCAGGCCCGCGACGCCATCGGCCGCACGTGGCAGATGTCGACCGTGCAGCTCGACTTCAACCTGCCCGAGCGCTTCGGCATCGACTACACCGCGGCCGACGGCTCCCGCCAGCGCCCGGTGATGATCCACCGCGCACTGTTCGGCTCGATCGAGCGGTTCTTCGGCGTGCTGACCGAGCACTACGCCGGCGCGTTCCCGGCCTGGCTGTCGCCGGTGCAGGTCGTCGGCATCCCCGTCGCGGCTGAGTACGGCGACTACCTCGACGAGGTCATCGAGAAGCTCCGGTCGCACGGCGTCCGCGCCGAGGTCGACCACTCGGACGACCGCATGCAGAAGAAGATCCGCACGCACACCAAGGCGAAGGTGCCGTTCCAGCTCATCGCGGGCGGCGACGACCGCGACGCCGGTGCGGTCTCGTTCCGCTTCCGTGACGGTCGCCAGGACAACGCCGTACCCGTGGACGAAGCGGTCGACCGCATCCTGACGGCGATCCGCGAGCGCGCGCAGGTCTGATGACGGACGAGCAGGACCCGCTGGTCATCCGGGACGCCGCCACCGGTGCGGCCGTCCCGGATGCCTTCCAGCGCCTGTGGAACCCGCACCGGATGGCGTACATCGACGCCGGGCGCGAGGGCACGGGCCGCGGGCACGCGGACGACTGCCCGTTCTGCGAGGCACCGCGGAAGTCCGACGAGGACGCCCTCATCGTCGCCCGGGGCGAGCACGCCTACGTGCTGCTCAACCTGTTCCCGTACAACAACGGACACCTGCTGGTCTGCCCGTACCGCCACGTGCCGCTGTACGACGAGGCCACGCCGGACGAGCTCCGCGAGATGGGCGAGCTGACCCAGACCGCGATGCGGGTCCTGCGCGCCGTGTCGCACTGCGACGGCTTCAACATCGGCATGAACCAGGGCGAGGTCGCGGGGGCCGGCATCGCCGCACACCTGCACCAGCACATCGTGCCGCGGTGGCAGTCCGACGCGAACTTCTTCCCGATCATCGCGCGGACGAAGTCGATGTCCCAGATGCTCGGGGACACCCGCCGACTGGTCGCCGAGGGCTGGCCGGCAGCGGACTAGACTGATCGGCATCATGAGCGACAGCACCAGCACCTCCGGCACCCCTGGCACCTCGATCACCGGCTCCGACCGCGTCAAGCGCGGCCTCGCCGAGATGCTCAAGGGCGGCGTCATCATGGACGTCGTCGACGCCGAGCAGGCCCGCATCGCGGAAGAAGCCGGCGCGACCGCGGTCATGGCCCTCGAGCGCGTCCCCGCCGACATCCGCGCACAGGGCGGCGTCGCCCGCATGTCCGACCCGTCGATGATCGAGGAGATCATCGCCGCCGTGTCGATCCCCGTCATGGCGAAGGCCCGCATCGGCCACTTCGTCGAGGCGCAGATCCTGCAGGAGCTCGGCGTCGACTACATCGACGAGTCCGAGGTGCTCTCGCCCGCCGACTACGTCAACCACATCGACAAGTGGAACTTCACCACGCCGTTCGTCTGCGGTGCCACTGAACTGGGCGAGGCGCTCCGTCGCATCACCGAGGGCGCTGCGATGATCCGTTCCAAGGGCGAGGCCGGCACGGGTGACGTGTCCGAGGCCACGAAGCACATCCGCACGATCAACAAGGAGATCGCGGCGCTGCGCCACCTCAAGGAAGACGAGCTCTACGTCGCCGCCAAGGAACTGCAGGCGCCGTTCGAGATCGTGCGCGAGGTCGCCCGCACCGGCAAGCTCCCCGTCGTGCTCTTCACCGCCGGTGGCGTCGCCACCCCGGCCGACGCCGCGATGATGATGCAGCTCGGCGCGGACGGCGTGTTCGTCGGCTCCGGGATCTTCAAGTCCGGCGACCCGGCGAAGCGTGCCGCGGCGATCGTCAAGGCCGTCACCTTCCACGACGACCCCAAGGTCATCGCCGAGGTCTCGCGTGGTCTGGGCGAGGCGATGGTCGGCATCAACGTCGCCGACGTCCCCGCGCCGCACCGCCTCGCCGAGCGTGGCTGGTAGCACGACGAGCAGTGCTCGGCCCCGCATCGGGGTCCTGGCGCTGCAGGGTGACTTCCGCGAGCACATCGCCTCGTTGACGGGGCTCGGCGCCGACGTGGTGCCGCTCCGTCGCCCCGAGGAGGTCGCGGCGCTCGACGGCGTCGTGATCCCCGGCGGCGAGTCGAGCGTGATGGACAAGCTGTCCCGGGCGTTCGGCGTCGCCGAGCCCCTCGCTGCTGCCATCCGCGACGGCCTGCCGACGTACGGCACGTGCGCCGGCATGATCATGCTGTCGTCGCGGATCACCGACGGCATCAGCGGCCAGCAGACCCTCGACGTGCTCGACACCACGGTTCGTCGGAACGCGTTCGGCAGCCAGAACGACTCGTTCGAGGTCGACGTGCCGATGCCCGAGCTCGGCGACGCCCCCGTGCACGCGGTCTTCATCCGCGCCCCGGTGGTCGAGCAGCACGGCCCCGGCGTCCAGGTCCTCGGCGCACTGGCGGACGGGCAGGTCGTCGCGGTGCAGCAGGGCAACGTCCTCGCCAGTGCGTTCCACCCCGAGGTCGCCGGCGAGGACCGCTTCCACCGCCGCTTCCTCGCCATGGTGCGCAGCGCCTGACGCGGCCCCCGGGCTCTGGGCACGACCGCCCGCGGGCCCTGGGCCCGGCCACCTGCGTGCCCGCACCGGCGGGGCGGGGCGGCGCCGGGCCTCCCGGCTGGGTAAACTGACCCCGACTTTCCGCAAGACGCAAGGAGAACCGTGTCCGGGCATTCCAAGTGGGCGACGACCAAGCACAAGAAGGCCGTCATCGACGGCCGCCGTGCCAAGTCGTTCGCCAAGCTCATCAAGAACATCGAGGTCGCCGCGAAGATGGGCGGCGCCGATCTGTCGGGCAACCCGACGCTGGTCGACGCGATCCAGAAGGCCAAGAAGACCTCGGTCCCGAACGACAACATCGACCGCGCCGTCAAGCGCGGTGCCGGCCTGACCGGTGAGTCGATCGAGTACACGACGATCATGTACGAGGGCTACGCCCCGAACGGCGTCGCGATGCTGATCGAGTGCCTCACCGACAACAAGAACCGCGCAGCGGCCGAGGTCCGGACGGCGATGTCCCGCAACGGTGGCACCATGGCCGACCCGGGCAGCGTCGCCTACAACTTCTCGCGCAAGGGCGTCATCTCGGTCACGAAGACCGACGGCCTCGACGAGGACACCGTCATGACCGCCGTGCTCGACGCCGGTGTCGAGGACGTCATCGACCAGGGCGGCGGCTTCGAGATCATCACCGAGGCGAGCGACCTCGTCGCGGCACGCACCGCGCTGCAGGACGCCGGCATCGACTACGACTCGGCCGACGCCGAGTTCGTCCCCGGCCTCAAGGTGCCGGTCGACGCCGAGACCGCCCGCAAGGTCTTCCGCCTGATCGACGCACTCGAGGACAGCGACGACGTGCAGAACGTCTACGCCAACTTCGACGTGCCGGCGGACGTCCAGGCCGAGCTCGACGAGGACGAGGGCGAGTAGCCGTGCTCCGTGTGCTCGGGGTGGACCCCGGGCTCACCCGGTGCGGCGTCGGCGTCGTCGAGGTCGCACCGAACCGGCGCGCACGGCTCGTCCACGTGACGGTCGTGCGCACCCCGGCGGACATGCCGCTCGAGCAGCGGCTGCTCCGCATCGCCGACGGCATCGCCGCCGAGATCGACGAGCACCACCCGGATGCGGTCGCCGTCGAGCGCGTGTTCGCGCAGGCGAACGTCCGCACCGTGATGGGCACCGCCCAGGCGGCCGGGCTCGCGCTGCACGCCGCGGCGGCCCGCGGGCTGCCCGTCGGCCTGCACACGCCGTCCGAGGTCAAGGCGGCCGTCACCGGCTACGGCAACGCCGACAAGCGCCAGGTGCAGACCATGATCGCGCGCGTGCTCGGTCTCGCCGAGGCCCCGAAGCCGGCCGACGCCGCCGATGCGCTCGCGCTGGCCGTGTGCCATGCCTGGAGGCTCGGATCACCTGACGTCGCCGGCGAACGTGCCACGAACCTCACCCCGGCACAACGCGCGTGGCGCGACGCACAGGGCGGCACCGTCGACTCCCCGCTCGCCCGTGCGGCCGCTGCCGCGGCCCGACCGCGTGGCTCGTCGGCCGCGTCGGTGGGCGGCCGTAGGCTCGGGGCATGATCGCGAGTCTCCGGGGTACCTGCATCGACATCGCCGGTTCCGGCGTGGTGATCGAGGCCGGGGGAGTCGGGTACGCCGTCACCGTGACCCCGGCCCACGCACTGACGATGCGCCACGGGTCCGAGGTGTTCGTCCGCACCGCGATGATCGTGCGCGAAGACGAGCACCTGCTCTTCGGCTTCGAGTCGACCGACGCCCTCCAGGTGTTCGACCTGCTGCGCAGCGTCACGGGTGTCGGGCCCAAGTCCGCGATGGGCGTCCTGGCCCACATGGACCCGTCGCAGGTCGCGAACGCCGTGGCGAAGGACGACGACGGCGCCTTCCGCAAGGTCTCCGGCATCGGCCCGAAGACCGCGAAGCTCATCATCCTCGCGCTCACCGGCAAGCTCGCCGCGTTCGAGCAGGCCGCCGTGGTCACCGCCGGTCGTGGCACTGCTGCCCACCCGGCCGCGACCGACGTCGTCTCCGCACTGATCGGCCTCGGCTGGCGCGAGGACGCAGCACAGACCGCCGTCGACGAGACCGTCGCGAACGAGCCAGGGGCCGCAGCCATGGGCACGCAGGCGCTGCTCCGCGCCGCGCTCGGTGCGCTCCGGCCCGCCGGTGCCGGTCGATGAGCGGCATCACGTCCGCCGGAGCCGAGTCGCAGGAAGAACTCGCGTTCGAAGGTGCACTCCGGCCGCGGTCGCTCGACGAGTTCGTCGGCCAGCGGAAGGTGCGCGGGCAGCTCGACCTGCTGCTCAAAGCCGCGGGCATGCAGGACCGCACCCCGGACCACATCCTGATGGCGGGTCCTCCCGGCCTCGGCAAGACCACGCTGGCGATGATCGTCGCGCACGAGACCGGGCGTCCGTTGCGGATGTCGAGCGGTCCGGCGATCCAGCACGCGGGCGACCTGGCTGCCGTCCTGTCGTCGCTCGTGCCGGGCGAGGTCCTGTTCATCGACGAGATCCACCGGATGGCGCGCTCGGCGGAAGAGATGCTCTACCTGGCGATGGAGGACTTTCGGATCGACGTCATGGTGGGCAAGGGCGCCGGCGCGACGAGCATCCCGCTCGACCTCGCGCCGTTCACCCTGGTCGGTGCCACCACCCGCGCCGGCCTGCTGCCGAACCCGCTCCGCGACCGCTTCGGCTTCACGGCGCACCTCGAGTTCTACGAGAAGGACGAACTCGAACAGGTCCTGATCCGCGCCGCGCACCTGCTCGAGCTCGACATCGACCGATCGGCGCTGCGGGAGATCGCCGGGCGTTCCCGGGGCACCCCGCGCATCGCGAACCGGCTGCTCCGCCGGGTCCGCGACTACGCCCTCGTGCACCGCACCACCGACGGCATGGCGGCCGTCCAGGGTGCACTCGACCTGTACGACGTCGACGAGCTCGGGCTCGACCGCCTCGACCGCGCCGTGGTCGAGATCATGCTGACCCGCTTCGACGGCGGACCGGTGGGGCTGAACACCCTCGCGGTCTCGGTCGGAGAAGAGTCCGAGACCATCGAGTCGGTCGTCGAACCCTTCCTCGTCCGGGTCGGTCTGGTCACGCGAACCCCGCGCGGCCGCATCGCGACCCCGGTCGCGTGGCGGCACCTCGGCCTCACCCCCGGGCAGGGCGTCGGGCCGCTCCCGGGCCTGTTCGACGACACCGACACCACCGACTAGCGGCCGATCGGTCGGGTGACATGCCACGCACAGTGGCGTGCCCTAGACTGCTACGGCCCGAAACCGAGCAACCAGAGAAGGCAACTGCATCATGGGTCAAGAAGTCATCCTCATCGTCATCGTCGTGGCGTTCGCGGCCTTCATGTTCTACAACAGCCGCAAGCGCAAGAAGCAGCAGGGCGAGCTCGCCACCAAGATGGTGCCAGGTGCTCGCGTGATGCTGTCCTTCGGCCTGTACGGCACGCTCCTCTCCGTCGACGACGAGAAGGTCACCGCCGACGTCGAGATCGCCCCCGGCACCGTCGTCACCGTGCACCGCCAGACCCTGTCGCGCGTCGTCGACGACAGCGCCTCCGACATCGAGACCACCGCGACGCCGGAGGACGAGGCGAAGCCCATCGCCGAACTCAACGGGGAGCCGGTCTACGGCGAGCGGGTCGACAACGACCGCCTCGACGAGACCGACTCGAAGCGCAAGTCCGACGACTGACGCCCTCGGCCGCCGGGTCGTCTGACCCGGCGGCTTCCCTCTGCCGTCGTGCCTGAGCGCCGACGGTCCTGAACAGAAAGACGAGACGACCGGTGGCACGATCGACACCCGTCAAGAAGGCGCTGCGCTCGCTCACCTGGTTGGTGATCCTGATGGCGATCCTCGCCGGCCTGAACACCGCCGCGACGATCCTCGCCGGCAGCTCGAAGGACGACACGGACAAGTGGTACCAGGGCGCGAGCTGGGTACCGGAGCTCGCACTCGACCTGCAGGGCGGCACGCAGCTGACCCTCGCGGCGCAGAACACCGAGGGCGACTCGGTCACCTCGCAGCAGCTGCAGCAGGCGGTGGAGATCATCCGCCAGCGCATCAACGCCACCGGCGTCTCCGAGACCGAGATCAACACGCAGGGTGCGAACAACATCGTCGTGTCGATCCCCGGTCGGCCCGACAAGGCCACGATCGACCGCATCGAGGCAGCGGCGAAGCTGACGTTCCGCCCCGTGCTCTTCACCGAGGCCGCGACGAACTCCGCCGTCGGTGACGACGGGAAGTCCACCGCCTCGCCGACGCCGTACTCGCCGCCCGCATCGCTCGCAGCGACGCCGAGCGCGAAGCCGACGAACGCCAGCGACGTCAACTGGATCACCCCGGCGCTGCAGGACCTGTACACCAACTACAACTGCGCGGCTCCGGACGACGTCACCTCGGCGCCGGACGACGAGCCCCTCGTCACGTGTGACGCCGACGGTGCGTCGAAGTACATCCTCGGCCCGGTCGAGGTCTCCGGTGCGAACATCAGCAACGCCACCTCGGGTCTGGCCACCGACTCGCAGGGCACGTCGACGGGCCAGTGGGCCGTCAACCTGACCTTCGACGGCCAGGGCACGAAGGACTTCCGCACCGTCACGAACCGCCTCGTCTCGCTGCAGGCACCGCAGAACCAGTTCGCGATCGTGCTGGACGGCTCGGTCATCACGGCCCCGTCCACGAACTCCGCCATCACCAACGGCAAGGCACAGATCACCGGGTCGTTCACGGCCGAGTCGTCGAAGACGCTCGCCGACCAGCTCAAGTACGGTGCGCTGCCGATCAACTTCCAGGTGCAGTCGAACGAGAACATCTCGGCGACGCTCGGAACGGCGCAGCTCATCGGTGGTCTCGTCGCGGGCCTGATCGGCCTCGGCCTGGTGATCATCTACTCCGTCATCCAGTACCGGGCGCTCGCGTTCGTCACGGTGCTCTCGCTCGGGGTGGCAGCCGTCCTGACCTACCTGGTCATCGCGATCATGTCGTGGCGCGTCGACTACCGCCTGTCCTTGGCGGGTGTGGCGGGTCTGATCGTCGCGATCGGCATCACGGCGGACTCGTTCATCGTCTACTTCGAACGCATCCGTGACGAACTCCGCGACGGTCGTGCGCTCGAGAGTGCGGTCGAGTCCGGCTGGAAGCGCGCACTCCGCACGATCCTGGCGTCCGACGCGGTGAACTTCCTCGCTGCCGTCACCCTGTACGTGCTCGCGGTCGCCGATGTGAAGGGCTTCGCGTTCACGCTGCTCCTCACGACGCTGATCGACATCGTGGTGGTCGCGCTCTTCACCCACCCGATGATGCAGCTCATCTCCCGCACCCGGTTCTTCGGCGAGGGGCACAAGTTCAGCGGGCTCGACCCAGCGGCGCTCGGTGCGGTCTACAAGGGGCGTGCGCAGTTCCGCGCCCCCGTGGTGGACGGCAAGCGCCAGCGCAGTGCCGGTGAGGCGCAGCGCCGACAGACGATCGCGGAGCGGAAGGCCCAGCAGGCCTCCGGCGACAACGGCTCGACGCCGGACGGGAAGGACGACTGATGGCCAGCTTCAGCCAGTTCGGTAGCGACCTCTACACGGGGAAGCGGTCGTACGACATCATCGGACGACGCAAGACCTGGTACCTCATCGCGCTCATCATGATCGTGATCTCGCTCGCCACCCCGTGGCTGCGCGGCGGGTACCAGCTCGGCATCGAGTTCACCGGTGGTTCCGAGTTCACCCTGTCGGACGTCAAGAACACCGACCAGAGCATCGCGACGGACACCGTCGAGCGGGTCGTCTCGGACGAGATCCCGCGCGTCTCCCAGCTCGGGACACACGGCATCCGCGTGCAGACCGGCCAGCTCACCGACCGTCAGACGACCGAGGTGCAGGACGCCCTGGCCGAGGCGTACGACGTGCCGGAGAGCCAGGTCGCGGCGACGTTCATCGGTGCCACCTGGGGCGCCGACGTGCTCGCCCAGGCGATCCGCGGTCTGGTGATCTTCCTCGCCCTGGCCGCCGTGTTCATGACGCTGTACTTCCGCACCTGGAAGATGTCGCTCTCCGCGATGGCCGCGCTGGTCCACGACCTGTTGATCACGGCCGGTGTCTACGGCATCGTCGGGCTCGAGGTCACGCCCGCGGCGGTGATCGGCTTCCTGACGATCCTCGGGTACTCGCTCTACGACACCGTGGTGGTCTTCGACAAGGTGCGCGAGAACACCGCGCAGGAGTCGATCCGCACGTTCAAGCAGTCGGTGAACCTCGCGGTGAACCAGACGCTCGTCCGCTCGATCAACACCTCGGTCGTGGCGCTGCTACCGGTCGCGGCGATCCTGTTCATCGGGTCGTACGTGCTCGGTGCGGGCACGCTCCGCGACATCTCGCTCGCACTGTTCATCGGCATCATCGTCGGTACCTACTCGACGATCTTCATCGCGTCGCCGATGTACGCCCAGCTGCGCGAGAACGAGCCGAAGATCAAGCAGGCCGACGCCAAGAAGATCCAGGCGGCCGAGAAGCGCCAGCGCGAGGTCGACGCCGACGCCGACGCCGACGCGAAGGCGACCGCCTGATGCCGATCGAGATCACCGAGGTCGACGTCGCCGAGGCGCGTCGTCGGCTCGAGTCGGGGTCGCGGCTGTTCGACGTCCGTGAGCAGGGGGAGTGGGACGAGGTCCACGCTCCCGAGGCCACGCTCGTCCCGATGTCCGAGCTGGTGAACCGCTGGCAGGAGATCGACGGCGGCGACGAACCGGCGATCATCGTCTGCCACTCGGGTGCTCGTTCGGCCCGGGTGGTCGCGGCACTCGAACAGTCCGGTGTCTCCGCGGTCAACCTGACCGGCGGCATGGTCGCCTGGGAGCAGTCCGGCGCACCGGTGGTCCGCGACGCCCAGGGCGAACCGGTTCACGAGCACTGACCGGACACGCGTAGTGTTGGCGGATCGAGCTCGGATCGAGCTCTCGGACCGAGTCCTGGGAGGCGCATCATGACGGACACCCGCGAAGAGCCGTCCGCGCCGAGCCGCCCCGGCTCCGCCCAGCGGCCGACCAGCCCCCTCGGACCGAACACGACGGGCAACCTCGGTTCCCTCCGGTCGCTGCTGCCGCGCCTGTTCTCCCGCGCCCAGCCGGCCGGCGCCGTGGACACCCTGATCCGCACGGTGCGCTCCCACCACCCGAAGGCCGACGTCACGCTCATCGAGCGCGCGTACTCGGTCGCCGAGCGCGCGCACGACGGTCAGAAGCGCAAGTCCGGCGAGCCGTACATCACACACCCCGTCGCGGTCGCCCAGATCCTGGCCGACCTGGGCATCGGGCCGATCACGATCGCCGCCGCGCTGCTCCACGACACGGTCGAGGACACCGACTACCAGCTCGACCAGCTGCAGGTCGACTTCGGCGACGAGATCGCCATGCTCGTCGACGGCGTCACGAAGCTCGACAAGGTCAAGTACGGCGACAGCGCGCAGGCCGAGACGGTCCGCAAGATGGTCATCGCGATGTCGAAGGACATCCGTGTGCTGGTCATCAAGCTCGCCGACCGGCTGCACAACGCCCGCACCTGGGGCTTCGTCGAGTCCACCTCCGCCACCCGCAAGGCGAAGGAGACGCTCGAGATCTACGCGCCCCTCGCGCACCGGCTCGGCATCCAGATGATCAAGCTCGAGCTCGAGGACCTGTCCTTCGCGGTCCTGCACCCGAAGCTCTACGTCGAGATCGACAGCCTGGTCAAGGAACGCCAGCCGAAGCGCGAGCAGTTCGTCCAGAACGTCATCGGCACGCTCAAGAAGGACCTGAAGGCCGCGAAGGTCCGCGGCGAGGTCATGGGGCGGCCGAAGCAGTACTACTCGATCTACCAGAAGATGATCGTGCGGGGTCGCGAGTTCGACGAGATCTACGACCTCGTCGGCATCCGGGTGCTCGTGCCGACGGTGCGCGACTGCTACGCCATGCTCGGTTCGGTGCACGCGCGGTGGACGCCGCTGCCCGGCCGGTTCAAGGACTACATCGCGACGCCGAAGTTCAACCTGTACCAGTCGCTGCACACCAGCGTGCTCGGGCCGCAGGGGCGCCCGGTCGAGATCCAGATCCGCACGCACGAGATGCACCAGCGCGCCGAGTTCGGTGTCGCCGCGCACTGGAAGTACAAGCAGCGCGCTGCCGGCCGCGACGTCGGGACCTCGTCGACCACCGACGACCAGGACATGGCATGGCTCGCGCACATCACCGACTGGCAGGCCGAGACGAGCGACCCGGGGGAGTTCCTCGACTCGCTCCGCTACGAGATCGGCGCGAAGGAGACCTACGTCTTCACGCCGCAGGGCAAGGTCATCGGCCTGCCCGCCGGCGCCACCCCGGTGGACTTCGCGTACGCCGTGCACACCGAGGTCGGGCACCGCACCATGGGCGCCAAGGTCAACGGTCGCCTCGTCCCGCTCGAGAGCTCGCTGTCGAGTGGCGACGTCGTCGAGATCTTCACGTCGAAGAACCCCGACTCCGGTCCGTCGCAGGACTGGCTGAAGTTCGTCAAGAGCCCGCGGGCGCGGAACAAGATCAAGCAGTGGTTCACCAAGGAGCGCCGCGAAGAGGCGATCGAGCAGGGCCGCGACGCCATCGCCCGCGCCGTGCGCAAGCAGAACCTGCCGCTCCAGCGGATCATGAGCCAGGACACCATCGCCGAGGTCGCTTCGTCGATGCGGTACGACGACGTCTCGGCCCTGTACGCCGCGGTCGGCGAGGGGCACGTCTCGACGCAGTCCGTCATCGAGAAGGTCCTGGGCAGCGTCCAGAGCGACACCGAGACCGACGAACCAGAGCTCACGTTCCCGCGCCAGGTCACGAGCCGTCAGCTGCGCACGAGCGACAGTGGCGTGTTGGTGCGCGGTGCGCCGGACATCCTGGTGAAGCTCGCGAAGTGCTGCACCCCGGTGCCGGGCGACCAGATCGTCGGGTTCATCACCCGCGGGCAGGGCGTCTCGGTGCACCAGTCGTCGTGCACGAACGTCAAGTCCCTGATGAACGAGCCCGACCGGATGATCGAGGTCGAGTGGGCCCCGTCGTCGAAGTCGGTGTTCCTCGTGCAGATCCAGATCGAGGCGCTCGATCGGTCGGGGCTGCTCAGCGACGTCACCCGGGTGCTCACCGACCACCACGTCAACATCCTGTCGGCGACGGTCTCGACCTCGTCCGACCGGTTGGCGCTCAGTCGGTTCGTGTTCGAGATGGGTGACACCATCCACCTCGACCGGGTGCTGAACGCGGTCCGACGCATCGACGCCGTCTACGACGTCTACCGCGTCAGCGCGGGCTGAGCACGGCCACCGCCGCGGCAGTGCCCCGCGCGGCACGACCATCCGTCGGTCGCGACACGTCGCGCGGGCCCCGTCGACCGGTCACAAACCGTCGGCTGCGGCCCCGCCGACCGACAGTTCGCGACCACTCGGCGGACGCGAGCGGGGTGTTGTGACCGCTCGCACCCGCGACGCACTACCGGACAGCGCCCCCAGCGCCCCCAGCGGCGTCCTGCAGCCCCCGCAACCGCCGCTCGGCCTGCCGCACCATCGGGATCGTCCCGAGGGCGGTCAGCCGCTCCTGCAGTTCGGCCGCGGTGACCGCCCCGATCGCCAGCAGCCCGTGCACGGCCGTCGCCTCGGCCTCCCCGAACGCGCCGGCCGAGAGGCCCGGCATCCGGAGCAGGTCGACCGCGGTCCGCGCCGGCATCGTGACCCGCAGCCCTCCGAGGACGGCGCTGTCGTCAGCCTGGATCCGGACCTCCCGCAGGCGCACGTCCGGCCCGACGTGCACGCGGACCTGCGGCGGGATGCAGGCCTCGAACGGTGCCGGCAGTCTGGACGCCGCACCCCAGATCCACGCGGCAGTCAGGGTGCAGGCGATCAGCCGCCCATCCCGCAGGACCCAGGCGGCAGCGGCGGCACGCAACGACGGCGTCTGCGGCTCGGCAGGGGAGGCCCAGCACGGTCCGACTGGGACGAGTTCGCCGGCGAGGACCGCCGCACGCAGCTCGGGCTCCGGCCAGTCGTCACTGGTCAGCAGTCGCGGGCGGGGCACCCGCACATCCTGCCCGACCTGCGCACGCGACCGACATGCCTGTGGACAAGCCGCGGACCGGCCTGGAGGCCCGTGGCGGGCCCGCACCGCGCCTCCAGGTCGGCGTCGGCGCGGTCCGCTCAGCGCAGGACGTCAGCGCAGGACGTCGGCGCGGTGCACGAGTGCCGCGGCGCCGATGAGCGGGCCGTCCTGCGACAGCGCCGTCGGCACGATGCGCACCTTCGTCACGAACCCGAACTCGACGCGCTCCGCCACCGCTTCGCGTGCGTACTCGAACAGGTCCGGCGTGACGTGGGAGAACCCGCCGCCGACCGCCACGACCTCGAGGTCGACGAGGCTCGTCGCCGCCGCGATCGCCTGCCCGAGCGCCCGGCCGCTGCGCTTGACCGCGGCGACCGCGATCTCGTCGCCGGCCGCGTACGCCGCCGACAGTTCTTCGCCGGTGGACCCGTCGAACCCCTGGCGCTGCGCCCAGGCAACGGTCTTCGGGCCGCTGGCGATCGCCTCGAGGCAGCCGGTGCCGCCGCACGCACACGGGTCGTCGTAGCCGCCGCACTCCACGTGCCCGATGTGCCCCGCGTTGCCCGTCGGGCCGCTGACGGTGCGGCCGTGCAGGATGAGGCCACCGCCGACGCCCGTCGAGACGATCATGCCCATGACGTGGTCGTACCCCTGGGCCGCACCGACCCAGTGCTCGGCCAGCGTGATCGCCAGGCCGTCCATGCGCAACGTGACCGGCACGCCCTCGGGCACGAGCGCGGCGATGCGGTCGCGCAGCGGGTGGCCGCGCCACACCGGCATGTTGAGCGGGGAGACCAGGCCGTGCTCCTCGTCGACGGGGCCGGCCGAGCCGACCCCGACGCCGACCAGGGTCGCGTCGGTCGGGACCGTGGCGAGCGCCCTCGTCACGACCTCGTCGACGGCGGCCTGCAGCTCGTCGGACGTGCGCTGCGGCCCGGTGGGGCTGCGGAAGCGCGTGCCCGGCAGGACGACGCCCTGGTCGGTGACGAGCGCGGCCTCGACCTTGGTGCCGCCGAGGTCGACGGCGAGTGCGAGGGCGGGGGGCTGGGGTGCGGTGCTGGACATGCGCGCTCCGATGCGGCGGTCTGGAGGCCCGGGGCGGCTCCCGGACGCGGCGTCGCGTCCGGTGGGCCCCGGCCTGGCAGGTGGTGGGTCGGTCGGGTCAGGTCGTCGTGCGGTGGATCAGGTTGTGTCGCGGTGGGTCAGTAGGAGCTGGTGTCGTCGCCCTGCGACGACGCAGCCCCGGTCTCGACGCGGTGCGCGACCTCGTCGAGGATGCGCGCGGACGCACTCGTGCCGATGCGGTTCGCCCCGGCGTCCACCATCTCGAGCAGGGTGTCGAGCCCGCGGACACCGCCCGAGGCCTTCACGCCCGTGTCGGCACCGACCGTGCGGCGCATCAGCGCGATGTGCTCGGTCGTCGCCCCGCCGCCGGCGAACCCGGTGGAGGTCTTCACGAACGCGGCACCGGCGGACTGCGCGGCACGCGAGGCTGCGACGATCTCGTCGTCGGTCAGGAACGCGGTCTCGAGGATCACCTTGACGACGGTGGACCCGGCGGCGTCGACGACGGCGCGGATGTCCTGCTCGACGCGCTCCCAGTCGCCGGACTTCGCGGCGCCGATGTTCTGCACCATGTCGAGCTCGAAGGCGCCGTCGGCGAGGGCCTGCAGCGACTCGGCGACCTTGGCCGCGGTGGACGTGGTGCCGTGCGGGAAGCCGATGACCGTCCCGACGCCGACGCCGGTGCCCCGGAGACGCTCGACGGCGTAGGCGACGTCGCTGGGCCGGACGCACACGCTGAAGACCCGGTACGCGGCGGCTTCGTCGAGCTGGGCGTCGACGTCCGAGCGGGTGAGCTCGGGCTTCAGGATCGCGTGGTCGATGAGGCCGCGGACGGCATCGGCGGTGACGGGGAAGGCTGCGTTGTCCACCCGGCAAGCCTACCCGTCAGGCGTGCCGCGTAGCGTTCCGGGCATGCAGGTCCTCGTCACCGGCGCCACCGGGTACATCGGCGGTCGTCTCGTCCCCCGTCTCCTCGAAGCCGGACACTCCGTGCGCGTGTTCGTGCGCAACCCCCGGAAGCTCCAGGACGTCCCGTGGAGCAGCGACGTCGACGTGGCCGAAGGAGACCTGCAGGACGCCGACGCGGTCCGCGCCGCGGTCGACGGCGTCGAGGCCGTGTACTACCTCGCCCACGCGATGGGTGCCGACGGCGACTTCGAGTCCGCGGAACGGCAGGCGGCCGAGACGATGGCGCACGAGGCGAAGCGTGCCGGTGTCAGCCGGTTCGTCTACCTGGGCGGCCTGCACCCCGACGGCGACCTGTCGAAGCACCTGCGCAGCCGGAAGGAGGTCGGGGAGATCCTGCTCCACTCCGGCGTGCCGACGATCGCCTACCAGGCCGGCGTCGTCATCGGTTCCGGCAGCACCTCGTTCGAGATGATCCGGCACGTGACCGACGTCCTGCCGTGGATGCCGGCACCGCGCTGGGTGCGCAACCGCATCCAGCCGATCGCCGTGCGCGACGTCCTGTACTACCTGGTCGCGGCGCTCGACGTCCCCGCCGACGTCAACCGCACCTTCGACATCGGCGGGCCGGACGTCCTGCGCTACGGGCAGATGCTCAACGGCTACGCGGTCGAGGCGAAGCTGCGGCAGCGCCCGATCACGGTCCTGCCGGTGCTCACCCCGCGCCTCGCCGCACACTGGTTCAACGCCGTCACCCCGATCCCGCGCAAGCTCGCGACGCCGATCATCGAGTCGCTGCAGTTCGAGTGCGTCCAGCGCGAGCACGACATCGACGACGTCGTCCCGCAGCCCGAGGGCGGGCTCACCTCGTACCGCCGCGCGGTCCGACTCGCACTGAACAAGATGCGGTCCGGCGAAGTGCAGACGAGCTGGCGGAGCGCCACCCTGTCGAGCGCCTCGGCCGACCCGATGCCGACCGACCCGGACTGGGCCGGCCACACCGTCTACGTCGACGACCGGAAACGTCACTCGACCGCCTCGGCAGCGGACGTCTGGCGCGTCGTGGAGTCGATCGGCGGCGAGAACGGGTGGTACTCGTTCCCGCTGGCCTGGGTCGCGCGCGGCTGGATGGACAAGGTCGCCGGCGGCGTCGGGCTCAGTCGTGGTCGTCGTGACCAGGACCGACTCGAGCAGGGCGACGCCCTCGACTGGTGGCGCGTCGAACGCCTCGAGCGCGGTCACTACCTGCGGCTCCGCGCCGAGTTCAAGTCACCCGGGCGCGCCTGGCTCGAGATGACCGTGACCCCGAACCCCGAGGGCGGCAGCGACTACCACCAGCGGGCGATCTACTTCCCGCAGGGTCTGCCCGGCCGGCTGTACTGGTACGGGATCCTGCCCTTCCACGGGATCATCTTCCCCGGCATGGTCGAGCGCATCACCGCGGCCGCCGAGCGCGAGTCGGACAACACCGAGTCGACGCAGCGCAACCGGACCCAGCACAATGGGAGTCCGGAACCGGCGAACGAGGAGGCAGCATGACCGAGGAACGCAGTCCCGTCCTGTTCCTGGGGGACAGCATCACGGCCCAGGGGTCGTGGGACAGCTGGCTCCCCGACGAGCAGACCCTGAACCAGGGCATCAGCGGTGACACGACGGACGGCGTGCTCGCTCGGCTCGACGCGGTCGTCGCCGAACAGCCCGAGGTGATCGTGCTGCTGATCGGCACGAACGACTTCGGCAACCACCGGGCGAGCGCGGAACACGTCGTCCGCAACGTCGAGACGATCCTCGTCACCCTGCGGCGCGAGCTGCCCGGTGTCCGGCTGCTGCTCGTCTCCGTCCTGCCCCGTCAGGCCGAGTACACGGCGAAGATCGAGGAGGCGAACCGGCACCTGCGGCAGTTCGTCGCGACCTGCCACGCGCAGTACCTCGACGCCTGGCCCGCGCTGGCGGACGGCGAACACCTCGACGACCGCTTCACCGACGACGGCCTGCACCTCACCGACGAGGGCTACCGGGCCTACCTCGGCGAGCTGGTACCCGCGCTCGAGCGTGTGCGGGGTCTCCCGCCGATGTCCCGGTCCTTCACGGCCATCGACCTCGACGAGGCCCCCGCCTGATGGCTACCCGCAAGGGACGACCCCCGGTGGGGTCGTCGCAGAACGGCGTGCCCGCTACACCGGTCCGACCGACTGCGGGGACGACGAACACCCGTGCCACCCCGGGGTTCACCCGGCCGGCACTCGCGCCGTCGCTCATCGCCGCAATCGTCCTGCTCGCCTGCGTGGCGATCATCGACTCGTCCGGCTTCGTCTTCGCCCGCTGGGGCATCACGGTGCTGTCCCTCATCGTGCTCGTCTTCGCGGTGCGCGGGAAGACGTGGTGGGCCGCCGTGCTGATGGCCGCCGTCGCCGTCTGCTGGAACCCCCTGGTCACGGTGCCGATCCCCGGCCAGGTGTGGGCCGCGTTGCAGATCCTGGCTGCCGCCCTGTTCATCGTGGTGGGCATCGCCGTCAAGGTGCCGCGCGAGGCGGACGCACCCCGGGCCTCCTGACCGGCTCCGCTGACCGCCTGCGGAACCGACCGGGCGGGCGGACGGTAGGATCGCAGGGTCGGGTACAGGACCCGGCAGCACGACCCGAAGGGCATGGATGAACGACGAGACCGAGCCGGTGACCGAGAGTCCTCTGCTGACCCCTCGACCGTCCTCCGGCGGTCTCGACCGGCCCGACGTCGTCGTCCGCAAGGGGCGCCTGACGCTGCTCAACGGCCACCTGACGCCGCAGCAGTCGATGATCGAGGACCTGTTGTTCCTGGACGACGCGCTGACCGAGGCCGACGTCGACCACCTGCTCATCCGCGGCAACGACGAGCGTCCGGTCATCGCGATCGACGAGCGCGACCGGCAGCGTGCGGAGAGCGCCGTCATGGCCGCCGCCGTCAACGAGCCGTTCTACGCGAAGCCCCCCGGGGAACCGGCCGTGCTCGTGCAGGACGACGGTCTCGGGCCCGTCGACGAGCCGGTGCTGCGCGTCTTCCGCCCGCGTCTCGAGCCCCTCGGTCGCCTGCGCTACGGCGCCGAGACGAGCGTGCAGCTCGAGTTCTGGCGACTCACCGACACCGAGGTGCTCGCGCCCGTCGAGAACGCCCTGATGCGCCGCAGCCTGCCGGTCGACGAGTTCGTGCTCGTCGACATCGAGCGCTACGGCCGCACCTGGCGCACCGTCGAGCACATGTTCGACGACCACGTCTCCGACATCCGGTTCCCGATCGACATCGTCTTCTCGTGGGTCGACGGCAACGCCATCGAGTACCAGCGCGCTCGCCAGGCTGCGCAGGCGACGGCCGTCCTGGGCGAGGGCGACGACGCCCCCGCACGGTTCCGCCAGATCGACGAGCTCAAGTACGCACTCCGCTCGGTGCACACGTTCGCACCGTGGATCCGTCAGATCTACATCGCCACGGACTCACCCGCGCCGCACTGGCTCGCCGACCACCCCAAGGTCCGCATCGTGCGCAGCGAGGAGTTCTTCGCCGACCCGTCCGTGCTGCCGACGCACAACTCACAGGCCGTCGAGTCGCAGCTGCACCACATCCCGGGCATCAGCGAGCACTTCATCTACTCGAACGACGACATGTTCTTCGGCCGCACCGTCGACCCCTCGGTGTTCTTCAGCCCGGGGTCGGTGTCGAAGTTCATCCTCGCCACCACCCGCATCGGCCTCGGCGTGAACAACGCCGCGCGCAGCGGGTTCGAGAACTCCGCGCGGGTCAACCGTCGCCTGTTGCAGCAGCGGTTCGGTGCGGTCACCACCAGGCACCTCGAGCACGCGCCCACCCCGCTCCGGTCGTCCATCATGACGGAGATGGAGCACGAGTTCGCCGACGAGTTCCGTGCCACGGCGGCGTCGCGCTTCCGTGCAGCCGAGAACATCTCGGTGACCAACTCGCTCTACCACTACTACTCGTTGCTCACGGGTCGGGCGATCACGCAGGAGAACGCCGACGTCCGCTACATCGACACCACGATGCAGTCCGGGCTGCGGTCGCTCGACGAGTTGCTCAAGAAGCGGAACGCGGACTTCTTCTGCCTGAACGACGGCAGTTTCCCGGAGGTCAGCGACGAGGAGCGGACGCAGCGCGTGACCGACTTCCTCGAGCGCTACTTCCCCTTCCCTGCGCCGTGGGAGCGCCCCGGCGCTTAGGACGCGAAGCGTCCTGCCGGGGCGCTCCGGGCGAGCCTGCGAGCCCGGCGCCGAAACCCAGCCACGGCTCCGGGCGAGCCTGCGAGCCCGGCGCCGAAGCCCAGCCACGCGCTCCGGGCTCGGCGCCGACCGCCGTCCGCCGACCGGTCACGGCCTGTCGGCGCCCGCCCCGTCAGACGACGCAAGCTGACCACTCGACACACGTCTCGCGGTGGGTCATGACCACCGGCCGGACGGGAGGCCCGTGGCGGCCCCGCCACGCGCCTCCCGACCGCCCCGCCCCGTCGCCGACCGCCGACCGCCGACCGGTCACGGCCTGTCGGCACGCGCGCCGTCAGACGACGCAAGCTGACCGCTTGACACACGTCTCGCGGTGGGTCGCGACCACCGGCCGGACGGGAGGCCCGTGGCGGCCCCCCACGCGCCTCCCGTCCGCCCCGCGCGCACGCCCACCGCACATGGTGAGCACAAATGGTCGGGTCCGCACTGCGGACCCGACCATTGCTGCTCACGAAGTGCGGCGACCTACCGGTGGACGGGGGAGACCGGCACCGAGTCGAGCGTGAAGACCGGGATGCTCGAGGTCACCGGAGCCGGTTCGACCGCGGGCGGGATCGTGACCCCGTGCGCTGCGAGTCGGGCCTCGGTCTCGACGGCCGACACGGGTTCGCCGACCGTGGAGTAGTGCCCGATCGGGACGACCGAGTGCACGACGTTGTGGCCGTAGACGTGCACCAGGTTGAACGACTGCGCGCCGTCCCGCCCACGCGTGCCGCCCTGGAACTCGGTGAGGTCCTGCGTGTAGCAGGTGGCACTGGCGACCGACACGGGGATACCCGCGAAGACCGCGCTGGTCGAGTAGTGCAGGTGGCCGGCGATGATGGACAGGACGTCACTGCCCTCCAGCACCTCGGCCAGGGCCTGCTGGTCGCGGAGCTCGACGAGGACGGTCAGGTCCTGCACGCTCGGCACGGGCGGGTGGTGCATCGCCAGGATGGTGCCGTGCGGCGCAGCCTCGGACAGGACCTCGGCCAGCCAGTCGAGCTGCTCGGGGGAGACCTCGCCGTGGTGGTGGCCCGGGACGCTTGTGTCGAGGGTGATCACCCGGAGACCGTTCACGTCGTAGACGAAGTCGACCGGACGGTCGGTGGGGTGCAACCCGAAGAGCTCCTGACGGAACGCGCCGCGCTCGTCGTGGTTGCCCATCGCCCAGATGACCTGGGCACCGATCCGGCGGGCAGCCGGCTCGACGATCTCGCGGACACGGGCGTAGGCACCCGGTTCGCCCTTGTCGGCCACGTCGCCGGTGACGACGATCGCCTCGGGCCGGGTCCCTGATGCTTCGATGTCCGCGACGATCTCGGTGAGCCGTGCGGCGGAGTCGACCCCGCCGTACAGATCGCCGTCGCCGGAGACGAGGTGGGTGTCGCTGAGGTGGAGGAGGAAGTGGTTCGGCCTGGGGTGTTCGGCCGTCCGGCTGTCCATCGGGGTCTCATTCCGTTGGCGGATGCGTGGTGCAACACGTTGCCACACCGTCCTGGATGAGTCCAGCACGTGTCGGTGAACCAGCCGTGAACTGGGGGCGGCGTTTCGCCCATCGCACGAAGAAACCCCCGCCACGTGGTGGCGGGGGTTCCTGTCGTCGTGCTTAGTGCTTTTCCTCGACCTGCGGGGGCTGGTGGCTGCCCTCGAGGTCCGGGCCGTGGTGGGCGGCGTGCGCTGCCTCGAGCTCGGCCTTCGAGACCGGCTCGATGCGGTCTTCGAAGAAGAAGCGGGAGACGCTCGCACGGGCCTTCTGGACCACGGTGATCTGCCCCTTGGCGTTCGGGCGGATCATGAGCGGCTTGTACTCGTTGAACTGCAGCAGCTTCCAGCGCTCGTATTCGTCGAGCTGCTCGTGCACCTCGATGTACTCACCGTGGGGGAGTCGGACGATGCGACCGGACTCGTAGCCGTGCAGGACGATCTCGCGGTCCTTCTTCTGGAGTGCGAGGCACACGCGCTTCGTGATCCAGAAGGCGACGAACGGGCCGAGGACCGTCGTTGCCTGGATCACGTGGATCACGTGTTCGATCGACACCAGGAAGTGGGTCGCGATGATGTCCGACGACGCCGCAGCCCAGAGGCTGGCGTAGAGCGTGATGCCGGCGGCACCGATCGCCGTGCGGGTCGGGGCGTTGCGCGGACGGTCCAGGATGTGGTGCTCGCGCTTGTCGCCGGTGATCCACGACTCGAGGAACGGGTACAGCAGGATCGCGAGGATGAGCAGCACCAGGACCGCGATGGGCGCCAGGATGTTGAACGACACCGTGTAGCCGAACCACACGACCTCCCAGTGCGGCGGCACCAGGCGCAGTGCGCCGTCGGCGAAGCCGATGTACCAGTCGGGCTGGGTACCGGCGGAGACCGGCGAGGGGTCGTACGGGCCGTAGTTCCAGATCGGGTTGATCGTGAACATCGACGCGATGAGGGCGATGATGCCCGCGACGATGAAGAAGAACCCACCGGCCTTGGCGGCGAACGCCGGGAGGATCGGGACACCGACGACGTTGTCGTTGGTCTTGCCCGGGCCGGCGAACTGGGTGTGCTTGTTGATCACGACGAGCACGAGGTGGACACCGAGCACCGCGACGAGGATCGCCGGCAGCAGCAGGATGTGCAGCGTGTACAGGCGGCCGACGATGTCGGTGCCCGGGAACTCGCCACCGAAGAGCAGGTAGGCGATCCAGACGCCGATCACCGGGACACCCTCGATCATGCCGACGATGATCCGCAGACCGTTTCCGGAGAGCAGGTCGTCGGGGAGCGAGTAGCCGGTGAAGCCCTCACCCATGGCGAGGACCCAGAGCAGGAAGCCGAAGACCCAGTTGAGCTCACGCGGCTTGCGGAAGGCACCGGTGAAGAACACGCGGGCCATGTGCAGCATGATCGACGCCACGAACAGCAGGGCCGCCCAGTGGTGGACCTGGCGGACGAAGAGCCCACCGCGGATGTCGAACGAGATGTCCAGCGTGGACTGGAGCGCCGTCGACATCTCGACGCCCTTGAGCGGGACGTACGTGCCGTTGTAGACGACCTCGGCCATGGAGGCCTGGAAGAAGAACGTCAGGAACGTACCGGAGAGCAGGACGACGACGAAGCTGTACAGCGCCACCTCGCCGAGCATGAAGCTCCAGTGGTCCGGGAAGATCTTCCGGCCGACTTCCTTGACGAGCCCTGAGATGCTGGTGCGCTCGTCGATGTAGTTCGAGACCCCGCCGATGATGCGGGATCCGCGCTCCGGAGCCGGCTTGTTGGCCGTGCTGCTCGGTGCCGTGGTGGTGGGGGTGCTGGTCATCAGCGTTCACGCTCCCAGAAGGACGGTCCGACCGGCTCGTGGAAGTCGCTCTGGGCAACCAGGTAGCCGTCGTCGTCGATCGCGATCGGAAGTTGGGGGAGGGGGCGTGCGGCCGGACCGAAGATGACCTCGCAGTTGTTCGAGACATCGAAGGTGGACTGGTGGCACGGGCACAGCAGGTGGTGCGTCTGCTGCTCGTAGAGCGCGACCGGGCATCCGACGTGGGTGCAGATCTTGGAGTACGCGACGATGCCGTCGTAGCCCCAGTTCTCGTGGCCCTTGGACGGGTTGAGGTCCTTCGGGTCGAGACGCATGAGGAGGACGGAGGCCTTGGCCTTCTCCTCGAGCATGTGCTCGGAGTCGAGCATGCCGTCCGGGATGACGTGGAACACCGAACCGATGGTCACGTCCGAGGCCTTGATCGGCAGACCCGTCGGGTCCTTCGTCAGGCGCAGGCCCTGCTTCCAGAAGGTGTGGCGCAGGAGCTCGTTCGGGTCCTCGGCCGGAGCGAGGTCGCGGACCAGGACGATGCCCGGCAGCGGGAACGCGGCCAGCGCACCGATCATCGAGTTGCGGATCAGCTTGCGACGGCTGAAGCCGGACTCCTTGTCGGCCAGCTGGAAGGCCTCGACGGCCTTGGCGCGCGTCGCGTCCGTGCCGCGGGTGCCGTGGCGGAGCTCGGTGATCTCGCGGTCGACGACGAGCGACTTCGACCAGTAGACCGCGCCGAGGCCCAGCGCGATGAGCGCGAGGGCGATCGAGAGGCCGAGGAAGAGGTTCGCGGTGCGGACCGTCCCGAAGTCGTTCGAGTCGATCGGGAACGCGACGTAGGCCGCGATCGAGAGGACGCTGCCGACGATCGAGAGGTAGAAGAAGGTCGCGACCTGACGCTCGGCCAGGCGCTGCTTCTTCGGGTCGACGTCGGTGCGGCGCGCGCGGTGCGGCGGCTCACCCGGGTTCTCGAACGGGTCGGTGGGCAGCACCGCGATCCCGGGGGAGGTGGTCGTGCCGTGCTTCTCGACAGCCGAGGACGAGTTCAGCGTCTCGTCGTCGTGCTCTGCCATGGTGTTCCCTTCAGTGTCGTTCGACACGGACGATCAGTTGGACTTCGCGGTCAGCCAGACGGTCATCGCGACGACCGCGCCGAGTCCGAAGATCCAGATGAACAGGCCCTCGGCCACCGGGCCCAGGGAGCCGAGTGCGAACCCGCCGGGCGACTTGTTGTCCTGCACGTACTTGAGGTACGTGATGATGTCGGCCTTCTGCTCCGGCGTGAGGTTCAGGTCGTTGAAGACCGGCATGTTCTGCGGGCCGGTCTGCATCGCCTCGTAGATGTGCTTGCCGGAGACCGTCGACAGGTTCGGGGCGTACTTGCCCTCGGTCAGGGCACCGCCGGCGCCGGCCACGTTGTGGCACATGGCGCAGTTGATGCGGAAGAGCTCGGCACCCTCGGCCGCGTCGCCGTCCTCACCGTTGGTGAGTTCGGTGGACGGGACGGCCGGGCCGGGGCCCAGCGAGGCGACGTACTCGGCGAGGGCGTCGACCTGCTCGTCGGTGAACTGCGCGGGCTTCTCTTCGGCCTGCGGACCCTGGGCGGCCATCGGCATGCGGCCGGTGCCGACCTGGAAGTCGACCGAGGCGGCGCCGACACCGATGAGGGACGGACCCTCGCTCGTGCCCTGGGCGGAGAGGCCGTGGCAGGTCGCGCAGTTCGAGGCGAAGAGCTTCTGGCCCTCGTTCACCTTCGACTGGCTGGTCGCCGCGACGGTGCTCGTGCTGTCGTCGGCGTTGGCCGTGGAGCTGAAGAGCGCGTACGCACCGCCGGTGGTCATGAGGCCGACGACGATGAGCGAGACGGTCGCCATCGGTGAACGGCGGCCCTTCTTGGTCTTGGTTCTGTTGAACATGTGCTCGGGGGTGTCCAGTTCCTACTTGAGAAGGTAGATGACGGCGAAGAGGAAGATCCACACGACGTCGACGAAGTGCCAGTAGTACGACACGACGATGGCGGTGGTCGCTTCCTTGTGACCGAAGTTCTTCGCGGCGAAGCCGCGGCCGAGCGTCAGCAGGAAGGCGATGAGGCCACCCGTGACGTGGAGGCCGTGGAACCCGGTCGTCATGTAGAAGGCCGAGCCGTAGGCGCTGGAGGAGAGCGTGACGCCCTCGTGCCAGAGGTTGGCGTACTCGAAGATCTGGCCGCAGACGAAGATCGCGCCCATCGCGTAGGTGACGAAGAACCACTCCGTCATGCCCCAGTGGCGCGGGTTCCAGCTCGTGCGGTGCACCTGGAAGCGCTCTGCAGCGAACACGGCGAACTGGCACGCGAAGCTGGACAGCACCAGGATGATCGTGTTCACCGAGGCGAAGGGCACCTCGAGCTTGGAGGTTTCGGCCGCCCACAGCTCGGGGGACGTGCTGCGCAGCGTGAAGTAGATCGCGAACAGGCCGGCGAAGAACATGACCTCGCTGCCCAGCCACACGATCGTCCCCACGGCAACGGCGTTCGGCCTGTTCAGGGCCGGACCGCTGGCGGATCTGGAGAGAGGGGTGCTAGTCACGTCCTCCATTATGGCCGAAACCCCAGACAGTGTTTTCGCAGGAGACTGGCGGGTCTCTCGAATTCACTACGATCGAGCCATGCCTGACGCACTCTCTTGGCCTGCAGTGATCAGCGCGCTCATGGCGCGCGAGGACCTGACGATCAGGCAATCCACATGGGCCATGGAGGAGATCGTGCACGGGCGCGCCACCCAGGCACAGATCGCCGCGTTCGCCGTGACGCTCCGCGCGAAGGGCGAGACCGTCGACGAGGTGGTCGGGTTCCGCGACGCGATCCTCGACGCCGCCGTTCCGCTGGACGTCGACCCGATGGCGTTGGACATCGTCGGCACGGGTGGGGACGTCGTCGGCACCGTGAACGTCTCGACGATGGCGGCGATCGTCATCGCCGCCGCCGGGGTGCCCGTCGTGAAGCACGGCAACAAGGCGAGCTCGTCGAAGTCCGGTTCGAGCGACGTGCTCGCCGCACTCGGGCTCGATCTCACGATGGACGCCGCGCGTGTCGCGGACACCTTCCGGCGTGTCGGACTGACCTTCGCGTTCGCGAACGCGTTCCACCCGGGCTTCGCGCACGCCGGGCCGGTCCGCCGCGAGATCGGCGTGCCCACGGTGTTCAACTTCCTCGGGCCGCTCGTCAACCCCGCACGGTGCGAAGCGAACGCCGTCGGCGTCGCGCAGCTCGACCTCGTGCCGATCATCACGGGCGTGTTCCAGACCCGCGGCGCGACCGCCCTGGTCTTCCGCGGCGACGACGGCCTCGACGAGCTCACCACCACCGGCCACAGCCACATCTGGGAGGTCACCGGCGGGCGCATCATCGAGCACGACCTCGACCCGCGCGACCTCGGCATCGCACGTGCACGCACCGAAGACCTCCTCGGTGGCGACCCCGAGCACAACGCAGCCGTCGTGCACCGCGTGCTGTCGGGGGAGACGGGCCCGGTGCGCGACATCGTGTTGCTCAACGCCGCAGCGGGACTGGTCTCCTTCCGTCTGGCGCAGGACCCGACCGAGTCCGACCGACCGATCCTGCAGCGCTTCCGCGAGCAGCTCGCGGTGGCCGCCGAGGCGATCGACTCCGGCGCCGGCACCCGCAAGCTGGCGGACTGGATCGCGGTCCCGACCGCGACCGACGCGCAGTAGACGCAACTGACGGGAGGCCCGGTGCCGGTTCCAGGAACCGGCACCGGGCCTCCCGTCGGTGCGTTCAGTGCACGCGGTCAGCGTGCGCCTGCGTCGCTACTGGACGTCCTCGTCGACCCAGTCGAAGGTCTTCGTGACGGCCTTCTTCCAGAGGCGGAGCGTGCGCTCGCGCTCCGCGGCGTCGAGCTGCGGCTCCCAGCGCTTGTCCTCCTGCCAGTTGGCACGGAGCTCGTCGAGGTTGGCCCAGAAGCCCACCGCGAGACCGGCCGCGTAGGCCGCGCCGAGCGCCGTCGTCTCGGCGACGACCGGACGCACCACCGGCACGTTGAGGATGTCGGCCTGGAACTGCATGAGCTCGTTGTTGGCGGTCATGCCGCCGTCGACCTTGAGCTCGGTCAGGTCCACGCCCGAGTCGGCGTTCACCGCGTCGAGGACCTCGCGGGTCTGCAGCGCCGTCGCCTCGAGGGCCGCACGCGCGATGTGCCCCTTGTTGACGTAACGGGTCAGGCCGACGATGGCGCCGCGAGCGTCCGGACGCCAGTACGGCGCGAAGAGCCCGGAGAACGCCGGCACGAAGTACACGCCGCCGTTGTCCTCGACGGTCTTGGCCAGCGCCTCGACCTCCGGGGCACTGCCGATGAGACCGAGGTTGTCGCGGAGCCACTGGATGAGCGAGCCCGTGACGGCGATCGAGCCCTCGAGTGCGTAGTGCGTCTCCTGGTCGCCGAGCTTGTAGCCGACGGTGGTGAGCAGGCCGTTCTCGGAGCGGACGATCTCGGTACCGGTGTTGAAGATGAGGAAGTTGCCGGTGCCGTAGGTGTTCTTCGACTCGCCCTGGTCGAACGCCGCCTGGCCGAAGGTCGCGGCCTGCTGGTCGCCGAGGATGCCCGCGATCGGGACCTCACGGAGCAGGTTGGACGACTCGACGTGGCCGTAGACCTCGGAAGAGCTGACGATCTCCGGGAGCATCGACTTCGGCACACCGAAGTCGGCGAGGATGTCGTCGCGCCACTGGAGCGTCTCGAGGTCCATGAACAGCGTGCGGGACGCGTTCGTGACGTCGGTCTTGTGGACGCCGCCGTCGACGCCACCGGTCAGGTTCCAGAGGACCCAGGTGTCGGTGGTGCCGAAGAGCAGGTCGCCGGCCTCGGCCTTCTCACGCGCACCCTCGACGTTCTCGAGGATCCACATGATCTTGGTGCCGGCGAAGTACGTCGCGAGCGGGAGGCCGACGATGGCCTTGTAGCGGTCGGTGTCTCCGTCGGCGAGCTTGTCGACGATCGACTGCGTGCGGGTGTCCTGCCAGACGATCGCGTTGTAGATCGGCTTGCCGGTGGTCTTGTCCCAGACGACGGCGGTCTCGCGCTGGTTCGTGATGCCCACGGCGGCGACGTCGTGACGCGTGATGTCGGCACGCGACAGTGCCTGACCGATCACCTCGCGGGTGTTGTCCCAGATCTCGGCGGGGTCGTGCTCGACCCACCCGGCGCGCGGGAAGATCTGCTCGTGCTCCTTCTGCCCGGTCGAGATGATCGAGCCGGAGTGATCGAAGACGATCGCTCGGGTGGAGGTCGTGCCCTGGTCGATGGCGACGATGTAGTCGGCCATTGGTGCTCCTTACGGGTGTTCGGTGCGGTGAGCGGCACGCGATCGCGGGCCGCTCACCCCGGGGTTGGGTTGGTTCAGCTGACGACGGGCAGCAGCGCGAGCGACAGCACGGCGGCGAGTGCACCGCCGACGAGCGGTCCGACGACCGGCACCCAGGCGTACGACCAGTCGCTCGAGCCCTTGCCCTTGATGGGCAGGAAGGCGTGGGCGATGCGCGGGCCGAGGTCACGGGCCGGGTTGATGGCGTAGCCGGTCGGGCCACCGAGGCTGACACCGATCGCGATCACGAGGAAGGCGACGGGGACGGCGCCGAGTTCCGCAGGTGCCTTGCCGTTCGTCATCGCGAGGATGACGAAGACGAGCACGAAGGTGCCGATGATCTCGGTCACGACGTTCCAGCCGTACGACCGGATCGCGGGCCCGGTGGAGAACACGCCGAGCTTCGCAGCGGCGTCGGGCTCCTCGTCGAAGTGCTGCTTGTAGGCGAGCCAGACGATGACGGCACCGATGACCGCGCCGATCATCTGCGCGAGCCAGTAGATGAGCATCGTGCCGACACTGATGTTGCCGAGGATGGCTTGGGCGAGGCTGACGGCCGGGTTGAGCTGGCCGCCCGACTTGTAGGACACGAGGACGCCGGCGAAGACCGCGAAGCCCCAACCGATCGTGACCATGAGGAAGCCGGCCCCGAAGCCCTTCGACTTCGTGAGGGAGACGGCGGCGACGACACCGCCACCCAGGATGATGAGCATCGCTGTACCGACGAGCTCGGACAGGAACTTGACGCCGATGTCGTCCATCGGTGACCTCCAGTGCGTGAGGTGGGGGTCCGGTGGTGCTGCGCCGCACTCCCCGTTGAGTGATTGAGGCCGAGCCTAGTGACGAGGCGAACGACGCGGCGATGAATTCCTGAGGGAAGTCCGGGATCGTGCACGAACGTGCAACCGGCGTGCGCTGCGGGGGATCGCGAGCCGGTGACGCGTCCCCGTCGCACTGCACGAACGTGCAGACCGGACGAACGAGCGCCCGGGCGTCGGATGTAGATTGGGCGCACTCCGGTCGACGACGGCGGTGTGCAGTTCGCCTCGGCTCGGCCCCGTACCCGTGGAGGCACGCGCATGAAGAAGCTCATCAACGACCCGCAGGCCGTGGTCGACGAGACCGTCCGGGGATTCGCCCGGGCACACGCCGGACACGTCGTCCTGGTCGAGGACCCGATCCACCTGCACCGCTCCGACGCACCCGTCGCCGGCAAGGTCGGCATCGTCAGTGGCGGCGGCAGCGGACACGAGCCGCTGCACGCGGGCTTCGTCGGGTACGGCATGCTCGACGCCGCCGTCCCGGGCCCGGTGTTCACGAGTCCGACCCCCGACCCGATCGTCGCGGCCACCAAGGCCGTCGACGGCGGCGCGGGCGTCCTGCACATCGTGAAGAACTACACCGGCGACGTCCTGAACTTCGAGACCGCCGCCGAGCTCGCCGAGATGGACGACATCCGCGTCGAGGCCGTCGTGGTCGACGACGACGTCGCCGTGCAGGACTCGCTCTACACCGCCGGTCGCCGCGGCGTGGCCGGCACCGTGGTCGTCGAGAAGTGCGCCGGTGCCGCGGCCGAGCGCGGTGACGACCTCGACGCCGTCGCCGCGATCGCCCGCCACGTCAACGACGTCACGCGGTCGATGGGCCTGGCCCTGGCGTCCGGCACCGTGCCGCACGCGGGGGAGCCGTCCTTCACGCTCGCCGACGACGAGGTCGAACTCGGCATCGGCATCCACGGCGAGCCCGGGCGCGAGCGCATCCCGATGGCACCGGCCGACCAGCTCGTCGACCGTGTGCTCGAACCGATCCTGACCGACCTCGACGCCCCGGCCGGCTCGAAGCTGCTCCTGCTCGTCAACGGCATGGGCGGCACCCCGCTGTCCGAGCTGTACATCGCCTACCGCCGCGCCGCCGAGGTGCTGACGGACCGCGGGTACGACGTCACGCGTAGTTTGGTCGGCGACTACGTCACGTCCCTCGAGATGCAGGGGTTCTCGCTCACCGTCACGGTGCTCGACGAGGAACTCACGGCACTCTGGGACGCACCGGTGGAGACTCCGGCACTGCGCTGGGGCCGCTGAGCGGCCGAGTACGGCCGCTCGACCACCGACCACGACACCGAGCCCACCGGGCCGGGAACACGAAGGGAACCGCATTGGCGCTCGACACCGCATGGGCCATCGACTGGGTCCGTCGCACCGCTGCGACGATCGACGAACACCGGGCCGAGCTCGTCACGCTCGACCGTGAGATCGGTGACGGAGACCACGGCGAGAACCTCGACCGCGGCTTCCGCGCCGTGCTCGAGGCCGTCGACGGCGGGTCGTTCGACACGCCCGGTGCCGTGCTGAAGACGGTCGCGACGAAGCTCATCTCCACCGTCGGCGGCGCCGCCGGCCCGCTGTTCGGCACCGCGTACCTGAAGGCAGCCCAGGCTGCTGGCGACGCGACCGAGTTCGACGCCGACACGCTCGTCGCCGTGCTCGCCGCAGCTCGCGACGGCGTGGTCTCGCGCGGCAAGGCCGCCGTCGGCGACAAGACGATGGTGGACGCCTGGACCCCCGCGGTCGACGCCGCCACCGCAGCCGCCGCAGCCGGTGACGACCCGGCAGCGGTGCTCGCCGCCGCGGCCGACGCCGCCGCCTCGGGCGCCGAGTCCACCGAACCGCTCGTCGCCCACAAGGGTCGTGCGAGCTACCTCGGCGAACGCGCCGTCGGGCACCGCGACCCGGGTGCGCAGTCGACGGCGTACATCCTGCGTGCCGCGGTGGACGCGACGACGGGTTCCGCCGCGTGACCGTCGGCATCCTGATCGTCTCGCACAGCGCTGCGATCGCCTCCGGCACCGTCGAGCTCGCCCGCCAGATGGCGGCCGACGTGCCGCTCGTCGCCGCGGGCGGGACCGACGACGGCGGCATCGGCACGTCGTTCGAGGCGATCACCGCCGGCATCGAGGAGCTCGGCGACGCCGACGCCGTCGTGGTCCTGTGCGACCTCGGTTCGGCCTACCTGACCACCGACACGGCGCTCGACTTCCTCGACGACGACGTCCGCGCACGCGTGCACGTCTCGCAGGCGCCCCTCGTCGAGGGCGCGGTCGCCGCGGCCGTCGCGGCCCAGACGGGTGGTGACGCCGAGGCAGTGCTCGCTGCAGCGGCGTCCGCCGCAGGGTCCGCGGACGACGCGAGCAGTGCCTCCCGTCCGTCCGGTGACCAGCCGGGAGGCACGGGGCCGGGTGACGGGGCGGCCAGCGTCGACGACGTGGCCGCGTCCGAGAGCGTCGAACTGGTGAACGAGACCGGCCTGCACGCCCGCCCCGCGGCGGAGTTCGTGAAGACGGCAGCCAAGTACGACGCAGCGGTGCGCGTGAACGGCGTGGACGCGAAGAGCCTGCTGGCGATCATGGCGTTGGCGCTGCCGAAGGGCGCCACCGTGTCGATCGAGGCGAGCGGGACCGATGCGCAGGTCGCGGTCGACGCGCTGGTGGGACTGGTGCGGAGCGGCTTCGGCGAGTAGGCGTCGCGGCTCGTCGTCCCGCGCTCAGCGGATGGACACCGTGCCGGCCAGGTCGAGGTCCGACGGCCCGCCGGTGACACCCGCGTCGGCAAGGAGCGTCGCGCCGAACACCGCGCTCCAGAACGTCCGGGCATCACGGCCGACACCGCTCGGACTCGTCCAGCCGTGTTCGGCGACGACACGCTCGAGGTAGCGCTCCGACTGCCGGAACAGGACTGCGAGCAGGAGTCGCACGCGCTCCCGCTGGGCGTCGTCGTCACCGGCGGCGGCCAGCGCGCGCACGACGAGCAGTGTCGACGGCATGGCGAGCGCGGTGCGTGCGAGCACCTGACGGAACGCGTCGGCGGACCCGGCGCGCCGACCGGCTACCTGCAGGCGCGTGGTGTCGCGGAGGAAGAGCGCGAAGGCGGCGTCGAGGACGAGGCGGTCCTTCGAGCCGTAGTGGTGCGTGATCTGGTTCGGGTAGACCCCGGCCGCACGGGCGATCTCGCTGACGGTGACGGCGTGGCGTGCGGTGCTCGCTCCGCCCGCGCCACCGGCTGCCCCTGCGCTGAGGAGTCCGGCGGTCGCGGCGAGGATCCTCGCCCGGGTCGCTGCGCCGCGGGTCGTCCCGGCGCCGTCGGTGGTTGCCATCTCTGAATTGTACGTGGTACAACTCCACTTGTTCAACGTACAAGAAGGAGCACTCGTGGACATCTCCATCACCGGCTACGGCGCGGTCTCCCCGTTCGGTCACGGCGTCGCGCCGCTGTGGGACGCCCTGGTCGCCGGACGCTCCGGCGTGCACGTGCTGCACCGCGACGGGCAGCTCTGGGAACGGGTGCCGATCATGGTCGGCGCCGACGCAGCACTCGACGCCGATTCCGCACTCGGTCGCGTCCGGGCGAACCGACTCGACCGCAGCCAGCAGCTCGCGCTCGTCGCCGCCGGCGAGGCCTGGGCCGACGCCGGCGCGCCCGCGGTGGACGGCGACCGCCTGGCCGTCGTCGTCGGGACCGGCATCGGGGGAGTGGAGACGTTGCTCGATGCACACGACGTGCTCGGCGCCTCGGGTGCGCGTCGGGTGTCGCCCCGGACCGTCCCGATGCTCATGGCCAACGGGGCCGCGGCGCAGATCAGCATCGCGTACGGCGCCCGCGCCGGTGCGTACACGACCGTCTCGGCGTGCGCGTCCGGTGCCGAGGCGATCGCGACGGCCGCGCGGCTCATCGTCACCGGGGAGGCCGACGTCGTCATCGCGGGCGGCACCGAAGCGGCGGTCACGCCGGTCACGATGGCCTCGTTCGCGCAGTCCCAGGCCCTCGCGAAGCCCGACGGTGACGACCCCACCACGTTGTCGCGACCGTTCGACGCCGACCGCCGCGGGTTCGTGCTCGGCGAGGGTGCCGGGTTCGTCGTCCTGGAACGGGCCTCGCACGCCGCCGCCCGCGCACAGCGGTCGCACGGGACGCTTGCCGGGTGGGGGATCACGTCGGACGCGTTCCACATCACCGCCCCGCTCGGGGACGGCAGCGAGCAGGAGCGCGCGATGACGGCGGCGATCCGGATGGCCGGGCTCACCGGTGCGGACATCGACCACGTCAACGCGCACGCGACCGGGACCCCGGTCGGGGACGTCGGTGAGGCAGCGGCGATCGGTCGTGCTGTCGGGACCGGTGCGCTCGTCACCGCGCCGAAGAGCGCCATCGGGCACATGTTCGGTGCGGCGGGAGCAGTCGAGGCGATCCTGACGGTCCGGGCACTCGAGACCGGGGTCGTGCCGCCGACGCTGAACCTGCAGCACCAGGACCCGGCGATCGACCTGGACGTGGTGGCGGGGACGGCTCGGACTGCGACCATGCGTGCGGCGCTGAACAACTCGTTCGGGTTCGGTGGGCAGAACGCCTCGTTGGTGTTCACCGCGGTCTGAGGGACGCGAGGACCGACGTATCCTGACTGCCATGAGCATGGAAGGCGTGGCCTGGAGCTCGCTGTACAAGATCTCCACCGCCAAGGACGGCAAGCACGGCATCTCGCGCGAGTCGGTGCGGCGGATCCTGACGTTCGCAGTGCCCTACCGGGCCAAGCTGGTGGTCTTCATCGTCCTCTCCGTCGTGGGCGCGGTCCTCGCGGTCGCGACACCGGTGCTCGCCGGCCGGGTGGTCGACGTCATCGTCGCCCGGGGCGCGCTCAGCACGATCGTCTGGCTCGCGGTCGTCATCGCCCTGGTCGCCGTGGGCGACGCAGGGGTGTCGCTCGCGACACGCTGGTTCTCGGCACGCATCGGCGAAGGCGTGATCCTGGACCTCCGGACCGCCGTCTTCAACCACGTGCAGAAGATGCCGATCGCGTTCTTCACCCGCACACGGACGGGTGCCCTCGTCAGCCGCCTCAACAACGACGTGATCGGCGCGCAGCAGGCCTTCAGCGGCACGCTGTCCGGCGTGGTCACGAACCTCGTGGCACTGATCCTCACCCTGACCGTCATGCTCAGCACGTCCTGGCTCGTGACGGTCCTGGCGATCGTCATGCTCCCGATCTTCCTCGTCCCCGCGCGGCGCATGGGCAGCCGCCTCGCCGCACTGCGTCGCGAGGCCGCCGACCACAACGCCGCCATGAGCACGCAGATGACCGAGCGCTTCTCCGCTCCCGGCGCCACCCTCGTGAAGCTGTTCGGCCGGCCCGACGAGGAAGCCGAGGAGTTCCGGGTGCGCGCCGCCCGGGTCCGCGACATCGGGGTGCGGAGTGCCCTGCTGCAGTTCGTCTTCGTCACCGCCCTCACCCTGGTCTCCGCCCTCGCGCTCGCGCTCGTCTACGGGGTCGGCGGCGCCCTCGCACTCGGTGGCCAGCTGAACACGGGCGACGTGGTGACGCTGGCCCTCCTGCTCACCCGCCTGTACGCGCCGCTGACCAGCCTCGCGAACGCCCGGGTGGAGATTATGAGCGCGGTGGTCAGCTTCGAGCGCGTCTTCGAGGTCCTCGACCTCGAACCGCTCATCCAGGAGAAGCCCGACGCCGGCACCGTCCCCGACGGCCCGGTGGCGGTCGAGTTCGACGACGTCCGTTTCGCCTACCCCTCGGCGGACAAGGTCTCCCTCGCCTCACTTGAGGAGGTCTCCACGCTGGACACCCGCGGCGGTGACGAGGTGCTCCACGGCGTCTCGTTCCGGATCGAGCCGGGGCAGACCGTCGCCCTCGTCGGCACCTCCGGGGCCGGCAAGTCCACGATCGCGCAGCTGCTCTCCCGCCTGTACGACGTCGACAGCGGCGCCGTCCGCCTGGCGGGATCGGATGTCCGCGACGTCACGTTCGCCTCCATGCGACACACCATGGGGATGGTGACGCAGGACGGCCACCTGTTCCACGAGACCATCCGCTCCAACCTGCGCCTCGCACGGCCCGAGGCGACCGAGGACGAGGTGTGGGATGCCGTCCGGCGCGCACGGCTCGAACCGCTCATCCGCTCCCTGCCGGACCAGCTGGACACCATGGTCGGGGAGCGCGGCTACCGGCTGTCCGGCGGCGAGCGCCAGCGGATGACCATCGCCAGGCTCCTGCTCGCCCAGCCGCGCGTCGTCATCCTCGACGAGGCCACCGCCGCGCTGGACTCGACGTCCGAGGCGGCCGTGCAGGCTGCCCTCAGCGAGGCACTCGAAGGGCGGACGGCGATGGTGATCGCCCACCGGTTGTCGACCATCCGCAGCGCGGACCTGATCCTCGTGGTCGAGGACGGTTCGATCGTCGAGCGTGGGACCCACGAGGAACTGCTGGCCGTGGGCGGACGGTACGAGGAGTTGCACCGGACCCAGTTCGCCGTGCAGAAGGACGTCGCGGCGGACGAGGAAGCGCTGCGGGGGAGCTAGCCTTCCGCCTGTGCCGGATGGCTCCGACCGCTCATCGAAGGACCCGTCGATTCCGCGGTCTCGGGCCGCCTTGCAGCGATGGTCCGGCGGTACGCGTCGATCTTCCGTTCCAGCGCGGCCAGGTGCCGCTGGACTTCGGCCTGCCGGGCGAGGACGGTCGCATGGTGTCGTTCGAGGAGCGCAAGACGCTCGGCATCGTCGGCGCCGGCCCGGTACGCGGCCGCGTACTCGCGCATCTCCTGCACGCTCATCCCCGTACCGCGGAGCATCACCGTCCCGGCGAGCCAGCTCAGCGCAGCCGTGTCGTAGCGGCGCCACCCGTCCTGCCCACGATCAGGAGCCGGCGCGATGCCTTCCTTCTCGTAGTAGCGGACGGTGTCGACGGTGATGCCGAGCAGGCCTGCGGCGGCGCTGATCGTGACGGGCTCGTCGACGCGGACTTCGGGAAGGAGCACGGGATCGAGTATCGCGCTTGACATGGTGTGCGCACCAAGGTGGAAGGTCAGGTTGTCCGGAACGATCCGGCGGCGAACGGAGCACACGCATGCAGCAGATTCCTCTCGGCTCTCAGGGCCTCGTCACGTCCGCGATGGGGCTCGGGTGCATGGGGATGAGCGCGTTCTACGGCGGCGCGACCGAGTCCGGCTCGGTCGAGACCATCCGCCGGGCGCTCGACCTCGGGATCACGCTGTTCGACACGGCTGAGGCGTACGGGCCGTTCGAGAACGAGCGGCTGGTCGGACGGGCCCTCGGCGCTGACCGTGACCGGGTGGTCGTCGCGTCGAAGTTCGCGACGGACTTCACGGATGACGGCAGACCGATCGGCCTCGACGGCTCCCCGGAGCATGCCCGTCGCGCGATCGACCGCTCCCTCAGGCACCTCGGAACCGATCACGTCGACCTCTGGTACCTGCACCGTGCCGACCCGAACGTCCCGATCGAGGACACCATCGGGGCGATGAGCGACGCGGTCACCGCCGGGAAGGCCCGGTACATCGGCGTCTCGGAGACCTCCGCCGCAACACTGCGCCGAGCGCACGCGACCTTCCCGATCACCGCGATCCAATCCGAGTACAGCCTGTTCGAGCGCGACGCCGCGCACAACGGCGTCCTCGACACCGCCTCAGGACTCGGGATCGGCTTCGTGCCGTTCTCTCCGCTCGGCCGCGGATTCCTCTCCGGTGCCGTCACCCGCAAGGACGACCTCCCCGAGGGCGATGCCCGCCGGAACCTCCCACGGTTCTCCGACGAAGCCATCGATGCGAACCTCCGCGTCGTCGACGCACTCAAGGTCATCGCCGACGAGAAGGGCGTCACCACCGCCCAGCTCGCTCTCGCATGGCTGATCCAGGCAGGAACCGTCCCGATCCCGGGCACCACGAAGGCATCTCGAGTCGAGGAGAACGTCGCCGCCGCCGACATCGTCCTCTCCACGAGTGAGCTCGGACGGATCGAAGCGGCCGCACCGCACGGCGTTGCCGTCGGTACCCGGAACACCGAGGTGGGGATGGCGCGAGATCGCGACTGACTGACGCCGACGACCCTCGGCGCCGGCCGGGGGCGTCGTGGTGCCTGACGGCCGGTCGTCGACCGAGACACCTCAGTGGGAGTGGCGGTGGTGGCTGTCGGGGTAGTGCTCGTGGGTGTGGGTGAGCGGTTCGTGAGTGTGCGTGTGTCGGTGCCACGTACCGACCGCGACGGGTTCGGCGTGCTCGTGCTGGTGGTGCTCGTCGTGGTGGTGCCAGTGGTCGTGGGTCACGGCTTCGTGGGTGTGCTCGTGCTCGTGTCGCTCGGTGAGGTGGAGCCAGATCCCGACGGCCATGAGGACGCCGGCGATGACCAAGGGCACGGTCACGGGTTCGCCGAGCACGATCGCGAGGACGGCGCCGAAGAAGGGGGCCACCGAGTAGTACGCGCCGGCGCGGGCGGTGCCGACGTGGCGGAGTGCGACGATGAACAGCACCAGGCTCACGCCGTACGCGAAGAAGCCGACCACCATCGCGGCGACGACGTTCCCGATGGCCGGCAGCTGCGCGCCGAGCAGGGAGGCCAGGAGCAGGTTCACGGGCCCGGCGACACCGCCCTTGACGGCGGCGAGCCAGGACGCGTCGTGGATGGCGACCTTCCTCGTGAGGTTGTTGTCGATGCCCCATGACAAGCATGCGCCGAGGATCGCCAACGACGGCCAGGCGCTGCCGAACTCGATCCCGGCCGGGACGGTCAACACGACGGCGCCGGCGACGATGGCGAGCATGCCGAGGGCGATGCGGCGGTCGAAGTTCTCGCGGAACACGAACCAGGCCAGCAGTGCCGTCGCGACGCCTTCGGCGTTCAGCAGCAGCGATGCCCCTGAGGCGGGCATGTTCACGAGGCCGATCAGCAGGAGGACCGGTCCGAGGACGCCGCCGAAGAGGATCGCTCCGGCGAGGGGCAACTGCTCGTCCCTGGCGAGGTGCACGCGCGGAGCGCGTCGGACGATCCGGATGAGGCCGAGCCCGAGTCCCGAACCCGTGTAGAGCAGTCCGGCGAGCATGAACGGGCCGACCGTGTCGAGGAGCAGCTTCGCCGCAGGTGTCCCTGCACCGAAGAGCACCGCGGAGAGCAGTGCCGACTGGACGCCGCGGCTACGCAGGGCGGTCGGCACGAGAGGCTCCGTCGTGGTGGTGGGCGGGGGTCCCCTCGAGCTGGTGCTCGGCCTGGAAGATCGCGTCCGACACGAGCTGGCGAGCGTGCTCGTTCGTGAGGCGGTAGAAGACCCGAGTGCCCTCGTGCCGGGTCGCGACCACGCGGGCGAGGCGCAGCTTGGCGAGGTGCTGCGAGACCGCTGCCGGCGACTTGCCGACCTGCGCGGCGAGGTCGTTCACGGGCAGCTCGCCGTCGGAGAGCGCCAGGACGATCCGCACCCGCGTGGCGTCGGCGAGCATGCTGAAGACCTCGACCGCCAGCTCGACGTACTCACCGTCGACGTGCCGGCCACACCTACTATCTGCATCCATGCGCAGATTCTTGCACGCGCACCCGGCCGACGCTCCATCGGTAGGGTGCTGGTGCTGGATGCTTCACGGCGCCGTCGTGAACTGCTGGAGGCCGGTGACCCGCAGCAGGTCGAGCTTGGCGGCGTCCTCGGTTCCGGGGACCGCGGTGTAGACGACGATCCGCAGGTCGCCGCCCGGGACCGTCAGCACGTCGCAGTCGATCTCGATGGGGCCGACGGGCGTGTGCACCTGCTTGCGGCTCGCCCGGTGCTCGGCGATGCGACCGGTGTCCCAGCGACGTTCGAACTCGGGTGACTCCCGGCGCAGCCGCGCGACGAGCTCGGCCAGTTCGCGGTCGGCGGGGTAGCGTCCGGACGCCTGACGGAGGTCCGCTGCGAGGTCGCTCGAGAACTCCTCCTGGTGCTCGTCGTCCCACTCGACGCCGTCGTGCGCGTACATGAAGTGCCGCCACACCAGGTTGCGCTCGATCCCGACGGCCCGCGAGGGGTCACCGTTCAGCGCAGCCCACAGGTCGTTCCACAGCACGATGTCGTGCGTCGCCGTGAACACCGCGATCGGGACGTCGCCGAGCCGGTCGACGAGCCGCTGCACCCCGGGTGTGATGTGCCGCGGGACGACCTGGAGCGACGGGGGAGCGACGCCCGCGACCCGGCACAGGTGGTCGCGCTCGGCCGCGGTGAGCCGGAGCGCCGTAGCGAGCGCGCCGAGCAACTGGGGTGAGGGGTTCAGCGCGCGGCCCTGCTCGAGGCGGACGACGTAGTCGACGCTCACCCCGGCGAGCGCAGCGAGCTCCTCGCGTCGGAGACCCGGGGTCCGTCGGCCGGGCCCGGCCGGCAGGCCGACCTCTTCGGGACGGACGCGGTCGCGCCAGGAACGCAACACACTCGCGAACTCGCTCATGTCCACCATCCTGGCCCCGCGCCTCCCGTCCGTCCTGGTACTGCTGGTCCCACCGTCGCACGGTGCCTGGGGGAGTCAGCCGCTCGGGCGGAGAGTGGGGGCATGACAACGACACTCATCACCGGAGCCAACCGCAGCCTGGGGCTCGAGACCGTCCGCCGCCTGGTCGACGCGGGCCACACCGTGTACGCCGGCATGCGCGATCCGTCCACCGGCGACGAAGCACGCGCCCTCGGTGCCCAGGTGGTCCAGCTCGACGTGACCGACCAGGACAGCATCGACGCCGCGATCGCGACCATCCCCGTCCTCGACGTGCTCGTGAACAACGCCGGCATCCTCGGGACGTCGTTCGGCGTCGACGACCTCGACTCCGCCGCGATGTCCGCCGTGCTCGACACCAACGTCACCGGCATCGTCCGGGTCACGCAGGCAGCGCTCCCGCTCCTGCGGGCATCCGACCACCCGGTGATCGTGAACGTCGCCTCGGGCGTCGGGTTCGCGCGGTGGTTGACGACCCCGGGCCACGACGAGTACGCGGTGCCGGCGGTGCCCTACGCCGCGTCGAAGGCCGCGGTGATCGCGTTGACCGTGCAGTACGCGAAGAACCTGCCGGGGTTCCGCGTCAACGTCAGCGACCCCGGGTACACCGCCACCGAGTTCAACGGGTTCGGTGGCCACCAGACGATCACCGAGGGCACGGACGCGACCGTCGCGCTCGCCACCGTCGGGCCGGACGGGCCCACCGGCGAGTTCCACAACCGGGACGGCCGCATCGAGTACTGAGGTCACGGCGTCCGGTTCAGTCGTGCACGTCGGCGCCGAACCCCGGCCCGGGGCGCATCATCCAGCCTTCCGGGTCGGGGAGCGGACGGAACCCGAACCGCTCGTACAGTGCCTGCGCATCCGCGGTGAACAGGGCGAACCGCTTCAACCCGAGTTGCTCGATCGCCTCGGTCACGCCCTGCACGAGGGCGACGCCGACACCACGGCCACGAGCGTCCGGATCGACGAACACGTCGGCCAGCCAGCCGAACGTCACCCCGTCGGTGATCACCCGGGCGTACCCGAGCTGCGCACCCGTCGCCGTGTCGTAGACGCCGAAGTTGCGGGACCCGGCGATGATCGCGTCCTGGGTGGCACGACTGCGACCCCGTGCCCAGTAGGACTGCTCGCTGAGCCAGCGGTGCACGCGGTCGACGTCGAGGTCGGCGGGGTCGGCGGAGAAGTGCAGAGCAGTCGGTTCGTCCATGGGACCAGTGAACCGGCGGCCGCCGCCGGCGGGCAACGGCCAATCCGTCGCCTGTGGACAACTCGGCACCACCGTCTGGGACGATGGCGGGATGCGCGCAGTCCAGTACGACCAGTTCGGATCCGCCCCGTCGATCGTCGACCTGCCCGATCCGGTGGCACCGGACCACGGTGTCGTCGTCCGGGTCGCGGCCACCGGGGTGTGCCGCAGTGACTGGCACGCCTGGAAGGGGCACGACGACTCCGTCTCGCTGCCGCACGTCCCCGGGCACGAGTTCGCCGGTGTCGTCACGGCCGTCGGGGCCTCGGTGACCCGGGTGTCGGTCGGTGACCGTGTGACCGCGCCCTTCGTGTTCGCCTGCGGGACGTGCCCGGAGTGCGTCGACGGCGCAACGCAGGTGTGCACGCGCCAGCAGCAACCCGGGTTCACGCTGCCCGGTTCCCACGCCGAGTCGGTCGTCATCCCGCACGCCGACGTCAACGTGGTCGCGCTCCCGGACGCCGTGGGCTTCGCCGAGGCCGCAGCACTCGGGTGCCGGTTCGGGACGGCGTACCACGCCCTGCACGCCCGAGGTCGGGTCGCAGCAGGGGAGTGGGTGGTCGTGTTCGGCTGCGGCGGCGTCGGCCTGTCGACGATCATCGTCGCGGTCGCGGCGGGCGCACAGGTCGTCGCGGTGGACGTCTCGCCGGCGGCGCTCGAACGTGCCGCGGCACTCGGCGCCGTCACGGTGCCGATGGACGGAGCGGCAGTCGCCGCAGTCCGCGCTCGCACCGACGGCGGCGCGCACGTCTCGATCGACGCCTTCGGCAGCCGAGCGACCTCCGTCGCAGCGGTCGCTTCCCTGCGCCCTCGGGGACGTCACGTGCAGGTCGGCCTGCTGCTCGACGACGAAGCCGAGCCGGTGATCCCGATGGGCCGCGTCATCGCTGATGAGCTCGAACTGCTCGGCAGCCACGGGATCTCCGTGGGGGAGTACGCGGCGATGCTCGCCGACGTCGTCACCGGGCGACTGCGTCCGGACGACTCGATCGGTCGGACGATCGGTTTCGACGACCTGCCCGGCGCGTCGTGGCCATGGACCGTCCCGCCACGGCGACCGGGATGACCGTCGCCGTCTTCTGAACTGCTCGGCGCCGTCTCCTGAACTGCTCGGCGCCGTCTCGGGAACTGCTCAGCGCTTCGGTCGGTACACCAGTCCGAGCGCGCCGCCTGCGAAGGCCTGAGAACTGATCAGTTCGAGATCGAGCTCGTCCGTCAGGTCGGTGAACACGCCATCGCCTGACCCGAGCACGACGGGCAGGACCGCCAGCCGGTACTCGTCGACCAGACGAGCCCGGACCAGGCTGCGACCGAACTCCGTCCCGCCCTGAGCGAGGACGTACCCGCCCGACTCCTGCTTCAGCGCTGTCACCTCGGCTTCGAGCGGTCCGGCTGCGACGCGTGCACCCGTCCAGGTCGCCGCCGCAGGGGAGTCGGGGTCGGGGACCGGCACCGAGCGTGGATCGAAGTCGTGCTGTTTGGTGAAGACGACCTTGGGGATCCGGTTCATCGGTTCGGCGATCGGCCCGGGCGCCGTCGGCCAGAAACCTGAGATGGTCTCGAAGGTCTTGCGGCCGAAGGCGTGCACGCCCGCACCAGCGACGACGTCGAGCACCCAGGCCATCGAGTCCGGACTCCCGCCGCGGAACATCCAGTCCGACTCGGATCGGGGAGCGGCCACGAAGCCGTCCAACGACATCGACATCTTCAGGACGAGTTCACGCACGGGGAGCCCCTGTCCGGATCTGAGTTGACATAATACGCATTATCGGCGCACAGGTACGAGCGGCACCAGAGCGTTTCGTGAGCAGAAAAGGTCGGGTCCCACGCGCGGACCCGACCTTTCCTGCTCACGAAGCACATCGTCGGGCGACAGTGTCAGTCGACGGGCTTCGTCGGGACGTCGTCGGCGTCGATCTCGAGCGCCGCCGGTTCACCGCCCTGTTCTTCCAGGTTCTCCTGGTCGGTGTCCGGCTGCTCCGGCGTCTCGCTCTGGGTGGTCTCTTCGGCTGGGTCTGGCTGGCTGTAGCTCATGCGCCGGACGGTACGCTCACCGCGCTGATGACGTATCGGGGCTCCGTGCACGGCGCGCTACTGTCGGATGGCCGGTCGACGCCACGGGAGGAACGATGCCGCAAACGCTCGTCGGGCTGATCGGCGTCGGACTGCAGCGGTCGCTGACTCCCCTGATGCACGAAGCAGAGGGCCGGCTGCTCGGACTCGACTACGAGTACCGTCTTCTCGACCTCGACATGGTGGGCCGGACTGCGGCCGATCTACCGGAACTGCTCGCCACCGCCGAGGCCGAGGGGTACCGCGCGGTCAACGTCACGCACCCCTGCAAGCAGGCCGTCGTCCCGTTGCTCGACGCGCTCGATCCGCGCGCTGCCCGGATCGGTGCGGTCAACCTCGTGCTGTTCCGCGACGGCCACCGCATCGGGTACAACACCGACGAGACCGGCTTCCGGATCGCCGTGGAACGCGGCCTCGGATCGGTCGCCGGGCAGCACGTCGTGCAGTTCGGTGCCGGCGGTGCCGGCTCGGCGATCGCCCACGCGCTCGTCGGACTCGGTGTCCGTCGGCTCGACGTCGTCGATGCGGACGTCGGCCGCACGGAGGCGCTCGTCGCGACGCTCGAGCCACCGACCGACTCCCCCGTCGACGCCCGTGTCCTGGCGATGACCGATGCCGACGAGGTACTCGCGACGGCGGACGGAGCCGTCAACGCGACACCGCTCGGCATGAACGACGACCCGCGGCAGGCCTTCGACCCCGCGCTGCTCCCCCGAGGCGCCTGGGTCTCCGACGCCGTCTACTTCCCGCTCGAGACGCCGCTCGTCCGGTCGGCACGTGCGGCCGGATGCCGGGTGGTCGACGGTGGCTGGATGGCCGTCGGGCAGGCGGTCGCGAGCCTCCGACACATCACCGGGCTCGAGCCGGACCTCGACCGTGTGCGCGCTGCCTTCACCGGGTTCCTCGCCGAAGGGCGAACCGCCGGTGACCGGACCGGGCGCGAAGCCATCGGGTGAGCAGAAGAGGTCGAGTCCGGATGGCGGACTCGACCTCTTCTGCTCACGATGCACGCCCGCGGACGCACCGAGTGCGCCCGCGAACGCGCTCCATCACGACTGGGTGAGGATGACCGCCGTCAGGATGTAGCCGACGATGCCGATGACGATCGCGACGGCCGACAGGATGATGCCGGCGAGGACGGTGCCGCGGCTGCCCCCACGCTTGCGCGCCAGGATGCCGAGCACGAGCCCGATGATGCCGGCGATGATGCCGATCAGGGCGATGAAGATGCCGCCGACGACGCCGACGATGCCGAGCACCAGGGAGACGACACCGAAGGTGTTGGACTGAGCGGGCGCGTTGCCGGGGTTGGACATGGGAGCTCCTTCGATCAGGACGCCGATCCAGGCCGGGTAGCCGATCGTGAGCGTCGATCAAACGCTATCCGAATCGCACCGGCAACGTTCAGGTTCTGCGCACGAACCTGTCCCCTGCTTCAGACGCCGACGTACGTCGCCAGGTGCTGGCCGGTCAGTGTCGAGCGAGCGGCGACGAGGTCGGCGGGCGTGCCCTCGAACACGATCCGGCCGCCGTCGTGCCCCGCGCCGGGCCCGAGGTCGATGATCCAGTCGGCGTGCGCCATGACGGCCTGGTGGTGCTCGATCACCACGACGGTCTTGCCCGAGTCCACCAAGCGGTCGAGCAACCCGAGCAGCTGGGCGACGTCCGCCAGGTGCAGTCCGGTGGTCGGTTCGTCGAGCACGACGATGCCGCCCGGCTCGCCGAGGTGCGTCGCGAGCTTGAGGCGCTGCCGTTCTCCGCCCGACAGCGTCGTGAGCGGCTGCCCGATGGTCAGGTAACCGAGTCCGACGTCGGCCAGGCGCGCCAGGATCGTGTGCGCAGCAGGTAGCGCGGCAGGACCGTCGGCGAAGAACGCCACGGCCTCGGCGACGGACATGCCCAGGACCTGGCTGATGTCCTTGCCGCCGAGCTGGTACCCGAGCACCGACTGGTCGAACCGTTTGCCGTCGCACTCCACGCACGGGGTGGCGATGCCCGCCATCATCCCGAGGTCGGTGTAGACGACACCGGCGCCGTTGCACGCGGGGCACGCGCCCTCGGAGTTCGCGCTGAACAGCGCGGGCTTCACGCCGTTGGCCTTCGCGAACGCCTTGCGGATGGGTTCGAGCAGCCCGGTGTAGGTCGCCGGGTTGCTGCGTCGGGAGCCGCGGATCCCGCTCTGGTCGATGGCCACGACACCCTCGCGATGCGCGAGCGAACCGTGGATCAGCGTGCTCTTGCCGGAACCGGCGACGCCCGTCACGACGGTGAGCACCCCGGTGGGGACGTCCACGTCGACGTCGTGCAGGTTGTGTGCCGACGCACCGCGGATCGCGATCGCCCCGTCGCACCGGCGGACGGCGGTCTTCACCGAGACGCGGTCGTCGAGGTGCTGACCGGTGATGGTCCCGCTCCCCCGCAGCCCCTGCACCGGACCCTGGTAGCAGAGCGTCCCGCCGCCGGAGCCGGCGCCCGGGCCGAGGTCGACGACGTGGTCGGCGATCGCGATCACCTCGGGCTTGTGCTCGACCACGAGGACGGTGTTGCCCTTGTCGCGCAGCCGCAGCAGCAGGCCGTTCATCCGCTCGATGTCGTGCGGGTGCAACCCGGTGCTCGGCTCGTCGAAGACGTACGTGACGTCGCTGAGGGACGACCCGAGGTGCTTCACCATCTTGACCCGCTGCCCCTCTCCCCCGGACAGCGTGCCGGTCGGGCGGTCGAGCGAGAGGTAGCCGAGACCGATCTCGACGAACGACTCGAGCAGGTCGCGGAGGCCGTCGAGCAGCGGCGCGACGCCGGGGTCGTCGATGGCCCGCAGCCACGGGACGACGTCGGTGATCTGCATCGCGCAGACGTCGGCGATGCTCCGGCCCGCGATCTTCGACGAGCGGGCGATGTCGTTCAACCGGGTGCCACCGCACGCCGGGCACGTCGTGAAGGTCACCGCACGGTCGACGAAGGCGCGGATGTGCGGCTGCATCGCCTCGCGGTCCTTCTGCAGCATCGAGCGGCGCACCCGGGGAACGAGCCCTTCGTACGTCATGTTGATGCCGGCGATCTTCTGCTTCGTGGGCTCGCGGTACAGGAAGTCGGCGCGCTCCTGCTCGGTGAAGTCGCGGATCGGGGTGTCCTTGTCGAAGTACCCGGACTCCGCGTACATCCGGACGTTCCACCCGTCGGTGCCGTAGCCGGGGATCGTGATCGCCCCGTCGCCGAGCGCCTTCGAGTCGTCGAACAGCTGCGTCAGGTCGATGTCGTTGACGAGCCCGCGCCCCTCGCAGTCGGCGCACATGCCACCGAGCCGGGTGAACGAGACCTTCTCGGCCTTGGCGTCCTTGCCCTTCTGCACGGTGATCGCTCCCCCGGCGGTGACCGTCGCCAGGTTGAACGAGAACGCGTTCGGACCACCCACGTGCGGGTCGCCCAGACGGCTGAAGAGCACCCGCAGCATCGCGTTCGCATCGGTGGCGGTGCCGACGGTCGACCGCGGGTCGGCGCCGATGCGCTCCTGGTCGACGACGATCGCGGTGGTCAGGCCGTCGAGCAGGTCGACGTCGGGTCGTGCGAGCGACGGCATGAAGCCCTGCACGAAGGCGCTGTACGTCTCGTTGATCATCCGCTGCGACTCGGCGGCGACGGTGCCGAACACGAGCGAGCTCTTGCCGGACCCGGACACACCGGTGAACACCGTGAGTCGACGCTTCGGCAGGTCGACGTCGATCCCCTGCAGGTTGTTGGCGCGGGCACCGCGCACGCGGATCCGGTCGTGGCCGTCGGCGGCGTGCACGCTCCGGCTCTGGGCGGCGTCGTCACCGGAACTGGTGTGCATGTCGATCAGCGTACCGGCGGGTACCGACACCGACAAGACAACCCGGCACCATGCACGCCTGCTCACCCGGTGCGCGGTTCCGCGCACCGTGCGCACCTTCTCACCCCGTGCGCGCTTCCGCGCACCGTGCAGCGTCACGAGCGCGCACCACGCCACCAACCCCGCGCCGGCCGACGGACCCGGCACCGTGCGTTGGGCGCAACCCACCACCGGACGGGAGGCACGGGTCAGGCCCGCACCGGGCCTCCCGTCAGCACCGTGCGGACCTTCTCACCCCGTGCGCGGTTCCACGCACCGTGCAGCGCCACAAGCGCGCACCACGCCACCAACCCCGCACCGGCCGACGGAGCCGGCACCGTGCGTTGGACGCAACCCACCACCGGACGGGAGGCACGGGTCAGGCCCGCACCGGGCCTCCCGTCAGCACCGTGCGGACCTTCTCACCCCGTGCGCGGTTCCACGC